>NZ_QGGM01000003.1:0-343312 GCF_003148585.1 Psychrobacter immobilis | reverse complement strand
TGTCGTCTTGTCATGATGATTAAGCTCATATGAGTAAATATAGAGTTACTATAGCTTATTCTAAAACAACTGTGCTAATTGATGACACGCCCTAGTTATATAGAGGTATCACTTTACCATGAAACATAATGCCAGTAATTCCTCTAATGCAAAAGCGTGTGCAAAACAAGCATTACAAATGCAAGCGCAGCAAATGTTGCCAATATTGACTGCGTTATTCTTAAGCTTGAATTATAGCGAGATTTCGCATCAGCGTATCAGCCAGCAAAGTAACAATAATAATAACGAGAATGACTACCAAGGCTTGACGCGTGCCCAGCATCCACAGTTTGGTCGAGTGATGATTAAATGGCAGTTAACGGCTGCTACCAATCAAAATTTGGCTGGCTTAACCCATGAAATCGGTATTCTAAAATCTATCAATAATTTATCAGCCAATCAAAAGAGATTTCAAGACAGTCTGTTTGCTATTGCTCCGCCAATACTCGCTTATGAAACTCTAAGGGTAAAGGTATTAGATCAGTTTTCGCAGCTGACGATACTTACCATGCCATATTATCCCAGTGGTAGCTTAGCAACTCAGCTTAATGTTCGAAATCATTCGTCATTAAATTTTCAACGAAAGCATCATTTTATGGTGCAATCTGCGCACCTTATCGCCACTCTACATAGCGCTGGCTGGCTACACAATGATATTAAGCCTAGCAATATTTTGCTAGATGATTTTTTGCCAAATCATGCGGATGATAGCTGTATCAAGGCTGATTTATTGTTAACCGATTTTGCCTTAGCAGAATGTCTTAATGCCCCAACTTTGGCAAGTCCTGCTGGTACACCTGCGTATCTTGCCCCTGAACGCTGGCAAAGTCAGAGTGCGACAGTGCAAAGTGATATCTATGCGTTTGGCATCATGATGGTTGAAATACTAACAGGCAAGCGACCGTTTCAAATAAGTGTTAACAGTAACGACAAATTAAAAGCATGGGCGATTCAGCATTGCCAACAGCCTATTCCAACCTTACCGTTAGAATATAGTCACTATCAATGTATCATTAATAAAGCATTGGCAAAGCGGGTGGAAAGAAGGTATCAGAATATGAAGCAGATACTTTTAGATTTAGAAAGTATTGACAGGTCATGGCTCTAAGCAAATAAATCGGAAAATATAAATCCACCACACTCTAAATACAAAAAGAACAGACACAAAAAAACCTGCTAAAAAGCAGGCTTTGATATTTGGTCTAAGATGTACTATCCGAAAATGGTGGGGCTGGAGAGACTCGAACTCTCACACCTTGCGGCGCCAGAACCTAAATCTGGTGCGTCTACCAATTCCGCCACAGCCCCATTTTCCGTTACTCTATCATTATTAGTGTTTAAACTCAAACACAATATAGACAGTTAACTGATTCGGTAGTGCGTCTCAGTGGTTGGCTATTATATAGAGTTTGAAACGTTTGGCAACCCCTATTTCCATTTATTTTTAATTATTTAGCATTTATTTTCACTTATATTTATAAGTTATTGATATTAATGGTATTCATGTTTATGGGTTTGCGCCTTTAATAACGATTATTTTGTCCTTCTTCTGAAGAAATATCTAATTGCTGTAATTTGCGTGTCAGGGTATTGCGCCCCCAACCGAGTAAATTAGCAGCAGCGATCTTTTTGCCACCACTATGGTTGAGCGCCGCCGTCAATAAAACGCGTTCAAACTCAGGGGTTGCCGTCTGCAAGATATCGGTTTCTCCTGTTTGTAGAGATTGCTTAGCCCAAGCAGCCAACGCTTGTTGCCAACTTGAACTGTGGGAGTGAGGGCGTATTTGGTCATTGTGAGTCATAGTTTGTGAAGGCTGACTTTGCTCTTGATACTCTTCTAAATCAGACGAGATATTTTCAAGTAGCTCTGGTGGCAAATCATCCACCATCACGGTGTCGCCTGTGGCCATCACCGTCAACCAAAGGCAAACATTCTCAAGTTGGCGGACATTGCCGCGCCATTCAAAAGCCTGCATGATATGTAGTGCTGTCGGATGCAGCTGTTTCTCTGCACTGTTCATCTGTTCAGCAGCGCGCTGCATAAAATAATGGGCTAATGCTGGAATGTCTTCAGGTCGTGTCCGTAATGGTGGCAGGGGCAAGCGAATTACATTAAGGCGATAAAATAGATCTTCACGGAATTTGCCTTGTTTGACCAGTTCTTCTAAGTTTTGATGAGTAGCGGCAATGATGCGTACATTCACTTTGACCGGCTGCTGTCCACCGACGCGAAAAAACTCACCATTAGCCAGTACTCGTAGCAGTCGAGTTTGGGTGCTATAAGGCATATCGCCAATTTCATCTAAAAATAATGTCCCACCATCCGCTTGCTCAAAACGCCCTTGTCGCGTCGTCGTCGCACCAGTAAACGCCCCTTTTTCGTGACCGAATAATTCAGATTCAATCAAATCATGTGGAATGGCGGCCATATTTAGGGCAATAAAAGGTTGCTGGTGACGCGGTGAATGCTGGTGCAGCGCACTGGCGACCAACTCTTTACCCGTGCCTGATTCACCAGTAATCAGGACAGTAATGGGTGAGTGTGCCAGTCTGCCAATGGCACGAAACACCGTCTGCATCGCTTGTGATTGCCCAATGATGCCGCTCGGATTGTCATTAGCACTGATGGCAGGTTTAACTTTAATTTTAGGGCTGGATGTTTTATTGGTTTGGCTGATCAGAGTAGCCTTGCTAGCAAGCTTGGATCTGGTATTGGGTTTTACCTTGATATTTGGTAAAGTATCTGATGAATTTTTGGTAACGGTCTTCGGAGTAGGTTCAGGAGTAGAGTTTGCTGCCGCCGCTGCCAGCATATTGGGCTGATAATTAATGGCTTTATAAATCGTGACGACTGCATCATCTAAGTCAAAAGGTTTTGGCAGATATTCAAAAGCACCTGTTTGATAGCTATTAATAGCAGAGGTGAGGTCAGAATGCGCCGTCATAATGACAATAGGCAGCTTAGGGAAATGCTCATGTACCCAGTCACTAAAAGACAACCCGTCCATCATGGGCATACGAATATCAGTCAATATCACATCGGGCAACTGAGCGGCTGATTCCTGCTGTTGCAAAATATCGTTGAGGCGTGTCCACGCCGCTTGTGCTTGAGTAAAGCTAATAACGTTTAAGCCGGCATCTTCAAAAGTATCTGCCAATACCAAACGCAGGGCTGCATCGTCATCGATGAGCCATAACGTTGCAGGGTTAGCATCAGGTGCATTATTGACCGTTACTTTTGTAGCTTGATTATCAGACTCTCGGTTACTAGATTCTTGATTGTCTGATGTTTGGGCAGAGCCTTGATTGTCGCTGTTAGATGTGGCGTTGTCATTATATGCAGTCATTTATCAGGCCTAATAAGCAAGTGATTCAGGGTGATTGTTTCATAGGTTAGGTACTGGCTGTTTTAAGCATGGTGCACTGGCTGATTGAAAGGCAAGTACAGCGTAAAACTGGTGTGTTGGTGGTTGTAGTCATTTTTAACACTGTCGTTAAGGTTTTTTGATTGTTGGGAGCTCACGTCAATCATACCATGGTGATGACTAATGATATCTTGCACGATAGATAATCCTAGCCCGGTCCCTGCGGCACGGCTGGTCACCATTGGGAAAAATATCTGTCCGATCAATGCCGGATCAATGCCTGAACCGTTATCGGTAATATTGATTTGTAGCACTTGCTTATGCTGTTGCCCAGCAATGGTATGTTGAAAGGCAATGCGAGTTTGAATGTGTAGCGTTGGCTTATAACTGGTGCTGTCGTTATTGCTCATTTGTGAAGTGAAAGGCTGTCGCGCCTTAGGCTCGGACAACTCTCTTTGCTGCAGCGTTTGCTCAAACTCAGTCATCGATTCACAGGCATTATTAATCAGATTTAAAAACACCTGTATTAGCTGATCTTTATCAGCGCATAACTCAGGCAGTGACAAATCATAATCGCGCTGTAGCGTCACTTGCGGATATTGATTGACGACCAAAGATAAAACATGCTCCAGTGGCTCATGGATATTTAGCGTTTGCCAATTTGGTAATTGATTGGAGCCAAGAAACTTGCCAATAAGGTGGGTTAGACGATCCGTTTCTGAAATAATGATATCAGTATAATTGCGCAGTTTTTCAGCCGTTTTTTGCAGGTGGCTATTCGGGTTTACCAGAGGGTTTGTGCCAAGAATAGCAGGAGAGGCACTATTAAGAGGCGAGGTGTCACTGAATTTGATGAATTGCCGCTGTAATAATTGCGCCGCCCCGCGAATACCGGCAAGCGGATTTTTGATTTCATGAGCGACCGAGCGCAGCATATGACGGGCAACATTATATTGTTGCTGTTGGCGTTGCTCCTCTGATATACGACTTTGGCGATCCTTGCCCCACATCTCAATAATAAAATAAGGTTGTTGCTCATAAATGACAGGGGTCACGCTATAATCAACTGAGAATGATAAATTACCATTTAGCGGTGTGCTGATAAGGTGATCATGATCGATAAAGGGTTGTTGATACTGCTTTGCTTGCTGAAATCGTTCTTTCAAAGAGCACGGTTGTTCATGGATATCTTCACCACTACTTTTATCGACAGTTACATGGTTATCACTGTCATGATTGCTATCGGCTGATTTCAATGCTTTGGATGTTTCGGATGCAAGCAGTGTCAATATAGACTGACCCAGTAAGCGTCCACTACTAATAGCGAGTAGTTGTTCGGCTTGGGCATTTAGCCAAGTGATCGATAAATCATCATTGATCCATAAAATAGCGGTGAACAAATGCTGTGACATAAATGCTAAGTCAGGTGTCGGTTTTACGGTTGTCAAATGGGTTGTCATGGCTATTGCCTAGAATAAAAGAAGACGCGATATAATATTTAACCATAAATCAACACTATAGAGCGGCAAAACTGGCGATTTTTGCAAAAAAAACGTACAATGCGCACAGCCAATTTATCTCTAGCAAGGTCAGCCATGCCCAACACTTCTACCGAGTCGGTTAATACGACTGTTACTACCTCACCGTCAACTTCTACGCCAACAGATTCTATGTTAAAAGACACTGCCACCGTTTTTAATCCTGCCAAACCAAATATAGCACAAGACAATCAGGCAGATGTCAGTCAAGCAAACACTAACCAACCTTACCATCATAAAGCCAATCACAATCAAAACCGTAGCATTGAGCAAAGCAGCGATGTGACTTCAGGTGCTTTATCGACTGAAAATGCGCCAGTGAGCGCAGCGCCAAAGATTGGATTTGTGTCGCTTGGTTGCCCAAAAGCCTTGGTCGATAGCGAGCGCATTATCACTGAGCTTAGCCGCGATGGTTATCAAGTGGCGAGTGATTACGAAGGTGCAGATCTAGTTGTCGTGAATACTTGCGGTTTTATTGAGTCAGCAGTACAAGAGTCGCTTGATGCCATCGGCGAAGCGATTAGCAAAAACGGTAAAGTCATCGTCACAGGTTGCTTGGGTAAAGAAGCAGATAAAATCCGTGAAATGCATCCCGCTGTATTGGCAGTAACTGGCGCTCATGCTTATGATGAGGTCATTAGAGCCGTTTCGCTGCATGTGCCCAAGCCTGACCGCAGTCAGGACGCTGGTTATGATCCAAAGATAGATTTGATTAATGAGGCGGGTATCAAATTGACCCCAAGCCATTATGCTTATCTAAAAATATCAGAAGGTTGCAACCATCGTTGTACTTTCTGCATTATTCCAAGCTTACGTGGCGATTTGGATTCACGTCCGATTGATAGCGTCATGAATGAAGCACTGGCGCTGAAAAATGCTGGCGTGAAAGAATTGCTTATTATTTCGCAAGATACCTCTGCTTATGGACTGGATTTGAAATATAAGACCAGTTTTTGGAATGGCATGCCGTTGAAGTCGAAGTTTTATGACTTGTGCCAAGCCTTAAATGACTTAGGCATTTGGGTGCGCTTGCATTATGTCTATCCATATCCGCATGTCGATAAAGTGGTTGAGCTAATGGGCGAGAAGAAGCTACTGCCTTATCTCGACATTCCGTTTCAACATGCCAGCCATCGCATCCTAAAAGCGATGAAACGCCCAGCGCATAGCGAAAACACCTTGGCGCGTATCCATGCATGGCGTGAGATTTGCCCTGATATCGTCATTCGCTCAACCTTTGTGGTGGGCTTCCCTGGCGAGACAGAAGAAGATTTCCAATGCTTGCTTGATTGGTTAGTAGAAGCTCGCCTTGATCGCGTTGGTGCGTTTACCTATTCAGAAGTCGAAGGCGCAGTGGCTAATGACCTGCCAAATCATGTGCCAGAAGAGATTAAGCAAGAACGCTATGAGCGTTTGATGACGCTGCAACAAGACATCTCAGCGCAAAAGCTACAAGAGAAAGTCGGTAAAACCTTGATGGTATTGGTCGACGAAATTGATAGTGAAGAGGGCGTTGCGATTTGTCGTAGCTATGCTGACGCACCAGAGATTGACGGTCATGTCTATGTCGATGACATTACTGCTCAAGTTAAAGTCGGACAATTCCTAACGGTCACGATTGACGACGCTAGCGAGTATGATTTGTTTGCCAGTTACAAAGGCTAAGCAGTCACTGTAGCTGATTAGTCACTACAATATACGAGTGAAAATTGCCCAATCGCGGGCAGTTTTTGCTACAATTAGCGCAATTTAGCCTTTTTACACGTTTGTCATCAGTTGCGGTGCTTCCTATATAGTACCTCGGTGATGACACTTCGAGTAAATTCGAAGGCAAACTCTATTTGTGTTTTACCGCTCATTTTAATTATAATTTAATGCTAACAAGGTGACCTCATGTCTGACAAAAACCCGCGTTACTCTCGTATCTTGCTGAAACTCTCTGGTGAAGCCTTAGCTGGTGGCAAAGAGATGGGAATTGATAGCGAAGTGCTCGATAAGATGAGCTTGTCTATCGCCCATTTGCGTGGTCTTGGTGTTCAAGTCGGTATCGTGGTCGGCGGCGGTAACTTATATCGCGGCGCGCAGTTGCAACAAGAAGGCTTAGTCGGCCGTGTGACTGGTGATCAAATGGGTATGTTAGCAACCGTTATGAACGGTCTGGCGATGCGTGATGCGCTTGAGCGCCGCAATATTAAAACCCGCTTGATGTCAGCCTTGCCAATTGGTGAAGTGACCGAAAGCTATAGCAGCCGTAATGCCATTCGCTATCTCAAAAATGGCGAAGTATGTATCTTTGTTGCTGGTACGGGCAATCCTTTCTTTACCACTGATACGGCAGCTTGCTTACGTGGTATTGAGATCGAAGCGGGCTTAATTCTAAAAGCCACCAAAGTTGATGGCGTTTATGACAAAGACCCAAGCTTACATGACGATGCAGTTAAATATGATGGTTTAACTTTTGATGAAGTATTAGAGCAAAAACTTGGCGTGATGGATTTAACTGCCATTGCCTTATGCCGTGAGCACAACGTGCCGCTACAAGTGTTTGATATGACCAAGCCTAATGCGTTATTAAACGTCATTATGGGCGAAAATGAAGGCACACGCGTTTATCACTGATTTGCCTGAATGCTCTAAATATTAATACGAGAATACCAGTCTTTAATAACTACCAGTCGCTAATAATTAGTAGTGAACACCCGTATATTTACTAACAAATGAATGATTTATCGACAGCGATAAATAAGGATATCTAATGATCAAAGAGATTAAGCAAGACGGCGAAGCGCGCATGCAAAAAACACTGGAAGCGCTTGAGAGCACTTTTAGCAAAGTCCGTACAGGGCGCGCACATCCGGGTATGTTGTCAGGCGTGATGGTTAGCTACTATGGGTCGCCTACACCTTTGAATCAAGTGGCGAGTGTCAACGTTGAAGACTCACGTACGCTCATGGTTCAGCCATTCGAGCGTACCATGGTACAAGCAATCGACAAGGCCATTCGCGAAGCAGATTTGGGTCTCAACCCAGTGACCGCAGATGTGATTCGTGTACCGATGCCAGCATTGACAGAAGAGACACGCCGCGACATGCAAAAGCTTGCGCGTGGAGAAGCCGAAAGTAGCCGTGTTTCTATCCGTAATATTCGCCGTGATATGATGAATGACATCAAAGAATTGGCCAAAGAAAAAGAGATCTCAGAAGACGACGAGCGCCGCGCCAGTGATGACATTCAAAAAATCACTGACAAGTATATCGAAACCATCGATAAACGTTTGAGCAAAAAAGAAACTGACTTGATGGACGTGTAAAGCACTGGTTTTTTCGATCATTTTAGAAAAAATCCGTTATGTCATATCCTTATAATAAGCAGCCAATCTGTCAGTACTATTGGCTGCTTATTATTGTGTAGACGGTACCGATAATAGCGTCAATATTATATCAATCGGATACGGTAATAGGCTTGCTCAGATTTGTAAACTGTATTTTATAAGCGTTATCTTGCAAACTAAATCACGCCCATAGACGGGTTTATGATAAGTTTGTGAATTATGGTTATGACGCTTTCTAATCGTTATCGCAGCCGTTATTATTATTTTACCTTAACAATAAGCACTTTCGCCTATGTCCACTTCAGCCGTTTTGGCTCCTGATCTTCTTCCACGCCATATCGCTATCATCATGGATGGCAATAATCGTTATGGTAAAGCCAATGATTTGGGCAAAGGCCAAGGGCATGTGGCTGGCAAAGATGCACTCGATCCTATCGTCGAGTATTGCGTCAATACGGGTATCGAAGTATTAACGGTATTTGCATTTTCTAGTGAGAATTGGCAACGCCCGCCCAGTGAGGTGGCACTACTCATGCAACTGTTAGCCTCGACCATTCATGAGCAAATACCACGCATGAATGAGTATCGTATTCGTCTGCGTTTTATTGGTGACCGCAGTCAGCTGAGTGATGATTTGCAAGCATTAATGGCGGACGCTGAAGCGAAAACAGCAGACTTTAAAGCCATGACTCTAGTCATCGCTATCAGTTATGGTGGGCAATGGGATATTGCCCATGCGGTAAAACAGCTGGCGCAGCAAGTAGAAGCTGGTCAGTTACGTGCTGATGATATTAACAAAGAATTGCTCGGTAACTATGTGCAATTAGCAGATGCACCAGCAGTAGATATGCTGATACGCACAGGCGGTGAATACCGAATTTCTAACTTTTTATTGTGGCAGTCAGCCTATGCTGAGCTATTCTTTACCCAGACATTATGGCCGAACTTCGCAGCCGATGAGCTGTCAGCAATGGTAAAAGAGTTCGCTCAGCGGCAGCGCCGTTTTGGCAAAACCAGTGAGCAGATAGTGATAGAGCAAGCAAGTCGTTAATGGTGTTAAGCATTTGCCTGTTATTTTGTAAAGGAAAAAGCTCTTACAAAGCCGCTATCGTATAAGTAGTTAATATTGCTTGTTTGTGAAATAATAAACCGCGTCAATAAGCGTCAACTGCTATTAGTGGGCTATTGTAGATTAGCTGCTATAATGCACGTTTTGACCATGCGTTTTTCATTATTATAAGGCTCAATAAGTATGTGGCAACGAATTAAGACGGCAGTTGTTCTCGTTATTATCGTTGGTATTGCAATGTTTGCGAGCCAAACTCCTATTTTATTTGCACCGCTGTTAGCGATTGGCGTCATTATCGCTGCTCACGAATGGACTAAGCTGATGCCCAAGTGGCGTCATCCTGCGCTGTTTGTGCTATTGGTTTTGGTGTTGACCCTAGTATCACTCATGTTTAAAGTGACATGGCTGTTTTGGTGGGTGGCTTCATTGGCTATATGGCTAATGGCGCTGTCTTGGGTGCGAGTGTTCCCGACTCATACCAATTGGTATGGCAAAAAACTGGCATTGATGGGTGCGGTGATATTGACCGCATCGATTACGGCGATGTTTTATTTGTGGCAATTGTCAGCATGGTGGTTGCTCTATGTGTTTCTCTTGGTCTGGTGTGCAGATAGTGGCGCTTATTTTGTGGGGCGTAAGCTCGGTCGTCGAAAGATGGCACCGAACGTCTCACCCAATAAAAGTATGGAAGGGCTGGCTGGTGGCTTGGTCACTGGTCTGCTCGTGGTCATTGCCATCAGTGTATTTAAGTTGCAATTGACGGGTGTGCCGTTAGTCGCATTTGTAGCATTATCAGCCTTGACCATTTTAGCCTCGGTACTTGGCGATTTATTTGAGTCAATGCTTAAGCGCCGCGCTGATGTCAAAGATTCAGGAACGATTTTACCGGGGCATGGCGGCGTGCTTGACCGTATCGACTCACTGCTCTCTGCCACACCGATATTTGCGCTTGGTTTTTGGGCGATACAGCAGTTAGGTTTGATAGTGGTTTAGGACTGAAAAAATAATTCATAGACGATGATACGCCCTAATTATAGTGGTTAAGATGAGTGACTCATCAATACACTGGATATCCTCCATCTCTTATTTATCAGACGTTTTGTCGATTTCTTATTTAATTTTTTAGAGCATCATTTACAGGCACCGATGGTTATGACGCAACGCATCGCCGTACTAGGCGCGACAGGTTCGATTGGCGATAGCACGTTAGCAATATTAGCGGCGCAACCACAGCTTTACACGGTCTACGCTCTGTCAGGCTATCACCGTTTAGACAAGCTGTTTGCACTTTGCCAGCAGTTTTTGCCAAAGCGCGTGAGCGTACCGACCGCTGCAGTCGATGATTTTGCCCAGCGACTCCGTGCGGCAGGTCTTGACATCGATGTGGTAGGCGGCGAGGCAGGGCTGGTCGACATTGCCACTGATTCGCAGACGGATACCGTTGTCGCTGCGATCGTAGGCGCAGCTGGTCTGCCTTCTACTTTAGCCGCTGCTCGTGCAGGTAAGCGTATTTTACTGGCGAATAAAGAAGCGCTGGTAATGGCAGGACAAGTGATGATTACTGCTGTCAAAACGCATAACGCTACTTTGCTGCCGCTTGATTCTGAGCACAATGCTATTTTTCAGTGTTTACCACTGGCTATTCAGCAGGACAATACCCAAATCCATCAGCCAAATCACGGCGTGCGCAAGTTATGGTTAACGGCCTCTGGTGGACCGTTTTTGCAAAAATCGTTTGCGCAAATGCAGCACGCGAGCGTCGCTGAAGCGGTCAAACATCCAAATTGGTCAATGGGTCAAAAGATATCCGTCGATTCAGCTACGATGATGAATAAAGGGCTTGAGCTGATTGAAGCCTGCCATTTGTTTGATTTGCCTGAAAATAAGATAAATGTGGTGATTCATCCACAAAGTATCATTCACTCAATGGTAGAATATAGCGATGGTAGCTTTTTGGCGCAGCTCGGCAGTCCCGATATGAAAACGCCCATTGCCCATGCGCTCAGTTACCCTGATCGTATTGATAGTGGCTCGCAGCCGTTAGACTTATTTGCGCTCAATGGTTTAGAGTTTATTGAGCCTGACTTGCAAAAATTTGCCTGTTTGCGTTTGGCAAGACAGGCGATGCAAGCGGGCACACAAGCGACGATTGTTTTAAATGCGGCCAACGAAATTGCCGTGGCGGCGTTTTTGGCTGGGAAAATTCGCCTGACTGACATTGCTGATATCAACGAGCAGGCTTTGAATGATATACAGCTACCACCGTTAAACGAAACGGCTGACATAGAAGATATTCTAGCAATTGATAAAATAGCACGTCACCTGACGGACAAACTTGTGGCAAAGTTGGTGTAACTGTATCAACAACTGCGTCGTTAAAAAACGATGTTAATAAAAGATGCTAAGAAAGAATGCTGAGAAACCATACTGAGAAAAGATCATGACGTTTTTATTAACGCTCCTTGCGGCAATATTTGTCTTAGGTCCGCTTATTGCCTTACATGAGTGGGGACACTATATCGTCGCTCGTCTTTGCGGCGTTAAAGTATTGACCTATTCTATTGGTTTTGGTCCCAAACTCTTTGGCTGGACGAGCAAAAAAAGCGGTATTGATTATCGCATTTCTGCTTTGCCACTTGGTGGTTATGTCAAAATGCTCGATGAGCGCGAAGGTAAGGTAGCAAAAGCTGAGCAACATTTGGCGTTTAATCGTCAGCATCCACTAAAAAAGATTGCGATTGTTGCGGCTGGTCCTATTATGAACTTTATCATTGCTATTGCGCTATTTTGGGTGTTATTTATGACGCCATCAGAGCAGCTGGCGACCAAGATTGGGCAGGTACTACCTGATACGCCTGCTGCTATGGCACAGTTGCCAGTTGGTGATAAAATCGTTGCGATTGATGGGCATGAGGTACAAACGTGGGAAGGCATCAACTATCGGCTTGCTGGACGGATGGGCGAGACGGACAATGTCAGTATTACTCTGCAATCAGAGACACAAGCTGATAATGCAATCAAAACTTATCAAGCGCCCGTAACTCAGTTTATGCAAGGCAGCGCGCAAGGTAAAGATGCGTTGACCAGCTTTGGCATGCTGCCATGGCAACCAGATATTGCACCGATAGTAGGTGATTTGACCGCTGATGGTGCCGCCAGTCGCCAAGGACTAAAAGTAGGCGATCGTATTATTGCTATCAATGATCAACCAATTAAAGATTGGCTCAGTGCCACTCGTATCATCCGTGACAGTCCTGAAACTTTGCTGAATTTCACAGTATTGCGTGATGGTAAACCTGTACAGCTTCAGATTATGCCGCAAGGCAAAAAAGACAATTTGGGTAACGATTATGGGCAAATTGGTGCTATGGTGGCACAGTCCGAAATTGTTATTCCTGACGCTTACAAGACCACCGTAGTTTATGGCCCTGGTGAGTCATTGGTGAAATCATTTGAGAAAACTGAACAGCTTGTAGTGATGACCGTCAGCTCAATGGGTAAGATGCTATCAGGCATGATTGGTTTGGATAATTTGTCAGGTCCGATTACCATCGCCAAAGTGGCCAAACAGAGTTTTGATATCAGTTGGCAGATGGTGTTATCGACGGCGGCTTTGATTAGTTTGAGTCTTGCTGTATTAAATCTTTTGCCCATTCCTGTATTGGATGGCGGTCATATTGTGTATTATCTTATTGAATTGATTCGTGGTAAGCCACTCTCGGAAGGGGTGCAAATGATTGGACTAAATATCGGTTTACTCTTGCTGGCAGGTTTCATGGTGTTAGCAATTGGTAATGATATCAGTCGGCTGTTTTGACCAGCGAATCGCTAATATGATCGATAAGGCACGAGATACTAATGGTTTTACGCCTATTATGGGATGATTATGACCATGATAGGTAGCATGCTTTGTATCATGGCCTCTGTACTAATCGTAATTTTTAGTTTATTTTGTGATGCATTTTATATAAAGTGTTCTGAGTCTGCTGCGTATGCGCTTAAATTTCATGCGAGATGCGCTAGACAATATGGGCTTTTTAACTTAACTTAAGCAAGTTTTTTATTGACGGATAGTGTTTATGCGTACGCCTTTATTTATGAGCGCGGCAGGGTTGCCGTTAGTTGTAGCGATGATGAGTATGCCAGTACAGGCTGCAGAATTTGTAGTCACTGACATCGGTTTCAATGGTTTGCAACGTTTAACCCCCGATAGCCTCTATCCGGTTCTACCTATTTCGGTAGGGGATACGGTAAATGACAGTAGTTTAGCAGCCAGTATTAAGGCGCTTTATGCGACCGAAAATTTTGCTGATATTCAAAGCCGTATCGAAGGTGGACAGCTACGGTTTGATGTCGTTGAGCGCCCAACGATTGCTGAAGTCAATTTTGAGGGCAATAAGCTCATTCCAAAAGAAGGGCTAGAGCAAGGGCTAGACAATGCTGGTCTGTCTGCCGGTAATGTGCTGAAACAAGCCACGCTACAAGGCGTCGCCAACGAGCTACAGCAGCAATATATCAGCCAAGGCTATTACAACAGCAATATCGAGGTTGATCAAACGTTACTTGATGGCAATCGCGTCAAGCTCGATGTGCGTTTTGTCGAAGGCAAACCTGCCAAAGTGGTCGATATTAATATCATTGGCAATAAACACTTTAGTGATGAAGAAATCAAAGACGTTTTTGCGGTAAAAGAGTCTTCGTGGACACGTCTGCTGTCAAAGTCTGATCGTTATGCCAAAGAAAAACTGGCTGCCAGTTTAGAGAATTTAAAAGCGCTTTACCAAAACGATGGTTATGTGCGTTTTGCAGTAGATAATGCGGTGCTCAACATCAGTGAAGATAAGAGCAGCGTGTTTATCGAAGTGAGTCTAAGCGAAGGCGAGCAATATCAGTTTGGTGAAGTGAATTTCTTAGGTAAGCCGACTTTTGAGAACAATGAACTAACAGAGTTGGTGACTTTTGCACCCAATGAAAAATACTCGCAAGCCAAGCTCGATGAAACCACCGCGGCACTTAAGAGTCGTTACGGTAATGAGGGCTATTATTTGGCGCAGGTGAGACCAGTACCACGTATCAATGACGAGACCAAAGTAGTAGATATTGATTATTTCATCGATCCTGCACGTCCCATTTACGTTCGTCGTATTAACTTTACGGGTAACATCAAAACTCAAGACGAAGTACTGCGCCGAGAAATGCGTCAATTAGAAGGCGCGTTGGCAACTAGTGACAAAATCCAGTTGTCACGGACACGTCTGATGCGTACAGGCTTCTTTAAAGCTGTCAACGTTGATGTGAAACCAGTACCGAACCAACCAGACCAAGTAGATATCAATTATACGGTTGAAGAGCAGCCTTCTGGTAGCTCAACGATTGCCGCGGGTTACTCACAAAGCGGCGGTGTGACTTTCCAGTTAGATCTAACACAAAACAACTTTATGGGTACAGGTAACCGTGTGAAAGCGGCACTATCGCGCTCAGAAACCCGTGATTCTTATAGCTTGGGTTATACCGATCCGTACTTTACCGAAAACGGCGTCTCACAAGGTCTTAGTGCCTATTATCGTGAAACGAAATACGATGATAGAAACGTCAGTAACTATGTCACCGATTCTTATGGTGCTACGTTGAACTACAGTTATCCTGTTGATGAAACCAAACGCGTTAGTGCGGGTTTGAACGTTGATAATACTTCAGTACGTGGTGGTCGCTTCTTAGGTGTATCAAACGTTCAGCAAATTATTGATGATGGCGGTACGTTTGAGAACTTTGTCAATGATGACAATGAGGATTCTGGACGCACAGGCTTTAAAAATGATTACAATACTTATAACCTACTATTTGGCTGGGACTATAGCACCTTAGATCGTCCAGTGTTCCCGACCAAAGGTATGAGCCATACGGTCGATGCCACCATTGGCTTGGGTGATACCAACTATCAAAAACTTGTTTATAGCGGCAACATCTATTATCCCTTCTACAAAGACTGGGTAGCACGCGGTTATACTAAGCTTGGCTATGGTAATGATTTGCCGTTTTATGAAAACTTTTATGCTGGGGGCTATGGCTCTGTACGTGGTTATGAGGCCTCAACCCTTGGGCCAAAATCACAAACGTATTATGATGCCATAAATGATGATGTGCGTTACAAAGACGAAGACATCGGTGGTAATGCGTTAGTCAGCTTCGGTAGTGAGCTAATTTTGCCAATGCCGTTTAAGGGCGATTGGGCAGATCAGGTGCGTCCAGTATTGTTTGCCGAAGGTGGTCAAGTATTTGATACGACTGATAAGGAAGATCGCACTTTTATCAATCCTAATGACGGTACTGATACGGGCGTACCACTGTTGACGCAAGACAATAGCATGCGCTTTAGTGCGGGTGCAGGTATAACCTGGTATACGCCAATTGGTCCAATTTCATTAAGTTATGCTGTACCTATTGGTGATAAAGAAGGCGATGAAACTGAAAAAGTTCAGTTCCAGATTGGTAATACGTTCTAACGTAGCATGATTGTTTGCGTTCATGTCATTAACCATAGCAGTTACTTGCATGAACGCAGCATCTGTTAGATATTAGTAGATCGCCAAGGTGATTGTTCAGCTTGGCGATTGTCTTATTCATAATAATATTTATATTAATAGTCACTATGATAACGATTGAGCAACTTATCACTCGGATTGAGCAGCGTCAGCCCATCACCAATAAGGCTGAAATCAGCGCTGAACAGTTACGTCAAAAATTCAGCAGTATTGGTAGTTTGACCACGGCTGGTCATAATCAGTTAAGCTTTTTGGCCGATCCTCATTATATTTCTAGTCTGGCTATTAGCGAGGCAGGGGCTGTATTGGTTACTGCAGAATATCGCGACCAAGTGCCCGCCACAGCGATAGCGTTAGTCGTTGCAAGCCCATACTTAGCTTATGCTGGTGCTAGCCAGTTGTTTGCTCGTGAGTCACTGTCTGGTGGTATTCATCCTAGCGCTGTGATTGCTGATAGTGCGGTCATTGGTGAGCAGGTGAATATCGGACCTTTTTGTGTGATTGCCGATTATGTGCAAATTGGTGCGCGTAGCTCACTTGCGGCGCATGTGATGATCGAAGAAAATACGACTATTGGTACTGATGGTGTTATCAAATCACAAGTGGTGATTGGGCATGATTGTGTCATTGGTGATCATGTGAGGTTACACGCGGGTGTCAGTGTGGGTGCAGAAGGTTTTGGTTTTGCACCAACCAAAGATCCTAGTACCACTGGCTGGGAGCGTATCGCTCAGTTAGGACGGGTCGTAATTGGCAATCATGTGCGAATTGGTAGTCAAACTTGCATTGACCGAGGTGCCATTGACGATACGGTCATTGGCAATCACGTTATTATTGATAATTTGGTACAAGTTGCTCATAACGTGCGTATCGGTGATGGCACAGCCATCGCGGCTCAAACGGGTATCGCGGGCAGTACTAGTATCGGCAAGCGCTGTATTATTGGCGGTGCGGTCGGTATCACAGGTCATATCGAGATTACAGATGATGTCACTTTATCTGGGATGACTATGGTAACCAAATCTATCAAAACCGCTGGTTCATACTCCTCTGGAACGGCTGCTATGCCGACAGCTAACTGGCGACGGGCAGCTGTACGCTTCCGTCAGCTTGGGCGTGATTAGCGAAAATATCAATGCATATATACAAACACAGTAAAATCATAGCGATTTGAAACATAGCAAGGAAGCACCATTATGAGCAGCACCGATATCGATATTTTGAATGATAAAGAAATGAAAAGCTTAGCTGAGCAAGGTCTTACGCTGCCATTAACTTATCATACGTTAAAGCATTATTTGCCACACCGTTATCCTTTTCTTTTAGTAGATAAGATTATTGATTGCACGCCTGGTGAGTGCATTACGGGTATTAAGAATGTGACTATCAATGAAGAGTTTTTCAATGGTCATTTTCCTGATGAGCCGATTATGCCAGGGGTACTTATGGTTGAGTGCATGGCTCAGGTCTCAGGCGTGCTCGGATTTATCAGTGCCGGTCTAACCGCAGAAGATGGTTATTTATATCTGTTTGCAGGTGTTGATAAAGTCCGTTTTAAGCGTCGAGTGATTCCTGGTGATCAGCTGACTATTCGTGCTAAAACAGTGATGCAGAAGCGCGGTATTTATAAATTTGACTGTACTGTACATGTTGACGATGAGTTAGCCGCCAGTGCGCAAATAATGATTGCTCGCCAAGAACAATAACATTTACCAATAGCCATTGTGCCTCGTAGCTGACCTAATTCTTTAAACAAAGCGTCTAAAGAATTAGGTCAAAGCGGGTCATAAGCATTATAATTGACACTCGCATTTAACAGCAGAGCCATGCTTAGGTTTTCTCATAAAACTAAATTGGCTGTATTTGTTTTACCATTTACTCGCATCAGATCATACAAAGGCCCACATTATGAGTCAGATTCATCCAACAGCACTCATCTCACCGTCCGCCCAAATTGATGAGACTGCTATCATTGGTCCGTATTGTATCGTCGGTGATGAGGTCACTATTGGCGCTCACACGGTTCTGCATCGCCATGTAGTTGTTACCAAATTGACTCGTATTGGTCAACACAATGAGTTTTATCAATTTGCGAGCATTGGCGAAGATCCTCAGGATTTGAAGTATGCTGGTGAGCGTACTTGGCTTGAGATTGGCGATCATAATACCGTTCGAGAAGCCTGTAGTTTACACCGCGGCACCGCACAAGATAGTGAGCTCACTAAAATAGGCAGCCATAATCTACTGATGGTGAACACTCATGTGGCTCATGATTGTGTGATTGGCGATCATAATGTATTGGCCAACAATGTTGGCGTTGCAGGGCATGTGACTATTGGTAATCACACGATCATTGGCGGTAATTCAGGTATTCATCAGTTTTGTACGGTTGATGACTATAGCTTGATTGGGGGCGCAAGTCTGATTCTAAAAGATGTAGCCGCCTTTACCATGGTATCTGGAAATCCAGCAACGACTCATGGTCTCAATGTGGAAGGCATGCGTCGTAAAGGATGGTCAAAAGAGACAATTGAGGTATTGCGTCAAGCTTATCGTATGATTTTTAGATCTGGTCTGACGACCGTGCAAGCGCTTGAGGTTTTGAATAATGAGCTGCTACCAAAAGAGCCGAAAATCCAGTTGCTCATTGATTCACTACAAAAAAGCCGTCGTGGTGTGGTGCGCTAGAACGGCGATTGGCTTTTGCTTAAAATCATATATAGTATGCCTTTTTTAATTAGCCAAACTCTTGTCAGTTATAGATAAAATTACCAGAAGCCATAACCAATTGTTATGGCTTTTTATGTTTATGAGCGCTTGACTTTTTTGGTGGCTTAGCAGAAACTGAGCCTTTACGATATTGTAAACAATTCTTTCTTAATGTTGCTGGACGCCTCACATTGAGGTGTTTATTGAATAGCTTGATATTTTTCATGGCTATTTATGATAATCAAGGAAGATTATCAGTGATGTTAATTGAAGCACGAGGACGGAAAAAATGGCTATTAATAAACAAGAACATGCACAGTGGAGCTCAAGTTTTGGCTTCGTATTGGCAGCAGTTGGTTCAGCAGTTGGTTTGGGCAACATATGGAAGTTTCCCTATATGGTCGGTGAAAGCGGTGGTTCAGCTTTCGTTATTGCTTATTTATTCTGTATCGCGCTGGTAGGTTTTCCGATTCTAGTTGCTGAATGGCTGATTGGTCGCCGTGGGCAAAAAAACCCAGTCAATACTTTTGCGGATGTTGCAGCAAGTGAAGGTAAGTCGCGCAGTTGGGGCATCATTGGCGCGTCAGGTATTTTAGGTGGTTTCTTAATTCTATCGTTTTATAGTGTGATTGGTGGTTGGGCACTCAACTATATTACTAAAGCAGGTACAGGCAGTTTTATTGGTCAAGACAGTGATTCTATTGCTGCGACCTTTGATGCTATGTTGGCTTCAGCAGGGACGTTGACGATTTGGCATACTGTGTTTATGGCTATCACTGCTTTGATTGTCGGTATTGGTGTGACCAAAGGTATCGAAACTACGGCTAAAGTTTTAATGCCACTACTAGGCGTGATTTTGTTCGTCATCGTTGGTTATAACGTGATAAACGGTGGTTTTGGTGAAGCAGTGGCTTATCTATTTACACCAGATCTTAGCAAGTTGACTGGCGATGTGATGCTTGCAGCATTGGGTCATGCATTTTTCACTCTATCTATTGGTATGGGTATTATGATTGCTTATGGCTCATATTTGGGTCGTGAAGTGAACTTACTAAAAACCGCCCGTACCGTTGTGATTTTAGATACGGTTATTGCTTTGGCTGCTGGTCTAGCAATCTTCCCAATCATCTTTAGCAATGGTCTAGACCCTGCTTCAGGTCCTGGTCTTATCTTTGTCAGCTTACCGATCGCTTTTGGTAGCATGGGCGCAGGGACGATCATTGGTACGCTGTTCTTCTTACTCATTACTTTTGCTGCTATTACCTCATCAATCTCATTGCTTGAGCCAACCGTTGAGTTTTTAGAAGAACGTACACCGATGAGTCGTACGGTATCAACCATCGTTGCCAGTACAGTGATTTGGCTATTAGGCGTTGCGGCACTACTATCATTTAACCTATGGTCTGACTTTACTATCATGGGTAATGGTATCTTTGATGCATTGGATAAAATTACCAGTAAATTCCTTCTCCCGCTAACTGGTCTTGCTGCAATTATTTTCGTTGGTTGGCAAATGGATCAACGCAGTATTCAGCAAGAGCTTGGTCTGTCTAATGGTGCATGGCAATTATGGCAAATCGTTGCTAAGTTTGTAGCACCAATTGCCGTGCTCGTGGTATTTGTAACCTCGTTAATGGGCTAGTACTGATTAACTAGAAATAATAAAAGCAACACACCAAAAAGGGCTTAAGATAATTCTTAAGCCCTTTTTATAGGTATGGCAATTGCAAAAATATGATTAGCGTAGATTTAACTCAGGTACTGTTTGTCCACGTTTGTTATAAAATTCGCTGACAAACTCATCAAATTTGTCTTGTTCAATGGCATCACGGATACCTTGCATCAAACGCTGGTAATAGCGCAAGTTATGGATAGTCGCTAATTGAGCGCCCAGCATCTCTTTACACTTATTAAGATGGTAGAGATAAGCACGGCTAAAATTTTGGCAAGTATAGCAGTCGCATTCAGGATCTAATGGGCCTTCGTCACTGCGATACTGGCTGTTACGGATACGTACCACACCAGCATTGTCTGCATCGCCTGTGACGAAGTAGTGACCATTACGCGCGTTACGCGTCGGCATCACACAGTCGAACATATCGACACCGCGGCGTACGCCTTCAACTAAATCCTCAGGCTTACCAACGCCCATCAGATAGCGTGGCTTATCTGCTGGCATATCATCAGGGAGGTAGTCTAGGACATCTATCATTTCATCTTTTGGTTCACCAACCGACAGACCACCGATGGCATAACCATCAAAGCCGATATCGAGCAGGACTTCAAGTGATTGCTGACGCAAATCAGGATACATACTGCCTTGAATAATGCCAAATAATGCGTTGGTGCTGCCCAGTCTTTTGTGCTCATCAACACAGCGCTGTCCCCAACGTAATGACAGCTCTAATGACTTTTTAGCTTCGTCATGAGTCGCAGGATAAGGCGTACACTCATCAAATTGCATGACGATGTCTGAGTTCAAGCTGTACTGAATCTGCATCGATTTTTCTGGCGACAGAAAAACTTTCGCACCATCGATAGGAGATTTAAAGTCGACCCCTTCTTCGGTGATTTTACGCATGGCACCCAGACTGAATACCTGAAAGCCACCTGAATCGGTCAGGATAGGCTTATCCCAATGCATGAACTTATGCAAGCCGCCAAACTTATCGATCACCTCGGTACCTGGACGTAACCATAGATGAAAGGTATTGCCTAAAATGATATCAGCACCAATGGCTTCAATATCACGTGGCAGCATACCCTTGACCGTACCATAAGTACCGACAGGCATAAACGCTGGCGTTTGTACGTCGCCATGATTGAGATGAACCGTACCACGGCGCGCACGCGTGTCACCGCTGGCCGTTTTATGTAAGACAAATTGCATATGATAACCGCTATGTAAGCTATGAAAATGGTGCTAATTATAGCATTGTTAGCATTTTTTTGGACATGGATGTTTATGAGGTATTGATATATCTGACAAATGTGTTTTTTGGTTAATAGTATTTTGTCATAACCAAAAGACACAGACAGTACTTATGAGTAGTTGGTAAAGTAGAAATCATAATGGCGAGACAGTAACCATTGCTAAGCGATGTTTTAACTGCTGGAGACATACTATGAAAAAGGCAACCTACTTATTATTAAGTGGTTCATTATTAACCTCAGGAGCAGCTATGGCGACCGAAGAGCCGGATTATACAGTGTTGTCGCAAATGGATGACTTTGAGCTGCGTCGTTACGATAAGCAGCTAGTGGCACAAACGTTGGTAAGTGGTGACCAAGACTCCGCCAGTCGCGAAGGGTTTAAAGTGTTAGCCGACTATATATTTGGCAATAATACATCGCCAACTGGCGGCAGTAGTAAAATTAGCATGACTGCGCCTGTTACGATGCAGCCTAATAACAAAAAGAGTGATAGCGAATCACAAAAAATTGCGATGACAGCACCAGTAAGCATGCAGCAAAACGATGGTGAGTGGCGTGTACAATTTACTATGCCCAGTAAATACACGATGCAAACACTGCCAAAGCCTAATAATCCAAACATCACGATTACCGAGGTGCCAGCACAGACGTACGGTGTGATTAAGTTTTCAGGGTTGGCAGGCAGTAAAAAAGTAGCGACTAAAACGGAAGAGCTACAATCTTGGATGCAAACCCAAAATTTGACTATAACGGGCGAGCCTGAACTGGCACGTTATAATCCGCCTTGGACGCTGCCTTTTTTGCGCCGTAATGAAGTGATGATTGCTTACAGGCCAAAGTAATACTAGCCTCAAAGCATAAGATGAGCGTTGTCACATTTGCTGAGCTTGTTATAAGTAGGACTTGCATTTGCTTGCCGTGCTATTCAAATTTTTGGAAATGATATGCCCATAAAAAAAGACAGCATTTGCTGTCTTTTTTGTACTGAATTTTAAGAAAATAAGCTTAGTCTTTTTGCTCACGGATGATATTAAGCATACGACGTAGCGGCTCGGCTGCGCCCCATAACAGTTGATCACCAACGGTAAATGCGCCTAGATACTCAGGGCCCATATTGAGCTTACGCAAGCGACCTAGTGCAACTGTCAATGTACCAGTCACGGCTACTGGCGTTAAGCGGTTCATAGTCGCTTCTTTGTCGTCTTCGACCAAGTCCAACCATTCATTGCCGCTGTTTTTAAGTGCTGCTTCGATTTCTTCTAGCGGAATGTCTTTTTTGAGCTTGATGGTAAGGCCTTGCGCATGACAGCGCATCGCGCCAACGCGCACACACATGCCGTCGATAGCAATCTTATCAGCTTCTGCGTTACCAAGGATTTTATTGGTTTCGACGCCGCCTTTCCATTCTTCCTTGGATTGCTTGTTTTCTAACTGAACATCGATATAAGGAATCAAGCTACCTGCTAGTGGCACACCAAAGTATTGCTTAGGAAAATCATCTGAGCGCTGAGTCTGAGCGATTTTTTTATCAATCTCAAGGATGGCGCTGGCAGGATCAGCCAACTCGTCTTTGACTGCATCGTGTAGCACGCCCATGCCAGCGATTAATTCGCGCATGTTGTTAGCACCAGAACCACTAGCGGCCTGATAAGTCATGGCGCTGACCCATTCTACCCAGCCTTTATTAAACAGCTCGCCAATCGCCATGAGCATTAGTGATACGGTACAGTTACCACCGATAAAGTCTTTTTTACCATTGGCTAGGGCGCTGTCAATAACGGCGCGATTGACTGGATCGAGAATGATGATGCTGTCATCTTCCATTCGTAAGGTGCTTGCCGCATCAATCCAGTAGCCATTCCAGCCACTATCACGTAGCGGTTGATGGACTTGCGAGGTATAGTCGCCGCCTTGGCAGGTAATGATGACATCACAAGCTGCTAGCGCGTCAATATCATGAGCATCTTTTAATTGGCCGGTATGAATACCATCAAGGCTTGGGGCATCACCACCTGCGTTGCTGGTTGAGAAAAACACGGGTGTAATACCGTCAAAATCTTTTTCCTCAGTCATACGTTGTATTAATACTGAACCGACCATGCCGCGCCAGCCTACCAAGCCTACTGTTAAATTACTCATGAAACTCAATCCTTTTTACCGTAAATTGTTGCATTGCCAGCCGATAACAATGCCGTGAATAGCCATAAAAAGCAAGGCGTTTTGGCCGTTTTTAGTGGTTTTTCATACACTATTAATGATGTTCAGTATAACTTTAAGTTATTAACCTAATGGCGATAGTGGCGATGCCTCACTCGCCACAAGTAGATAGCCCTAAAAATAAAATTCGTCCATAGTACCCGTTATGGTGGGCGAATTAAAAGTGTAATGTTTTATAGCGGTTAACGAATAATCCATGCTCATTAGTAGGCGATAACCTCCTGAAATGCTAAAGTAAACAGCTAACGTCAGTTCAGTTAAAACCATGGCGATATTCATCATTTAATAGACGGCTAATACATACTATGGATCTCTCACTATTATATTACAGCATACAGTGGCTAGCAGGGTTCATCGCATTTGTGACGATTTGGGGCTGGATACCACTGGATAATTGGTGGGTGCGCGGTGTTGAATTTCCGCGTATTCAGATCATGGTGTTGGGTGTCATCGCTTGGATTGGTATGCTGATTTTTTGGTCAGAGTGGCAGCTGGGACAGTGGCTGTTATTTACCGTATTAAGCATTACATTAGCCTTTCAGCTTAGGATGATATTGCCTTATACCAAGCTATGGAAAAAAGAAGTTCAAAAGGCAAAAGACAAGCCAGAAGGGCAGGTGCATCAACTAAAAATAATGGTATCAAACGTACTAACGCCCAATGATGACACCCAAAAACTGGTGGATTTGGTGAAGCAAAGACAGCCTGATATTTTAATTACGCTAGAGAGTGATGACAAATGGGAAAAAGCGCTGCATCAAATCGAAGCTGATTATCCTTACACCGTAAAAGTGCCACTAGATAATCTGTATGGGATGCATCTTTATTCTAAGCTTGAGTTGATTGATCCTGAAGTTAAGTACTTGATGATTGATGATATACCTTCTATTCATGCCCAACTGCGCCTGCAAAGTGGTCGCGTGATTTGGTTGTATTGCTTGCATCCCATGCCGCCAAGCCCGACGGAAGCGGATAAATCTACTACCCGCGATGCTGAGCTATTGATGGTTGGCAAACACATCAAAGAAAACAAGCAAACGGCGATATTGGCAGGCGACCTCAATGATGTAGCATGGTCAAAGACGACTCGACGCTTTCAACGTATCTCAGGATTGTTGGATCCGCGTATTGGTCGACATTTTATCAATACGTTTCATGTCAGCTATCCATTTTTACGTTGGGCGCTGGATCATATTTTCCATAGTGCTTGCTTTACGGTAGTGGATATTCGGCGTATGCCTTCGATAGGTTCGGATCACTTCCCTGTTATGACGACTTTACAATACGAACCAGAAGAGGAGAGCAATCAAGCGCAAAATGCCCCTACTGCAGAAGCGGAAGATATAAAAGAGACTGATAATAAAATAGTAGAAGGTAAAAAAGAAGGTGAAAAAGTCTCAAAGGAACATGCAGAAGAGCAGAGAAGTTAGGGTTGATAGCCTGCCATTACTATAGCCATCGTATGATGCAATGTTAAAAGAGGCTGTAAGCATATGCTTACGTTAAATAAGGTCTTTAGCCTCTAGTCGCATTAAACTGATTACCCTACAATACCTGCATCAACACAAGGATACGCATGGATGCAGTGTTGAGACAGTATCAATAAAAGCACAGGTCAGCCCGCTGTCTTATAGGATACTGTTTATGACTTAGGATGAGTCAGCATGGAAGAAATAATAACAACAATATGAAGCGCCATAGCCCCGAACCAATCGCCCTAGGTTCGGGGCTTTTCTTTGTGTGTGCAATGCTTACATTTATTTTATTCGATATTCTTGTGTTTGGACATCCTGCAATATATTTGAGATGACCTTCTGATTTTTTTATCGCATAAATGAACGTCAATAAAAAAAGGGTACATGCATTAGCATATACCCTTTTTGACAAAGCATTATTAGATTTGACTTATCGATGCCTATATCAGTTAGCCAAGTACTTGGATGTAAGCACCTGCGCGTAGCTCTTGTAGCCAGTCTTCTTTGGCTTGCGGTGCTAAGCGCTGATAAAGCGCTTGACGTGCCATATTGCGACGATATTGATCGCTAACATCTTGTTGGCGTTTGCCTTCTATTTTCAATATATGCCAGCCAAACTGGGTTTTGAAAGGAGCAGAGTAGTCACCAACAGCTGTGTTTTTCATCATGGCTTCGAATGGACCAATCATGTCTTCTTCACTTACCCAATCAAGATCGCCACCGCGGCCAGCTGAACCGGGATCATCTGAATAGGTCGATGCTAAACCAGCAAAATCAGCGCCGCTGCGTAACTGTTCATACAAATCATTAATCTTTTGCTCAGCAAGCGCGTCTGTCTGTAGCTCATCAACTTTTACCAATATGTGACGAGTACGCCACTGCGGTATCAGCATGGTGTCGCTGGCTTTTTTGTCAGCAAGTTTAATGATATCGATACCTTCAGGCGTTATTAATGGTGCGCTGACCGCGCCAACCTCAAGTTTGGTAATCTCACTTGATAGCTCTGTAGGTAGAGACGCGGCTTTATGAAAGCCCATATCGCCACCTTGTAGCGGAATAGGATAGTTGCCTTGGCTAGCAGCGACCGCTTCAGCGACATCAACGTTTGGTGCAAGCAGGCGAGTACGCAGAGCTTCTGCTACCTTTAACGCCTCATTGCGTTGGGCTTCTGAGAGTCGGCTGTAGTCATCCATGTAAGGTACTCGTACATGAATCGTTTGATACTCACTCTGGTTTAAGCGCTTGGCTTCAGGCGAGGCCAAAAATGCATCAATATCTTGTTCGCTGATGCGCACGCGGTTACCGATTTGGCGCTGTTGCAAGGCTTGAATGGCTGCGTCTTCGATTAATTGCGCACGTAGCGCCGCATAGCTACCAGGTTTTGCTGCATCCAAACGCTGTTGCAAAGCTGAGATGCTCGTCAGCCCTTCTGCTTGAGCGATTTGACTAAGGCGCTGATTAATAGCCGCTTCATCAGGGTTTAAACCGACGCGTTTGACCATCGATAGTTGTAACTCACGCAATATGAGCGCATTTAACACCTCAGACTGTAGCTGTGCTGAGTTTGCTATTGGTTCACCAGCCGCTTGTGCACGTGCTTGTGCTTGAGTGATAGCATCGATCAAATCACTCTTTAAGATAGCATTTTCATTGACTAAAGCAATAATACCGTCGGTGCTATTGGCTGGCGTCAAACGATTGACGTTATTCTGCGCGGTCACGGCATTTGCTTGAGGCGCTTGTGATTTTGCAGGTTTAACGGTGGCAGCTTGGGCGCTCAATGTAAGCGCAAGGCTGGCACTCATAGATAGCAATACAGCACGGCTGGTTTGACGTAAAGAAAAAAATCTCATGATGCTCCTCATCAATGTCATCGCATCGGATGGTAGTTGGTCAACGCTGTTTAATACTTTTAACAGTCAAATATTAGACAGGGTTGACCATAATAGGGTTACAAACAGGGTTATGAAATACATAGCAAAAATATTTATACAAGCACGGTCTTAATCTTTCCAAGCAGTCTGGACAGGTTCAAAGCCCAAGATTTTATCAGAGAGTAAGCGAGTCAGGCGGCTGCTACCACTACCCAAACCATTCAATCTAATCTCTGCCATAATAGCTTGCGTTGGTTTGTCTTTGACATTTAAGTCATTATAGTAACGACGACCATAAACTGCAAAACCAAAGCAGCAATCTTCGTAATCAACGCCGACCAACGAATCAAGGACTTTATCACGATTGTAATCGTATTGACCTTGAGCCAAGATTCGCCAGCTGTTATTGATTGGAAAGACAGCCGATGCGGTAAAAGCAGAGAGTGGCAGCTGATCGGTGTTTTCATCACGTTGACGTTTGACAAATCCAACATTAAACAAGCTGTTGTCAGACGGCTGATAACGCAGCTCAGTCGTAATATAATTTAAATCATAATCATTGGTCAGTGCGCCACTAACATCAACCCAAAAGTTGTTGTAAGGTTGCGTGCTGGTATCCCAAACCATCCCTGAAGATGAAGAGGTGAAGACAGGTTGCTGATCATCAAGCGTAACACGTCCATTATCGATATAAAACTGCTCTGCAATGCTACCATCAAAACGTGTCACACCCGTTGCGTCGATGTAACGATAATTGATACCAGGAGTAATCGAATGCAAATCTTGCAAGCGATCATGCCCTAAGAACCAACTGTCAGAAAACAGCTGTTCATAGTTAATAGAGGCAATACGCGTATTAAAGTTCGGAATATCGTTTTGGTCTTCATATGGCGAGTAGGTGTATTTCAATCGTGGGCTTAGCAAGCGATAGCCACCCATGGTATCGTCGAATGCGCCAAAAGGCGAGCCTGCTTGATAGAAATTCAGACCTGCATCGATACTGGCTTGAGGTACAAATACCGACTGGCTACCGTCTTTATCACTCAACTGGTTGTCGGCTAAGCTGTCCTCGTCATAAGAAGTATAGAGATGTTGTAAGCTCAGTTTGGGCTTGATATAACCCCAAGATTTTTCCATTGGATAAACGGCGCTGAGTTTATTATAAATTCGCCCGCCACTTTTTTCATTCTCAGAGCCATCGTCGATGGATTTTTTGAAATAAGCGGAATCATGTACACCAGTGATATCGAAGCTCTTCGCCCAAGGCAGTCGATAATCGAGCTTGAGCTGCGGCAATCTTGAATAAGGTTTATCTTTGTCTTCTAAGGGTTTACCATTACTGGTAAAAGCGTCTAGAGTTTGAAAGGTTTCTACCTTTAATTCACCATCAACATAGTCATTATAATAATTGACACGCGCACGGCGTGGTAAGTTTATGGTGCTGTCTGATAGACCCAGCGTGTCAAAATCATTGAGGTAATCTGAATCTGACACATAGCTGTATTTTGCATCACCGCTTAAGCGTGGAATGCTCTTAGATGACCAATAATGATCATAAAAGAAGCTAGAGCGGTCTTCGTCATTGTACTCTTTGTCATTAGGCAAATATGAACCATTAAAAATACCTTCGCCATAACTTTCGGTCAGATAGCGAAACTCGCCTGACACCATAGGATTACGATCGGTATAAATATGGGTATTGAGCGTGGCATCATAATTGGGTGCCAAATTGAAATAGTAGGGTATATCAACCTCAAGACCGCTTTCACTACTGATACTGGCATTCGGCAATAAAAAACCACTGGTGCGACGATTATCAATCGGGAAGTTGAAATAAGGCAAATAGAACACAGGCACGTCAGCGATACGGAAAGTAGTGTTATAGGCTTCGCCGCGACCTGTATCGGTATCCAAATCAATGCTTTTGGCATCAAACTGCCATTTACGATTGGTTGGTGGACAGGTACTAAACATGACGTCATCTAGCTCATATTGACTGTCATTCGGTCTGTTCAAGCGCTTGGCATAACCATGAGCTTGCAGTTCTACACTAGCAAAAGCCACATCATTGGCTGTCGACTGTCCAGTTTCAGTATTATAATTTAAACTATCGGCGACCCCAATAAGCCCGTCTTTTGATGCTTTCTCAGTGAAATTGGCTTGGGGGTTATTCGATGAGCGGTTTGTTGCATTGCTATCTAGTGCGTTGCTGCGTAATACTTGCTGACCTGTCGCTTGGTCAGTAAACATGACTTTGCCTTGAGCGGCGGCAACGCCATTGCTCAAATCTAACAAGACTTTTTCTGCTTCTATCTGCTGGGTACCCTGATTGATGATGACATTGCCCGACAGCTCTGCATAGTCGACATTGTCATAATAACCATAATCTGATTCTGAAAACAGCGGCGCTTGATTATTCGGGAGACCATTTAAGTTTGGCGCAGGCTGCCCATTGGTTGCTCCTGCCTCATTGACCGCGCGTTGATAGTTGGGGTTGCTCTTTGGATAAACCCATTGACCTTCGCAGCGTTGGGCGCTATCTACAGCATTCGGTAATAACTGTAAGTTTTTACCCACTTTTGGAATGGTTTGCGGGGTAGGTGTTAGCTCGTTTTGAATGACATTTTGGTTAGCATTATCACCATTGTTTAACGTTGAGGCATCTGTATCAGGTGTCAGCTCATAAAATTCTGCTAAACGCATCAGACTATCTTGAATACTTTCATCACTCACATCAACTTTACCAGTCTTCTGTGCGGCTTTAGGTGCAGTGGTTTCAGCAAGCTGGGCAGTGCTATTGTTCTGAGTGGTCGCAATCGTATCTGATGCTGGTACAAAACCTTGATCATCACTCTCGTTGATGGCGGTAATTTCTAGAGGGCGGTTGTCTAAAGGACTTTCATTAGTAGCATTCTCATTAGAGATGCTGTCGTTAAAGGTGTTTTCACTAAAGGTGCTTTCATTAAAAGTATTGTCAAAACTACTGTCTGAAGTATTGTTATCAGTAGCAGCCTTTTGAGACGTATTACGCTGAAAGTCAGTCTTTTGATTATTGCTATTTTGATAGCGGATATCATTATAGTCGCTGTCTTTTTGGACGCTACTGCGATTGGCATCAGGTGTAACATCAGAGATATAGCGGGTGCTACTGTCAGTGATTAGCGACTCAGTTTGCTGTGTGTCAGCATTGCTGGGCGCAGCACTAACGGTTAGGCTGGACAAGCCTAAGGCACCAAATAAGATCAAACGGATGCTTTGGTAAAGCGGAGAATATAACAAGGGCACACCTATGATTGCAGAGCCTATTGAATTGCGATACTGAATTTAGTAACCATATTATTAATCATGTATGGCGGTTAATAAACGACTAAAAAATCACTGATTGATAATGCTATCTTAAGAATTTGGCTGTTTTACATATAATGACGACTAATCATAGTCAAAAAAAACCAAATCAGCTACACTATTTACCAAAATTTATAATATAGCCGAGCTGTTTTTTGAATGGTTGCTGAGGTTATGCTCAGCGCTAGATGTCGAATGATATCCCAATACGCCTGCTATCGCAGTTTTTTTGGCTCAAGACGTTGCTATTTTAACAAGGTTTTGCCTGACTTATCACTACTTTAATTGTTTATGACTTATATTTAACCTGCGATGCCCATTATGACTGATAAAATACTTTTAGAGCCTAATATGATCGATACCAAACTCAATAGCCGTCTACAACAATTAGAGAGCTGGTTGCAGCAAGTATTTGCTGGTCAAACGTTCCAACTCGATAGTCTACCCGGTGACGCAAGTGCTCGCCAATACCATAGAATCCAGCTGTCAGACAGTAATGACACGACAGTCGCACATTATATTGTCATGGATTCAGCGGACGAACAAGACGCCATGCGCCAGTTTATCAATGTGACTAAGCTGATGGCTCCAGCGATCAATGTGCCGACACTCATTGCGCAAGACGTGACGAAAGGATTTTTGGTGTTGCAGGATTTTGGTGCGATAGAGTTCGCTCATCTGCTCGTTGATGCGACGCCTGCGCAGATAGATGAGCATTATCAGTTGGCAATGCAGACGTTGGTCGCGCTACAGACCGTGCCAGTTGAAACAGCAAAGTCGCAACATCAATTGCCAGATTATGATACCGAGTTATTAGATCGTGAGATGGATTTATTCAGCGATTGGTTTATACCTTATATCGGTGTCGAGTTTGATAAAGCATTATGGAATACTTTAAAAGAAGCCTTAATAAAAGAGATTTTGCAGCAACCACAAGTCATCGTCCATCGTGATTATCACAGTCGCAATTTGATGCAGGACCAATCGGATCGCTCGCGCTTAGGCGTGATTGACTTTCAAGACGCCGTCATCGGCTCTTATACTTATGATTTGGTGTCATTGCTGCGAGATGCTTATGTAGAATGGCCAGAGAGTCAAGTCTCTGCATGGATTAATGATTTTTGGCAGTTGCAAAAGCAGGCGGGCTTGACTACGGTAGATAGCATAGATCAGCTCGAAAATGATATGAATGTCATGGGTGTACAGCGACATTTAAAAGTGTTGGGAATTTTTATTCGCTTGTCTGAGCGAGATGGAAAAGACCGCTATTTGGCGGATATTCCTAAGGTGATGCGTGATTTAATGTTTGAATTAGAATGGTTAGAGGCGCACGGTAGACCGCATATGCAACAAGCAGTAGCGCCGTTTAATGAGAGTTTCAGGGATAATATACTGCCAGCTTATCAAAGTAAGTTCGTACAGCAATATATTTAGAACGAACCACTTACGAGCTTTATTTGACGCGAATGCTCATCTGATAAGTAATGCTCATTTGATAAGTTACGTTAAAACATTAGCAAATTTTAATCTGAATGTATAATCCCATAAAATAAAAAAAAGGAGCGCACATGTCTGAGATTGACCGAGCAATGATTACCCAAGCAATGATTTTGGCTGCTGGTAAGGGCACGCGTCTGCGTCCGTTAACACTGGATACACCCAAACCTCTGGTCGAGGTGGGTGGACAGCCGCTTGTCGTCTGGCACATTAAAGCGCTACAAGCAGCTGGTATCACTGATATCACCATTAATGCATCATGGCTGGCTGATAAGCTGATGGATACGCTGGGTGATGGCAGTCAATACGGTGTTAAATTGCATTGGTCAGCAGAGGATGATGAGCCTCTAGAGACCGCAGGTGGTATTTTTCAAGCGTTGCAAACTGGCAAGCTGCGCGATGAGCCATTTATCTTAGTGAACTCAGATGTATGGACGACCTATGATTTTGCGCAGTTGCGAGATTATAAGCTTGGCGCTGATCAGCGCGCACATCTGTTATTGATTGACAATCCAGAGCATAATAACGGCGGTGATTTTGCGATCAATAATGGTTTAGCCAGCGAGCAGCCGATTGGTGATGCAGACAAATACACCTTTGCTGGCATTAGTGTGATGTCACCACGATTGGTCGATGGGTTGGTATCAGGTCAGCCAGCGGCGTTGGCACCATTGCTCAAGCAAGCGATGATAAAGTTCCAAATCACGGCTGAAATCATTTCTGATAATTGGATCGATGTGGGCACGCCTGAACGCTTAGCGCAGGTAAATGAATTTATCAAAAGTAACGGTATTGATCACCATCAAGGCGCTTAGATTATGGCGTTTAGACTATGGTATTTATAATAAAGGGCTTAGATTAAGATGCCTAATTATTACCAATCTTACATAAGTAGTCGTATAAAAAAGCAGCGTCGATTCATCGACGCTGCTTTTTTATATGATATAGCCATGGCTAAGTGGGCTGTAAATGACTGCTAGATACCCATAGCCAACTTGATTAATTGAGCAATCGTAAAAATAACTGCAAACCCTGCTATATATAGCCCAATGAACCATGCCCATTGTGACTGCTTCTTACTGAGCTTCTTCATGCTCGCCTCCTACTACGTGTTAATACGCTTTAAAAAGTGTAGCCACTGCTAATATTTGCAGTAGCCACATTTTTATATCCTTTGTTTACCCTTAGTACATATGCTCATGTCCAGTTTTACCCTTAAAGGTGTAATAGGCAAAAGCGGTATAACTCAGGATAATCGGTAGCATTATGACGGCACCAACTAACATAAAGGATAGTGAGGTGTCAGCTGCGGCTGCCTCATAAATCGTCATCTGATACGGTACGATGTATGGGAACATGGCGAAACAAACCCCGATATAGCCCATCAAAAACAGTGCCACAGTCAACAAGAAAGGACGATATTCGCGCTCGCCACCTAAGTCTTTACGCATCAAGAAAAATAATAGTAAAACTATAATTGGCATAGGTGCTAGATATAATAGACCTGGGAAACCAAACCAGCCTTCGAGAGCATTAATGTCTGAAAAATACATAAACGCTGTGACGACGATCATTGCCACTACCAAAGCAGACAGCATCCAGCCAGACACTTTGCGTGCCCAGACTTGTAGGGTATGCTCAGTTTTGATAATGAGCCATGTAGAGCCAAGTAAGGCGTAACCAATAATCATGGCAAAGCCGCAGACAATCGAGAAAGGTGTGAGCCAGTCAAACGGCCCACCAGTATATAGGCGGTTGCTTGCCTCAAGACCTTGTACAAGCGCCCCAAGCATAATACCTTGAGAGAATGTAGCAACGACTGAACCAACAAAAAAGAAAGTGTCCCATACGTGACGACGTGACGATGCTTTGAAGCGAAATTCAAATGCCACACCGCGCATTATTAGACCGAATAGCATAAAAGTAACAGGCAGATAAAGCCCCGTCATAATGATGCCATAAGCCACTGGGAAAGCAGCGAACAAGCCGCCACCGCCCAATACTAGCCAAGTCTCGTTACCATCCCAAAACGGGGCAATAGAGTTCATAATGCGGCTACGGTTTTTATCTGAGCCAGCAAAGGGAAACAAAATGCCGCAGCCCAAATCAAAGCCATCAAGCAATACATAGATAAAGACGGATAGAGCGATCAGTCCGCCCCAAATTAAAGGTAAGTCTAATACATCACCGTAGTTAAACATTAGCGTAACCCTCCATCATCGACGTCGTTTGCAGGAGTATCTATATCTTCTTCAGTACTCTTAGCAGGATTGCTATCGCCACTGAGCGCACGACCTTGGCTTTCGGTCACTGAGTGCTCATAGAAATTATCATCGGCAGGATCTTCGTACGGTTTTGGCCCTTGAGCGATCAAGCGTAGAATATAAAAACTGCCTGCACCGAAGACAAATATATAGAGGACAATAAAACCAATCAACGTGGTTGCTACTTGCTGTGCTGCGAGCGGTGACATGCTTTCTGCGGTGCGTATCACACCATATACAGTCCATGGTTGACGACCTGTCTCGGTCACAAACCAGCCCGCCAATAATGCGATAAAGCCAAGTGGTGTCATCATCATCCAAGCACGGTGGAACCAGACACTTTCGGGATTATATTGCTGTTTTTTAAAGTATTTATAGAGACTAAATAAGCCGACCAGCACCATTAACATGCCAATACCAACCATGATGCGAAATGCCCAGAATACAATCATGACCGGTGGTTGGTCTTCAGGTGCCCAGTTTTTTAGACCTTTTACTTCCCCATCTAACGAATGGGTAAGAATCAAACCTGAAACATAGGGAATGCTTATTTCATATTTATTGGTTTGGTTTTCTTGGTCAGGAATAGCAAATAGGCGTAACGCTGCGCCGCGCTCATCCTCCCAAATACCTTCCATCGCTGCGACTTTGGCTGGCTGATGCTCTAAAGTGTTTAGACCATGCTCATCGCCAATTAATACTTGAGCGGGTGCGACAAATATCGCCATAATCATGGCCATACCTAGCATGACACGACCATGCTGACGGTGTTCGGTGTGTTTTTTGGACTGAATATAATAAGCACCAACCCCGCCAATGACAAAGGCTGTCGTCAAGAATGCCGCTGTCATCATATGAGCATAGCGGTAAGGGAATGAAGGGCTAAAGATGATCTCAATCCAGTTGGTAGGATATAAAAGACCATCTGCGCCCATCATAAAGCCTTGCGGCGTCTGCATAAAGCTGTTGGCGGCTAAAATCCAAAAGCCTGAAATCAGTGTACCAATGGCGACAATGGCAGTGGAAGCAAAGTGCATACGCTTGCTCACACGCCCCCAACCAAATAGCATAATACCTAAAAAGGACGCTTCTAAGAAAAACGCGGTCAATACTTCGTAGGCGAGTAGTGGGCCTAAGACGTTACCGGCTTTGTCAGAAAATACCGCCCAGTTAGTACCGAACTGGTAGGACATTACTACACCGGATACCACGCCCATACCGAATACCACGGCAAATATTTTGACCCAATGCTTGTAGACTTCAGCATAGATAGGCTCGCCTGTTTTGAGCCAACGGAATTCAAGCACCGTCAACCAACTGGCAAGTCCGATAGAAAAGGCAGGAAAAACAATATGAAACGAGATAACAAAAGCGAATTGGATACGCGCGAGCATCAGCGCATCGAGCTGGTCAATCATAAACGTAGCGAACATAAACGGTTACCCTTATCTGTTAGCTGAATAGCGCTGGCTTCCATAAAACGCTCAAGTAACTGCCCGCAATCGTCTATAGATTAAGGTAAAAAATAATACGGGCAATGGCTCAGTGTTGATTAGCGAGCAATCTTAGGGATAGAGTGCGGCTAAGCTAACGACTGTTTAGCTGAATTAAGTAATTTATATCCCTATAAATTAATACATTACTGTCAGGTGCTGTCAATATATTATGCGCTTCCCTCGATGCACACGCAAGCTGCGCAACAGATTGGTCGCATACCTGATAGTCATTAAAAACTGCTGAGATAAACCCAGATATATCAGACTAATCGCTTGGGAAAACAAGATGTTATCAAGTTTACCTTAATAACAGTAATGTTTTATTTATATACTAATATAGGCACAAATATCCAACAGAGTACAAAGTTGCAAAGCCATCTGCTTTACTCTTAGTTTTAAAGCGCAAAGACTAGTACAGTGCTATATGACATAAGCAATCATCATTCCTGCAATTGTTTATGTAGAATCTGGCGCAATGTCAAAATAGTTTGCGGGTTAGTTTGAATGCTATGACCACCGCTGATAATCGTCTCAGAGGCCGCGCCATCAAGATGAGCGCTAGTATAAGGAACAATACCATCTGATAAACGTTCAGTTAGCGCTTGGCTGATATCTTCATTGACGGTGACGGCTGCAACCAGTGGTTGGGCAGAGAGCTTTGAGCTATCAGAAGGGCTACTTGTACCGACTGTTTCATTTTCAATGTCTTCTTCTACTGCTTGCGATAAATCAACCTTTGCACCGGCTGGCTGCATTTGCGCCAATCCTTTAGTAATATCGGCATCATTATTGGCAATGATAGAGTGATAAGTAACACGATCATTGATGGTGATGTCTTTCGTCAGCTGTATAAAAGAGGATTTGTCGCTCAGCTGACTTGCGCCATTTTGTAAATATAACGCACCCAAAGGATTTTGTGCCAAATCACCTTGCGTGGCAATGGTGGCTAAGTTGTCCGTGACAGTTTTTACCAAACCAACTGGCAAATAGACAATACGGCGCAGTGCCCGAGTGAACCAGCGATCTGCATAGTCAGTTCCACGAAAAGGCGCTGATAAAAAGACAGCCGTATCTACTTGTGGTAAGGCTTTTAGCTCAAAGCGTTCTTTTAGCTGATCTTCGCCAAATGATGCTTTAAGTGCGTCACGAATCTTACGTTTTTCACTATCAGACAGCACATTTTGATCGTCTAGTCGATCTAGGTCATCGACTAAGTTCTCATCAGATAGCATCATGCGGGCGATAATGGCACCCATGCTATGACTGATAATCACGCTGTTTTTGCTGGCTCGATTTTGTCCTTTAGGATCAGTTTGCTGGTAGGTGCTGTTGATTAACTGTTGTATTTGATAACGGTTTTCTAAAATGGGTAAATTGGTTGGATAGAATATCTGCCACACTTGATAGTTATCACGCAACTTATCGTCGTTGAGAATATCGTTGGTTAAATTGACCCAAGTGGCAGGGCTAGAAGCCAAACCATGCAGCATAATCAGGACGCGCTTATTGGGATCATAAGGCTCAAGCATGAATAATTTGGGCAGTCTGGCCTCTGGCTGGCGAGTGATTAAATTGAGATAACCGACGCCATCCAGTTGGTTCTCTGACAGCCACAAGCCATAACCTGCAGAAAAGTTAGCCACCAGTGGATAGTCACTATTAAGGATATTGACGCTTTCGCTTTGGTATGGGTTGTATAAATGAATATCGAGCTTGCGACTGCTTAGTACATCCAATACGCTATCGCCGCTTGGTTCAATCAATCCTGTTAATAGCAAATGTCCAGTAGGGTAGATACGCGAACTTGGCTTACTCTCATCTGTGTCTCCATCTTTCTCATTGGTCAATCGACCTGACAATGATGACACTAATAATTGGCGAATCGTGGTGGTATAACGGTCATCCAGTGAGGCCACCAAGCTGATACCTAAGCCTGGACGTTTGCTAATTGAGTTAAGCCCAGAGAGGCGTAATTCGTATGTGGAAACCAAGTCTGCTAGTGCAGAGGTCTGCTTATGTGCATTTTGCAAATAGTTATTTTCATTAGGCAAATAAACACCAAGATCATAATCATCAATTTGTATTTTCATGACGTTGACTTGATCAGTCGGTTTGCCCTTGAGCGGTGAGTAATTGGCAATCGCGGCTTGGTTACTGTCATTAAGAGTGCTAGCGGATGTGGGCAAATAATCTACTTTGGTGCCGCCCATCAATTTATTTGAGCCGTTGGTTGATCTATAAAGCTGGGTTATCACATCATTACTGGCGGCATTATAGATGTCTTGGGTCTGAATGTCGGTGTCATTCGGAATACGGTTCTGTGCCTGAGAGGGGCTTTTGTCTTGATCTGCGCCCTCAAAATCATGCGTCAAACTGTCATAAAATAAATAGGTATAACTGGATTTGATAGCATCGAATAGCCGCTCTTGATAACCTGTTAGACAGCGATTGGTGTTTTCTTGCTGGACTTTAGCTTCTGTATCCTCTAAAGGTGCGTTGGCATAATAAGGATCAAGTGGCGGGCGAGCCAGCGCATTGCGGCAGTCCTGAGAGGCAGAAAGCTGTCGCGCTTTTGCGTAGTGTAACTCTGCAAAAACTGCCAAAGTAGGACGGTAGTGTTCATTCAAAATACTGTCAGTAAGCTGAGTAAGGCATAAATCAAACTGCTGCATACAGGCTTGCTCATTAAGCCCTGCCGATAAGAGCGCTGATGCCGTGTCACTGCTTAATTTTTTGGTAGTGACAATATTACCGCGCTGCGCAGTAATCGTCTTCGCTGACGCTTGCTTATTCACTGATACCGTACTGCACGCAGGTAGTAATGCTACCGCGGCTATCAAGGCGACTGATGTGATCGAAAATGGGGTTTTCTTAGCATGCGTCACCATATTTTTGATAGGGCTAGCGAAAGTCATAGGTGAGTCCAGTTAGTCGTAAAAGCATGATTGAGTCAGTAATTTATAAGAAGAAGTGTAGCGTAACTTTTCGCATTAAACTATTTTATTTAAATTTCAAAAATACGGTTTAAACTTCGATAATTGAATTGAACACGCATTTAAATAAGGTAGACAGCAAGTTGGGTTCAATGGAGTTTCGCTAGACATAAAAAAGCCCCTGACTCTATATTGAAGTAATTTCTATATAAAGTCAGGGGCTTAGTCGAGTCAATCTAGCTTATAGAGCAATCATGGTATTTGGTGGACTTGCTTAATGACATTTAAATACCCAATCAATGTTAAGCACTAGGCTTAACATTGATGTCAGGCGCAGGTATATCCCAAATGTAGAATTTACCCTCTTCAATAAGTTTGATTTGCTGACGAATGATGTCATTGTTAGGATTTTTCTGTTCAAGACGACGTAAGCGCTCTAGAGCGTTATCGCGGCGGTCACTTAATAAGTCTGACTGTGCCAAGCTTTGCTCTGCTTCGGTATAGCCAAGAGACACTGCGCGGTCTAGGTATTTTTGACCTTCTTTGAAGCCACCGCCTTCTGACAACATCATGCCATATAAGAAGTTGGCTTCGCCGCTATCAGGTTGCAGTTTAATGGCACGGTCAACATATTTTCCACCGCGTATCGTATAGTCTGATCCCAAATCTAAGTTACGTCCCATGCCATTAAGTTTAGCGGCACGAATTAATACATCATAAGAGGCATTTGGTGATTCAGCATAAGGCTGTATCCATTCAGCCAATACTTTGATTTTTTCACGCGTATAATGGCGCTGTGAGCGGTTAGGGAAGTTTGGTGGGTAATGACGGGCATTAGGTGAGACGTCTTCGATGAAGTCATCAAGCAAGCTCACGTCTAGCTGATCGTTGTTATTACCGTTTTGCTGAGGAATCAACACAGTCGGTACAAAGCTTACGTCTGACAATTGCACTTGCGGCGTTGGTATATTGGCAAGCTGACCACTACGCAGGTCGACACCAGTAGCGGTCAGTGGACCAGGTTCATAAACTCGAGTGGTGCCAGTGAACTCAGGTATTTTTGGTGCTGGTACAACATCTTGTGGTTGCAATGTACTCATTGGCGCACGATACGGCTGAGCATTATTTGGCAAAGGAGCGCTTTGTGGAACGCTACTGCTTTGAGGGTCAGTTGGTTGAGTATTGGCTGTCACCGCCGCAGTCGGTAAAGTACCCTCTTGTGCTGTACTAGCCGCAGTCGGTCGAGCAAGGCGAATCACACGTTTGCTAGAATCCATAGCGCTAGGCACCGATGTGGCAGTAGTATCAGTCTTCGCAGCATCTGTTGCCGCATTGGTTTCTGCCGCATTGACAGGCGCTGATAATAGCATGGCACAAGCTGTTGCCAGTGCTGTCAGAGCTGCCAGTTTAGGCGACTTGCTAGACGCACGGGCAGAGAGAGTCGATTGGTTGATGGCTTTCATAAAAATCGTTACCTTAATTTATTTAGTTGTTATTTAGCAATTGAATGGTTATTAGCTCATGTCTTTGCGGCAAAATCATACAAATTTTTAATACCCTAACAAATTCAACTGAGCGCTATCAGTAGTAGGATTGTTAATAGTAACGCGATAGCGTGTACGTTATGCCAGCGACAGCAGAGTAAATGAGAGCAATATCAATGATAAAGCGCACTGTACTTACCCTCACAACGAACTTGCCACCACAACCTATCGCTCAAAACCTGCTATCAAAGATGGCAATTATAAGTGATATGCCGTGGCTTTCATGCGATTGGCCATCCAGCGCATAGTATGGCGTACAGGCGGTGATAACGCTGCGCCGCCACTTGCTAATGCCAGCTCACGATGATGCAACTCTTCAATATCCATTTGTGCCAGTATCTCTTTTGAGCGTTTATCGTGCTCTGGTAATTGGGTGATATGGTCTTGTAAATGTTCGCTGACTTGAGCTTCTGTCTCTGCGACGAATCCCAAACTAAATTCATTAGAGATGGCACCCGCGACTGCGCCAAGACCGAAAGACATGCCATACCATAATGGCGTAAAGACACTGGCATGACTGCCAAGCTCGTCTAATCGCGTCTCGCACCAGACCAGATGATCGACCTCTTCTTCGGCTGATTGCTGCATGGCTTGCTTGACGCCATTGTCTTTGGCGGCAAATGCTTGACCATGATACAGACCTTGCGCACATACTTCACCAGTATGATTGATACGCATTAACCCTGCGACATGTCGCGCCTCGGTGATAGTGAGCTCAGGAATCTCGTCACTGCTGACTGGTAGTGGACGAGTGCTAGGGTTTGAATGTGGTACGACAGCTCGTAATGCCTTATCGACCCCAAGTAACAATTGGTCGACTTTTGATAAGGGACGCAGGGCCATGATTCACTCCTGATGGCTTAAATACGATCATAAAATTAAACTTATCTGTTCTGCTAAAAACATTATCTGTTTTTCTAAAATAATGATAGTGATTAACGCATAGACATTACTATAGCAAACAATCCAAATTATCAGCATCAATATTATCCATTTGATAACATACCGATTGCTATAGCAGTATGTCAATCTTACTTATGGAGCCACTTCATCATGCGTTTGGATGACCGCATTTTTAATATGTTTATTGAGTTTACTGTATAAAAAGGCACCGAAGGCAATGTTTATGAGTCCTGTCACTAAAAATAGCTGAGGTAAATTGAATCCCAAAGCGTTCAAGATAACGATAGAGAAAATCGCTGAGGTGACCATAAATATCGCGTTAAAGATATTGTTGGCACCAACGACGCGCGCGCGGTGGCTCTTGGGTGCATAGGCCTGCATAGAAGCATATAACGGTACGATGTATAAACCGCCGCTAAAGCCCAAAAAGAATAAATCAGCAAACACGCGCCAGCTGCCACTCACCACAAATAACTCACTGATGCCAAACAGAGTTGCATTATTCACATTGATGTTGAGACTTGACAGTGAAAAATACAAATCAATCGCAAAAATACTTAAGCCGGCGATACCAAAGGGCAAAAGACGTAAGCTGACTTGGTTTTTGGTTAGTGATTTGCATAATAATGAGCCAATCGACACACCAACAGAAAACAGGGTTAATAGGAAAATAACCACTGATTCATCACCATGTAAGATGACCTTGCTGAATTCTGGCGTTTGGGTCAAAAACGTCGCGCCATAAAACCAAAACCAACTATTACCAAGGATGACAAAGAACAAAAAAGGCAATGAATATAAGTAGCGCACCGTCGCCACACTAGTGGTCACAATGTTCCAATTGATTTTTAGGTTTGGCTGCATCGCTGGCATGTGGGGTATCAATCGTGCGACAAAATAACCCAATACGGCGATGACCAATACGGTCACACTTATCCAATAGAGCGGCTGTGCTATCTGGGTTAAAACACCCGCGATAATCATACCGAGTAAGATCGCTAACGATGTTCCCATTTGAAACAAACCATTAGCACCAACCAATTCATCTTCTTTCATCGCTTGTGGTAAGTAGGCGTATTTAATAGGCCCGAAAAAAGTAGATTGAGTGCCCATGAGAAACAACGCAACAAATAACAATGCGTACCATTCAAACACGAACCCTACTGCCGCAATTACCATAATTACGAACTCAAGCAGCTTAATCAATCGTGTGAGTTTTGATTTTTCGAATTTATCCGCGATTTGTCCTGCCAGTGCAGAAAACAAAAAGTAGGGCAAAATAAACAACATCGCGGCCAAGTTATTCAAAATACTGACTTCCATGCCTAACTGACTCGCAGCAGTGTAAGTCAGAACCAGTATGAGTGCTTGCTTAAAAATATTGTCATTAAACGCGCCCAAAAACTGGGTAAAAAACATGGCGCTAAAACGGCGGTGCTTAAATAATTGAAACTGATTGGCCATGAAAATTCCTACAGACGGGTCGCGGTTGCTAGATCAAAGAAAAGCGCTGTATACCGCTTTTAAAGTGAAAGTAATTATCGATATAATTATTAACAGTATCAAAAACTTATCGAAATATAGCATAGGTTTTATCAATATTAAGCCGTATAATAGCAAGGCTTTGGTAAAAATACATGCGCTCGACGCTATGATTTCATAATTATCTAAGTTATGATTTGTAAATTTTGCATGGTTGCGTCGCGAGGTGTGAGTAATGGCAAAGGCTTGCTACCACTCACGCATGTCCATATTTTGATAAAAACATGGTGCTAATCTGACACCAAGGTTTGCGTTATAAACGGTCATTATCTAAAGCAAGACAGTAAACCATAATTCAGCCAACTGCTATAAGTTTATTCACCGGTAAGACTAGGCGATTGTTATCGTTCATAATATTGTGCCGCGTGAGGTGATAGGAAATACACATGAAACACCAGCCTTCAACGCTCGCGCGCAATGTATCGATGATGCAGTGTGATACAGATAATGTTCAAGAGGATATTGAAATTCAAGATTTTCAGAGTGACCGTTTTCAAAAAACACGTCGTACAGCAGCTATGGCAAATCATGGCAATACGCCGCGCATTCATTTTACGCGTTCAGCACTTTTCACTGCGCTAGCGACCAGCCTAGTGGGTTTCGGTATGGCACCTGCTGCATTGGCTGATACCACAAATAATATCAGTTCTCCTAAACAACCTACGAGCAATCAAATAGCTGTCGATCAATCAAACAGTCAACCAACCAGTACTCAATCAACAAACACTCAATCGACCACACTGTCAGATGATGATACTCAGCTCGATATTGCTTTGGATGCATTGCGCCTAAAAAAGGCAGTAGAGCAGGGCATTATTGATCAGTCAGTATTGGATGAGTACAGCGAACAAAGCCTAGGCATTAAGAAGTCTGATGCTCAAGATAAAAGCGCTAAAAAACCAGTTGCTCAGCCTCAGGGTACGGCTAATTCTCAGGCAAATGCCATGGATAATATGGCTGGCGCAAATGATGCTCAGCTCGATCTTTCCGATAACGCCAATGATGGTTTGTTGCAACAAGCCGCAGCCATACAGCAGCAGGGTTATCAGATGATGACGCCCGAGGAGATTGATCGTGAGCTGGCTGCGATGGACATGCAGAATGCCAAAGATATTGATGACATCAATAATAGTACCAACGTTAACTATAACAATTACAGTAACAATAATAATGATATCAGCAATAACGATCGAGATTTTGACGCGCCAATTGCTACATTAGATGATACAACCCCGCCTATTGGTTTAGATGTGGATTTGGATGCGACCAATCTGCCAGCTCCTAACAATCTTGAGACATTAGGTAGGAATGAGAGCGCTGCTGAAAGTGCACAGACGGCTGAAGTTATGTCGCGTCCGATCGATGTTAGCGACTCTGTCAGTAGTGGACGCGTGGATGGAACCGGTACTTTCGATAATGAGAGTGTTGCCAATGCCAGTGATGAGACCAATGAAGATGGTACAACGTCAGATATCATCAATCCTGATGACTACTTGCCAGACTATCAAGCGGACTCTCAGGGAATAAACCAGAGTATCGAACAAGCCAGTAAGCCCAAGCCAATGGCGCGTAATAAAGGCAATATCGTGAAACGCCTTTATAACCGTTTATTCAATGCAGGTGTGATGGCATTACCACATGTAGATACCACAATTTATCTACGGCAGGCGACCGCTGAAGGTGCTGTCGATGGTAAGCCAAAGCTCACCAAAGCGGACAATGACGTTCAGCCCATGAAAAACATCAAGGCTGCCCTTGATGATACGACAGTTCAGTCAGTTACCGACTTTACGGCCGCCTTGCCACGCCTACGCCAAACAGCATTAGAGGCAGCTCAAGCAGTGGGTTACTATGATATTACGTTACGCCTACGTCAGCGCAATGCTGACACGATCGATGTCATTATCGAAGAGCTGGGCGAGCCGGTACGTGTGGACAGCCGTATTGTTGAGATTCGCGGTGAAGGCAGTGAACAACCAGAATATATAGCACTTGAAAAAGACTTGCCGCCACAAGTGGGTGATATCTTCAATCACCGTGTTTATAAAGATAGCAAGGCGGCCCTTGAGTCGCTGAGTAATACTTATGGCTATTTTGATCAATATTGGCTCAACAAATCCGTTGATATTATCTTGCCAGATAATACTGCAGATGTGTCGCTGGTCTACAACACTGGGGATCGTTATGAGTTTGATGACGTTGTGTTTTTTACATACGATGAAGAAACCAACACCTTAACCCAAGATCCTGACAAGCTACCTGTTGAGTTGTCACTATTACAACAGTTGTTTGACTTTAAGCCCGGCGATCCTTTTTATCGTCCAGCGGTGACCGAGTTTAGCAATGACTTATCAGCGACTCGTTATTTTAATACAGTCAACGTTGAGTCGATATTGCCGCCAGATGAACGCAGTGAAGCCAGTACTTTGGCTTTTGATAACACGCCTACCAATAATAGCGGCACACTCGACGACGATATTAATAGTGATGGCGCCTCAGACATTGCGGGCAATAATGGTGCTGAAAGTTCAGCTGCTTCTAATAGTAGCCGTGTTAATCAAGACAATAACGCTGATGATGGTGATGAAAATAACGCAGAGAGTGAGGGTAATACGACTGCCAATAGCGGTGAAACAGTCAATCCCGCCGATATTGCGGCGATCGATTTTGAAGCTGATGCAGCAACACTTGATAAACTACAAGCTATCAAACAAAAAGCAGAGCGCTTGAGCCGCTTACCAAATGACCGTGTATTGGATGAAAAAGACCAAGAGGCGGACAATCTTTTGGGTAAAATAAGCGACGGCATCAGTAATATTGCGCAAAAAATATTCCCTGATGAAGAAAGCTTAATCACTGATGAAAACTTTGTACCACCAACGCTGGCTGGTCGAAAAACGCCGCGACAAGTGGCAGAAAGTAAAAAAGTACCGTTGTATGTTTTTGTCTCTTCAAGTAAGCCGCGCGATGCCCAAGTAGGTCTTGGTTACGGCACAGATACGGGCGTGCGAGCGACGGCAAAAATAGACTATAATTTGCTCAATCGTAAAGGCTACCAAGCTGGTGCGGAGACCGAGGTTTCCAGAATTACTAAAAACGTCGCTGTTTATGCCAGTCGACCTTGGAAACATCCACTTAACGATAAATTAGATGCGCGTCTTACCTATGAAGAAGAGGTCATCGACCAAGGTGAAGGCAACTTTGACTTATCTACTACGACGCTAAAAGCAGCATTAGCGCGTAATATTCGCCGTGATAGTGGCTGGAATCGCAGCTACTCTGTGAATTACCGTTTAGATGAGCTAGAGACTGGGGTCGATGAGACAGAGTTGGACGACCTACCTATTCGCTTTACTTCCTCTAAGCCTAAGCAGCAAGCGCTGCTATTTGGTTATGGTATGAACAAAACCGATGTAGACAGTGTGACCAATCCGACTCGCGGTATGCGTCAGTATTACTCGCTTGAAGCAGGGGCTGATAAAGCCCTTAGCGACACTAATATGGCAATCATTCGCGCAGGTGTCAGCGGCATTTATAGTTTTGGCGATGAGCAAAAGCATCAAGTGCTGGGCAGTCTGAATACGGGCTACATCTGGGCAGATGATTTTTATGATGTGCCTTATAAATTACGCTTCTTTGCGGGTGGTGACCAAAGTATTCGTGGCTATGACTATGAGAGCTTGTCACCGCTCGACAAGGGCTATTTGACTGGTGGGCAAGTGCTCGCGGTTGGTAGTGCAGAGTATAACTATGAATTTAAACCAGGATTCCGCGGGGCATTCTTCACTGACGTGGGTAATGCTTACGACAAAAACTTCGAGACTGAGACAAAGGTCGGCGTCGGTGTTGGTATCCGCTGGGCATCGCCAGTCGGTGTGGTAAGAGTTGATGTGGCTGCTGGGGTGACAGAAGAAAGCATACCCGTTAGACTGCATTTCTTTATTGGCTCGCCTTTATAGTCATATAATCCAGTAGTGACATCATTGTAGTGACATCATTGTAGTGACATCATTTAGCGCGTATTGATCATTATTAAGTCGTCTCCGTTAGTGACATAGAGACAGGTTCAACACGCGCTATTAGCAATATCCGTTGTATTTCTTATTTATCGTGCCGATTGCCGGTGACCATTCTTTAACGTAGTTGAGTGTCATGCTGACAAAAAATACCCCGCCTAATAACGCCCCAGATGAAGATCCAGCACAGCGAGACGCTCGTGCCGTCAGACGTTGGTATCCGCTGTCATTTTTGCTCAAATTACTGGTGCTTATTTTAATTGTGCTGGCCATCATGTTTGCTGTGTTTTTTTACGCAATGGGCACAGAGTCGGGTACGAAGTTTATATTAGAGAAAGTCAGTGCTGAGACGGGCATTGATTTTAAATATGGTCGCGGTAATTTACGTGATGGTATCTGGGTCACTGATATCGATATCAAGGCGACTGAAGACCTTGAAGTATTGGTTGATAAAGCTTACGTCAAGATAGGCTGGCGTGCCATATTTGCCAAAGAAGTGCATCTGCGTGATGCAGACATACAAACCATTGAGATTATCAATAACAAGCCACCAACGGGTGAGCCGTTCGATTATAAAACGTTACAGCTACCAGTGAACTTACGCTTTGATCACGCTAAAATAAAAAATATTACTTATAAACAAGTGACCAAAGAGCCCATCGTTGTGCAGGATATTGTTGCCCGTGATTTGACATGGGTCGGTAGCACGGTAACGGTTGGTCGCGGCGATTTACAATATGCTGATATCGTCAAAATCAGTGCCTTACAAGGTGAAATTGATTTACAAGGCGACTATCCGCTAGATTTAAGCGCGATTGCAGAAGTCAGTGCGCTAGAAAAAGCCTACGTTGATCCATTGAATATCACAGCAACAGGGACGCTAAAACGTACGGTTGGTAAGGTTCGTAGTCGCTACAATGACAGCGATGTGAGCGGTAATTTTGTTGTACAAGGTCTAGATGAGGATTCGCCGTTCCAGGCAAAATTGCAATGGGATGATATTTTGATCCCTTATGCTGAAAGCCAAAAAATTCGTTTAAAAAGTGGTACTGCTACCGCGACAGGGGTTATCTCTGAAATACGTCTGCGTATCAATACTGAGCTGACGGCTAAAGACATTCCGTCTGGTCACTATCAAGGTCGCGCCGTCATTGCAAACAGTCAGTTACGTATTGATCGCTTAGATGCTCAGGTGCCAGCTGGAAATTTAATTCTGCAAGGTATTTTAGATTGGCAAGACAGTTTTGATGCAAAAGTACGAGCGACAGGTAGCAATTTTGATATTCGCCGCGTTATTCCTAATGACTATGCTGATTTCAAAGCATATGCACCGCAAAAGCTGAATGGTCGATTGTCACTACATTATCAGCAGCAAAACAGCGCTGGTAGCATAGCGCTTGATGCAGATTTGCGTCAACGTGATGGCGAGCATGTGAATGCTAATATCGTCCAAGGCAAAACGTCAGCGAAGTCGACACAGGTAGCGCCTTGGTATATCGATGCCAAATGGCAAAACCTAATCCGCCGCGATGTACCTAATATCGGTAATATTGATAGTCCGCGTGGACAGGCGGATGTCATCATTCGTGGCTCACGGTTATCAGTAGATGCCAATGCGGTCATTAATGAATTGAATGCCGCTCCTAAAGGCAACTATGACGTGAGCGTGCGCAAAGCTGGGGATGTCATCGACATCAATCGCCTGAACTATAAAGGGGTCGTGGGCGACTTATCAGGTACTGGGCAGATTCAATTGGCAAATAAAAAGCGTCCGCTCACATGGCAGATAGATGCGCGTACCAATGGATTATTACCCAAACAGTATCGCAGTGATTTGCCGCTTGAGCGCCTAACCGGTAGTGTCAGCGCGCGTGGTCGTTTATTGACTATTACCAAAGGTGGCGTTAGTGGTCAGCGTCATATTATCACCTTAAACAAGACCGACTTGCAGGCGCAACTTGATGCGACTCAAGATGGCCGTGCTATTGGCATAACGGGTGCGGGTGATGCCAAAATCGATATCGTTGGTGGCGAGCTGTCTATGTTCGATGCGCGCTTCAATGGACAAGTCGATACTGCAGATGTACCAAAAGGACGCCTATCTATTGATGCGGCTGGCACGCCAAAGTTTATCAGTATTCGTAAGCTCAATTACAACGGTGAAGCGGGCGCAGTGAATGCCAAGGGCGTCATCGATTTGCGTAAAAATATCGGCTGGACGATAGATGGTCGCTTTGATAAATTTAATTTGGGTTATTTCTTGCCCAATAATCCAGCGATTATCACCGGTGATCTAAAAACCAGTGGCGAGTGGCAAACTGCGCCTAAAAACAATGCCAATACCGCAGGCAAACTGCAACGTTTTGCGGTGAATTTCGATGGAGTGCTAGATGCTGAGCAACTGCCAGCGGGCAAGCTGACCATCGACGCCAGTGGTGATGACCAGCTGATTCGTATCAAGCGTTTCCGTCATGTGGGCGCGGCAGGCAGTATTGATGCCAAAGGGACGGTTGATGTACGTCAAGGCATTGCGTGGGATATTGACGCAGTGATGGATCGTTTTAATATTGGTTATTTTCTCAAAGATACTCCAAGCCTTATCACTGGCACTATCGATACGGATGGGCGCTGGAGTGACTCGCAGCAAATCATTAATATCAAAAAAATTGATTTAAGAGGTATGCTAAAGGGTCAACCGCTTAGTGCCAAAGGTAGCTTAGCGGCGAAGATGCGTCTGCCAAAAGATTTGGCAAGCTATTTCAAGCGCCTACAAACGCAAGATGCACAGGCGCAATATAAGCAAGTAAATGCCTTGATAGACAGCTTAAACGCGGATAATTTAGTGCTACGTTGGGGTGATAATTATGTCACTGCTAATGGCAATGCTAAGCAATTACAAACCAAAATTAACATCACCAGTCTGGATCAGTTGTCAGATAAATTGGCTGGCAAAGTCACTGGCGGTGCGACCTTATCACAGCCAGTAGGACAAGCGCTGCCAACCATTTATATCGATTTAGTCGGTGAGCGAATTGCACTGCCGGGCTTTATTTTGCGCCAAGGTCGCGTGCGCGGTAAGCTGGTCAATTTAGCAAACAGCCCAAGTCAGCTTATTATCACCGCTGAAGGTTTAGATGCAGCTGGACAGAGTTTTAAAAGCGTTAAAGCGACTTTTAATGGTACTGAGCAAGCGCATGTGGTCAATCTTGACGTTGCCAATGAGCAGCTCACGATTGGCGCAAGGCTTAAAGGCGGCTTCAATCGAAATAAACTGAGCTGGTCTGGCGTCATCGGTAAGGGCCGTGTTCAATCCAAATATGCGACCTTAAATCAGTTACAGCCCGCGCAGTTAATTGTTAATTTACCTAACAATCAAAATGGCAATAATAACGATTTAAAAGTACAGTTGGCAGCGCATTGCTGGCAAGCCACCGATCAAACGGGCAAGGTATGCTTACGTGAAAACTTAATCGCGTCACCTGATAAAGGTGAGGTGAATATCGCCTTGCAAAATCTAGATACGTCATTACTATCGGTCTTTTTACCCAAAGATATTGACTGGCATGGCAAAATTAATGGTAAGGCGATTGTTGGCTGGCAACGTGGTCGTCCACCGACGATTAATACCACACTGTATTCAGACAACGGCAAAATCGGCTTGATTCAAGATGGTGATAGTTTACCCGTCACTCTGCCTTATAAGCGGGTCTCATTGATTGCACTGTCCGTCCCTGAGGGCATCAAACTACGTACCGATATTAATACTGGTGGCGGTGCGCGTGGCTATGCTGAAGTGGTCGTTGATCCTTATAAGACGCCTAAGCCAATTTCGGGCGCTTTGGTATTGAATGAGCTCAACCTTGCGATATTCAAGCCTTTCTTCCCAGGTATGCGAGTGCTAGAGGGCAATGTCACGATGGCAGGAGGATTGGGCGGTACATTAGATAAGCCGCAATTCTATGGCGATGTGAAACTTGCTAATGGCCGTATTGCGATGCTTGATTTGCCCATTAATTTAACCAATGTAAATACTGACGCCAAAATTCGTGGCACGCAAGCCACTATTGATGGAACCTTTAGCAGTGGTACGGGTAAAGGGGTTTTGACTGGTACTGTTAATTGGCAACAAAAACTCCAAGCCAAGCTTAGCGTCAGCGGCGAGCGTTTGGTGATTACTCAGCCACCATTGTTAGTGGCAGAAATCAATCCTGATATTGATATCATCGTGCGTCCAGGCGATCGTTATGTCGATATTAAGGGGGCGGTCAGCGTACCGTCAGCGACCATTCGTCCGCCAGAAGCCAGCGAAGATATTATTACTCAAACCGAGGATGCAGTGGTTCTTGATCGTCGTCTCATTGGCAATATTGACGAGGTATTGGCAATATCGAAACCTTGGTCAATCAATGCGGATATCGGTGTCGACTTGGGTGATGATATCAACTTCCGTGGTTTTGGTGCTGTTATTCCTTTAGCTGGTGCGATTAATATCACTCAAAATGGCACGGGTGTTATGCGTGCAAAAGGGGTGGTGCAAGTATCACGTCGTACCAATATCAATGCTTTTGGTCAGAATCTAGAGCTTAACTACGGACAAGTGCGCTTTAACGGTGATGTGATGAAACCTAACCTCAGTATTGAGGCGGTTAAAACGATCAGTGGCAAAACGGTAGGTGTGCGTGTCAAAGGCAATACAGAAAGCCCCAATATTATTGTCTTTAATAATGCAGGCTTGACTCAACAGCAGGCGATGAATGCTTTGGTGACAGGTCGAATTAATAACAAGGGCGCCACCCAAATCAGTGAGCAAGGCTTTAAATCGCAAGTGACGAATAACCTAGCCGCCGCGGGCTTAAGCTTTGGACTGAGTGGCACGCGCAATCTAACTAATCAAATCGGTCAGATTTTTGGTTTTCAGAGTTTGACCGTTGATGCCTCAGGTAGTAGTGAAGACACCAACGTCAACGTCACCGGTTACGTGACGCCTGACTTGTATATACGCTACGGAGTAGGGGTGTTTAATGCTCAAAATAGCTTATCTATTCGTTATCAGTTAACTCGACGTATTTATGTAGAGGCAACCTCAGCGGCAGAAAACGCGGTGGATGTGGTTTACAGCTGGCAGTTCTAAATCGCATCGTTTTATCCAATAAAAAACGCCTTTTAATGAAGGCGTTTTTTTATAGGTAGGCTAGGATGTGTCCTCAATTCAATCGATAGTTATCTAAATGGGTTAAAAATGGCTAAATCTTGCCAAACGGCGTCAAATAGTTGACTAATATCTCGATATTATCGGCGCTATTTTCCCTTGTTTGACGGCAATTTATCTCATTTTTATCACCATTTTTAAAATGAGGACACGCCCTAATATTGATGATGAATGATATTAATCTATTTAGTCAAGATTAAGCGATTATTACGTGTCAAACGTAGTCGATACTCTTCACCCTCATGCTCGATACGCACTTCTTTAGTGAGTGCAAATAAGTGTTGTGATTGCAAAGTTGGTAAACGGTTTTCACGGCAATTCAAGTAACGAGAGATAACCATGCTCATAGTAAATTCCTTTTGATAAAAAATGGCCGAATAGTAATGGCGATACAGTAACTATCTTTAACGATAATAATTATCATTTACATTGAAGGATTTTGCAAGGTAATTGATAAAATAAAATGCAGTCATTGTGTAAACTTATCTAAAGCAATTTTCGTAAATGAGGTTTAAATAAATAAAAATTAGCTAATTATTATTATAAATCAATAGGTTGGTTCTAAATTGACTTGGTTTTTGAAAATATAAACCAATCAAATCACACTTTAAAAAAATAGTAATAAAGGAGACGCCGATGCCAAATGAAGCAGATAACCACACTGATAGCTCATTTAACAGCGAAAAAGTACTTATCGTAAACGTGGCAGTTGCGGTCATTCATCATGAAGCCCAATATTTACTTGGATTTAGAAACGCCGCCCAGCATCAAGGCAACCGCTATGAATTTGTAGGTGGCAAAATAGAAGCCAATGAAAACGCCGAGCAGGCGTTAATTCGGGAAGTTGCTGAAGAGACAGGCATTGAAATTTGTGACAATACGATGGTCAAGCTTGGACGTCTACATCATAATTATGGTGATAAGCAGGTCAGTTTACAGATTTACAAAGTTGAGCTGACTGCGCAGCAGTATGAGCAGCATAAGTATCGCCAATATGGGCTAGAAGGTCAGGCGCTAACGTGGGTAAATAAGGCAGATTTATTAGCAGGAAAGTATCATTTACCGGCTGCTAACCAGACGATCCTCGAATGGCTGAGTGTGCCAACAACGATAGCAATTACCTATCCATTGACGCATTTTGATGCCACTCCTGATCCAGTGGCCGCATGGCTGACTTTTCATCAAAACAAGTTAACAGCCAATGCTTGGGTATATATTCGAATAAAGGCAGCTGGCTCAGAAAGTATAGCAGCGCAGTTGATGCATATGCGTCCAGATATTAAGGCGATTGTCCCTTGTGATGTCAATGCACAGACCCTAACCATTGAAGCGCCGCTAGCAATGAAAGATACAACCACTGCCAATTCAATCGTTGCCAATTCAATCGTTGCCAATCAGCTGTCTCATACCGCATTGTTGCAATGGTCGGAGGATACACAAGATAGAGTGCTGTCTAAAAATTATCCGTTAATAGTCAGTTGTCATGATGCCGCCAGTATTGATGCTGCCAATAAACTGGCTCATGCTCGGTTACAACAGCAATTACCGCCCGTCATTGGCGCCTTTTTGTCTCCTGTACTAGTCACCCATACACATCCTGATACTGTGCCACTTGGTTGGGAATCATGGTCAGCATTGGCACAATTGGCTGACATGCCGATTATCGGTTTGGGTGGTTTATCACCTGTGATGATTCATCAAGTATTAGAGCATGGTGGTATCAGTGTTGCTGGTATTCGAGAGTTCTTTGAATAGTAAAAAACTAATAGAGGGAGTGTTGGCACCAATGCTGACCAGTCCTGAACTAGAATTGCCATTAATTGGCATCTATCAGGGCAAATAATTGATTTTTAATATATTTATCCAATCAGTAACTATGTGTTTATTCGGTATTTATTCTACTGCATAAACGCATAGTTACTTACAAACCGTTGCTTTTTCCTACATTGCGACACTGTTTTAATAGTCGAGCTGCCATTAATATATATCACCTAAACAAAGAGTATTTACTCTATATTCTTATAAGCGAATTGCTTATCAATATACCTCTTAAGTTCTCTCATAATATTTTGCTTCTGTAGCGCCAGCTTTTACATTCAATATATTTTTAAAAGTTGAAGAGGCACAGAAGATGAGAGTACATATAGGGCATATAAGAAGAATAGTTAACAGTCACTATCAATAATGGTACCTCTATGAAAACCAATAAGTTACCTCAATCAGCATGGTCTGATACAAAGGAAGCTGGTTCTCAATCTAAGCAGACTACCCAGTCGCGCCACTATCATCTGAATGAGGATAGTACACGGCAGACAGGTAATGCCAGCAACGATGCTAGCTACAACCATGATAATCTAAATGACCAATATTCTGCCCATTTGGCAAAAAAAACGTCTTCGCAAGATCACTATTTTGGATATAAAAGCGCCGATAAGAGCCCACTACGGGCAAAAGAGTCTGCTATGATCAACAGCAACAATAATAAAGACGGCGATTCAAAACATAGGGAAAGCAGTAATTTTGTTAGTGATTACTGTACCAAGGATAGTGGTCACTGCACTAACGATTATAAATGGTCACAAGAGTTGAGCGAAAAAGAATCTGGACAGAATCACCATTCAACGCACAATGCTGATTCATCATCAACCTCTACTTACTCATCATACAAAGAAATACCGGAGCGTATATTTATGAATGGACTTATCAAGCATACGGGCATAGCTCTAGCAATTATCATCCCATTAGCTGCATTTTCAGCGTATGCGGCGACGCCACTGGTTACTGCTACCGCTGACATGACTGCTAACGCCACTACAGAGACACTGTCAATTAAGCCAAGCGCCATCATTCATAAGTCTGCAAGCACACCGACCACAGTGGATAGCGTTGATCTAAAAAGGTATGCAGGGACATGGTATGAGATAGGTCGTTTGCCCATGTATTTTCAGCGCAATTGTGCCAGTGATGTCACCGCCAATTATACGGAAAAAACCGACGGTTCAGGTATCATAGTCACTAATAAATGCGTACAGAAAGACGGTTCTGGTATTACTTCTGAGGGTATCGCTAAGCCTGTTGATGAGTCAGGCAGTAAGTTAAAGGTCACCTTTTTACCATCGTGGATTCGTTGGTTGCCAGTTGGTCGTGCCGACTATTGGGTACTAGCACGTGATGCTGATTACAAGACTGCTTTAGTAGGAACACCTGATAAAAAATATTTATGGTTATTGGCGCGTTCGCCAAACGTCACTCAAGAAACCTATGCCAAATATCGTCAAATCGCTCAACAGCAAGGCTATGACTTAAAAGAATTTAAGTTAACCCCGCAGACCAATCAAACGGTTAGCCTCGTTCCATAACGAGCATCACTTACTAGATACTGGGTTAAATAGTAGTGTTACTTCATCATCCACTATTTGATACTGGCAATCATGAACAATAAGGCAGCATAATTGGCTGCCTTTATTTTCATAATAACCTGCATAACTCAATAAAATGCTTTATAAGCGCTAGCAGATCGGTTATCACTGGCAAAATAGGCCGTTTTAGGCTAAAATCTAGGCGATCTCAATACTCTACATCAATAACTGACACCAATATCGTGCGGTTGCCATACTAGAGTGATTGCGTAGACCACACATAATCTATCTAATCTGTATTCTCTATCATTTACTGATCACACATTACTGACCATAAGGATGTTTCTCGTGAGCAACGCTGATACCTTACGCCAATTACATCAAGACCACTTAAGCAACTACAACAATCAAGAGCAACAAGCGATTGAGCTGATGGGGCTATTGAATAAGCTCTATAATGAGCAAGACGTACAAGTAACCTTGTTCGGTGACACGTTAAATACGACGTCAGTTGGTCAAATATTGGCATTGCATCAAAAAGTAGCCTTGCGTAACCAAGACGCTAAATCTATTGATATCGCTGACACTTTAGCCATGGTTAAAGCGCTAGCGGCTAATGATAAGCTGCAGTCTGCACAGGTTGATGTTGGTCAGTTAATCGCTAATGACAGTGATTTACAAGCAGCACTTCAAGCAGTTAATAGTGATGACACTACGGTTAATCCGGCGACTGATGTCGTGCTATACGGTTTTGGTCGTATCGGTCGTATTTTAACTCGTCTGCTATTATCACAAGCGTCAAGTGCTAAAGGTATGCAGTTAAAAGCCATCGTCGTACGTCCTGCGGCATCTGGCGATTTGGCCAAGCGCGCCTCATTGCTAGAGCGTGATTCAATCCATGGTAGCTTTGCTGGTGGCGTGGTGGTTGATGATGAAAACAACGGCTTGATTATCAATGGCCGCTTTGTTCAGGTTATCTATGCCAAAGATCCAAGCGAGATCGATTATACGGCTTACGGTATTAATGATGCGTTAGTGATTGACAACACGGGCATTTGGAAAGACGAAGCTGGTCTTGGCAAGCATCTTCAATCGACTGGTGTGAAAAAAGTCTTATTAACAGCCCCAGCTGGCGGTGAGATTAAAAACGTTGTTTATGGTGTAAATAACGATACAGTCGGTGAAGATACAATCGTCAGTGCGGCGAGCTGTACCACCAACGCAATTACCCCAACGTTAAAAGTATTGAACGATGAATACGGTATCGAAAACGGTCACGTTGAAACGATTCACTCATTCACTAACGATCAAAACTTGATTGATAATTATCATAAAGCGGATCGCCGTGGTCGTAGTGCTGTATTGAATATGGTTATTACAAGTACGGGTGCTGCTAAAGCGGTTGGTAAAGCACTGCCAGAGCTTAGTGGTAAACTAACGGGTAATGCCATCCGTGTACCAACGCCAAACGTCAGCTTAGCGATTTTAAACTTGAATCTTAAAACAGCACCAGAAAGTGCTGATGCATTAAACGAGTTTATGCGTAAAGTATCTAATAGCAGTCAGTGGCAAACACAGATTGCTTATACAGATTCTACCGAAGCGGTATCGACGGATTTTGTTGGTGATACCCATGTAGGTATCGTTGATGCCCAAGCGACTATTTTGACCGACAATCATGCCATTGTTTATATCTGGTATGACAATGAAGTTGGCTATAGTACGCAAGTATTACGTTTAGCCACACAAATGGCAGGCATCAGTTATACACAGATTCCAGCTTAATACATTTGTACAGCAGTAGTGAGTTTTTAATATTGAGGTACTCTTTATAAGAAAGTACTTTAATAGTCACTTTTAGCATGGACAAATAGATGTGATTTTTTAAGTTAATATATACCGCACCCGATAGTCCAATTGGTTATCGGGTGTTATTGTCATAAATAAAGCAATGATATAATGATATATAGCAACATAGACGTAAGTCTCCTATTTTTTAAAAGATACCTATAGGCAAAAGAAGCAGTATATGACTGCTATTGAGTCTATAAACTAGAGTGTAAATAAAGGAACGTAAGATGCGATTTATTGATGAAGCCGTCGTAACGGTAAAAGCAGGTGACGGTGGTAACGGAATCGCCAGTTTTCGCCGAGAAAAGTATGTCCCACGTGGTGGACCTGATGGTGGAGATGGTGGCAAGGGCGGAGATATTTACGTCATTGCAGAGGATAACACCAACACCCTAGTGGACTATCGTTATACCCGTCGTCACGATGCTATGCGCGCTGAGAATGGCCACAGTAGAAACTGTTCAGGCAAGGGCTCTGATGATTTGTTTTTACCAGTACCTATCGGTACCACGGTAGTTGATACCGAAACTGACGAAGTGTTGGGTGACTTGATTGAACTTGGTCAGACGTTACTGATTGCCAAAGGTGGTGATGGTGGTTTGGGCAATACCCATTTTAAGAGCTCTACCAACCAAGCACCGCGTAAATCGACGTCTGGTTTTGAAGGTGAGTTAAAAGTTCTTAAATTTGAGCTAAAAGTTGTGGCTGATGTTGGCTTGATTGGTTTGCCTAATGCTGGTAAATCTACCTTTATTCGTCAAGTCTCTGCTGCTAGACCAAAAGTTGCTGACTATCCGTTTACCACCCTCGTTCCGAATCTAGGTGTGGTTGATATCGGTCGTCATCGCTCATTTGTGATGGCAGATATTCCAGGTTTGATCGAAGGTGCTTCAGAAGGTGCTGGACTTGGCATTCGTTTCTTAAAACATGTGGCTCGTACTCGTCGTCTGTTACATGTGGTTGATGTAAAGCCAATTGATGGCAGCGATCCGGTAGCCAACGCTCGTGTTATCTTGAATGAACTTGAGCGTTTTTCGCCTGAGTTATCCAACTTGCCCCAGATTTTGATATTAAACAAAATTGATCAGGTGCCTGACGAAGAGTTAGATGAGCTTTGTACTCATATTGTCGCCGAGCTTGATTGGACAGGCGATGTATTTCGCACGTCAACCTTAATGGGTGAAGGGACGGATGCAGTTAAATATCATTTAATGAATGAGATTGAACTAGAGCGTGAGCGTGAACTAGAAGATCCTATCTTCGCTGAAGCACAAAGAACCCGTTTTGAGCGCTTAGAAGTAGAAGTACGTCTAAACACTGAGGCGCAGCGTGAAGCATATCGTGCGGCTCGCAAAGCGGCTCGTGAAGGTGTAGATTTAAGCGACGGCGATGCTGATTTTGACGATGACGACGAAGATGGTGTTGAAGTCATTTATGTTCCTTAAGCTAACTGGCTTGAGCTGATATACTTGAATTTTTTAGATCAATCCCCGTAATCAATTCACATGAGAGACAGGAGTTTATATGGCAGGTGACATAGAAAACACGACCGAAGAAGCAAGGTTTATTAAACAAACTCGCAACTTTGATATTCAGCGCGTTATTGTCAAGATTGGCTCATCGTTGTTAACCAATAACGGTCGAGGGCTGGATCGAACTGCCATATATGAGTGGGCAAAGCAGATCGCTAAATTGCACAAGCAAGGCGTCGAAGTGCTACTGGTATCGTCAGGTGCCGTTGCTGAAGGTGTGGTACGAATGAACCTTGAGGAGCGCCCGAAGAAACTAGCAGCACTACAGGCCTGTGCTTCTATTGGTCAAATGGGTTTGATTGAAACGTGGTGGTCAGCATTAATTCAGCATGGTATTCAAAGCTCGCAGCTGCTACTAACACATGATGATTTGTCTAATCGTAGCCGTTATCTCAATACGACGGGCGCGTTGACACAATTACTAGAGTGGCGCGTGCTCCCAGTCATCAATGAAAATGATACCATTACCATTGATGAAATTAAATTTGGTGATAACGATACTTTGGGCGCGATGGCGGCGGCGATGGTCAATGCCGATTTATATATCATTTTGACTGATCAAGATGGGGTGTTTACGGACAACCCACGTGACAATCCTAATGCAAAAATGATTCGCCAAGAGCGTGCGATGGCGGATTACTTATTTGATATTGCAGGGGATGGTGGCAAGCTTGGTCGCGGCGGTATGCTGACCAAAATTCGTGCTGGTCGTCTTGCAGCGATGGGTGGTTGTCCAACCGTTATCGTGAGCGGTGCTATCGATGATGTTATTACTCGTGTGGTATCAGGCGAAGCGGTTGGTACTTTATTGACCACCAATGATCAAGACAAAATCATTGCACGCAAACAATGGCTTGCCGCACATTTACGTATGTCAGGCACTCTAATAGTCGATGCAGGCGCAGCAAAAGCAGTAGTCGAGCATCACAAGAGCTTGCTACCGGTCGGCGTTGTGGAAGTACGCGGTGATTTCGATGAAGGTGACGTGGTTGAGGTGGTACACCAAGATACGGGCGAGCGTTTAGCGGTTGGACAAGTGAACTTCTCCTCTCGTGATGCTTGCCGAGTGGCTCGTGAGCGTACTGAGCAGTTTGATAGAATTCTTGGTAATAATGAAGAGCGTGTGGTCATGGTACACCGTGATAATTTAGCGCTGACCATGTAGACCATTGATGGTATTCATCCAATTTCAAATATGAGCACGATATTATTGATTAAAGACCAACGGCAAATGACGCTCTAAAAAAGTACAAATACTTTTAATGATTATTGTTTTTATGATTGTTAACACGAGAGATATTAACCAATAAATTGTTATTAGCGAATATCTCATTATTTGTGGTTTTTTAGAATAGATTGTCGCTATCTAAACGTTTTAATATTCTTTTATTCAACTTATTTTATCCAGCACCGTATTCATTGATAATCATGAATGCGGTGTTGTTTTGGAGATTTGTACATGAGTGCTTCAGACAATAGTAACTCGATCCAGCAAGAATTTGCGCCTTTAAAGAACGACAGATTGTTACGGGCATTACGCTTTGAATCAATAGACACCACGCCAGTCTGGATGATGCGTCAAGCTGGTCGTTATTTACCAGAATATAAAGCCACTCGTGCAGAAGCGGGCGACTTTATGAGCCTGTGCAAAGATACGGACCGCGCCACTGAAGTCACTTTACAGCCACTACGCCGTTATGATTTAGATGCTGCTATCTTATTTAGTGATATTTTGACCATACCTGACGCTATGGGTCTAGGCTTATACTTTGAGGCGGGCGAAGGTCCTAAGTTTAAACATCCTATTCGTACGCAAGCAGACTTAGATAGATTGCCAGTACTTGAACCCAATGATTCTCTTGATTATGTCATGCGTGCGGTGACGAGCATCCGCAAAGCATTAAATGGTCAAGTGCCGTTATTTGGTTTCTCTGGTAGTCCATGGACATTGGCCACCTACATGATTGAAGGCGGCAGCTCAAAAGACTATCGTTATACTAAAGGCTTTTTGTATAGCAACCCTGATTTCTTGCATCAATTATTAGATAAATTAGCCACTTCTGTTATTGATTATCTAGATGCACAGGTGGTCGCTGGCGCTCAAATTCTACAGATTTTTGATAGTTGGGGCGGGGCGCTTGGCCATCGTCAGTTTATCGATTTTTCTCATGCTTATAATAAGCGTATCGTCGCTGAATTAAAAGTACGCCATCCGCAGATACCAGTGGTATTATTTACCAAAGGCGGTGGGTTATGGTTAGATGTGCAAGCAGATAGTCAAGCTGATGTTTTAGGGTTAGATTGGACGATGCCCATTGATCGTGCACGCCAAGTATTGGCTGAAAGTCAGCGTCAATTGACCAAACAGCATAAAAAACTACAGAGTAGTAAAGCCATTCAAGGCAACTTGGATCCAGCAACATTGTATGGTTCACCTGCGACGATTCGTGCTGAAGTAAATGCAATGCTTGATAGTGCTTATGCGAGCGGCGAAAAAACGGGTTATATAGCAAACTTAGGTCATGGTATTACGCAGTGGGTCAATCCTGACAATGCCAAAGTATTTATCGATGCGGTGCACGATTATAAAATCTAAAGCTGCTAGAATCCAAAAATGACAAAGTTCAGGTATATAAGTGAGCTTTCTATCTAAGATTTGTTTAACAAATACTGATATTTACCAAGTAAAATAAAAAGGAATATCTTATGATTTCAGCAGCGATTGTTGGTGGCACAGGTTATACGGGTATTGAGCTGATTCGCTTGTTATCTGCGCATCCTGAAGTATCTATTGATTTGCTAACCTCGCGTAGCGAAGCTGGTACACGAGCTGATGAGATATTTCCAAGCTTACGCGGTATATCAGATATTGTCTTTAGCGACTTGGGCGATGAGACGCTTGCAACGCTGCAAAAATGTGATGTGGTCTTTTTTGCCACTCCACATGGCGTAGCGATGAAGCAAGCAGAAGCGCTGACGCAAGCTGGTGTGAAAGTCATTGATTTGGCCGCAGATTTTCGTTTACAGTCACTGTCCGATTTTGAACACTGGTATCAGCAGTCGCATGCCTGTCCTGAGCTGCTAAAGACAGCTGTCTATGGTTTACCTGAAGTGAATCGAGATAAACTTGCCACTGCTTTAGTCGTCGGTAATCCGGGTTGTTATCCGACCACTGCTATTTTGGGTTTGAAACCAATAATCGATATGCAAAATAAGCAAGCAGAGAGATTGGTGGAATCACGCATCGTTATCGATGCAAAGTCTGGTGTTTCTGGCGCTGGTCGCCAAGCTTCACTTGCGCTTAATTATGCTGAAACTACTGATAACTTTAAAGCTTATAGCGTTGAAGGACATCGTCACCTGCCCGAGATTGAGCAAGGCGTAGCGCAGTTATTAGACAGCCAGTTCACCCATCGCATTCGTTTTTTACCGCACCTTGTGCCGATGATACGTGGCATGCTGAGCTCTATTCATCTTGAGCTGACGGATGCGGGTGCTGCTATTGATTGGCAGCAGATATTTGAAACATGCTATGAATCAGAAGCATTTATTGATGTCATGCCAAAAGGTATTTACCCAGATACTCGTAGTGTCCGCGCCAGCAATCGTTTACGCATTGCTGTGCATCAAGACAATGAACGGGCTGAATTGACAGTGATTGTCGTACAAGACAATTTGGTAAAAGGCGCCGCAGGACAAGCGTTACAAAATATGAATGTCATGTTCGGATTCGATGAAACAATGGGTCTAAACTTTGCACCTATTGTTCCGTAGCAGATGTTTAGCTGTGGTCAAATCATTCACATTTATGGTGCTAGGTATTGATTATAAATTCCGCTATAATATTGCCATTACTGTTAAGAGATATTGTCTAAATGCGTGTCAAGCTTGTACGACGCTTTTGCTCACAGCCCGCACCTTCATCGTGCAAAGACTCTGATTTGTATCATTTAGAGCGTAGTCCGCATTCTCTTAAAACCAATGCTAGTTCAGTAACTAAGGTAGGTGGTACCCAACAAGGGGCATCCACATTGGTGTTGGCTCTCTTTGTCGTTGTCATATTGGTGACTGCCATTGTTGGATTGATATTCGGTCATAAATTAGGATATCAGCGTGGCTTTCATTCTATGCAAACTGAAACCAAGCAAGCGATTATCAATAGTACTGAGGCAACAGAAGCGCTTGAAGATTTACGTCTTAGTCATAAAATAGCGGCCAATCAAGCGGCTACTGCTAAGCAGGAGCTGGCGATTAGCTTGGCGAACATCAAAGAGTTGCGTGAAAACCAGCAAGAACTAACGGTTGAGAATAGACAAGTCTCTCAACTGAATGAATTATATGCTGATGTCCTTCGTGACAAAGGCGGCATGCCTTTACAGGTAATAGCGGCAAAGATTGAGCCGTTACCTGAAAATGCCTTCGAATATGGTTTCGATATAGGCATGCTTGCTAGCGATGGCAAAGCCAAACGCCTAAAGCCAACGTTGACGTTGCTCAATGACGATGATTTTGTAGAGGTGCCGCTAGATCCTCCAGTTTATACTATTGAAGGTATCGTTCGTATTCGTGGTCGTTTCATGATGCCATCAGGCTTTAAACCGTTACAAGTCAAACTTAGCTTACAAGCTGGCGGGCAACAAGTGGAGCAGCTCTATGATTGGAAGCTTGGCGACCGAGTTGATAATATGCCGCTATCACTTTTAGATTTACCTGAAGTCGACGAAAGCCCGATTGAGCCTTAATCTATTCATATTTAAGAGCGCTATAATAAGCATTGCGTTTGCCAACCTCTGCTAGCATCCTTTATTCCGTTATAAATATAACCATTAATTTGTATGCCAATTATGATGAAACAAACCCTATTGCAAGCGTTGCTAACTGTTGCTGATTGGCACTTTCCAACCATACCTGCTCATCGTGCACAAGATGGTGATACGGACGGCGAGACCTCGCCACAAGCAGATGTATTGGTAGCAGAGCCAGAAGTGGCTAAGCCGCCTATGTATGCCGTCGTTATGTATAATGATAATTATACGCCGATGGAGTTCGTCGTTTATATTTTGCAGTCCGAATTTCGTCATAGTATGGATTCGGCAGTCGAAGTTATGCTAACGATTCATAACAGTAGCAAAGGCATTGCTGGTATCTATCCTAAAGATATTGCTGAGACCAAAGCCAAAAAAGTAAACAGTCTGGCACATCGTGAAGGCTATCCATTATTGACCCAGATTGAGCCACATCAAGGCGAATAAGAGAGTAGCGTAAATATGAATTTAAAGTTCTATCTTCTTCTCGTGTTTCTATCTTATTATTTCCAATGGTTTTATCGTTTAGAAACCCTTTTAAGCTCTAAAAACCGCTCATTGTGAGCTTGATAGGTACTCTGTATCCAAGCAGTCACTCATAAATTCCTTATTATAAAAATGTCCTAACCTTGATTTTTCTTTAATATACCCTTATCTATATTAAGTCATCACATCAAACAGCTGTCCTAATTTTATAGAAATGATTGATGCATTCCTATCATTTTCTAATCATCCTATTAACTTGAATTTTTCTATAATTTAATCAGTTGATGGCTTAAAAAAGTCATTTGTATCCTTCACTCTCTCATTTATTATTCTATTACCGATTTCTCCTTTATTTGCTCAGTTTTTGAAGCTTTCATGCTATTTCTTTACTATAAATATTGATGCGCAGTACGCCTTGATACATTTTAGTCTGTGTTAATAGATTGACTCTTCTTAAGTATCGTGTTGAGATAAAGAAAAGCAAGTATGAGTGATCAAAACGCTTAATTGGTGATAAGTAGATAGCACTGCTACTTGAGTAATACATGGTCAATATCATTTAGCGCTGTCTTTTGATAATACAGAGTTAGCCCTTGAACAATCCATCTGTCGCCCTGATTTACTTACTAACTCATTCATAAAGCTATCAATTATAAAGATAGGTATAACCGTAGGAAGTCGTTATGTTAAGTCGTCATCTTGAAGTTTCTTTGCGTTTAGCAATGACACTTGCGCGCCAAAAATCGCATGAGTACCTCACTGTTGAGCATCTATTATTGGCGTTATTAGAGAATACTCACGCTGCCAATACATTAACTGCCTGCAATGCTAATGTTTCAACGCTGCGTACCGAGTTAGAAGCTTATATCAATAAGCATACGCCAACGGTAGATGCAGACACCGAGCAGTCACCGCAGCCAACCCAAAGCTTTGATCGTATTCTGCAGCGTGCTATTTTCCATGTGCAATCTATTGGTGGTGGTCGCCTTGTTGAAGGCTCAGACATTTTAGTATCTATGTTTTCAGAGCACGATACTTATGCGGTTTACTTGCTCAAAAAGCAGGGTATTAGTCGTCTTGAGTTGACCCAATACTTATCGCATGGTCAAGATAAAGACGAGCCATCCGAGCCACGTGCTTCTATGACGGGTGAGCGCCGTAGTGCCTCAGAAAAAACCAGTAAAGATCCCTTGGTTGAGTTTGCGACCAACCTAAACCAGCGTGCGGCTGAAGGTAAGACTGACCCATTAATTGGACGTGGCCCTGAAATTGAGCGCGCCGCGCAAGTGCTATGCCGTCGCCGTAAAAATAACCCGTTATTGGTTGGTGAGCCAGGCGTCGGTAAAACCTCTATCGCTGAAGGTTTGGCGTGGTTGATTATTAATGATAAAGCACCGAAACCATTGAATGGCTGTGTGATTTATAGCCTTGATATTGGCTCATTAATCGCTGGTACTAAATACCGTGGTGATTTTGAAAAACGCATGAAGTCACTGCTTGATGCGCTAAAGAAAAAGCCCAATGCAATCTTGTTTATTGATGAGATTCATATGATTATTGGCGCAGGGTCGTCAATGAGTAGCAATATGGACGTATCAAACTTGATTAAGCCAGCACTTGCTAATGGTGAGCTGCGCTGTATCGGCTCAACCACCTTTACCGAATACCGTCAAGTGTTTGAAAAAGACCATGCACTGTCACGTCGTTTCCAGAAAATTGATGTCAAAGAACCAAGTGTTGACGATACGATTGATATTTTACGCGGTCTGAAGCCTCGTTATGAGGAATTTCATAACGTTGAATATACCGATGAAGCGTTGGTCACCGCCGTTCAATTATCTGCTAAGCATATTCACGAGCGTTTTTTACCAGATAAAGCGATTGATGTGATTGACGAAGCAGGTGCCTATAAGCGTTTAGGTGTGATTCCTGATGCTGATGATATTGATGCAGAAGAAAGCTTCATTGCGGATATAGAGCAAGATTTTGATGCTCAGATTGATGCCGATGTTGAGGGTCTCGATGGCGACACGTATAGCGATAGCGAAATGCAGGATGAAGCGGAAACTGCAAAAGCCAACGATCGTGCCAAATCGTTCAGTGAGTCAAAAAGTGCCAAGGCTAAGAAAAAACCACCGATGAAAATCGATGTGGCAGATATTGAGGCGATTGTTGCCAAGCTTGCACGTATTCCTCCCAAGTCAGTATCGAGTGATGATAAGAGTATTCTTCAGCACTTAGATCGTGATCTTAAACACTTAGTGTTCGGTCAAGATGAAGCGATTGAAACGCTAGCCGATGCGATTAAGCTATCGCGTGCCGGTCTAAAAGCACCAGATAAGCCAATTGGTTCCTTCATGTTTGCTGGCCCTACTGGGGTGGGTAAAACTGAAGTTTCACGTCAATTGGCAAATTTGTTAGGCGTAGAACTGGTTCGTTTTGATATGTCAGAATATATGGAAGCCCATACTGCATCGCGTTTGATTGGTGCGCCTCCTGGCTATGTCGGTTATGATCAAGGTGGTTTGTTGACTGAAAAAATCAATCAACATCCACATTGTGTTTTATTGCTTGATGAGATTGAAAAAGCGCACCCTGATGTCTTCAACTTGTTACTGCAAGTCATGGATCATGGTACGTTGACTGATAACAATGGTCGTGTGGCTATCTTTAAGCAAGTCATTGTGATTATGACGACCAACGTCGGTGCTGATAGTATTAGCCGCTCTTCAATGGGCTTTACTCAGCAAGACCATAGCCGTGATAATACGGAGTCGCTCAAACGTGTCTTTACGCCAGAGTTCCGTAACCGTTTAGATGCCATCATCCAATTTAACCCATTAGATACCTCCGTGGTAGTATCTGTGGTTGACAAATTCTTGGTTGAGCTACAAGTCCAGCTTGATGATAAACAAGTCACCTTAGAGATTGATGACGAAGTACGCGATTACTTGGCTCACAAAGGCTATGATCGCCTAATGGGTGCACGCCCAATGCAGCGTCTGATTCAAGATGAGATCAAAAAGTCATTGGCAAGTATGATTTTGTTTGGTGATTTGGTCAATGGTGGGGTAGTACATCTCACCTTAGAGCCTGAAGCTAATGATGAACAAGATGGTGATTCTGTTAAGCTTGATAAGTTCAGTGGTAAGACGGATTATAACTCTACAGATAAAGGATCAGCAGATAGTCGTATTATCTTGACGGTCGTTGAGACTCATGAGCCACATCCAGACTCTGAGTCACTCGCCAGCTAAGTTTTGCTACTAATGTAATAACAACGGTTACCATGTTACTGTGGTAGCCGTTTTTTTATTGCTATAATTCATAACAAAACCAACGTATGAAATCACTAGATCTCATGTGCGAGATTGGTTCACGCTCCCCCATTCGATATTTATCTAATCGATAACAAATATAAAAGGACATACTATGGAATTATTCGATGAACAAACGCCAAAATCGCCAGCGCAAAAGCAGGCTATTTTAGACAATGTGCGCTTGCCAGAAGATTGGAAAACGGCGTTAGCAGATGAGTTAACTTCTAACAATATGGACGACTTGCGTGCATTTTTAAAAGAAGCCTATCAATCAGAAAACAGTATCTATCCGCCAGCACCCTTAATATTTAACGCGTTAAACCTGACCCCTTTATCACAAGTTAAAGTCGTGATACTAGGTCAAGATCCTTATCATGGACCAGGGCAGGCAATGGGCTTATCATTTTCGGTGCCCAAAGCCATTCCAAAGCCACCCTCACTCAATAATTTGTTAAAAGAGATGGCGAGTGACGTTGGTATCGCACCCTCAAAACATGGCGACCTGACTTACTGGGCACAGCAAGGAGTTTTGCTATTAAATAGCTCTCTGACCGTGCGAGAAAGTGAGCCAAATAGTCATCAAAATAAAGGTTGGGAGCAGTTTACCGATGCGGTGATTGATGTGGTTAATGAACAAACAGAACATACCGTATTTATATTGTGGGGCAGTAAAGCACAGAAAAAAGGCAAATATATCAATACTGATAAGCATCTTATTCTGACCGCTGTACATCCATCACCACTTGCTGCCAATCGTGGTGGATTCTTTGGTTCCAAGCCGTTTTCTAAGACCAATGATTACCTGGTACAGTATGGGCAAACGCCTATCGATTGGCAATTACCGCAATAGTTGTCAAAATAAATGAAACATAAACAAAATATAAGCTTGAAGCCATATCCAACCGTAAATAGTCAGTTAGTTATTGAGGATATGCAAGCCAGCACATTTTGGTCGCTTCAAGATATGAGCTGGATGAAAATAGCTCTTAAACTTGCTAGGCAAGGTGCTGAGCGTGGAGAGGTGCCAGTAGGGGCGATACTGGTACATAATCAGCAGATTATTGGTCAAGGATTTAATGAACCGATTGGGCGTCACGATGCGACCGCTCATGCGGAGATTGTCGCATTAAGAGAAGCGTGTGCGCGCTTAAAAAACTATCGTTTACCATTACAGACAACGTTATACGTTACCTTAGAGCCTTGTACGATGTGTATCGGAGCCCTCATTCATGCGCGGGTAGATAGATTGGTTTATGCAGCAAGCGAGCCACGAGCGGGTATGGTTGGTAGTCAAATAAATTTACCGATGCAGCCTTTTTATAATCATGCTATCGAAGTACATAATGGCTTATGTCGTGAGCATAGCAGCCAGATGCTTAAGACCTTTTTCCGTGAACGACGAAAAGCGGCAAAAAGAAAGACAATATAAGCAATTAACAAGATATCAGTCTTGCTGCTAGTGATGGGTAGGTTTCTTTGCTATAATATCGCCCTATTTGATGACGAAATGATGAATTAATTGTCAAGCGTTTGATAAATAAGTAAATATTGTTCTGCAGCTAGCATGTACTAAGCCGTATCAGTATCGTCTACTATTAAGTGAGTATTATGACCGTTTCTACAGCTGATAACGCTATACTTGATAACTTTAGTTCTGGCAGTAATGATAACCAAGCGCCAGTGTTGCGCTACCCAGTTATCTGCATTGATGGACCAAGTGGAGCAGGTAAAGGTACGGTCACGTGGCGTTTGGCCCAAGCATTGAAGTATCAACTGCTGGATTCAGGTGCTCTGTATCGTATCGTTGGACTCAAAGCATTTGAAGCTGGATTAGTTGCGGCAGACGGAATCCAAGCCATTGACGAGATGGCTGTATTAGCATTAACGCAGCGCCTAGAGATTGCTTTTGTACCTAACAATGCATCAGGACGTGTTGATATTTTAGTGAATGGTGAAGCGGTTGGTGAGCAGGTTCGTAATGAGACCGTGGGCGGCTATGCATCACAAATAGCAGTATTTCCAAAAGTTCGTCAAGCATTACTAAAGTTGCAACAAGATATGGCAGCTCGTTCTGGATTGGTCGCTGATGGTCGCGATATGGGGACGGTTGTGTTCCCAGATGCGGATGTAAAAGTGTATTTGACTGCCAGTGCTGAAGCGCGTGCCGAGCGCCGTGTAACACAGTTAATAAATGCTGGTCAGACGGCAGATTTTGACGCGATTTTAGCGACAATTAAAGCTCGTGATGATCGTGATGAGAATCGGTCGACTGCACCATCAAAGCCTGCAGAAGATGCTCTACTACTAGATAGCTCTAACTTAGATGCTGATGCAGTTTATGCACAAGTGAAAAGACATTGTCAGGATAAAGGTATTTTCTTTAATAGTTAATAAAAACAAGTTAGTAAGTATGAAAAAGTTTCCTATACGCTTGATTTTAGTATAAAATCACAGTAGTAGACGCTAATAATCTCTAGAGAGTGATAAAAATATTCTTTCTAAATCATAGAGATTTGAAAGTATAAGGCATTGCAATATAAGACAGTTGTTGCTAGTGAGTTTAATAAGTTATGTGCTTACTAACAACAAACGTTTTTATATATGATTGTATGGGATATAAAACCAGTATTCTCGTTTTATGCAATCATAAATTTGATCCGTACTGTGCTGGACAGGATACGGCTATACAAAGGTAGACATAATGGAATCATTTGCTGAACTATTTGAAGCGAGCATCGAAGAAACAGGTCTGGATATCGAGCGTGGCTCGGTTATCACTGGTACTGTTGTGGCCATTGATAACGACTGGATCACTGTTGATACTGGTCTGAAATCTGAAGGTATCGTCGCTCGTGAAGAGTTTTTAAGCGAAGAAGGCGAACTTGAAGTTGAAGTTGGCGATAGCGTTGATGTCGTGGTTGAAGCGGTTGATAACGGCATGGGTCAAACCTTGCTTTCACGTGAAAAAGCCAAACGTGTTGAAACTTGGAACTTCCTTGAAAAAATCGCTGACAATGATGAAATCGTAAAAGGTATCATTTCAAGCAAAGTTAAAGGCGGTTTCACTGTAGATATCGGTTCAGTACGCGCGTTCCTACCAGGTTCATTGGTAGATGTTCGTCCTATCCGTGACACCACGCATCTTGAAGGCAAAGAGCTAGAGTTCAAAGTCATCAAACTTGATCAAAAACGCAACAACGTTGTTGTTAGCCGTCGTGCAGTTATGGAAGCTGAAAATTCAGCTGAGCGCGAAGAGCTATTGAACAAGCTTGAAGAAGGCATCGAGATCGAAGGTATCGTTAAGAACCTTACTGATTACGGCGCATTCGTTGATCTAGGTGGTATCGATGGTCTATTGCACATCACTGACATGGCATGGCGCCGTATCAAGCATCCATCTGAAGTTGTTGAAGTTGGTCAAGACCTAAAAGTTAAAGTATTGAAGTTTGACCGTGAGCGCAATCGCGTTAGCCTAGGTCTAAAACAACTTGGTACTGATCCTTGGGATAACGTTGGCGGCACATACCCAGTGGGTAGTGTGGTTAAAGCACGCGTAACGAACTTAACTGATTATGGTTGTTTCGCTGAGATTTCTGAAGGTATTGAAGGTCTAGTACACGTGTCAGAAATGGATCATACCAACAAAAACATCCACCCATCAAAAGTTGTTCAAGTGGGCGATGAAGTTGAAGTAATGATTCTTGATATCGATGAAGAACGTCGTCGTATCAGCCTAGGTATCAAACAGACTCTAGCTAACCCATGGGATGAATTTGATAAGAAACATGAGCGTGGTGATAAAATCACTGGTACGATCAAATCAATCACTGACTTCGGTATCTTTATCGGTCTAGACGGTGGTATTGATGGTCTTGTTCATCTATCTGATATTTCTTGGAACGAAACTGGCGAAGACGCTATCCGTAACTACAATAAAGGCGACACCGTTGAAGCAATGGTATTGTCAGTAGATGCAGAAGCAAACCGTATCAGCCTAGGCGTGAAGCAGTTAAGCTCTGATCCATTCAACGAATACCTAGTCAACAATGACCGCGGTGCTATCGTTAATGGTAAAGTAAAAGAAGTAGATGCTAAAGGCGCTACTATCGAGCTTGCTGACGAAGTTGAAGCGTATCTACGTGCCTCTGAAATTCAACGTGACCGTGTTGAAGATGCGACTAAGCATTTGAGCGTTGGTGATGACGTTGAAGCGAAAATCATCAGTGTTGATCGTAAAACTCGCAACATCAACTTGTCTATCAAAGCGAAAGACGAAGCTGAAGAGCGTCAAGCGATTAAAGAGCTAAGCAGCACTAGTACGACTAGTACTACTGCCAGTTCTGATGCACAGCCAAAAACAATTGGTGACTTGATCAAAGAGCAAATGCAGTAAGCTGCACGTTATTGATATAAGATTATAAAAGAAGCGACTATGGTCGCTTTTTTTTTGCTTAAATTTTAAGTGTCCTATTAATCAATGAGGTTTTTGCTCAAACAGGCAAACTCTTATTTCCATTTACCGTAATATCCGCTATCATTTGCAACATTGAGTAACGAGATGTGAATTATTACTTATTTAAGACACTGAGATTATTTTAGTGAATGGCTATTTATCCTTATGATCTTGATGTATGGCTTGTCTTAAAAGTAACAAGCTATCGAAAATGATGGTCCAATTCACAGTCATCTTATCCATTAATCAACAAGGCAAGCGTAATAATGCAGCAAGCGATTAACAAGTCCGAATTTATTAGTAATTTAAGTGCGAACTGTGACAATATGACTGATACTGTAGTCGATGATGCAGTACGTGAAATATTAAACTTGATGACCGATACGTTAGCCAATGATGGACGCGTAGAAGTTCGTGGTTTTGGCAGTTTTTGTCTGCACCATCGTCGTGCCCGTATGGGTCGAAATCCTAAAACAGGAGAAAGCGTACCTGTACCTGCCAAAGCGATACCGCACTTTAAACCAGGTAAAGCATTACGTGAAGCAGTCAATGATACAGTAGCAAATAGCTAAGTGTGTTATAAAGTATTTATTGGGTAAAATTGCCAACAAGAGTGCTTGCCAGCCACTTTTGCTAGAATTTATCACTAGTGAGTTTATAAGCATATAAATGTGTGGGTTGATGAAGGTTTTAAAGTGCTATTTTTAAAACACTAACGACATTCCAAATCGAGGTAGACGTCTCATGCGCTTTTTACTATTTGTATTGCTGTTTTTGAGCTTTGCTTATGCACTTGGCTTGGTGTTGGCAAATAATACCGAAGTTGGCGTAAATTTATTATTCTCGCAAGCACCGACGATGAATCTAGGATTGCTGCTGATTTTATGCCTTATGCTTGGTATTGTTATCGGCATCTTGTTGGCACTGCTTATCTTCCGTGTCTTACAGAATAAGTGGGAAATCTCGCGTTTGCAAAAAGCGAATGTGAACCTCCAAGCGCAACTGACACAAGCCAATGCTGTCATTGATCGCCAAGCAAGTGCACCAACGTTGGAAGAAGCTGTTTATGGTTCGACAGCAACCAATGTGCAAGTGCAAGACGCAGAAGTACTTACTGTAGATGAAGGCGCGACACTTACCAAACAAAAACGAGACTAAATTATATTCTGTACTGATCTATGAGCAGTCCATATATAGTGTTTTGATAATTCTGATATAGATATGGTAAAACCATGAATAATACAATGAACTCCCCAGTCATCGTTGCCTTAGATAATATGACGATGGAGGCATCGGTAGCATTAGCTGATCAGTTAGATCCAACATCATGCCGCTTAAAAGTGGGTAAAGAGCTATTTACTCGCTGTGGTCCTGAGATAGTTAAGGCGCTACATCAGCGTAATTTTGACGTATTTCTAGACTTGAAATTCCATGATATTCCTAATACTACCGCTCAAGCGGTACTAGCGGCAGCTGAGCTTGGCGTATGGATGGTGAATGTGCATGCCAGCGCGGGCTTAGAGGCGATGTCATTGGCTAAACAGCGCTTGTTAGACGGTAATTTTGATACCTTGCTGATAGCCGTCACCGTGCTGACCTCTATGGATAATCAAGCATTGATGCAAACAGGTATTACCGATGGTCTAGATGCGCAAGTGAGTCGATTGGCACAATTAACCAAGCAAGCGGGTCTTGATGGTGTGGTCTGTTCAGCGCAAGAAGCTAAAACGCTCAAGACACTATGTGGTCAGGATTTTAAATTGATTACCCCTGGTATTCGCTTGCTAGACGATAATGCAGATGATCAAAAGCGTATTTGCACACCGAAACAGGCGTTAGATGATGGTTCTGATTATTTGGTGATTGGTCGTTCAATTACTCAGGCAGCAGATCCTGCGGCTAAATTACAAAAGATACTCCGAGATATTTAGATACTTATAAAATATTTGGATATTTACAAAGTGTTTAGCATTTTATAGTATCAGCATGATAAAAAAGACAGCCTAATCCGCTGTCTTTTTTTAATTTTTGCGGGTATATCAAAAAGTGCTAAACTATTTATGTTTATTTAATGATATTAGAACTTATGAAATTACAGATTTTAAGTGACTTACATATTGACAGTTATGCGCGTCAGTCACATCCGCTAGGGCATATTCCCAAAACTGATGCAGACGTGGTATTAGTCGCGGGTGATACTGCCAACAGCGATAGTGGTATGCCATGGCTACAAGAGCAGGCAGCACGTTTGCAAGTGCCTGTGATTACGATAGCTGGTAATCATGAATACTTTAATGAAGATGTGCTACATTTTGATAAAAAGCTGGCGACTTGGGATAATTATAATGCCCAGTCGCAGCAAGGCGTCCGTTTTCTACAGTGTCAACATATTGATATTGGTGACATACGTATCCTAGGTTGTACTTTATGGACAGATTACCAATATCAGGCCAATGAAGATACTATAGCTGCTGCTATGCGCTTTATGCGTGACTATAAACAAATCTATGCTGGAGGCGAGCTTTTTTCACCTGAAATATCGATGCAAATCCATGCTAAGCAGCGTCAATGGTTAAAGCAAGCATTGATCACCGCCAAAACACTTGGTAAAAAAACTGTTGTGATGAGTCATCATAGTATCAGTCCATTATCGGTGTCTGAGAAGTATGCGAATCTACCAAGTAACGCAGCTTTTGTCAGTGATTTGTCTGGCTGGATGCATGAAGATTGGGCGCCAATACTATGGGTACATGGACATACACACGAAGCATTTGACTACCGTATTGGTAATACACGAATCATTGTCAATCCACGTGCGTATCCAAATGAGGTGAGCAGCACTGCATTAGCGTTCGCATGGGACAAAGTCATTGATATCGGCTAAGTAATTTTAATCATTTAAAAGCAGATATCTTTTTAGTTATTTGTCACCTTGATCTGTCTTTTTAAAATAGCGAATATAAAATAACGCTTATTTTAAAGTCTAACCGCCTAGACTCGTAAGCAATATTACAATTTAACTGATATTTTGTTCATTCATATCAAAAAATCTGCTACGCTTGCTACCATGAGCAAATATCTCAATAACACTCCCTCAAAACTGTCTGCTGAAAAGCTTGCGAGTCATACTCCAAGTGCTCCGGCGCCTTCGCACTTGCCTGATAGTATGATTTCCTCAGTCAGCTTATTGCCTGAAGATAAACGGCTGATTTTATTTACCAGACATTCCTTACGTGAACGCTCTGATGGCAATGGTTTTGCCAGTTATCAATTACCCCTAACACCTAAAGGTCGAGTACTAGCGAAGTCTTGGGGGCGTTGGTTGGCAGGGCATTTACCGTACTCGCTTGATGTAGACAGTATCTCAAGTCCGATTGGACGCTGTATTGACACGGCGCAGCTGATGCAAGCAGGTGCGGGACTACAACGTGATATTACGCATCAGTCATTGTTGGTCGAGCCTGGTAGCCTAGTGACTGAGCCTGAAATAGCAAATCCAGTATTTAAAGAAATTGGCGTGCTCAACTTTATCAATCGATTTTTGCAAGGCAATCTTGAAGGTACCAAAAACGCTTACCAAGGCGGTCTCGATATTTTATCGCTGTTTTATCAATATCAGCCGCAGCAAGGGCATCTCATGCTTGCTGTTAGTCATGATACTTTGTTGTCTGCTTTTTTAGCAGTGATGTTTGATGTGGTCGAGATTGATTGGAATGATTGGCCAAAGATGATGGAAGGCGTGTTTTTGTGGTTTGATGATAAGCCGTTTGAACAAGCAAGTGCATACTTCGTTTGGCGCGGTCAAGTGTATGTGCGCCCGATTCATACTTTATTAGAAGACTACCGTGCTGCTGGCTTTCATCCTAATACATTGCTCTTACCACCAGAAGTAAAGTGGATCTAAATACTATTTAATCTAAATACTATTTAAAAGATTACTACTCATTTTTCAATCAGACATAAAAAAACCTTGCCCCAGTATTAGAACCAGTGACAAGATTTTAGTCATCACGCTATAAAGGCGAGATGTGGTCTAAACGTTAACAATCTTAAGCTTGTAGGCCTTTGATGGTTTTGTTCAGGCGGCTCTTACGACGAGCAGCTTTATTCTTATGAATAATACCTTTGTCAGCCATACGATCAAGAACTGGTACCGCTTTTTTGTAAGCTTCGGTAGCCGCGTCATAATCTTTAGCTGCGATAGCCGCATCAACACGTTTTAAGTAAGTACGAACCATAGAGCGTTGTGACGCAGAGTTCTGACGACGTTTGGTGTTTTGACGGGCGCGTTTACGAGCTTGTGCAGTATTAGCCACGCGAATCTCCTTGATAAAGACAGATAAAAATATGAATGTGGATTACAATAAAAAAGGGTTTAACCATCATCGGTAACGAGCAGCCGTCTCGCCAAACATGATGTCGATGTCTAATATTAAAGTACCTATCTGTTATTAAAGGCACCTAAATTAGCAATAGAGCATCGCAAGCGCCAAAACTGTTTGGAATAATTAAACAGCGTTAACGTGTAAAGCCGGTTATCTTAGCAAATTATCGCCCTTAGAACAATATATTTGATGATTAATGCTTAAAGAAGTTGTGTGATCATATATACGACAGTTTTTTGTGTCTCTACTCAACTGTTTCTTGAAGTATTTATCAATATTGTTGCACTAAAAACCGATTATGAGTGAATAAATCGCTTAGCCGATAAAATCTCTTACAATAAATTCTATAGAATACCCTCAGTTATGCGTTAATTTAGGTATGATACTAGGGCATGTCCTCAATTCAATCGATGGACATCTAAATGGGCTAAAAGTGGCTGAATCTTGCCAAACAATGTTAAAAAAAATGTCAAATAGCTGGTTAATATCCCGATACTATTTAACATTCTGATAGTATCTGCGCTATTTTCCTCATTTGACTATGATTTATCTCATTGTTATCACCATTTTAAAAATGATGATACACCCTAAGATGAAAAGCTTTGGTGATAGGCTTTAAAATCAGATCTTTCATTATCATCTATTTTCCAACACACTATAAATGGATAGGCTATGCAGCGAAAAGCAATTGTAATTGGCGCGACAGGATTGGTCGGACAGCATCTTGTCAAACAGCTTAGTGAGCTTTATGACACGTTAATTGTGATTGCAAGGCGTCCGCCACGCTATATCAATACCAGCATGCGTTTTTATCAGGTTAATGATTTTGATAATTTGGCTGAAATATTTGCCAGCGTTGGCGTTGATCGAAAGACGGACGCTTTTAGCTGTCTTGGTACGACTAAGAAGCAGGCTGGTAGCGATGAGGCCTTTCGAAAGGTTGATCATGATTATAATGTCAATTTTGCCAAACTGTGCCAAGAAAAAGGTGTTGAAAATTTCTTTTTGTTATCATCTATGAATGCTGATATTCATAGTCGGTTTTTATACAATCGCGTAAAAGCTGAAACTGAGCAGTCTATTATGGCGCTAGGTTTTACGCAGCTAGTTATTTTCCGTCCGTCCTTGTTACTTGGCAAGCATAAAGGTCGTCCGCTTGAAAGTATTGGTCAAAAAGCCTTTCAGCTGATATCGCCCTTAGTTTCAGAATCATTGTCACTGCATCCCATTTCCGCCAAACGCGTTGCCATTGCCATGGCGATGAGTGCGCATGATGTTTATCAGCGTAATAAATACCGTACTGAACCTGCTATCCAAACCACTGATGTCATCGAAAATAAGCAAATGCTAGCGATGACTAAAGTTAAAAAATAGCCTAAGTATTAAGTTGAAGAAACAATTAAAATTAAGCCCTAGTCATAAATAATCAGTCATGAATAACCAATCATACATAACAAGGAGCGTCACTATGTCAGACATGCCAGAATCAATAACAATGGATAAAGAGAACTTTGTGACCTGTGATTTATTGGATGCCAATTCTGAGTCGCAGGTGTGTTTGCCTAATATCGAAGGTAAGTCTTTTCATAGCTTTGGTGGCAAGGACAAGTTCTGTGGTGAAATTGTGACGGTGAAATGCTTCGAAGACAATAGTCGCGTCAAATCATTGCTAAATAGCGATGGTAAAGACAAAGATGGTAACGGTAAGGTATTGGTAGTTGACGGTGGTGGTTCAATGCGTTGTGCGCTGCTAGGCGACATGATTGCGCAGTCAGCGATTGATAATGGTTGGGTAGGAGTCATTGTGTATGGCTGTGTTCGCGATGTTGATGATATGGCGCAGATGGATCTTGGTGTCATGGCACTTGGCTGTATCCCGCGTAAATCAAATCGCCGTGATGAAGGTCAAACCGATATTGAAATTAGCTTTGGTGATTTAACATTAAATTCTGGTATGTTTGTCTATGCAGACAACAATGGCATTATTGCTAGCGACAAGCCATTAATTTAAAAATGGCTTGTCATTTAACAATAATTAATAATTAATAATTAATAATTAATAATTAATAATTAATAATTAATAATAAAAAACTTCAGCTTAACCGTTGAGGTTTTTTTATTGAGTGACAACTTCAATGCTGTAGTGATAGCTTATAGACTGTCATAGGTATTTTTAAGGTTTTTCAGCAGTGTTTGATAAGAAGTAAAATGCTAAGTGACAAACCGTTACGGCATAAATTTTGGTAATTGCTGAAATATTCGTATAATAGCTCTCTGACTCTTAACGTTGATCCTACTCTTTATGCCTATCACTGCTTTGACTGACGCGTTTGAACCAATTAACCAGCAGTTGTTTCCTATCCAGAATGCCGAGCGGCGTTGGCTGGCACCTGTGCATGGTGCAGTCAGCAGTTTGTGGCTAGCAAGTCTGGTGCAAACACCGCTATGGAATGTTGCCGACCGATTAAAAGTCGTGGTAACTCGTGACCAAAACCAGCTTAACCAGATAGAAACAGAATTGGCATTTTGCGGCGTCGATGCTTATGTGTTCCCCGATTGGGAGACGTTGACCTATGATGAGCTGTCACCGCATCAAGATATTGTTAGTGAGCGTATCAATCTATTAACCGATATGCCAACGTCAGGCGTGCTGCTCATCTCAGTTCAGGCGTTGATGCATCGTGTCGCACCTCCAAGCTGGCTGATAGGGCAGCATTTTGATTTGAGTGTTGGTGATCGATTTGATATCAATACCCAGCGCGGATTGCTGGCAAAGGCAGGCTACCGCGCCGTTGAGAATGTATTTGAGCCGGGTGAATTCGCGGTACGTGGCAGCATCATTGATATCTTTGCCATGGGTCAGCCGTTCCCACTACGTTTAGATTTGTTTGATGATGAGATTGAGACCATTCGTTTTTTTAATCCGCAAACCCAGCGGACATTGACCGTTGATGACCTCAAAACAATGATGAGCGGCAACGATAGTAGTATGGGCAAAGAGTCACTATCACTGCTACACAAGTTGCCAGATATCTCAAAACCTATCGAACAATTCCAAATACTACCCGCTAAAGAATTTCCGCTTGATGAAGGGCGTGAGACGTTTCGTACCAACTTCGCCACGATGTTCCCTAATGCGAGCAGCCGCAAGTTTGAGCTACATAAAGACGTCATGGCAGGTATCGCTAGTAGCGGACTTGAATATTATCAGCCGCTATTTTTTGATTTAAAAGCGTGGACAGCAGAGAGTAGCTTGTTTGCTTACTTACCAAGCGATGCGCTGTTTATCACTGATGAATTGATTAATGAAAAGCAGGTAGATTACTGGTCACAAATTCAGCGCCGCTATGAAGAGCGCCGTCATGATATCGATAAACCTATTGTCGCGCCTGAATGGTTATATTTGCTATCGAATACTTTAAATGAGCATCTTAATCATTATCCACGGGTGATTCTCAGTGCGCGCACTGAGCTGGCTAGCATGACGGATGTCGCTGCGATTGACAGCGATGATTCGTTATTGGAAGATGCTTCATTGTTAGTAGACAGTTCGTTGTTACAAGTTGATCACCAGTCAGATTTGCAGCCTCAATTGCCACTGACGGCAAATAAGCAGCAAGGCTTGGTGACGCTCAGTGCGCAAGAGCCGCCACAATTGACCGTTAATCACCAAAAGGCTGAGCCTCTTACCCAGCTATTAGAATTTTTAGAGTTACAAGCGCAAACAGCGACGCCAGTATTGATCGTTGCTGAAACAGCGGGTCGTCGTGAGATTCTTATTGAACTTTTTAAAGGCAAAATCGATATCAAAGCTTATGATAGCTTTGAGGCGTTTCTAGCAGCGGATAAAACCAACAATGTTAAAGGTAATAAGCTGCCGCAGGTTGGTTTAACCGTTGCGCCCATTGAACGTGGGGTATATGTTCCTGAGCGTTTAGTGCTGATTAGTGAGACGCAATTATTTGGTCGGCAAGTGCTGCAAACACGCCGTCGTCGTCAAAGCGGGGTGTCAGAAGAGTTTTTGGTTAAGAGTGTGACCGAAATAACCGAAGGCAGCCCAGTGGTTCATATCGAGCATGGTATTGGGCGTTATAATGGCCTGATTACACTAGATGTCGGCGATGGTGAGCAAGAGTTTATTCACTTAAAATACGCTGATGATGCCAGTATTTATGTGCCCGTTGCTAATTTGCAAATGATTAACCGTTATAGTGGCGGTGACCCAGCACTTGCGCCATTGCACAAAATTGGTAGCGGAAAATGGGATAAGGCTAAGCAAAAAGCGCTTGAGCAAATCCATGATGTAGCGGCCGAGCTGCTTAATATGCAAGCGCGTCGTGAAGCTAAAGTCGGTATTCATTTTAAAATAGATGCGTCACAGTATGAGCTGTTTGCCAGTCAATTTGCCTTTGAAGAAACGCCGGATCAAGCCAATGCCATTCATGCGGTGATGGAAGACATGCGACAAAACCAGCCAATGGATCGGCTCATCTGCGGTGATGTGGGTTTTGGTAAAACAGAAGTGGCTATGCGGGCAGCATTCATTGCTGTCAGCGCCGGTTATCAGGTAGCGGTGCTAGTGCCGACGACCTTGCTGGCAGGTCAGCATGAAGACAATTTCCGTGATCGTTTTGCTGATTGGCCAGTGCGTATCGAGACGCTATCGCGCTTTGGCGGCAAAAAGCATCAAGAAACGGTGTTGACAGATTTAGCAGCAGGTAAAGTCGATATTGTCATCGGCACCCATAAACTATTACAACCTGATGTGAAGTTTTCAAATCTAGGTTTGATGATTGTCGATGAAGAACATCGCTTTGGTGTGCGCCATAAAGAGCGTATCAAGGCGATTCAGACTGATGTGGATAGTATGTCGATGACAGCGACACCGATCCCTAGAACGCTCAATATGGCGCTCTCAGGTATGCGTGATATGTCAATTATCGCGACACCTCCAGCACGACGTTTGGCGATTAAAACCTTTGTCATGCAAAAAACTGATGCTTTAATGAAAGAGGCCATCTTGCGTGAGCTATTGCGCGGTGGGCAGGTTTATTTATTACATAATGATGTGGCGAGCATTGAGCGTATGGCAGAAACCATACGTGAATTGGTTCCTGAGGCGCGAGTAGGGGTCGCTCACGGGCAAATGCAAGAGCGCCAACTTGAACAAGTGATGCAGCAGTTTTATCATAAAAAATTCAACGTGCTAGTCTGTTCAACCATTATCGAAACGGGTATCGATGTGCCCAATGCCAATACTATTATCATTGAGCGCGCCGACAAGTTTGGTTTGGCGCAGCTGCATCAGTTACGTGGTCGTGTCGGTCGTAGTCATCATCAAGCGTATTGTTATCTACTTGTGCCTTCTATCAAAGGTCTCAAAGGCGATGCTAAGCGCCGATTGCATGCGATTGAACGTGCCAATACGCTAGGTGCAGGTTTTATGCTGGCTAGCGAAGACTTAGAAATTCGCGGTGCTGGTGAGATACTCGGTAAGCAGCAAAGCGGTAATATGCAGGCGATTGGCTTCAGTTTATATATGGACATGCTGGAGCGAGCAACTAAGGCGATTAAAGCGGGTAAAGAGCCTGATTTAAGTACACCATTGTCGCTGACCAGCGAGATTAATCTGCATAGCTCGGCATTGATACCAGAAGAATATCTACACGATGTGCATCAGCGTTTGTTGTTTTATAAACGCATCAGTAATGCCGATGATAAAGAGGCGTTGATTGATATTCGTACCGAAATGATTGATCGTTTTGGTACATTACCAGAGCAAACTAAGCAGTTATTCGCCATCCACGGACTGCGTATACAAGCTGAGCCGCTAAAGATTAATAAGATTGATGCAAGTAGTAATAGCATGACGTTAGAGTTTGCGCCTGATACTCCAGTCGATGCCTTGGCAATTATTAAGTTGATTCAGAGCAATGGTCAGCGTTATCGTATGAACGGTGCTTCTGGTATTCGTTATCAAGATGCTGATAAACTGGCAACGCCGCAACAGCGCGTCACCGCGATTCAAGAATTATTACGCTATTTTAGCGAGCATATGGTGGCAGAGTCAGCGTAGTTGTTTTGGCATTTCGGCATTTTGAGAGCTCAGCAATGATTTTCGGTAGATTCAATCAGCTCAATAAGTCAGCTAGCCAGTGCTCGAGTAGGACGTCAAGACAATGAGTCATAGCGCTATTTTATCGGTCGGATAACTGATAAAATAGCGACATCCTATATTTAGCCTATTGTTTTTTAGTAAATTAAATTCTGCTTTTCTAGATCTATATTCCATTTATCTGAGTGTCATAACAAGAGAACCGTCATTATGTTCCAACTTCATCATAAACTTGCTGCCGATAGCTTTTTAGTGGGGGATTTCCCATTATCGACTTGTCGTTTAATCAATGATTGCCAGTTTCCTTGGTTAATATTAGTGCCGCGCGTATCAGGTATCAAAGAGTTATATGAGTTATCTGAAGCCGATCAAACACAGTTTTTACGTGAGTCAAGCTGGTTGTCGAGTCAGCTAGCCAAGACCTTTCAAGCTGATAAAATGAATGTAGCTGCACTCGGTAATCAAGTACCACAGCTACATTTTCATCATATCGTTCGCTATCAAAACGACATGCAATGGCCAAATCCAGTATGGGGCGTTCCTGCTATTCCTTATACCAAAGAAGTGTTGGCGCAGATGCAGCAAACGTTAATGATGGCGCTACGTGGCCATCATCAGATGCCGTTTGACTGGCAAATGTAATAAATACCTGAGTAGTAACAGGTCGGTAAGTTGATTGGCAAATTGATAATGATACTCTATTGGCTAGGTATCGATTAACTAGGCATCGATTGACCCATCAAAATAACTGGAAAAATGGCCAAACGTTTAAAGTTAAGCCTTATTTTGGTGTCTTAGTCGTTTTACGGTTATGTGCCAACGTTGTGCTCAGTTATTACAGCCCCTAATTTTTATATATTAATAGGTTTTAAGTATTTGAAATCCGGATAAATATTGTCTGGATTTTTTGTATTTGGCTCAAACGATATGTCTTATAATCCCGATTTGGTAGCGTATTAAGACAAGATGAGTGATGAGTGGTAGGCTTTTGGCTATCAGTGACATGGGTTTTATAGTATTTAAAAAGTATAATGTAATCATTGATTAATTTTATACACAACTTGGCATAGAGGCAGGTAGTACGCGTGTGCTATCCTCAAGCCTTTTAATTTTTTACATAGCCTGTTTTACGTAAGTGAATACTTCATATGCCTTTTTTAGACACGCTGAGACCAAATCACTCTTCAAAAAATGAAGGAGTTTATCGATTTGACTATCCAGAAGTCTTCGTTTTAATACTTACGGTCATACTCCTCGCTGTACATTTTAATTTTAGACCTACTTCAATGGCACTACTCGTTATTGTTTGTCTGCCAAGTTTAATGATTTTGATTTATAACTATCGCCGCCAAAAAAGCTTTTGGACGTCTAACATTGTTATCATTTTACTATCGGTAGTTATTGGGTCGATACAGTTTTGCACGGTTATTTCGCTTAGCTTAGCCGCGCTCATAGCACTCAGAATTATTATTAGTAGCCCTGAAAATCATTTAAAACTGATTGCCGTCTCTGTAATAACCGTCATTGTCTTCTATTATGTTAGCGTTACCCTAAGCAATGCTGACATAGATTGCCACGAAGGCTGGACCACACCAATAATATTATTAGCCAGTATGATCGTCATACTGTATCAGTTTTGGCATGTGTACCAAGAGTATATTGGTTATGAAACTCGTGCTCATCAGGCCGTTGGGCGCTTAAGCACGATGGTCTCCGTCATTAATAAGTTGACGCGCTTCATACCTCCACAAGTTTGGGAGCCTATCGTAAAATCTGATAGCCCAGTTACCGTTGCTAATAAGCGCGCTAAGCTGACGATTATGTTCTCAGATATCGTTGGCTTTACGGAATTGTCAGATAGTTTGAGCGCTGACAATTTGGCTGATATCTTAAATACTTATATGCATTGTATGACATTGATAGCAAACAAGCATGGCGCCGTACTTGATAAATTTATTGGTGATGGCATGGTGTGTTTTTTTGGTGAGCCAAATAGTCGCGGTGCGCGCCAAGATGCTTTAGACTGTATTGCAATGGCAATAGACATGCGTCGTGAAATGCGTACACTGAGGCAAAAATGGCGCTTGATGGGCTTTGAGGGGTTGTACATCCGTATTGGCATCAGCACAGGTTATTGCCATGTGGGTAATTTTGGTAGTAATAATCGTCTAAGCTATACTCTTATTGGTAAAGAGGCCAATCTAGCGGCAAGACTGGAGTCGAGCGCTGGTAAAGATGAGATACTGGTCAGTGAGAGTACCTACGATTATATCTGTCATAATTATGACTGTCAGCATGCGGGTGCGTTCAAGTTAAAGGGTTTTGATAGCAAGGTAAATGCGTGGCAAGTGCTGGATCCAGATACGTATAAAGGTCATTTATCAAAGTGGGTTGATCACACATTACCAGGTTTCAATTTGCATCTAAATTTTAAAGATATGAAGGATAATGATTATCAAGATATCAGAGCACGCTTAAATTTTGCGCTTGAGCGTGTCGAGCAGGAGCAAGAAAAAGTGGCAACTGACATAGCGGCAGCAAGCAAACGTAATGACAATCAATGACAATCGTCATAAATAATCATCCAAAAATAATGTTTATAAAATCAAGCGCAAAAAAGCCAGCTATTATTATGATAGCTGGCTTTTGCAATATAACAGTCAGATGAATTTTACGGTTAGCGTTTAGTGGTTTTCTTTTGCATGGTTGAGCGTATATTTAGGAATCTCGATGGTTAAATCTTCATCATCGAGCATAACCTGACAAGATAGGCGTGAGTCAGGCTCTAATCCCCAAGCACGATCCAATAAATCGGCTTCAATATCATCCATTTCATCTAAGCTATTAAAACCTTTACGGACGACCACATGGCATGTGGTGCAGGCTTTTGACATCTCACATGCATGTTCAATTTTAATGCCTTTTTCCAATAGCGCTTTACATAAGTTGCTGCCAGCTTCTAGCTCGACTTCAGCGCCTTCAGGGCAAATTTCATGATGCGGTAGTACGGTAATTTTTGGCATAAATCGTCTTTCCAGTGCTAATCAATTAAAAGAATAAAAATATAAGAAATGAGCTTAGTATGGTGACTAAATCACATTTTAAATGTATCTGCTACCAATCTTGGGCATTCGTGCCTGCCATGCTGGCTTTGACGCTTTGATTCATAATACGGGCAGCAAAAGCATCACTGTGAGGCTTGAGCTTTGCTTGCTGTGCTTCGATAAGTGCCAAATCATCAGTACTGAGCGTTGTCTGCAACACTTGTATTTGCTCAGCCAATGAATGCTGCTCCTCAGAAGACAATAAGGCTGCAAATTCTTTAAGGGCAGATTGTAGCGCTAATACTTCACGCTCCGCTTCTACTCTGGTCTCGATTAAAGAACGTGTATTTTTATCTTCTTTTGCATGCTTGAATCCTGCGACGAGCAATTGCTCTTTTTGCCCATCTGATAACCCATAAGAAGGCACAATCTCAATCTTACTTTCTGTCTTGGTTGTGGTTTCCTGTGCACTGACGGTTAGCTGTCCATTCGCATCGATACTAAAGGTCACTTCAATACGAGCAAATCCAGCTTTCATCGGCGGGATACCATATAGCTCAAAACGACCCAATGAACGGCAGTTATCTACTGTCTCGCGCTCGCCCTGTACCACATGAATCACCATGCCTGTTTGACCATCTTGATAGGTGGTAAACACTTGGCGTTTTTTGACAGGAATAGGCGTATTACGTGGAATCAGTACTTCAACTAAGCCGCCCATGGTCTCAAGACCAAGCGATAGCGGCGTTACGTCTAACAATAATAGGTTGTTATTACTATCGCCATTGACCAATTGATGCGCCGTTTGGGCAGCACCCAAAGCCACGACTTCATCGGGATTTAGACGACAAAGTGGTTGCTTGGCAAAAAACTCTGTCACGACTTGTTGTATAGCAGGCATACGAGTAGAGCCACCGACCAAAATTACTTCGTCTAGATCAGCACTCAAAAGCTTGGCATCACGCAGGACTTGTTCGCATACGCTCAATGTACGGCGGCTCACTGGCTCTGCAATAGCCAGTAAATCTGTACGGCGCAGCACACCTTGATAAGATTGCTCGTTGACAGTGATGTCAATATTGACTTGTTCAGCATCCGTCAGGGCTTGTTTATAAGCCTTGGCTTGTTGGGCGAGTATCGATTTATCATGACGACTCACATCTTTAGGATCGATATTTAATTGCTTGATAAGCCAATTGGTCATTAGACGATCGATGTCGTCACCACCTAATGCACTATTACCGCCAGTTGCCAGTACTTCAAAGACACCATCAGTCAGCTTTAAGATAGAAACGTCAAAAGTACCGCCACCCAGATCGTAAATTAAATAATAACTTTCTTTATCGCCGTTTTGCGTTGACTGGTCGAGACCATAGGCGACGGCAGCAGCAGTAGGCTCATTTAGCAGACGTAAAACATTAATACCAGCCGCTTGGGCTGCATCTTTGGTCGCTTGACGCTGGGCTTCATCAAAATAAGCAGGGACAGTAATGACCGCACCCTCGATACTGTCTGCAGGCAATGCGCTCGCTGCCCGTTGCTCAAGCGCTGCTAAAATACGTGCTGATACTTCAACAGGCGATACTTCACCTTGAGCCGTCACAAATGCTGGCATGTCATCTTTGCTGCCGCTTAACTCATAAGGATGAGAGAATTTGATATCAGCTTGACTACGACCCATAAAACGTTTAGCCGAGACGATCGTATTTTTTGGATCATCCGCTAAGTGGGCTAATGCATCAGAGCCAACCAACGGCTTACCTATACTTGGATAATAGACCACAGAAGGTAATAAGGTATCGGTAGCTGCGCTTGCCTCTAAGACTTGCGCCTTGCCTGAGCGTACTACCGCGACCAATGAGCGCGTAGTACCAAGATCAATTCCTAGGCCAAAACGATGCTGATGGGGTTGGGCGCTTTGATTGGGTTCGGCAATTTGCAATAAAGACATAAGATAACTCAAAGATAAAATGAAAAAGATAAAATGAATAAGTGAAATGAAACAAATATGATAAGCGCACTATTGTAGTTTAACTGCGTTGTATGCACGTGAAAACGAAGATACTTAGCGATTAAAAGTGCTTAAAATAAGGGATTATACGGCATCGCTGTGACTATTTTAACCATCGCTTATAATATAGTTTTCAAATAAGCGTTATAAGCTAATACCATTTATAAATAAATTTGGCATATAAAATAAATTAACAAGCTTATACGTCAGTTAGTTAGACGTATAAATCATCATCATCTGAATGCTCAGCAGTTGCTAACTCATCGATACCAGTAGTCACGTCAGCATTTAATTTGACTAAGAATTTCAGTTTTTGTGTCGCATCAATCGCCGTTTGCCAATCTTGGTTTTGGTAAGCATCATTAAAACGCTTAGACTGTTTTGCCAGTCGTTCGGTGATTTGAGGGTGTAGTTGTTGCAATGTCGCACGATCCTTACCCTCGATAGCGTCATCTAAATCCATGCGCATCTGCATCGCATCTTCTAAAAAGTCCAAGTCTGCAATTGAATGCTCTAGATTCTGTGCTTGATCTGCCATGTCTAGTAGATAGCTAGCACGACTATCAGGCGCACTTAGCGCTTGGTAGGCTTGGTTGATTAACGCTGAGGCCTGCTCAGACTGCTGTTGCGCTTGCGTAGTATTGGCTAGATTCTTGTTGACATTATCAGGATGATAACGTTTTTGTAGCAGACGTAGATGCTGATCGAGACTCTCTTGATTGACTTCAAACTGTACAGGCTGCTCAAATAGGGCAAAGAAGTTATCAAACTGGGCTTCTGCAGTAATGTCTGTCATATCATACGCCTTGCTTGTTATTTATTTTGAAAGTTTTCTTTAGCTGAGAACATATTTATTATGGCTTGAATATAGAATCAGGAAACTCTAAACTCAAGGGTTTTTTAACCTTTGAACCATTAAACGGTAAAAGACTCGCCGCAACCACATTCGCCTTTTTGATTAGGATTGGTGAACTTAAAGCCTTCGTTAAGACCTTCTTTTTCGTAGTCCATCAACAAACCATCTAAATAGACCAAACTTTTAGGATCAATAAAGATGTTAACGCCGCGGCTTTCGTAACGCGTGTCATTTTCATCAGGGGTATCTACAAACTCTAAAACGTAAGCTAAGCCTGAGCAACCCGCGGTACGGATACCCACTCGAATACCTTCACCTTTGCCGCGATTGTCCAAAAAGTCTCGAACATGCTGAGCGGCGCGTTCTGTCATTTCAATCATGCCAACTCCCATTGACTATCAATGATAAATATCAATCAAAAAAATCTGTATAAACTGGCAATGAAAATAGCGCACTTGCCAAAAAAATCTTAATAACGACCAGTTAAGAATCACTAGAAAATAAAAGGTGACAATTACATTAGCGTTATTGTCACCTTTTTAGCGTTAGTAGCTGTTCAATACATCGACTACTAAAGTACGGCCATTAAGACCGTGTACTTAGAAGTACAATACTTACGCTAATAGGTTTAGCTAGCCGCTTCTTCTGTCTCTACTGCTGCGCTGTGCTTGCCTTTATAGTCGCTAATAGCGGCTTTAATGGCGTCTTCAGCAAGTACAGAGCAATGCACTTTTACTGGTGGTAAGGCCAACTCTTTCGCGATATCGTTGTTTTTGATTTCGCCCGCTTGATCCAAGCTCTTGCCTTTTAGCCACTCAGTCACGAGCGAGCTTGAGGCGATTGCTGAACCACAGCCATAAGTTTTAAAGCGTGCATCTTCAATGATGCCATTATCATCAACTTGAATTTGTAGGCGCATTACATCGCCACAAGCTGGGGCACCAACCATACCAGTACCAACATTTTTGGCATTTTTATCAAGATTGCCGACGTTGCGTGGATTTTCGTAATGATCAATAACTTGGTCACTATAGGCCATGGGGTTTTCTCCTAGTTAGATGATGAGTAGTCAATTACTGACTTTAAATGTCTAACTACTCATCGATAATTGGGGTCAAACATTTAGTTAATAGAAACGGTATTTATAAAAACGGTATTTATAAAAACTGGATTTATAAGTGTCTGATCAATCGTTTAATGGTTCTATTTGATAACTATGTCGTTGCTTTCGGTAATTTTAGTGCTCAGCCCATTCGACTGAATCTAAATCAACACCTTCTTGGTACATATCCCAAAGTGGTGATAAGGCACGTAATTTATCGACCGCTTCATGCATTTGTTTGATGACAGTATCGATATCTTCTTCTGTGGTATAACGACCGAAGCTGAAACGAATTGAGCTATGTGCTAATTCATCTGGGCGACCAATAGCGCGTAATACATATGATGGCTCAAGCGTCGCTGAGGTACAGGCTGAGCCTGATGATACGGCTAAGTCTTTGAGTGACATCATGAGAGACTCGCCCTCAACGAAGTTAAAGCTGATGTTTACGATATTAGGTACACTGTTTTCAAGATCACCGTTTAGGTAAATCTCTTCGATATCTTGTAGACCGTCCCACAGTTTTTGGCGTAGCTTGGCTGCATGTGCATGGTCTTCTTCATAACGCTCATTGGCTAAAGCAAATGCTACTCCAAGACCAACGATTTGATGCGTCGGTAATGTACCTGAACGCATACCGCGCTCATGACCACCGCCATGCTGCTCTGCTTTCAAGCGGATACGTGGCTTACGGCGAACAAATAATGCGCCAATACCTTTAGGACCGTAGGCTTTGTGACCTGAGAAGCTCATCAAATCGATCTTCGTGGTTTCAAGGTCAATCAATACTTTACCAACAGATTGTGCGCCATCGACGTGGAAGACCACACCCGCTTCACGAGTGATTTCACCAATGGCAGCGACATCAGTAATCGTACCAAGCTCATTATTTACCATCATAAGTGATACTAAGATAGTATCGTCACGTAGGGCTTCTTTCACTTGCTCTGGCAAAATAAGACCCGTGCTTGGCTGCGGCTCAAGATAAGTAATCTCAAAACCTTCTTGCTCAAGCTCACGGCACGTATCTAAGACCGCTTTATGTTCGATTTTGCTGGTAATGATATGCTTACCACGAGATTGATAAAAATGCGCTGCACCTTTAATCGCTAGGTTGTCTGATTCTGTTGCACCAGAGGTAAAGACGATTTCGCGTGGATCAGCGTTAATGACTTCAGCTACTTGTTGACGCGCCGTTTCTACCGCTTCTTCTGCTTGCCAGCCATAGCCATGCGAGCGCGAGGCTGGATTACCAAAGATGCCATCTACTGTCAGATACTCACTCATCTTAGCAGCTACTGATTTTGCAACTGGTGTGGTGGCGGCATAATCTAAGTATATAAGGTTGTTATGTTGGCTCATGCTGGGTTTGCCTCGCTGTTCGATAGGGTAATAGTGTTGATATCTTTTATGGAAATCTCTTTGGTAGAGCTGTGCTGGCGCTCTGACACTGACTGCACATTTTCCATGTCTAATAATTGCGCTAATGTTATATTTTTCAAGTACTGTTCGATATGATTGGACAGTGCACACCATAAATCATGGGTTAAGCACATTGTACCACCTTGACAGTCGCCACGTCCTTCACACTGCATCGCATTAACCGACTCGTCAACGGCAGATATGATGCTCATGACATCTATTTCATGCAATGGTTTGGCTAGATGATAGCCGCCTGCTGCACCTCGGATGCTAGTGACCAGACCACGTTTACGAAGTTTGGAAAACAGTTGTTCAAGGTAAGAGATAGAAATCGATTGCCGCTTGGCGATATCAGATAAGGAGACTGCAGTGTCTTGTTGGCTGGTTTGTAGTGCCAAATCTAGCAACGCAGTAACGGCATATCTGCCTCGAGTAGTCAAACGCATGTGTTATCTCCAAACTTTTAAGTCATTTTTATTTAACAACGACCTTAGCAAAATGATAGTGGTGGCAGCTTGTAGCGCAATATGAAAGCTACTGATGGAATCACATAACCGCTAAGTTGTGTCTTATCGTTATTAAACAGCAGATGATGAACCCGATGTGTGCAACGATTAAGCCAATTATACTTAATCCTGAGTAATTTAGTCAAGATTAAAGTGTGGTTGAATGGTTAATCGAGCTTATCACTATGATTGATAAAAACAATGGTATTAAAAGGAAGGGATATAAGGTTGAAAATATTGATTCCTAGCATTTTTGAAATACTAAAATACAGTCTTGAAGTTCGAGTATTACGTTTTTTTAACTTCTATCAATTATATTAGGGCGTGCTGAATGTTCAATACGCCCCAGTCATCTAAGCGCTTAATATACTAAGCATTTAATATGCCTTAATCGGCATCAAACGCGTTTGGTAAAGTAAGCAGCCTTTCATTATTAAGCTGACATTGGTAAGTCGTTGTTGGCGAAATTAATTCATTAATAGCGCGATAATGGCTGCGATCATAATAACGAGAGCAGCCACGGTGACGATTATCAGGGTTTTTTGTTTGCTCTGTAACTCTTTAACCGTGATTTCAAGCTCACGGTTTTTAATAGTCAAGGTGTTTATTTGGGTTTGTTGCTCTTTGATGCGTAATTTATAGCTGTCCTTTTTGTCAGCCATTTCAGCTTCAGTAGGCTTGGTCTTACCTTTGCCACCTTTTATCTTTTTAATAAGACCTTGAATTAAGCTGCCAAGACCGAGCTGCATAATAAACTGCTTGACCAACTGTACTTGAACAGACTCACCGCGCATTTGTAGTTTTTCGGTGGTTTCGCTGTCATGAGTGGTGATCGCATTGATCACTTGGATGCTATAAGCATTAATGATGACGTCAGGTTCGCTGCGGTCAATAGGTAACTCTGCGTCTAATAATACGCCTTTGGTGCTAAAAGTGGCAAACACTTCAACATGCGGTAGATACAAGCGTAGCGCCACGACAGTACCTTGCTTGGCAAGTGGGTAAGCGGCTTTACGTAGTTCGGGATCTAAACGTAACAATAGTGTCAGCGCCGACTCGATGAACACCAGAATGATATTAAGAAAAGAGTGAGACAACGTAGAACGCTTCATGTAAATAATCCGTTTTATATTTGGCAAATTAGAGGCAAAAGACAAACAAGAGTCAAAATTGACCCAAAAGGTGCAGTGATATTTTGCTTATAGTAACGCCTTTATAATAAAAAGTAACGCTAGTTTCTGTCAGTTGGAAAATTATTACTTTACAATTTGGTAATCAACAAGGACACAGATATTTATGACTGGCGATGCCTCAGTATGAGATGACATCTCTTTGAACGATAATGCAGTATAGAGGTTGACTCGCTAAGTCGAAGTTAGGAAAAGCCAAGGTTACTAGCGGTTATAACAGTTGCAGAGGCTTTGCGTAACATTGAGTGTCAAATACGTAGTACAGTAGGCAAAAATATGTAAAATCGCTTGCGCTCCTTATGCTGCCTTGATATAAAGACGATAACAAAGCGAAACCTGTTAATACGCCAGTCAGGCAGTTTTTATTGCTTAAATGCTATGAGAGCGTTACAATGCTTGGCGTGAGCGTTTATTATCCCCCTTAAACTTGAAGGAAATTTTATGAATAAGTCAGAATTAATTGATAGCATCGCAGACAAAAGTGGCCTAAACAAAACCCAAGCTGGCGATGCATTGAATGCTGTTATGGAAAGTGTTGGTGAAGCGCTAGAAGCTGGCGATAGCATCTCATTGGTTGGTTTTGGTACTTTCAGCGTAAAAGACCGTAAAGCACGTACTGGCCGTAACCCTAAGACGGGTGAAGAGCTTAGCATTCCAGCAAGTAAAGTACCAAGCTTTAAAGCGGGTAAAAACTTAAAAGAGCGTTTAAACTAAGCCGTTTTATTAAAAATGGATGCTGTATAACGACGTGATATACGAATCAACACAGCATTTACTTAGTAAAGCATTATATGGTTTATAGCATGGCTGAAAAGTCATAATATGAATCATAAAAAAGCACCTAGATATTAGGTGCTTTTTTTATCGCTATAGTTTGTATCATACCACGTGAATATTTTGAGTCTGCATCAAAAATCACGTATCATAGGGCGCGCGATAGATGCGTTGTTTAAATAAGACTGTTTTACTCAGTCTTGTTGTTCTATATCAAATTCACACGTTCTTATTCTTACCATTGCCTGCTTAGATAGCATTGATATTAATAGTAATATTACAATGGTTTTTCATCAATATAGGTTTATAAAGCAGAGATAACTATGGATAAATTGCGCGATTTCTTAAAAAGCTGGCCAGGTCGCATTTTATTGATTTTATGCCTATCGCCGCTCGCTCTATTGGGTGTCGAAAGCTATTTTGGAGGCGGGGTCGATCCCAACCAAGTCGCTCAGGTGGGTGAAGCAAGCGTAGGGTTGTCCGAGTATCAGACTGCCGTAAATAACCGTCGTACTGAAATACTAGAACAAGTTGATGATGCGAGTCTATTGAATGAAGATGTATTGCACGAGCAAGTGCTCAAAGGTCTCATTGATCGTACGCTATTGGAGCAGCAAGCGGGCAAGCTTGGTATGACAGTCTCTGATGACACGATTAATCGTCTATTGCGTGAAGAAGAAATTTTTAAGGACGCAGAAGGTAATTTTTCTAACGATCAATTTTCAAATTTCTTGCGCCAGCGCGGCATGACTAAAGATCAGCTATTTGCTGAGTTTCGTAACCAATTAAGCCTCGACCAGCTCAATGCAAGTATTGTTGGCACGGCAGTATATCCCATGCAAGCGGTCAGTCAATTGATTGACTTACAACTTGAGTCGCGCAATATCTGGCTGCATCGATTTAATTGGCAAGACTATGTAGATCAGGTCAAGTTAAGCAAAGGCGATATACAAGCCTATTATGATGCCAATAAAGACACACTAAAAAGTGCGGCGATGGTAGATTTGGCATATTTGCAATTAAGTCCTAAAACCATTCAAGTGAATGAAGTTACGGAAGAGGATTTGCAGCAGCAATATGAAGCTTATAAGCAAGGGCTAGCGGTCGTTGATGAACGCAAAATCAGTCAAATCCTATTAACGGGTAAAGACGCGAAGACCAGAGCGACTAAAATCAAAGCCCGCTTGGATAAAGGTGAGTCTTTTGCCGCATTGGCTAAAACTGAGTCAGATGATCCATCAGGAGCAACAGGTGGCGATATTGGTACCTTTAATCCCTCTGTGTTTGGCAATGATGCCGCAGCGGTTGAGCAGGCTTTAGAAGGCTTAAGTGTGGGTGATGTAACAGCACCTATTAAGACTAGCTTTGGCTACCAGATATTTACCGTAACCGAAGATAACGGTAGTAAAATCCCAAGCCTAGAAAGCATGCGTGCAGAGCTGACAGCAAAAGCCAAAGAATATAAGCGTCAAGAAATCTATGCAGATAAAGTAACAGCGATTAATGACTTGGCAGCAGATGGCTTTAGCATCGAAGATATTGCTCAGCAAGAGAACGTAACGCTAAAACGTATCAAGGATTATCGTAAAGAAAACAACAAATCGGAGTTATCACAACCAGCAGTGATTAAGCAGGCTTTTGATGAGTTTACCATTCAAGATCAGGCAGTAACCGCAGGTATCGAAGTCGGTAACGGGACGGTATGGGTGCAGCCAAGCAACTATCGTCCTACGAAAACGCTTAGCTTAGCTGCTGCTACACCAAAAATCACTCAGATATTACGTCAAGAAAAGGCCACGGCATTGGCGCTAAAAGAGGCGAAGAAACTAGCCGCTGGTATTAAAACGCCTGCTGATATCAATAAACAGCCAGTACGTTTTCAATCATTAGGTGAAGTGAATCGCCAAACCACTCTATTGACAGAGAAAGAGCGCGGATTGGCCTTTAGTCAGCAAGCAGCTAATAATGGCGTCGTTGCTATTGCCAGTGAGACTGAGATGGGCGCGACTTTGTTGGTCGGTGATCGTATTAAAACAGAGGAGCAGTCGCCATTATCTGATGTGCAAAGAGCACAAACAGCTGCCATCATTCGTGATAACTTGGGGCAAGATCAGCTACAAGATTACTTGGATTATCTACGTTTGGTGTATAAAGTTGAAATTAATGACGCCAATATAGCAAACGCGCAAGGGCGTTAGAAGTAAAGCTATTAAGGAAAATTTGAGATACTTACTTAGTTATTCTTTCCAAATAGTCTTCTCAAGTTTTAAGCATAAAAAAGCCACTGTCTACAGTGGCTTTTTTAATGAGTATTACTTTTATCATAAAGATTTAGCATTAATGGCGATACGAAATTCAATACTGCTATCAATGCTAATATTCAAAGTGATACGGAACAATTTAATGGCGGAAATGACGCATACCAGTGAATACCATCGCGATGCCATGCTCATTTGCCGCAGCAATGGTTTCATCATCACGCATAGACCCACCTGGCTGGATAATAGCAGCAATACCGACTTGGGCAGCGTTATCAATGCCATCACGGAAAGGGAAAAAGGCATCTGATGCCATAACAGCACCTTCAGTAGCCAATCCAGCGTGCTCTGCCTTGATAGCGGCGATACGAGCTGAGTTGACACGGCTCATTTGACCAGCACCAACACCAATAGTACGCTGACCTTTGGCATAAACAATTGCATTAGATTTGACGTATTTTGCTACATTCCAGCTGAATAATAGATCGGCGATTTGCGCTTCTGTTGGTTGTACATCAGTGACAATCTTTAAGTCATTGGCCGTAATCAAACCAAGATCTTGCTCTTGTACTAGCAGGCCACCGTTGACGCGCTTGTAGTCAAGCTGACTATCGCGTTGATCTGGCGCTGGCAGTTCGCCGCACACCAATACACGGACATTTTTCTTAGCAGCTGTCGCTTCAAGAACACCATCTTCGACGCTTGGTGCAATAATAACCTCTACAAACTGATTGTCGATAATGGTTTTAGCAGCTGCCAATGTCAATGGGCGGTTAAAAGCAATGATGCCGCCAAAAGAAGACTCAGGGTCAGTACTAAAGGCAGTGTTATACGCGGTTACTTGATCGTTATCCACAGCGACACCGCAAGGGTTGGCATGCTTAACGATAACGCAAGCAGGGGCGCTAAAGGCTTTGACGCACTCAAGAGCAGCATCAGTATCGGCGATATTGTTATAAGACAGCGCCTTGCCTTGCAGTTGCTTAGCAGTCGCTATAGAGGCCTGTTGGCTTTTTAGCGGATGGTTTTCTGTATAAAAAGCGGCGTTTTGATGTGGGTTTTCGCCGTAGCGTAGATCCTGTGCTTTTTCGAGCTGCACATTAAAGGTACGTGAGAAATTCTCAGGCTGCTGGCTTTCATTGACACGGCTACCTAAGAAATTGGCAATCATTCCGTCATACTGTGCAGTATGCTCAAAAGCCTTAACCGCTAAGTCATAGCGCAGAGCAGGTGTCAGCTCGGTACCATCACCTAAAGCGGCAAGTATGCGCTCATAATCTGCTGGATCAGTCACGATACCCACATGAGCGTGGTTTTTCGCCGCAGAACGCACCATCGTAGGACCACCGATGTCGATGTTTTCGATAGCATCGTGCATGGTGACATCCGCACGAGCAATGGTTTCAGCAAAAGGATATAAATTCACGACAACCAAATCAATACGCTCAATCGCGTGCTCACTCATGACGGCATCGTCTGTACCACGGCGTCCTAGGATGCCACCATGAATTTTAGGATGTAGTGTTTTAACTCGACCATCCATCATTTCAGGAAAACCTGTGTAATCGGATACTTCGGTCACAGCGACATTGTTTTCTGTGAGTAAACGATAAGTACCGCCAGTAGACAGTAAGCCAAAGCCTGACTTAATAAGGCCTTGCGCAAATTCAACGATATTAGATTTATCAGAGACTGACAATAGAGCAAGTGGGGTTGTACTCATAAGAAAATTTCCATAAAAAAAGCCTGACGTAAACGTCTGGCAAGGTGACAATGACAATTTTTGCAGACAATATCATGGTGGATAGCGTCAATAACGTTAAATTGCCATACATAATGATTGGTAATAAAGACAGAGAAATGCATATAGCAGATGCTACATTAAGTCATAAGTTTTGAGTTTTTTGCGTAAAGTGCCACGATTCAGACCTAAGATTTGTGCACACTTGGTTTGATTGCCCCGCGTTTTTTCAAGAACAACCGATAATAGCGGCTCTTCAACTTGTTTTAAAATAAGCTCATACAAGTCGGTCGGCATCTCATCACCTAGCATCGCAAAGTATTGTCGTACCACACGCTCCACATGTACGCGCAGTGGTTCATGCCGGTGGCTCGCATCGCTGTCTAATGAGGAGTCAACATGACGAGTTGAATGATGGTTAGCTGTACTATAATCGGCAGGATGCTCAGAGCTTGTGGCAAAATGATTGGCATTATGCTGTGCATGAGGTGCCATAAGATAATGTCCTTGGGATTGGAAAGAGTCAAACCATAAGATATCAGGGTATTATATCAAATTAATATCGTTTAGCGCTGACAGATTAACCTTATATTGGCAGCAGTATGACTAGGGTATGAGCTTACTATTATAACATTGCCACAAAATATAACTGGGTGGGTCGCACTTGCATCACTACTGAACTTGCGACCTGTCTACGTTTTTCTGACGACTGAAGTTTTAAGAGACAAGGTTGTTTATAGAAACCGCTATTTTTTTGGTAATTATCTATTCAATACAGAGGACTTATAGTCACTTCTCGAATTTGTCTATTAGCAACAGGGATGGTAAATAATATGTTTCGACTGCTGTCCGCCGCTAATTGGCTTTGCTTGCTTAATAGATAATCAGCTGGCGTGGCGATGAATTCTCCAATCATATCATTTGCGCCGTATACGCTGACTTTAACATTCGGATACAGCTGTGCTTTGGCACTTTGATTGTTTAATGTGGCACTGACATCGCTCGACTTTCCATCCATCTTAATCTTACTCGATTTATGATTAAGGTTGGTAATCGTGAATGCTGTTAGATCGGCACTAGGTAAACTACAGGCAGCGACTGCACATACTGATTGTAAGCGCTCTGCATGCACTGGGTTTTTCATCAAAGTTTCTAGATTAAAAATGACGTATTGAGCAAAAAGTAGCAGTGCTAATACTAAGCATCCTAGTGTCCATAGTAAGGATGCGATAGAACGTCTCTGCGGCGTAGGTGTAAACTTTGCTTGTGCTTTTCTCACACGCTCTTCGGCGGTTGGCGCTTCATCTTTCAGTGGTACACCCATATCGAGCAACAGTTGTGATAAATCGGTATCGTCTTGTCGAACCTCTTCGCCTTTATTTTGTTCTTTTAGGAGTTTTTCGAGCCAAGAATTATCCGCAGTATCATCCACATTGGCATGAATATCATTAGCGGCTGCTGAACTGAGCGCCATTTGTGCTGATGAGGAATTTTCTGTTGTAGCATCAGATGATACTTTCGCTGATGACGCGTTGTTTTTATCTGTTTTTTTAGAGAGGTTGCTTGTTGGTTGGTTGTCTGCTGTAGAAGTATAACTGCTATTATTCATATTGCTTGCTTGAGTCAGCCAAGCATCCATACTATCTAGAGAATCATACTCTAAAACACTTTCTTCTGGCTCATAGCTATCCATATCATCATAGATTAAGCCGTCATGAATCAAATCGTCCCCAATTAAAGTATCAGATGAAATATTTTTTAAATGTGGAGGAGTGAGTGGTGACTTAGAAGCGCCTGCTGCATGTCGATTTTTATTATGATTGTCAGCGGTTTGTGCAGAATGTCGATTTGAATCGGCTAGCGTATTGGTGTCAGTCGTTGTATTTTTTTGAATCGCGGAAGTACTGACAGCATCGGCAGTGAGGATAAGATGTTTATTGACCAAAAAACTCTGTTGGCATTGATCACAGCTAACCGTGGCGTTTACTTTATTCAACTGTGTTTGCTGTATTTTAAAGCAAGCTTGGCAATGAGGGCACTGAGTTTTTATGGGCGTGGTCATAGGGTCGAATCCAAAAAATTATGGTTATCAATACCGCTTAGCCACTCGCTAATAGTTGCCTATAGTGCTAATACTGCCGTTTGTATCAGCTTTAAATATTAGCTGTAAATGTCCATAAATCATGGGTAAGGACAGAGTGGCGTCAAATGCATGACATTTGACTGCCCTCTATCGTAACAGATGTAATTAAATGTTGCTAGCCTGTAAATGTACCAGATAAACGCTGCCAATGTTGGTCTTCTTGCGCTGTAAAAGCATGCTTTGCATCAAGCGCAAAATAAGGTTGATAAGCCGCCGTTACCTGTTCGGTTTGTGACTCTATTAGACCGGCCAATACAATGCGACCTTTTGGTGCGATTAAGGTGGCGAAGTAAGGCGCTAAGCCAATGAGCGGCTTGGCTAGAATGTTTGCAACGATTACGTCTACAGGTAACACATCATTTTGTGTGCAGTAGTCAGTGAAGTCTTCTGGCAAAAACGCTTGCAGACGATCCCCAACGTGATTGCGTGCGGCATTTTGATTGGTTGCCAGCACTGCTTGTGGGTCGATATCGACAGCATACACGTGGCGTGCACCTAATAACAAAGCAGCAATGCCTAAAATACCTGAACCGCAACCATAATCAATCACCACTTTGTCTTTTAGATCTTGTTCTGTTAACCAGTCAAGACATAAGCGGGTAGTGGCATGATAGCCTGTACCAAAAGCTAGGCCAGGATCCATAATAATATTAGTCGCCTCAGGATTGGGCGGCGTCAGCCAGTTAGGTACAATCCATAAATTATTGGCACATTCGATAGGATGGTAATTGCTCATCCATTCGCGCTCCCAGTCTTTATCATCGACAGCCGTGAGCCAGATACGGGTGGCTTGCACTTGTGCTGCGATTTCATGACTGAGCTGCTCGACTGCCTGACGACTGCCAGCATCGGTGGTCGCATCAAATAGCCCTGTCAAGATAACCTCATCCCATAGCGGTGATTCACCAGGTAATGGCTCAAATAAAGGCTGGTCACCTGCGTCGTCTAAGGCGATGGATAATGCACCTGCTTCTAGGAGCAGTGCCTCAGCCAAATCGACGTTTGCTTTTTCACATTGTAAATGCAGTTGTTGCCATGCCATAACGATAACCTTAATTAAAAATAAATGTCTATTTTGGATAAATGATGCGTATGCACAATATAAAAAGTGAATAGATACCAAATGATAAACTTGGTCTCTATTCACTTCGGTATGTCTTGATATTAGCGTAAGGCTTGCTTCGCTTCACTGATGACGCGAGCGTTGCCTTGGGCTTGTCCTGATTGCAAAATAATTTGCCACAGCGCGCGGCGACGACTGGTATCTTGAGAAACACTCAGACCACGGCGTGCCATGGCTTCTGCTTTACGCGGCTGGTTCTTTTTTAATGCCACTTGCGCCAAATAGAAATACACCGCAGAAGATTTAGGTGCTAGGCGCTGTGCACGGGTAAAGCTGTTTTCAGCATTGGTTAGTTTGCCAGCTTTTAGTTGACTGATACCTGCTTGCATCAAATTGCGAAATGCTGGCAAGTTGCTATTGTTGGTAGTAGCTTGCTGTGTCCGTTGCTGCGAGTTTTTTCTTGCCTGTTCTAGCAATTCGTTGTGTGACGGTGCTGACGGCTCAGAGATGATGTAGTCATCACGCGAAGGGATGATAATAACTGGATCAGGTTGGGTCAACACAGGATTAGATGGTGTAAATACAGGCGTCTCTTGAGTCAACGGATTGGTTGATTCGGCTGGTTCGGAGGAATTATAAGGCTCAATGGGGTAGTCGTCCTCGTCCTCTGTTCTGACAATGGGCGCTTGCGTCACAGTCGCTATGGGGGCTTTGGCTGTTTGCGATGATGGCAGCGTTTGAGTCGGTACCGTTTTTATTGCGGTAGATGCAGTCGGCGCAGTCTGGCAAGCGCTCAAACTCAACATGCCAGCTAGAGCACTGACTGCCAGCATCTTATTGGCTGACTTGACTTTGATAGACCGCGTTATGACGGCTGACCTAGCTGATACAGTTTGCTTGAGAGATAACATTAAGTTGAGACCTTTTTTAAGTTTCACAAATAACTTTAGAACCATTCAACGGCACGATCATACCAAGTATCGGCACGACTTTCTGCATCATTACCATTTGACCCATCACTGTTCTCTTGGTTGTCACTATCAACAGCTTCGCCATTTGGAATCTCTAAACCTTCACTACGGCGCTGCTGGTTCTGTTCACGAGCACGATCTTGTTGATATAAGCCGACAGCGCAACTGCTGGCTTCTTCTGGTAAATATGCCGACAAGACAGGCAGATAGCGTGCATCTGCACAGCGCTCATTAGACAACTTGCCTGAGTTGTTCTCTAACCACAACCATTCAATACCTTCAGGCTCTGGTAGTGCCACAGGCGTCAGCTTCAAGCGATTCATATAGTCAACCCAAACTGGCAATGCGCCAGTACCGCCGCTTAAGCCAATTGGCTTGTTATCATCACGGCCAACCCAAACCACACTGACATAGTTGCCACTGTAGCCTGCAAACCAAGCATCGCGGTAATCATTTGTGGTACCTGTTTTGCCAGCAAGATTTAGATTGCTACCAAGTGATTGCACGCGTTTGGCAGTACCGTTTTTGACCACATCTTGTAAAGCATAGTTAATTAAGAAGTTGGTTTCAGGCGGAATACTACGCTGAGTGTTGAGTCCAGTACGTTGTAAAATACGACCACGGTCATCAATGACGGTGCGAATACTATGAATAGGCGTACGGAAGCCGCCAGTTGCAAAGACTTGATAGACACCAAGCATGTCCATTGGGCTAAGATTAACAGAACCTAACAATGCTGACGGGTAGGGTGGTATTTTTTCTTTAATTCCCATGCGCTGTAACTGCTTGGCAAAGGTATCGACCCCAAACTCCATACCTAAGCGTACCGCTGCTTGGTTATAAGACTTTGATAAAGCGGTGGTAAATGGCACATAACCATGGTCACGATTGTCATAGTTCTTGGGGTTCCATTTAGTACCATCGCTTAGATTCACGGTAATCGGTGAGTCATCGACTGAGCTTGCAAGATTATAACGCCCACTTTCAAGCGCTGTCATATAAATAATAGGCTTCAATAAAGAACCCACTTGGCGCTTGGCATCGACAGCACGGTTAAAGCCGGTAAATTCACTGCCACTGCCCACCACAGAGACCAGCTCACCAGTCTCAGGATTGGCACTCACTAGAGCACCTTGCAAGTCTTTAGTTTTGCTACTGTTACGACGCAGCTCACCCAGTTTTCTATCAACTGCTTTGTCTGCGGCTAATTGTGCAATAGGGTCTAAAGTACTGATAATGATAAGACCTTCATTCTTGAGGTCATCAGAATAGTACACGGTATTCAGCTCGCGCTTGACGATATCCAAAAAGTCAGGGAATTGACTTTTGCCTTCGACAGGTTTGTCCACGACACCAAGTGGCTGCTTTAGCGCTTTTTCATAGTCTTCTTGACTGAGTGAGCCAACGGCCAGCATGTTGCCCAGCACGACGTCACGGCGCGCTTTTGAATCGTTTGGATGGCGACGTGGGTTGTAGATACTCGGGCCTTTTGCCATACCGACTAACAGGGCTTGCTGATCCAAGCGCAGCTCATTCAGTGGCTTATCAAAGTAAAACTGTGATGCCAAGCCAAAACCATTAATAGAGCGGTTGCCGTTTTGACCCAAATAAATCTCGTTGAGGTACGTTTGTAGAATTTCATCTTTGCTATAATGTAGCTCGAGCAATACTGCCATTAACGCTTCGTTGGCTTTGCGCTTCAGCGTACGGTCTGAATTGAGATAGAAGTTTTTAATCAGCTGCTGAGTGATGGTCGAGCCGCCTTGTCTAGAGCCACCAGAGAAGTTGTTCAGTACGGCACGTGCAATGCCTCGTATAGAGACGCCTTTGTGCTCATAAAACGCACGGTCTTCCGTGGCTATTAACGCATCAATGAGTGGTTGTGGCACTTCATCTAACGAGACGACCAAACGATCTTCATTACTGTCAGGATAAATACCACCGATACTCACCGGCTCTAAGCGAATGATGCCGCTTTTGGCAGGCAAAGTGCTTTGTACGGACTCAATCTTATTACCAGCAATGGTCATTTTTATGACTTGCTCTTTATCCACATCGTTGGCGCTATAAGTAAAACCGCGAGTATGAATAAAGTAGGTATTACCTGATCTATGATAAGTTCCCGTGCGATCATAAGCTTTGTTGCTTTGATAGTTCAGCAACTCCAGCCATGTCTTCATCGTATCTTTGTCGACACTCGCGCCTTGATACAATTCAAGCGGCTGCGAATACACTTTGGCAGGAATATCCCAGCGCTTACCCTCGAACTTATGGGTAATGGTGCGATCAAGTTTGATTAAATATAGCGCCAAGAGCACCATGCCAGCAATAATGACAATTAAGATAAGACTACTAAATACCAACCCACGCTGCTGTGAAGGGAGCGTGTGGTTAACAGATTTAGAGGACTGTGTTAACTTGGTATTTGGTAACTTGGAATTGGATGTTTGCACTGATGTCGCACCATTTTGGTATAAAAAACTGCCTCATAATGACGCAAATTGACAAATTTTTCAATCTATCATCGTCAACGCAGGCATTCATTGATTGTAAGCGGTGAGTAGTTATGCTCTTCACAGCACTTGCTTATAGTATAATCTCTGTTAAAACACGGTCATTGCTAACAAAGCATTAAAAGCTTTAGATTGACAGTATTATTGTCATATAAGTGTCATATTAGCTTCATGTCACCATGTCACATAGCCATGCACGATAGCAGTTTAGAGATGCGCCAACGATGTGTTTTTTATGAGTTAACCGCTACTGTTATTGTTTTATTTTTTGTGAGCCGTGCTGAGAGTTATTTAAAATAGCTGTTTTAGATAAGTCTTCTGCATAGGCGTTGAGTCTCGTTAATGATAGTAAGTTTACTTAAAGCGAATAAGGTTCGAGCAAACCTGTCTAAAGGAAGTAAGCGCGATTATGTCCAATGTCCCATCATCAATGGCATCGACCACCAGCCAGCATTATGAAGATAACTCTATCATCGAAGGTTTAGTACTGCCACTCGCAGGTCACTGTTTCCACTGCGGTGATCCTGTACCGCAGCCGCCGTTCCATGCCAAGATATTGGGTAAGCCGCGTGAGATGTGCTGTATGGGCTGTCAGTTAGCCTCTCAAAGCATCGTAGAGGCGGGGCTTGAGCAGTATTACTTGGACCGCTCAGAGATTAATCGTACGGCAAGTCTACCGACGCAGTTGACTTGCCTTGAGGCGTATGACCATGACGAGATCAAATCACAATTCGTCTATGCTCAAGACGGACTGTCGGTTGCAGAGCTGTCCGTCAATAACCTACGCTGCGCGGCATGTACTTGGCTAATTGAGTCGCGTCTCGATGAGTTAGAGGGCATCAGTAAATGTCAGGTGAATTTGACCAATCAGCGGATGCGAGTGATATGGAACGAGGATAAGCTGCCGATCAGCCGTATTCTTGCCACCATTAATGAAATAGGCTACGAGGCCAAGCCTTATCGTCAAGATACGCATGAGGCGATGCTGGCGCGTCATAACAACCAAATGCTGATACGTCTTGGCATTGCCGCGTTGGGCTCGATGCAAGCGATGATGTATGCCGTTGCCATCTATTTTGGTGAATACAGCGATATGCTAATATTTCAGCGTGATTTTTTGCGCTGGGTGTCTTTATTTGTCAGTACGCCCGTTTTCTTCTATGCGGGTATCCCGTTCTTTACCTCAGCGTGGTCGGCAATTCGTGCCCGTCAAGTCAATATGGATGTGCCCGTCAGTATCGCGCTGATTGTGACTTTTTTCGCGAGCCTATATGCCACCATCACTGGGCAAGGGGAAACCTATTACGATTCGGTCAGCATGTTTATTTTCTTTTTACTGGCAGGGCGTTACATTGAACATAATGCCCGCCTAAAAGCCGCCACTATGGCCAATGACTTGGTCGTGGTTGAGCCAGTACTGGTACAAAAAATTGCGGAAGATAAAGAAGCCGCCGAGCTTATATTACAGCAGTTAAAGAAAAATGAGCTCGAGAAAACAGCTGAAAATGAAGACGTGAGTAATCAAGTCAGTAATTTGGATACAAATGAGGCGAGCACATCAGCCAATCCAACGCCTAATTTTATGCAAAGCATGGATGCCAATGTTCATCGGCTCACATCGAAAATTGCACAAGACTGGCAACTCGCGCGTACTCAACAATTAGCCTTACCAACAGCAGCAGATGAGGCAAAAGAAAAACAAATGGTCACCGCCCATAGTTTGCAAGTAGGTGATATCATTTTAGTTGAGGCTGGCTCTGAAATCATTAGCGATGGTATTTTGCTGAGTCAGACTGCTACCGTGTCGCAAAGCCTGTTGACGGGTGAGGGCGACTTGATTATCAAGAGCCAAGGTGACTATATCGTTGGCGGTGCACAAAACGATAGCCAACCGTTTGAGATGCTGGTCACAGCATTGCCAGCAGACAGCCAAATTGGCTTGATTGATCGTCTGATGAACCGTGCCATGAGTGAAAAGCCCAAACTGGCACAGCAGGCTGATAAGCTGGCACGCTGGTTTGTCGCGCGTATTTTAGTATTGTCTGTCTTGGTATTCATTGGCTGGTATATCGTTGACCCAAGTCAAGCGATTTGGGCTACGGTCGCGGTATTGGTCGCGACTTGTCCTTGTGCACTGTCTTTAGCGACGCCAATTGCGCTGACGGTCGCGACCAATCGATTGGCAAGCTATGGCTTTTTGACAACGCGTGGACATACGCTACAAACGCTCGCTGAAATCACTCATGTCGCCTTTGATAAAACAGGCACTTTAACTTATGGTAAGCCGAATTTATTAAATATTGAGCTGCTTAAAGACAATGATATTGCAACGGCTACAGATGAGCAAAAAGATACGCTATTAGCAATCGCCGCTGCCTTAGAAGTGGGCAGTCGCCATCCTATTGCACACGCGCTGCTTACCGCTGCCTATCAGTTGCATTTGCCATCGACGCAGGCCTTACAGCATTATCCAGCAGGCGGTGTCGAGGCAATGATTGATGGCGTATTATATCGAATTGGTCATGTGGATTTTGCGTTGAACGATGCTGATAATGATATGGTTATTGATTTATTATCACAGCGCGCCAGCTCAGCGGTGGTTTTATCTTGTCAACAAAATGATTCGTTCACTTGGCAAGCGCTGGCATGCTTCTATTTCAATGATAAGGTGCGTGATAGTGCCAAAGCCATGCTCGATACGCTTAAAGAGTTGGGTATTGAAACAGTTATGTTGACTGGTGACCCAAGCCCGCAAGCGCTGGTATTGGCTGAAAGTTTAGGAATGCATTCTGCTTACAACGGTCTGTCGCCAACAGACAAGGTCACTCACATTCAAAAGCTACAGGCGGAAGGTGGCGTAGTGTTGATGGTGGGAGACGGTATCAACGATGCGCCAGTGCTAGCAGCAGCAGATGTCTCAACTTCTATTGCGGGGGCGGCAGATTTGGCACAAGTATCGAGTGACAGTATTATCTTAAATGGTCAAATCGACGCTATTACTGCGGCTAAGCGTATCTCTGATAAAACGGAACGTATTATCAAACAAAACTTCCGCTGGGCACTCATTTATAATGGCAGTGTGCTAATACCAGCAGCGTTAGGCTATGTGCCACCTTGGCTGGCGGCTATTGGTATGTCATTAAGTTCATTGTTTGTGGTTTTAAATGCGCTGCGCTTAAAACGCGCTTGATACCCATTCAAAAAAACGATTAGCTGCGTCAAACTTACTTAGCCTACTAATGTAGTACTGAGACTTATCTTCCTTGCTGCTCACATTTTTCCAGATAGTATGTCTATCATAAATATTTAACTTTACCCATAAAAAAACCGCCTTTAACTATATACATAGCTAAGGCGGTTTTTTATTTAAATAACGATCTGATTTAAATAATGATTAACTGGTTTTTAGATTAGTCTTGTAAGTAGCTAAGCAAACGCATAAATTCAATGTACATCCACACAAGCGTTGCAAGAATACCAATACTAAATAACCATTCGTAGTCTTCAGAGACGCCCATTGCCACACCGCGATCGATATTATCGAAGTCTAGTAAAAGCGTAAAAGAGGCGATGATAATCACAAATAAGCTAAAGCCGATAGCGATAGCGCCACCTTCAAATAAGAAGGGTAAGCTTGAACCAAACGCTAAAGAAAGTACCCATTGCGCCACATAAACCAGCATAATCGCAATCAATGCTGAAGTCACAATTGAGCGGAACTTTTCAGTCACTTTGACCAGACCTGAGCGATATAGCCCTAGCATAACGGCTGCCGTCACAAAAGTGGCACACATAGCGGTCACTGGTACACTCGGATACATCCGCATAAAGAACAGCGAGATGCCGCCTAAAAATATGCCTTCTAACAGTGCATAAGGCACCGCAAAGGTTTTGGCTTTGTGTGGTTTAAAAGTGATAAAAAGCGCGAGACCAAAAGCGGCAAACATACTACCGAAGGCAGCCATCGTGATAAAGCCTTGCGACAAGCCTGCCATAAGGGCATAAAAGAAAAAGCCCACACCAGTGATCGCAGATAATCCAAGTAATAGACTGGTCTTTTGAATCACGCCCTTGACCGTCATTGGCTTACCGCCGATCGCAAGTTCTGCGCGACTGACAATAGGATTGGCCATAAAGTTGTCCTTAATAAAATATAAATAATAGTAATGCTAGCTACTTTAGCAAAACCGCCATTATTGTCAACTGTGTTTACGTGACAGCCATCAAGGCTTCACGACCTTATGGAGCTATTATTAGTTGATGTATTTTGGCGTATTGCTTAGCTAAAAAAACACGTTTAAGAGTAACGTGCGATGGCTTTTATATGGGGTTGATTACGACAGTTAACAACGATAATTCATAAACATGCTAGTCTAAACGCTCGTTTATCGCTATCATTGGCGAGTACTTTACCGTTATGCCGAGTCGTTTTATGGAAAACTCAGCGCAATCCGCAAGATTGCCGCACTTACATGAATCAGAGCTGTTCCACGCTATCAAAAACCCTGCTTTTAGGCGCATTGGGCTCATGGGTCGCGCTGGTAAACGCAGTGTCACTCAAAGCTTGGTGCAAATTGCCCAGACTATCAATGAGATGAATCTCACATTGATTATGGATGTGCAAACGGCGAACTTGCCCACTTTGAACCTCACTGAGATCGAAAAAGTCAAAATCGTTAAGCGTAGTTTAATTGGCGAGATTTGTGATTTGGTCATCGTTGTTGGCGGTGATGGTTCGATATTGCACGCGGCTGAAGCGTTGGCACGCTACCGTGTGCCTGTACTTGGCGTCAACCGTGGTCGGCTTGGTTTCTTAGCGGATGTAAAACCTGATGAAGCGGCGTTTAAATTGCGCCAAGTTTTGATGGGTGATTACCAGCTGGATCATCGTTTTCTATTGACGATGGAGATACGAGAAGGACGCACTATCATTCATGAAGATATGGCGCTCAATGATATCGTATTGCATGCGGGAAAATCGGTTCATATGATTGATTTTCAGATGAAAATCGATGGTCAAGATGTCTACCGTCAGCATAGTGATGGTTTGATTGCAGCAACGCCTACCGGTTCAACGGCCTATGCACTCTCTGGCGGCGGTCCCATCATCCATCCGAGTATGGATGCTATCTGTTTGGTGCCCATGCATCCCCATACTTTGTCTAGCAGACCGATTGTGGTGAGCGGTAATAGCGAAGTATGCATTCGCATTCATGAAGACAATCGCACTCAGCCGATGGTTAGCGCAGACGGCAAGCCAAGCGTGCCACTTGAGCAAGAGCAACGGCTCTATATTCGTAAGCATCCAGATAAGCTTACTTTATTGCACCCGCCAGGGTTTGATTTTTATGAAGCTTGTCGCACCAAATTGCACTGGAACGTCCATGCTGAGGAATTCAGTCTTGACGTGGATGATGATATTATGGACGACGAATAAGTGTCTCTTTTATATACAAACGTTATAAAAAATATGTTATAAAAATAGTGGTGGAGAATAGGTAGGATGGATAAGCAAACGATATTAGCAAGTTTAACGCCAGAAGTGGTGGATAAATTCCGCATGGCGATTGAGTTGGGTAAGTGGCCTGATGGTCGCAAGCTGACCGCTGAGCAGCGCGAAACCTGTATGCAAGCGGTGATGGTGTGGGAACACGAGCATCTACCACCTGCCGAGCGCACAGGCTATATTCATAAGCCAGTCAAAGACGATGGTTCTATCGTTGGGGCGGAATGTGATGTCGAGCATGAGCATCATTATCCAAACATGCCTAATCCGAAAGGCGCAGTCCAACCAGTCAAGTTTCGTGATAAATAGACTGATGGCTAAGTTTTATGATAAAAAATGAAGCACATAAAAAAGGCCACGCTGATTAGCGTGGCCTTTTCTTATTTAATAACTTTTTAAAGCGCCGTCGTATCAACACTAGGGCGAACCGTTAGTGGGTTTTTTTGCATCAAAAACCCTTGCCAGCCCCAATGTAAAAAATTGCGGATATTGGCATGGTCAGTACCGTTAGGAGTTGCTTGAACTTTGGCATAATGCTCGCCAAACAGTTTTAGCGTGTCCAATTGATTCAGACCATGGTGCTTGGCAAAGCCAAAAATTTTCGCACTACCTTCATTTTCACCAGCTGCATTGTGTACCATACCGTTCACAAACGGGGCAGGTGCGTAGCGATAAAAATCATCAATAAAACTGATGACATCATTGAATCCAATGGCTTTTTTATCCAAACCATTAAGTAGAGCCGATACGTCTGATTGGCGGATACTCATAAATAAATGACCTCAGAGCAGATTAAAAAAGTGAAAGTATGTAACTTAGCGATTGAAATAGTCTTCGTCATCAAATGAAGGCGCAAAATTGCCTTGCTCAAGATGTTGCATTTGCGACTGTACAGAACGCTCATGCTGAATACGTTGGTAAATCTCTTCGCGGTGTACGGCAATATCTTTCGGTGCATTGACACCGATACGTACTTGATTGCCTTTGACACCTAGGACAGTCACACTGACCTCATCACCAATCATTAGCGTTTCGCCCACGCGGCGTGTCAAAATTAACATGCGTCACACTCCTTATGTCGCATCAACAAATTATTACTCATCAGATTACTTCTCAATTGCAGGACATTACCGCAGCACTAGAAAGACAATGTATCAATGACAACCACAATGCTTACTATTGTGCCAATAGCGGTAATGATAGGTAGATTCATTTAGCCCAAATGAAAGCTCCATTATAGGGGGCATAACAGAGACTGTCACGGGTTTTCACAAAACTATTGGGTAAATAGTCACCCTAGCAATAATAAAAAATAAAAATAGGATCTAAAAAGACCCTATTTAATTTAATACATTGTTGAAAGTAATTGATACTGACTTAATGCATAACTGTTGATGCTAAATCGATTATTTTAAGCGTTTTAAAATAAGTTATAGCCCAGCGATTTTACTTTCGCCATCTTCACGATCCAGACCAAATGCGGTATGTAGTGATTTAACGGCTTTTTCTAAATACTGTTCTTGGATAAGGACAGACACTTTGATTTCGCTGGTTGATATCATTTGAATATTGATATTGTTTTCAGCAAGCGTTTGGAACATGAGGCTCGCAACACCAGCATGAGAGCGCATGCCGACGCCGACTAAAGAGACTTTAACGACTTCATCATTAGCCAATATCTCTTTAGCACCGATCTCATCTTTGACTTCATTCTCTAGTACTTTCATGGTTTTGTCCATGTCAGTACGGTTGACAGTAAAAGTAAAGTCGGTGGTGCCGTTGGTAGAGAGGTTTTGCACTATCATATCAATTTCGATATTGGCGTGACCGATAGGGCTGAGAATAGCAGAGGCAATACCAGGATGATCAGGTACACCGCGCACGACTATTTTTGCTTCGTCTCGATTAAAAGCGATACCTGAGATGATTGCCTGTTCCATATTGTCTCCTTCGTCTATCGTAATTAGGGTGCCGACATTGTCTTGAAATTCTTGGTCGAAGCTACCATCGTTGTTTTCATCAAAGCTAGATAATACGCGCAGTGGTACACCATATTTACCGGCGAATTCTACCGAACGAATCTGTAAAATCTTAGAGCCAAGACTTGCCATCTCTAGCATTTCTTCAAAGGTGATTTTTTCAAGTTTTTTGGCTTTTGAGGTCACACGAGGGTCAGTGGTATAAACGCCATCAACATCGGTATAAATCTGACATTCATCAGCACCCAAGGCAGCAGCAATAGCGACACCTGTGGTATCAGAGCCGCCGCGCCCTAATGTGGTCGCGTTGCCTTCGTCGTCAATACCTTGAAAGCCTGCGACGATGACGACATTGCCTGCATCGAGTTGCGCGCGGATATTTTTGTCATCGATGCTTTCGATACGGGCTTTATTGTGGGCATTGTCGGTCTTAATCGCGACTTGACGACCAGTAAATGAACGAGCGCCTATACCAAGCTCTTTAATCGCCATAGCAAGCAATGAAATCGATACTTGCTCACCGGTTGAGACCATTTGGTCGTATTCACGGGGATCAGGCTGAGTGCTAATTTGGCGTGCTAGATCAATCAAACGGTTGGTTTCGCCGCTCATGGCAGAGACGACAACAACTATTTGATGACCGTTGTCATGCCAGCGTTTGACTCGTTTGGCGACGTTTTTGATGCGGTCGATACTGCCCATCGAGGTGCCGCCGTATTTCTGTACTATTAACGCCATAAAAATCTACCTATTATTCATTAATGGCCTTTTATTATCATCAATGAGAGCCAATATGCGGATGTGACGCTCAATCAATGCTTGTATAGATAAAGCCGTATTATAAGAATTGCGCCCATGCTTTTCGTTTATGTATTCAGTAGTGCTGACTAGGTAATGCACGCACGATGCATATAAACGTTGACCTTTATATCATATCTACGTCACAACGTTAAGTGCCCGTAGCGCTTAGATACATGGCGATTGGTTATAACCGTTATAACCAATCGCGTATCTTATGCGTAGTAGACCCAAGTGATGCGCTGTATTCATGTCTTTTTCAGGACTAGCTAAGCTGAGTTTCAATCCAAGCAGGTAGGGCATTGATAACCGCGGTACTGTTGGCAGACTTTGGCGCGCCGCCTTGGGCGTAATCTGGCTTACCACCACCTTTACCGCCCAGCTCACTTGCCAAATGACGAATGATATCACCAGCTTTTACTTTCGCAGTCACAGACTTTGCTACGCTTGCAGCTAGGGCTAACTGTTCGTCTTTATCACCAATCAATACAATCACGCTATCAGGAAGTTTAGATTTAATATCGTCCATCAGGGTGCGGATAGATTTGCCGTCGATACCGCTTAAGGTACTGATAAGCACGGGCGTGCCTGCGATGGTCTGTACTTCATCGAGTAAACTGGCTGCTTGGGCGCTAGCGATTTTTTGCTCTAAGCGCTCCAGTTGTTTCTCAAGTTCGCGCTGCTTATCCGCCATGGTACGTACGCGCTGTGCCACTTCAGGACGTTTCACTTTTAGTTGACTGGCAAGCTCGCTCAGCTGCTGCTCACTTTGCTGAATGTTTTTAATCGCATTCATGCCAGTGACCGCTTCAATACGGCGGATGCCAGCAGCAATACCTGATTCGCTGGTAATTTTTAGCACACCAATATCACCAGTACGTTTAACGTGCAAACCACCACAAAGCTCAATAGAGAAGGGCTTGCGCTGACCATCGACGATACTGTCAGTGCCCATGGTTAAGACGCGAACGTCACTGCCATATTTTTCGCCAAACAATGCCATCGCGCCTTGTTTCATCGCTTCGTCGATAGACATATTCTCGATGCGAGCGGGGGTGTTGGCTTGAATTTGCTCATTGACTAAACGTTCGATACGCGTAATTTCAGCAGTGCTGACGGGCTTGTCATACGAGAAATCAAAACGTAAGACTTCGCTTGATACTAGCGAGCCTTTTTGCGTGACCGCGTCGCCCAATACTTCTCTTAATGCGGCATGCAATAGATGCGTGGCAGAGTGGTTTTTGGCACTAGCCGCACGGATGCTGGACAAGACTTGCGCATCAGCGGTCTGTTTGGTATTAATGTCACCCATGGTCACGACACCATAATGGATGATGGCTTGACCAGATTTTTTGGTATCTTGCACTTCAAAAACGCCAGTCGCGGTGCGGATTTCGCCAAGCTCACCAACTTGACCACCACCTTCAGCATAAAACGGTGTACGGTCAAGTACCACGACGCCTTCCATGCCCTCGGCTAAGCTGGCTGCTGGATTGCCATCTTGATACAGCGCATCAATCGTCACGCCATCTTCTGCAAGCTGCTCATAACCGATAAAGGTCGTTGGGTTTTCTACTTGAATGACACTGCTATAATCAACGTCAAATTTGCCAGCATCACGAGCACGCTCACGTTGCGCTTGCATATGCTCGTCGAACTCAGCTTCATCAATCACAATACCGCGCTCACGAGTGATATCCGCAGTCAAATCGATTGGGAAACCATAAGTATCGTACAGTTTAAATGCGGCTTCCCCAGATAGCGTGTCGCCATCTTTTAGACCTTCCAGTTCGCTGGCAAGTAAACGTAAGCCTTGTGCCAAAGTTTTGGCAAACTGTGCTTCTTCTTTTTGAATGGCATTTTCAATGATGCTTTGCTTATCTTTTAGCTCAGGATACGCCGTACCCATTTCAGCAACCAAGGGCTCGACCATTTTATAGAAAAACTCACTGTCAGCACCAAGTTTATTGCCATGACGTACCGCACGACGAATGATACGGCGCAGTACATAACCACGACCTTCGTTGCTTGGAGTAACGCCATCAGCAATCAAAAATGAAACGGCGCGAATATGGTCAGCGATGACTTTTAATGACGATTGTTGCTGGTTTTCAATCTCTAAAATCTCAGCCGCCGCATCCATCAAATGTACAAACAAATCTATCTCGTAGTTGCCATGGACGCCTTGCATGATGGCGCTGATACGCTCAAGTCCCATGCCAGTATCTACGCTTGGCGCTGGTAGCGTTAGCATAGAGCCGTCTTTTTGACGATTAAACTGCATAAAGACGCAGTTCCAAATCTCGATATAACGGTCGCCATCTTCTTCAGGTGTGCCCGGTAGACCGCCTTCGATATCAGCACCATGGTCATAAAAGACTTCGGTACAAGGACCACAAGGACCGGTATCGCCCATCGTCCAAAAGTTGTCTGAGGCGTAAGGCGCACCTTTATTATCGCCAATACGGATAATGCGCTCGCTAGGAATACCGATGTCTTTATGCCAAATATCAAAGGCTTCGTCGTCAGTCTCATAAATGGTCACATACAAGCGGTTTTTATCGATTGCTAGCCATTCATCTGAGGTCAAAAACTCCCAAATATAGCCAATACCGGCTTGCTTAAAATAATCGCCAAACGAGAAGTTGCCTAGCATTTCAAAGAACGTATGATGGCGCGCCGTATAACCGACATTATCCAAATCATTATGCTTGCCGCCAGCACGTACGCACTTTTGCGACGTCACCGCACGGGTATAATCACGTGGCTCCATACCCAAAAACGTTTCTTTAAATTGATTCATACCAGCATTGGTAAATAGCAATGTCGGGTCATTGTGTGGAATCAAACTCGATGAGGCGACGGGGGTGTGCTGCTTGCTTATGAAAAAATCGATAAAAGCTTGACGAATATCGGCTGAGCGAAATGGCTGGCTCACAGCGGCTCCTTACTGGCGAATAGAATTGAGTAAAATAATTTTGCAAACGATTTTAGCACAAACGCCCAAGCTCTTGGTACAAGAGTTACAACGGCTAGGTTATTCTGCGCATGTAGATGCTCGATGGATTTGTAGCGCATCAAAGCCAGTTGGTCAAAAAAGCTAATTGGTCAAAATCGCCGCATCAGTCTCGTCCAGTTTATCTTGTATCAATGGATTGGACTCAATGACTTGTACTGGCAAGTAGCGTAGCTGTAGCTTAATGGGTAGATATTCAGGGAAATTCTCTGCCATATCTTGAGTAATAACGGTTTCGATTTGCCGTACATCGTATGAGGTAGGCGTCGTCTCTCCACGAATGACCGCACGTACGATCTTATTTTCTTCTGAAGTATCAAACTGAGTATTGGTCAATACGTTACCTTTATCGATAAAGTAGCTATTGATGGCTTCTTTGACGCTACTCTCAAAAACCTGCTGCTTGGCGTTGGTCTGTAGGTTGATGGTCAAATATGTCCCCAATCCACCCAACAATAATAACGTCACCGCATTACGGCGTAAAAAGGTCAAATAGGTGCTTGATTTATAATCGTCATCGACCAAACGGCGAAAGCCTAATAACCAAAGTACTAAAGCATTGGTAAACTGGATAGCAATAATATTGGTTAGCGCCAGTAGCAGTGCCCCAAGTCCAAGCTGCGTCTCGCCATTGGCAAATAATATCCCACTCGCGGCAAGAGGTGGCACCAACGCAGTGGCTACCGCCACGCCGACCACTGCCACTGATAGGTGCGGTGAAACCATCGCATAAGCACCAGCAGTACCACCCGCTAGAGCAATCATTAAATCCATCGAGGTTGGCTGAGTGCGCGATAATATCTCTGCGGTCAGTGGCTGATCTTTGTGTAACCAGCCGACGATAAAACCAACCAATACCACCAATGATACGCCGACAATAACCGTAATCAGTGATTTACGTAGTAATGGCATACGATGATCAATAATCGCTAACGCTATGCCAGTAATGGGACCTAACATCATGGCAACCAACATGGCGCCAATGACGACGGCAGCTGAATTGGTCACTAACCCATAACTGGCGATGATGGCAGAAAGTATATTCATAATGAAATACATTTTGCTAGGCAGAGCGTTGGCCTCGATTCTGACCCGTACTTCTGGATAGTCTACCTTTTGATTGCTAAATTGTTCGGCAACAAATTGCTTATAAGACTCCAATTTAGCTTCTTTTTTTTCTTTAATCTCGTCTTCTAGTTCTTCCTGATTATCGACTTTATCTTTCACAGTATTTTTTACGATAGCGTCATGATTTTTAGGCGTGTCTGGCTGTTTAGCAATTGAGGACGGTTTTGTGTTGTCACTATTTGCTTTGCTTTCTTGCTGAGGGTTATCAGAGATAGGATAAGTGCTCTGTGTATCAGCGGGGGCAATACCCTCTGCCTCTACCGTTATCTCAGCGTCAGCATCTTTTTGAGAAGTTTGCTCGGAAGCGCTATCTTCTTCTGCTTGAGCATCTTCTGCTGATGCATTTTCTAGATTTTTATGATTGGGCGCTGTTGTCGATTTTAACGATTCATTGGATAGTGGCGTCTCAAGCCCAGTGATTTCAAGTTTAGTTATTTCAGACTCATTGTTGGGCTTGGCGGTTTCTAACGTTGCTACTACCTCGTCAGCACCAATGGACTTTATCGATATCGTTGTTTCAGGCAGCTGTGCACACGCCATATCCTCGCCACAGTCATTGTCATCACGAGTCTCTGAGCTTTTTGAAGGCTCAGTATGTTCGACAGTGCTATCTAGTACAGAGCTACCATCTGCGTCAGTTAGCGCCGCTTTTTTGTCTAGATAATTGGCTGTGCTTGAGGCATCTTTTATAACTGAAGAATCATTAGAGAGTTTGTTTTCAGATGAGGTCATGGCAGATGGCTTTCTTAAAAAGTAAAAGAAAGACATTATTGTAATGATAAAAACAGGACAACGTATGGTTTTTTTACGACTAAATAGAGCGCAGTGTCATTAAGTAGTAATACTTAAAATAGTAAAATTATGCATCATTAACTAATAACAATAAAAACCTTAACTCTAACAGGGTTTTTATGCTTAGTCACCTACTATAGCTGGCTCGCAGGTTTATAGGAAATACTTACTTTCTTTGTGGGTTTAGTGTATAAAGGTACTATATCCACAATAAAAATGAGGAATAAGTTATGAACTGGCCATTATTCTCTGTTATCTATTCAATCGCAGCAACCGTTACCATTGGCGTTTTTATGATTGGCGCTTTAGTCACAGGTTTTAATGAAATACCTCATATTCAAATAGCAGTAGCACTAGGCGTTTTGGTGTCTATCCCTGCAGGCATGTTTTTTACCAAAAAAGTTGGTAGCATCACTGGTAATGAAGAAGGCTATAAAGCATAAAAGCGAATAATGTTGTCAATTTAAATGAATAAATCCGATTATCAGCCATAAAAAAAGACCTTGATAACAAGGTCTTTTTTTTATTCATCGTTTATGACTTATTAGTTAAGCCAAATTTATTTAAGCTCAACGGTCGCGCCATTTTCGATATTGGCATAAACCTCTAACACATCCCAGTTAGTCAAACGCACACAACCTGCAGAGGCTTGGCGACTGATGCCTTCAGGCTTTGGTGAACCATGAATACCATATGAAGGTTTAGACAAGCCCATCCATACGACGCCAACAGGGCTATTTGGTCCTGGTGGTAGCATATGTATTTGTTTGTCTGCGCCTTTACCGACGGTTGCTTTATACCAAGGCATTTTCACCTTGTTAATGATTTTAAACGAACCTTGTGGCGATGGTGTGGCATCGCTACCGATTGTCGTTGGGTAAGTAGCCACCAGCTTATCGCCGTTATAAGCATATAATGTCTTATCGGCTTTATTGGCAACCACACGGTTAATGCGCTGCTTAAGTGGTGCACGGGTATTTAAAACAGTGATGGTTTCGCCCGCTTTATATTGCTTATTTTTGTTCAGCTTATCTAAATAACGCACATCCATATGGAAGCGCTCACCAAACATCTCTTTAATGTCTTGATAGTATAAGCCTTTCATTTTTGACTTGGCTTCTGAACCTGCAGGTATGCTAGCAAAGTTGGTCTTAATATCATCTTCAGTGATGGTGTAAGTCACGAGCACTGGTTTATTCGCTGGGATATTTTTATTTAACGCATCCCACGTTTTTTGATCCATTTTACCTGTGGCTGGCAGACCTTTCATGGTTTGAAAGTTGATCAGCGCTTTTTTACTGTTCATGCCCCAGCCGCCATCGATGGCGCCAGGAGAAGCATGGTTCCAATCAAGCAGTGCCTGCATTTTGATCGTCATTGCCGAGTTAACTTTCATATTCGGTGTCCATGTGGCACCGTTTACTTGTTTGGCGTAATTCGACAAATTCAGCGTAGTATGTTTTTTACCATTAACATCTTCGATGCTTTTGATAGAAGTATCTGCTGAGCTAGCATCAGATATGGCTGCGGTAGGGGCAGCGACGGCTTGACCTTCACTAATATCGTCAGTGCTATCAGACTGCACATCCTTACGAGCCAGCTCTTCTACCGTCATATTATCAGCACTGACTGCTTGTTGCGCTGTCTCTACATCGCCTTCCTGCTTTTCGTCAATCAGCTGAGTCATACGGTCAGGAGCATTAGGCTTTAAGGCAGGCGTGGTTACGACAGGAGCACGACCATCGATTGAGCTACTGCGATTCTCTTGTACATCAAGGCTAACTTTTTTGGCAATGCTAGGCATTGAGTCAGCGGTTCGTACTGGCAAGGTACGCGTATTATCAGCAGGTGCGGCAACGGCGCTGACACTGGCAGTAACGATAGCAATTGATATAGCGGTAATAAGAGGCTTCATTTTCATCATATTGGGATACTTATGGTTATAACTAATGGGGCTATTATGCGCATAATTTGAATGCTTCGCAAACTTTTGACACATCTTTTTTCATTAAAGTCTTGCCAAACGTCAACCGTTGACGTATTCACTACAGTTGGGCAATAACTGAGCGAGGGTATGCATAAAATGATGCGCTATTCTTACTTACAATCTTCATTATTCACATTGTTTTTAGAACCATTTTTATGAATATAAAACTGCAAAAATTGGCGCAACTTAGCGTTTATGTCTATAATGGTGAATAAATTTTTATTTAATAGATCGGCTTTTAATAAAAGGCGTTTTAACCCATCCGCATGTAGTCAGTGAACATGTAATCAGCAAGGTGCGATATGTCAGAAGACCAAACAATGAGCGCAGAAGAATTTCAAAATCAATACTTCAATGACGATGGTCTAGAGAGTGAAATGGTGTTTGATTTAGAGAGTGGGATTCTGGGTGAAGACGATCAATTTGCCAATTTGCCTGCAGAATTAGAAGAGGCCCGCGAGCAACTGGTCAGTATTCGTGATTTTATTCGCTTTTCGGTCACCCAGCTTCGTAATTATGATGTGGTCGTTGCACAAGGCACCACCGATGAGTTTGCTGAAGCATCCGCCATTGTTTTGCATTCTCTGGCTTTAGACTGGTCAGCCAATGAGCAGATTCTCGATTGTCGCTTGACCACCTCAGAGAAGCAGTTGGTACTGAGTTTGTTAGAAGAGCGTATCGCTGAGCGTAAACCATTAAGCTATTTGATTAATTTATCATACTTCTGTGATTTGCCATTTTATGTCGATGAGCGGGTGCTAATTCCAAGATCGCCTATCGCAGAATTGATTCGTCAGCAGTTCCATCCATATTTTGATGTCAATGAGCTTGCCAAACCACTTGGTAAGAGCATCAACGAGCAGGCTGCTGTATTTTATGATCACGGTTTAGAGGTCAAGCAGCTGTCGCAGCCTGAGCGTATTTTAGATTTATGCACTGGTTCTGGTTGTATTGCTATTGCGCTTGCGACGCGTTTCGTTGATGCGCTGGTTGATGCTGTTGATATCGATAAAAGTGCGCTTGAAGTAGCTATGGTTAACGTCGATCATCATGATCTTGGGCATCAGGTTAATGTGATTGAGTCCGATCTGTTTGCTAAGATTCCTGCTGAACACCAGTATGAGTTGATCGTCACCAATCCGCCGTATGTTGATGCGGCTATTATGGCAGAGCTGCCACCTGAATTTTTATATGAGCCAGAGCATGCGCTAGCCGCGGGTCAAGATGGGCTGGATTTGGTGCATCGTATTTTGTTTGAAGCGCCAGATTATCTGAGCCCTGAAGGCTTGCTTGTCTGCGAAGTGGGCGATAGCGAATGGGCATTAAAGCAAGCCTATCCTGAAATCCAGTTTGATTGGTTGAAATTTGCCCACGGTGGTCACGGTGTCTTTGCGATTACCTATGATGAGCTCATGGCACATCGTGAGCTGTTTGCTGCTTATGTACAACTGTTAGATAGCATTTAATAGAGCTATCGAGTACTAGAACTGTTGAGTAATAAAACCATCGAGATTTACGTGATACTTAAAAATCTACTTCATTTGTTTAAGGATAAATATGGCAGGCAATAGCATTGGACAGGTTTTTACAGTCACCACGTGCGGCGAGTCGCATGGTGCAGGTCTTATGGCAATCGTCGATGGCGTGCCACCGGGTTTGGCCTTATCTGCAGATGATTTGCAAATCGATTTAGATCGCCGCAAACCGGGCACGTCTAAATACTCTACCCAGCGCCGCGAGTCCGATGAAGTTGAGATTATCTCTGGTGTGTTTGAGGGTAAGACGACTGGTACGTCTATTGGCCTGCTGATTCGTAATACCAATCAAAAATCCAAAGACTATGGCGAGATTAAAGACACGTTTCGCCCCGGTCATGCCGACTATACCTATAGCATGAAATATGGCTTTCGTGATTATCGTGGCGGCGGGCGTTCCTCAGCGCGCGAGACTGCGATGCGCGTGGCGGCAGGTGCTATCGCTAAGAAATATCTACAAGAGCGCTTAGGTGTGCAAGTCCGTGGTCACGTCACCCAAATTGGCAATGAGTACAGTAATGTCCTAAACCCAAGCCAAATTGATTGGGACTTTGTGAACAGCAATCCGTTTTTTTGCGCCGATGCCGATGCTGTCAGTCGTTTTGAGACCTTGATAGACAGTTTACGCCGTGAAGGCACTAGCTGCGGTGCCCGTCTTGAGATTATCGCTAGCGGTGTGCCAGTCGGACTTGGCGAGCCAGTATTTGATCGTTTGGATGCAGATATTGCCCATGCGATGATGAGCATCAATGCTGTTAAAGGCGTTGAGGTCGGCGACGGCATGGCAGTGGCAGGACAGTTCGGTCATAGCTCTCGTGATGAGCTGACACCAGACGGTTTTACTGCCAATCATGCTGGTGGTATTTTGGGCGGCATCTCGTCAGGGCAAGACATCCGTGTCAGTATCGCGCTTAAGCCAACCTCTAGCATTACCACGGCTGGCAAGAGTATCAATACTCAAGGCGAGTCGGTTGATATGCTAACTAAAGGTCGTCATGACCCTTGTGTAGGGGTACGTGCCACGCCTATCGCAGAAGCCATGCTGGCCATTGTCTTGCTCGATCACTATTTGCGTCATCGCGGCCAAAATGCAGATGTTAAGCCGCCAGTAGCATCTATTACTTAAATTGTTTGCCGCAAAATTATAAACCCTCTATCATATCTAACTAGATATGATAGAGGGTTTTTTTGACTGATTTTTTATAAATAATTAACAAGCCAGCAACTTAGTTGATAAGACTTCATCAGTAAATTGAATGAATTTTTAAGCCGCTACTTGATAGTGGTCAATAGCCACACATTGCTGGTGGCGAAATACCAATAGCAGTTGTTGACTGGGAATGGCTAACCAATGCCCAAAAGCGATACTATCAATCCCTTCACCTGACAGCGCTTGTAGACAAAAATGGCGACTACCGCCTAAACAGTTTTTTATAATTTGATTTTTTTCAATAGCGTCTTTCATGGTCTTTCTATCCTTAATAGGGGTTACGAATTTGAATAACGCTATCGTAAAACAAGCAGATAGAAAACCTGTGTAGGAATGATGGAAAATTCATGAACTGGCATAGATGCTTATTTTTAAGCCAATGGTAGGGTTAAGCTAACCATGACACCAGAACGTTGATTCTTATCAGTACCAATTTTATCGTTATCATCATGGACGTTATTAATAGTTACCTGACCGCCATGATGCTCAATAACTTGCTTCACAAGGGTTAAACCAAGGCCAGTGCCTTTTTTAAGGGTGTTGCTAGACAAGCTAGGCGGTGTTTGCGTAGTATCGGATGTTGAGTGACTCTCTGCTGAAAAGTCTGATAGATGCTCTGAGGTTTTTTCAGCAGCTTGACTCTGATGCGATAAGCTAAAATAACGGTCAAACGCTTTATCAACGGCATACTCAGGGAGCAATTTACCATTATTAAAGATATCAATAGTCACAGTTTGCGCTGAACCATGTTGCTCGATGCTGTGCAGATAAATAACGACTGTGCTATCGGCAAAATGAATGGCATTGTCCAATACATTTTGCAGCACTTGTACCAACCAAAACTGGTCAGCGAAAACGCTGGTATTTGCCAAGGCATTTGGTGATAAAGTCGCTGTTTCAGTCACTCGTTTATCATCAAGATAGATGTCGATAGGCGCTAGGTGCTGCTGTTGCAATTTAGCGCTGTTGTCTTTTGCAAGGGTTTGCAACAACGGTAGTAGAGGGGTCAGCTGCCGATTCAGCTTAAAAGTCGGTTGCTCAACTTTGGCAAGTAATAGCAGCCGATCAATTAATTGCTGCATTTTGATACTTTGTTCACCAATGGACTGGATGAGCATCTGTTGATCTTCTTTATCGAGCCCGTCGTCTTCTAGCAACTCACTACTGGCACGAATGGCGGTTAACGGACTTTTGAGCTCATGGGTCAGGGTATGAACATAGTCAGTAACATAGGCGCGATTTTCCAATCGATGTTTCATAGACTCAATGGTATCCGTTAGGCTATTAAGTTCATGACCTAAGTAAAAATAGGGCTTTTTGGTGTCTTCTGCCAGTGCACTGGTATATTGGGTCACAAGGCTGATGCTTTGCTTGAGCCACCATGCGACCAGTCCTGCTAATATAAGGGCAGCAATACTCATGAGCAGTGCTGTGATAAGCATGCGATTGCGCGTATCGTCCAAATAAGGCAACACGCTAGCGACAGGTTTGCCAACGCTGATGATACCAATCAAGTTGCCAGTTTCATCCTTTATCGGCTGTGCCACATACATCACCGTACCATCTCGCTGATTATGATCTAGCGTTGTACTTCTCGCGCCATACTGACCATTTAACGTTAGATAGACATCATTCCAGCGGCTGTAATCTTGTCCTTCATCATTGTCAGGTTCGGGTAGTGAGTCGTATATGACAACGCCTTTATCATCGGTGATATATATCCGAAAGCTGCTAGGGCTTTTATTTTTATATTCTGGATCTGTTGTTTTACTTATCGTGGGCGCACCGATAAATGCCGCATCGAGTTTAGTTTGATACTGCTCATCGTATAGCTGTCCTGAAGATAATGGCATCTGCAAACTTGCCGCTAGCAATTTGCTGGTATCTAACAACGTATCTTCGATGACTTGCTGCGCCGTCGGTTTGACATAACCAAACAGCTGAGTAAATACGACCACACCGCAGATAATCAGCACTAACGCCAACGCGAGCCAAATCCTAAAAAATATACTTAAATTCATCAGTCGTTTTGGTTTAGTCGTTTGCTGCGCGGTGCCGATAGGATGCAGTTTTGCATACCAATTACTTTGGCTGGCATGCGCGCTGTTATCAGCCTTATTAATATGAGTATTAGGATGGCTATTAGCACTATCGTTGGTTTTATGATTCATATTTTCAGGTATATTATTTGACGTTATAGAATATCGGTTTTAATCAAAATATGGCTATAGGCAGTGCAGCTAGGCGGGACACAAGGCGTAACCCAAGCCGCGATGGGTATGAATGACATCGATGCTGGCATCGACAGTCGCCAGCTGCTTACGAATGGACTTGATATGACTATCTATGGTTCTCGCCAAGCGATGATCGGGATAGTCGCTCACAGCGCTCAGCAGTTGCTCACGGCTAAAGACTTGATTAGGGGCTTTTAACAAGGTTAATAAGATTTTGCGTTCGGTGTTACTCAGCTCAAGCTTCTGCTCTTGCCACAGTAGCGAATAACTAAGCGGTTGGTAGTGCCAGATGCCAGACTGACATTCAAAGGTTAAGGCTTGCCCCGACATATTATTTGGAGAGGCAGGGTTGACTGTATCGCTGGCTTCTGTTGTAGGGGAGGTGGAGGACTGAGACAATAATTGCTCACGTCGCCAAATGGCTTTTAGGCGAGCAACCAACTCGCGCGGGCTAAATGGCTTGGCACAATAGTCATCGCCGCCCATTTCTAAACCCAAAATACGATCGACCTCATCGCTACGAGCCGTCAAGAAGATGATAGGAATGTCCTTTAAGCCAGCAATATCAGGGGTGTGGCGTATTTGTTGACAGAGACTGAGACCATCACCATCTGGCAGCCCAACATCCAAAATAATTGCCGATAGATCTTGCGCTTCAGCACTATTATGTAAATTGCGCAGAAAAGGCAACACGCTACTGGCGTTATCAAGCCAAGTGATTTGCCAGCCTTCACGCTTGCAAGTGACTTTCAGTGACATCGCGATAGCAGGATCGTCTTCTACCAGTAAAATATGGGTCATAAGCTCTATATCGCTATGTAAAGAAAAACTATTTAAGATAAAGGGGTTATTAATATCTAATGAGATACGAACATTGAAAAATGAGTGTAGGGCATCATACAGTAGTAGCTAGAGTGCTATCTAAGTTGACGAATTTATCGTAGCACAAAAGTCGCACTCGCTTTTGCTATCAGGCCTTAAAAGATGTGAAAAGTTGATGGAAATTAGCATTATTAGCGAAGACTTTTTTGACTAGCGGTTTTGGTGAAAGGCTGTAAAATAATCTGTATTATTATAAAAAATATTGAAATACAGTGCGAATGTCAGTTTTACTAAAAATAAGTTTGATGTACCTACCATTTTTATTTAAAGGAATTTAAAAATATGAGTGACTATTTAGATGCGGTCATCGTTGAGCATAATCCAACGCAAAAAAAGATAGACAGAGCCGTTATTTGGCTGCATGGTTTGGGCGCGAGTGGTCATGATTTTGAGCCAGTGGTACCACAGCTCGGTTTAGCGGATGATATGGCAGTGCGTTTTATTTTCCCTCATGCACCAAAGCGCCCAGTGACGGTGAATGGTGGTATGGTCATGCCAGCATGGTACGACATCTTAGAGATGAGCCTAGAGCGTAAAGTCGATGTCGCTCAGATTGAAGAGTCTGCGCAGCAAATCCGTGATTTGATCAGCCGTGAGATAGAGCGTGGTGTTAAGCCTGAACACATTGTAATCGCAGGATTTTCGCAAGGTGGGGCAGTGGCATATCATGTGGCACTTGGCTACCCGCAGCGTTTAGCTGGCTTGATGACACTCTCTACTTATCTAGCGACTAATGATAATATTAGCTATAGCGCTGCTAATAAAGACATGCCAATATTGATTGAGCATGGTACGTATGATCCAGTTGTTCCTGTAATTTTGGGCGAGCAGGCGCAGCAGTTATTATCCGCTAAAGGCTATAATATTGCTTATCATACTTATCCGATGGCACATCAAGTTTGCATGCCGCAGATTCAAAATATCGGTAAATGGCTCAATAAAGTACTGGCTTAGAGAGTTCAGCTGTAACATAATGTAATATAGATATTATATAGGTTGAAAGTCGACGTACAAATCCTATATAATAGATGACCTTATTGGGGATGTTCTGGCTTCGACGCTGGTAATGAAACTCAATGATGCATGTCGAGAGTATATGTCCTCTCGTTAATCAAACATATATTGTTATAGTCGCAAACGACGAAAATTACGCTCTAGCAGCTTAAACCCTGTTTACAAGGTTTAAACCTGTTTACTTAGTTGCTGATCACCTACAGTTGGTCAACTAAGTTGAAGCGTCCGCATGTAGGCTCGCCACAAGTGATTGTCTCAATCGCTTGGGTTCAAAAGTAGAGAATCGTCCAATCCATCCTGACTGTCGGATCGGTGCGGATTAAATCTAAAGACAGAAACTAAACATGTAGATTCATGAGCGTAATGCTGGCGGACGCGGGTTCAACTCCCGCCATCTCCACCAAATATTTTAAATAAAGTCAGTCACTTAGGTGGCTGGCTTTTTTTATGACATGATTTTGACATGATTGGCTGGTAAGAGAGCGTCATTGTTTGCAACTTTATTATCAAGGCAAGCTTTGTATTAACTGAATAACAAAAAATCACTGTAGCAGCAAGATATTACGCTTTTTTATTGATATTCAATGAGATGGGTTTGCCATCTCATTTTTTTGATCTTAATCAATGCCAAGTCCATTTTTCAGTGTAGGGTCAAGATCAAACATATGTCTTTGAAGCTCTTCAACATCTTTGTTGAAATCTTCTAGGGTTTCTATACCTCTAGATACATTGGAATCTCCGGAAGGTTGCTTGCTGATTGCCAGTTGATGGTCTTTTTTGTGTCGCCACATAAATGCAGATATCACATAAACACAGTATTCAGATAGAAGCATAATTTCTGCGTAATTCTTTGGAACATCTGCATCAAAGTATCTCTTATCTAAACACGTTGGTTTTCCTTGATCGCTATCGTCGCGGAAGCCATGAGCTAACACAGTGTTTCTTAAACCCTGAATCCCAGGCCAGCTTTTAAGTCTTTTAATTGCTGGGGCTGTTATTTTCATCGTATCTCGAATATATGGATCGTCCTTTGCATAATGGTTAAATCTTTTGTACTCATCCAAGAATGAGCAGATATCTATGAGCATTTTGTTACTTAAAGACCACTTAACATTGTAGTGGCATAATAAACTTGGACAGCGTATAGGAGGTTTATACTAACCCAAAGAAGGAAAATAGTATGACCAACAAACGCAATCAATATGCCCGAGAATTCAAACTTGAAGCAATCAGCTTAGTCGTTGAACACAACCGCACCATACCTGATGTGGCAAGCTCACTGGGCATTGGCAAATCCACCTTACAGAAATGGCTAAGTCAGTATCGCCAAGAAATAAATGGCGAAGCGCCTAAAGTCGGCAACGCTTTAACGGATGAACAGCGGGAGCTACAAGAATTACGCAAACAAGTTAAGCGACTGACCATGGAGCGTGACATATTAAAAAAGGCTTCTGCTCTGCTGGCCTTGGACAGCCTGAACGGCTATCGCTAATAAGCAAGCTTGCAGAGCAGGACAAACAGGTCAATAAAAGCATTCTGTGCAAGCTGTTTGGGGTGATGAAAAGCAGTTACTACTACGGAGTAAAGCCCAAGTTAATTAGCCTTGACACTATCAAAACCAAAGCCTTAATACGCTAAATATTTAACAACTCGAAGCACTCAGCAGGCGCTCGCAGTATTGCCGCCATACTCATGAATGATCATAACATCAAGCTGACCCGTTATATGATAGGTAAACTTATGAAGAGTATGAGCCTTAAAAGCTGTCAATTGAAGACGCACAAATATAAGCACTGTGACGAGGCGCATAAAAATCATAACAATATCTTAAATAGAAACTTTAGCCCATCAGCGCCCAATCAAGTCTGGACGGGCGATGTCACCTATATTCGTATTAAAGGAGGCTGGTGCTATTTAGCAGTGGTGTTAGATTTATATGCTCGGCGTGTGGTGGGCTTTGCCGTGTCAGATTCGCCTGACAGTATACTGACAACCAAAGCACTACAGATGGCATATCAGACGCGCTTACAGCCAATTAGAGTGCTGTTTCAGTCTGATCAGGGAACCCATTACACCAGTAAGACATTCGCTGAATCCGTGGTCAGTTGTAATGGCATGATACAAAGTATGAGCCGTCGCGGAAATTGTTGGGATAATGCGCCAACCGAACGATTCTTTAGAAGCTTTAAAACAGAATGGATGCCAAAAGGTGGTTATGAGAATATCGCTGAGGCATCAACCGCCATTGCTGATTATATCTGGGGCTATTATCAGATCGTGAGACCGCATCGTTTTAATAATTATTTGTCACCGCTAGAAAAAGAGAAGCGATACTTTAACCAAAACCTCTTATCAGTTGTTCTAAATTAGTTGACCACTACAGAAGCAGGTGGTGGACAATAGGTTGAATGAGAACAGTTAGACCTCGAAGCGGACATTAGTAATGATGTATCAAAGAAAGAGAGCTGATGCTCTCTTTTTTTTATGCCTGATGTTACTCAAGGTTGTCAAAAACACCTTTCTCTATCGCATTGTATGAATCTGTCGCATTGTATGAAAATAAACATTAGCTAAATTATTTTCGAATTTAATGTTGCTTATTATAATTTTGTTAACTAATATTGCTATATTGTTAATATCTCTAAAAATTTAGCAGTATCGATAGATCACTTGATAAGCTCATTGAGCTGTCTATTTTCTGAATATCTAAGTCGTCAATAACAGCTATAACTTATAAGGTAAAGATAAGTATATGATTAATATTCTCCTCATAGGGACATTCATCGTCCTAATTTTGCTAGGAAAAAAAGATATTGCTATTAAGATTGTACAATCTTATCTTAGAACGCTATTCACTCAATTTATCGATTTTAAAACAAGAACAACTAATGCATGGTTGTATATATTTAGTGTTATAAATATATTTATAATACTTAAGACTGGTGAAGGTGCACTTGAGTTTGCATTCGAGTCTGATACCTCGCCTATTACATTAATTAAGCTAGTTATATTTTGCTTATGTATCGTATCAAGTTTTAGTATTTTGGTTAGACGACTACATGATATAAATAAACCAGCATGGCTTTTGATAGCGGGTATGGTTTTCCCTCCATTCCTTATTATATTAATGTTTATGTTCCTATTTCCTGGAACTGACGGCGCTAATAAATATGGTAGAGACCCTAAAAGCCTGCCTTATTGGTACTTGAGATAGTACAAGCATTACTTAATGATTTTTATGAGTTAATCACCTAAATTTTTATGACTTTTTATTTTAAAGAGAAAAAGGCTTTTTAGTTAATAATATAGCTTTCAATGTTTATTAGTATTCAAACTTTAGGCAAGCTTCGCCCTTACCCTTTAAGCATCTCAAGCACTTTATCCTCTCCTAGCTCAGCAATCAACGCTTGTAGCTGGGCAGTAGAGTCAGCTTGTGACTGAGCATCCGTTCTAAATTCAGCTGTGTCATGACCTTCCCTGAGCGCATCTAAGTAGTTTGCCCATTTCTGCATCATGTCGCTACGATCGTCGATGTACTCAAACCGACCGTAAGCAGTTCCATTAGGGTCTTTAGTAGTATGACCTAGAGCCATCTCAACAAGTACAAGAGAGTATTTTAGCTGCTCTTGCAGTATGGTCTTAGCTGTCGCTCTAAAGCCATGAGCACAATGTATATCTTTATAGCCTAAATCCTTCAAACGCTTATTAGCGGTAGCGTCAGATATGATCTGATGCTTTTTTGCCGTCTGGCTAAAAAATACGTAGTCAGTATGGCCATTAATCTTTTGCTGTTCACGCAATATAGCCACAGCTTGACGAGGTAGGGGAACAACCATATCCTTAACCATATTTACCTTACCTTACCTTGGCCTTTTAAAGGCTTCAGCAGCCATCTGCCAGCCTCTAGATTAAGCTCGTCCCATCTCATACGTCGCAAATCACCATTACGCACGAAGAGCATTGCCAATAGCCTAAGGGAGTTTATGGTATTCAAATCACATTCTAAGGCTTCAATAGCTTAGCCAAATCTTTAGGCTTAGTGATGGCAGGACGATGACCATAGCTAGACTTAGCTAATTGACTCTTAATAAGCGCCGCAGGACTGGAGATAATACTTTGTTTAGGATTTGAAGGCGGGTAGTATCGATACATCCATGACTTAGTCTCAGTAGGACGTACCATTAAGAATAGTTTAGGATAATTTTTGACAGCAACGAAGTACTTCTTATCTTCAGGCTTATGGCTGCTAATACTTCGGTCTGAACTGATCGCCTTTCTTTCCATATCCTAGATCTCCATGAGTAGACTCAAAACTCGGTATACTTGACAGTATACTCAAAGTGCATGGATTAGGATAGATTCATAGGACAGTATGGAACGCCAGATACAACAAAGCCCCTGATATCAGGGGCTTTAGCTGTTCTATAAGATAGTATAGGACTATGTAATGGTACCCGGAGCCGGAACGATACACGTATATTAAGATATTGATTTTATTAAAATTTTTAAGTTGAGTATTATTTAGTGTACATATCAGTGTACATGAAATTCACTTTTCATATTACTACTACTATTTTTTATTCAGTACTATTGTAAGCTTCATCAATCAGTTGCTGAAGATACTCTGCGCTACTTACTCCATACTCGCTAGCTAATTTTTTAAGCCTATTCATATGGCGTCTGGTTAAGAAGTGCTCTTGAGCAGTCTCGGCGTCTCTCTTACCTTGAAATCTTCTTTGAGTCCATGCATTACGCATTTTTCTGATTATTTCTTTTTTATGTAGGCTCATCTTATATGGATGATTATTTCTATGACCAAAAATATCTAGCGCGTCTAGAGATGCGCAGATCTGTATATAGTAAGTGCTCAGATCATTACTTAGGAATAATGGGTTCTCGATAAGATATCCATATTTACTTAAGTAGCTATGCGCCCAAAAAATTTGTTTCTCACTTTTTCTATCTAACCATTCTAGGTCTTGCGGTGTAGTCAGTACTTTATTATACAAGCTTTTAGCTTCGTTCATAAAGTTTCTTTTCCATTCAACTCTATAATCATTATATTCAACCCCATCCCTGTCTAATGAAATTATGTTTGTCAAATCAAAACACGTAATCAAGTTGTTTTGAAAGTCAGCGGAGTAATTTCCCCAGAAAAATGAAAGATTATGCTTATATTTATACGAGTAATGATCGAACCATAAAGCTGCTGTTAGATCATTTTTTAGCCAAGCTATAGACTCATCAGGCAATACATTAGATTTAGAAAAACTAACAAGTGATTCTCTATAACTTTCTGTTAACTCAAGGCTATTACAAGTAGTGTTTAGATACTCTAAATCGTTAGGAAGGTCCACGTTATATCCATCTAAAGTCAATTCATTTAACGCAATATTAACCTGCCTTTGAGTTAGTTTAAGATTCCTACCTTTCTGCTTATTAGAGTTTACTACAGAATCTCTGATAAAATTATCAGTCATTTTTTATCCTTCAGTTGGTTATCTAAGTAATATTCTACTAAAGTTTAAATAATTTTAAAATAAAAAACTAATAATATTTAAATAAATTAATAGTAATAATATAGTAATAATTTTTTCATATAAATACTTACTATGTCAAGATTTCATTGGTCTAAGATGGCTTGGTATCAATAGTATGTCAAGTAAAATGCGCAGTACCAATAATTTGTTAAAGATTGACTTCGATATTTTTACTTTGGTGTAATATATATTACAGATGTGCTGACGCGTTTCCCGTATGCATAAAAGTTGGTAAGTGTGACTTCTGATGTATCATTCAAAACTTGTTGTCAGCTAAATGCACCAATCACAATATCCTCGATATACACTGCATTCCATACGAATGTAGTCAAATATACTATCGATATTCCAGCAGTATTTATAAGCTACACTAATGGGTTATTTATATTATTATATATAGCAGCGTCACCACGCTGCCTATCAGCCAACCAAATTACCAGCAGAAAGAATTAAAAAATATGGCATGACTCTACTATGTGCAAGACAAACCACATAGGAGTAATACCATGAAATACATCAACCGCAACCAAGCAGAAGTATTTACTAAAGTTCATCAATTAGTAATCAATATTATCTTTCGAGACTTGGACATTGATTCGGTAATGGATAAACTGAACGATCTATATCAATCATTTATGTATCACTACGAGGCTGATGAAGGGCTTGTTTATTTAAAGCCTATTGATATTTTCTTTCGTAATGCACAGCGTATTGTTGGTGATCAATACCCTGATGAAGTGATTTGGGAACACAACAACGTAAGTGAGCTGATCGATATATTGATGTACTATAAAAGAGAGGTTGAGCGTGAGCGGAGTGTTTTGATATATCAGGAAAGGCAAAACAAGAAGGCTTTGGACGAGTACATCACTAAATTAACCCATCATTATGCGCGGCTGTTATTTGTTCGTATTGATCTAAAATACGCTCAAGGCCACGATCAGCTGATCACCATTGAGGAATTTAACGAACACATAAACAAACTACGTCAGCTGATAAGAAAACAAAGGGCTTGTTTTAAGGATTTAGAAGGTTACGCATGGGCACTTGAGCAAGGTGAGATCAATGGTGGTCTGCATTGCCATTTGCTTTTAATATATGATGGATCAGAAAGACAAAAAGACTGGCACATCGCTAAGGAAGTTGGTGAGAAATGGGTTCAGATAACAAAGGGGTATGGGGCTTATTATAACTACCATGAACCTAAGAATAAGCGACGCTATCAGCAATACGACAGACTAGGTATTGGTATGATTCACCGCGACAATGAGCTTGAAGTGGCGAATGCACGTTGTACTGCTTTGTATTTAACCAAGCCTGATAAATTCGATCAGCATTTAAAAGTGAAAATATTAGGGATGAACACTTTTGGAAAAGGTAGATACCGTACATCCAATCGCCGAGGACTACCACCCATAACAAAATAATCTCAGATATATACTATTATCATGAGATTGAGTACAGCCTGTTTGTGTGTACCTTATTCCTTCATCAAGGTCTGCTTTTTAGCAGGCCTTTTTTATGCGCAAAATAAGGAGTCCTTATGAAAACCTTTTGTCCCAACTGCCATTCCTCAGCCACTTATCAAGTGAGTCATCAAGAGATGACAGATGCTATTCACGAGCTGAGCGAGACGACAGCCATTATTGGCATGAGTATTGGCTTGTGTCGATCATTAAAGATCCATACCAGTGTTGGCATCATTGCAGGCACTGTCTTATCGGTGCTGATACACATGGCACGTTCTAATGACAGCAACGCTTTGAGCTATCAGCCCTATTGCTGCCAAAACTGTCAGCACATTTTTACCCCTTAATTCATTTAACCCTTCATTCATTATTACTCTTATTTTAAAGGAAAATCATCATGGCACATTTAGTAGAAAGCATGGCATACGTTGGCGAAACCCCTTGGCACGGCTTAGGGAATGAGCTATCTCCCAAGCAGCCGTTAGAGGTTTGGGCGCGCGAAGCGGGAATGGATTGGCGTATTGAATCGTCGGACGTCAGCTACATGGCTGAGAACGATCGAGGGCATAACCTTATTTTGCCGTTTGCTGATCAAAAGGTCTTGTACCGATCCGACACGCTTGATCCATTATCAGTGGTCAGTCAGCGCTATCAGGAAGTACAGCCTGAGGAGATACTTGAGTTTTATCGTGAGCTCACGGAACACTCACACTTTGAGCTTGAAACCGCAGGTGTGTTAAAGGGTGGTCGTAAGCTATGGGCATTGGCACGTACAGGCCAGTCAGCCAGTCTTAGGGGCGGTGATGTCAGTAATGGCTACTTACTGCTGGCAACCGCTTGTGATGGCACGCTTGCGACCACAGCACAGTTTACCAATATCCGTGTGGTGTGTAATAACACGCTTGCGGTAAGCCTCGCTGATGGTAGTGGTGGCGTGGTGAAAGTACCGCACTCCACTTCCTTTGATGCGGACAAGGTCAAACAGCAATTAGGCGTGTCGGTTAAACAGTGGGATGAGCATATCTATGAGATGAAGCAGTTATCTGAGCGCCGTGTGACCCAAGCGGAAGCGGCTAACTATCTAAGCCGTGTGTTTAACGATCAGGACAATGACATCATTTTATTTAATAGCGCTAAGAAAGAGAAAGACGCTGTGCCCAATGCTCGCGCAATGAATAAAGTGATGCAGATGTTTAACGGTCAAGGACGCGGAGCTGATATTGATGCTGCTAAAGACACTGCTTATGGCTTGCTCTGTAGTATCACTGAGTACGTCGATCATGAACGCCGAGCAATGAATACAGACAATCGACTTAACTCAGCATGGTTCGGTGCTGGGGCTAAGCTGAAGGAGAAAGGCTTACAGGATGCGCGAGCTTTAATCGCTTAGCGGTCTCAGTTATTTTATTACACCAACAATAACCACGTCTTAGGGCGTGGTTTTTTTATGCCGATTATTCAACCGATCACATTCACTAACTTATTTATAAGGAAGCTATCATGGAAACCATCGCTTTAAATAACACCGCTCAAACGAGACGTCGTAAGCGCTTAACGGTTAGAGCCAAAGACGTTAAGCCTGCTACACCTGCTACACCTGCTACACCTGCTGCTCAGGTAAACACAAAGACAGCTAAACCCAATCTTGACAACGACACGGCTCAACAGGATAAAACAGTCAAAGCGACTGCCAAACGCTTAATCAGCACCAAAAATCTCAGCCATGACAAATGGCTTGAGATCCGCAAGCAAGGCATTGGTAGTAGTGACGCTGCTGCCGCGTGTGGTATTCATCCTTATCTATCGATGCTTGAGCTATGGATGATTAAAACAGGGCGTATGGAATCAAACCTTGATGAGAGCATCGAAGGGTACTCACCGCTGTATTGGGGCAACACTTTAGAGCCAATGGTGGCTAAATATTACCAAGAACACACGGGTAATAAAGTCAGGCGCGTCAATGCCATCTTGCAGCATCCTGACCCTGATAATCACTTTATGTTAGCGAACTTGGATTACGCAATTACTGGTAGCGATGAAGTGCAGATACTGGAATGCAAAACCGCAGGGGAGCATGGCGCTAAGCTATGGAAGCATGGCGTGCCGCTATATGTCACCTGCCAAGTACAACATCAACTGGCAGTCACAGGCAAACAAGCCGCGCATATCTGTGTATTGCTTTGCGGACACGAAGCGAAGATCTACAAGGTTGAGCGCGATGAACGTTTGATTGCGTCTATCATGGAGCATGAGCGTCTGTTCTGGCAATACGTAGAAACCGACACACCGCCAACGCCCGATCACTCAGAGTCAGCCGCACGCGCATTAAAGCAGCTTTACCCTAAGCCTGAGCCTGCCAGTAAAATCGATTTCAGCGAAGACGCTGGGGCTAATAAGCTATTCACTAAGTTACTTAATCACCGTGATTCAATGAGTGAGCTACAAAAGCAGCATGACCAGATCAAACATCAACTGCAAAGCTTAATCAAAGATAATGAAGTAGCGGTCTTTGACAAAGGCGCAATCTCGTGGAAGCGCTCGAAGGACAGCGTGAGCTTAGACAGTAAAGCCGTCACTAAAGCCCATCCTGAGCTGATGGATAAATTTAGTAAAACCCGTCAAGGCAGTCGTCGCTTCGTCATCTTAAACGATAATTAAACCAAGACAGCTAATCTCATTAACCAAACGCATAAAGCCCACCTATCACAGGTGGGCTTTTTTATGTCGATTTATTCAAATTATTAAACAAATAAGGAATATCATCATGATTAAAGGTCTAACGATTACCCCGCCCGTACTCGGTCGTATCAGCATTGGACGCGTTATCCAAAAGGATGGCAAACGCCTACCTGCCAAAGACGATCAATTCACCATTACCAGCCAAGTGCAAAATAAAGACGGCTGGGTCAATCATCCGCTTGATGAAAAGCTCCGCGCACGTAGTGAAGGTAAGCTCAGACAAATACCCGTTCGTATGCTGTTCAATGATCCTGATCTTAATTTACGAGCTCAGTACACGTTATTCGATCGGCAAACAGGTCGTCCGTTATGCGTGGGCGATGGTGAACACTGTCAGCGTCGTACCAATAATGGCGTTGAGCAACTGCCTTGTCCATCGCCTGATCGCTGTCCGCTAGCACAAGGCGGCGCTTGTAAGCCTTATGGCAGACTGTACGTTAATCTGTCAGAAGACGATGAGCTAGGTACGTTTATCTTTCGAACTACTGGCTTTAATAGTATTCGTACGCTTGCAGCACGGCTGAGCTACTTTGCTGCGGTATCAGGCAATAAGCTGTCCTGCTTACCCCTGCAATTAACGCTTAGAGGCAAAAGCACCACACAGAGCTATCGTACGCCGATTTACTTTGTGGATTTAACCTTGCGTGATGGGGTGACGCTCAAAGATGCGGTACAGCAAGCTAAGGCGATTGATAGGGAGCTTAGCGAAAACGGCTTTGATCAAGCAGCGTTGGAGCAAGCTGCCACGCTTGGTTATGCCAATTCGTGCTTTGAGGTTGATGGTGATGAGATGTCTGATGTGGTGGAAGAGTTTTATCCAGTAGCAGACGACAGCAATCAAATACCTAGCAAGGCAGAGGAAGCTATGCAGCCAAACACACGCAGTATCGCGCAAGGACTACGCCAAAGCGTGACAGCGGTGAGCTAAATCGTGACAGATAAACGGCATAGAAAGGAGCTGATCAATCAGCTCCTTTTTTTATGGATAATACGCGCGGTCAGTATGGGACGCCATAAAAAAATATGGGACTCGGTAAGTATATGAGAGGTGATGCTCTCATTCACTTACAAGGAGATAATCATGGAAAATTCAAATGCAACACAACCAGCCATCGAGCAATGCAATCACATTCCACAACTGCTAAGCATCAAAGACGTTGGGCACTATACTGGGCTTAGCCGTTCGACTATTTATGAGATGATCAATGAGGAGTCTGACCGTTACGATCCAACGTTTCCTAAAAAGGTACAGCTTACAAAAGTAAGGGTAGTATGGGTAGCGAGTGAGATTGCAGGTTGGATTGAAAGTAAGATAGCTGCTCGTGTTAGCTAGAAAACGATATGACAATAAGTCGCGTCATGCGGCTTATTTTTCCTGACTGTTGTTTTTTTTGTCTTTTTTATCTATTAGGTGTAATGGACAAAGTTTTCTTAATTTAACTGTTTCTATTTAACTTCTGTTTAGTTATTATATGTAATTTAATATGAGGGTTTTTAGATGAATGGCAAAATAATTAACTTTGATGATTATAAAAATACGGGAATAATTATAGCTGATGATGGTGTTCAGTATTCTTTCGATGGCAAGGATTGGATAGAGAGGTATGCTCCCAAAGCAGGTGATAATGTAGATTTCATGTTCAATGGTACGGGTAGTATCAATCGAATATCTTATCAATCCAGCCAGTCTCAGGCTTCTACTCCTCCATCATTACTTAAAGAACCTCAAAACCAAAATATATCAACTACACCAGAACTTGAAGGTTACGGTCGTCCTGATAATAGTCAGTATGATGAGAATATCGGAAGCTTATACCTAGCAGAAAGTAACTATGGAATAGTAGATTGGACAAAAAAAGTGTTCAGTAATTATGCGACTTTTACAGGCCGTGCTAGACGAAAAGAGTATTGGCTGTTTTATCTAGCAACCATTATTCTATCTGTAGTCTTTGGATTTATGGAAGGTTTTTTTGGAGGGCTTTTGGGTATAGGAATAGGAGATGAGGCTATATCACCATTGATTTTGGCTTTAGTATTCTTTATTCCTATTATAGCCGTAGCTACAAGACGTCTGCATGATACTGGACGGTCTGGTTGGTGGCAGCTACTATGGTTTATTCCGATTATTGGTTGGATTGTTCTTGTCGTCTTTTTGGCTCAGCAAACATCACCACAAAATAATCAGTGGGGATTACCAGCGAAGCGTGTTTAATAGCCAGTGTGGTCAAAATAATTTTGTGCACCTATCAATGTTACCAGTGTGGAGTAATCAATGTACGGTATCCCTGTCAGTAGAAATTATATAGAAGCGCAATATTTAATCGGAGTAGATTACCTACTAGGTAATAAAGTAGCTCAAGACTATACACAAGCTTTAGAATGGTTTCAAAAGTCAGCGAGTGAAGACTATGCGCCAGCTCAAGATGTTATAGGGTGTATGTACAGCTACGGTTTTGGTGTTGATCAAGATTATACTAAAGCATTCGAATGGTGTGTAAAATCTGCAGAACAAGGCTATGACATTGCGCAGAATAATGTTGCTTATTTATATAAAGAGGGTTTTGGTGTATTGCAAGATAATAGTAAAGCTTTTGAATGGTATCAAAAAGCATCTGAACAAGATAATGCAGACGCTCATTACGAGCTGGGTAATTTTTATAGCGAAGGCATAGGAGTTGAAATAGATAAAGACAAAGCTAATTATTACTATAATAAAGCAGTATGTAAGGGTCATTTAGAAGCAGAACAGCGTTTGCAAAAAAGTAATAAGCCACTTGAAGAAGATAAGCAATCTAACGAAAAATTGGTAGAGGACGCTGATAGTCATATCGAAAGCATAGACTTTGAAAATGATGGAAGTATTTCATTTAAAACGTTCTTTGACAATTACTTCCGTGATGAGTCAAAAATGTTGCCGCAAAATCCAGGCGGAGGTGTTTGGTTTTATGAAAGTATGGATTTTGACGAAAGTTCCAAATTTTATGATAAAGCAAGTGCTGTCAGAGAGAAAAATGACTATATGATTGACACTACGTATGCAGACTTTATCATCGACACAAGCTTTACTAGAAATTTTGGTGTTGGTCTCTTCTTACATGTACATCAAAATAGTTATCAATTTCATTTAAAAAATGATACTAAAGACTGGGAGATATTGAACGATATCGAAGAAGCCTACTACAGCGAAAGTGATAAAGCTCTGTATATAGAGGATTATAAAATAAATCTGATAGGAGATGTCGCTCGTTTTTATGGTAAAAGGCTTGTAGAGTGTATCAATGCATATTTAAATCAAAACGAACTTGATAAAATCGATGAAGAAATAGTGTCTAATTCAGAGCTTGTGACAGATGCGCTGGATAATATTGATGACAGACTCACTGAAATTAACCAAAAGCTTAATGATCTACGTGAAGATAGCGCAGCTTAGAGTACATTAATCATGAAGTTTCCTTGCAATCAATGTGGTTGGTGCTGTCAAAATCTTGATAAAAATGAAATATATGCAGCTTTAGATAGAGGTGATGGCACATGTGAATGGTTCGATATAGATAGTAAAAGTTGCACTATTTATGAGTCAAGGCCGCTTATATGCAATATTGAAGCAATGCATCAGGCTTATTTCTCTACTATCCCTTACGATGAATATATAGCGCTGAATATAGAGGTTTGCCAATCGATTCAAGTTAAGCATCGACTGCCAATAATTCAGATATAACCAACAAAGGACTTTGCTATGCCCATCCCTCTAATCATAGGTGCAGGCGCACTAGCTGCATCAGGCTTTGGAATCACCAAAGGCGCTAAAGGCGTATCTCAATTATCTGACGCTAGCGCCACTATTGAAAGAGCGCAAAGAAGGCTAGATAAAAAGCGTAAAGCACTAAGTAACCTTCGGATAGATACTAACGATGAGCTTAGAAATTTAGGACAGCTAAAAGTTGATATTTTTAACAATCAAATTAAGCATATTATAGACACTATTAAAAAGATAAAAGATGCGGGCTCTAAACTTGAAAATTTTAGTCAGACGATTACAGAGCAAGACTATATTGACATACAGCAAAAGGTAACCGCTTCACTTGAGTTAGAAAACGGTCTTTTAACAGGTGCGGCAGCAGGTGTCCTTACGGGTATAGGCGCTTACGGGTCTGTTGGCTTACTTGCTTCGGCTTCAACAGGCACAGCAATTTCAGCATTATCAGGAGCAGCTGCCAAAAGCGCTACGCTTGCATGGCTTGGTGGCGGATCTTTAGCAGCAGGGGGATTCGGTATGGCAGGCGGTACTTTGGTACTAGGAGGTATAGTTGCCGCTCCCGCATTAGCTATAACCGGTCTACATCTTGCTGGTAAAGGTGAGAAGGCGTTAACCCAAGCGCGCGATGCGAAACTTAGAAGCAATTGTAATATAGCCGCGATTGAATTAATGGAAGTAGGCGTCAAAGCTGTGATGACTAATGCTTTAGAAGTTCAGATGGTACTACTCGAAACGGTTAAACGTTTTGAGAAAATTAAGGTATATGATAATTCAGATCCAGTAGCATTCCAGACAATGCTTGCTTTAGGTAAGTCACTGAAAAATATTTTAGATCAGCCTCTTTTAAATAATGAAGGCGAAGCAGTACAAAATATTCGCTACAAGTGTGAAGGCTATCTTGAAATCTAATAAGGAATATAAACATTATGAAAGATGTGATTACAGCAAGCTCTAAGAAAGCTATTAAGACGGTAAGTTCCAAAAACCCAGCTTCTAGCGCTTATCAAGGATTTGAGATGCTAGTCAAAGCTTACGCAGATTATAAAACTATTTGTCAGACTGAATATACAAAACGTGAAGCGATAGCTGCATGGGAAAATGTACATCTTACTAAGTCCAATAACCAAAGAGAGTTTCTAGAGTCTTATCTAAAAGAACGCTTCGCAGAACGTCGTCATGTGATAGATGAGATGTTCGTAAGGCTTGATCAGGGGATTGAAAATGATAATCCTGAGTTGATCACGATGGCTATGAGCGCGATAGAAAACACGGTTAAATCTTCACCACTTCAAGAAGCCGGTCAGGTATTAATGGCGATGAATGACCCAAACATCGACAAAATTGAGTTTTAAAAGTAATAAATACTTGAGTCGATTTAGTGCTATAAGTCTATATTACTAAAATAAAAACTAATTTACTTAACTCTAGCGAGCAGGGCGGTTTATTTCTTGCCTAACAATGAGCGCAGCTGTTTAATCGTGGCATGAATGCTTTGATCGAGTACAGGTTTTGCAAATAAAGGTTCATAGCTCTTTGGCAAGGCAGGGTTGTCAGACAGTTGCGGGTGTAATGCACTTTTGCATTTTTGCGCAGTATGGGGAGTGTTTTGACCTAGCACGCTCAGCAACATACCTTCTAAGCATAACGGGTTTGAATATAGGATGGTAATGCCTGAATCTTTAGCGGCTTTAATATCTTGTTGCTTAACAGGGACGTCGCTATCCATCAAGATGAACTTTTGGTCGTAACCAACATGACGGCTTTTTTTGACGGTGTCTTTAATGATATCGTGCGGAGATCCACCACTTGAAAAGTCTAAAGTGATTTTACTACCAGAGTGCCTTTCATGATAGATACCTTTCATATGACTTAAAAATGCTTTGTCATGCTCACCTTCACCCATAACCAGTAGAGTGGTTTTGTTGACTGACCGAGGTTTACGCTTTGCCATAACTCAACCCCCTTATAGATTTGGTATCGCGTCAAACGCGCCAGCCATATACTTGGCATAAAGGTTATCGTCATTACGCACGCCTTCCATCTCATCTAATCGCCAAGCTTCTGAAGCCTGCTCATATTTTTCGACTAAATATATCTGATGCTTATTTAATAGATTAAACACCTCTGGGGTATGGCAACTAAAAACAAGCTGAGCATTATGAGGGTTATGATGCGATGAGCGAAACAAATCAAAAATGGCAGGTAATAGTAGGGGGTGTAAGTCATTATCAAGCTCATCGATAATAGCTACGCCACCATTTTTAAGCACAGGTAGTATTAAGCCAAGCAAGCTATAAGCAGATTGTGTGCCATTAGACTCTTCATAAATCATAAGCTCAAATGAGTCATCACCGACTTTATGAATACCAAAGGGCAACAGTACTTCTTGCTGTTTCCCTTCGTTAACCATCATGACGCTTTTTATATTAATCTCATCGATGCCCGTATCAAACTGACAAAGTAGCTTCTCAGCGGTTTGTTTTAAACCATCATCCTTAGCAAACAATTCAGTCATCTCAGGTATAGACTGGCTAAGACTGCCAAGCCTACCCATTGAGACGACATTGGTTTTATAGCCTTCAAACATCTCAATGATCGCTTCTGCTATTGGTTCATCAAGCAAATTGGCATAACTGATCAAAGAGGCATTTTTTTTCACGTCATCTGCAAGCGATGGGATGACAAAACTGCGATGCTTATAAGTCATCTTATCACCGTCATAATGACGGCTAAAAACATAGCTAAATAAGCGACTGGTCTTTTTATATAATGCTTCGTTGATCACGTGGCTTTGGCTAAGCGTTAGCTCATAGCGATACTCTTCATAAACACCATCAGTATTTTTGAGTAAAAAACCCATCTCAAATTCAGATGTATTGTTTTGGTTCAGCGCAAAAGGGCTATATGGGATATTGTCTTCTGAATCAAGGCTACTAGTAGAGCCACAAATAAACCAGCGCAAAAACGATACTGCTTTGAGCAGTTGCGTCTTACCGGAGCCATTCGCACCTAAGATCGCTGTGACTTTATTGAGCCGATACTGATCATGCTCAGTATCAATATAAAAGTCATAGTTAGACTCAGTTGGCTGCTTACCTAGCGTAAACGATACTTCCGTTGCTTCTGGGTAAGAATAAAAATTATCGAAACGAATATAGGTAATCATAGTCAGCCGTTTTTAACGATATTTTGTGGTTTATAGACTACGATAGCATAAATAACGATCATGCAGTATAGTTTAGCTTGTCAAAACAGTCATATTTTCAGTGTTCTCGCAATATTTGATTCGAAGCTCCTTGAAACTGACCTGACCGTTTTGAACAGCTTGCTTGATAATTTTCTGACGCGCATTAAGTCTAGCATTACCTGTTTTTACCTCAGCAATAATTATTTGTACTTCTTCTATATCAGCCAATCCTTCTGAACAGGCATGAAGGTTTTGAAAAATCATATAATCAATCGGCTCTCCTAAGAAGCGGCAATCAGATGGATTGTAAGGAAAGTCAGCGATGAAGGGCGTGAACTGTTCACCGATTTGACCTTTTAGAACGTTACGCTGCATGTTATTAGAGCGCTTTTTAGCGTCTTTTACTTTTTGTTCAAGCTCAACCTCAAAATCAGCTTGTTGCTGGGTTATCGCGGTTTGAATATTGGCGATATCACGCTCGCTTTGTAAAATAGTTTTGTTTTGCGCTAATATTTTTTGGACGGCAAGTACCAGCAAAACCAAAGCAACAAGTATAGTGAGTAGTAAAATAGTATTGTTCATAATCGGTTCCTAAGTAAAATATAATAAACGTGGCTAGGCTTTTGGCTATTGCTTTGGCGTCATATCCATTTCTTGCAAACGAGCAAAGACAGTATCTGAAAACGGCTTAAAGTAATTCCATGATTTGTATTTTTGGTTATATTTGCCGCCGCCTTCGTTACGCCACTGCTTTAATATTTCGATGACATCGTGGTTATAGGTCACGCATTTCACCGATACCATGCCTGAATTAAATACTCTCACATCTACCCAGCTGTGCTTGATTGTGAAGCGATAAGTGCTATAGCCCTTATCAAAGCTTTCATTATCATCCTCTTCAGTGATTGTTTGGCAGTTATAGGTAGGTTCAACTGATAGAGTAGGTGCTGTTAAAGTACTTGCTTCAGGGAATACCCATTGTTTATTACTCACACAGTCTAAAATGTAGTCTTTCGCTTCAGTACTTGGCAGCTCCATATCTTGTTTAATAATCTCACGCAAGTCGATCTCTATTGTCTTGATACCAAGCTGCTTAATAAATGCAGATTTATCCGCATCGATAAATGATGTTACTGCCACCTCGATAAACATTATTTCGTCATCGATAGTCGCTACTAGATCAGGTCGTATAGAGCCAATAGCTTGTTCTGTGACCAAATGATCAAACTGCCATGTTTTTTCTTCATTGTGTTCATCATCAGGTAGTGCTGGTAGTGTTAAATATTTCTCTACCATAATGACTTGCTTAGCAAACTTGTGTAGGATACTTTCAGGGTGAATCGTACAGCTTTCTTTATTACTTAGATGCGAGAAATGGTGCTCATTCTTCTCACCTTTACGAGCCACCACAGGCTCCGCGCACTCAAAGCAAAAACACATACAAGCTAGCCCTCGCTCGACTTGCTTAACATTGACGATTTGCTTTTGCTCATTAACAGCGATTGACATTGACATAGTTACCATCCTCTTGTTAGTTGGTTAGGAGTGAGGTAACTATGCGATGAAATTTAGCTTTAAAACAGGCTGCTATAGGGATGTTAATAGGGGTTTAATCGGTATATTTATATGAAAAACAAGCATTTAGTAGTATTCAATGAATTGCATGACCAGCTATTAAATTATCCTCGTGATACGCTTTGGGATAAGTATTTAAACATTATCGTCAGTGAACAGCTAAGAAAAATTGAGTATTCGGATGAAGCGTTTGAGCCCGAAAAGCTATCAAGACAGCAAATTTATGCCAAAGCAAAAAATATCCATGAAACAAGCGTAGACAGTCAGACTGCTAAAAATGCAGTTAAAACGACAAGGTTAAAGGCGACTTTAAAAGCATTTATTGATGATCAGCCGGACTGTAAAAAGGCATTTATCAATCTAGGGTATGAGCCAATAATTGTCACATCGGCCTCAGGGGGCGGATCGAAAAACAAGACGTTACTATGGATGGATATTCGAGCCCTAGAAAATGAAGCAATAGAGAATATAAATGAGGCGGCTTTAGTTAATGTTGATACTGACAATGATATCGAAAGCGTTGATGATATAAGCAGTATCACTTACGAGCGCAAAGCTGCATCCGATGTTAAACCATCATCATTTACCAATCTGTTTTTTAAACAAGGCGAGCTTAAAATGTTGAGCGTGAGAGGAGTATCTCTCATGCTACTACTGCTGGCAGTATTTGTATTCGATGTTTTAATAGCGATATACGCCTTTTTGGTGCTCTTACTGCTGGATGACTTGCCTACAGTTAGCTTGTGGCAGGCTATTTTATTTAGTGCAATGATACCCTTTGCTTATATCAGCTGGCGCTATTTTTTTATGCCCTTATATTTGCTGCCTTATTATCGTGTGATCAAAGCACCTATGTTTTTTGCCAACGTGAATGTTGATAATGCTGACATCGAGATGTACAGGGACAAAGACAAGCTAAACGTCGCTAGAGTGACAGAATTTACTGCTACTTGTCCCATCTGTTCGGGAACAATCATATTGGCGCAAGGTAAACCTGATCAAAAGCAGCCGCTAGTAGGACGCTGTAAAGAAGCGCCTCATGCTCATGTGTATAGCTTTGATCGGATGACGATGAAGGGGTACTTTTTGGGTGTACCAGATTATTCTGTAAATGACGCACTTAGACTTTAGACTAAAACAGTTTATTCAATATTAGATGTGTTAGGGTCGAATAGCGACCTAACTACCAATCTCAAAATCATCCACCATGCATAAACCGATACTTGAGAGCCAGAGCTTTGATCATCCAATAAACCGTGAGCAACATCATTGCGTAAGTTAGCGCCAATAGATTCGGTGAAGACAGCTTTTAATTCGAACAGTAGGTCTTCACCTAGTATCTCCTCAGCTTGCTCATGCTTGAGCAATGTTGATAAACCATTTTCATTTTCAATACCACCTTTACCAATAGTGGTAGTATGAACGCCATTATTTTTTAAACAAATTCTCACTATATGTTCGACTTGAGGAGCAAGTAAATGAATGCTGTTTCTAAAGTCGTGCTCAAAACCGCTCCATAAAGCGCTAGCCAAAAGATACTCTCGACCTTCAGGAACTATAGGTGAAAGTTCACATAGCTGTATTAAGTACTCCTTTGTTACTCTAAAATCCATAAGAATTTGATTTAACGCTGGGACAATGCTTCCTTGCACCATAAACTGCATGTTTAATTGAAAGTCTTGAATCATTTTATTAAATATTGCTGGTTCGCTTTCTTCTTCTGTTTTGTAATCAAGACCTAATGCTGGAGTTTTAGCAGTAACTCGTCCATCTCCAGAATAATGAATGCTACTAAACAAGCTACTCAGGAAATACTGTTGATGACTTTCTAAGGCTTGAGATCGCAGGTCTTTATAGATAGGGGCGGGGAAGCCAGTAAAACACAGTAGAGCATGATTTAGATCTTGCTTGTTTGATACATGCTCTATAGACGCCTTAACGGTATCAGTTATATCAACACTAGGTAGCTGAAAAACAGGCATTTCATCTAATATGTTGTGACCTGTTTCAATAATCTTATCTCTGACGTAATCCATCTTTTCATTAACATCGTACAAACTTCTCTTTGCTTTTGGAACTTTTCGATAAGCCTGCAAAGCATTTTCATAGCTATGATTAGCAGCCATTTGACCTTGAATATTATTCGTTACTTGAGAGTCGCCTTCAAGTACGAAGCATTCAGCTGATAAAAGCAAACAGTTTAGCCACTTATCATCTTCTTGTTGAGCTTTAAAAAACTTTTCAGCTACATCAAGATGTTCACGAGCTTGCCAGTAGTTGTTTGAATTTAAGAGATTTATGCCATGACCATATAGCTCTTCTGCAACTCTTGTCAACTCATCTCTAAGCAGATGATGACGTCCAATCATTTCACCAAGCCAGAGATTCATAAAAGGGCTATTTGAATAATGTTTTTCAAAAGCAATTTTTAGTATTGACTCGATACTTTGCATTTTTTGACGATCTTTTGTCTGTCTAGCTAACTGAATACACCGCTCCCAGCACTGTTTTATATCAGGATGCCATGTCTCAGGGTCGATCGGAAGTTGCATATAGCTTTCTATAGCAGCTTGTGCGTAATCGACTTTTCTTGGACTTGCGCGTAACCAGAGTATGTCAGCAAAGCGAGCTCTGATCATAGGGTCTGTTATGTCAGTATAAACTTCTGCTATAAAGCCTAGCTGTTCACTTGTTAAATCATCTGGGATTGCTGATCGCTGAATAGTATTTCCATCAGAATAAGTTGTACCAGCTTTAAAAGGGTCGTTAGGACTACTTGGATTGATTGCCATTGAGCAGATATCTGAGGCAAGTTGTGACGCACGAGCTAAAGGCTCATTACCTTGTTCTCGTTCCAAGTTTGCTTGCTTGTAGTAAGCTACAGATATAGAGGAGTATCCAAACTCAAATGGATCATTAATGTTCAAATTGCTATTTTTGATAAACTCAGTAGCGGAGCATAAAGTAGAATCTGGCATTAATGCTTTCCTTGTTTTTTATAAATAATTTGTACTTCAATAAACTTTATTATGACGGCTGCTTTGTCTTAAGATACGATTGGCTGCTATGAGACCTTTATCTTGGAATAGAACTCTTTATATACTGTTTCAATATCGTTGAAGTCACTGACGCTTTGCAAGCAGCTTAAAGTGGTCAGCCTAAAGGAGTGCTGAGTAGAGTCAGGTACGTTATTGATTTTGCTTTGTAACTTTAACGGCTGATCAAGCTCAAAAATAAAATGGTATGTGAGAGCGACTATGTTTTTCACAGGCCATACATATTCAATGTCATAGCAGTTAGAGTCCATATCAGAACAGATAGCCAAGCTTAAATAGCGAACTTCTTTTAAAATATGGTAGTCATATCTAGTGAAAAGACTATTTTTAGATAAAGTATAAAGCGCGATAGTACCATCTTTAACATTACTATAATTGCTATCACTTTTATCTACAGCTAGCGTTAGAGTCAAGTCTTGATACAGTATTTGTCGCATACCATCGTACGGAATACGCGCGGCATCCTGTAAGTAAATATTCTCTTCCATACTTCGCTTGTATTGAGTAGTCGATAAATCTGACACATCACTAGAAATACGTTTGCCGATATTTTGACGTAAGAAATTTAGTAGCCAATAGCAGCTGTTATCAGCGTCTGTACTATTTTGAGTTAGGCTAGGTAATAACGCAAAAGCCCCAATACTTATTTCATTGATAGTGTCAGAGTAAGGGTTAGGGTTAGCTTTACTTATTTGATCAAAATAGCCCGGATATAACGCAAAGGCACCGAAAACAGGACGGCTCTTATTCACACCGTTTTTGTGTGTGCTTTCATTGACGCGGATCAGTGCATCACGGTAACGGTGCATCTGATTGATGGCATCATCAGGTACACCATCTTCAATGAAGAATGTAGAATCTTTCTTCTCTTCCTCTGTTTTATTTAGCCATAGATTTAGCTCATCTTCAGTAGGTTTGCCAATATATTGGTTTTTATTGTTCGTTTTGATATTGGAGATCCTATATTTTGCATCAAATAACCAGATAAACTGTCTATCATCAGGGAAGGTAACTTCCAATAAAATATCAGGTTCTTGGCTGATAGAATAAGTTCGAATCGGTTTAGTCGTTTTCCTAAATCGCGGTTCATGAGCCAATCTAGCTTTAACGCCATCATCACGTTCAAATTTAAATGCACCAGCAAATCCATCTTTTAGCTCATATTCAAAAAATTTCTTAAGTTGTAATTCTTGTTTCTTAGTAGCGACCTCCTTAAAACCTAACTCATCTATTAAGATATTTCTTAAAGTAAGAAAGCACCACACCTCATAGATTTCTGCAACTGACTTCATAGAAATGCTGGATTGATTGTCAAATACATCCAAGTAAAACTTTAACTCCTGCCAGATTCTATATACTGAACTGTATCCTACCTTTTGTTGCAACACCAACGATTCTCGACCATGATCATTATAGTTACCAACATTAGCCATAAAGCCTTGCTTTAGCATCTTTTGTAGTGGTTGTTGCCACTGATTAAGCTCATTTAAGAATGCATGTGATAGTCTTGGAGAGCCTGACTTTTCATTATCTTGCCTGAGCTTATGCTCAAAATTGGCCAATCGTTTCTTAGTAGTAGAGACAACCATTTTGATAAAACGATTTTCTGGAGTATCAACACTGAGCTGTTTTTTTGTAACTTGATAACGCTGTTCATGCAGACCGCTATCAAGATCTTCCTTTATTTTTTCTCCTAATCGCGTAGGTATTTTACCTTTTATTCTCGTCGCTTTGATATAAGACGTTTGAGCCTGTAAGCGGCTATGCGGTGCTTGGCTGATAACCTTTAAAGCATGAGATAGTTGATGACGTAAGTGACTGAAGTTTGCCAGCCAAAGCAATGGAAACTGATGGCGTTGTTTGGTTTGGGCACTATTTTGTTCCGTCTTTTCGACTAGACTAAAACGCCACAATGGAAATACGCTATCAATAGCTTGATACATTGCTGGTAAGTCATCGTGCAAGCTCATTTTGGTAGGGAGTACTTCAAAAGCGATGTTGTTTTTATAAGTTTGGGTGGACTTTATATAGGTAAGAGGAAGCCGCATCCAACCCACATCGTTTGCGGTGTTGATAGTACCTATTAGATGCGCTGGCATCGAATATCTCGGCTCACTAAATTCAAAGCTTTCGTTGATAGCATGACTACGGTGGGTTAGATATGCATTTGCAACATTTAATTTCTTTCCATCTTTTTCATCACTAGCTTCAAAATTAATAAACAGCCATTTAAAGTGGTATTGAATATTTTCAAAAAAGATAGCTTCAGGTAACTCAAGCGCTGCTACTAAACCTGATTGAGTAAAGACGCCTTTTTTTTCTAGAGACTTCTCTTTAAAGGTAGCTTTAGTAATATCTAGGGGCGGAGAGAAGCGGATAACAGATAGCGGCTTTTGGGTAGAGAGAGTAAGCGCTTCTCGTTTGGCTATAGTTTTATCAAAAGTGTCTTTGCGTTTGCTAATATCACTACAAGAAATAGATAGCTCAAAATCAGGGGTTTGTATTCTTAGCAGCTCTGACATGATGGCTCCATCAGCTTTTCTATATCAATTTCATATAATAAATCAATCATTAATTTCAATGATCAAGGCCAAAAATTGGTAAAGCCTGAACGCTCTAAACGCTGTTGCATCCAAGTTAGTTTAGACTTGCTACGACAAGCGATATACAAGACGCTACCATCTATATTTTTACGATATAAATCAGGACGTAGTTTATCGTGATTATCTTCCATAGACCAAATATCAACAAGTTCCTTTCTCAAAATAGCTGTTAATTCTGTGAGTAACGACTTTTCATGACTGATCACAGAATCATCTATAACTGCTAATTTATCGTGATCTCCTTCTATGCGCGGCAATACTTTGCACATCAAAAAGTCATCCCATACAGCTTGCAGTTGCTTCTCATCTTCAGGATAGGTGCTAATCACAGCAAGCAGTAGCTCATTCAATGCTCTAAAAGCCAATTGAAAGGGCGTATCATTCAATACTTTATTAATTGATTTTAGAAAACTAATGCTCTTACTGCCATCACTATCTATCGGCGGTAACTTATTAATAGAGGCTTGAGAATAAATAGGGTAGCTCAAGGCGTTATGAATAACCTTCGGTTTAAAGAAATGATCAAATTCATTAGGGAAAAAATCGCCAAAATCAAAACTCAAAGCACGATCAATAACCTTACGTGAAAAACCGTGTGTTGTTTCATCCATATTGACCGTACCAGCTACGATCAAATTAAAGGGCAGACCCAATCCATGATCGCAGAACAAGTCCCAAGCATCATCGTACTGCTCACCTGTAAAGCCTAACGCCTTACGCAATTTGCTTTTATCCCCTAATTCTTTGATGGTCCCTGACTTTAAAATTGAGTCGCAGTAATAAGTAAAGTGTTCATCCTCCCACTGCCATTCACGAGTCTCTAGAATCGATAGATAATCAGCAAAGTATTGCTCGACAGGGGCTAAATTCATTTCATCCAAGCATAGCCAGTAAGGCAATATTTGCTTAAGCTCGCTTTTGTCACCTTTGATAGCAAGACCGTTACCCTTAGGCTCTAGCTCAAGACCTGCATCAATAATGGCACACCATGCTTTGGCAATGAATTGTAGTACATCAGTAGTAATGTATTCAGCGTTATCATCACGGCCTAAGCGTGATATATAACCAAGTATATCGCTGGGTTCATGCCAATCAGGACGTACGGAGGTCAGACAATAGTTTTCACTAATACTACTATCTTTATTATCCTCTACTTGCTTTCGTACAAAACGAGTCTTACCCGTACCAGAGATACCAGCTAATAGTAGGAATGGTTTGGATAAGGGGGTTACATTATCAGGAAGGAGTCTTTGCTCTTTTTGCGATATTTGGATTAACAGATAGCTTTCATGTTTTTTAAGGATCTTATAATCATTGTAAACGTCATTAAATATAGTTATTAGAGTCTGTATATCTAATCGAGATTCAGTGCCATCTGTCCACTGATTAGATAGATAGTATAAATCTGTTCCTACTTTGATAGGTTCGGCAAAGAAACGTAATTTATCTCCTCGCTTTAGCTCTTTTTCAGGAATAGGTTCATCTGATCTTTTAAAAATGGATGTTAGTCGCTGACCATTGAGCTCAATATTATAGCTTCTTGAGTTTGGGTTCTTTTCTATTAAGTATTGGAAGAGAGGTGACTCAAGTTGATTGTTAGTCAAAAATACTAGTAGTTCAAAGACAAATTTTCCGATTGTTTTTTCCGAAAAAACTGATGTAGTATTATTAACTGAGATCAATGAGTGAGCATAGGTTTTATCACTTACATCAATTACCTCACCCAGCGGATGAATTTCACTATCCATCCACTGTAATACTTTATTTTTAGAATTATTCCGACCTTGATTAGGCTTCATATATCCTACATGAGGCAGGCTTGCTATTACTGTCTCAATGATTGTTCTATCATTACCACTAGATCGTAATACAGTATCTACATGAATAGGATTCCCTTCTTTTAATATGTTTATTACATACTCAATGCGGTCCCACTTTATTGTGATACTACCTTCATCTCTTGCTACATTAATTTTACCGCCATTAGCCCAGTCAATACTTTCAATAATGACAGTTTTAGATCTAGAGATATAATTAAGCTCTTTACCTATTAAATCATCTAACCATTGCTTTATTTGGCCTTTTTCTATTTCTGACAACATAATTTATTCTTCCAAATAATCTTTTATAGTTGAGGCGATACCATATGAAAATAAGAAGGGTACACCATTACCTATAGTCTTAAACATAGCGCTAAGAGTCATAGTTTGGGGCAGCTCAAACTCTTTGGGTAAAGATTGAATTGATAAAGCCTCTGCTGCTGATAGCCTTCTTGCTTTAAAGGGATGTAAATGAACTTCGTTATTTCCGTACGCTGCTGTTGGTGAATATCTGAACCTATGCAAGCGTTTGTAAGACTTTTTAGAAGTGTCGCCTTCGTCTATTACTAGGAATTTAGCTAGACCAGCTCTAGGAGTAAAATGTGCTTCTGCATTTGGATGATTGGGTACATCATTTTTGTCAAACCAATGCTGTACTGTTAGTTCTTTTGGAACCCCTGTCGGTATAGTAGGTTGGTTTTCGAATGGATTTCTATCAGGCCAATCGTAACTTGATATATCTTCTTTAGAGTATTTCATATGGCTTTCCCATGGAAAAGCGCTTTTGTTCTTAACAATATCAGCCTTACAGCCAAAAAGGATTATTCGATCTCTATCTTGTGGTACGCCATACTCTAGAGAGTTAATGAGCCTATCTTGTAAGACATAACCTTCAGCTAATAATTCTGTTTTCAAGCCGTCATAAAACTCTCTATGTTTTTTAGTACGCCATAAGCCTTTTACGTTTTCAAAAATGAACCAATCAGGCTGGAATTTCTTTATACAGTCTATGTATGTTTTTGATAGCTTGCCGTTTTCACCGTCTTTTCCTTTATTCTTACCGCCTACTGAAAAATCAGGGCATGGAGGCCCACCAATAAAACCGACTAGTTTTCCTGATTTTTTTTCTTTATTCACATTTTCTTTTAGTAAATGTTCACCATTATCATTTAAGAACTGATCAATAGAATCTTCATGATAACCATACTTTGGATATGGAATACCCATAACTTGACGACTATGTTGATAAGCAGACATAAAAGACTTATCAATTTCATTGACGAAAACAACTTCAAAACCAGATTTTTCAAAACCTAAGTCTAGAAAACCTGCACCAGAAAAAAACGAAAAAACTACACTGTTCAAGTGAACCACCTACAATTATAAGTATTGGAAATAAAATATATTGATGAGATCAGAAGATCTTGTTAGGTTTATCTAACATCATTACATTTGACGAACTATACAATATGTCTTTAGTTTTAAAAAATATTTTATAGTATATTCATGCCTAACTTTGTCATATCTTTTTCAAAATCATTGGTTTAATAGCTCACGTACTTTATCCTCACCAAGCTGATCAATCAATGCTTGCAGCTGAGCAGTAGAATCAGATTTGTTTTGCGCATCCGCTCTAAACTCTCCTGTATCTCTGCCTTCTCGCAAAGCATCTAAATAGTCAGCCCACTTCTGCATCATATCACTACGATCATCAATGTACTCAAATCGACCATATGCCGTTCCATTAGGATCTTTGGTTGTATGACCCAAAGCCATCTCAACAATCACGAGAGGATACTTTAATTGCTCTTGCAATATGGTCTTCGCTGTAGCTCTAAAACCATGAGCGCAGTGAATGTCTTTATAACCCAAATCTTTTAAACGCTTATTCGCTGTCGCATCAGAGATGATCTGATGCTTTTTTGCCGTCTCACTGTAGAAGACGAATTTAGTATGACCATTGATTTGCTGCTGCTCACGCAAAATAGCTACTGCTTGACGAGGTAGGGGCACGACCATGTCCTTGACCATGTTTACCTTGCCTTGGCCTTTTAAAGGCTTTAGCCGCCACCTACCAGCCTCTAGATCTAAGTCAGCCCAGCGCATACGCCTTAGATCACCATTGCGAACAAAGAGAAGCGCTAATAGCCTAAGGGAATTGATAGTATTTAAGTCACCTTCTATAGTCTCGATATCACGTAGCAGCTTAGCTAGTTTTTTAGGCTTAGTGATCGCAGGACGATGACCATAGCTTGACTTAGCGAGCTGACTTTTGATGAGCGCCGCAGGATTGCTACTACAGAAGCCGCGAGCACCAGCATAGACAAATACGTCGCTAGCGATACCTGCACAGCGCTCCGCCTTATCTGTAGGTTTGCCAGCTTTATTTAATGAGTTAGCTTGGATGTCTAATAGCACCTCAAGCATTCTAGGTGAGTCTATTTCACTGATAGGTTCATTACCAATGTATGAGCATATTAGCTCCAAGCGACCTTTCTTACGGATTAACGTACTACCTTTTTGAGTCTGCTCTAAAGTATCAAAGTACTCCCAAGCAAAATGATTAAATAATTTTTTAGTTTTACTAATAATACTGTTCTTTAATTCTTCACGGTGGTTTTTAGGATCAATATTACGACTGAGTAGCTCTTCATAGTCACGCCAGATCTCACAGGCACGAGCGAATGAGACGTTTGGATATACGCCAAGCGATATACGTTTATTTTTTGAATGAGTAGGAGACAGGTAGCGATAAACCCAAGACTTAGTGCCGTTAGGTCTGACCATGAGATACAGCATGGGGTAGTTTTTGACAGAGACTAGATATTCTTTGTCAGTAGCTTTATGACTGCTAATACTGCGATCAGAGCTGATAGGTTTGCGTGCTTCCATGACTGATACCCCAATGTACATTTAAAGACCAGTGTACATAGTAGTGTACATCAGATGCATGGATTAGGATAGATTCATAGGACAGTATGGAACGCCAGATACAACAAAGCCCCTGATATCAGGGGCTTTAGCTGTTCTATAAGGTAGTATAGGACTATGTAATGGTACCCGGAGCCGGACTTGAACCGGCACGCTATTACTAGCGAGGGATTTTAAATCCCTTGTGTCTACCAATTTCACCACCCGGGCAAAACTTGTATTATCTAAAAGTAAGCTTTCTACTTGTTAGATAGTGGTCGCTATTATAAGCATTTATATTAATAAAGCAAGCTAAAATTAATATAATATGAATAAAATTTTAACCTAAATAATTGGAGGCTGAGGTCGGAATCGAACCGGCGTTAACGGAGTTGCAGTCCGCTGCATGACCACTCTGCCACCCAGCCAATCAAGGACGCCTATATTAGCAAATATAATTTAAATTACAAGTTATTTTTTAGCTAAATGCGAATTATCTACTCAATTCTCCTTATTTGACCATAAATTAATGGCTATTCAAAGTATGAAGAGGTCAAATTAAGCCATTATCAAGCTTAAAAGTCAGAGATGGTTCGTCAAAAAACATCATAACCATCGAATATAATGTACGAAATAATATCTTGATTATTTCGTTGTGTGTTTGATAAAACGAGATAGGGAATAGATAGTATTTTAGAAAAGCTTCGATTGAGATAAAAAGGAGACCGTTTATTATCGAAAAATCAGGGTTATATGTCTGTCATTAGAGCGCTGCAAATGAGAGTTTATGAATGAGTGTGCTTCATGAGAGAGTCGAGCATAAAACTTTATAGGTTTGAATAATTTGAATAGTAAGTGACTCTGTTATCACGCAAAAAACCCGCTAATCCTAAGCCATAACGCTCAGCGACACGCACTGCGGTACTGGTAGGTGCAGACATACCGACTAGCCAAGGGATGCGCCCACGAATCGATTTTTGTATCAGTTCAATCGATAGGCGCGAGGTCATAAGGACGCAGCTAATCTCTATTTTATTGCGCAGTTGCCAACCGATCAGCTTATCAAGCGCATTATGGCGTCCTACATCTTCGAATAGGTATAGCTGCTGATTATACATCGTCGCAGCGGCGTGTACGGCACCAGTCAATTGGTGAGTATGCTGCATGGCATCGACCTGCTGGCGTATTGCTAATAGACAGTCAAGACTTGGTGTATCTGCCTTTTGTCTGTTTTGACGATAGATGCTCAAGTCAGGCAGTGCTTGTGTTAGCCCTGTGATGCCGCACATACCACAACCTGTACGCCCTGCTAGCTGACGTTTTTGCGCTTGGATACGCTGATGGCAACGCTGGTTTAGTACTAGCTCCACCACATAAATGTCATAATCTTGCAGTGACGATAAGCTTTGTTCAAATGCTGCAGATTCTAAACTTTCATCCGTAGCATCTCTTATAAATCGTTTCTTTATAAATGAGTCTTGCGTGAATTGTTGATAATTTTCGATATCATTCAGTTGGGTAACTTCCCAATCAAGCAGCTCATGGCTATGTTGAATTAAGCCTTCGCTAAACAAAAAGCCGACGGCTAAATACTCTAGCTGATGAGGGCTTGCCATCAATACCGCATAGTGAATACCATTGATAACGATAGCAACCGCAGCTTCCACTGCTAAGCTCGCTGATTGGCAATCGATACTGATTTGCTGCATAGGGGTCTGTGCAATATTGGTCTTAGCAACACGGGTCTCAATAATGTTGTTAGAGTTATACTTATCTGTCGGATAATGATGCTTTTGCGCCCAATGATTACGTGCAAGCGGCGTTGCAGATGACTTTAGAGTTTCTGATGTTTTATCTGTTAGGGTATTTACCGAAAAATTATCGCTATATTTTGCGTCAGTTTCAGTATCACTTTGAGCAATCATAATACCTCGTTATATCGTATGGTCATTGCCAAAGTTATCATCTCCTTTAAATATATGCATCATTCAGTGATTCGCCCGTTGCTGACTATGCATGATCGGTCGTAACAGCATTTGCCTCAACGCGTTGCAAAACAACGGTCGTCGATTTATACGCTGGTATGTGAGAGTCTGGTGCATGCGTGTCTAAATCAAATAAATCATTACATTCAGGATAATAAGTTGCGACCGCGTTGGCGGCGATATCCATCTCAGTCAATACTAACGGCCCTAGCGTGCGTGGCTGAACGGTACCGTCTGTGTTATTTGAATCATTTGAGCTGGCATGGCGGGATACCATTACTCGGTCACCTGCTTGCCAACCCAAACGAGTTATTTCATCTGGGTGCATAAACAACACATCACGGCGATTGGTTTGGCGATAGCGATCTTCAAATCCGAAAATCATGGTATTAAATTGGTCATGGCTACGGACACTGGTCAATTGCCAAATTTTTTGTTCATTGTTTGGCGCATTATTAGTATTATCATTGGGTTTTTTGTCATGGTGAAAGGCTAAGGAGGTCTCTGCCATTTGTGCTGCGACGTAGGTGATAGGGTATTGAGGTACTTCAAATTGCGCTTTGCCACTGTCAGTATTCCACACACGATGACGCGCAGAATGGTACAAATGAAAGCCACGCTCGGTTTCGCGAATACGCTGATTAAAGTCTTCAAAGCCGTCAATCGCTTGGGCGATATAATCACGAACGATGTCAAAGTCTTCACTCATTGCTTGCCAAGGAATGGACGAATCAGCACCAAGCACATGAGTGGCGATATCTGCCACAATTTGTGCTTCAGACTTCAACGTATCGCTGACGGGTTTCAGGTTGCCTCGAGTGGGTACAATCTGACACATGGAATCTTCGGTAGTGGCAAATTGCTCACCTTTGGCAGTAATAATACGTTCGGTACGACCTAAGCAAGGCAGAATAAGATTGTTCGCACCCGGATACAGCATAGTTTCATTAAGTTTAGTACCGACAAAAATATTGAGCTGAGTGGTGGTTAAAGCGTGTTGAATTGCACTGGTATCAGGTGCTGCCACGGCATAATTACCGCCCATACTCATAAAGACTTTTAGCTTACCGGCAATCAACGCTTTCGCACCAGAGACCACATCAAAGCCATTTTCTTGTGGCATCGGACGTTCAAACACACGCTCAAGGCTGTCGAGTAGCTTTTGTGCAGGGCGCTCATGGATGCCCATGGTGCGGTCGCCCTGTACGTTAGAGTGACCACGAACGGGAGACGCGCCTGCGCCATCAATACCAATCATCCCCATTAATAATAATAGGTTGGTAATCATCGCTACATTGTCATCGCCTTGGACGTGCTGAGTGATGCCCATCCCCCAGGTGCAAATGGTCGCAGGACTCGCCGCTACCAGTTTTGCTATATTAATGATTTCCTCTTTACTGATACCAGACCCGCGTTCCACATCCGGCCATGATTGTTGGCGAAGCCACGCGTCGAGTGCCTCATATCCTGAGGTATGCTCATCGATAAAGCTCTGATCGATTTTATTATTTTTAGTCAGCCACTTAGCGATACCAGTTAAGAGTGCTGCATCGCCGCCGATCTGAATTTGAATGACCTCATCAACCATCTCATCACTTTGACCTGCCGCCATATGCGTGGGCTTTTGCGGATTTCTAAATTTACGTAAGCCTTGTTCGCGCATAGGGTTGATTGAGAGGATTCGACAGCCTTGCTCGTGAGCATGAGCAAGCATTTCAAGCATGCGTGGATGATTGGTCGCAGGATTTTGTCCAAACATCAATATCAGTTTGGCTTGCTCAAAGTCTTCCAGTTTCACGGTCGCTTTGCCAATACCCAACTGTCTACCGAGCATTACCGACGTTGGTTCGTGACACATATTGGAGCAATCTGGTAAATTATTGGTGCCAAAACAGCGCACAAACAGCTGATACATAAAGGCGGGCTCGTTGGTCACACGGCCTGAGGTATAAAATAGCGCCTCATTTGGCGAATCAAGCTGTCCTAATTGCTCAGCGATACATGTATAAGCGGCTTCCCAAGAGATTGGTAAGTAGCGGTCTTGCGCGGCATCATAATATACAGGCTCTGATAAACGACCACTATGCTCAAGCTCATAGCCCGACCAGCCTTGTAGTTCGGTGACGCTATGTCGCGCAAAAAACTGCGCATCGGCTTTTTTAGTCATGGTCTCACTGGCGATGACTTTGATGCCGTTTTCACAGACATCAATGGCTTTATGTGACTTATGATCTGGCCAAGCGCAGCCCGGACAGTCGAATCCGCCTTTGGGTTGGTTGCTTTTTAGCACACTTACGCTACCCCGTAAAAAAGTCTGATAATCCATCAGCTTACGAGTAGAGGAAATCAGCGCAGGCCAACCGGCAGCAGGGTGGGAGTAGACAGGAATTTTGCGCATGACAGACCTCATAGTAAATGGCGGTAGCGGACTTTGATATACAGCAACTATATAGTGACGAGCGAGAAGTTTGTAGAAGCATTAACTATAGATAACAAAAAAACCTTTAAGAAAAATGCATTTTCTTAAAGGTTTATCGTGTCTATGCTCACTCACAAGCGAGCATAGAATGATGTCTGCTAAGTGAAGTCCTATTAAGTAAAGTCTTTATAAATACCGTCTTCTTAAGATATCAGTAACGCGCGTCTTTAGGTTTTTTACCATTTGGCCAATCATTGACCTTACCAGCAAAGTCAGGGCGCGGCTGATGAGTAAAGAAGTGCGCCACATCGACGGCATCTTGATCGCTCAGCACATTTCCGTGACCCCATAAGCCTTTGGTCTGAATACCCATCGGCATGTTGTATTTTACAAAGGCCGCTGCCTTGTAAGTACGTGCCATACCAGCACCGATGTTAAAGGATTCATCGCCCCATAGTGGCGGGAATACGATATCACCGCGACTGTCTTTGATGCCTTCGCCATTATCACCATGACAAGTTGCACATTGAGCTTTATAAATTTGTTCGCCGCGGACAGGATCTGGGATTAGTGATTCATCCACTTTACCTGCATTTTGGATATCGACTTTTTGCTCTTTTGGGGTGTTTTGCGATAGCCACTTCATATAAGCCAACATTGCCAGCATTTCAGGGGATTCAGGTTTCAACGGTTTGCCATTCATTGAGCGCTGGAAGCAGCCATTAATACGTTTGGTTAAATCAACTTCCTTACCAGATCGTGGCATCACGCGCGGATAGAAGTTATAACTATTGATGTACGGATCACCCAGTGGAATTTTACCTTGTGAGATATGGCAACTGTTACAGTTCATCTGCGCGCCCACATGCTCTGGCAGTAAGCGCTTGGTCTCGTTTAATAAGCGTTTACCATAAAATATCTCATCAGCATTTGGCTCATCTAAGATAGCCGTATCTTGCGGCAGCACATAAGTACCGATATCTTCGTTGGCATCATCAGCAGTGACTAAGCCGTACTCAGGCGCATTCTGCTCGATAGGCTCGGGCTGCGAGCAACCACTACTGATAGCGGCGATACTAAACGCTGAAGCAGTAAGGATAGCAGTGGTTAAGTTGCTTATATTGATTTTTTGAGAGACAACGCTACCTATGGGAGGCAAGTTGAGTGGAGATTTTTTCATTATTTTGCTCCTTTTGTTTGCGCATCAATACTTAGGTCTGGGGCAATATCCGTACTGGTTTTTGGTTTTTTGGCGAGGAAAGCCCGCATTTTTACCACATCATCGACATCGATTTCAGGTGCTTGGTTGGTCCAGCTATTACGGACATAATTGACCACTTCTGCCACATCTGCATCGCTAAGATTGCTAAATTCAGGCATGGTAAATGCCATACGGTCATGTGGGGTTTCAGGCATACGACCACCGCTCAAGGTAATCTGTAAGACCGAATCGGCATTGTTAGAATAAACCGCACTATTGCCATCAAGCGCTGGGAAAATACGCGCGACTCCTTTACCATCGACACGGTGACAAATTTGGCAATATTCGGCGTACAAAATCGAACCGCGCGAATCATAATCACCATCTAGTAATTTTTGCGTAGTGAGGTCTTTTTTCGCAGGCAGTGTGGCTTCTTTGTTTGGTGCTGGCGTTAACGTTTTTAGATAGGATGACATGGCATTGATGTCGTAGTCGGTCATATACTGGGTGCTATGCTCAACCACTTCGGCCATGGCACCAAAGGCAGCAGTGGTATCAGTACGACCAGTTTTGAAGAAGTCATTTAATTCTGCGACCGTCCAAGTACCAAGTCCGCGATGCTCACCGCGGATACTTTTAGCACGCCAACCATCGATGATGGCACCGCTCAAATACTTGTTAGAATCTGCATTACTTAGAGCGATTTCTTGAAAGCCGATACCGCGTCCAGTATGACAAGAGCCACAGTGCCCAGGACCTTCGACTAAGTATTGACCACGAGTCAATAGGGCATCGTCTGTCTCAGGGACAAAGTCACGCTTGCGATCAAATAAGACCTGCCAGTATGCCAAGGGCCAGCGCCAGTTTGCTATCGGAGGTAGCTCGCTTTTTAGATTGGCTTGCTTGACGGCTTTGACATCGGACATAAAGAAAGCGTACATCGCGGCTAAGTCTTCGTCTGGCATGAGTTGGTAAGAGGGGTACGGCATAGCAGGGTACAAGGCTTTATTATCACTGCGTACCCCATGCTTAACGGCGTTTTTAAAGTCGTCGAAACTATAGTTACCGATGCCAGTTTCTTGATCGGGTGTGATATTGGTCGAATAAATTGCCCCAAGTGGCGTTAGCATAGGCAAACCGCCTGCATAAGTCTCGCCATCGAGCGTGGTATGACACGCGACACAGTCAGCAGTGCGCGCGATATATTCGCCCTGCTTGATGAGAGCAGGATCAGTGATATTGACCTCGATATCGTTACTGCTGGTGCGCATATTTGGCAGTAATTGCCCAATAATAAAGGCAACCACCAGCCCGATGATGGCTGCTATTATTATAATCAGTGGCCATTTTTTCATAAGCCCGCCCTCCATAAGATATTTTTACTAAGCTTATAATTCATCACCCATATTTCATGAGGTGTATTAATCATTCTTATTGAAATCAAAATTGAAATCGAATATTTGTGATTTAAGCTCAGCGAATTAAAAGTTACACAACTGTCATATAGTATAGGGTAGCGGGTAATATTGTGATATTGTGGAAAACCACATTATAATTAAGGTTTTTACTTATAATGTACGTTTAGTAGGTCAAATATAAGGCTAGGTGTATGCATAAAAAGTCTAAAATTTGGGCTGCTTTAAAGACTTGTTTTATTATCGTTGTAGCCTCGGCTGCTTGGTTACCGCTATCTAAGGCAACCGCACAGACTTACTATTTGGGTGTGCTGGCACCTCAGGGCGAGACAGCCGCGCAAAATCGCTGGCAGCCATGGCTTGACGAGCTTAATGATCAGTTGTCAGATGACACCGTGATATTGGTACCTTTGGCGCTGGAGAATTGGCAACAGCAAATAGAGGCACAGCAGTTTGCGCTAGTGCTTGGCCCGCAAGTACAGTTTATAAAAATGAATACCATCAGGTGGCGCTGGCTGGCTACCTTACAAACAGAGACGGCTCAATTAAATAGCAATGCGCAAAACGCTCGTGATAAAAGTCCTCGTGATAAAATTTTTAGCAATCAAGGATTTGATGCTGAGGGTGTTAATGGGCAACAATCGCAAAATCAGCTATCGACGACAGTCACCCTCGCCAATGAATTTAATAAACTAAATGAATATACGCCATTAAAACAGCCGAGTGCGATGGAAGAGGTCGCCAGTGCTTTATGGGTCGCTGCCGACAGTGATATTTATCGTTTGCAGGATTTGGAGCAACGTCATATTGCTGCCGTCGACACTGACGCATTTGGCGGTTATTTATTGGGCGCACATTTATTACAGCAAAATGGCATTATGCCAAATCACTACCAAACACAGTTTGTCGGTTATCCGATAGAGCGCACTTTGCATGCCTTGGCTAGTGGCAAGGTAGACGCTGCCATTACGCCGCTTTGTCTGATGGAGGAGATGGCAAGGCGCGGTCAAATCAATGACAAGCAATACCGTCTCATTCATCCAGTCGACACTGTATCCAGCTGCCACTCTTCAACGAAAATATACCCAAATTGGACATTGGCAGCGACCGAGCAAGCGCCAGATGCTTTGGTGCGCCAGATCAATCAAAATTTATTTGGCAAGAGTCAATTAGAGCAGCGCTGGTTACCAGCAGAATCGAGTAGCGATGCTGAGCGCATTCTTTATGAGATGAATCGCCATCCCGCCCAAAAGCAGCTGAGCGCGCATATGATCGACTGGATAAAGGCGCATCGATTGTGGATGGCTGTGATTATTTTGGTTATCCTGATATCGACAGTAAATTATGCTTGGATGAGCTGGCTAGCATGGCGGCGGCAAAAAAAGATAGTGCGGCAAAATAGGCTAATCCGTGATTATGATCAGCAGTTACACCAATCAGAGCGCTTTGCGGTCATCGGTGAGATGAGCGGTGCTATCGCTCATGAAATCAATCAGCCACTGGCAACCATTCAAAATTATGCGCAAGGGTTGTTGATACGCAGTCAACACGCAAGTTTGTCTAAAAATGCTATCGACATAGCGCCACTTGATAATGCGGCAACAGAGAATGCTCTACAGCAAATTGTCAACGAAACAGAACGCGTCGCTGCTGTGGTGACTAATATCCGCCGTTGGGCTGGACGGTCGCAAGCGAATGAAACTCGTGTCGATATCGCAGCTATCTATCAACAGTGCATCTTATTATTGGGTGAGCAAGCAGTAGGTGTCAATTTTTGGCTGGCAAGTGATTACCAGCATTTAACCTTGCCAAATTTACTATTAGATCAGTTACTGATAAATAGCATGACCAATGCTGTGCAGCAAGGGGCGACCAATATCATGCTACGGTGTCAGGCAGAGGAACACGATGGCAAGCAATGGCTGGTATTGCATCTAAGCGATGATGCTGGCGGCTTTGATCAAGCCCAGCTTAAAGCACAGCACCTACCAGAGAACCTACCCAGTCAGTATGCTACTCAATCAACGAAAGCAGACGGTCTAGGATTAGGACTGATGATATGTCAGCGCTTATGCAAGTCATTGGGCGGTATGATGCAGCTAAATAATATTGATACCAAGCATGAAATTGAGCAAGTTTACCAAGTAATGAGCAGCGAGCAGCACCGCTTTAAACGTAGCTTAAATGGTAAAATCCAGCTGCTACAAACCAATGCTAACTATCAGCTGTCAAACATGGTGGGCGCACAAATATCTTTTTATCTGCCATTATCTTTAGCGAATAACGACGAAAAACTCTAATGAATATCAATAATGTATTTAGCCATAAGGTCACATATGACGTCTAATCAACTCTCAAATGAGCCTACGTGCTGGCAAGATGAAAACAGTCATCTGTCTGACGATTTATCAGGCATTACGCCAGAATCGCTTATTATTCATATCATTGATGACGAAGAAAGTGTGCGCATGTCCTGTGATTTTTTGATTAGCAGCTTAGGGCTATCGACCCAAGTGTGGGCAAGTGCGTTGACTTTTTTGCAGCAAGTCAATATCTATCGCCCAGCAGTGATTGTGAGTGATTTGATGATGCCAGAGATGAGTGGTCAAGCGCTACAAGTGCATCTTAGTCAACAGGACAGCCCTATGGCATTGATAGCGCTAACGGGAAATGGCGAGATTGCTGATGCTGTCAATATGATGAAGCAAGGTGCGGCTGATTATCTAGAAAAACCGATTAATAGCCGCCGGCTACAAGAAGCGCTTGCATGTGCGCAAGACCTCACTCTAAAACGCGCCACGCTTTATGATATTAAAAAGCTCTATGCGCAGCTGACCGATAAAGAAAAGCAGGTTGCCAATGAATTGTTAGAAGGTAATCTGAATAAAAATATCGCTGATCATTTAGACGTTTCCGTCCGTACGGTAGAGGTGCATCGTTCACAAGTGATGAAAAAAATGCAGTCACAACATGTCAGTGAGTTGATTCAAAAGTTAGTATTGCTTGATGCTTAAAAATTAAGACAGTCGTACCAATTAAAGCAGTCATAAAAAAACGCCTGCTATTAAACAGACGTTCTATTTTTTCAAGAGTTGAAGAATTTTGCTAAGTTATTTAACTCAATATCAAGCTATCATCTTCGACTTTTTCGCCGCGAGTTTGCTCAAACATATCAAGTAAGTCATGTACAGTCATGCCTTGACGTTTATCGCCAGCCACATCTAGTACCACTTGGCCTTGATGTAACATCACTGTTCTGGTGCCATGTGCCAATGCCTGCTGCATTGAGTGCGTGACCATCATGGTCGTGAGCTGATTGTCCGTCACAATCTTATCGGTCAATTCTAAAACGAAAGCAGCAGTCTTAGGGTCGAGGGCAGCAGTGTGCTCATCAAGCAATAAAATTTTGGAAGGTTGCAGTGAAGCCATCAATAGGCTAACAGCTTGACGTTGACCACCGGATAACAGACCCATACGGTCGGTCAAACGATTTTCTAGCCCCAATTTTAATACTGATAATTTTTCGCGAAATAAATCACGGTTATTTTGGTTGAGTGCAAAGCTCAAACCACGTTTGCCGCCGCGCTTATAAGCCAGCGCCATATTTTCTTCAATGGTTAGCGCCTCACAAGTCCCCGCCATCGGGTCTTGAAACACACGTGCCACCCAATGGGCGCGTTGGTGCGCGGTCTTTTTGGTGACATCGATACCATTTAATAAGATTGAACCGCTATCGACGCGCGTGGTACCACTGACCGCATTTAAAAAAGTTGATTTACCCGCGCCATTGGTACCGATGACGGTGACAAATTCACCATCAGCGATGTTGAGATTGATACCGCGTAGGGCAGGGTTTTCAATGGGCGTTCCAGGATTAAAGGTCAACCGCAAATTTGTAGCTTGCATCATAATAATTATTCCTTATGGTTGCACATTGACATTAAGCCCGAACTTTACGACTTAAAAATTTATTTTTAGCTTTTGGCAAAACCAAGGCAAATACGACGAGTAGCGCTGTAATCAAGTTTAAATCTTGCGGGCCAAAACCAATACTACGGAGCGTATCGCTCGATAGCGCCACCTGAATAAATAGCTTGTACAGCACCGCACCGACAACCACGGCAAAGGTAATCAGCCAAATACGCTTGGCAGGAATGATGGTTTCACCAATGATGACCGCTGCCAAACCAATGACAATGGTACCAATACCAATCGAGATATCTGCGCCACCTTGCGTCTGCACAAACAATGCACCTGCTAGAGCAATCAAACCGTTAGAAATCGCCATACCAATGATGGTCATCCATGAGGTGTTAATGCCTTGCGCCTGTGCCATGCGGAGGTTGGAGCCCGTCGCCCGCATCGAAAGACCCGTTTCAGTACTATAAAACCAGTTTAAAAATAACATGGCAGCTATCACCACGACACCAATAATTAGACAGCGCATCCAATAACCGTTGCCATCAGTGACCAAGGTGCTAAAGACCGTGGTTTCACCCAATAATGGCAAGTTCGGCGCACCCATAATCCGTAAATTGATAGAATATAGTGCGACCATCACCAAGATACTGGCAAGTAGTTGCAGGATGCCAAGCTTGACGTGTAGCCATGCCGTAACAATACCAGCGACGGAACCTGCCAACATACCAAAAGCACAGGCAAGCCATGGGTTGACACCAGCGATGATAGAAATACCAGCGACAGCGCCACCTAGTGGAAAACTACCGTCAGCGGTCAAGTCGGGGAAGTCGAGGGTGCGAAATGAGATCAGCACACCAAGTGCTACTAGGCCATAAATCAGACCGCTTTCAAGTGCACCAAAAAAAGCAATTAAAGACATAAGAGATCAGTAAGTCATAACCAAGCGTTTAGCAACTAACGTTCTAATATCGATTCATAGAATGAGTGCGTGAGATAGATCAGCGCTGTCTCATCTATACGTCAATTTTAGCTAAACGACTAAGCGGTGAATTTAACAGATTAAACAATCTGCGGTTAGGGTAAACCAAAACATGTCACGATCAACAGCTATCATAAGCTACCTAGGTTCAAAGCTTTGATTAAAAAAAGGGCAAATTTAGAAATGACGCAAATACTTTATATTTAATCAATGTGGTTTAAATAAGAAGCCCAGCCTACTGATTCATAGCTGGGTTTCTGATGTTAAACATTTAGCCTCATCGCATAAAGGTAGATGACGGCTGACACCAAATCCATCAAACTCGATATCTACCTTATGATAGCTGTAATGAGCTAGCTATAAAAGTGCGTTATTCTACCACTTCTTTTGCTTTATCGATAACCGCTTGTGACAAAGTAATGCCTTCTTCTTTGGCATGCTTTGGACTAACGTATAGATCCAACATTTGCGGGGTGTAGACAGGAATAGCACCTGCTTTTTCACCATTTAAAATACGTACCACGATTTTGCCTGTTTCGCGACCAAGCTCGTAGTAATTCACGCCCAATGCAGCAACGGCACCACGCTCAACTGAGCTAGTGTCAGACGCAATCAGTGGGATTTTGCTCTCTTTAGCGACTTGATATAGTGATTCGTAAGCCGATACGACGTTATTATCGGTTGAGGTATAGATCATATCGACCTTACCTTCGAGGCTACGTGCTGCCATCGCAATATCAGTACTACGCTGGGCAGGCGCCTCGAGTACATTGATACCTAGTGGTGTCAGTTTTTCTTTTAAGTTTTTCAAGATAATCGTTGAGTTGACTTCGCCTGGGCTATAAACATAGCCGACATTTTTCAGGCTAGGAATGATTTGACGCATCAGCTCAATTTGTGGCTCATAAGGCAGGGCATCAGAGCCGCCAGTGACATTGGTGCCAGAGCCATCTAGTTTGGTCACTAGTTTGGCGGCAACTGGGTCAGTGACTGCTGAGAATACTAAAGGAATACTGCTAGTAGCAGCAGCTACTGACTGCGCTGATGGAGTACCAATCGCAACGATAACGTCTGAATTGTCTGCGACGAATTGCTTAGCAATCTGTCCAGCAGTAGCAGTGTTACCCTGTGCGCTTTGGAAATTAACCGTTAAGTTTTCACCATCCTTAAAGCCTGCTTCATTAAGCTCGTCGATAACGCCCTTACGGACGTCATCAAGCGCTGGATGTTCGACGATAGCTGTGATTGCGACAGTCTTCATAGCCGTGGCTGCATCGCCAGTCGCAGCTGTATCAGTGGTGCTGGTATCTTGTGCTGATTGATTACAGCCAGTTAAGATGGCCGTACAAACGCCACCTAATAATAGTGCTTTACTAAAGTTAAAATGACCAAAACGATTTTGATACAACATGGGTCTCACTCCTGAAAATAATAATGTGTCCGTACATTATTTAATTTATAGATAAAAGGTATAGATGGGTAAAGGGTAAAGCGAGCCATCAATATAGAAGGCTAAATGTTATTTTTCAGTGCTACTTGTCAAAACTATTTATCCATATTATTTATCCGAACTCTGCGCTTGTTTGTCGACATTAATGGCATTTTTTAGCAGCTCATCAGTCAGGCTGACGCCTTGCTCAGCCGCATGTTTCGGGCTTGCATATAAGGTTAAGGTATTCATCACTTCAGGCTTAACGCTACTAACTGCTTCGCCATTTAACACACGATACACCATTTTGCCTGTGGTACGACCAAAGTCATAATCATTGACACCAAGCGCCGCAGTCGCACCACGTCGCACACTGAATTCGTCTGAGGCAATGACAGGAATATCAAGCTCGTTGGCAGCACCTGCCATCGCTTCAAAGGCGGATACAACGTTGTTATCTAGTGAGGTATAAATCACATCAACACGACCAGCAAGGCTACGAGTCGCCATGGCCACATCCGTCGGGCGATTGGCGGTGACGTCTAATATCTTAAGCCCACGCGCAGGCGCAGCTTTTTTCAGTTGATTGAGTACCACCACCGAATTGACTTCACCTGGACTATAAACATAGCCAATGGTTTTTGCATTGGGCGCAATTTTTTGAATATTGTCTAGTTGCGGCTCGATAGGTAGCTCACTAGACAGTCCTGTCACATTAGATTGGATAGGCGTATTGTTCTCGTTAATGAGCTTTGCCGCGACAGGGTCTGAGATAGCCGTATAAATAACTGGAACCGTCTTAGTTGACGCAACGATAGACTGAGCTGATGGCGTCGAGATTGCCACGATGGCATCTGGATTGTCTCCTGCAAACTGCTTAGCAATCTGACCTGCTGTCGCTGTATTGCCCTGAGCACTTTGAAAATTAATGGTTAGATTTTGGCCTTCAACATAGCCATTATCTGCCAACTCATCAATAATGCCGCGGCGCATCGCATCTAATGAAGGATGTTCGACGATTTGAGTGATGGCTAATGTCTTGGCAGGCTTATCAGAATCTGCGGCGGCACTTGTATCTGTCGTTGCAGCAGTGTCGGTCGTGTTTGAGCAGCCAATTAATCCAAGCGCGGCGCTCATAGCAGCACCGAATAGGCTGAAGCGTAAAGTAGTAGCAAAGGTCATTTTATTGGGGCTCATAGGTTAGAGAGTGCAGGTTACCCGAGTCAATGTTATGTGCATGCTGAGATAACGGGCTAACATCAAAGTAATCAATCCATTGATCATTACGTCCATATTATGACAGTAATGTAACTTATGGCAATAAGAAATTAAAACGCGTTTGTCATTACCTCTATAAAGAACGTGCTGAGTCAATGTGTATCGATATTATCTTCTATATAAGCACTGATTTTGGCGATTGACCAGCGATAGTTTTGGGACAATAAAAAAGATGCCCAGTTGGACATCTTTTTTGTTTGTTGAGTAAGCCTAACTATTAAGCAAGCACATCGCCAATCACGCAGTTGTCAGGTAAAGTAACCACCGTCAGCTGGGTTTTGGGATTGCCAGTTGATAGCACCATCCCTTCTGAGACACCAAACTTCATCTTACGCGGAGCAAGATTGGTCACGCAAATGACCTTTTTATCTAGCAATTGCTCAGGCTCATAGAACTTACGAATGCCGCTAAACACATTGCGCGGTTTGTCTTCGCCAACGTCCAAGGTAAATTGTAAAAGCTTATCTGCGCCTTCGACATGATTGCAGGCTAAAACGTGAGCGACTTTCATCTCAACTTTGGCAAAGTCTTCGATACCGATATAGTCAGTTTGCTCAGTATTTGTCTCAGCATCTATATCAGTACCAGCTTCTTTTGCTGGCTTATTATCTTTTTTAGCAACGGCTTTGCTAGCCACTGGAGCAGCAGCTTGAGCCAAAGACTCTTTTGACGCCTCAACCATCGCGGCAACGTCTTTTTCTTCGATACGCTGCATCAAAGGCTTGAACTTATTGATTTTATGACCCAATAGCCACTCATTACGGCTGGCAAAGCTTAAGTCGTCAATGTTCAAAAACTCTTTGGCATTGGCGGTTAGCTCAGGCAATACTGGTGCAAGATAAACCATTAATTGACGGAAGATATTAATCGCGACCGAGCAAACATCTTGAACTTCTTGCTCTGCGCCTTCGACCTTAGCAAGCGCCCATGGTTTTTTCTCATCGATATATTCATTGGCTTTATCAGCACATTGCATAATCAAACGCATGGCGCGAGAAAACTCACGGTTCTCGTAAGCGGCAGCAATCTCATCGCCCGTTTTGGTAATGTCTTCTAATAAACTTGGCTCAGCGCAGACCTCTGTGAGCATGCCATCGTACTTTTTGACCAAGAATCCAGCGCTGCGACTGGCGATATTGACCACTTTACCAACTAGATCAGAGTTAACCTTTTGCATAAAGTCTTCTAAATCAAGGTTGATATCCTCGACTTTATCAGACAGTTTACTAGCAAAATAATAACGCAGGTATTCAGGATGTAAGTGATCAGCATACGTTTCGGCTTTAATAAAAGTACCGCGTGACTTACTCATTTTTTCGCCATTGACCATCAAGAAGCCATGAGCAAAAACACCCGTTGGTGTACGGAACTCACTACCAGCAAGCATAGCAGGCCAAAATAGCGCATGGAAATAAACGATGTCTTTACCGATGAAGTGATACACCTCGGTTTTATGCTCGTTTTCTTGCATCCAATAACGGTCGAAATCAAGCGCCTCGTCTGTACCTGCGCGCTTATCGCATAGGTTTTTGAAGCTCGCCATGTAACCGACTGGCGCATCTAGCCAAACATAAAAATATTTGTCTGGCTCATCGCTTGGGGTATCTGGAATCTGAAAACCAAAGTAGGGCGCATCACGGGAAATGTCCCACGTTGCCAGACCTGCTTCAAACCATTCTTGTAGTTTATTGGCGACCGATGTTTGCAAGCGATTGTCACTACGCGTCCAATCTTTCAAGAATTGCTCAAATTCAGGCAAATTAAAGAAGTAATGCTTGGACGTTTTTAGAATAGGCGTGGCATCTGATAGCGTTGAATGCGGGTCTTTAAGATCCGTTGCATCATAAGTCGTACCGCAGACTTCACAGTTATCGCCGTATTGGTCTGCCGCTGCGCATTCAGGGCAAGTACCCTTGACAAAACGATCGGCTAAAAATAGCTGTTTTTCAGGGTCAAATAATTGTTCGACATCTTTGGTACTAATATGCCCAGCATCATTTAAACGACGATAAATCAGCTCAGAAAAATGCTTGTTTTCTTCTGAGTGGGTGCTGTGATAATTGTCAAAGTTAATCAAAAATTTAGCAAAATCTGCTTCATGCGACGCTTTCACCGAGGCAATTTGTTCCTCTGGCGTGACGCCATTGGCTTCTGCTTTGAGCATGATTGCCGTACCGTGTGCATCGTCTGCGCAGACATAAGTGACCTGATGGCCTTGCGCTTTCATGGCACGTGCCCAAATGTCGGTCTGAATATATTCTACAAGATGCCCCAAATGGATATAGCCATTGGCGTAGGGCAGCGCACTGGTTACTAGAATCTCACGCACTTTTATCACCTATATTTTTATATAAACGGGTTGGTTATCAAACGTCTTCAGCGGTTTTGAGCTATTAGACGCGATACTATTAATATCAAACTATCAATGCTAAAACGTATTAAGCAAATAAAAATTTAAAAAAGTGTGCCTATGATACCGTAATTCGGCCAAATTTGTGACATTACCTGAGTAATTAATATAGTCGTTAATAAAGCGATTAACTCTATACGGTATATAGAGTGTCAATCAATTATGAGAGATAAATAGTCGGTTGTATTTAGAGGTAGTAATGAGAAAGCGTCCATAAAAAACCCACCAAGCAATCGCTTAGTGGGCTCTTCGGTATCAAGCAATAATCGTTAAATTTAATTATCTTTAAGGTTTAATAAATGCCTCATTTCAGGACATTAGAACGAGCCAAATATCGTCCCTAAAATGATAACGGCGACCACAGCAATAAGTGGAATCACCATCGTTACCATGGCGACGTTTAGATAAGACTGCTTATGGGTCAAACCACAAATCGCAAGTAAGGTGATGACCGCGCCACTATGCGGTAACGTATCCAAACCACCCGCTGCCATCACAGCAACACGGTGCATGAGCTCTGGGTCAATACCCGCTGCGACCGCCATTCTTAAATAGTCTTCACCCAACGTAGAGAGGGCAATGCTTAAACCTCCAGATGACGAGCCAGTAATACCAGCCAGCGTGGTCATCGCCACCGCTTCTGAGATTAAAGGATTGTCAGGCGTTAGATTTAAGATACTATCACGAATGATAAGGAAGCCTGCTAACGAGGCGATAACCGCGCCGTAACCAACTTCTGAGGCGGTATTAAAAATAGGCAACATCGAATCATAAGTACCACGGTTGATGGTTTTTTGCAGATTATTCCAATGACCGATACGTAACAAAATTAACACCGCACAAGCCACGACTAACGAGATGATAATTGACCATAAACCCAGTGAGCCTGCGATATTTAGATCAGGAAACTGAGCTTGTAAGCCGCTAAAATCCACTGATGGAAAGACAGCGTAAGTTAATAGAGCATTTAAGCCAATGACCAACACCAGTGGAATCATAGCAATAGTAAATGAGGTGTGATGCGTATTTAATACCTCAGTGTCTTTTTTGGCTGCGCCAACGCCGCCCACATCCTCTTCGTCATGCTGACCATAGCCTTCGCCTGCTGCATTGGCTTTTCTGGCGCGTGATTGTAGCCATAACCAACCACAAATAAACATGATAGTACCGCCGATAATACCCAAGATAGGCGCGGCAAAAACGTTGGTATTATAGTAAGGAATCGGAATGGCGTTTTGAATGGCAGGCGTACCTGGCAATGCCGTCATCGTAAAGGTGAATGAACCTAAGGCAATCGCTGCCGGAATCAAGCGCTTAGGAATATCAGCGGCTTTAAACAAGTCTTTGGCGATGGGGTAAATAGCAAATGCCACGACAAATAAAGAGACGCCACCATAGGTTAAAATGGCACAAACTAAGATAACCGCTAAGATGGCTTTGCTGGCACCAAGCTTTTCGACCACAGTTTTGGCAATCGCAGTCGCCGCACCAGAGTCTGCCATTAAACGCCCAAATAGTGCACCCAATAAGAAGATAGGGAAAAACTTAAGTAAAAATCCACTCAATGCGCCCATAAACACATCGGTATAGGCAGGAATCGTGCTTAAAAAATCACCTGATAATAGTACGGCTAATGTCGCCATAATCGGTGCTAATATCAGCACGGAATAACCGCGATAAGCAAAAAACATCAATAATAATAAAGTAATGACAATAGCAAAGGTACTAAACATGCTCGCCCTCCTTGGCAAAGTTCAATCAGCGAGTATGCAGAGCATAGTGATATTGGTCAATAAAATTACTTAAAATAGGCAATATTTGATATTTTATTAAACATAAATCCTGTCTTAATAAGATATTGACCCATCATATATACCGCTACTGCGCTGGCTTGTATATTCCTATGGTTATTCTCTTCTCGCTACGAGAATAATATGGTAAGTTAGCACAAGATTTTTAATTATGATATATCGATAGAAATTGTATTAATATAAATATGGGAATATTGAGTGATGTCACCCACTCATAATCATTGATGATAGAAGTTAATAACAAAAAATAGACTTGCAAGGAGATAAGCATGAGTCAATCAAAAGTATATAGCAGTGCCGAAGAAGCGCTAAAAAGCATCGTCAGCGATGGACAAACCCTCGCTATCGGTGGTTTTGGTCTGTGCGGTATTCCGGAAGCGTTAATCGCCGCATTGCGTGATAGTGGTGTTAAAGGGTTAACTTGCATCAGTAATAACGCTGGGGTCGATGATTTTGGCTTAGGATTGCTATTGCAAACGCGCCAGATTAAAAAAATGATTTCATCCTATGTCGGTGAAAATAAAGAATTTGAGCGTCAATACTTGGCAGGCGAGTTAGAAGTTGAGCTGACGCCGCAAGGTACTTTAGCGGAAAAACTACGTTCGGGCGGCGCTGGCATTCCTGCTTTTTACACCGCCACTGGCGTTGGCACACTGGTCGCTGAAGGCAAAGAAACCCGTGATTTTGACGGTCGTACTTATATACTTGAGCACTCATTACGCGCTGATGTGTCATTAATCAAAGCGCAAAAAGCGGATAAAGCAGGTAATTTAATATTCAATAAAACGGCGCGTAACTTTAATCCAGATTGCGCTATGGCAGGAAAAATCACCATTGTTGAAGTCGAAGAAATCGTAGAGACAGGTACGTTTGATCCTGATGACGTGCATCTGCCGGGTATCTTTGTGCAGCGTATCGTCTTGAATAGCAATCCTGAAAAGCGTATTGAAAAAACCACGACTAAGGCCGTTGAAGGCGCTTAGTTAAAGGCTTTATAGAGTTTTTTAGAAGTGTTAAATTAATAATAGAGTATAGTAATACTATTCCTAAAAATTTGAGTGGCAAGGAAAACGAGTGAAAGTGCTACATTTAGTAGACTAAGCGAATTTGACACCGCTCATCATATTTTTTGGGGTCGTTATAAAAATAAGGAAGTTATCATGGCATGGACAAGAGAGCAGATGGCACAGCGTGCCGCACAAGAGCTACAAGACGGCTATTATGTCAACTTAGGCATTGGACTACCAACCTTAGTCGCAAACTATATCCCTAAAGATGTCGATGTTTGGCTACAGTCTGAAAATGGTCTATTAGGTATCGGCGAGTTTCCAACGGCAGAAAATGTCGATGCAGATTTGATTAATGCGGGTAAACAAACCGTCACTGCCGAAGCGGGCGCCAGTTATTTTAGTAGCTCAGAGTCGTTTGCGATGATTCGCGGCGGTCATGTTAATCTGGCGATATTGGGTGCGATGGAAGTGTCAGAAAAAGGCGATTTGGCCAACTGGATGATTCCCAAAAAAATGGTCAAAGGCATGGGCGGTGCGATGGATCTAGTCGCTGGCGTGCAGCGCGTGATTGTCTTGATGGAACAAGTCAATAAACACGGCGAGCCAAAAATCCTTGCCAATTGCGAGCTACCATTGACGGGCAAAGGGGTGGTTGATCGGATTATTACAGAACTTGCTATACTAGACGTCACTGACAACGGTCTAAAGCTAGTTGAGCTGGCAGAAGGTGTTAGCTTTGATGAGCTACAAGAAAAAACGCCAGTGAGCATTGCTCAATAAGCTTGTTAGATATATTTGGCACAGACCTCTAAAAAACCTATTTGATAATGGACTATAAAATATGGCGACCCAATTACAACAGGATTTGTCGGGCAAAGTGGCATTGGTCACAGGCGCTGCCAGCGGTATCGGACGTGATATCGCTGAAACTTATGCCAAAGCAGGCGCAGCGGTTGGTATTGCTGACATTAATCTTGAAGCCGCTCAGAAAACCGTTGATGCTATTGAAGCGGCAGGCGGACGCGCATTTGCCATTGCCATGGATGTAACGTCTGAATCTGCCGTTAATGACGGTGTACAAAAACTGGTCGATACCTTTGGTGCTATTGATATTCTCGTCTCCAATGCTGGTATTCAGATCATCGATCCGATTCATAAAATGGCGTTTGAGGATTGGAAAAAAATGCTCGCCATTCATTTGGATGGGGCATTTTTGACCACCAAAGCGGCGATACAGCACATGTATAAAGATGACAAAGGCGGTACGGTCATCTATATGGGGTCAGTTCATTCGCATGAAGCATCCATGTTTAAGGCGCCTTACGTCACAGCGAAACATGGGTTACTTGGGCTGTGCCGTGTATTGGCAAAAGAAGGTGCTGAGCATAATGTACGCGCGCATGTAATTTGCCCAGGGTTTGTCAAAACGCCGTTGGTCGAAAAGCAAATTCCGCAACAAGCGGCTGAAAAAGGCATCAGTGAAGAATCTGTAGTCAATGATATTATGCTGGTGAATACCGTCGACAAAGAATTTACCACCGTTGATGACATTGCCCAACTGGCATTATTCTTAGCCGCATTCCCAAGTAATGTATTTACCGGTCAGTCTATTGTTGCCAGTCATGGTTGGTTTATGAATTAACAGCGTGGTCAATGGATAGGTTCGCGGGCTGTTTGATTGATTGATTTAAAAATCATGGGCTTGCTAATAAAAGACCAATCCATTAGCATCTATTTTTATATTAATTTGAGCCAATTAGATTGGCTCTTTTTTATGAGCGCTTGAATACCGTTTCGGGTCGCACGGAGTAAGTATAATGAATAATAAGGATTTTGCAAAAACGCTTGCAGCAAAATTAAGCCGTGCTATCGAGCAACAGCAGTTTGAGCAATCAATCAATCAACTTCAAAATTTGCGCCCGATTGATATTGCCGATGTTCTGGCACTCATGGAGCCAAATCTTGCGTGGCAGCTACTTGAGCATCTGCCCAATCGTTCTACCGTGTTCTCCTATTTAGAAACGGATATTCAGGTTGCCCTTGCCTATGTATTTCCTCGGGCTGTATTAGCAAAGATAGTAGGCGAGATGCCTGCGGATGAGCGTACCGACTTATATAAGCACCTCAATCAGGAGCAGCGGGATGCTTTGCTACCCGCCTTGGCACAGGCACAACGTGAAGATATTCGTAAGTTATCTGCCTATGAGGAGCGCACTGCTGGTGCGTTGATGACATCTGATTATGCGACTTTAGCTGCTCATATGACTGTCTCTGAGGCATTGGCAGCACTGCGCCTAGAAGCACCTGATGCCGAGACTATTTATCATGCTTATGTGATTGATGATGAGCGTAAATTATTAGGCGTTGTCTCTTTACGAGTACTTATTTTAGCGGCTCCTGAACAGCTGATTAATGACATTATGATGAGCACAGTAGTGTCTTGTAATGTCAATGATGATCAAGAAGACGTTGCGAAAGTCGTGGCTCGCTATGATTTAATTGCGCTGCCTATTACCGATGATAGTGGTGCTTTGGTCGGTATTGTTACCCACGATGATGCGATGGATGTGGTGAGTGATGAGGCAACCGATGATTTCCATAAGTCGGGCGGTGTCTCGACCATGGTTGGCAAATTAAAAGACGTCAGCGTTCGAGTGTTATACCGTAAGCGGGTCTTTTGGTTGGTGTTTTTAGTGTTTGGTAACCTGCTCTCAGGATTAAGTATTTCTAATTTTGAAGATGTGATTGCTGCCAATTTGGTATTGGTGTTCTTTTTACCTTTATTGGTCGACAGTGGTGGTAACGCTGGCTCGCAGTCAGCGACCTTGATGGTGCGAGCTTTGGCGACTGGCGATGTGGTCATGCGTGACTGGTTTTCATTATTGGGTCGAGAGGCGATGGTTGCGTTGATGCTTGGGGCGACGATGGCGGTGGCTATCTCAATCATCGGTTATGTACGTGGTGATGCAGTGGTGTCGTTAGTGCTGGCACTGAGTATGATGTCGGTGGTGATGATTGGTTGTGTGATTGGTATGAGCTTGCCTTTTGTGCTTAATAAATTGGGTTTTGACCCTGCCACTGCCAGTGCACCTTTGATTACCTCTGTCTGTGATGCCTCGGGTGTACTTATTTATTTGTTTATTGCTTCACAGTTTTTGTCTATCGGTTAACGCTGCTATAAAGCCTAGTCCCACTAGCGTTGTGGTTTTTTTATAGTGGTAATTCAGCTACACTGTCACTATAAAAGGTCTGGCTAATACACTCACGAGCGGTATTGTTCACGACTGTATTCACTGAGTTTTTGCCATGCCCACTCACTTGTATAGGCAGTAATAGTCGCTATGTTTAACTTTATGAAGAAAACCTCCACCAAAAAATCAGAAACACCAGAGCAGCGAGCAGAGCGCGATAGTGCCGTGGACAAGGTGCTGCTTGGTTATGAGGTAGGTACTGTCAGTATTGCCACCATGGTAACGGGGCTCGAACGTGATGGTGACCAGCTCACCTTAGACTTGCGTCTACCCGTAAATAGTAATCCTGAAATTATCCAACAAGAGCTTGGGCAACTGTTACATCCGCACGGGATCAAGACTATTCATATGAATGTTCGTCTGCCCGCACCGACGAAAGGCTCGGGGTCAAGTCTGCCAAAAGCAATGCCAAAAACCACTAATGCCATGGACAATCAACATAAATCAGCGGCAAATGCTGATAGCAATACTACTGTTGAACCACCAATTACCAAAGCCGCGCCGACACAAGCGTCACTCGCCGCGCATCCGCGTATTCGTCATATTATCGTCGTGGCATCGGGTAAAGGTGGCGTTGGTAAATCCACTACCACGGTCAACATTGCTTTGGCATTACAAAAGCTAGGCAACCGTGTTGGCGTACTGGATGCCGATATTTATGGTCCTAGTATGCCAACGATGCTAGGCGTCGATAATGTCAAACCTGAGCTGGAAAACGAGCAGTTTGTTCCTATCAATGCGCACGGTATGGCAATGCTATCGATTGGTAGCTTGCTCGATGGCGACAATACGCCTGTCGCGTGGCGCGGACCAAAAGCTACTGGTGCGCTGATGCAGCTGTATAATCAAACCAACTGGCCGCAGCTGGATTACTTAGTCATTGATATGCCACCGGGTACGGGCGATATTCAGCTCACGCTAGCGCAGCGTATTCCCGTGACGGGCGCGGTGATTGTCACGACGCCGCAGCATATTGCCTTACTTGATGCGCAAAAAGGCATTGAGATGTTTAACAAAACCAATATCCCAGTACTCGGCGTGGTCGAAAACATGGCACTACATACCTGTAGTAACTGTAATCATACAGAAGCTATCTTTGGTACAGGCGGCGGTGAAAAAATCGCTGAACAGTATCAGGTGCCGCTACTGGGACAATTACCGCTCGCCAGTGGCATCCGTGCACAAGTGGATAAAGGTGAGCCGAGCGTATTAGCCGATGATGAGTTTGCGCCGTACTATCTTAGCATTGCTAAAAATATCGAAGCCACTATTAATAAATTCGCCAAGCCTGTCAATGATAAGCGTATTTTTTAATAGTTTTTAATTGCTTCTAGTAATAGTTAAATAGCCTAAGCAAATAAAATTAAAGGGCTTAGATTTTCAAAAAGGGAGTATTGTGAGCTTATCTATTTATCAACGCCATTTAGACGATATTCCCACGCAGTATATATTTTTGAAATTATTGCGCCCGCCGATATACGTGATTGAGCTCTCAAACAATCAAGTGATTGCCGTTTGCTACTCCCATCTTTATAGTAGCAAACGGCATCAAGTTAATGATGACTTTGGTAATCGCCGCATGGTGATTACTGATCTTTTAAGAGCGGTACAAGCGTTAGCTTATCTACTACTTAAATTTCCTAAGCATCTGTTTGGAATAAGTGCTTTTGCAGTAGTCAATGTCTCTGAAGAATTGGCAGACGGATTGACGATGATATAAATAAAAGCGATTAGAGAAGCAATTTGGGCGGCGTTCGCAAAGACAAAAAGAAAAGTGGTGCATACCACAGTTCGCTATCAAGGACAGATAGTAGCTGTAAATCAATAATACCTTTAGAAAAATTTGGCTAGGATGCCTTAATCATGAATCAAAATCGCAATGACCAAAACCAACAACACTTATCTACCAGCATTAAGCCAGTTGTGCTCGATGAGCTGATTAAAAACGGTCAGCCTACTTTTGGCATCTTTGCTCACGTTAAAAATATCAACTATTTGGACTACTACAGTCATCTTATTTCGCAAAAGACGCTGCCAAACTGGCGCAAAGAGTTAAAAGCCAATCAATTTTGCTTTATTCAAATTATCCAGCCGCCTTATCGGGTTTGTCTGGCATTGGCAACGATTAAGTTGGCAACCAGTGCCTTTGTTTATCTTTATAACGATGAGACTGAGCAGCTAGAGGTTTGTGAAGCATTGCAGCCGTTAACGCGGCAAACACAGTTAGAAGGCGAGTGCTATCAAGGGCAAATGGCATTCATCCATAGTAGTCTCACATTAACATTGGATTTTACGCCTTCACAAATCGCAGTAGCATTGGACAGTAAACACATTACGCTTGATGCGACGCTACAGCGGCAAGCAGTGCCATTAGCAGTCTGCACACCAACGGGCAGGCGCGGCTGGACCTTCACCCAAAAAGAACCGTTGACGGGTATATCTGGTCGTTTACTGATTAAATCCCATTCAAAATTTAACACTGATGCTCAAGCCAAACAAATTCACTTTTCCAAAACGACTATCGCCAATCTCGATTGGACGCTTGGTTATATGCGTCACAAGACCAATTGGTTTTGGAGTTGTATCAATAGTTATTTGCCAGACGGTCGTCATTTTGTCCTAAATCTAGCGATGGGCGTCAATGAGACCGGTGTTAGCGAAAATGCGTGCTGGCTGGATGGGCAGATTTATTATTTACCGCCTGTGATGTTTGTTCGTGATGGTTTAAATTTGCCAGCTAATGAGCAAGATGATACTGCTAAAACCATAGATAATACGCGACAGCCTTGGCGCATCTATCATCAAAACCTAGGCTGGAGCAATGTTGATATTGACTTAACCTTCACGCCGATAACCGTTTATAAAAAGACGGATAACTTTGGTGTGCTTGCCAGTATATTTGAGCAATGGCTTGGCTTTTATAGTGGTGAGATTCGTCTAAAAGATGATGTGATTAAAATCGATAAGATAATGGGCTTAGCAGAAGATCATTTCGCAAAATGGTAGGCGGTTGTCGTATTGATTGTAGATTTATATTAAACGCAGGCAAGCCTATAAATTGAGCGCTCAATTCCGTATAATCGTCGCTATCAAAATACACTTCATATCGTAAATTTTATTTTATAGCTGCTAAGGAACAAAAATGTCTATCAAGTCTGACCGCTGGATTCGTAAAATGGCTGAAGAACACGGCATGATTGAGCCGTTTGAAGCGGGTCAAGTACGTTTTAATGATGCAGGCGAGCGTTTGGTTAGCTACGGTACGTCAAGCTATGGTTATGATGTACGCTGCGCGCCTGAATTTAAAGTTTTTACCAATGTTCATTCAGTGATTGTAGATCCAAAAAACTTTGATGAGAAAAGCTTTATTGATGTTATCGGTGACGAGTGCATTATTCCGCCAAACTCGTTTGCGCTAGCACGCACCATGGAATATTTCCGTATTCCACGTGATGTGTTGACGATCTGTCTTGGTAAATCAACGTATGCCCGTTGCGGAATTATCGTCAATGTGACGCCGCTGGAGCCTGAATGGGAAGGGCATGTCACTTTGGAATTTAGTAACACCACCAATCTACCAGCGCGTATTTATGCAGGCGAAGGAGTGGCACAAATGCTATTTTTCCAAAGCGATGCTGATGACGTATGTGAAACCAGCTATAAAGATCGCGGCGGTAAGTATCAAGGTCAACGCGGCGTGACATTGCCAAGAACCTAGTAATCTTATATGCTAACTGAAAGTGCACAACGATAAATCTTTTAGATTAATCACAAAAAGGCTGACCGTATATAATACGACCAGCCTTTTTTATACCGAAAAATTGACTATTTCAACACTTTTAAACCAGCTTTATTATCACGTTTGGTTTTAGGTGTCGCAGTAGGGCTCTTCTGTGAGCTTACTATCGCATCATCTTCAGGTTGATAGTTGTCATATTCATTGGGGTCAAAAAACATCCCTTGCGAGTTTTCTTTCGCATAAATACCTAATACCGACGTCATTGGTACCCAAATATCTTGTGACACGCCGCCAAAACGCGCACTAAAATGAATATAATCATTTTCCATACTCATATTACCAGTCGCACGGCTGGCGATATTCAATACGATACGACCATCTTGCACGTGTTCCCTTGGAATCTGTACATTTTCGGCAGTGGCATCAACCATCAGGTAAGGCGTTAGTTGATTGTCTTCTATCCACTGATAAAGCGCGCGCACCATATAAGGACGTGTTGGGGTAATAGAGGTGGTTTCGCTCATCTAAGGGTTTCCTATACTGATAATTTGAAGATAATAATCTAAAGATATTTTGTTGTTTTCTATTTTAAGGCAGCGGTTAAGCATTGTCTAGGGTGTGTCCTGCTCTTGCAAATGGTAATAAAAATTGCAGCCAAACAAGGAAAATAGTACTGATAATAACTAAATATAAGCAAGCTATTTGACACAGTTTGACAAAGATTTAGTCATTTTTGGCCCATTTAAGGTTTAATGCTCAGATTGAGGATACACCCTAATTAACGCACACTTTTTTGAAAGCTAGTACGCTCAAAGACCCGCTGTTGATAATCAAATAAGGGGCGACTAATTGCGCGTGGCAGCTCAATTCCCATTTCTTCAAGTCGCCATAACAAAGGTGCTAACAATACATCACACCAGCCAAAATCGTCTGCCATAAAATAAGGTTTATGAGCAAACAGTGGTGATAGAGTAATCAAAGAATCGCTTAATTGTTTTTTCGCAATAGCAGCTTGTACTTTATTAAAGCTATTAGGGTGCATGAGTAGACGCTTACCGAGTACTAGCCAATCATGCTGAATACGCCAAGCCAATTGGCGAAATTGAGCACGCTCTTGCGGGGTATCTGGCAGTAGCTTGTTTGTATGGTAACGCTCTTCAAGATACTCAAAGATAACATTGATCTCATACAGTGCGATTTCACGTTGTTGCAGAACAGGTAAGGTGTGATAGGGATTCAGCTCGGTTAAATCTTCAGGCCGTTCAGAGTGCAAGCGTGATAGATAATAGGCAAGCTTTTTTTCCTCAAGTAATAGGCGCACTACATGACTGTCGTAGCCGTCATCAGCGTATAAAATCAGCTGACTACTTGGAATGTCGTTCGCATCAATCATGAAAGCCTAATGTTAATAGTAAAGCCTATCATCGTAAACAAAGTTGCCCTGATTATCAAGGCAAGGTACGTAAACATTGCGGGTGAGCCTTGTTTTAAATTATGGTTCAGTGTTTTATGGTCTTTTAATAGACAAAAAAGGCACTACCAGAGTAGTGCCTTTTTTTCGATAAAAATATATTTTTTAATACTTAATTATTTTACATCTTTCCAGAATTCTTTGTTCAATAAGTAAACTGGAATCAGTAATACTAATAAGAATAAAATCACAAAGAAGCCAATCACTTGACGGTCATGACGGTTAGGCTCTGCCATCCACGCCATAAAGTTAACCAAATCACCCACTTCAGATTCAAACTCTTCAGCACTCAGCTCTTCTTGCATATTATGCAATACATGAGGCATCGCCGCATTGGCAAGTACTAAGTTATTGGCACCCCAAGGACGGCTTGGGTCTTCATAAAACGATAACAGGTAAGTATATACCCAGTCATCGCCACGTAGTCTGGTCTCAAGTGATAAGTCTGGTGGTGCTGCGCCAAACCATGATGCTTGTACTTCAGGATCAATTTCAGCATTGATATGATCACCGATTTGATCGGTGGTGACCATCAAATACTTTTCGACCAGCTCAGGTGGTATCTCTAAATCTTTAGCAATGCGCGAGTGACGAACATACTGTGCAGAGTGACAACCAGCACAGTAGTTCATAAAGATTTTCGCACCGTTTTGTAGTGAGCCCTTATTGGTAAAATCAATAGGAGCAGTACTACAAGCTAAGTGTTCTTCAACACCCTCAGCATTGGTGAATGTGCCACATCCACCGCCACCAGCTGCCAGTGCAGTACCAGCCGTCAAGGTTAATGCCGCGCCTAAGCCTAGACCCGCTAGGGATTTAATTAGCGTGTTCATTAGTGACCTCCGGTAACGCGTTCAGGTGGCTGTTTACACTTCTCAATAGAGGTATAAATTGGCATCAGTAAGAAAAACAAGAAATACAAGACAGTGAAGATACGAGCCATTAATGTTGCTGTTGGTGTCGTTGGCGTCGCGCCTAAGTAACCTAAAACTAAGAAACTAATCGCAAACACGGTTAAAGCAATTTTAGATAAAATGCCTTTATAGCGTATAGAGCGTACAGGCGATCTGTCTAGCCATGGTATCAAGAATAGTACGGCAATCGCACCACCCATCGCAATCACACCACCCAACTTGTCAGGAACCGCACGTAAAATGGCATAGAATGGCGTGTAATACCATACTGGTGCAATGTGTGCTGGTGTTTTCAATGAATTCGCTGTCTCAAAATTTGGTGGTTCCAGGAAGAATCCGCCGCCTTCTGGGAAGAAGAATACCACTGCAAAGAACAAGATAAAGAAGACCACGATACCAATCATATCATGCACTGTGTAGTACGGATGGAATTCAATACCATCTAACGGCACGCCATTTTTATCTTTTAGCTTCTTGATATCAATACCATCAGGGTTGTTCGAACCCACATGGTGTAGCGCTACAATATGCATGAATACTAAGCCCACAAGTACGAGTGGGATAGCAACCACATGTAGAGCAAAGAAGCGGTTTAGGGTGATACCTGAGATAATATAATCACCACGTACCCATTCTGCAAGCCCATCACCAATCACAGGTAGAGCAGCAGGAAGGTTCAAGATAACCTGTGCACCCCAAAATGACATATTGCCCCAAGGAAGTAGGTAACCGAAGAAACCTTCTGCCATCAATGCTAAGTAAATACCCATACCGATGAGCCAAATAAGCTCACGTGGTTTCTGGTATGAACCATATAGCAGTGCTCTAAACATATGCAGATAGACGACCACAAAGAACGCAGATGCGCCAGTTGAGTGCATATAACGGATGAGCCAACCACCTTTGACATCGCGCATGATGTATTCAACAGACGCAAATGCCCCTTCGGCACTTGGGTTGTACATCATGGTCAGCCAAATACCTGTTACCAATTGGTTAACCAATACCACCATTGATAACACGCCAAAAAAGTACCAAAAGTTAAAGTTTTTTGGTGCATAGTACTTTGACATATGGTATTCATAGGTTTCGGTCGCTGGAAAGCGTGCGTCCACCCAATGCATTAACTTTTTACCCATGCTCATATTAAGCCTCCCCAATCGTCAAGATGGTACCATCCATGTTGTAATCTGGGACAGGTAAGTTAAGCGGTGCAGGAACGCCACTATAAACGCGACCCGCCAAGTCATATTTAGACCCGTGGCATGGGCAGAAAAATCCGCCATACCAATCATTACCACCCAAGTCAGCCGCGCCAACATCAGGACGGTAGTTTGGTGCACAACCTAAATGTGTACAGACGCCTTCTACTACCAAGACTTCTGGTGAGATAGAGCGTTCTGGATTTTTACAGTATTCAGGTTGTAATGATGCATCAGATTCAGGGTCAGACAGTAAAGGTTTTACTGACGCTAAAGTCGCTAGCATGTCTTCTGTGCGTTTGACCACAAAAATGGGTTTACCGCGATATTTGACAACGATCATCTGTCCTGCTTCGATAGAACCAATATCTTGGGTCACTGCAGCCCCTGCAGCCTCAGCTTTAGCGCTTGGGTACCAAGAACGGACAAAAGGTGTTGCCACAGCAGCTACCCCAGCTGCACCAATCGCGGCAGTCGAGGCAATAAGAACTCTACGGCGTTGTACGTTAACGCCTTCGGCTTGGCTCATTAATACTTCCTCCAGGTGAATGAAATGGGATTATCCCACACTGGGTTTGTGGCTTAGAAAATGTACAATATCAAGCCACTTTGGCTGTGCCTAATTTTGCTAATTGTTGCTATTCTAAGCTATTTCGGTGATAAAATAAATTATTGCGTTAAAAATAAAGCAACCTTGATAGAACATACTCTAAGGTTGAATAGGAGAATTGATGCAAAATAGCTGCATTATCAATGTCTCACATAGATTTTTTGGCAAGGATTATAAGCGTGATGACCTTATAATTAATAAGGATATTTTGCAATAGCGAATGATACTCGAAATTAAGGTAATGTTCACTAACTTTCAGTACCTAACTACTATGTAAGTAGTCGTAAACCAATAATCACCGCTTTATAAGAACAAAACGGTGATTATTTCATTATTTTTCATATTTTATAAAACTCGAAGTTTTATAAAACATCGCTTCAGTCGCTAACGTTAGCTCTCAAGCGCACTCCAACGCTCAAGCTTATTCATCATCTCATCTTCAATCGTGAGTAGGCGCTCACTTGCGGCAGTCGCTGCATTAACGTCAGTGGTGAACCATGAGCCATCAGCCAGTTTCTCTTGCAATTGGGCTTGTTCAGCTTCTAATGCAGCGATTTCTTTTGGTAAATTGTCCAGTTCACGCTGTTCATTGAAATTGAGCTTTTTGGCAGCTTTGTTAGGTTTTGCTGCGGTTGTCTTATTGGTAACTTTACTGGCAGTATTTGCATTATTGGCTGGTGCTCTAGCTGCGTGTGCTGCTTGCTCACGGTTTTTTTGTACCAAGTATTCTTGATAACCACCGACATACTCTTTGACGATACCTTTGCCGTCTTCATCTTGGTCAAATACCCAAGTAGAAGTAACGACATTGTCCATAAATGAGCGGTCATGGCTGATTAGCAAAATCGTACCGCCAAAGCTGGCGACTGACTCTTCTAGTAGCTCAAGTGTCGCCATATCCAAGTCGTTGGTTGGCTCATCGAGTACCAGAATGTTGGCAGGCTTTAATAGCTGCTTGGCAAGTAGTACGCGGTTACGCTCACCACCTGATAGTGCTTTGACAGGGGTACGCGCGCGCTCTGGGGCAAATAAGAAATCTTGTAGATAGCTCATGATGTGCGTCTTGCGACCGCCCACTTCTACGAAGTCTGAGCCTTCAGAGACGTTTTGCGCCACACTGGCTTCAAGGTCTAACTGATCGCGCAACTGGTCGAAGAAAGCGATTTTTAAGTTAGTGCCTAATTCAACACTACCAGTCTTTGTGACTTCGTCATCAGACATATCCAGTAGGGCTTTAATCAGTGTGGTTTTGCCCGCACCGTTGGGTCCGACAATACCGATTTTATCGCCGCGCATGATAGTGGTGGTAAAGTCATCAACCAATACGTTGCCATCATACTCAAGATGTAAGTTTTTAACTTTACAGACCAGCTTACCGCTTTTCTCGCCTTGACCCATCGTAATGTTCACATTACCCACTTGCTCACGGCGATCACTACGCTCTTCACGTAAAGCTTTTAGCTCACGGACACGGCCTTCATTACGGGTACGACGGGCTTTGATACCTTGGCGAATCCAAACTTCTTCTTGCGCCAGTTTTTTATCAAAGTTGGCGTTATTTTTTTCTTCAGCGAGTAACTGTAGCTCTTTTAGCTCTTGATAGCGTGCATAGCCACCTTCGCCTTGAGTGACGTCATAGCTGGTTAATTGACCACGATCTAGCTCAATGATGCGCGTCGATAGTTTGTTGACGAATGCTCTATCATGGGTGACAAACAACAATGTTAGACCTTGCCAATCCAATAAAAAGCGCTCTAGCCATTCAATACTATCAACGTCTAAATGGTTGGTAGGCTCATCGAGCAGCAGTACATCAGGTTTGGTGACCAATGAGCGTGCTAGTAGTACACGGCGCTTACGACCACCTGATAATGAAGACAAATCATCATCTGGATCCAGCCCCATGGTTTTGATCAGGCGGGTGGCTTCTCGTTCTAAATCCCAACCGTGTACCGCATCGATATCATGCTGCAAGTCTGCCATACGCTCGCAGGCATCCATGTCGCCATTGGCACATAAGTCAGTTTGGGCATTGTAGTTGATAAGCAGCTCAGCCGTGCGGCTGCTACCACCCATAACGATGTCTAGGATACGTCCGCTTGTCTCGGGAACGTCTTGTTCTAGCATCGCCACGCGCACGCTGCTATTGATAATGACTTCGCCGCTATCAGGTTGTAAGGTACCGTTAATTAGCTTAAATAAGGTGGATTTGCCTTCGCCATTACGGCCAATTAAACAGACACGTTCACCTGCTTCAATAGCAAAATCAATGCCATCAAGAACAGGAGCGACGCCAAAAGCGAGGTGGATATCTTTTAAATGTATCAGAGCCATAGAATATCTTAAGCTTATATAATAGTGAGGTAGGGGTTGCTGCAAAATTGCGAGCAGTATAACATGCCATCACGTGACTGTAGTGAGCGTAAATGATTTTATCCGCACTATTTATGGCTTTTATTAACGGCTGCTATTTTATAAAGAGTATCGCCATCTAATTGCTACTTTTTATCGGTCATCGAGCCATTTTATTAATGAATCCTACCAGTCTTATGTTTATGATAATTCAGAGAAAAATATGAATCAATTTAATCCTCAAGATAAGGCTCAGAACGAGGCTTTAGCTGTGCATGCTGATCTACAAACGCAACAAGTCATTGATTTACAGATGAGTATGGCGCATTTAGAGATGACAGTAGAGCGACTCGATGAGGTGATTGCGCGGCAAGATAAAGATATTCAGACATTACAACGACAGTTGCAGCTGATTTATAAACAAGTGGAAAGTCAGGATCCTGAAGGCGGCATTGCACTTTTTGATGTAATGGCAGAAAGACCCCCTCATTATTAATATCTGCAAAAACTAGGGCGTGTCTTCAATTGGTTAAGCCATAAATAATAGTTACAATACCGCATCTATTGAGACGATGCGAGAAGTACAAGTCATGGCAAGAACAGCACTAACAGATACGCTTTGGGATCAACTTCAATCAACGATGACACAGCATGGCTGCTATCAAACTCAAAACAGCCGAGAGATCATGGAAGCCATACTGTGGAAATTACGCACAGGCGCGCCTTGGCGTGACATACCTGAAGAATTATGTTTGTGGAAAACAGCGTATAGTCGTTTCAACCGCTGGTCGAAAAATGGCTTATGGGCAGATTTTTTTTAGCTTACGAAAAGAAATTGATACGGAATGGGTATTCACAGACGGAAGCTATGTTCGCTGTCATCAGCATGCAAGTGGAGCTAGGCTTGGTGAAGATAGAGCAATTGGACAAAGCCGTGGCGGCGCAACTACAAAAATACACTTATCCTGTGATGCCGATGGATATCCGCTCAATTTTAAAATCACTGGGGGTGAAGTCCACGACAGTCAAGTTGCAGGTGAATTGATTGAATTGATTGAATTGATTGGACAAGCTGATTACTTCATCGCTGATAAAGGCTATGACTCACAGGTGATCAGGGATAAAGCTCAAAGTCACGATATGATACCCATCATTCCCAAAAGAAAAAACGCCAAACAGCCTAATCCAGAGTTTGATAGCTATTTGTACAAACTACGTCATCTTGTTGAAAATATGTTTGCAAGACTCAAGCACTTTCGTAGTACCGCTACTCGCTACGAGAAGTTGGCTCGTAATTTTAAGTCAATGCTTTATCTGGCGTGTACTATCGTTCATTGTAAGATGAATTGAAGACACGCTCTAAATGATTGAAAATTTATAACTATTATATCCGCATTGTGAGATACAGATACTGTTCAGTCATAATCAGGAAATAATGTGTTTTTACAGTTGTTTTAATGTTCGAAAATCATTACTATCCTCCACCTCGGATGCTGCTTGCTTATTAAAATTAAGTAAAGTAGTAAAACAATGCGGACGTTTGGAGATACATAATGCGCGCAAATTTTCATTTGAAAACTCTCACAGTAGCTGTTGCTGCTCTTTCTATTGCTAGCGTTGCTAGTGCTGCTGGTCTTGATCGTTCAGGTCAAGATATCACTGCATTCTTACAAGATGGCACCTACGCCGAATCTGTTTATACTTATATCGATGCCGATGTGAGTGGTAAAGACTTGTCAGGCAATAAGCTCAATGATATCGCAGAGTCTTATGATTTTTTCCGTTATGGTGTAAAAGCAGATATTAACGACACGTTTAGCATCGGTATTTTATATGATGAGCCTTTTGGTGCCGCCGCTGATTATAACGGTCAAAACGATTTCGTTACCGACAGTGATCGTGACGCTATCATTCAAGACTTTACAAAAAACCCTAATATTACCGAAGCTTATGTCGATAACGTATTAATACCACAATTGCAAGGGGCGCTTGCTCCAGGTAATCCAGGTGGTCTAACTGCTGAGCAGTTACAAGCCGCTCAAGGTCAACTTATTGGTCTTGAAGCCGCTAAAGGTCTAGCAGCAGTAGCGGGCGAAGCGACGCAAGTAGAAGTACGTACTGAGAGTATTACTGGTATTCTTGGTGCTAAATTTGGTGCTAACAAAGAGTTTCAAGCTTATGGTGGTCCAGTGGCTCAGCGCGTAAAGGCAGATGTAAAATTGCGCGGTGATGCATACAGTTCAGCCAAGGGTTATACCACTCACATCAGTAATGATCAGGACTATGGCTGGATCGCTGGTATGGCTTATAGCAAGCCTGAAATTGCACTTAAGGCTGCTTTGACGTATCGCTCTGAAATCAAGCACAATGCAAAAGCTTTTGAGACTTTTCCAATTGCTACAGCTGCAGGTGCTACAGCTGGCCTAGCGTTGCCGACTACCAGACATTCTGATATTGAAATCAATACGCCAGAATCAGTCAACTTTGATTTCCAGACGGGTATTAATCCTACCATGCTAGCGACTGCGAAAGTCCGTTGGGTGCCTTGGAGTGATTTTGCTATCGTACCGTCACTATACAATGATGTCAGTAAAATATCGACAAAAGATGATGAAGGCTTGGCATTAGTTAGTTACGATGAAGATCAATGGCAAGTTGAGCTAGGTCTCGCCAAGCGCATGACGCCAGCATTAGCAGTAACAGGTACTGTCGGTTGGGATAGTGGTGCTGGTAACCCTGTAACCTCGCTAGGTCCTATCGAAGGCTATTACAGTGCTGGTTTGGGTGCCAAGTACAATGTGACTGAAAACTGGGCAGTATCAGCTGGCGGTAAATATCTATGGTTCGGTGATGCTAAAGGCCAAATTCCGACTAAAGCCGTGGTTAGTAACTTTGAAGACAACGATGGTTTTGCACTTGGCGTGAAGCTTTCTTACCAAGCAAACTAATGTAATTTGCTAAGTTATAAATCCATAGTCTAGATAATAAAAAGCGATCCTGATTGGGTCGCTTTTTTTTGCCAGCCTGTTTAAGTTTAATAAAAGATTAGAGTATTTTAGAATTATTAAGTTATAACAGATAAGTATCTGCCTGCTCTCTCTAATAAATACTGATAGCAATTTAAAAATTATGAGAATGAAAAACTAGATATTAGTTTTGTACGTGTATCTTATTTGTACTGTCCAGTCATATTCGGGAAATAAAGCACTTTAATTGTTGTTTTAGTGTCAAAAAGGCATTAGTATTCATCTCAGGACACGACTTTTATAATCATAAAGTTATGCGCAGCAATGCTAAATATTGATTATTTAAGTAGTAAAACAACAAGGACGTTTGGAGATACACAATGCGCAATACTTTTCATTTAAAAACCCTTGCAGTAGCGATTGCCGCTTTTTCTGTAGCTAGCGTAACCAATGCTGCTGGTCTTGACCGTTCAGGTCAGGATGTCACAGCCTTCCTCCAAGATGGCACCTATGCTGAAGCTGTTTACACCTATATCGATGCTGATGTTAGTGGTTATGATAGCGCCAATAACGTTCCTACTAATAACACCTATGTTAGAGGTGATAAGACTGGCGATATCGCTGAATATTATGATTTCTTTCGTTATGGTGTAAAAACAGATATCAATGAAACCTTTAGTGTTGGTATCTTATATGATGAGCCCTTTGGCGCAGCAGCGAAATATACTGGTGATAACAATTTTGTGTCGAAAGGCGATATTAATGCTTCAATAACTCAGTTAACGGGTGGCCAGTTTGACGCCAACACTCTTGGCCCTGCAATTCAAGGTTTGACACAGCAGGCTCAAGCAGCAGGTGCGGAAGCGCAACGACTTGGACAATTAGCTGCAACAGCTACAGACCCTCAAGTCGCACAAGGTCTTGCACAACAAGCTCAAGCTCAAGCAGCAGCAGCGCAAGGTTTTGTGAATCAGGCCACTGGTCTCGGTACAGCAAATGCGGTAGCACAAGCAGAAGCAGCTAATGCAGGAGAAGGCACTAACGTTGAAGTACGTAGTAATAGTCTGACAGCCATTCTTGGCGCAAAATTTGGTGCCAATAAAGAGTTTCAAGTATACGGTGGTCCAGTCGCTCAGCGTATTGAGTCTGAAGTGAAATTACGAGGTTTGGCTTATGGTCCTGCTACTGGCTATACCTCACGTAACAGCCCTGATATGGATTATGGTTATATAGCCGGTATTGCTTATAGCAAACCTGAAATTGCCTTAAAAGCAGCACTGACCTATCGCTCTGAAATTGATCACAACATGAAAGTGGCTGAAACCTATCCTTTAGCTGGCGTTATAGCTGGTGATCCAGCTGCAGCCAATCGCACTAGTAATATGGAAATTACTACTCCTAAATCCGTAAACTTTGATTTTCAAACCGGTATTAACCCAACGACGTTAGCAACTGCAAAAGTGCGCTGGGTACCTTGGGGTGACTTTAAGATTACGCCGCCACTATATAATGAGGTTAGTAAAAGATCTTATGGACCTGATGGTTTGAACTTGGTTGAGTACGAAGAGGATCAATGGCAAGTAGAGCTTGGTCTAGCCAAGCGTGTTGCGCCAGCACTTGCAATTAGTGGTACCGTTGGTTGGGATAGTGGTGCTGGTAACCCTGTCACCTCGTTAGGTCCTATCGAAGGCTATTACAGCGCTGGTTTGGGTGCAAAGTATAACGTGACAGAAAACTGGGCAGTATCAGCAGGTGGCAAATACCTATGGTTTGGCGATGCCCAAGGTGTGTTGCCAAGTGACAAAATTGTTGGTGATTTTCAAGACAATGATGGATACATATTCGGTGTAAAACTGTCTTACCAAGACACTAAATAATACGCATATTTAGCAGTATCAATACATAAAAAAAGCGATCCGTGATGGGTCGCTTTTTTATCGGTGTTCGAAATAGAAATTGATATAAAAGAACATTAAATCAACGACTTTAAAGTGTGCATAAAGGTTTTTAGCAAAATAATAAATTTATTTGACAGCATTTTTTAGGCGATGTCTAAGAAGGCGGTGATTGGTTTCTTGCCTGCAATGAAACGATATTTGCCTCAAACATAAGCCACAACATCATTGAGTTATGACGATCATAAGTATATTTCAGCTGAAATATACGCTTCTTGAAACACACTTAAATCCAAGACTCATTGACCTCTAAGCGCTAATAGTATCTTTTCTTATAGATGATCTTATATATTGATGACCCTATGGTGCTCGGTATTGTGCCAGCGCTAATGGATATCATAACCGCCATATCTCTAACTCTTTAGCCTCGCTGAGGTAGTTCTGCTTATCCATTTATCTTTGATATTTGAGGTGAATTATAAATTTATTCAGTAGTATATCTTACACTAACAAGTTAGATGATTAATGACATAGCATAAGTGGCTACAAGCGTGATGATTGAGTGAAAAGTTAACACCTGAATTATGAAATGTTATAGCGCTATTAGTTAAGTATGAGATCTCTAATAGAAATAACCATAGCTTACTTATGTACCAATGTCCTAGGTATTATATTTAATAGTCATCAATAAAAAACCTCGCCAATGATGGCGAGGTTTTTTTATAGTGATAATTATATCGATAAGCTTATTTATTTAAATTGAGTTCCATTTCTTTAAATTTCGCAGTAACAGAGGCTTTTGGACCGCCTGTCATGATACTTACCGCAAAAATGGCGATTGTACTTAAGATAAAGCCCGGAACGATAGCATATAACCAGCTATTGAGTGCCATGCCATTCATCTGGAAAGGACCGTAAATCCATAGGATAACCGTCAATGCACCGACGACCATACCAGCAACTGCACCGTTACGGTTCATACCGCGCCAGATGAGGCTGAAAATAACCAACGGTCCAAATGCGGCACCAAACCCTGCCCAAGCGTTAGAAACCAAATTCAATACTGAGCTTTCTGGATTAGACGCCAGTAAAATGGCAACAACGGCGACAATGATTACGGAAATGCGGCCGACCAATACTTGACGCGCCTCAGGTGCATCTTGATCAAAAAACAACTTATAGACATCTTTAGTCAATGAGCTTGATACCACCAATAGCTGTGATGAGATGGTACTCATAATCGCAGCTAAAATTGCAGCTAATAAGAAGCCTGAAACCAATGGATGGAATAAAAACTGCGTAAATACTAAAAAGATGGTTTCAGGATCATCTAAAGTCATCGCTGTCTTTTGCACATACGCACGACCAGCAAAACCTGTCATCAGTGCCCCAATAAGGCTGACAATCATCCAGCTCATACCGATGTTACGGGCAGTAGGGACATCTTTGACTGAGCGAATGGCCATAAAACGTACAATGATGTGTGGCTGACCAAAATAACCTAAACCCCATGCCATCAATGACACAATACCAAGGATACTCATACCATTAGTAATGTTAAGCAAGCTTGGATCGATATTTCTAACCGCTTGCGTGGTGGCTGAAATACCACCCAAATCAGTGAAAGCGACGACAGGCACAATGACCATCGCAAATAGCATGATGATACCCTGTACAAAGTCAGTCATCGAAACGGCTAAGAAACCACCGAATAACGTATAAGCAACGACAACGCCAGCGGTGACCCATAGACCAGTGCTATAAGAAAGATTTAGCGAGCTTTCGAAGAGTTTACCGCCGCCTACTAGACTTGCAGCAGTATAGACCGTGAAGAATAAAATGATAACCACGGCTGAGATAACACGCAGCATGTGCGATTTATCTTCGAAGCGGTTGGCGAAATAATCGGGTAGAGTGATGGCATTGTCAGCCACTTCGGTATAAACGCGAAGACGCGGTGCCACGATAAGGTAGTTTAAAAATGCACCAAGTGTCAAACCAAGTGCGATCCATATACTCACGACACCGTCAGCATACATATAACCGGGCAAGCCAAGTAGTAACCAACCTGACATATCTGATGCACCTGCCGATAGTGCAGTGACTGCTGGACCTAAACTGCGTCCTCCTAACATATAGCCTTCAGTATCATTGGCTTGCTTAAAGTAAGCGTAAATGCCAATACCAATCATCACTAAAAAATAGGCGCCAAGTGATACCAGCACGCCACTAGAAACTCCGTTCATATAAATTGTCCTTAACCAACATGGTTGGCGGTAATTATTTTAACTATAAAGATTAAGTGTTATAAGACGATGTCCCAAACAATATCTAAAGACGAAAAAAGCCATTAAGTAGGACATAATGGCTTTTATTCAATATCTGCTGTTAGTTTTATATGATTGATGCTGTTCTAGGGCTAATACAAATTCGCAGTGCTTAGAGATCAATAAGAATGCCATATTACATCATATCGATTGCTCGTATTTGCGACTCAGTTATCAGTATCGGCCACCTATATAACCAATCATTTAAAACCATTAAACCTACTGTTAACCATCATATATTACTCGAAGTGTTCAATATATGACTATCAGTGTTCTTATAGTAAATTTTTGTTATAAAAACAACGTCAAGCGTATTATAACGCATGAGGGTCATAAATGCGAATAGCGTGCTTTTTAGATTCCATAGCACGCTCTAATCATCGCTTAGTGGGAGTCTCATTCAATAGGCGCTAACAAGTCTAACAAAGCTGTAACGCTGCTAGATTGCGTCAATTTCGGATTGATAACCACACCCAAATAGCGTTGTAACTCTATATTGTCTGCCATATCGATACGTTCTAAATCTTGACTGATCATCGTTTGCGGTAATACAGACCATCCCAGACCAACAGAAACCAACATGCGAATAGACTCAAGAGGATTGGTGCTCATTGTGGCATAGGGTTTCAGATTGTGCTTAGCAAATTCAGCCAAGGTAATTTGACTGGTAAAGGTGTTGGCAGACGGTAAAATAGCAGGATAGCGTGCCAATTGCTCTAGTGTTACATTAGATTTGGTCGCTAAAGGCGATAGCGTACCTGTCATAAAGTAAAGAGGGTCTGACCATAGCGTATGATAGGTCAAGCGCTTATCATAAACGGGCGGCAGTGTTAAAAATGCTAATGATAAATCGCCATCGAGTACGGCTTTGTGCGCTTTTTCTGAATCAACAAAATGTACTTCTAGTTGTACGGCAGGATAAGCTTGGATAAAATGCTTAAGTACAGGCGCTAAATGGTGCAAGCCAATATGATGACTGGTACCGATCACTAATTTGCCAGATACGATATGCTGAGAGTGTTGCAGATTAATCTTAAAATTCTCATAATCTTCTAGCCACCGCTTGGCATGCGGCAGCATTTCATTGGCTGCTTGGGTTGGTACAATGCCGCGTCCCACCGTATCAAACAAAGTAATGTTGAATTCATCTTCCAAATTTTTGATGCGTTTACTGACGGCAGGCTGTGTGATAAACAGTTTTTCTGCGGCACCTGAGATGCTGCCAGTGTGCATAACGGTAACGAATGTCGTCAAGTTTGTGGTGTTCAAACGGATGTCCTTAGCTACTTTGCGAGCTATAAATAAAAGTTGGCTGACCCAATCACAATGTATTAGAAATAAAAGTTTGTGTCTGGGCAAAAATCATCAATTATTATTATAGGATTAGCCTGCTATAATCACAAGACATCAAGGCGTATTGTGACATATTTATTCTATTAAATTGACTATTTGCAGCTCATCGCACGTTTTAAGCGCTGATAATGGTCATCAATGTACAATCGCCAATATAAAAATATTGATTTTGATACAAGCGCTGCTGACGATGCCGCTGATGATAAAGTATCGCGACGTATAAGATTTTTACCATAGGCTATAGTCGATTCAATTTAAAAGTAGTACAAGGCAACTGAGTGTAGATGTATATTTAATACTTCAAGCGAGGTTAACGCAGTAATACTTTTATAGTGGAATGACTATAAGCAAGTAAAAAAACCAGTAATTAGCAACCAATAAAGGATAGCAACATGGCAGGTCAAACGTTATATGACAAACTTTGGAATGTTCACGAAGTTACCAAGCGTGACGATGGTTCGAGCCTGATTTATATCGACCGCCATCTGTTGCATGAAGTGACCAGTCCGCAAGCATTTGAAGGCTTGGAGTTAGCCAATAGAGCACCGTGGCGCCTGTCGGCTAACATCGCCAGTCCTGACCATAACGTACCCACAGTCACTAAAGAGCGTTTAGAAGGCGTGCCTGGTATCAAGGATAAAGTATCACGCTTGCAGGTAGTAACCTTGGATGAAAATTGCACCAAATTTGATATCGCTGAGTTTACGATTAATGATGCTCGTCAAGGCATTTTACACGTCGTTGGCCCTGAGCAAGGTTTGGTGTTACCGGGTATGACGGTTGTTTGCGGCGATTCTCATACTGCTACTCATGGCGCGCTGGGCTGCTTAGCGCACGGTATCGGCACATCAGAGGTTGAGCATGTATTGGCAACTCAGTGCTTGATTCAGAAAAAATCAAAAAATATGCAAATTCGCGTCACTGGTAAGCTTGGTGCTGGCGTGACCTCAAAAGACGTGGTATTGGCTATCATTGCCAAAATTGGCACGGCTGGCGGGACAGGTCATGCTATCGAATTTGCTGGGCAAGTATTTGAAGAGATGAGTATGGAAGGTCGTATGACCGTCTGTAACATGGCAATCGAAGCGGGTGCTCGCGTGGGTATGGTTGCGGTCGATGACACAACCATCGAGTACGTCAAAGGTCGTCCTTATGCGCCAACCTCTGAGCAATGGGCGCAAGCGGAAGCTTACTGGCGTACCTTATATTCAGATGATGACGCGGTATTTGATACTGTTGTTGAGTTGAATGGCAGCCAAATAGCGCCACAAGTCTCTTGGGGAACCTCTCCTGAAATGGTTGTCGATATCACTCAATCTGTACCAACACCTGATCAAGCGGCAGATGAAGCACAAGAAGAAGGCTGGTTACGTGCTTATACCTATATGGGTTTAGACGCTGGACAAAAGATTACCGATATCCAGCTTGATCGCATTTTTATTGGTTCATGTACCAATTCGCGTATTGAAGATTTGCGTGATGCCGCCGCAGTCATTAAAGGTCGTAAAGTCGCTGACAATATCAAAGAAGCCATCGTTGTGGCAGGTTCTGGGCAAGTGAAGTTGCAGGCTGAAGCAGAAGGCTTAGATGCCTTGTTTACTGAGGCTGGATTTGAGTGGCGTGAGCCGGGTTGTTCGATGTGTCTTGCCATGAATGCGGATAAGCTTGAGCCACAAGAGCATTGCGCTTCAACGTCTAACCGTAACTTTGAAGGTCGTCAGGGCAATGGTGGTCGTACGCATTTGGTCAGTCCAGCGATGGCAGCTGCAGCAGCGTTAGCCGGTCACTTTGTCGATGTGCGTACGTTTTAACTTTTCATTTCTATAGAGCATAAAAATGAAAATGCTGTTTGTTTTATTTTGCTTACTGGGTAGCTCTCAGCTAGCGATGGCTCGTGATTACTGTAATGGAAGATTTACCTATTGTGTCGATGTGCCAAATCAATTGACATGGTTGCCTGAGGCAGATAATGGTGATGGTCGTCATTTTAAGTTACCCAACTCTAATGCCACTATTTTGGTCTTTGGGAGTAATACACCAACTGTTTTCTTTTATACAGATAGTGATTATCTAGAAGAGAAGCAGCATCGATATAAAACAGGCATGACAGTTACTTACGAGCTGTTAAAAGATAAAACCTATACAGCAAGCGGCTATAGAAAAGACGGTCAAGTTTTTTATCATGTTATTAAAGTTAAGGATGGTCAGGAAGCAGTATTACATCTGAACTATCCTGAAAGTGAAAAAACTAAAATGACAAGTATTGTTAAACAAATGGCACGCTCTTTTAAGATTCACTAGACCGTCAAAAAAATTTACGTTAGTAATCGATATTTTAAGGAAAACTCATGCAAGCTTATAACACTCAAACGGGTATCGTTTGCCCATTAGATCGCGCAAACGTCGATACCGATCAAATTATCGCAAAACAGTTTTTAAAGTCTATTAAACGCACAGGATTTGGCGTCAATTTGTTTGATGATTGGCGTTATCTTGACGAAGGATATCCGGGGCAAGACAATAGCACACGCGTTATCAATCCAGAATTTGTGCTAAATAAGCCGCGTTATCAAGGCGCGACGATTTTGCTGGCACGCCGCAACTTTGGTTGTGGTTCTAGTCGTGAGCATGCGCCATGGGCGTTGTCTGAATATGGTTTTCGTACGGTGATTGCACCAAGCTTTGCCGATATTTTTTATAACAATTGCTTTAAAAACGGTATGCTACCAATTGTCTTGGATGAGGCAATTGTGGATACATTAATGAAGGCCACGCTTGCTAATGAAGGCTATGAGCTAACCGCAGATCTTGAACGGCAAGTCGTCGTCACCTCAACAGGTGAAGAATATGCATTTGACGTGGATGCTTTTCGCAAACATTGCTTGTTAAACGGGCTTGATGATATTGGTTTAACCTTGCAGCAAAGCGATGCCATTAAAGATTATGAGCATAAGATGATGCAAAAAACACCATGGATATTTAATGATGTACGAGCATAAGTAATGAATCTGCAAGCCATTACTTATAAAACTGCTGAACAGTAATAATGTAACGTTGAGTTATGGCGGTGAACTGGCTAAAATGAAGGGTAGTTTTTTTACGATATTTTATTATTTCTCTCATAAATAGTAGCCGCCATTATGAATAAAAAACGTTATGTTTTATGGACAAGTACGGTTGTTGCCGCAAGCTTATTGTTGTCAGGCTGTCAGCTATTGACTGGGTATCAGAAAATAGATGAGGCAGAAAACGCTAAAGCATGGGCAGGTAAGATTCAACCGATTGCGGGTGAAGTCAATATTGCCTGTATAGGAACTTATCATTGTGAAATTGCACGGATAGATAAGACACGAGTGATAGGGGCTGATACGCATGAGCCTATCAATCCTACCATGCTGGTCGCGATGCAAGATATGAGTGCAAAGGGCAAAAGTCATACCAGCAGTCATACCAACAATAAGCATGCACAAACATCAATGCACGCAAACATAGATATGACACCACTCGCTCATAAAAATGAGATTAAAATTGTACCTTTGTCTGCCTCAGGCATGCCGGGTCTAACCAATTATTATGCGCGAGTAAAACCTGCAAAACGCGAAGTACAGGTGAATTTCTATCCAGAAAACAATCTGGGCTATGTTGAGCGTTTTACTTTAATTCACGATTTTATTGACGCTGATACTTATCAATTACGGGCTTATCAGAAAAAATCTAACGATAATTCTGGCAGTTTATTAGACACCGCTTCACCACAGCCGCTATGTGTTGATCTGTATCAAGGCAACACTGTACAGCGCCGATTTTGTAAAGAGCTGTCTGCTGAGCATCAAGGAGAGTTTGTAGAAACTCGTATCGTGAAAGCATTGCCTGTATCATCGAAAGTAAAAGCCAAAGCTTAAAGCCTATTTGAGTTTCAAAAATAGTAAATTGACCACGATTTTTTGTGCTATTGAAGGCACTAAAAATCGTTCTTAGGAAAATATCATAAATTTATAGTATTAGGGCGTGTCCTCAATTCAATCGATTATCCTCTAAATGAGTTAAAAATGGCTAAATTTTGCCAAACATCGTTAACAAACATCGTTAAATAGCTTATCAATATCTCGATATTATTTGCGCTACTTTCCTTGTTTGACGGCAATTTTTATCACCATTTTTAAAATGAGGACATGCCCTAACATAAATAAAAATCTACCTACCCACAAGGATTAGTATGGCAACGATTTTAACATTAGCGGGCGATGGTATTGGTCCCGAGATCATGACTCAAGCCATTGACGTACTGAATGCGGTCAATAAGAAATTTGCGTTAGATTTGACACTTGAATCTGGATTGATTGGCGGTGTGGCCATTGACGCAACGGGCGAGCCTTTGCCAGATGAGACGCTAGACCGTGCCCGTGCAGCAGATGCGGTATTGTTAGGAGCGGTCGGTGGTCCTAAATGGGATGGTATTGAACGCAGCAAGCGCCCTGAACGTGGTTTACTTAAAATACGTGGTGAACTTGGTTTGTTCGCTAATCTACGTGTGGCAAAGCTTTACCCGCAGTTGGTCAATGCGTCTAGTATCAAACCTGAGATTATTTCAGGCTTGGATTTGCTTATCGTTCGTGAGTTGACTGGTGGTATCTATTTTGGTGAGCCACGTGGAATCCGCACACTAGAGAATGGTGAACAGCAAGGCTACAACACCATGGTCTATAGCACAAGCGAGATTCAGCGTATCGGCAAAGTTGCTTTTGAATTGGCAAAAACCCGTGCGCAAGCAGCAGGCACAGCAGCGAAAGTTTGCTCAGTGGACAAAGCAAACGTATTAGAAGTCACAGAGCTGTGGAAGCAGACGATTACCCAGATGCAGCAAGCAGATTATAGCGACGTGGCGTTATCGCACATGTATGCTGACAATGCTTGTATGCAATTGATCAAGAATCCTAAGCAGTTTGATGTCATGGTGACAGGCAATATGTTCGGTGATATCTTATCTGATGAAGCTGCTATGCTCACTGGATCTATCGGTATGTTGCCATCAGCCAGTCTTGATGAAGCAGGCAAAGGCATGTATGAGCCCTGTCATGGTTCAGCACCTGATATTGCTGGGCAGGACAAAGCCAACCCATTGGCGACTATTTTATCGGTTGCGATGATGCTGCGTTATACCTTTAAGCAAGAAGCAGCGGCACAAGCGATTGAGCAAGCAGTGAGTGATGTCCTTGATGACGGTTTGCGTACGCTTGATATTTTAGACCGTAGTGAAGCTGGATTGAAGCAAGTAGGGTGCCAAGAGATGGGTCAAGCAGTATTGGCTAAATTACTCTAATCCTACTATAGTAATATAGATTGAGTTTCCCCCTGTTTTATTTCGATAGGGAAAAATTCTCATCTTTATCGTTTATCGTCGTTATAAACCCATAGTTTGCTCAGCAAATTATGGGTTTTTTTTATGTTTATTTTAATCACTTTCTAGCGGTAACACACTAAACCAGATAGTTGTAAAAAAGTACTTGTTTTAACACAGACACCGCAGGACAAGGGCTTTATTAACATAAAGCTGTTATATGCTCACAAGGTAATATGACACTATAACAGCTTACAAACCACTAGAATCGCAGACTTTCACGTTAGAAGAGAGCTGATGAAAAGGTGTTTGAGTAAAGTTGGTTATGAAGGCGTTACAACTCAAAATAACAAGCCTTGATGACAACATAACAAAGTAACACTTATTATTTTTATAAAAAATTAGGAGCATGAGGTGTATCAATTAAAAAAAATCAGCACAGCAGTAGCGATGATTGGTTTTTCTACGGCAGTTTTTATGGGGCAAAGCGTTGCAGCACCACTGGATAGTGTAAATGCTAACAATCAAGCAACGACCAATAACTTTGACAAACAAGCACCGACCAATAACGATGAAGCCAGTATTAGCAAAAATAATGCTAATAAGGCGAATGCTGCTGAAGAAGTCAGCCCTGTGACCAATGGCGTTAGCCAAAAGTTAGCACGTGATAGCAAAACCGCAAATGCTTCGAACAAATTTTTACCTACTATTAAGTATACGACAGACAATTTATCAGTTGCTGCGCAAAAGGTGAATAAGGCCACTTGGAAAGAGGGGATGAGTATCGACCGTGTCATCGGTACTAAATTGCAAGCCTTATTAAATTGGCATCACAATGGTGTAGGCCCTGTTGATGGTTATTGGGGCAAAAATACTCGCAAGGCCATGCAAGCGTTTCAACAAGCAAATGGTTTGGCAGTCACTGACACGCTAAACAACGAAACATGGCAAGCGCTGACAAAGAATGAAAAACTCACGGTGCAGCCAGTGTTGGTCAGCTATCAGATAACTGATGCGGATGTTAATATTAAAATGACAGAAATACCAGCTGGTGCTGAAGCCAAATCCAAACTTGAGGGATTGTATTACGAGAGCATCACGGAAGGGCTAGCAGAAAAATTCCATATTAGTGAAAGCTATCTCAAAGCGTTAAACCCTAAGGCTAGCTTTACGGCGGGTGAAACCATCACAGTTTATAATCCTGGCAATCCAAATACCAAGCCTGTCAGTCGAGTCGTTGCTGATAAAGCCACTGAAACGCTATATGCCTATGATGATAAAGACAACTTAGTTGCCAGCTATCCGACCACAGTAGGTAGTACGGCAACACCGTCACCAACAGGGACGCATACGGTAGAGGTGAAGGTACATGAGCCTAATTATACTTATACTGCTAAAGACGGTAGCAAGTCTATTCTTCCACCTGGCCCTAATAATCCAGTGGGCTCGGTATGGATCGGGCTTAGTAAGCCTTCTTATGGTATTCATGGCTCACCAGATCCTGATCGTATCAGCCGTCAAGCTTCAGCGGGTTGTATACGCCTGACAAATTGGGATGCACTTGCTTTGCTAGGGGTGATCCAAAACGGTGCGACTGTCGAGTTTAAATAATGCCTCACTATTTCTTAATCATGCTACTTATTAATCATGATTTAAAAATTTGAAAGTAAGTCAACTCATAAAATTTAGACAAAAAAATACCGCTGAAATTTAGCGGTATTTTTTATGATAAAAACAAATAACTAAGACTGAATCACTAAAATATTGATAGGCAATAATGAGCAGGTTAGCATTTTCATTATTATTATCAGTTAAACCACCCAAGCGTCTATATCAGCTATCAGCGAAAAGAAGCCATTTAGCAACCAGCTGTATTTATATAAATGCTTTTATAACCATTTTAGTTTATAAGAAATTAGTTTTTGCCACGATAAGTAATACGACCTTTTGATAGGTCATAAGGTGTCATTTCGACCTTAACTTTATCACCTGTCAAGATACGGATATAATGCTTACGCATCTTACCTGAGATGTGAGCAATGATTTCGTGTCCGTTTTCTAAACGAACTCTAAACAGGGTATTTGGAAGGGTGTCAATGACTTCGCCTTCAAATTCAATAATATCGTCTTTTGCCATAGTTGGTATCAATCAATTAAAAATAAGCCCATATTATACGTAAGTTAGCGGATTAAAGCAATACAACACTAGGTTTTTACTTGACAGCCTGTAACCGTTATGTATGCCAACTCCTATTTATTCAGTCAGGTAAATTTAGCCAAATGGGGGTTAAAGGAGCATTTGGCAGTCGTTGTTGAAAATGCTCAGGATAGTAAGCATTGATAAAATATAGACCATCACCGGAGGCAGTAGGCGGTGCGATAGTACGATCTTTTTTGGCTAAAATATCTAAAAAGGCTTCTGGCTGCAACTCGTGTCGACCGATGGCATACAAGGTGCCCATTAAGTTACGAACCATGTGATGCAAAAATCCATCTGCTTGAATGTCAAAAACGATAAACTGACCATGAGTAAAGAGTCTTGCGTGACTGACTGAGCGTACTGGTTGATTAGACTGGCAAGCAGCGGCGCGGTAGCTACTAAAATCGTGAGTACCGACGATCTCAGCCGCCGCCAGTTGCATCGCTGCTAAATCGAGCGGTTCATAGATATGAGTGACTTGGTGATTCAAAATAGCAGGGCGCTGTGCTTGATTCAGTGTGATGTAGCGATAGCGACGGGCAATGGCACCAAAACGCGCATGAAAGTCGTCAGGCATTGGTTGAATCCACCGTAGGGCGATATCATCAGGCAATAGACTGTTTACCCCGCGCAGCCAGTTATGAGTAGGACGATAGGCACGTGTCGTAAAGTGGGCAATCATATTGCTGGCATGGACGCTTGCATCGGTACGACCAGCCGCGACGACCTCTACCGCCTCATTTGCGACTTTACCGATAGCGGTTTCTAACGCTTCTTGTACGCCTAATACTTCTCGTTGTCGCTGCCAGCCATGATAGCGCGTGCCCAAGAACTCAATTGCAATGGCTAATGTATAGGTTGTGGGCGTTTCAGCGTTGCTGCTGTTAATCTCGGACATGTTAATCTCGGACATGATTGGTATTGAATATTTTCGTATTGGCGCTTATAAAGTAAATATATTTAACGATAGTCTAACGTTTCTTGATAGTGGTGCCCGCCTGATTGACATTGTTCAACCAACGCTGTCTGCGCCGAGTGGGATTGTCATAACGCAGCAATAGCCATAATAATCGTGCATAGATAGCAGGAATCGTTAAGCGTCCGCCAGCAATTACATGATACTCATATTGCCAACTACCAGCCGCATAGCTGTCACTGACACCGCCAAATGGAGATTGGCTAGCGCATATCACCATGTGGCCGTTTTTATAAGCAAGCTCTAGTGCCTCTGCTAGCGCTTGCGAATAAGGAACATTACCTGCTCCAAATCCTAATAGGATAATGCCACATGGCGGCTGTGATAATAATGCCTGTAGCTGGCTAGTCATTACCTCAGTGTCGTTTGGCAAACAATATAAAGCATGAATGCGTGCTTGCTCAGCTCGAGATTCAATATGGTCAATCATTGCTTGCTGATCATCAAGCCAATGCTGGCGGCGGGTATCCGGTAAGTTTTTGATATAACTATTGGCAGGATAGGCGGCTCTGGAGTGACCCGTAAATGCCATCAAATCATGGCTATGAATTTTTTGTACCGTTTGCGCAGGCCAAGACTCACCGCCAAAAGCAATCTTCACACCCGACTCACCAGCAGCAGCCAGTTTTAGTGAATCGCTGAGGTTATCCCATGCGTCGCTATGGTCATCGATATCATAGGAATGTATCACCTCGCTGTCTAACAATGGGCGCATACTACCAGTGACGATTATACAAATATCACTGCCAGCAAACGCTTCTGCTAAAAACGCACCCAAATAACTCAAAGTATCTGTACCAGTGATAAGCACAAAACGCCTGTCGCCTTGTGCATAGGCTGCTAGCAAAAGCTGATAAAAATGTACAAAGTCGTTAGGGGTAAGCTGGCTACTGTCTTTAATTAAGGTGTTATCCAGCCATGAGATTTGAGGCCAGTGGTTAGCGTTATCTTGGTCAGTCAATAGCTTTTGTAAAGTCGGTAAGAATATTTCTGCTGATAACGGTGCTAAGGGTCGTCCATAGCTACCAAAAGTACCGCCAGCATAAATGAGTTGGACAGGATTGGATAATGTATTTGTCATAGCAGAAAATGGCATAGTATGAGCCGTAATAAAGAAGTATGTGATAAAAAAGAGAGTTTAAGGTTGGATGCTAATAGCGCTCAGTAATAATAAATAGTATAAAGGTTAAATGCAAAAAAAATCAGCAAGTATTCTTAGTGTTATAGAATACTTGCTGACAAAAGAACGATGGGGCTTTTACGCAGTACGATCTAGTAATACTTTTGCTTGGTTCTGTTGCTCACTAGTGCCCTGAATTAATACCTCATTCAATAAGCGTTTGGCACTGTCGTATTCACCCAATTGTAAATATTGGCCTGCCAAATCTAGCGTAACTTGGGTGCTATCTAATGATTTGACAAAGTCAAAGTCGGCCGCAAAGCGCGAGGAAAAGTCTTCTGCTGTTTCAGCAGCATCTTCGGCGGTAAGGGTAGACTCGTCCTCAATTGGAGCAACTGGGCTGAGTGCTGTTGAAGATTGAGTATCGAATTCATTGTCTAATAAAGAGTTATCATCGAATAGCAGCGGGGCTGTCGGTGTGACATTAGATTCTTCAGCAAGATTATATTCTGAATCATTATTATCAAGCGATTGTGCTTCGAGATTAATATTTTCAAAGCTCTCAGTTTCAAAGCTCTCAGTTTCGAAACGATCTTCTTCAATAATGAAGTTATCAGTGTCATTATTTTCTTCAAGTACAGGCGCTTCGCTTTCTGTTAATGTTTCTATGTTGTTTGATGCATCGAGACTGTCTAAAGACAAAGTGAAATCATTTTCTTCGTCATTCTGGACAGTGTTGATAGACAATGCTTCAGCAGTTTCGTCAACACCTTTATCGACATCAGTTGCTAGATCATCAAAGTCTAAAATGAACGCGTCATCTTCTAGCGTCATTTCATCGTTAATACTATCAGGGCGGTCTGGAATGACAGAATCCGTTGCCTGCGCATCAGTTTCTTCAGATGAATCAAAGCTGAAGTCAAAATCACTAAGATCATTGAGATCATTATCTTCTGCGGACACCGCGACATCATTATCAGTTATGTCGATATTGGCAGTGTTCAGGCTTTCGTCGTCCATCATCTCTAATGGTGATGTGACTGGTGCCGTATCAGTCGCCTCAGATGCGCCAATATTATTCTCTAAATCACTCAGCGTAAGATCAAAGTTATTTTCTACATTGTCGCTAGTAAGACTGGCCTCATAAGATGTGTTTGTTACTGACGAGTTAGACATACTGTCATCTATCAGCGTACTACGGTTATCTTCAGAGGTTGCTGGCTGATCAGATAGCGCGTTCTTACTATCGATTTGATTAATCGGTAAGTCAAAATCTATGCTTTCAAAATGGCTATTATCTTCTACGGGTGCCTCTTTTGCTGCGACTTGATTCTGCTCTTCCGAAAATAAAGCTTTTAACTCATCAGCTAGCGCAAGACTTTTTGGGTCGCTTTGCGTCTTGATGGCATCATAAACTTTGTTAAAGTTCTCTGGCTGATTAATAGTCGCGTATATGCTGAGTAATTTAACAGATAATTGACCATCATTCGGTTTTTCGCTTAGGCCGCGACTGAGGGTTTCAATGGCTTTGTCATAACGCTGTTGATCCATGAAGCGCTGGGCAATCGTAATATGATCAAACTTATTGTCATCATCTTTGCGGCTTTGGGCAGGAGTTTTGTGATCCGTTTTTGGCATCGGAGCTGGCGTAGCGGTACTCATTCCCGGCTGCGCTGAGGGCTTTTGCGCTTTCTTTTTGTACAATAGTAAACCGGCTACTATTAGAATAAGTACCAATCCGGCGATGATATATAGCATATTGTCCATAGTTACTCCCACGCCTATGATCACAGCACACTGCGTTGATCAGTTAGGCAATTATTGATTGCGTAGTTTTTTGAGACGAGCTTGGAGCTCAGCCAGTTTTTGGTTTTGTAATTGAATTTTTCTTGTATAGCTATCAAGTGCACTGCTGGTTTTTGACAGCTGCTGAGCTTGAGCTGCGGTACTTTGTCTTGAGGCCTTGAGCGTGGCTAATATATCTGTGCTGAGACCATTACCTGTTGTCGCTGCTGATGTTGCTTGGGTGCCATCTGCGTTGCCATTACGACCAGGTGCGAGCACTGAAAACTGTGCTTTTGGCAGAGTTTGTGTTTTAGTAATCATGGGTTTTTTACGCTGTTTAGCGACTTGATTTGTTTCAGACGGTTTTTTAGAGGGTGCTTTGGCAGCCTTTTTTACCACAGGTGTGTTTGCTCTGCGGCTATATTGTCTTTGCGCTTTAATAGCCGCTTCTAGTTTTTGTTGTGATGGTACAACATCGTAACTGGGTAAGCTAAGCTTGGCATCCGCTTTGAGTTGACCCGCGTCTTTATTAATAAAGGCATCAGGGTTTTGTGTCTGAATCTGCTTCATTACTGTTTGAATGTCTAAGTCATTTTCTTGCGCAATTTGCTGTGCAATAACCCATAGACTATCGTTGCGCTGTACTTGATATTGGGACGCAGTAGTAGTGCTGGCTGCCGTACTGATAGAGGCGTTGTTGGTGACACTAGATGGGACAGTGGCGACAGCTGTATTGCTAGTGTCAAGACTGGCTTTTGGTGTACTTGCTTTGTTGTCACTCGGCGTTGGCATAATAGGAGAAGCAGCCATCATGCCAGCTTCTGATTTGCTACTCGGCTGTATCTGGCGAGTGACTTGAATATTCAAAATATCGAGCTGTTTATCAGTGATAGTTGTCGCTGATAGACTATTATCTATTGGCATGGTCTTGTTATTGACTAGGGCTGTATCATTCGCTACATTCTTAGCAGAATTGAGGTCGATATTGCTGTTACCCATTGTGGTAACGTTGCCATTTGCACTCAAGCGACCATTGTCTAATCGACTGGTTGGATTACGATTATTGTCGTTAGCGTTAAGAGTATTGTTAACGTTGTTTAGACGACCGTTATCTAGTCGGCTAGGCGCATAAGCAAGATTGTTGCCTTGCGAGGTAGGAGTCGTTGTAGGCGCTTGGATATTAGGTACTGGCAATTTAGACGCCACCAACTCGCTCGTTGACGAGTGAGTAGTCGCTAGTATGGGCGATAATGTTAATGGCGGCGGTGCACCTTCTCTAACGGTCAACGGTTTAGCCGTATTAGAGGACACACTGGGTAGATTGGGTTTCTTTGCACCAGTAACAATATTTTTAGGCGTGTCAATGGGCAAACGGCTATTGAGCGGCATCAACAATGTCTTGGGAATGACGTTGCGTTGACCCTTATCATTTATGTTTAAAACCACATCAGCAAAAGGTGTAGATACAGGTTTTGAGGTAGTAATAAATACTTGACCGCTGGTCGCTGAGGTAGGTTTAAAACGTACGGTCATCGAATCAGTTTGGGCCAAGCCCATTTGCTGATAAATAATAGAGTTTGCCAAACTTGCTGAAAAGTCAGCGGCTCGGATATCACTGACCACAATGCTCGCAGCTAGCGGCTCATGCTGGGCGGAGGTCACAACAGTCTTACCAATCGTTGCAGCTTGCGCACTCGATACGAGAGCCGCATAGCCTACGGAACAAAGTAGTGCCATCGAGACCGCGCGATGTACCGTAGTCAACCGATGAGATAAATGACAAGACATGTGCAGACCTTTAAGATATAAGTTATCTGTGCTGTTATAACAAAATACCATTTAGTTTACCAGTTTATTTCACAACTGTTGTGGACAATGCAAAAAATGTTTGAGTATTGTTTAATCTCGCTTTCTGTCGAGCAGCATTGCATCGCCATAACTAAAGAAGCGATAGTGTTCTTTAATCGCATGTTGATAAGCATGTTCAATGGCATCTTTACCCGAAAATGCCGACACCAGCATTAACAACGTTGATTTGGGTAAATGGAAATTGGTCAACAGTCGATCTATCACACCAAACTTAAACCCTGGGTAAATGAATATATCGGTATCACCTGACCAGCTGGAGAGAGGCTGCCCATTAACGGCTGTTTTTTGATAAGCCGTTTCGAGCACGCGTGTGACCGTGGTGCCAATAGCGATGACTTGTTTACCATTCGCATGGGTTTGATTGATGAGCTCAGCGGTTGCTTGTGGTAAATGTGCATATTCACTATGCATGGTGTGATTGAGCAAGTTGTCCGTTTTTACTGGCGCAAATGTACCAGCGCCAACGTGTAAAGTCACAAAAGCCGTACGAATACCTTTTGCCGCAAGTTTACTCAGTACCGATTCATCAAAGTGTAAGCTTGCAGTCGGTGCAGCCACACTCGCAAGCTTGGTTGGATCATGAAAAACCGTTTGATAACGAGTATTGTCTGTCTCATCCGCATGGCGTTCAAAGTAGGGGGGAATAGGCAGCTCACCATAAAGCTCTAAATGCGGCAAGATCGGCGCATCAAACGCTAAAATAAATAAGTTGTCTTGACGACCAATCATCACCGCCTTCATATGACCGTCAGCAAGCTGCAAGTGTTGTCCAAGTTTGAGCGCTTTACTGGCTTTAACATGGCAAAGTGCAATATGTTCTTGATTCACGGCTTTGTCATTTGCAGCTTCTACAGATTTTTCAGCCTCTACATATAAAGTCGCTGTCTCTAAATCTGAGATATCAACCAAACGTTCAATCAATACTTCAAGCTTACCGCCAGTATCCTTTTGTCCGAAGAGACGCGCTTTCATCACCTTTGTATCATTAAATACAATCAAATCACCTTCATTTAATAACTCAGGTAACTCAGTGAATAAGCGATCTTCTACAAGCGCAGGGTCTTTTTGATTATTGGCGGGCAAATACAAAAGTTTTGAGGCAGAACGCTGTGAGAGAGGATAGCGTGCAATCAGGCTATCTGGCAGCTCATAATCATAGTCATCAACGCTCAAATAACTCAAATCATTGTTGTTTTTTTCGGCATCAATTGAGGCGGCAGTAGTAGGGTCTATAGTGTGAAAATCGGTCATAATCAATCTTTAAATGAATGTAAATTTTGGCGTAATTGTAGCAGAAACCATGTCATGAAAGGACAGTTTAGTAACGACTCATGCGCACAAAACGGTTTGTATATTAAATAGCCTAAGCATTAATTATTAGAATGAATAATTAACAAAAGCGATGAGCATCAGTATGTTAGTCAAACAAATTTAACTGCGGCAACAATTGGGCGGCAGGTGCCAATGAAGAGAAAGTAACACCGACTAAGCGGATAGGTAGCTCACGAGGAATGTCTAAAAACAGTTTGTCTAACCAATAATGGGCAGAATCAGCACTGTCAAAGGCAGTCGATAGCGTGTGTGAGCGGGTGATTTGAGTAAAGTCTGCGTATTTAACTTTTAGAGTAATGGTATAGGCGACCAGCTGTTTTTGTTGCAGTTGATGAAAGGCATCGGCATTCTGTTCATAAATTTGTATACGTAATTCATGGTTATCACTTAGATTGTCTTTGAATGTGGTCTCAGAACCCACAGATTTATGCGCGCGCTCAGATTTGACAGCACGCTCATCACGCCCATGGGCAATATCGTGATAAAACTGCCCACGCTTGCCGAACTCCTGCACCAAGACAGCCGCTTGCATTCGCTTGAGATCCGCGCCAGTACTTACACCCATCGCATGTAAGCGCTTGGCAGTGGCTTTGCCAATACCATGAAAGCGCTCGATAGGTAGCGTACTGATAAAGGCATCAGCGTCCGCTGGCGTGATAATTGCCGTACCATTGGGCTTATTGATATCAGAGGCAATTTTAGCCAACATCTTGTTAAACGACACACCTGCTGAGGCCGTTAATCCAGTATGCGCTAGTATTTGTGCCCTTAGCCAGTTCGCCATCAAGGTCGCTGAGCCTTTATGGACATGTAGCCCTGTAACATCGAGATACGCCTCATCTAGAGACAATGGTTCAACATGTGGCGTTAAGCGGTACATTATTTGGCGGATATCGCTACTAACTGCGCGATAAACCTCAAAACGTGGCCTTACAAAAATGACTTCTGGGCAACGTTTACGCGCCTCATAACAAGACATGGCAGAGCGTACACCAAATTTACGCACCTCATAGCTGGCTGCTGCGACCACACCGCGACCACTTGGGTCGCCACCAACCACCAGTGGCTTACCGCGCAGTTCAGGAAAGTCACGCTGCTCCACACTGGCATAAAAAGCATCCATGTCTATATGAATGATTTTACGAGGGCTAGCATTTATAGAAGTTGTCATACTCACTATTTTACCTGATTCAAGCGCTTTGATTGAATGTCAAAATTTGGATTTATCGATAGACTCCTTTGCTAGGTTAGCAGGACGCTAGCAATGATATATGATTAATTTTATATGTCATAAATCTTATATATCATAGAGTTAGTTAATGATAAACAGAGGTATTCATTCAAAAAAATCGTATTTACCAAACATATTTTTGTTCTTGAATTGTTTAGGTCTACTGTAAATCAAACTCATTTGTACTCTTGCACCACCTGTCGTATCCACCTCACCGTTTGTCATAAATCTCACATTTAGATGTTACAGTTTTGATTCTGGTGTTTTACAATATAGTATCCGTGCTAATGGATGACTGTAAAACAATAAGTAATGCCTTGTGCGCCTCTACGACCATGTAAAAAAGACATTGCTTATCGCTCATGCCAAGATCGAAAATGGAGTTTTGGTAAAATTAACTCTTTAAGAGCTTGATGTTAGAGAGTTTAGAATGACTAAGGAGCTGATGATGAATAATGAACTAAAAGGGAGCGATTTAACAAGGGCGATGCTAGCACGCGGCGATAAAAAAGTATGGTGTGCGGTTTGTGATGATAGTGATGAGCAAGCAATGATGGATCATTGTGGTAATGATTTTACGGCTTATATCGTATCATTTCGTGACGGATATTTTTATTGTAATGCTGGCATGCCGTGGGAGTTTGCCGTGCCCATTAAGATAATTGCGGTGCTGCAATCTGAAATAGAGAAGTAAGTATAACAATAATATTACCGGCACAAAAAAACCTCCTAATGAGGAGGCTGATTTGTTACTAATATTGGTACCAGTGGTCGGACTCGAACCGACACGCTTATTAGGCAACGGATTTTGAATCCGTCATGTCTACCAATTCCATCACACTGGCATGTTAGAAGATAAGGTCTATTAGATAGAGATTATCGAATTGGGCTACAGGGTTAACTCTGTATAGGCTGCGTATTATAGCAGCCTATTTTTATCCGTCAAGAATTATTTGATATAATTTTCATTTAAATCAAAAAAAATTGGTTTAGCCTACAAAAGCACGTTCAACGGCATAATCTGCTTGGACACCCATGCGTGGTGAAACGGTCAAACCAAAATCGTCCAAAATCGCTGACACTTCAGCATTAAATGGCATGCTACCGCAGATCATGACACGGTCGTCTTCTTTATTCATCGGTGGTAAGCCAATGTCTTCAAAGAGCTTTCCTGAGGTCATTAAGTCAGTCACGCGACCTTGATTTTTGAAATCCTCACGAGTCACTGTTGGGTAGTAGATGAATTTTTCACGGTACCATTCACCAAAGATCTCGTCGTTAGGTAACTCATTTTCAAACATATCACGATACGCCAAATCATCGACATGGCGCACACCATGTACCAAGATGATTTTTTCAAAGCGTTCATAGACTTCAGGATCACGTGCCAACGATAAAAATGGCGCCAGTCCAGTGCCTGTAGAGAGCATATAAAGGTTTTTGCCAGGCAGTAAATCATCTAGTACCAAAGTGCCCGTTGGTTTTTTGCTCACCAACAGCTCGTCACCAACTTTAATATGCTGCAAGCGCGAGGTTAATGGACCATCTTGAACCTTGATAGAAAAAAATTCTAAGTGATCTTCGTAGTTCGGGCTAGCAATCGAATAAGCGCGCAATAGCGGTCTGCCATCGACAACGATTCCGATCATCGCAAATTCGCCATTACGAAAGCGCAGGCCATCGTCGCGAGTTGTCTTGATGCTAAATAGAGCGTCATTCCAGTGATGAACCTCTGTGACCGTTTCGGTGCGAAGTTTTGACATAAAGTCCTCGTTAATAAGTTGCTATCGGTTTTATTAAGTTTAAATGAGTGTTAAATTAAAATTTTCAATGAAAAAGGGTATAGAAGGGTAGTAAATTTTCAATCACTATTGGAACAGCCAATCGTTTAAAACCTCTGTCACGCAAAGTAAGTAGCATAGCCGATGTTTTAACCAATGTTATGGGGCAATATTCTAACACCTTATTAAGCATTTAAAATCAGCAGAGGGATTGATAAAGTCTAAGGATAAATACGACTTAATCTGTCACCTGTAACATCACGACAATGGTTGTCGCTGTAGATGGCTTATAAGGGTTGAAAAATAAAGGCTCTCATCGAATTTATGGCTCATAATACCAAAATTTAAAATAAAAATCCGTCTGGCAGCGACGATGCGGCATGATAAAATGGAATATCGTTAGTGAGTAATTTTGTATCACTGGATAATATGCGCTAAACGTTCTCATAAAAGTAGATGCTTACTATTGAACAGTTTTTTGGAGAAACATGATGTCCGATGATAATATCTCTTTGGCGGGTTACCACCATGTGCCAATGATTGGCTACCATCGTGCGCCGCTATCACAGAAATTTGGTGCGCCACGCCAGCCGAACTTGGTTGCGCTCACCAGTATCATTGAGATGATAGCGCCTTATGACTCGCCAGCAGCATTTGCCGGTTTAGACGCGTTCAGCCATATCTGGATCAGTTGGCAGTTTCATCATAACTATACCAATAAAGACAGTCACATTGGCAAAAGCGGCACTGACTTTCGTGCGCAAGTCCGCCCACCAAGGCTCGGTGGCAATCAAAAAATAGGGGTGTTTGCCAGTCGCAGTATGTATCGACCTTCAGCGCTTGGGTTATCTGTCGTCAAGCTTGAAAGTATCGAGGTTTGTGATGGGCGCGTGTTACTTATTATTAGCGGTGCAGATATGATAGATGGTACGCCGATTATCGATATTAAGCCCTATGTCGCTTATAGCGATGCGCTCAGCAATGCAAAAAGCGGGTTTGCGCCAACTGCGCCAGATTTATTAGAGATAATTATCACGGAGTCTGCTTACGAGCAATTTATGACGTTGGTTGATGCTGGACGATGCGATAAAAATGACAATGAGACTGAAAATAAAAATAATAAGAAAGCTATTCATGCAAAAAATAATAGTGTAGCGACGCTTATTCGACAAATGCAAGAGCAATTGCTCATTGCTGATATCGAGACTATTAAAGCATTAATTGCGCAAGACCCGCGTCCAGCCTATCGTCGCGCGGAGATCAATACGCCGTTTGTCATGCGTTATAAGTCTGTCGATGTGAGCTTCCAGTTGATAGAATCAGGGCAATTGCAGATAATGGCTGTTGTGAAAGTGAGCTTGTAGCGCCCAGTGACGCCATTACTGCCGCATGAATTATCCATAAATCACTCCTCAATAAATAACGCATCAATAATAAAAGAAGAAAAATATGTCTGCTCAGAAATATTCAATCGTGATTGATTTACGTTGGTGCTTAGATGAACTATTGGCAGATAAGGTAATTGATCAGCGTGGCTACAATTTAGTGATGACGAGCCGCCGTGATAAAGCGCAGCATCCACTCCTGACCATCAGTGAATTTGGTCTGCCAAACGGTCATGCACTCGATAAAAACGTTGAGCATAAATTGACTTTGGTATGGTTGAATCAATGGTTGGCTGCCAAAGCAGGCATGGCACTTGTCCGTATTGATCCATTAAAAGTCGATGTCCCAGCCGTGACCCAACTGATGTCCTTTGAATATGCCCGCTCACAGCATATTTTGCCCATTGAAGTGACGAATGATGAAGTCGTCATCGGTACAGACCAGCCGTTTTGTACGGAGTGGCAGACAAGTATCGAAAAATTAATCAAGTCTAAAAGCTATCGTACGGTTTATATCAATCCTGAGCAAATCAATCGCTACCGTCAAGAGTTTTACCAAGTCACCCAAGCGATTGCAGGAGCAAATAGTGTCCATAAGCGCGCGGCGGCTGATGTCACCAATGTTGAGGCATTATTGCAACTGGGCGACAATACCAACCCTGATGCCAACGATCAACATATTGTCAGAGTTGTCGATTGGTTGTTGCAATATGCTTTTGAGCAGCGAGCCAGTGATATCCATTTAGAGCCTCGCCGTGAGACGGGTAAAGTCCGTTTTCGTATCGATGGCGTGCTACATACCGTCTATGAGATGCCTTTGGCAATCATTGTCGCGGTCACGGCACGGATTAAAATATTAGGACGACTGAATGTGGCAGAAAAACGCAAACCACAAGATGGCAGGTTGAAAACCCGTACGCCAAAGGGTCTGGAAACTGAGCTGCGCTTATCGACGATGCCGACAGCCTTTGGCGAAAAGCTGGTGATGCGGGTATTTGATCCTGAAGTGCTGGTGCGCTCGTTTGCTCAGCTTGGTTTGTCAGGTAAGCAGCTCGATACTTGGCATGAGCTGACCGCGCATCCAAATGGCATTATCTTGGTTACGGGTCCGACTGGCTCAGGTAAGACTACGACGTTGTACAGTACGCTTAAGGAGCTCGCCACCGAGCAAGTTAACGTTTGTACGATTGAAGATCCCATCGAGATGATTGAACCAGCTTTTAACCAAATGCAGGTCAATCCAGGCGTTGATTTGCATTTTGCAGATGGTATTCGCTCTTTGATGCGTCAAGACCCAGATATCATTATGGTCGGTGAGATTCGCGATGCCGAAACCGCCAATATGGCAGTACAAGCATCGCTCACTGGACATTTGGTACTCTCGACGTTGCATACCAATGATGCACCAAGCTCACTTACTCGCTTGCATGATTTGGGCATTCAGCCGTTTTTGACCTCAGCAACGATATTAGGCGTCATGGCGCAGCGTTTGCTACGCACGTTATGTCCGCATTGCAAAAAAGCCCTAGACGTAATTCCAGACAGTGAAATTGCTGTGCAGTGGCAGGAACTGGTTCAGCCTTGGCGTGCGCCCGCTCCAGCGCAAATTTATACGGCGCAAGGCTGCGAGCATTGTCGCCATACGGGCTATCAAGGTCGCGTTGGTCTGTACGAGATCATGCCGTTGTCAAATGAGCTAAAAAAACTGGTCGCCGCCGATGCCAATTTAGATGTGCTTAAGCAGCAAGCGTATCGCGAAGGTGTGCAGCCGCTGCGATTATCGGGCGCAAAGCGTATTAGTGAAGGGGTGACGACCATAGAAGAAGTAATGCGAGTGGTGCCCTTGCATTGACATCAAACGGCTAACGCTTGCTTTAGTAAAACGTTGCCTTGTAACTTAACTCTTTAACGCTCCCAGCGTACATTTTGGCGAATAATTTTGGCTGGTGTACCAGCAATCATGCAGTTGGGCGTCTCAACTGGTTTATTGACAAATGCCCCTGCTGCAATGATACAACCACTGGCGATAGAGACGTTTTTAGAAATGGTCACATTGGCGGCAATCCAAATATAGTCTCCTAAGCTGACGTTTGTATGTGCCTTATTCACTCGCGCGTTAGTGTCTATATCATAGACCTTGTGAACGTCAGTCGCTCGAATTTCGATACCACGTGATATCATGCATGATTGACCAATGGTCACACTTTTATCGCGCGCCAAAATATAGCAATCAATAGCGGTGGTATTATTGCCGATATAAATATGCAGATGATTACCGACAACCAATAATTGTCCCGAGAATTTAACGTGCTCTCCAATCGTGACTTGATTGTGATTGCCGTTGATGTCAATTTTTAACTGATTAAATTTTCCGCCCTTACCGATAGTGATTTGATTGTCATGACCTTTACGAATGGTAATGGTCGAATTGCCAATGATGCGTGCATCTTTGGCGATATTGATATGATTATTGAGCCCTTTGTCTTGTAATAAAAACCGCTTTTTATATAGTTGTTTGGGTAATAGGGTTTTTATAATGGGCGAAAGGCTGATGGTTTTTTTATGGTTCATAGTAAAGGACTTATGAAGAGTGAGTAGATGACGCAATGTTTTTGCTAACAAACCGCTTTTATGATTTATTAACTGTCTGATAGTGTACCGCTAAACTTTGCTTGAAAACAGCTGCCTTTGGAGCAATCAATCCTCTAAGGTTTTAAACCTAATATTTTTTATTCATTCATTTTTATTAACGAGATTACTTATGTTTACTGATAGCCATTGCCATCTTAATCGCTTAGATTTAACCAAGTATGATGGTAAATTGTCTGGCGCGATTGACGCGATGAAAGCTGCCAATGTCACTCGGGCAATGGCGATTATGTGTGATTTTGCCGAATATGATGAGATTGCTCATATTATCAGCACCTATGGTGATGAGGCGCTAAATCTTGGCATGAGCGTTGGTATTCACCCTTGTGAAGATATCAGTGTCTTGCAATCAGCGACGGTTGAGCGTTTGATCGAAACGGCTGATGCCAACCATGTATGGGCGATTGGGGAGACGGGATTAGATTATTACTGGTCAACGGAAAACAAAAAAGAGCAGCAAGCCAGTCTTGCTCGTCATATTCATGCCAGTCAAAGCCTGAAAAAGCCACTCGTCATTCATATGCGTGATGCCAAAGAAGATACGATTGATATTCTAAAATCAGAAGACGCTGAACACGGTATTATTCATTGTTTTACCGAAGATTGGGAGACGGCCAAGCGTGCACTTGACTTAGGGTTTTATATCTCATTTTCGGGCATTGTTAGCTTTAAGAGTGCTCAAATGATTAAAGATGCAGCAAAAAACATGCCTAGAGATAGACTGCTTATCGAAACCGATAGCCCTTATCTAGCACCGGTGCCCAAGCGTGGTAGACCGAATGAGCCTGCCTACGTACCGTATGTTGCCAGTTGTCTGGCAGAGATGTATGGCTGTAGTAGTAATGATGTTGGGGCATTAACTGCAAAAAACTTTGAGAATTTACTGGCACAGTATCACTAAAATGGTTATGCTATGACCACTCAGTCATTTATGATACAGTCCTATTGCTTTACGTTATTTGTATTTATGATGTGGAGCGTAAGCCTATGATTATCAATGACTATTTAGCAAACATAAGCATATCTCCTTTGGTGGTTTTCGAGCAGACTTTGTATGATGTTATACGCTTGTCGCCGATGCATTCATCCACACGATGGTCATATGCTTAATCTTGTCAGGTTTTAGGAGAGATTATGAGTCGTCAGCATCAGTTCAAGGCACGAGAAGAGAATATCTTAGCGATGGCAGAGCAATTGCTACTTGAGTCGGGCGATGGTGATATTACTTTAGACAGTTTGGCAGACCAGCTGGATCTGGCTAAAGGTACACTGTATAAGCATTTCTCCAGTAAAGATGAACTCTATTTGCGTATTATTATCCGCTATGAAGAACAACTGTTTGAGATTAATCGTATTGATGATTGTCCATCAGCAGGCGTTGCTCGTATGATCTTTCAGCAGTTATTTAACCCACAAAAAGCCATGTTGCTCAATCAAATCGAAGAGCGTTTGGCGGCATCAGTGACGGGTCTTAATCGATTGTTTGGTGAGCTATATGATATTCGCCGTCAGCGTATGAAACGCTTGATTGACATTATCAGTGCGTATTTACAAGAGCAGCACAGTAGTTTGAGCACGCGCGACTATTTGTCCTCGATTTGGGCGATGGGTCAGGGCGGTGCTGGACTATTAAATTCAAGCTTTTACCAGCGGTATTTGGGTCGCCGTGATACCCTACGTTATGCTTTCGTTCAGCAAATGCTTGAGTTGCCGAGCCATTATCCTGCGGCCGACGATGAGGTGATGGATGAAGATATGCAGGAGTTGGTCGAGCAAATCGATACTGAGTCAGAAGAGCACCGTAATACCAGTTATTAATATCTTTATTCAACTTATGGTCTTTTAACCCAATTTTTTAAATTCGTGTTGCTATATTCGTTATCGCAGCACGGTGTATCCATGCTAAAAATGGATACATGGTTATCAGCTTTAGCGCCCAATTATAGTTTTATTCTTTATACCACAACCTACTTATAGGTTTATAGGTGCAATATGCCGGTCACTGCCAAGACTCCGTCCAGCTCAGCGGTCACTTGCTATTCACACTTAAGTCATCAATATTTGCAATATAAAAACACGGATAAATATCCATTACCTCTGGTTTATCAGCATAAATCCTTTTCAGTAAAAAATGCTCACATTTCCCCTTATAAATCCTCAAGCCTTGCTCAGGCACAGCAGGGCTTTACCCTTGTCGAAATTGTAGTGGTGGTCGTTATTCTGTCTATCTTTGCTGGCATGATGAGCTTGTCAGTGGGTAGTAGTGAATCGCGTAAAAACCGTGCGTTTTATGAGCATTTAACGGATTCACTGAGCTATGTACGGTTGTTGTCTGCTGAGCGTATGCAGCCGATGGGTTTGAGCTTGCAAGCAGATAAACAAGGTCAAGTAGCTCCTGTGATTGTTACTTTATCAAATCCTTATATTGCCTATCAGACCGATGATATCCCGTCAAATAGCATGGACAGTACGCCTAAAAATTCGATGGAATTGTCTGCTGATCTGACAAGTATGTCGGGGGCGATAGGAAAGCAACAGCCAGTGCCTAGCTGGGAGATTGAGCCAGAAGTCAGTTTGCCGGAGTTACCTGCTGGGGTTAGTTTAAGGGTGCAAAGCTTGGAGGCTGGCAATCTATCAATGCCTGAACAGGGGCAAACATTGCAGCCTTGGTTTGCCGATCAAGCAGTCCCACAGATATTATGGTTTGGTACAGGGCAAGCAACGCCTGTCACCATTGAGGTGCTGCATAATTCGCGTCTGGTGGGCGAGGTCATTACCATTATGCCTGATGGTAGTATGACGATCGGACAAGGGTTGTAGCTGATGATAGATAAGGATGGCATTATATCTGCTGATATAAACAAAAAGCCAATGCTATCAAAGCATGAAAGCGGCTTTACTCTGATTGAGGTAATGGTGGCGTTAGCGATTTTAGCGGTTGTTGCTGTGGCTGCTAGCCGTGCCAGTAGTGCCTATCTCAGCTCAGTGGATGTCTTACGCACACGTACACTGGCACATTTTGTTGCACAGAATGCAGCCGCTGATTTGCGTATTCAAGAGACATGGCTGACGGCCAATCGCACACAAACAATCAATGCTCAAGGGCGTGATTGGCAAGTAGTGATGACGGTCAGTGATGCCATTACGCCTGCTTTAAAAGAGGTGAATATCGCTGTCGCACCCATTATAGATGGACAGACGCGCACCACCGTAACTGATATCAACGTAATATTGAGCAATGCGGAGCAAGACGTTGGTAGTTTGGACTTAAGCAGTTTGGGCGCTGATATTGCAGGGCAGTCTGGAGGCAATCCGTGAAGTCGCAGCGTGGATTTACGCTACTTGAATTGATGGTTGCCATGGCAATATTTGCGATGCTGGCGGTGGCTGGCTGGCAGGTGTTTGATAGCGTCAACCGCGCTCGCGAACGTGCACAATTTCATGCTGATAACTTAGCTGTTTTGCAATATGCTTATTTGCAGCTACAGCAAGACATGGGTCAAATTATTCCTTATCAAATACCAAATACTCAAAATATCAGTGTGACAAATAACAGTACAAACGCCAGTGATAGCACAAACAATAGCGCCCAAGCCAATGAAACAGTGCCTGAGCCTTTCATGAGCTTGGATGGTGAGCATGTCAGCTTTGTTCGTTTTGCCGACCCCGATCCACGTTATCAAAGTAGCATGAGTGTCCAGCATATCGAATACATTTTTGCAGATGAGCGTTTAATTCGCCGCCAATATACCAGCATCGATGGTGGGCGCGATAGCATCAGCCTAGACAGTGTATTGCTAGAAGGCGTCACCGCAGGGCGTTGGCAAGCATATTTACCTGAACTGAGCACCAAATTCCCAGATGCAGACAGCAGTAATAACGGCAATAGCAGTACAAATACAACCTCTGGGCAGACGGCCAATGCCGTAAGCGCCAAACCAGCAGTGGTTTTATTGCCCAAAGGTATTGCTGTCAATTTTACTTATCAGGATATGCCCATCACTTGGCAGTGGGCGCTTGCTCCCCAACCAATACCAATTAACAATGCCAACAAAAGCAATAACAATGCTGCTAATAATGGCAATGGTAGCAATAGTGATAATACTAATAATGACAACCCGAATAGCAATGTAAATAACAATGCAGGAAGTAATATTTAAAATGTACCATTGGGTCAATTATAAAGGCGGCTTAAGTCAATGACAGCGCACTCTCAGCGCGGAGTAGCGCTGCTCACTATCTTACTATTGGTGGTCAGTATTACCGTGGTGGCGGGGGCGATGCTTGCCAGTCAAAAGATTGCTATTAGGCGTAGCGGCTTATTGTTTGATCAAAATCAGCTGTCACAAGATATCAATGCTGGTCAGCAATTGGCCATCACGATGATTCGTGCTGACGATAAGCTGAATGACACAGATAGCGAGCAAGATATTTGGGCGCAGCCGCTACCGCCTTATATTTTAGCCAATCATAGCATCAGTATTGAAGTGCGTGATGAAGCCAGTCGTTTTAATATTAATAACTTATATCAGAATGGCGCGGTTGATAGCGCCGCCTTAGCCATATTTCAAAGACTGTTGACACAATTAAATCTAGAACCTGATATTGCCATTGCTGTTCTTGATTATCAAGATACGGATAGCGACGTTTATCAAGATGGTGGTGATGAGAGTGTGGTTTATTCTCAGCAATCAAGTGGCTCAGCGAGTAAGACTTTGCCCAATCAAGCATTGGTCAGTGTCGATCAATTGCAAGAGATTCGAGGGGTAAATGCTGAAGTACTAGCGGCACTACGTCCTTATATTACGGCGGTTCCTTATTATGTGCCTATTAATGTCAATACTGCCAGTCCAGTTTTGCTGGCTGCACTGATAGATGGCGCAACCAGCCAACAGATGCAGGGATTGGTCGATATGCGGGCAAAGCAGGCGTTAGCCTCTATCGATGATGTGTGGAAATTGCCGATGTTGAGCAGCTTAAATGATGATCAGCGAAAGGCGTTAAAACCACTGCTTGCGGTCGATAGCCAAGCCTTTATGGCGCTTATTACCGCAACGGATAGTGCAAGTCTTGGTCAACAAAGACAACGGTTTGCAACCGTATTGATTAGTAAAATTGCGACTGATACTGGCGCGGCAGCAGGGAGTAATGCGAATAGCAGCACGCCTAACAATAATAATGGTAATAATGAGAATGGCAATAATAAAAAAGCCAAAGAAATTAAAGTGGTGACACAACGTTTATGGGCATTTAGACCCAGTTTCTAACGTTGAGCCACCTAAAAAGAGTCTCAATCAGTGCCGAGGTAGAATAGCTGACGCCACTTAATCTCCTAAGTGCGTCTCTTCCGTAGATTTCCAGTTATAAGCCCCATAAAACAGCATCTGTGCTTGGCGAGTACAATTATGGAGCATCAGCTGTTTATTTTCTTCAATCTCGTTCAGATCGATTTCATCATCATGGTCTTCAGTATAAGTCAGCTCCAACCAATCGATAATCCAAGAAAAGAACATATTTACCCCAGCTTCAGCCAGTAGGCGACGGTCATAGGCGTTGATATGAGTAAAAGCAGGCTGTAGCGCTAAATCATCAGCCAAGCTTTGAGCATGTTTTTTGACAAGTTCATTAATGGCTTTGCGTACAGCTTCTGAGCCACCGTAGCGCTCACTGACTAAAAATTGCCAGTAATAAGGCTGATCACTGACCATATACAAGAACAGCTGAATGCTCTTAGCAATTTGGCGATCAAAGCTACGTTTACGCCCAATTTGCAAGCTATCGCTTAGAATCGCCAGCGTACCGCCTAGTTCTTCTACCACCAATGCTCGACCAAGCGATTCCATGTCATCAAAATGCCGATAAAATGCGGTCGGCACCACGCCAACCTCACGCGTTACTTGCCGGAGGCTGATTGAGCTAAAAGACTGCCCTGTCATACATAAATCAAGCACGGCATTAAAAAAGGCGTGCCGAGTTTGAAGTTTCTTTTGTTCGCGACTGCTCATAATATTTCAAAATTGTCCAATAAGGGTTTATCATACTCATTTCAGCGTAAAAATACGACTGAAATACGCAACTTGTGTTAATTTACTAGACCTGCATAGGTTTGTTAAACCATTGTACCCCAATGGCCTTGTAACTCTTGTGCCAATCGATACGCCTCATGATCATTCATCCCAGTGATAAAGTCCAATATATTTAAAATATTGTGATAGACACTATCTGATAATATCCGCCGATGCTCATCAAGATGTGGCTGTAACAACATGAGTAGGCGCTGCTGCTCAAAGGAGATGGGGGTAGTTTTTGCATTTGTCCAAGCCAGTGGTATAAAGGCGTCTAATAATCGATGCAGGCATTGATTGGCCATCAATTCCATACGTACTTTACTTGGGTGATTGAATATTTTCTCACGTGCCAATTGCTTGGCCTGCAAGATGCCATTTTGCACATTTGCATCACAATGGGTAAATAGACTGCCTTTTAGTGTACCAGCCAGCAATGCATCACTGTTGGCGACAAAAGCATCAGTCACGGTATTGACCAAGCGCATCATCGCACGGGCTCGCAATGACGCTAAGCTCTGCCTGACAGACATGTGTACGGGCAGATTGATACTGTTAGGGCGCTCACCAATCAGCTCATAAAATATGGCGGCAACCTCACTATAGGTCAGCATATTGAGATTGATACCATCTTCTAAATCGATCAAGGCATAGCAAATATCATCTGCCGCTTCTAGTAAATAAGCCAGCGGATGACGCGCAAAACCATCGTGCTGTGTTGAACGTGGTAAATGCAAACAGGCTGCCAACTCTTCTAATTGTGCTGACTCACTATAAAAGCAGCCAAATTTTTGTATATTTTGATGATGTTTGTCATTGACATCGTTGCTGTGAGAGGCAAGCCAAGGATACTTCATAAAAGCGCCTAGCGTTGCACAAGTGAGACGCATGCCACCTTTATCGGGATGGTGTTCATTACGCGCCAACAGTCGAAACCCTTGTGCATTACCTTCGTAGGCCAGCAAGTCCAAGCGCTCGTTGCTACTTAACTTTTGTAATATCGCTTGAGGGTCAGGCTGCCTAAACCAATCTCGAATGGCATACTCTCCCGCATGACCAAAAGGCGGGTTGCCAATATCGTGAGCGAGGCAGGCGGCTTGTACAATGACACCGACATCGGCTGGCGATACGCCTGCTGGTAGACCGCTGGCTAATTTATCATGGAGCTTTTCTGCTGCCATCATTGCTAAAGAGCGTCCAATAGAGGAGACCTCAAGCGAATGAGTTAAGCGAGTATGGATGCCAAGCTGATTGGTTAATGGATGGACTTGGGTTTTCTGATTGAGCTGTCGAAAGGAGTGCGAAAACACCAGTCTGTCATAGTCTTTATGAAACTGAGAGCGAGTGCTCGTATTGGCGTTAAGCTTTTTGGCAGCACCAAGACGCTGCGAGTTGAGGAGATGAGACCATTGCGTGGTAGGAGACGGCAAAGAGGTTGGAGTAGTTAGCATATTGAAACATCCGAAACCAAGGGAGCCTCTAGCATAGCAAAATAGCGCCCTTGATACAGATATATAGTCAGAGAACTACATTAAGATTTTTGGCAGTTAAAAAGCACTTCTTCTTTTTCAATAGCGACATTGCTGTCCAATGTTTTATTGAGCAATGTTGCTTTGTCACCATTTACTTGCCATATGATGCCATGAGTATCATCTAGGCCGATATCACTAGTATAGATGGTTTTTTCAGTACTGGCGTCGCTATCAGAGGTAGCGGTCAAATCGTATTCGATACCATCGATGAGTAGGTGCACTGTCTGCAATGCAGCATCATCATGGTAGGACACGCCGATAGTAGCAGTAGGCTCACAAGAGAATGGTGTGCTGTTGCTGGCATGTTCTGCATGATCGTGTCCTTCATGACCTTGTTCCATAGCATCGTGCCCTTCGTGCTCTTCATGAGCATGTTCAGCGTGATCGTCTACGGGTGTTATTTCTTCAGATACTACCGTATCACTTTCTGTATTAGGCTGACAGCCCAATAGAGACCCTGTCATGATACTTCCTACAAGCGCAACACTGGCAAATCTAGAAAAAGAGAAATAGTCAGTCACAGTATAAGTCCTCAAATAGTAAAATAAAGATATGTTATAATATAACAATGTTAAGATAAAATAAAGCCGATGATGGAGAATTTCCAACATCGGCTTATTAATTATCAGACAGGATGTACCGCTTAACGTTACACGTTAAATCTAAAGTGCATGATATCGCCATCTTGCACGATATAGGTTTTGCCTTCTAAACGTGACTTACCAGCAGCGGCAGCGCCTTTTTCACCGTTGTGCTCGATGAAATCATCATAAGCGATGACCTCGGCACGAATGAAACCGCGCTCAAAATCAGTATGAATCACGCCAGCAGCTTGCGGAGCCGTTGCGCCAACTGCAACCGTCCAAGCGCGCACTTCTTTAACACCAGCAGTAAAGTAAGTCTGCATATCTAGCAAATCATAACCACCGCGAATCACTTGATCAAGTCCGGCTTCTTCCATATCCATCTCAGCTAAGAAGTCTTTTTTGTCGTCTTCATCAAGCTGAGCGATTTCAGATTCGATTTGGTTGCATAGCGCGATAACGATAGAATCTTCGCCAGTCGCATAGTTGCGTACCGCATCAAGGTAAGGGTTGTTTTCAAAGCCATCTTCACTGACGTTGGCGATATACATGGTTGGTTTTAGGGTGATTAAACCATAACTTCTGATAAGCTTTTTCTCATCAGCATCTAGGTTCGCTGCGCGTGCCGCTTTACCTTCTGCTAATAAAGGCTCAACTTTTTTAAAGATATCAAGCAATGCTTGCGCGTCTTTGTCGCCACCTTTAGCCTTCTTGGTTTGATTGTGAATGGCACGCTCAACGGCCTCTAAATCTGCCAATGCCAATTCAGTGTTAATGGTTTCGATATCATCAATAGGGCTGACGCGACCATCAACGTGGACGACGTTGTCATCATCAAAACAGCGTACGACGTGCGCAATCGCATCAGTCTCACGAATGTTGGCTAGGAACTGGTTGCCCATGCCTTCACCTTTTGAAGCACCAGCGACTAGACCTGCGATATCCACAAACTCCATCGTCGTTGGTAATACGCGCTCAGGATTGACGATATCAGCCAATTTCTTTAGGCGTGGGTCTGGTACTGGTACGATACCTGTGTTGGGATCTTTGGTACAAAACGGAAAGTTTTCAGCGGCGATTCCCGCTTTGGTCAATGCATTAAACAAGGTGGATTTGCCCACGTTTGGTAGGCCAACGATGCCGCAATTAAAACCCATAACATTCTCTCAATATAGTAATAAAATCAGTTGGTATAAAGATTGGTTAAATGATAAATCAAAATTGGGCACATTGTAGCAAATTTACCTGAATAGGGGTGAGGTTGTTGTGTTGTATACTGAGATTTTGCGTTTGGTCATGACTGGTAATTTTGCTGTTTTATCGATTATGGTAAGCTGTGCTATAAAATGATAGTTTGGCTTTTAGGCGTATGACAGGTAAGCGCCTACGACTCGCTAAACTTGACGAGTAATCTTCATTATGAACATCAAGCGCTCTCAGTCAAATCTGCAAAACACTATGTATAAATGCGCCGTTTCGATAAAGGCCGCTAAAATAAAACGAAAGGCAAATTCCGATAATGACTACCGCTATTTTTGACACGCGTCGCTATAATTATCCGCAGAATTTCGTGGAGATTAAGCCTAAGCTTGAACGTCTTGAGAAAGCAATTAAAAAACTAGAGGCAAATCTAATCGATGCTGATAATGCTGCAAATATTGAGCTGTTAACTGACAGGCTGAATGGTGAATTAGGATTAAAAGTAGACTACGCTCGTGAACTAAATCCTGACCAGTTATTAGCAGCCACAACTATCGAAGGCAAGGTGCTAGTCATTGCTGGTGCAGGCTCTGGCAAGACTAAAACGCTCACGTACCGTACCAGTTATTTATTAGAGAACGGGGTCACGCCCAAAAGCATCTTGCTACTGACCTTTACGCGTAAAGCCGCCAATGAAATAAAAAGCCGCGCCAAAACCTTACTTGCGAATACCTTATTTGATAAACAGTCTGATGAAGACTTGGTAAAGGATAAACTGCCAACGGATAAGCGGCTCAACGATATTGCTAGTGGCACCTTCCATTCATTTTGCAATATGCTGCTGCGTCAGTATTCAGGGCTGCTCGGCATTAATCCACGATTTACGATTTTAGACACGGGCGACAGCGAAGATGCCATCGACTTAATTCATAAAGAAAAAAAGTATCCCGCGCAAAATAAGAGCCAAGCATTCCCGCGCAAAAAGACACTGCAAAATATCATTTCTAGCTCTCGGAATAGACATATCCATATCCGTGATTTAATCGAAAGCAGTTATCCTGATATCGCCGTACATATTCCGATTATCGAACAATTGGCAATCGATTTTCATGAGTATAAGCGTGCCAATCATCTCTACGATTTTGACGACATCATTAGCCAAGTCGTGCGCCATTTAGAGATCAATGACACCTTTCGCCAAATGCTACAACATCAATATCGCTACATCATGGTTGATGAGTATCAAGACACCAATATTCCGCAAAAGCAGCTTATCGATCTGATTTGCGCACCTGCGTCGGTCTCGCTGATGGTCGTTGGCGATGATAATCAAAGTATTTATGCTTTTCGCGGTGCCAATTACGAAAACATTCTGTTATTCGGTGAGACCTATCCCGATGCCAAGCTGATTAAGCTCGAACGAAACTATCGCAGTACGCCTGCTGTTTTGGATTATATCAATGCTTTGTCCGCGCAAATCACGCTAGGCTATCAAAAACAATTGCACTCTGGCGCATCGATAAGTGGGGATAAGCCAATATTTAGCCGCCTAACCAATGAGACAAAAGAAGCCAAATATATCGCCGATAAAATCATCGAGCTAAAGTCGGATCATGACTACAATGATTTTGCGGTACTGTGCCGCACATCGTTTCAGTCTAACTATGTTCAGCTAGAGTTTATGGAGCGTCATATTCCATTCATTGTGGTGGGCGGTATCAAATTCATTGAAAGGCGACATATCAAAGATGTTTTGGCTTTTGTCAAAGTCCTCTATAACCCGAATGATACGATTGCTTGGCACCGTATTTTGACCTTGTTCCAAGGCGTGGGGACAGTCACCGCGACGCGTTTGACCCAAGCGATTAATGCCGATAACAACTCCTTTGCGCCACTACTCACAGCGAAGTTTGCTAAAAAAAGCGAACAGCTTGAACCTCTGTATCATACGCTTACTAAGGCAAATCAGGCTGAATCAGTCGATACAGTCATTGAGCATATTTTAGAATTCTATATTCCTGTCTTAAAAACAATTGAAGAAAATTGGCGAGAGCGCAATGAGGACTTTCGTGTGCTCAAAAATTTGGCAATAGAACACAGTAGCCTTGATAACTTCTTAGAAAATTTGGCACTCGATCCGCCCAATGATTCGGTCGCAGCCATGGATAAACCAGAGGATAATGACACAGATAAAGTGACGATTTCGACCATTCACAGTGCCAAAGGGCTAGAGTGGCCAGTGGTATTTGTTAACTCACTGGTCGATGGTATCACGCCGCATCATCGCTCTTTGGATGATTTTGAAGAGCTAGAAGAAGAACGAAAATTATTCTATGTTGCTTGCAGTCGTGCCAAGAGCAGACTGTATCTAACAGCACCTGATTACTTCGCCAGTTATTCAGGGTATTTTGACAAGCCGTCGCGGTTTATCGCTGAGTTGTCTGCTGATGAGGTGACGGTAGAAAATTCTAAACAAGTGAGAGAAGAGAGTGATGATCCAGTGTGGTGGTAGTGTTTTATCGAATTCACAGTAATAATATTTCGAGGTATTAGGTTTTGTATAAGCAAATAGCTAAAGCTTTATTAGTTCCAATTATTGCTTCAATAAGTAGTTTTCCTGCTTTAGATGTTGAGGACTGTATGCCGCCGAAGAGTCACTATAGAAATATTCAATGTACTTATAATAAGCATCTATTTGTTGCTTATGATGACGATTATCGTCCACAAGCGTTACTCAATATAAAAGGTAAAGTAACAGCTAGTCTCAAAGATTTTGATAAAGTTGAGGCGTGGTTGTACAGCGATGGATTTTTTCCTGTTTTAAAAAACGATCAAGTCGGCTATATCAACGAACAAGGTAAACTGGTCGTACCTACTATTTACGACAACTTAATAGATCCTAATGATAAATATAATGAGGTTTGGGCAAACCCTGTTTATCAAGGTAAAATTGTCGTTGTAAAAGATGGTGCATATGGTGTCATCGATACTAATAATAAAGTTATTCTCAGTTATTGAAAATAACTACGCCATGATGGATTCTTTTAGCAATGATAGGGCTCCTATTTATGAATTTAATACGGAGTTATGGGGTTTTATAGATACTAACGGTAAAGAAGTTGTTGCCCCGCAATACGACGGCCTGGGTGGGCACTATGGTTTTCATGAAGGTCTGCTCGGTGTAATTAAAGATGATAAATGGGGATTTGTTACCAAGACGGGAGCTGTTGCTGTCCCTTTCATTTATGATGAAATAAGACCTTTTCGTGAGCAGCTCGCTGGCGTGCATAAAGGTAATCGTTGGGGCTTCATAGATGGTGCCAATAGAACTGTCATTCCTTTCAAGTTCTCGGACGATAAAGTACAGAGGATGAGCGTTACTTCTTTTGGTGCAACGTATTTCAATTTTAATAATGGTACAGCGCAGATAGAAGAGAAAAGTGATGGTACGTCTGTCTGTATTAATAAGCTAGGTAAAATAGTGGCTTGTAGTGAATGGTGATTTTTTAAGTTTAAGTATAGTTAAGTTCATATAAATCCGCTACATCATCAGCCTCGCTAACCATACTAATGTATAGCTTGCACTCGGTTCCCTTGTATCGGAATCATTTGAATTCAACTATAGTTAAGAACAGAAAAATCCGTGCTTTTATAAAAGACGGATTTTTCTTAAGATAATTATGATAGTCGCTATGAACTGAGTATCTAGCAGGCTATAAATGTCTAGGTCTCAGCTTCAATATCGAGTATAGGTTCTTCAACAGTAGTGACGATTCTAGATTCAACATAAGAGCTGCTATATTCCGTGTCGGTAGTGATTGGATAAATCTCTAAACGTTCCAATTCTGCTAATAAATCTTGGATAACTTCATTTTTACGAGTGACAAAAGTGGACGCAAAGCAGCGCCAAAATTTCCAGCCAGCACGCTCTAAAATACGCTGACGTTGCATATCGCTGTCCCATTTGTCAGGCCCATGATATCTATCGCCATCACATTCAATGGCTAGACTGTTATCGTTTTCACCTTCGACAACCATATCGATTCGGTAGGCACCAGCCTTAACCTGCGGAACCACTCGATAGCCTCTCTCAACCAAAAGGTCAAAGACTTCTGTTTCAAAGGGAGACTCACATTTATCACGTAAGTCAGAAACTTCTTCTTCATCTTGCATGAATGGTGCTTGAAAGTGTTTGATAAGCTCTGATCGGTAGTGATCGGCTTGGCTTAGCTCATCCAACTCAATACTGCGCACTAAATACATTCTATCGCGAGCTCTTGAGGCAGCGACATTCATTCGCTGGGCGAAGGTATCTCTCGTTTGTGCATGTGCAGCTCCGGGTACCACTACCAATGACAAAAACATGATATCGCGCTCTTTACCTTGAAAGGTTCTAGCATCACCGCAAGCGATATCAAAAATAGTCATGAGAGCCTCATCCAGTTCTTTGTTGAGTGCTTCCATAATGCTATGCGCTTGCTTATTGCCTAGCAATGAGACAACACCGATGGTTTTACCTTTGTAAGCTGGATCAGAAACGATGAACTTGATTTCATCGACGATAAATCTGACTTCTGAAGGATTAATATCAGAGCCTTTAAGACGATAGCCATCGGTGACATAAACATCAATCAATGGTGGGTCTAAGCGTTCTGAAGGTTTGGCTTTACGCAAAGGTATCAGCTCATGATTGTAAAACTCACGTTTTGAGAACTCAATAATAGGTGCAACACTGCGAAAATGTTCTTTTAGCATCACACTGCTATCTGCAAAAACGACTTTGAATAAATCGTAGATTGAACGATCAGGTGACATTTGTGAGCGATAAACAGAGACTTGATTGCTCAGATATTGTGCCATCAGATTGCGGATTTTTTCGATATCGAGACCGACGCCTTCTGGCGACACTTGCTTATCGTCACCAACGATTAGCACTTTTTTGGCTCTCATAATGGCTGGCAATGCCGTTAAGTCAGATTGAGACGCTTCATCGATGATAACCAAGTCAAAACTGCCAAATTCTGCTGGCAAGGACTCAGAGATACGATAATGCGGCATAATCCAACATGGAATAGCAGCACTTGCTCCTGCAGAGGCTTCGCGCGCTTCACGGCGATAATAGTGCGCACCTTTGCCTGTTCCCTTACCGATACGCATAATGGCAGAGCGGTATTTTTCTAAAGAGGCTCTCACGTTTGGTGTCGCATTTTCTGCAACTTTTAGCCAGGCTCTTTTGGTGATGGCTTCTTGATAGAGCCTTGCCAGATTTACTTCTAAACTGCCACGAGTTTTGGCCAGTTGAACCAACTCCTTGCGACCATCGATGCTGTCGATAAAGCTGGTCAATCTAGCAATTCGCCAAATCTGCTGCCAATTATCAGGCAGTAAGTCGTCAGGTTGCAAGTTATTCGATTGCAAGTTATTCGATGCTAAGGTATCTTGAGAATTACTATGAGGTTCATAACGCAATTTCTTTGCCCAAAGCGGTGCGCCGTTATCTTCAATGAGTTGGGTAACGTCAGCAACTGTCTGTAAGTCTGTTGCAAGGTTATTCACGCGTTGCAGCTCATTCAGAAGTTCTTGATAGTCTGTTTGTAATTGTTCATCAGATAAACTCGGATCACCAATGTTTTGAGTGACAAAGGCCGTCATTTTTTCACTAATAGCGCCTTTACAGCCAGCTAAATTAGTAAGTAATGTTTCTTTTAACGTGAGACTTTCAGCCAGATTATGTCTTTTTAAATGTTGTTTAAGAACACTCTCAATTTCAATCAAAATATCTTTGTCATAAGGTGCTGCAGAAATAACACTCCAATCTACGAATATAGTGCTTAACGCCTGCTTGATACTGTGCTGCAAGTTGTGACTAGCAACGATTTCATCGTATAGATGAACGGCTGAATGTAACGCAGACAGATTATTGGGCGATACCTCAAATATTGGTAAGGACAGCTCATTTGATAAAGCGTTCCAGCGAAGGATAAGCGCTTGAGATTTTTTTCTAAATGCTATAAAGCTGGATATATACTGCCAGTCTGCCGTACTTGATGGTGCTGACGAGACTATCGTAATAGACTCAAGGTTTTTCTTTTCAGCAGATTTGCCAAAAATCCCAGCGAGACCAAATGACTTTTTGCCTTCAGATAAATTCTTCACCGCGTCAACGAGCTCTGGATTTTTATCAAAATCATCAGCCATTGTAATAGGTTTGGTTAAATAAATAGTTCTCTCATCAAAAAGCACTTTGATCTCATCGTTCAGTATAGTGAGATGGCCGATAATGTCTTGCTTAGTCTCATTAGCTAAATGCTGCTGAATATCCGTCGTCCAACTCTGCCCAGCCGCGACAATTTTTTGTAGTAGGTCAGTTAGACGAGATGTATTAGCAGTGATTTCCTGAGTAATATTTATCGTACCAGTACTTTCATTTATTAAGCTTGGTAGCGCTCCTTGCTGCTCAGCTGCTTGCGATTCATTGAGGTAACTCAAATCCTTATGAAGTTGCTTTATAGCATGGGTAGGCGGCATGTCTGCAACAGCAGGAATTTTTTTATGAAGATAACACAAATCACTGCCGAGGTTTACTCTTGCGTTTTTTAGCGCTGTGATATCAACATGAGTAAATCGAGGCTTAAAGGTCTCTTCGATACCCAACTTATCGGGAAAGCTTTCGATAAACTGCCTGTTTTGAGCAACCTCAGTCGCGGCATCTATGGGTTTGATCGTTTCATTATCGATAGTGATGTCATCAAGGTTTAACCGTGCCCAAGCCGTAATTTTATGGTCAGTGCTTGCGAGCTGTGCATGAATGGTGTCAATTTGATTGTCAAACATGACAATGTCTTTTTTGTAGGCCTCACGATTGATACTAGACACTTCGCTCGATATTTTTTTGATGGTATGTTCAAACTGCTTTAACCCTTCGTTTTCACTGGTCAGTAGACTAACGGCGAGTGGGCGAATAGATTCAGGCAGTTGCCCTTGTAGTACTTTTAGCGCAGGGTCTTTCATTGACGTGACAAGTACCCGCTTGCCAAGTGCTAAGTAATGACAAATGACATTGGCAATAGTGTGGGTTTTGCCTGTGCCGGGCGGGCCTTGAACGACGACTCCATCGTGGATATCTAACTGTTGTATGATTTGTACTTGTTCATCGTTGAACGCTTTGGGGAAATATAGCTCGGCTGGCGTGCCGATATAGCTATCACTGCCACTCACCATAGATAAACCACGATAAGCAGGCAGTATATATTCTTTGTTTTCTGTAGCAGGCTCTGTCAGCATTGCCTTGAGAGCGCTCGGTAAATCAATGTCAGTGACCGACTCTAGCTGAATTGATAAGTTGTTTAAGTCTTGCAAAAATATATTGTTACTTCTAGGACGAGCCATAATGACCCATGTGTTAGTAACAATCAGGTTGTTTTGCGCTTTAGGGATTTTTCGATCATCTGCACTAGTATGATCTGGTTGATAAACACCAGAGGAGTCAAGCAAAGTAACCGCTGATTTTAAGATAGGCTCATAGCTACTCGGCAAAAAAGGACTTAAGGACACATCTTCTGAATCATAAAAATCTTTGCTGTTCTTTAATAACCTCGCTAAACCTTGATTTTCTTCTATAGAAAAAGGCTCCGTTTCAAGTGTGGGAGCAGATAGGGTAGGCTTGATGAGCAATGCCATTGTCTTTTGATCTAAGGTGATTTCAACAGATTGCGTCAATAGTGGATACTTTATCTGTTTACTACTTTGCTCATCGTCCGTGCTTTTTTGTAGGGCAATACCCACACCCCACACCAACTCTAACTGTGCATCGGCGAGATTGCCCTGAAGCTGTTGATTCAGCATAAATAAGCTAGAATACAAAGCAATGCTTTGGCGAACGAGCTTCTCTTTTGCTAGCCAAGGTTGCCAAATATCTTTGAGGTACGTATTGAATTCATCTCGTACAGCATCCCTTGCAGGAAAATCTCTTAAATAAATCTCTGCCTGTAATGGTTCATCTAACTCTAACGATTCATTTTTATGATTATTGTCAACTTCAAATGGAGTGAATACCTCTGTAGCGCCCGAGGACAAAAGACCATCATCTATGAATGATTGCACAGATGCTTTTTCTTTTAATGACGGTTGATCGCTAAATTTCACTGGAAATACTAACCAGTTTTCTAACAATAAGCTGCTAGGTTTAGGTGCTGAGCTTTCGCGCAAACGTTCTAGGCGTAGCCAAATATCTTCAGTGCTATTATCTGTGATATTTAGGCTGATACCAGGCAGGTTTAATACTTGCTCTTCTATACAAGTAAAGTCACCATACTTCGTAAAGTCTTGAGTCGGTGCTTTTTTCATCAAAGCACACTGCTTGATGAACTCAATTTGAGAGGCCAGTCTTTGTGCGTAAATACTCATTTGTTAAACCTTCTAAATCATCAAAATATTAGCCCTGACCTCACTGGTACATCATAAATACTGTTTATCAAATTTTATAATTAAAATGCTTAGGCGGCTGATCATTTCTAAATTAAAAAAAAGACCAAACTATAGCACAGAAATTGATAGCACTAAGTCGCATCTAGTATTTTTAAAAATGATGGCTGATCGTTACTATTTTATCAACCAAACCCTCATTATTCCTATCAAAAATACCTTTTCAAAAACCCTATAACCAAAAGTATTTAATAGCAAAAATATTTATGAGATTGGGGTTTAATATTCAGCTCAATGCGTTACTATTACCACCTTATTCCGTTAGACCCTCATATTTGATACTTTGTATTAACACCATAAGAAAAGGATAGGTTATGCGCTATGAAGTGATCGTTATCGGTGCAGGTATGGTTGGCACGTCAGTCGCGTGGCATTTACAAAAAAATAATTCAAAAGTACTGATGTTAGACAAGAAGTTGCCAGGTTCAGAGACCTCGTATGGCAATGCAGGATTGATTCAGCGCGAAGCCATTCATACCCATCCTTTTCCTCGTCAACTGACTGAGATGATCCGAGTATTGCCGAACCAAGGTACTGATATTCGCTATCGTATCCCAGCAATTTTGCGTTATCACCAAGCGCTGCTGCAGTATTGGAAATACTCTACGCCCGCTTCGGTCAAAAAAATAGAATCAGAGTGGCAGACGTTGATCGCGCATTGCACCAGTGAGCATCAGACAATGATTTCAGCATCTGGTGCTGACGAGCTAATTACTCGTGATGGTTGGTTACAACTGCATCGTTCTGAAGAGACGTTTAAAGAAGCGCAAGCATCAGCCATTGATGCGCGCAATCAAGGCGTTGAGCATAATGTGCTAAACCTTGAAGCGCTAAAAGCCATGGAGCCTAGCGCTAATTTTGAAGGTTTCGTTGGTGCGATTCATTGGAAAAACTCTTGGCAAGTGTCAAACCCAAGCTCGCTAGTCAAAGCCTATGCGAAAAATTTCCAAGAGATGGGCGGTACAATTAAAGAGAGCGATGTAAAAGAAATCGTACAAGATGGTGAAGGTTGGAAAATCATCACTGATAATGACACTTATTATAGTGATAAGTTGGTTATCGCAGCAGGTCCATGGTCTAATGATTTGATCAAGCCACTTGGCTATAATCTGCCATTGTTCCCAATGCGTGGCTATCATCAGCATTTCAAAGTGACAGAAAAGAACACCATCAATCACAGTATGTTCGATATGGACAAAGGCTTTGTGATGGGTCCAATGCAGCAGGGTATCCGTATCACGACTGGTGCTGAGATGACCACGATGGATGCACCAAAGAACTTTGGCCAATTAAAAACGGTTCTGAAGCTGGCAAGAAAAATCTTACCATTAGAAGATGCGGTTGAGAGTGAAGCATGGGCAGGATCACGTCCTTGTATGCCTGATATGAAGCCAGTTATTGGTCCTGCAGACAAGCATGAAAAACTATGGTTTGCCTTTGGTCACAGTCATCAAGGCTTTACTTTAGGGCCTATGACAGGACGTCTCGTTGAAGAGATGATTCATGACAAGCCATTATTAGTAGATGTTGCGCCATTCAGTGCCCAGCGTTTTTCTAATTAACAGCGCATTTGACAGATTTAGCACAGACTTAAATTAATAAATTGAAGGTATATAACATGATAAAGAAGCTGCATAGCAATCAACGTATGAGCAAAACTGTAATCCATAACCAGACTATCTATTTATGTGGTCAGGTAGGTAATGCAGAAGACGAAATCAAAGCGCAAACATTGACTTGTTTGGAAAAAATCCAAACGTTGTTAGAAGAAGTGGGTAGCGATAAATCAAAACTACTATCAGTAACGGTTTGGATAAAAGACATGGCTGACTTTGCTGCTATGAATGAAGTCTATGACCAGTGGTTTGAAGGTATTCAGCCGCCAGCTCGTGCTTGTGGCGAGACTGCATTGGCACGTCCTGAGCTGTTGGTTGAGATGATAGCTATCGCCGCTGAGTAAAACGGCTTGTAGTATTTGTATGAAAACAAAAGGCCATGATATCGCTATCATTGCCTTTTTTTGTTTTCCTGTTTTCTCATAGATTGGTTGTGAGTATATTTTTATAAGCTATCAAAGTAGATTAAGCTATATTTATTCAACTTATGTTTTATAATATTATGTGTTTCTCACGTTACCTGTTATTATACGCCAGCAACAGTTCTGAGATAATAAACAGTCTCTCAAAACCATCATTTTTTTAGCATTAATGGCTAAGCGAACTGCTGGTAGTTATATTTTCGATGTCTTTTTAAATTAATAATAGTTTGTTTCTTATTGAACATTTTGAGGAAATTCACGTGGAATTCATAGGCGTTATTTTACTTGTCATCGCAAGCATCATGTGCATTATTTATAGCATTAAGTTAATTATTATAGCCTTCCAAGAGTCGGTACTCTGGGGGCTGTTATATCTATTTCTTCCATTTGCCAATTTATACTTTATTATCACTCGCTGGGCAGAGTGCAGTTCACCATTTTTGAGATCACTCATAGCCGTTGCATTTATGATTGTGGGCGCTTTGATGGCTTCATAATAATAGCAACGTCATCTTTCTTTAGTCAGAGTATTTTCGTCAAACCGTTAGCATCCTTTCCATACGGCTTGACGCTTCTCAATAAAGGCGTCAATACCTTCACTCACATCGTCTGCCATCATATTACAAGTCATCACTTCACTGGCATAGTCATAAGCATCTTCGACGCTCATATCTAGTTGTTTATAAAACATATCTTTGCCAGTTCTTACCGCTACTGGAGATTTGGTAGTAATCGCCGTTATCAACGATTGCAAGACTTGCTCTAATTGATCTGCTGGGGCTACTCGATTGATTAATCCATATTGTAAAGCAGTATGTGCATCGATAAACTCACCAGTAATGAGCATCTCAAACGCTTGCTTACGAGGTAGGTTGCGACTGACTGCAACGGCAGGCGTAGAGCAAAAAAGCCCAACGTTTATCCCTGAAGTGGCAAATTTGGCTTCATCAGCGGCAACGGCTAAATCACAGGCGGCAACCAGTTGGCACCCTGCTGCTGTCGCGATGCCTTGCACTTTTGCAATCACGACTTGCGGCATACGATTAATAGTGAGCATCATGTGACTGCATTGTTGGAATAGGGCGCGCTGAAAGGCTTCATCTGAATGTGCGCGCATCTCTTTTAGATTGTGACCGGCACAAAACGCTTTACCATTTGCTGCAATGACGACTACACGGATATTGTCATCTTGAGCGATACTGTCCAGTTCCGCTTGTAGCGCAGAGAGTAGCTCAACGGATAAGGCATTGAATTGCTTTGGTCGGTTTAAGGTGAGAGTGACCACGCCACTTTTTCTATCGTCTTTTCTAATAACGGGAAAGTCATCCATGTCTAAGGCAACGTCAGAGTTTGTCATTTATCATCCTTGATAATGGGTTGTTTCGTTTGGTAGATGCTATGTATAGCTACCTAAATAGTAGCATGGCTTACCTCTTATATAATAGGTTGCTCGTGTAGAAAGCAGACAAATAAAAATAGCGATCTCATATTCTGAGGTCGCTATTTGTTTATCAGTCAGATACAAGTTAAGGCTGTATTAAGCTGTATGTACACTGAGTTTAGTATGCGCCTTCGCTATAAATAAGCTCGTAGCTGTGGCTGTATATCTCGACGATATTGCCAAACGGGTCTTCCATGTAGATCATGCGGTAAGGTTTTTCACCAGGGTAATAATAACGTGGTTTTTCCATACGCTTTTTACCGCCTGCTGCAACGATGCGCTCAGCCAACTCTTCAACATTTGGATCTTGAACACAGAAGTGAAAGATACCTGTTTTCCAATATTCAAAGTTATTTTCAGGGTTTTCTTGATTTTTAAATTCAAAAATCTCAACACCGATACGGTCACCAGTAGATAGGTGAGCAATACGGAAACTGCCCCAACCTGAACCGAATACTTCAGTACACATCTCACCAATCGGGCTATTATCTTCAACAATCTCTGTTGGCTCCATGATGGTGTACCAACCCATTACTTCAGTATAAAATTTTACGGCGGCTTCTAGGTCGGGAACTGAAAGGCCGATGTGCGAAAAACTCCTTGGATAAACGTTGTTCATAGCTTTTGCTCCTGTTAGTTGTACTCTTCTTTAACGTGAGACCAGTATACAAACATACGATTATTATGTAAAATTATCAAATATTATATAAATAATTATGTATCGTAATGATAAATATCACATGGTTGCGCACTTTTTGTGCGCTTGCCGAGTTCGGGCACTTCACTCGTACGGCTGAACGCTTACACATGACCCAATCTGGCGTGAGTCAGCATATACGTAAGCTAGAAGATCAGTTGGACACAGACTTACTGATTCGTCAAGGAAAGCAGTTTTCACTGACCAATGCAGGTGAACAGCTCTATAAAGAAGCAAGGGAGATATTGCAGCGCTTATCAAATCTGGAGCAGCGTATCGGTGAAGATCCGCCTTACGAAGGATTGGTGCGTTTGATGTCACCGGGTAGTGTGGGACTCAAGCTATATCCGCAGCTTTTGACCTTACAACAGCAGCATCCAAAGCTAGTGATTGATTATCGCTTTGCCCCAAATTCTGATATAGAGAAGGCACTTGCTAATCATGAGATTGACATTGGTTTTATGACGGATGTCTCAGATGATGAGACAGTCAGTTGTAAGTCTATGGCTCAAGAAGCGCTAATATTAGTAACACCTGCAACTACGGTGGAGCCGAGCTGGGAGCATCTCACCGAGCTTGGTTTTATTGATCATCCAGATGGTGCACATCATGCAGGTATGCTGCTAAGCGCTAATTATCCTGAATTCCAGCACATCAATGATTTTGAGAAAAAAGGCTTTTCTAACCAGATAGGTTTAATCTTAGAGCCAGTCAGCAGAGGAATAGGCTTTACCGTGCTACCTGCACATGCAGTGGCTGCTTATCAAAAGCCTGAGCTTATTAAAAGCCATCATCTGCCTGTTGCCGTTAGCGAGACGCTATATCTTGCGGTAAGACGACAGCATGCACTCTCTAATAGAATGCATACTGTCATTGATGAAGTAACGAAATGGCTATAGATATTTTGAGAATAAATGATAAATGCACAGCTATCAAAGGTTAAATAGCTGTGCATTTAATAGAAGCCGCTTATTTAATAGACTATCGTTATTTCAAGTTTTGCCCAAGTTTGATACTCGCAGCGATATTGACAGCAGTTGTTTCAATATTGTCATAAGCCTGACTCAGTACGTTTTCGATGGTATCTACTTTTTGAATGCTAGGCATAACAACATTGAACTGGCTAGTCTGAGCAGGTTTGAGTCCGTCAACACTGCCGCAGATAGCGATAACAGGTGTATGGCTAGCCTTGGCGATTTGACTGATACCACCTGCCACTTTACCCATGGCTGTCTGCGCATCAAGCTTACCTTCGCCAGTGATAACGAGATCAGCCTCTGCGATATGCTTCGACAGGTGAGCCACCTCAGCAACTGTGTCAAAACCTGATTTTAGCTGAGCTTGAAAGAATGTCATCATCGCGTAGCCAAGACCACCAGCTGCTCCAGCACCTTCGACATGTTGGCAGTCCTCATAACCGTGATGACCGCACATGGTGGCAAAGTGACTGAGTGCTTTATCTAAAGCTTTTACTTGCTCTGGACAAGCGCCTTTTTGTGGACCAAATACTGCGCTCGCACCCAAAAGACCACATAATGGATTGGTCACATCACAAGCGACTTCGAATACTGTGTCTAATACCTTTGCATGAAGATTTATATTATCAAGCCTATGTAGGCTGGCAAGTGCACCACCACCATGAGTGAGTAGAGTGTCATTGATATCGTGAAATGTGATGCCTAATGCCATTAGCATGCCAAGACCTGCATCATTGGTTGCGCTACCACCTAGACCAATCACGATACGTTTAGCCCCTTCTTCTAACGCATCAGCAATCAGCTCGCCGACACCGTAACTGCTAGCAATGACAGGATTGCGTTCACCGCTTGTCAATAGATGTAATCCGCACGCTTGAGCAACTTCGATGACAGCCGTAGCGTCAGGCAATAACAAATACTTTGCCGTTATCGATCTCATCAGTGGATCATTGACCACTACTTCTTTCCAGCGTCCACCCAATACATAAGACAGTACCGCAGAGGTGCCTTCGCCGCCATCAGCCATCGGCAGTAGCTTATAATCAGCCTCTGGAAACACTTGGCTGAAGCCAGATTGAATGGCGTGGCAAACATCCAGTGCGTCTAAGCTTTCTTTAAATGAGTCGGGAGCAATTAAAATTTTCATGAATGTCTCTTTGAATCTCTTTAAATAAATACCAAGGTTAATAACCAGATAAAGACGATGCTGGTCACGCCTTGAATACCCGTTGCCATAGAATGGGCTTTGTAAGCCTGTGACACACTCATGCGGCTAAACTGACTCACGATCCAAAAGAAACTGTCATTGGCATGAGAGATTGTCATGGCACCTGCACCAATGGCCATCACACAAAATACGCGACCTAGCTCACTGTCTAGACCAATTTGATCCAATAACGGTGCAACCATCGCAGAGGTGGTGACCAGAGCCACAGTGGTCGAGCCTTGCGCAGTTTTTAGTGCGGCTGAGACGATAAATGGCATAAAAATGCCAAGCCCTAACGCAGACAATGTCGTGCCCAAATAGTCACCAATAGGTGTCACTTTTAGCATGGCACCAAATGCACCACCAGCACCAGTAATCAATAAGATAGGCGCGGCTACGACTAAACCTTGAGAGATGCTGTCGCTGATCTGCTGCGTTTTTTGCTCGGTATTGATGAGTAGAAATGATAGAAACAGACCAATGAGCAAGGCTGTTAATGGATTACCAATAAATATCAAAATATCGGTTACCATGCCGCTGCCAAATGGCGCGCTTGGAAAGTTCGCAACAGACGATAAGCAAATCAATACGATAGGGACAATAATAGGCAAAAACGCCATTGTTGCTGACGGCATGCTGCTATAGTCGTCGCGTGTTTTCATGTTTTCAGGCAAAGTTGCTGCTGGCGCGTCCAGTGCATCGATATTGTCGGGAGCGACATTCAAGAAGCGATTAGACCACCACCAGCCAGCCAATACAGCAACCGCTGTCACCACCACACCGACCATAATAACCAAGCCTAAATTGGACTCTAATCCTAAGTTACCTGCTGCGGCAATTGGACCTGGGGTTGGTGGTACAAAGGTATGGGTTGCGTATAAGCCTGTCGCTAAGGCAATGCTCATCGCCACACTGGATACGTGTAAACGCTCGGCCAATGTTTCTTTTAATGAGTTTAAAATAATATAGCCAGAGTCACAGAATACTGGCACTGAAACCACAGCACCAACGATAGACATGGTCAAAGTAGGGAAGCGTGGTCCCAAAACTTTGATGACCGTTTCTGCCATTACAATGGCGGCACCTGTTTTTTCAAGGATTAGCCCGATGATAGTACCAAAGACAATAACCAGACCGATGTAACCTAAAATACCGCCAAAGCCATCCGAGATGGTTTTAGCAACAGTATTAAGCGGCACTTGGTAAAATAGCGCTACTAAAAAGGCTGATAATATCAATACTAAAAAAGGATGCCACTTTAACTTTGCTGTGGCAAAAATAATAAAAAGAATGGTCAGCACAAGCCAAAATACGATCATTACTGTCTCTACATGTAGGGTTGATAGCGATAATTGTGGATGCTGCTACTGAGCTATTATTTCATTAATAGCAGCATCAATAGGTATATGGATTTTTAAAGGGGCATATTTTATAGTAAATCCAAGCTGCTAGGGAATCTATTCGGCTCATATTTGATTTTATTCATGGTAAAGCTTAGATACTCTGCTAGTATGTGCTTTTTGCTTCACATGTACTATTATCAGGATGCCTACCTTGACCATATTTACTGCACCTACTATCACCAATATAGAAAATGATGAATTACGTCTGCAGCTACAGCAGATTATAGACCTAAAAACCAAGCCGCTGGGCGCGCTTGGGCGAATAGAGGCACTCGCTGTGCAGTTGGGTATGATTCAAGGAACGATCACACCGCATATTGAGCAAGCGCAAATACGAGTGTTTGCTGCAGACCATGGTTTGACTAAGCATGGTACATCAGCGTTTCCTAGTGCTGTCACTGCGCAAATGGTTCATAACTTTTTGCAAGGCGGTGCCGCCATCAACGTACTGGCACGCCAGCATAATATTGAGCTAAAGGTTGTTGACGCTGGGGTGGATGCCGACTTTGCTCCTCATCCAAAATTGCTAGATTACAAGGTTCGCCATGGTAGCCGAGACGCGCTAACAGAGCCTGCGATGACAGAAACAGAGTGTTTAGCAGCGCTAGAAAACGGCATGAAAGTCGTCAAGAATCTAGTGGGTAATCTGTTGATTGTTGGTGAAATGGGCATAGGCAATACTTCGGCGGCGAGTCTCTTGCTAGCGAGATTGGGCAATTTTTACATTGCTGATTGTATTGGTCGCGGCACAGGACTTGATGATGCAGGATTAGAGCATAAGACGGATATTTTGACGCAAGTATTAGATCGTCATCAACAGGCACAAGCACCGTTTGATGTACTCGCTGCATTGGGCGGGCTTGAGATTGCGATGATGGTGGGTGCGCTGATTCAGGCTGCTAGTGAACGGCGTATTCTCCTGATTGACGGTTTTATTGCCAGTAGCGCATTATTGGTGGCTGAACGCCTAGCGCCCGGTGTTGCTCAATACGCGGTCTTTGCTCATCATTCTGTTGAGCCGGGGCACGCGCATTTATTGAAATCACTAAATGCTGAGCCTTTACTCAATATGGGCATGCGCTTAGGCGAGGGTAGCGGGGCTGCGCTCGCGTATCCATTGTTGCAATCCGCTTGCGCCATTATCAATGAGATGGCAAGCTTTAGTGACGCCGGTATCAGTGAGCAAAACAACTGATGTCACAATCATTAAACAAACCATCAAATCAGCCATCCTCGCCTAGACGAAATTTTACTCAATTTATAAAGCATGAATGGATATTGTTACTGGTCGCCGTTCAATTTTTAACAAGATTATCAGTACCACCATTTAAGCATTATGATCCGCAATGGTTGCATCAGAGTAGCCGCCATTTCCCCGTAGTCGGTTTATTGGTGGGCTTACTCTGTGCTGGCGTGTTTTGGCTGGGCAGTCTGTTATTTACGCCGCTAGTTGCTGCAGTGCTGAGCACAGCTTTTGGAATTAAGCTCACTGGCGCTTTTCATGAAGATGGTCTTGCGGATAGCTGTGACGGTCTCGGCGGTGGTCTGACTCGCGAGCGCACTTTAGAGATTATGAAAGATTCACGCTTAGGCACTTATGGGGTGTTGGGTTTGCTGTCAGCGCTGCTATTAAAGATTAGCTTACTTGCCTCGATGCCCATACCGATAGCTGTCATCGCGCTTATCATAGGACATACCGCGTCGCGTTTACTTTGCATTAGCCTGCTGTCTTTACTGCCTTATGGTGGAGAGATAGAACACGCAAAAGCCAAACCGATGGCGCAGCAGTTGACGCCAATACAAGGGCTATATAGCAGTGGCTGGCTAATATTGGCTATTATTTTAGTCGCACTTATATTTCCCAATACGATGCAGCAGATAGGGCTTGCTCAATGGTTGTTAGCCATGATACTGGCGCTGATAGCCACTGACTACATGCGACGTTTATTGCGCAGGCGCTTGGATGGTTACACGGGCGATGGGCTCGGCGCGACGCAGCAGCTTAGTGAAATTGCTATTTATATCGGACTGGCTGCTTCTATACCCTTTATTTAAATTAAATCGTCACCAAGGACCATACTCATTCATGATTCTCTATATTTGGCGTCATCCCAAACCGATGAATACTGAAGGAATTTGTATTGGACAAACTGATATCGGCGTCGATAAACGTAAGTTGAAACGTCTTGCCAATAAAATCGAGCGCTTTGTGCGTTTGCATCAATTACCAAAAATAATTTGGGTCAGCCCCTTACAACGTTCACTAAAAGTCGGGAAAATATTAGCGCAACGTGGTTTTGAGTGTCAAGTCGCACCTGAATTGGCTGAGATTAATTTTGGCGAATGGGATGGATGTCGGTGGGCGCAAATCACCAAGCAAGAGATTGATGAGTGGTGTCATAATTTTGCACATTTTGCACCCAGTCATGGAGAGAGCTTGCAGCAGCTATTTGAGCGTGTTGAAGGTTGGTTGGTTAAGATTTCAGCTGAACAAGAAGATAGTCCAGTATTAGTCATCGGTCATGCAGGCTGGATAAATGCGGCCAAGATAATAGCTGCTGACCAAGCAGTGCCGAAAACAGCCGCTGAGTGGCCGCGCTCTGTCGCATATCTGTCCTGTAATCGTATTGATATTTAATTAAAAAAACGGCCATTATGTTGACCGTTTTTAAATTTTGAATGCTTTTGAGTGCTTTTGAATAATTTAGGAGGCTGCTAGCTTTCAGCTTGTAGCTCATCGATTTTTTCAAAATAGGCTCTCTCGTTTTTTGCTAATCCTAGGTTCGAATCAAAGCTCACATAAATGCCTCTATCATCCAGTGTTGCGTACCAATGGTCTGCATCATTATCGGTTAGGATTTGAAAGTATTTATTATTAACGATTCTACCCACCTTATAAATTTCACCTTCGCTATAAAAATGATTGCCTTGTGTACATCGTAATTTGTCGTCAGTATTTATCATGTCATTGCAGCCTATCGTTATCTAAATAAAATCTATCAATCAAATACAACGAGCATATCAAGTCAGGTGACAATAATAAAGATGACTTTATGGGTAGTATCTTATTGTTAAGTATAGGCTTTCCAAGCTATTTATTACAAATAGTTGCTAGAATATATCACTGTACAAGATACCTGATGAAATCATCAATTAAACGCGATAGCAAAACGCAAAAAAGCCAGCAACATGACGTTACTGGCTTTTTTAGACTAGATCTAGATATTCAAAAAATTACTCTTCTGAATAATCTTCGTTCTCGTCTTCAACTTCTGTTGCTGACTCTTCGTTGTCGCCATCTTCAGAAAGAATGGTAACTAGAATAGTAGCGGTAACGTCATGATGTAGCTGAATATCAACATTGTATTCGCCAACTTGACGTAAAGTGCCTTCAGGAAGCTTGATTTCAGCACGGTCTACTTCTAGACCTGAGTTAGTCAATGCTTCAGCAATATCGCGAGTACCGATAGAGCCGAATAGCTTGCCTTCGTCGCCTGATTTAGCACGCATGATGACATTAACGTCAGTTAGCGCATCAGCACGTTCTTGAGCAACAGCTACTTCTTTCGCTTCTTCAGCTTCAAGCTCGGCACGACGTGCTTCGAACTTTTCAATGTTAGCTGCAGTAGCAGGTAGTGCTTTACCCAAAGGGATAAGAAAGTTACGTCCGTAACCTGGTTTCACATCGACAGTTTCACCGAGTTTACCAAGGTTGACGATACGCTGTAACAAAATAATTTGCATGAGTCATTCCTAGTTAAAATTAACGGTTAACCCTGATGGTTATCAGTGTATGGAAGTAGCGATAAATAACGAGCTTGCTTGATAGCAGTAGCTAGTTGACGCTGATATTTAGTAGATGTACCGGTAATGCGGCTTGGTACGATTTTACCATTATCACTGATGTACTGTTTTAGCAATTCAACATCTTTATAATCGATGTGAGTGATGCCTTCAGCAGTGAAACGGCAGAATTTGCGACGGCGATAGAAACGTGCCATGAGTATTCTCCTTTAATTAGTCTTCACTGTTGTCGTTGTCGTCATTATCGTTTTCACGACTGTCTGGACGACGAGTAGTTGCTTTGCGTGCGCGTTTTTCATCGGCATTCTTGGCTAACTGCGACTCTTCAGTGACAGCGTCGTCACGGCGCATAACTAGACTACGAATGATCGCGTCGTTATAACGGAATAATTCTTCAAGTTCAGCCAAAGTTTCACCGTCAGTTTCAATGTTGAAAAGAACGTAGTGAGCTTTGTGAATCTTGTTGATTGGATATGCCAATTGACGGCGGCCCCAATCTTCTAAACGATGGATAACACCGTTGTTGTCTTGAACTAACTTGATGTAGCGCTCAACCATGCCGACCACTTGGTCGCTTTGGTCTGGGTGTACAAGTAACACCAGTTCGTAATGTCGCATTATGACTCCTTACGGATTAGTAGCTATTAACCCTATGTTAATAGCAAGGAGATTTATAAGGTAAGCCCGATTTCTAGCTATTATTATGAAAAATAATAAGAAATAAGCTTAGTTTATAAAGCGCCGTATTATAACAGTACTTAGCAACTAACACAAAGGTTAATCACTGAGCCACCGTTAATAAATTATAACAATAATTAGAAATGCTCGATTCATAAAAAAGCAGCGATATCACGCTGCTTTTTTATCAAAACAATAAGATGGATTGTTAATAAACAAGCTATTTTATTTTTGGTTCTTTCACTAACTGACTGCTATCTGCTTTTACCACTAGGGTTTTGGCCAACTTGTCATGCCAGCCGATATTTTCAGGGCTTTTTGATACCATGTAGTAATGAATAGCAATAATCACGAACCCTAAGAAGCTGGTAAACGAAAACAATAAGTTATAAATAATAAACAATAACAAAGTACGCACACCAATAAGCTTGGTAAAAGAGGGCAAACGATGTGTGGTTTGATCCACCACGCGAATACCCGTAATCAGCTTACCGAGTGATTGACCACGCAGTGTGATAAATACCAATTGCAGCGCAAATAAGCCAAATACCATGACTTGCGACATCATCAATGTGCTACTAGGAAGACTCTCCATCAGTGTCATTGAATACTGATAAGCCGCATCCATGTCTTGGATATTTTGGAATTTGGTATAATCCACATCCATTTTTGTCAATGCCATCACTAGCGGAAAAATAGCCAATAGATAGAGTAGTCCATTGATGGCTGTTGCTAATACTCGCGACATAATCGGTGCAAGTACCACATTGCCGACGACTTTGTCTTTACTAGACGCAGCCTGATTGCTATTAGCCTTGTTTAGTGACACATTATTGTGCGGTGTGTGCTGACGATTGGTGGTCATGTCAGCTTTCACATTTTTATCCGTGTCTTTCGGACGTTCAGGCTTGCCATACAATCTATCTAATGAAACTGATTTGCTATCCGAGCTATTGCTAGCGTTGTCTTCAGGAAAAACAGTTACATTATTGATAATAGAGTCATTAACCTCAGGCTTGCCAAGGTTGGTAGGTCGATAAACCGTTTGATTATTGGTCAAGTTACCGACACGCTGCCATTGGTCTAAGCCTTCATGCCACATCAAATCATCCAGCAGTACTTCACCAGATGCCAACATGATATTTAGCTGCTCCAAATTGTAAGGACCAGCTTGTACGTTATTTCGAGCAAGGAAAATCTGCATAATTGCCTGCATAGTTAGTCATATCTTAAGTCACTATATATGATACATAATATTAGGGTCTATTTAACATTTTTCAAATAGACCCTAATAATTGTTTCTTTAATGACTGTGTGAATTACTGCTGTGACTGAACGTTAGGGCTTACTTCGCTTCTTCACCAGCTAAGAAGAACCAAGTATCTAGTACAGAATCAGGGTTCAATGACACTGAGCTGATACCTTGCTCCATGAGCCAGAACGCGAGATCTGGATGGTCTGATGGACCCTGACCACAGATGCCGACATATTTGTTTGCTTTACGGCACGCATCAATCGCCATGGTCAATAGTTTCTTAACCGCAGGATCACGCTCATCAAATAGATGTGAGACGATACCTGAGTCACGGTCAAGACCAAGTGTCAACTGAGTCAAGTCGTTAGAGCCGATTGAAAAACCATCGAAGTGCTCTAGGAATTCATCTGCCAATAGGGCGTTAGTCGGTAGCTCACACATCATGATAACGCGTAAACCATTTTCGCCACGTTTCAGACCGTTTTTCTCAAGTAATTCGATGACTTCTTTGGCTTCGCCAACCGTGCGAACGAATGGAATCATAATCTCGACGTTGGTCAAGCCCATCTCATCACGTACGCGTTTTAGTGCTTTACACTCAAGCTCAAAGCAGTCACGGAAGTTGTCAGATACATAACGACTGGCACCGCGGAAACCAAGCATTGGGTTTTCTTCTGATGGCTCGTATAATTTACCACCAAGCAGGTTAGCATATTCGTTTGATTTAAAATCTGACATACGAACGATAACGGGCTGATCCATAAAGGCAACGGCTAGCGTTGAGATACCTTCGACCAACTTATCCACGTAGAAATCAACCGGTGAGGCATAACCAGCGATACGCTCTTGGATGGCTTGTGCGATTTCGCGTGGTAAGCTGTTCATGTTCAGTAGCGCTTTTGGATGCACACCAATCATACGGTTGATGATGAATTCTAAACGCGCAAGACCAATCCCTTCGTTTGGCATTTGCGTGAATGAGAAGGCACGATCTGGATTACCAACGTTCATCATTACTTTGAAGGCAAGCTCTGGCATAGACTCAACAGAGTTGGTCTGCACTTCAAAATCAATTTGGCTTTCATAAATGAAGCCAGTATCACCTTCGGCACAAGAAGCAGTGACGTCTTGACCATCAACCAATAGCTCAGTCGCATTACCACAACCAACAATGGCTGGAACACCTAGTTCACGAGCGATAATCGCTGCGTGACACGTACGACCACCACGGTTAGTGATGATAGCAGAAGCACGCTTCATGACTGGTTCCCAATCCGGATCCGTCATGTCTGATACCAGTACATCACCTTCTTGTACTTTATCCATCTCATTTAAGTTGCTAACGATACGGACTTTACCTGAACCGATACGTTGACCGATTGAGCGACCTTCGCATAATACTTTAGCGTTAGTCGTGTCGATGATATAACGTTCCATGACATTGCTGTCTTGGCGGCTCTTAACCGTTTCAGGACGCGCCTGAACGATAAAGATTTCATTGGTATCGCCGTCTTTTGCCCATTCGATATCCATCGCTTGACCATAATGCTTTTCGATCGTCACGGCTTGTTTAGCAAGAGAGGTTAGCTCTTCAGTTGATAATGAGAACTGCATACGATCTTGTTTTTCAACATCGACAGTTTTCACCGATTTAGTAGTGCTACCTTCATCACCGTAAATCATTTTCTTATGCTTGCTGCCTAGGTTACGGCGAATCACCGATGGTTTACCATTGGCTAGCAATTGCTTAGAAATATAGAATTCATCTGGGTTAACCGCTCCCTGTACAACCATTTCACCTAGACCATAGCTTGAGGTGATGAATACCACTTGATCAAAGCCGCTTTCGGTATCTAGCGTGAACATCACACCCGCCGCGCCAGTTTCTGAGCGAACCATACGCTGTACAGCAGCAGATAAGGCAACGCCTTCATGCTCAAAGCCTTTATGGACACGGTAAGAGATGGCACGGTCATTATATAGTGATGCAAATACTTCTTTAATTGCAATTAGGACGTTATCAATGCCGCGAATGTTCAAGAAAGTCTCTTGCTGACCCGCAAATGAGGCATCTGGCAAATCTTCGGCAGTCGCAGAAGAACGTACAGCAACCGCGATGTCTTCGCCGCCGCTCATCGTTTCAAACGATTGACGTACTTCTTGCTCAAGATCACTTGGCAGCTCTTGCTCAATAATCCAAGTACGAATCTTTTTACCCGTTTCTGCAAGTTTTTTGACATCATCAACATCTAGCGTTTTTAGTTCGTTGTTGATTTTGTCAAGCAGGCCAGTTTCATTCAAAAAGCGGTTAAATGCATTTGACGTGGTGGCAAAGCCGCCTGGTACACTAACACCCAAATCAGACAAATGGCTGATCATTTCACCTAATGAGGCGTTCTTGCCGCCGACCATTTCAATGTCGTCTTTTCCTAGCTGATCAAGATTGATTACAAGTGCTGTAGATTGCGCTGCCATGATAACTCCAGAAAATAAGGTTATTTAGTAAAGATTATAACGGTGAATTATACCGCTATATTTGGAGAATTTCGAGGGGTTGAACCAATATTTTTGTCAAAAAGATACAAATTGTGGGCTTTGCTACATAATTAATAGAAGGTTATTCATTTTTCTATTTTTGAGATGACATAAAAATGCGAGTAAAGACCACTCTAATTATCAAGATATATCTATAAATCGGCTGATAAATAGAGGATTTAAAATAAATAACAGAAGAGCTTTAGGATATTCTGACAATAGCTGCCTTTATATATAGCAGGTAATGCTGCGCTATTATGAGTAACCAGTCAGCACAATAATGGTTATTAATCGGCATGATAAGATTAAGGGCACTGTGGCTTTCTAAGTGTACGCCTGTAACATTGATTTCTATTAGGTCGCTATTATGCGTATAATGTAGAGCATAAATAGTAGCGGTTTATCCTGATATAAATGTGCAATATTAGCGCTTATACAAAACGAAAATTACGTCTGAAAATCAAGTTTAAAGCCGATCAAAAATAAAAGCCAAATGAAAATTACCATTGTGTTTTCAATCGAGGTGCCAACGTTATGTACTCAAGTAATCCAGCTGAACAACTGAATCCCACTATTCAAAATCGCAACGCGTTAAACTTAGACAGCTCTCCAGCCGTTCGAACCGCGTTTTTTATCTCAGATGGCACAGCGATTACGGCGGAGACGCTTGGCCGCGCTATCTTGAGTCAGTTTGCTTCAGTACCTTTTGAAACACGAGTGTTGCCATATGTCGATAGCTTAGAGCGTGCAGAAGACGCCGTTGAGCAAATCAACATGGCGTATCAACGAGATGGTCTGTTGCCATTAGTCTTTGATACGATTGTTAACCCTGATATTCGTGAAAAGATCAATTCTGCCCAAAGCTGTAACTTGGATATGTATGAGGGTTTGATTGGCCGTGTCGCTGAAGAAACGGGTGTGGAGCCTGACGGACATTCGGGTCATGCACACGACGATGTGGATTCTGAGACTTATAAAGAACGTATCGACGCGGTGCATTTCGCTTTAGACAATGATGATGGTGCGCGTACGCGTCATTACGATGCGGCCGATATTATTTTGGTGGGCGTATCACGTTCAGGCAAAACACCGACTTCTTTATACTTAGCCTTACAGTTCGGTATTCGAGCAGCAAATTATCCTTTGACCGAAGATGACTTGTACGATAATCAATTACCAAAAGCATTGCGCGAGCACAAAGACAAGCTGTTTGGTCTATTGATCGATACCGATCGCTTGGTGAAAATTCGTCAAGAGCGCCGTGCGGGCAGTCGTTATTCGAGCTATCAGCAATGTCAGCAAGAGCAGCGGGCAATACAAGGGATTTACATTACGCATGGTATTCCAAGCCTTGATGTCTCTGAGATGTCCGTTGAAGAAATCGCTACGCGTATCTTACAGATGACGGGTCTCAAACGCCGTATCGGCTAATAAAATATAAGCTATCAATGAATTGCTTGAATCAATCAATTAATTATTTAGTAATAACGATTTAGCAATAACGATTGCTCAAAAAAGAACCATTATTTAAAGCATTATTATTAATAATCATCATTTAATACCATCTCATTATCACATAGAGAATATTATGAGTTCATTTTATAAGTCTAGCAAGACCCATTTATTATTGGCCAGCTTGCTGAGTGCGGTCAGTTTACTGAGTGCTTGCCAAACGTCACCTTTTTCACGTGAGCCAGTGCCTGAGCCACGTTATATCCCAACCATCGTATTGGGTGAAGCGCAAACGCTAACAATTATGCCCAATCGTGTGGCCTGCGCCTCAGCATTACCGATGCAGTGTTTACTGGCCAAATCAAGCAAAGATGGCAGCGTGTTTCAGGTACCTTATGATTGGATTGATGACTTTAAACCAAGCCTTGGCACAGAATATGTGATAAGTGCGCGTCCGCAGATTGACGAGGGACAGAAAAGCGCGACTGGGCATTGGACACTGCAAAATATTGTGTCACAACGTATGGTGGGCACGCCTTAGTCGTGTGGTTTTGACTCAAGCAATTATTGATTCATACACAGTCTGAAAATCAAATAAATAAGTAAATGTAAAGAGGACACGATGGGAACTAAAAAACCAAGCGACGCGACCAATGATATTGGTAAAGACATTCATACCGAAGTATCGAATAAAGAAAGCGGTCGCGTACCGAATCCTGAGCATACTGAAGGCAAAAATAAAAAACAAAATATTGAACAAACCCATGAGCAGGTCACTGATGATGTCATGCACCATCCTGATCTTATTAATCCGCTCGATGATACGCGAATCGATATCAAGTCTGGTTATACAAAAGATTCACGTCGCTTAAAAGGCGATAACCACGATTATGAATATGATGCGGTCGTTTTAGGAGCAGGTCCTGCTGGCGAAGCGGCGGCTATGAAACTGACTAAATCTGGCAAAAAAGTGGTGGTCATTGATCCACGTGATCAGGTGGGTGGTAACTCTACTCATGTGGGTACGATTCCAAGTAAAGCACTGCGCCAATCGGTATTTAACCTCATTAACTTTCGCCGTGATCCTATGTTTACCAAGGCGATGGAGTACAAGCAAGTTCCTCTAAATAGAGTGCTTGCCAATGCTCGAAAAGTCATTCGCAATCAGGTTAGTACGCACACACGATTCTATGAACGCAACCGCATTGAAGTGATTCAGGGTTGGGCAAGTTTCATTGATGCTCATACTTTGCGTGTTGAAACCGATGACAATGTCTTTGAAACCATTACCTTTAATAAAGCCATCGTAACGGTTGGTAGTCGTCCTTATCGCCCTGAAATTTTAGACTTTAACCATCCGCGCGTTTTTGATTCTGATAAAATTTTGCAAATGGATTATGTGGTCAAAAAAATTATCATCTATGGTGCGGGCGTGATTGGTTGTGAGTATGCCTCTATCTTTACGGGTCTTGGTTATAAGGTTGATTTGATTAATAACCAAAATCAATTGCTCAGTTATCTCGATAGCGAGATTAGCGATGCTATCGCGCATGACTTTAGACAATTTGGCGTACTGATTCGTAGTAACGAAGAGATTGATCATCTTGAAACGCATGACGATTATGTCGTCTTACATCTAAAGAGTGGTAAGCGCATCAAATCTGATGCCATTCTTTGGTCAAATGGTCGCTCAGGTAATACGGAAGGTTTAAACTTAGAAGCGATTGGTCTAAAAGCAAACAGCCGTGGTCAATTAAAAGTTGATGATACCTATTGCACCGAAATCGAAAATATCTATGCCGCAGGCGATGTGATTGGTTGGCCATCTTTGGCTTCTGCCGCTTATGACCAAGGACGCTGTGCGGCGGCCTTTATGGTTGGTGATAGCGATGCGGAACCAGTGTCAAGCGTGCCAACTGGTATCTATACGATTCCTGAAATTTCTTGTATCGGTAAAACTGAGCAAGAGCTAACCGACGAAAAAGTCCCATACGAAGTGGGTCAAGCATTCTTTAAGCATTTGGCACGAGCACAAATCATTGGTGAACGCTCAGGTGTTCTAAAGATTTTGTTCCATCGTGATACGTTGGAGATTTTAGGAATCCATTGCTACGGTAACCATGCATCAGAGATTATTCATATTGGACAAGCCGTGATGAAGTGTAAGAGTAATAATACACTTGAGTACTTTGTGAATACTACTTTTAATTATCCAACGATGGCAGAAGCCTATCGCGTGGCGGCACTAAATGGTCTTAATCGTGTTTTTTAAGTGATAGAATATTGAAACGTTATAAATAAAAAAGCGTCTGCTATGTTAGCAGGCGCTTTTTTTGATTCAGGATTATTGATTTGGCTTTTATTGATGGCAGGCGCTAATGACATGCAATAGTCTTTTGCTTTAGGACACTGTTTTAAGTGCTTTATTTGCATCATGCCAGCGCATCCACATAAGTAGCGCAAAGTAAAACACCCATAAGGCGGCTAGTGCATAAAATCCAGTAGAAACTTGGGAAATACTAGCCCCCATTTGATTAAGCTGAACGGAGGTGTTGATACCCGGTGTCGTGGGTACGAACCAACGTATGATTTGTAAAACTGTGGGCAGCTGATCTGCTGGCCACGGATAACCACTGACAAAAAACATCGGTAGTGAGCTAAAAATTAGGATTTGCATACTACGTTCGCGCTGGCGAAACCAGAGTCCAAACACACAGCCAAGTGTCGCCACGGTTGGACAAAATAACAGAAGGAACAGTAAACTGCCAAGCATGTTTTGCCCACGCGGATAGTGGTGTAGCTCAAATGTCCAGCCATAATAAAAGCAGCCAATAATGAAGCTAAACATACTGAGCGCAGCAATTCGCCCAAGCCAACCACGGATACTTGTCGCATGTCGCCGCTGCTCATACCACGTACCAATCAGCATCGCTGTGGCGATTAATAAGGTTTGTTGCAAAATTAGAATAGAGACCGCTGGCACCACGTAAGCGCCATAACCTTCTGTTTGATTGTATAAAGGAACAATCACTAATGGCACCGCTTGAGTATTAGCAGCCGCTGTTGCTGAATAAGCACCTTGTGCCACATTTTTTTTGACTTCAATCCCTGCTGATACCGTACTGACTGCTTTTAAAAAGCCCATCTGTACGTTTTTATTTAACAGAAAGTAGCCGCCATTACCCAATACGCTGACGCTCGCCGCTTTTCCCGATAGTACTTGCTGCTCAAGCCCACTTGGAATGACCATGTACCCAGCGATTTCATCTGACCACATGGCCTCTTTAGCCTGCTGCTCGTTGAGAAAAAGCTGAGTGTCTAACTGCGGACTGGCACTGGCATAGCGAACGATGGTTCGTGATAGATTACTATTGTCGTTATCAATGATACCAACAGGTACATGGTTGACCACTTCTGTCGAATACGGCCAAGGATAAAAGAAGCCATAAATAATAGGGGCAATCAGTAAGAGTAATAGCACACCTTTATCAGAAAAGATGTCCTTAATGGTCTGTAAAAAACTACCTAAGAAACTAGGTGTTGAGGATTGCTTGGTTGAATCTGACGTTGTCGAAGATAAATGGTCTTTTAGTGGTAATGACATTAGCGCGCCCCCCAACGTTCAGGATGCGCCAGCGCGCGTTTTGTTAATAAAGTAGTCAAGCTCATCGCAATCGTCGTGGCAATAGCCAGACCATAGACGATCGGCAATGACACAGCAACAGGCGCTTGCATCTGTAATTGTGCAATGTGCAGTTTTAGATAGTGAGTGAGTGGCAGTGCATCTGACCAATGCCGAGCACTGTCACTGATAGCAATATAAGGGAAGGTCACACCAGCAAAGGCATAAGAAGGTGCTGAAATAAAACCAGTAGCAGACAAGCCCATGCGTAATGAAAATGAGCCTAAGGTAAAGATAGCACCCAGCCAAAACGATAGCATTATTAATAATATCAAACCAGCATAAGTTGCAAGCACTGAGCTCATGGCAACGGATTCTTGCGGCGTGGCAAGCCATAGAGCCAACATCGCCCAAATGCTAAAGGCCAATGTCGGCCAAAAGTATTTGCCTAACAGACCAAAAAATAATACTAAAACGTTTGCCCTTTCCGTCATATCTTCATTCGCAAGGCTAGAGACAGAGATTTGATCGTTTTTGCTCAAGTATTGGTTGTTTTCTACGGCATTTAATATTTGCTCTGATGTTGACTCGTTTTGTGTGGTTCGCGTCAAATCAGGATGACCTGTACTGATAAAGCGATACCAGTGGCCGAGTCGTTTATCCCGCAGCTCACGACCAATCGTCGTTGCACCGATCACCATCGCTAAAATATGCAGCAGCGCGGGTATGACGGTTGAAGCCAAAAACTGCTGATAATCGGTGGCCGCGTTAAACAGGCTGATACGCTGTATGCCAATCGGTGAGTAAGCAATCGCAGCTTGCGACGGTGCCATGCCTTGTTTGACTAAACGCTGTATCTCAACGCCTGCCGATAACGTCCCAGCGACCGCTTGAACGCTGGTTTGGATAATGCCCGAATGTGTACCGTACTGAGCATTTACTTGTAAAATTAATGGAGCAGGCTCAGCAGATAAAATATGCCGAGAAAAATCTTCAGGGATAATGACAATAGCGTAAATATCACGCTGCAAAATAGCCGCTTTTGCCTCAGCCTCTGAGTAATAAAGCTGTCTAACCGTTAGAGTAGGGCTGGCTTCCAAATAGCGTACCGCGGTATTGGCAATCGGGCTATTGTCTTGGTCTATCACCCCAATGGGCAAATCCGTAATCTGCGTTTGTGAAAATATCCACCAAATCAGTAAAACGGTTGCCAGTGGTATCCAGACCACCATACTAAAATCCCACGGATTTTTGGTCAAAAACCGTCGCTCATAGGCAGCACTACGTAAAAAAGCCTTACTTAACTTCATCGGGTGCATGGCTTACTCTTGGCTTGCATTAGTAAGTGCTGGATTGACGCGTACAATAACGCTCATACCTGAGCGAATACGTGCATCAGGAGTCGTCGGACGTGCCTTTACTTCAAAGGTACGTACATCGAAGCCGTCATCATTATTGGTCGGGCGCCAAGTGGCAAAGTCAGACAATGTTGACGTAGCATAAACGGTGAACTGTTTGGTATAAGGCTTATTTGCTGATGACAGCGCAGGAATCGTACCAGTAAATTGCTGACCAATCGCAAACTGGTTTAAGTAGGATTCGGTGACATTAAGTACGACCCACTGCTCATCGGTATTGACCAACGTCAAGATAGGCACGCCTTGTCCGATGACTTCACCCGCGCTAACAATGACATTGTCCACAATGCCTGCAATAGGACTTTTTAAGTTGGCTTCTTCTTTTGCCACGAGTGCTTCTTCTAGTTGGGCATCGACTTGTGCTACTTGCGCTGTCGCCGCTGATTTATCTTCACTGCGTGCGCCTTCTTTTGCCAAATCGTATTGTAAGCGCGCCGCTTCAGTTTGATCTTGAGTGGCCAGATATTGCGCATATGCCTCATCGCGTTTTTGCCGTGCCATAAGACCTTCTTCATAAAGGCGGTTGACACGCTGGTAAGTGTTCTCTGCCAAATCAGAAGCAGCTTTGTTGGCTTGCCATGCCGCTTTTGCTTGAGCGATCTCTTGTGGACGGGCGCCATTTTCGGCTTTATCTAACTGACTTTGTGCCATTTGCTTGCCAGCCAGCGCCTGATTGATCTTTGCGTTAATCTCAGGCGAGTCCATTTCAATCAGCTGTTGCCCGACTGTCACTGCATCACCTTCTGTGACCAGAATTTTGGCAATACGTCCCGGCACTTTTGCAGCGATGGAGGTTTGCTGCATCTGCATCTGCCCTTGCAAAGTCACGATTTCAGGTTCGCTATGCTGATTGCTTTTATATAGACCATAGGCAATAACGCCTAATACAATCAGAATCAATAGCGCCAGAAGTGCCTTTTTTATCATGGCAGATTTATCCGCTTTTTCTGCATGGCGCTTATAAGTAGGCACTGCTTGCTCATTTTCAGCATCAGTTGCTTGATCGTTATGGTTATTGACTGAGTCAGTAGATTGCTCTGAGTCGTTTAACTTGCGCGAGTCGTCTGATTCGTTGGTAGATTCAGTCATGACAGTGAGATTCCTAAAGCAGCAAAATTGAGGATAAAGGGTATGTTATTAGTACATTCGTACAGCATAAGGTTTGGCGCTTTCTAAGGCTTCAGAATTAAAAATCGCACCAAAGGCGACGATAAATGCTGAATAATAAAGCCAAAGCATAATGACCACGGCAGCTGAAAGCGCGCCAAACTCAGCGCTATAGTTATTAAAGTTTTGCACATAAATCGAAAATAGCACAGACAATACAATCCAAAGAATGGTCGCCAGAGCTGCTCCTGGCACCAGTTTTTTTAGCGCGACGGCGTCACGGTTTGGGGCTAGGCGATAGAGGCTTAAAAAGCTCAAAAATATGATACCAGCCAATATAGGCCACCTGCTCCAAAGCGCAATCGTTTTAGCTATTTGCGGGAAGGGGAAATAGGCTGCCCCTACAGGAATAATAGCAATAGAAGAGACCGCTATAATCAAGATTACTACCGCGCCAAAGGTTAAGCTGACTGCTAAAATATTACCTTGTATGAAGCTTCGCTCTTGAGTGATATGAAAGGCAAGATTGATAAGAATAATTAAAGATTTAACACCTTTAGAGCCAGCATAAAGGGCGAGTAAGGTCGATAAGACAAGACTGAACGTGAGTGCGGATGTGGTATTAGAGACCAATGCGCTTAGGCGTGAATTGAGGACTTCATACACCGTATCAGGTATAAACGGACGCAAAATCGAGATTTGCTCTTGCATCTCAGCTGGTGAAAACGCGAGACCATAAAGCAGCACAAACACCGCCATTACTGGAAAAATTGATAAGAAACCAAAAAATCCCACGCTCGCGCAGTGTGCCCAAACATTAGAGTTGTTCGCAATACGCCACGTCTTTAATGAAGGCTGCAGCCAGTTACTTATTAATTTAGAAGTCGGGTTTTTCATAAAACAGTATTCACAATAGAGTTAGCAATAGTATGGTTAATGGCAGCTTCATGATAGTTAGTATGGTCAGGCTACTGTAATAGTATTGCGGCGTTAACCTCGCTTGAGGTATCAAATATATATCTTCGCTCAGCTGCCTTGTCATACTTTCAAATCGAATCAACTATATAAACGCTTATCCACACTATCTATATTTTTCAAATTAAATCATTACTCAGTATACAAAGTCGGTAATCGAATATCAGCAGCATTAAGATAGGCATTAAAGGCAAGAGGCGTACCACAGCTTTGCATGAGTGCGGCCAGCGATTGTACATAGCTGTTCGCCGCTTGCGCTTGTTCAGTACGTGCTTTAAGCGACTGCGTTTGTGCTTGGACTACCTCAATCGGTGTATTTACACCTTCTTGTAGCCCCAACTGGCGCAAACGCAATACTTCTGCGGCCAGATCTACGTTACTTTGTAATGCCTGATAGCGAGATTGGGCATTATTAACATCGTGCCAGTTTTTTTCGACCAGTAATAATAAATTGTCACTCACTTCGATTTCAGACAGATCTGCTTGGCGTATTTTGGCATTGCTCGATGCGAGTGATGCATTTTTATCAAGACCACCCCACAGCTTCCAGCTGGCTGATATACCGGCTACCCAACTGGGGTCTTTTTCAATTTGTCCGTAGCCATAGAGCATGACGGTAGGCTTGTGACCAGTATCTGATAGCGCGTGTAGCTGCTCAGCTTGTGCGCGTTTGGCGGCGACTTTTTGTAGACCTGGGTGATTGGTGAGTGATAAATTCTGAAAATAGTTTACATCGGGTAAAGGACGGCTAGAGACGAATAACGGTGTCGTGGGTTTGATACGATAGTCGGTACGTAATAGCCGCTGTAAAGCCATCATCGCAAGACGAGCATCGTTATTGGCATTGACGGACTCACTTTTTGCATCGGCAAGCGCAGATTGTGCTTCTAAGCGATCAACACGTGAGATAAAACCTTCTTCAAAAAGCCGCTGCGCCATATGGTCAGTCTGCTGCAAGGTATCATAAGCATCTTCGCGTAAATAAGCGGCAATGATGGCCAGCTGTGCCTTAAAGTAACGCTCAATCAGGGTGTTATAAAGCTCGTTTTTATCCAATAGACTGTCTGCGACGGCTTCTTGGGTACGGGCATTGGAAGCACCTGTCAAAGCGTTGGCACGTCCAGCAGTATAGATGGGCCAAACCACGCCCAGACCTGCACCAGCCGTTGAGCCTGAGCGCTTTAACTCATAAGAATCTGGGATACGCTCACCGACCAATTCACCAAAATTCGGCAAATCTGGTAGCGGTGGAATAGGCGGAATCACATTATCGACACTATTGTTAACGTCATTAACAATACCGTTTTTCAATGATGATAAGTCAAGATCCGCGTCTAAGTTGTAAGCGTTGGCTGATAGTTGGGCAAACACCAATGGATTGTCTAAAGTTTTGAGCGCATCCGTTTGATATTCACTAGCTGCAATCGCTGCTTGATTGGCGGCCAGTTTCGGTGACACTTGCAACAAAATATTTTGAGCTTGCTCAAGGCTTAACAGGCTAGATACTGCTAATGGATAACTATTATCAATACTTTTATGGGTAATGGGATCGATAAGCGTTGTTAAGCCAGTTTTTTGCTCAGCTTGACCCATATCTGTATCTATCGTTGACCTTTTATTTTGAATCTCATTTTTTTGAGTACTTTTTTGAATGGTGCTTTGAGTACTGTATTGAGTGTCAGCGTCGACAATTTGCGTCACTGCAACGGCTGTGACCTCATTCGGTGACTCGATATTATGATCAGTAGCGCTTGCCAAAGCAGGCGCCGCTAGACCCATGAACGTAATCGTCATCACCGCAGTAGACAGAGTCGATAAAGCAAATTTCATAAGTCACATAAGCCATTAATTAGAATGCAAAGTATTTTAGGGTCAGGCAAAAAAGTATCAAAAATATCAATTGTTACGGTCAAACCCTGTCAAAACAGTTCAATATGGTCAACCATTAACAGAAGCTAGTATTTTGTTATGGATAACAAGCGCTACACTGTAGTGGCACAATGGTGACGGGTCAATGCTCAGTATTTGCTTACTGTGCGTTGAATAAGCCATGATTTTATGTTAGAGGTCGGGTGTTAAGACAAATAATAACATCATTTGTTAATTAATAATAAAAGGTTTATCAAGTCATTAGCACTTAAATCGATTTTAGATCACTTTTAAAAATTTTCAGCGATAATGATGGTTAGTGATGATTGTTGTACTATAAAGCAGCTTATAAATTATACATAACAGTGGTGTGTGCTATATTTCAGCACCTTATGTCATTGAGCAAGATTAAAATGAACGGCATTTATTTTAACTGTCGGCAGTTGCTCATTGGCGCAGTGCTAATGTAAATAAAACTGGCTATTGCGATAAGCGTTGCTCGCAAAAAGTACGTGCTATCAATAAAGACTCGGCTATAAAATATGATTGTAAAAAATGAATGCGACAAAATAGGATGTGAGTAATGGCAGGATATATTTTGGCTTTGGATCAAGGGACGACATCGAGTCGAGCGATATTGTACGATGATCGTGCCCGTCCGATAAAAATGGCACAGCAGCCCACCACTTTACAAACCCCAAAAGCGGGATTTGTCGAGCAAGACGCGCAACAAATTTGGCAAACGCAGATTAGCTGTGCTCATGATGTGATTAATCAAGCAGGGCTGCTTGCTACCGACGTCACCAGTATCGCGATCACCAATCAGCGTGAATCTATTGTCATGTGGGATAAGCAAACGGGTAAACCTTTAGCTCCTGCCATCATTTGGCAAGATCGCCGTACGGCAAGCTACTGTAAAACACTTGCAGCTGAGGGTGCCAGCGGCATGATGAATGATAGCCATGATGATGTGGCAAGCGAAGTGCAACGCATTACAGGGCTACGGTTAGATCCATATTTCAGCGCCAGTAAGATCGCTTGGTTACTAGAGCACAATCCGAAATTGAGCGTACGAGCTAGCAGAGGAGAAATAGCGGTTGGTACTATAGACAGTTGGCTCATATATAAGCTAACTGGTGGCGAGCATGTCATTGATGTGACCAACGCTTCCCGTACTTTATTATATGATATCCACAAGCTTGAGTGGTCAGAAGAGCTGTGCGCCCGTTTTGCGATACCCATGAATATTTTGCCTAAAGTCCTACCATCTGATGGTGACTTTGGTAAAACCAAAAAAGGACTATTTGCCAAACAAATTCCTATTCAAGCGGTATTGGGCGATCAGCAAGCAGCACTTTTTGGACAAGGCTGCCTCGATGCTGGCATGGCCAAAAACACTTATGGCACTGGGTGTTTTATGCTGATGAATATTGGTCAAAAACCCAAACTTAGCGAGCATAAACTACTAACGACAATCGCTTGGCAACGAAAATCCACACCGACTCGTCCAGACAATTTGTCGTTCGATCAAATTGTACAGTCAGGCAAACGCATGTTGCAGCCACCCAGAAAAGAAGTCACTTATGCCTTGGAGGGTAGTGTGTTTATGGCAGGTGCTATTGTCCAATGGTTACGGGATAATCTGGGTATGATTCAACAGAGCAGTGAAGTCGAGGATTTAGCCCGCCAAGTTGATAGTAGTGAAGAGGTGGTGTTACTGCCTGCATTCACAGGGCTAGGAGCACCCTATTGGCGCTCCGATATCAGCGCGAGTATTACTGGTATGAGCCGCGGCACAACTAAAGCCCATATTGCTCGTGCTGCGTTAGAGGCGGTTGCCTATCAAACTTATGATGTGCTCATTGCCATGCAAAAAGACAGTCCTCATCCATTAACTGAGCTAAGAGTAGATGGCGGCGCAGCCAATAATGACTTATTGATGCAGTTTCAAGCTGATTTACTCGATGTGCCTGTCCTGCGTCCGAGAGATACAGAAATCACTGCCAAAGGTGCAGCATTGCTCGCGGGGTTAAAAACGGGGTTATATGATGGAGGGACGATGCAAGCATCATGGCAAGTCGATCGTGTTTTTGAACCCCAGATGTCCAGCGATATCCGTGAACAACATCTTAATAAGTGGCAACGAGCCATCGATAGAGCGCTGACATCCTTATAAGTATTGAACAGACACATTAGAATATTGTAACAACTCAATGAAAAATTACTTAAAACGCTTCACTGTCCTACAAAATCATTATAAAGATACAGGCTGTAACGCAAGGCAATCGCAATCTGGACACAATTTACACAACCTATCTATCTGTTGTTGTCCATAAATTTCTATACTTTAGGCGACTCAAGTAACACATGATTCGAGTAAGACCGCTAATTTTTAGCACTTAATAAATCTAAAATATAACAAATTAATTTAAGGATAAAATTATGAGTAACTATGACGGTATTGATCGCAGTGAAGTAAAGCATATGTCAAAAGAAGCTAAGCAGGATCTGAATGCTGATATCATCACAGGTGAGCCAGGTTCGCATCCAGTAGGCACAGCTATTGGTGGTCTTGGCGGCGCAGCAGCGGGTGCAGCAATCGGTACAATGGCAGGACCACTTGGCACACTCATTGGCGGTGCGATTGGTGCTATCGTTGGTGGCGGTGCAGGACATGCAGCAGCAGAAGCGATTGATCCAACACGTGAAGAAGCTTACTGGCGTGCAGAATATGCAAATGTTGATTATTACAAAGAAGGTTATGACTTCGACCGTGATCTACATCCAGCTTATGCAGTAGGGTACGCCAACCGTGCTCGTTATCCTGCGGATGCACGTTTTGAAGACCATGAAGCTGAATTAGAACGCTCATGGCATGAAGTAAAAGGTGAATCACGCATGGAGTGGGAAGAAGCACGCAAAGCATCGTATGACGCATGGAATCGTGTATCATAATAAGCGAAACTAACAGCACATTTTATTTAAGTAAGTAGACAGTATATAAGCTTACTACCTTATCACTGGGCTTAGTCTGATTGTAGACTTGGGTCTGCTGATAGACTAAATACTTTCAATTTATGCTATCTTAAAGTCTTCAAAGATTTCTTTGGAGGCTTTTTTTCTGTATATTACTAAGTATGAATATATTAAACAGCCAATCATCTTTGGAAGCAATATTCTAGAATAAAAATAATAGGTAATCTATGAACAATAATGCGGAAGCTAAAAGCGCCAGACAATTTTATATCGCCACTGCCAACTTGCTCAATTTTGCCAACCCTAACCGAATTTATTATGACAATGCGCCAGCTTACAGTAACGATGAATATGAGCACAAGCTAAGCGGCATCACTGATTTATTAGCAAAAGCTCATGCTGATATTATTGCGGTACAAGAAGTCTGGGATAGTAATGCGCTTGAAGCATTGGCGGTGTCGTTGGGATTTAAGCCCGAGCATGTCGTTGTTCCATTGGCAAGTAACGACCGTTCAAGCCCTTATACCCATGGCAAAGGGGCACAAAACACTCCTGCTGTTGGTATTATTAGCCGTTTTGAGCAATTAGAAAGCCGCTTGCTTGAAGATATTGCACCAAAAGCGGTGATTGATATTCCTGATATTGGTCCTTACCAGCGCTTTAATCGTCCACCATTACTAGTGCGGGTCGATGCCTTTGGTCAACCGATAACGATTATTACGGCGCATCTAAAAAGTAAACGAGCATTTTTCTTGCGTGATGAAAGTGGCAATTTGTTAGAAGACATGGACGATCCAAATATTCGAGTCCGTGCCAAGCTCCGTAGCTTATGTATGCGCGCCGCAGAAGCAGCTTCTATTCGCATGTCTATTATAGAACGCTTACGTCATACTCGTGAGCCATTGATTTTGTTAGGTGATATGAACGATGTCACCGGTAGCGTCACCACCCAATTGATGGCTGAGACTGGTGAAGTTAATTATGACAAAGGCATGCGCGATGTTGCATTATTCGATGCTGCGCGTATCCAAGCACGCTATGGTTGGATGAAAGATGTGGCATATACCCATATATATCAAGGTATGCCAGAAGTGATTGATCAATTATTTGTTTCAGAAGAGTTTCTTCCGGATAGCAAGTTTTCACTGGGTCAGGTTGAAAGAGTAGACTATTTCAATGACCATTTAAAGTGGGACTATGCAGATAGAGTCATCGATCATGGTATTATAAGAGCGAAAATTAAACTCAAAGATTAAATTTTTTACATTACGTGGTTAACGCTATTAAATGGTTGACCTATACATTAATTTTTAACCCATTTATCTCCCTTGCTTGATAGTGTACAAGCGTTTATGATGCCTCTCCATTAGACATAGTAGCGCTAATATCAGTGCTACATTATTAGCTAATAGGATGTAATTCTTCAATTTAGGGCGAATACTATCTATTGAAGATTATATTTATAAAATAGGGTGTAACATTAAGAGACTTATGATGAGCGAAAATAAAGACGAAAAGATTGAAGATGTGTTGGTAGATTCGGAACTGGCAAAAAAACTGGTCCCGAATAAGTTTAAGTTTACCAGCCAACAAGGCCGTGCGCGCCGTCAAAAACTTTTGGCTGGTGCCAAGAAGCTAAGTGAAACACAACCTATCAATGACATTACTTTGGCGGCTGTATGTGAAGAAGCAGGCATTCCAAGAGCTTCTGCTTATCACTTTTTTCCTAACATCGAAGCGATATTTTTAGCATTGCGTTTTTTGAATGCTATCGAAATATTAGAAATAGTAGAAACAGTCGATATTGGTAATTATGACAGATGGCAGGGCTATTTGACGGCACTTATTGATAATTGTGTGACGATATTCCATAACGATGAAACCAAAGCTAAGCTCATTTATGACACGAACACGCCTGATTTTGAAGGTGATAGTTTTGGTGAAGATATCGATCATCAAATCGTTGATTTGGTTTATAAGCGTTTATCAGAGCGCTATGAGATGCCGAGTTTCCACGATATTCAAGACACGCTATTGATTGCTTATAGCATTATCAATGCGATATTCACATTGTCTTATCGTCGTCATCAAAGCATTACCAATGAATATATTCAAGAAGCAAACACTGCGTTTATCGCTTATTTGCGTTGCTATCTACCAGAAAAGCTACCGCGTAAGAATCGCTAGTTTTTTCGCTATTTAGATGATGTATAGACGTTAGGGCATGGTTAACATGCTCTAATATCTGTTAAGTAAATACAAAAAAGCCGACATATGATGTCGGCTTTTTTGTATTTACTGCCTTGATGAGCAGTGGTAGTAATAGACTTAACGGATAGGCGTTAATACTTGCCCACGGCAACTATCAGTACTCGCATCTAATGTCTCATATTGCTTATAATAGCTGACGATCAGCTCTTCCAAAGCGACGTTGGTCTGTGAATCATGGGTATTGACGTATGCTTCGCGGGCTTGTTCAAGCCAACGATCTGCCATGCGAAAATGGATGCCTGATTCCCGCCAGCCGCGCTCGCACTGGTTCGTAGCAGCCCAAATTAAAGCGACCTCGCTGAAGGCTATCTCTCGTGGTGCTGACTCGATACCACCGCTATCTTTTAGCGCGCTTAAGGTTGCCCATAGATCGGGGCGCATGAGAGCAGAGTTTGATGGTATGTCTTGAATAAGGTTGAGATCTTGTTCCTTGCCATTTTTTAAGGTAGTCAAAATCGTCTCTGCTGCCTGTGCTGCTTGCTGTCCAGCAGGTGAACGACTATTCATGCTGTCTTGATGGAGGGCATAGTTGAGCCAAGCCTGAGCTTTATAGGCAAAGTATTGTTGACGTGCGCTCATGTTTTCTTGTTGATACGCTTGTAACTCTGTCAACATACAGTTCATAGCACGTTGGCGCGTACTTTGGTATTTTGGGTGGTGAGACTGAGTTTGAACATCATTGGCACAGTGAGTAGCGTCATGGGTTACTGCCACTTTAGGCGTATGATGACTCGCCGATGCAACCGAGGTCATTGTCAGGAAGAAAGCGGTTGATAATAAAGCTTTTATAGGCTGTTTATAATGGGCTGCTTTGTTGGCAGGATTAGGCATGATGCAAAACCTCATATTAAGCGGATCAGTATCAATATTAGTATTGGTACTTGCGGTTTTCGGCGCTGATCTCATCGCTTATTAAAATATATCTGTCATATAATATGATGAACAGCGCGATAACGCCCGCATTGTCGTCAGATGATAACACGACAATGGGGATAAATTACAATGTAGAATGAGTCGTCAAACGCTGGTTCTTACGTGGATCATCACGTTTGAATAGGTCTTCGTCAAACTTGAAACGTAATCTAAAGTAAGCGCCTTCCATAGTGCTATCGTCATAAGCGATGTCTTCATCCTCAAAGCCCATAAAGTTATAACCTAGTGACAACCAAAGATTGGTCATCGGGCTATAGCCCACTTCCGCACCGAGCATATAAGACATATCATCTGCTTGTTTGTTCCAATAAGTGCCTGCTTGCAAACCCACATCCCAGCGCTCACTGATGTCATATAGACCGCGAGCATAAAGCGCATGGGCTGTATTGTCGCTACTGATATTATCAGCATCAAACTGAGTATATTTACCCGCGTAACGGCCTGATAACGTCAACGGACGCGTTGGATGATAGTTACCACTCAATGACCAAATAACGGCATCTTTTTGATAGGCGTCATCGCCAGTACTGTTATCATCTAAGCGATACTCAAGCTTGGCTAACATGTCTAACTGATTGCTATCATAATCACGATAGGCAGCTCCTAGCTGGAAGCGATTAATCGTGCGATTGCCATCGTCATAATCGACGCGCGAGTAGATGTCTTTGGCCAACAGAGTTACATCGTCGGTATAGCGATAAGCAATACCAGCGCTACCTAGCAATGTGTCACTGGTCTCACCCCAACGCTTCTCAAAACGCGCCGAGGCTTTGTAATCTTCTTTCGCAAGATACTCTACACCAATGCCAGCTGCCGTTGCGGTATTTTCGGTATCGCCCTCTAATGATTCAACACGCTCAAATAAGGTGTTTAAAGTCAGACCTTCTTGAACATACCACTTGTTTTTTAGACCGATAGCAGCTTCAGCTTCGCGAGCACTAATGGCGTCACTCATGCGATATTCGCTATAGACTTTGCCATCTTTCATATAAGCGGCATCAAAACCAAATACGGTACGCTGACGTTCTTCAGTGTCATCAAGACCATAGCTACCAGATAGACTGTTGATCAAGTCATGACGGGCGTATAGGCGGCCTAAACCACCTAGCGGCGTCTCGCCTCCGATGGAGGTGGCATTACGATTACTGTTATCAATATCTTGCTCATATTCTGCAAAAACTAAAGAGTCATTGAGCTTTGGTAACCGTGCCGTGATACGAGCGCGGGCGGTAGTACCTTCAATATCTTTTTCAGAATCACTGACATTATTTAGCGCCGATTGATTGATAATATCGTCATTAAAGAGAGTGTTATCAGTCACATCTACGACGTCTGTTACCGCTTGGATATTGCGTGAAGCTGCCGTCGCATCTTGCTTATAATAACGTAAGCCAATCTCGCCAACGATGTTGGTGCTCAAACGCTGTTCAATACTGGCTAAGACACCTTGGCGGCTAGCATCAGTGGTATGATCTTTAGTGCGTACGCCTTCTAGTTTTAGCGCGGTCTTTTTGTCATTAATTAAATGAGTGACTTCGACGCCCGATTCAGCGCGCCCAGCAGTCTGCGGCGAGGCACCAGTCACGAAACCTTCGTCAGTATCGTTATAATAAGCTTTGGCACGAGTGTTTTTCTTGTTATCAAAGTCAAGCTCGATACGCAAGGCATTACCTTCTGCGTCCTGACCGTCTAATTCTGTCGCATTAATTTGATTGCTTGGCTGAAAATTTGGATTCTCAGCTTTATTCATCGCGTATTCAGCAACCAGTTTTAGTTTATCGTTAAACTTGATAACGCTGTTAACACTGGCCAGCTCTTCTTTGTTAAGAGGGTCATCACTGTTGACATAGCTACCACCGATGGCAACTTTATCAGTCAACTGCTGCTTGGCAGCAATGCCACCGACCAAGTATTTTTCGCCACCTTCATCTACTTCTACAGTGACTCGTAGATAAATAGGGTTGCCATCGATGTCTTGGCTAGCGATAGGGGCTTTTAAAAATAAGCTACGGCTGATAGGGTCAATTTCATAATCGGCAAAGCGGGTAAGGGTCTCACGGCTAATGATCAAGCCTGGATTGTTGGCGTCACGAGTGATCACTTCGACAGTTTCTGAGTTTTCTAATACGGCATCAAAGTTTTCAGCCAATGGATAAGGGCCTGAGATACCAAGACCACGAGTCTCATTGACGCGTTGGCTGGAACTGGTCTCCGCGACAAAGGCGGTAATGCGAGTATTGCTATCTTCATATTGGGCTTTTAGGCCAGTCAACGTACGGTTATATTGACCTAATTTAATACCTTCATCGTTATCGATTTGAGTTTTTAAGTCGCCATACATAGCAAATGAGCGGCCCTTGTCCAAGCGCACATAGAGTTTGCTGGTAGATTGCGCATCAAAGCCCTTGGCTGATGAATCACCATAGACAGGATAGTATTCACCAGGCTCGATATCACGGAACAGACGCTCGCCTTTTTTGTCGCTGTCATAAGCCAAAGTGAGCAAATAATCGCCACGTACTTTGCCTTTAAGAAACATCGCGGCGCGACCAGAAGCGGTATAGTCATCGTTACCAGCGAAATCATTGAGCTCTTGCTCAAAAGCGCCTTGGGCGTCAGTAATGCTGCTGCCATCAAAGTCTTTAAGTGAGATCGCGCCTTCGACGATGCCGACGGCAATGAGAGGACGTAATTGCGCGGTAAACTGTAACGGGATAATCTGTTTACTGCTACCAGTGTCGATGACCAACTCACCTTTACCCGGTACACTTGGTGCAGTCACGGGTATGAGTAGCTCACCACCTGAGACAATAACTTGCGTACCAGCTTGATCTTTACTGCTGTCATTAAGATTGATACGGCCGATATTGGTATCGATAGTGATAGGTGTTGAGGCGATATAAGGACGGCCATCACGGTCTTTTAGGCTAATAACGACTTGATAATCGCTAACGCCATCTGCCGGTACTAGCTGCGCTTGAGTGCGATAGTCAATGGCTTGTAAACTGTCTGGCGTTGATACTTTAATGGTTTGCTCAGAGATAATTTTGCCATTCACGTCAGTAGCGACACCGCGCAAGATATTGTTGCCGCGTTTTAAGTCGACGGCATAGTAATCAAAGGCAGTCACATTCTGTTTTTCTTGCTCAGCAGTTTTGCCGATTTGTTGTTCTGATACTGCTTTTCCATTGGCATATAGTGTAAATATTGAACCCAGTGGCGCTTGCACCTGTACCATTTGTTTATAAGTGCTGAGCTGTTGACCTTCGTTTAAATTGATAAAAGCCACGTCATTGTTAGCCACTTCTTTGAGATATTCTTCCAGCTCTTTTTCTACTGGCGGTGCTACCGTAGTTACGGTCATATCAACACGATTGGCGGCTGGGCTGATCATCTCATTGACGATAGCAGAGTCACAGTTGCTGCCCAGATCTAAGTCGCCATTGATGTTGCAGCCACTGGCGTCTACATTATCATCGTAGTCACGATTGTAGTCAGGATCTAAGGTTAGCTCGGTTTTTACTGCTTGCTCAAGGCTATCATTCTTAGCGCTTACTGATTTGCTACGAGCGACAAGCTCTGTATTCAAACGCTCAGTGCTATCGCCCATACCGACCACGATACCGAAATCGGCACGATGTAATTCGCCATATTTTAAGTCAACGAAACGGCTGCCCGCATCGCCCGCATTGCGATTACTTTGGGTGACCATCTCGGTTGAGTGAGGGATGGTGGTGCGGTCAACTTTTAAGACGTGAGTTTTGGCACTGACACCATAAAAGTTATATTTACCTTCAGGATCAGTCACGACAAAGTTACCGTTTTCCATGTAGATACGCACGCCTGCAACGCCAAGTTCGCCATCTTCTTTTTGTTGAATGCCGTCACGGTTGATATCGTGGTAGACCTTACCCATGATGATGCCATCAGTATTCATGACGCCGCGCTCTACTTCAATCTTCCACTGTGCTTCTCTTGAAACTAAGCTTTTACCTTGTTCATTGCTAGCAACGGCAGTCGCGCGGTTGATGCCATCACCGCCTAATGATGAAGCACCGATTAAGACACGATACGTGATTTTTTTACTTTCGCCATTTGCCATATTACCTAAATTTAGCACCTGATATTTACCATCAGCTTTAAATTCAGTGGTTTGCGCTTGGTCGATACTGATATCAGCAGTTTGGTTGATACGTACACTACCATCGACATAAGCAAAACCACGTGGTAGGGCATCTTTTAGTTGTACATCGTAAGCGGTAGAGTTGCCACTATTGGTGATATTGATGGTGTAGCTAACATAATCACCAAATTCAGCGCTTTTAACGTCGCTTTCTTTGGTGACGACTAAGCTTGGGCTATCATCGACGATATTGATTTGTGTATCTAAGTCATCGATACGTACGGTGAAGTCACCTTCGCTTGGTAGCTGCTCAGCGCCAGTGCCGACAGAAGGCGCGATACAGGCATCTAGACTTGCAGTCAACGTATCATTTGCTAGAGTCTGAATAAATTTGTCATTGACAGCGTTGGCATTGTTTTGTGTTGGTGCTGATAGCTGGTATTTACCAGTACTATTGCCCGTCTCAATCGCTTTCAATGCGTATTTGTCACCCGTCAACAAAGAGGTAATCGTGACCCATACTTGATCTGGCTTATCTAGCTGAACGTTACACTGCGCATAGCTGGCATCGATATAGACGTTTTCATCGATTTGTGAGGTGGTTTTGTTTTCGTCAAACTTAGGAGTTGTAAATTTGATTTCAGGCTCAACGATGATCAGTCTATCAGTCACGTTGACACTCGATACGGATGGGTCTTCTAGAACGACAGCGCCAATTTTAATATCTGCAGTATCGCCACTTTTGCCGTTAACATCTGATAAAGCTTGCACGATAAACTGGATACTTTCACTGTGTCCAAGTTTGATTTGTGCGCTTAAATTATCGAAAATAACTTCAGTATCACCATTATCAACGACGCCGTTTCTATTTAGATCTTGATAGACTTTTAAGTTTGAGAGCGTTGGCGATACAGCCAATGTTAGCTCAACAGTCTGGTTGCTATAGCTGGTATTGCTTAGGACGTTTACCCAGTTGACCAAGGCGTTAGGCATAACGGTGAGTAACGGCTGTTGAGTGAGTTCAATACCGTATTCAGGAAGGTCTGAGGCTTTGACTTGTACTTGGTTTGAGGTGCTAGATATTGTGACCTCATTTTGATTGCCAAGGTTATAGCTAGCGTTTGCAATATTGTTGATGATTTGCAGATTAGGGTTTGCTGCATCAGCTGCAATCGCGATATTTGATTGCATAAGCAACATTGCCAATGACAGCGCAGAGATCTTCGCTGAACACAATGCAGTACGATTAGACGGTGTCATGGTAGATAGAGTCATATGTCGCTTATCCAATAAAATATCAGTGAGGGTAAGGGTAGAGATTCTCTAGCTTGGCTAATATAAAAGAATTAGGTCAAGCTAGAGGAGTCCTACAAGCATCGTTTGATGCTTGTAAGTTTTGAATATAGGTAAAGTAGTATCTTTACTTTCCTCATTAACTTTTAAGGTTTTGGCGTTACTGTTGTAGCATTAGCCTTGATTTTAACTGAGAATTGCAGGGTTGCAGTGTCAGTAGGGGCAAGTTTAGTTACTCCAGCTTCGATAGCAGTACCAGTGTTAGTTACGCTGCCTGCTGTAGAGTTTGTACTAGAAACCGAAATGGTACCGTCATTTTTGTAGTCAGCACTATTTGAGAATCTAGATAACAAATCTGAAATGGTAACATCTGTGATATCAAAACCTACTGGTTTAGCTGAGAAAGTGTTTTCAGCTGTTATACGATAGATAACACATTGATTAGGGGTAGCTAACAGAGTAGCAATACCCATTGATTCACTACCATCTAGAGTACCATTACAGTTTGTATCTATGGCTTGCTGTTTTAGTAGCTTTAAGCCTTTAACGTTGGTTGTATCAGTAATTACGAAACCACCTGTTGTAGGCGCATCAGTACCACCTGGAATCAAGGTTACTGTAGTAGTTTCGCTCGCAGCTGCTGGAGAATTAGCTTCATTTGAAGCACTTGGCGCATTTGTTGATGAAACTTCATATTTTATAGTTACAGTACTTTCAGAAGCCATACCTGGGAACGGAGTAGTTCCATTTACAGCATTCTTAAGATCATATATGCCATCTGCAGGAGCGTTAGGGAATGTAAAATCCTGAGCGGTACCATTTTTTGGTTTGTAAGTTATAGTGACAGGTGTTGTAAGGTTTACAGCAGCACTACCAGCATTGTCCACAATTTTAAATTTCACTTCGCCAGCAGTATCACCTTCAGTCTCTTTACCAGTGTTGGTAATGATAGTTTCATGCTTGGCTTGCGTATTAGTTGGACTAGTAGACGTAGTGTTTGGGACTTCTTTAGTCGTTGCTCCAGTTAAGGTTAGCCCACGCTCGTTAGATGTCAACGGTGCTGTTGAATCGCCGCCAGCTGTAGCCGGAGTACTGCCATCCTGAACTTCAGAATCACCTGCTGTAGGATAGAAAGTACCAGTGTTCTGTGCACCAACTTCAGAGTCTGTACTATCAGTTACGATATCATCAATAGTACTTGCATCTTCATCTAAGTCATCTTTAACACTCGCATGGTTAACGGTACTTTTAGCTAGAGTCTCAGTAGTATCTTGTTGTACCTCAAATGTAATAGTAACTTTGGCATTAACTGCTAAGTTCACACCAGTGACCACAAAGCCATCTAGAACACCAGACCCTACTGTACCAGCGCCTTGAGTATTCTCTACTACTGTGCCAACATCTGATTTAACTGTGCCTGGTACAAGTTTAAGACCTAAAGGTAGGTTATCAATGATAGTTGCATTAGTTGCAGCCGCAGAATAGGCTGTTTGACTGTTAGTAACAACGATTTTATAAGTGGCTTTAGAAGTATTGTCTTGCTTATTAATCGTACCTGTTACTGACTTTACAATGCTAAAGACTGGTAATACGGTATTAGAATAGTCAAAGTTGGTTAAAGATTTCTTAGTTGGAGCAGCAGTAGCTAAGTAATCACTAACAGCAGTTAATGTTAAGTTTTGCTTATCTGCGCCTTTGTTATCTTTCGTTTTAGCATTAACGACGATTTCCGCATACTGACCAGCTTGTAGCTCAATCTTGTTAGCGTTAAAGGTTGAAAAAGGTTGGTCTGTTACTGTTGTAACAGCTGTGCCACCACCCGTATTGAATATCTTGTAACTTACTGTTGTTTTACTAAAGTCATAATTTTTATCGTCAGTAGGTGTAGCTGGAATATCTCCTGTAGCCCCATTTTGAGCTAAGGTCATAGTATATTTATCTGTAAAGTTACCTGAGTTAGTCAAAGTATGGTTGAAAGCTACAAAGCCATTAGGCGTTACTTTTAAGCCTTCGTTTTTATCATCATCATTCACTGCTCCGGTTGCTAAGGCAGCATCTTTAATAGTAGCTACAAGAGAAAAAGCAGCTGTTTCTGTTACTGTTATAGTAACTTGATTAGATTTTACTTCTTTTTGATCAATTTCGCCTACTTTGTATGTTGCGCTTGCTACGTTATTGATAGTTGCTTCACCGCCAAGAGACTGTGTGGTTTTTGCCATAGCCCCAGTAGAGATACCCATTACCGCAGCAACACCAACGGCTAACAGGCTATAATTAAAATTATTTGATTTCATATAGATATCCTAAAATTAGAAGAGCAAGATTTTGTGAGTTGAAGGAGAGGTCTAGTTGACGATCGTGTTGAGTGCCACGGCGGCAGACTTCTGTGCTGGTAATAACTTGATATTCCAGCGCAGGGTACGGTATTCAGAAAACGGAATTTTGACCATTTTGCCATCGACTTTACGCATCAGTGGCATATCGGCATAGTTCTTGCCATCGATACTGGCTTGAGCACTGGTAGGGTTAGCTTCACCAGTGAAAGCCATATTGGCAGGGATAGGCAATACGACAGCCAGATCTTGGATATCTTTGTTAATAATATTGCTGTATGTTGCCTTGTACTGAATGACCGTACCCGCTGGAGCATTACGAACTGGTAGATAAGAGATCTTACCTTCAGCGTTTTTGGTGACTTGATTGGCTGTTAAATCCATTTTTAAGGCATCATTGGCGTGAGCAGCACTTAGTGCTATTACCGACGCTAAGCTTGCTAATATGGCACTGCGTAAAAAATTAAAACCTTTCATATCGTATTCCTTGCTTAAACCATTATTATCAAGTCAATCTTGACTTCGTCCCATGCAATGTAAAAACTGCAATCAACTATGAATAAGAGATGCTGATAAAGTTAGAATTGTTCCTTAATATGATTGTCACGCAAACAATACAAATATTCACCACAAAAACGACAAATGGTATTTTGGAGTACACAAACGGTAAAAGCCCTATCTATAGAGATAGGGCTTTTGTCAGTAAAAAATAGTCTTTAGAGTTGATAATATAGCAAGGGGGAATAGTTACTAAGGATTCACAGTAGTGCCGTATTTGGTGTTGAAGCGAATAGCTCGACGGCGATCGGAGCTAGTAATTCCTAGCGGGAAGCCATTAGTTAGCACTTGACCATTATTACCAATCGATACTGAACTATTAGAAAAAGAAGGTACACCGCTGTTTTCTCCGATAGGTGTAGGCGTGGCTAAAGTAGACGTTACAAGAGCACCATTTTCTCCTTTTTTCTGTAAGATGTCTCTAATAATGATATCTGTCAAAGGCACATTACCACGGTTAACCGCTTCAATCCTATAAGCGATACATTGTCCTGGTATGATGTCAGATATGGAATTTATACTATAAGCAGTACTGGCGCTACCCGTATAATTAACATTAATGGTCGTGAGGTCGGTCAAGCTACAGTTGTGAGTATATTGACTCTTGAAGAGCACTAAAGCTGCATTATCTTGAATAACATCACCAAAGTTATTATCAGGATAGTTAAATGTATCAGTCGCAATATTTATTTGTCGCACATTGCTCGTAGTGTCAACAGAGTATGTGTAATTATTAGGTTCATTCTGAGTAGCACAGAGCCTCGTATTGCTTCCAAGCTGTGCAGGTGTCAGAGTGAAACTATAGGTTCCATCAGGATTGATATTGACAGTTTGAGGTGTAAATGTACTCGTATCACCCGTACATTTATTTAAGGTGATAGTATGACCTGAAGTGAATGGAATTCCCAATTCATTTGACGAATCGTATTTACCGTTGAAGTAAAGATTGTTATTTAGATATTTATCGGATACATCGTCTTTAGTGGGGTTTATGATTTTACCATTGTCGTTAAACACGATGCCTGAAAAGCTATAAGATTTTGGTGTGTTGGTAATAATGCAAGTAACCTCGTCACCATAATTTAAGTTTGATAACGTAAAAGAGCTTGTGTTTCCAGAAGGCGTGCTTGAGTTGCTACCAGTCGTTGCATTGCTACAGACATAGCTAGTATTGTAGTTACTAACATTACCATTTATTATATTCTCAGATATGGTATAGGTTATATTTGGGGCTAATTCCAATGGGGTAACAGTGCTTCCATTAGTTATGGTCGAACCTGCCCCTGTTGTTGTAAAAGACGCTGTAGAGCCTTGACTATCAGGAGTTAATTTTCCACCAGCTACTTTAATATTGAATTGGTCACGCTTAGTATCACTGTCGTTAAAACGAGTACCAGTTAATACCTTTTTCACAATGAGTTTCGGTGGTGCTAGACAAAAATAAAAGTCTGAGTAGCCGATAGCATGTACGCTATTATTTTCACTTAAAAAGTTGTTATGCTTTAGGTTAACAGCAGTATTCGCAATCTTATAAGGCCAAGTCGCGCTAATGGTACAAGCATCAATATCACAGTTGCGCCCCCTCAATGCAGTTACAATATTTTTATCGTTATTAATATCGTGGTAAGCAGGGAAAGAGGTTAGTTGTCCCCCTGAAAGTGAGACATCTGCTTGTTCTATATAAGGCACCTGACCGTTACGAACAGTAGTAGAGTCCAAATCCTGAATTTTATACCCTATTTTACTGACATTACGGTCGACGGTGACATCTAAAATATGGTTAGTTCTAGAGAGGTTTGATACTGGTGAGTTATGTTCCAAATTGATAGCACTGGAGGTAACACCCCTGTTAGGACCAAAAAATGGGGGTTTGTCAACATCATTATTTAAATCTTTTAACCCCGAAAATTGGATTTTAAATGTTTTATTACCAGAGCTTTCTTCAAATATAATGCTTCTATCAGTGGTTCCCGCGCTCCCCCAACTCAGCGTTTGCTTAGCCACAGGGTTGGCTGGAGTAGAAGCAGGAGCATTGGCACCCATATAATACATCTTATGCCCGCTCGGACAACTGGCTGCGGTAAAGTCTGCTGTCGTTTCAAAAGGATTGTCCGCGCTATAGACCCCAGTACTGATAAGTAGTAGCGTTACACCACTTAGCATATTCAGTTTATTTCTAGGATTATAAAATAAATTATAAAAGGCTAAATGTGAAAAAAATTTAAATTTGCGCATATCACTATCCCTCTAAGCTAAAACTTGCCGTGAACATTTACCAAGAAGCTAAATTTAAAAGTCATCAAAAACTGTATAGGTTACGTAACTTAACATATTAAGCAATAATTTCGTAAAAGTCCTACGAAATGGATGAATGGCAGATATTTCATGACCAGCTACAGTATCTGGTTATAGATGTTAGCTTGTTAGCAAATAATCCTTATATTTCTTTGAAACATTTCTAAAAAAACTAATGATTATTTATTTCAAAAATACTTGTCATATCACCATTTCTTTACAGCTATAAACAACAGCAGCATAAGAGCCTATAATAAAGAGTTATTATCATTTGATAATTGACTATAAAAGTTGGGTTAGCATTTTATTATCTAACCACTTTTAAATACTCAGTTCATATGCGATAGATAGTAGCGCTGTTTTTATTTTGGCTATGTGAGGCTGCTCCAGATTATGAGTCGGTCAAATACTGCTGCATAACCGCACCCTACTATAAATCTCACTTCTTAAAATTAACAAGGAAGTCATTGAGAAAATTATTCCCGCACGACAATATTGAAGTAACACTTTGATTTAATAATATCCTGTCTTCGGGCAGGACTGACTGATAAAAAAGGACAATAGTGATGAATTATTATAAGGATGCTGATAGCACCGAAACCCAAGAGTGGCTGGAAGCGTTTGAATCTGTTATCAAACATGCAGACAAAGATCGTGCTCAGTTTCTGCTAAAAGCTTTATACAACATGGCAGTTCAAGAAGACCTGCCGTTCAATCGTCTCGATACCGCTTATATCAATACTATCGCCGTTGAAGATGAACCGATGTACCCTGGCGACCTAACCATTGAGCGCAAAATCCGTGCTTTGATTCGCTATAACGCATTGGCCATGGTCATGCGCGCGAACAAAAATGACGACGATTTGGGTGGTCACTTAGCGACGTTCGCTTCTAGTGCCACGTTATATGAGACAGGTTTCAACCATTTTTTCCGTGCTGCCAGCGATCATTTCGGTGGTGACATGATTTATTATCAAGGTCACTCAGCACCCGGTATTTATGCGCGTTCTTATTTAGAAGGTCGATTGACCGAAGATCAGCTGGATAATTTCCGTCGTGAAGTCGGCGGCAAAGGCTTATCAAGCTATCCGCATCCATACCTCATGCCTGATTATTGGCAGTTCCCAACTGTATCGATGGGACTTGGTCCGATCATGTCGATTTATCATGCGCATGTACACCGCTATATGGAAAACCGCGGTCTGCTAGAGAAAGAAGGTCGTAAGATTTGGACATTCTTGGGTGATGGTGAAACGGATGAGCCAGAAAGCTTAGGGGCTATTTCTCTCGCTGGTCGTGAAAAGCTAGATAACCTAATCTGGGTGGTCAACTGTAATTTACAGCGTCTTGATGGTCCAGTTCGTGGTAACGGTAAAATTATCCAAGAGCTAGAGTCTGTGTTCCGCGGTGCCGGCTGGCGGGTGATTAAAGTTATCTGGGGTGGCAAATGGGACAGCTTACTTGCTAATGACAAAACTGGCGTGCTCAGACATCGTATGGAAGAAGTGGTCGATGGTGAGTATCAGCTATACGAAGCCCGTACAGCTGAGTTCACTCGCAAAGAGTTCTTTGGTAAATATCCTGAGTTAGAAGAGATGGCTGATGCGCTATCTGATGAGGATATCTCGCGCTTGAATCGTGGTGGTCATGATCCAATGAAAGTGTATGCTGCATTCAGTGAAGCGATGAAAACCAAAGGTCAGCCAACCGTTATTTTAGTCAAAACCGTTAAAGGCTATGGCTTATCGGCTCAAACACAAGCGGTCAATAAATCACATCAGATTAAGAAACTCGATCAAGAAGCGTTGATGTATTTCCGTGATCGCTTTGATTTGCCATTTACTGACGAGCAGCTAGAGACGCTACCATTCTATCGCCCTGAAGAAGGTTCAGCGGAGATGAAGTACCTTAAAGGTCGCCGCGAAGCGCTAGGTGGTCATTTGCCAAATCGCCGCAGTGGTCATATCCCATTGAATATTCCTGAACTGTCGATGTTTGATCGGGTATTAAAAGGCAGCAATGGTAAAGAGCAATCAACGACGATGGTGTTTGTGCGCTTATTGTCAGCCATGCTAAAAAACAAAGACATCCAAGATCGCGTCGTGCCGATTGTACCTGATGAAGCGCGTACTTTTGGTTTAGAAGGTATGTTCCGTCAGTTGGGTATCTACTCTGCGGTTGGTCAAAAATATACGCCAGAAGATAGTGAAGCTTTGATGGGCTATAAAGAAGCCATCGACGGTCACATGCTAGAAGAAGGTATCAACGAAGCGGGTGCAATGAGTACATGGATTGCACTAGCAACCAGTTATTCTGTGAACGCGCTACCGATGATTCCAATGTATATCTACTACTCGATGTTTGGTTTCCAGCGTGTGGGTGATTTGGCTTGGGCGGCAGGTGACTGTCAAGCACAAGGCTTCTTACTGGGTGCAACAGCTGGTCGTACCACATTGAACGGCGAAGGCTTGCAGCATCAAGATGGCCATTCACAGATTCTATTTAACGTTGTGCCTAACTGTGTGACTTATGATCCTTGCTTCGGTTACGAGCTAGCGGTTGTGATGCATGATGGTTTACGTCGTATGTACGGTGAAGGCGAACGCGTTTATTACTATCTAACGCTAATGAATGAAAACTACGAGCAACCTGCGATGCCAGAAGGTGCCGAGGAAGGCATCAAGCGTGGTATGTATTTGCTCGAAGACAATGGTTCAACCCAAGTGCAGCTATTAGGCTCTGGCGTTATTTTACGTGAAGTACAAAAAGCGGCGCAGATTCTAAAAGATGAGTTCAATATCACCTCCAACGTTTGGAGTGTGACCAGCTTTAACGAGTTGACTCGTGACGGCATGGTCTGTGATGACTACAATCGCTTGCATCCAATGGATGAAGAGCGGGTGCCATGGGTCACTGAGCAGTTAGCGCCGCATGAAGGTATCGTCGTCGCTGCGACGGATTATATGCGCAATTATTCGGAGCAAATCCGTGCTTGGTTGCCAGATAATCGTCCTTATACGACTTTAGGAACAGATGGCTACGGCCGTTCTGATACTCGTGAAAATTTGCGTAGTTTCTTTAACGTTGATGCCGCACATATCGTGGTTGCGACGCTCAAACGCCTAGCGGATGAGGGTGAAGTCGAGATGCGTTTGGTGAAAGATGCCATCTCAAGTTTAGGCATCGATGTGGATCAGCCACCTGCATGGCAACAACAGCCTTATTATGATCATTCTCCTGATGCACCAGCACCTGGTAATGTCAATCCAAATCCTGTCCCTGAATTTGTCGCTGAAGATGATGATGAAATCAGCAATGAGGGTCGGGCTGAAGATCAAGCGGATGCGACTTTACTTAATAACGGTGATGTCAAAGAATAATAATCATAAGACTAGGAGATAAATCATGGATATTAAAGCCCCCGATTTGGGTGTTGATAGCGCCGAAGTCAGCGAAATTATGGTAGAAGTGGGTGATGTCATCGCAAAAGATGACAACATTATTCTATTAGAATCTGACAAAGCCTCGGTTGAAGTACCAAGTTCTGCTGCTGGCAAAGTCACCAAAATCAGCGTTGCTGTTGGTGATCAGGTCAGTGAAGGTATGGTACTGATTGAGCTTGAAAGTGCAGAAGACAATGTAGAAAGCAATGTAGATAATCATGACGATAGCGCTGCTGATGAAAAGAAAGAAGCAGATGCTAAGCCAGAAACAAAGGCTGAGCCTGCTGCAACTGAGTCAAAGTCTAGTGCAAAACCTGCGTCTAACGCTGGCAAAGCCACGACTTATGCATTACCTGATCTAGGTGTTGATGAAGCGCAAGTTTCTGAAATCATGGTCAGTGTTGGTGACATCGTGACTGCGGATCAATCAATTCTATTGATTGAATCTGACAAAGCATCGGTAGAAGTACCCGCACCAGTCGCTGGTAAGATTGAAAAAATACTGGTTGAAACAGGTGACATGGTTGCTAATGGTCAAGACTTTATCGTTATCATGAGTAGTGGTACAGATGCTGCTGATGAAAGTGAGTCTACATCAGATAGTGCTGAGCCAAAGTATTCAGCACCAGCCAAATCAGAAGAGAAAGCTGCTGCCAAAACAACGGGTGAGCCAAAACAGGCAGAAAAATCTACAACGCCTAATGCGGTCGCTAGTAAGCCAGCTGATAAATTGACTGAAGCACAGGTCAATGAAAAGTTGGTTGACGTATATGCAGGTCCAGCCGTACGTAAGCTGGCGCGTCAGTTAGGTGTCGATATCACCCAAGTGAATGGTTCGGCACTAAATGATCGTATTCTAAAAGAAGACTTGTTTGCGCATGTTAAAGAAAGCCTAAGCACTCAAAAAGCGGCACCTGCCAGTGGCAATGTAGCCAGCGCTAGTCTGCCAAGCTTACCTGACATGAGCAACGTTGAGATTTGGGGTGAAACAGCAACCCAAGACCTTAGCCGTCTACAAAAAGTCTCGATACCGCAGCTCAACTACAATACCTTGTTGCCACAAGTGACCCAGTTTGACTTGTCTGATATCACTGAGACAGAAAAACTGCGCGGCGAGTTAAAAGGTAGCATGAAAGCTGAAGGTATCGGCTTCACGATTTTAGCGTTCGTGGTCAAAGCGACGGCCTATGCCTTAACACAGCATCCACGTTTTAACAGTCATTTAAGCGACGATAATACGCAAGTTATCTTGCGTAAAAGTGTCAATATGGGCATCGCGGTTGCAACGGATGATGGTCTCATCGTACCTGTTATCAAGAATGTGCAGGATAAAGGCTTGAAGCAAATCGCCATTGAAATTGGTGAGCTTGCGGTAAAAGCGCGTGACAAAAAACTCACTACTAAAGATTTGCAAGGCGCAAGCTTTACCATATCAAGCCAAGGCAACTTGGGTGGCACTGCCTTTACGCCATTAGTAAATTGGCCTCAAGTGGGTATTTTAGGCGTGTCTGAGGCAAGCATGCAGCCACGTTGGGATGCTAAAAAGCAAAGCTTTGAGCCGCGTCTCATGTTGCCATTGTCGCTATCTTATGACCATCGTGTGATTAATGGGGCAGATGCTGCCGTATTTACCCGCTATATCGCAACATTGCTGGCGGATCCGCGCCGTATTTTGCTGTAAGAATCGTTTGTACTAAAAGGATCTGAAAAAAAAGACTGTCTTAGGATGGTCTTTTTTTTATGCTTAAAATTTGATACTAATAGTCGCCAGATTTTTAGTAGTTAATGACTTTAGCACAATCGTTTTTATCTATAATCATTGCCGCTTAAACTTTAAGCACAAAAAAGCCGGCGATTAAGCCAGCTTTTTTTATTCACATTGCTTTATGTTATATTAGAAAGTCTTAACAAAAGCAACGCCATATACCCAAGGGCTGATGTCAACTTCACCAAGTTCAATGGTCTCACCATTAGCTTTTACGCTGGCGTCTGTTTTGATGTCCATATAGCGAGCATCAATACGGAAGTATTCAGTTGGGGCAAAAGGTATGTCAAGACCGATATGACCAGCAACACCAACGCTATCATCAAGTTCTAATTTTTCGAAAGCATCGCTATAGATTTTTTCTTTAAAGAAAGTCGTATAGTTCACACCAACACCAACAAATGGTTTCACATTCATAGGCATGTTGTAGCCATCGAAGTGATACTGTACCGATAGAGTCGGTGGCAAATGCTGAGTTTTAGCATCGATAGTAGCATCGCCAGCAGTTAAGGTAATGTCATGATGGAATGGTGTAGCCGCTAGTAATTCAATACCAATGTTATTGGCAACGAAATATTCGCCGCTAATGGTTGGTTGAACATCACTGTCTACGTCGACACCAATAGTGCCATCTGCCAGAGTACCATTATCGCTTTTTGGGTCAACCATGTGAGCACCAGCAGCGACAGACCAAGTACCAGCTGGTACAGCAAATGCTGTGGTCATAGTAAGTGCAGCAGCAGTGGCTAAAACTAGGGATTGTAGTTTCATCATTTATTCCTTAACGTGATAGAAGATTATCGGTGGCTATCTAACGAGGGATGACATTAGGTACCGATACACAATGTTATGATTATTGACTAACCTGTAACATTACAACGCCATTATAATACAAAACCATATTTACTGTAAGGTTTTAAACGCATTTTAATGGCTTTTATGGCATAAATTTACCGTAAAAGGTATATTTGTCGAGGTAATTAAAAATTACTTAGGACAGTTAGCATTTGTGAGGCAGGACTTAGATTCTGTCATATCAATGTTACACAGAGATAATGAGTTAGAGTTTGGGCTATAGTCAATGATGCTAAACTCTCGCTGATATTTTTAGAATGTTAAAATGTCAAAAGCTTAGAGCCGGTAGTGATAGTCTCATTACTTTTCGAATGAATAACGAGAGTGGGAAAAGAGGGGTAATATATTATGCTTGGCTATTGTAGTAATTCTCCTCTACGCTGCACAAACGCACGTTCTGTAACGATATTGGATCGGATGGACTCTTGCTGTCCTGAATGCAACTTATTTTTGCTGCCTGCTCAAGATATCAGTGAGCAATTACGTGCTGACGAACGATTCTTACGCTTCGCTATCATCGCCATTGTGCTGGTGCTAATTTTGTTTGCCTACATGTATTATTTAAATTTAGTATAATCACCGATCATGCTTCATACTAAATAAGCCAGTCCTATCACTAGTAATGCTTTAAGAGCACTACATCGTCAAGTAGTGATGGGTATGAAATACTGATGGTGGCCGAGCATTAATGTCATATTCTGTGATGACTGCTTTATTATACTAATATAAGACCGGTGTTTCACCGCATAGGGACGGCATGCTATTCCAATCTATACGGCGCTTGCGTCTTTTCGTTTACGATATTCTGCAAAATGATGAGCACGATACGCTGTTTAGCCGTTGCGTTGACTACTTCTTAATATTTTTAATCATGACCAATGTAGCAGCGGTCATTGCTGAGTCGGTTGATAGTTGGTATTACCCTTATCAGGAGTATTTTACTTGGTTTGAAAATTTCTCTATCGTGGTGTTTTCTATTGAGTATTTGCTGCGTTTGTGGAGTGTGGCCGAGGAAAAACCAGATGACACTACTTGGCGTCAGCGCTGGGAGTGGTTGAAAAGTCCTTCTGCGTTGATTGATTTAGTCGCCATTGCGCCAGCTTTCCTGAATTTCTTTGTTACGATTGATTTACGCTTCTTACGTATATTACGTTTATTCCGCATTCTCAAACTGACGCGCTATTTTGCTTCGTTACGCATCTTATTGGTGGTCATCAGCAAAGAAAAAGGTTCGTTCCAAGCGGTTATTTTTATTTTAATAATTATGATTGTGACGGCATCTAGCGGCATTTACTTGGTTGAAAACCACGCCCAGCCAGAAGAGTTTGAGTCGATACCTAAAGCGATGTGGTGGGCAGTGGTGACGCTAACGACGGTGGGCTATGGCGATGTCACGCCGATTACCAATGCGGGTAAAATATTGGGTGCGGTTATTACCATATTAGGTGTGGGTCTGGCGGCATTACCTGCAGGTATTTTAGCAACTGGTTTGGCAAATGAGCTTGCTCAGCGCCGTGAAGAGCTTGAACAAGACTTTCGAGCGCAGCTGATTGATAGCGATTTTGATTTGGTGAAAAATCAGATGATGATCGATAAAATTCGCCGTGAGCTGGGACTGGATAAAGAGCAGGCGCAAAATATCGTATTGCAGGTATTACGCGAACAAGAGCTTGAGCGCCGCGAAAGAGAAGTGGAAGAACGACAAAAGAACTTTTGCCCACATTGCGGTGAGCCACTGTAAGTCTTTTATAGTAATTATTTTAGGTTTCAAAAAATGGATAGGTAAGAAAAGGGTGCAACGTTATCAGAGCTTTGCACCCTTTTTATTAGCAATAAATGGATGTTTTATGGTATTTAGATAGCTTGTGGAATGGGTAGCGCACGTGCCAATTCATGGGCGACTTGCTGCGCCGCCGTTGCTAAATCTTCGGCAGGAAGGGGTAAGTTTTGCAGCGTGAGATGCCAGTCATCCACTTCTCGGCGTAAATGTGCCACCCACAGCGTCGTACAATCACGTGGCAGTTGCTTTAGATTGACTTCAAAACAACGATTGCCCTCATCATCACTTAGATGAATCTCGCCTTTTTTGACTCTTGAAAACGGATGACCGTGGTAAGAGTTGGCTATCATAGCAATGTAGGTGATATGCGCTGGGATTTTATCTAAGTAAAGCCTAATTTGCTCTTGGTCAAGAGGTGCCAAATACATCGCTTGTTCGCCGCGATCTTTGCCATTGAGACTGTCGCCTTGATGTTTCACTGATTCCGCTTTATCGCGCAATTTTTTGAACCAAACGATATCACTGATGGTGCAATTGTCGTCATATAGTACGCAAGCCAAATCAATATCAATAGCGCTCTGGTTTTTTTTAAAGCGCTTAAACATGCCTTTTGGCTCAATATTGGTAAATTCATAGTTTAGCGCAAAAAATAAGGTTCCCGCGTCTAAGCCCAGTCCTCTTAAACTGTCTGACAGTAATGGCAATGAGGCAGTGGTCGGCATAACATTCCTTATCTACTTTCGTTCTTCATTTTTAAATAGTGGTAATCGTCTGAATACGGTTAAATTTGAGCGTCATTACCCGCAGTTGTTATTTATGATCAAAAAACTTATCCAATACGGCTTGATGTAACAATGCTGGTTTGGCATTCAATAAACCATTGCCAAAACCACGTAACCACCAAACCAGTTGTGAAGTTAGATTGACAGTGGCTTGAATGGTCAGCGTGTCATCATCCAACGTAACAGTTTGATCGTCACTGAGCTTGCTTTCAGTCAGGCTTTTGCCCGCTTGTTTGGTGAATTGTAGCTCAATAGCGGTGTTTTTGCCATGATTAGGCAGCTCACCGAATAAGGGGTGGCTAAAGCCCATACCACCAGCATCCAAATAAGTATCGAGTTGGAAACTCTCAGGTGTTTGTGCGGCGCTTTCAAGAATGTCAACGCTAGCAAATCGATGTAGGGCAAAGGTACGAATGGTAAAGTTTGGATCATCAGTACGAGTTGCCAGCAGATAAATAATCACACCGCGCTGGATAATAGCGATGGGATTCAAAAGGTATTCACTGGCCTGTGATTTATTGCTGCGGGTATAGCAGGCTTTGATTTGTAATTGATAAAACAGCGCATGGTAAATATTGTCTTTGCTATCCAAGTCAATATGCGGCGCGATTAGTGGCTGAGTGGCAGGCTCGATACGCACTCTGTCGATCCATGAATGGGTGACTTTACTGTTTTTTAGCTGCCGCCTTGCCAAGTCAAACCACGGGAATAATTCATCTAAAATAACAGGTGGTAGTAGCTGAGTTAGATTGGCTTCAACCATATTAAAGGCGACTGCTTGCGATAGATTCATGTGCGGTAAGCTTTGGAGTGGCGCGTCATCACGCCAGCGCCAGCCTTGCGGGTTGGCGTTGTTTTTTTCTATGGGAAAGCGTTTTGCCAGCGCATTTAAGTCGCGCTGGACAGTGCGCAGGCTGATGTCAAAGCCTGCCATCATCAGCTGCTCGTAGATATGGGTTGTGCCCACCCAGCGGTTGCGCTGTAGTTGCGATAGCACTTGCCACTGGCGCGCTGTCGTCGCCGCGCCATGGCGATTATCGTTATTATCTTCTGAGACATGACTGTCCGCTGCCGCTACAGTATTAGCTTGCTCAACAGAGCTCGTTTGAGCATGAGAGTGGTCGGCGTCAGTAGAATGTACAGTCATTAAGCGATAACCTTTATGAAATTACGAGTTGGCTTTTGTATAGCTTAGCGGAGTATTAACCATTCATCATCGCAGAAAAGCATCGTAGCGTCTAGGGCATGTCTTAAATTAGCACACTGACTTATTGATTGGTTTTGACAAGGCTAAATTTCACTATAAATCAGCTTATATGGCGTCAATGGGCGTTTTAGTGGCATTGTTATCGATACCTTGATTGATGCTTTGGTTGATACCTTGATCATCATTTATAACGACTTCGTTATGCTCCGCCTTGTCTTTACATTTTTCTTTTTTTCTCTTGTCCCGTTTTTTTTGACGTTTTGCTTTTTGCTTTTTTTTATCTTTCTTTTTGGACTTTTTATCATCCATACCATCGTCATTGTTATCTTGATTTTCATCCCATAACATCAGACGACTTAAAACTTTGCCAAACAACGTGTCTTTACGATAGCGACCTTTCTTGTTCATGGTATCGATAGGCAAACCAGTCATCAGCGTCAATGCTTCGCTCAGTGTATAGACACCATAAATATGAAATTCGTTCGCTTTGACGGCAGCAATGATGTCGTCACGCAGCATGAGCTGTTTGACATTGGCCATTGGAATGACCACGCCTTGCTGCCCAGTCAATTCTTGCTCGCGGCATGCATCAAAGAATCCGGCGATTTTAGAGTTGATACCGCCAACCGCTTGCACTTCGCCCAATTGGTTCATAGAGCCAGTAATGGCAAATGACTGATCAATCGGGACGTTTGCTAAGGCAGATAGCAGCGCACAGCCTTCGCTGACGGTAGCACTATCGCCATCGATATGGGCGTAGCTTTGTTCAAAAGCGAGCGAGGCGCTAAAGTTGAGCGCATGATGTTGGCTGAATAATGCGCGCAAATAGCTGGTCATAATCAGCATGCCTTTGGCGTGTAAACTACCACCCAAATCTACATCACGCTCGATATCGAGAATCTCACCCGTACCGATATTTGGTTGAATGACGGCAGTCAGGCGGGCGGGCATGCCAAACTCGCTATCGGCATAGCTGACCACTGTCAGTGCATTGACTTGTCCGACCGCGCTGCCTGTGGTTTGAATAAGCTGCTGACCGTTTTTGAGCTCATCCCAATAGAGGTCACGCAGGTATCCTGAACGCTCGTCCATATCATCGATGGCTTGTGTGACATGATAGGCATTAACAATGTTTTTTCCGCTTAAATGCGCGTGGCGGTTAGACTCATGCAATAGCTTGATTAATAAATCACTGTGCAAGCTTAAGCGGTCTTGGTCTTCTGCTTGTAAGCTTAAATGCTCAAGTAGGGCAGCTTGCGCGCTACGATCAAACGGATAGAGATTGGCATAGTCAATGATGTCAGCCATTTTTGCGACTAACGCCAATTCGTGCTCACTGCTGCGAGGCACATCATCGTGAAAATCGGCACGTACTTTAAATACCGCATCAAACTCAGGCTCAAGCTCTAACAGCTCATAATATAAGTCTGCTTCACCAAGCAAAATCACTTTAACATCAAGGTCAATGGGGGCAGGTGCTAACGATAAGCTGCCTGTTAAGGTCAGCATTTGTTCAAGGCTTGAGAGTTTGATTTTGCGTGATTGTAGCGCGCGCTTGAGACCCTGCCAAGCATACGGATGCTCAAGTAAGTGACTCGCTTCTAATAGTAAATAACCACCATTGGCACGGTGTAGAGCACCTGCTCGAATCATACTGACATCAGTGGTGACCGTGCCCAATTGGGTGATTTGCTCGACATGACCCAACAAGTTCAAATGCGTTGGTAAGTCCTCAAAGATGACGGGTGCACCATCTTCTGGGGTGTGACTGACAATGACGTTGACCGCATAGCGACTTGGGGTTGTGGCCAAAACTGCTGTCACAAACTCTTCGTCATCGCCATTGACGATGCGCTCGACATGCGTAACCATGTCGGCAAATACGGTCTTGAGATAGTCAATGACCAGCGGGTGACTGGCAAATTGCTCGTAAACAGGGGCAAATAAAGGTTGCAGTGCACGACGTGCAATATTGCGATGCAGGGCTTCTATCGCATCATTGGCTTCGTCCTCTAACTGCTCTAACGCGATGGTCAACTGACTTAAGCGTTTTTGCATATGGTTTTTTTGGACAAAGTTATTTAGCTCAGCTTCGTATTCACTATTGCCGTATTCAGTATTGTTTTTATCCTGCTCTGCATTCGTAGGATCGTTATACTCGGTGTTAGAAATGCTTGCTTTACTATTGTTAACGCTCACGGATTTATTTTTATGGCTAGCAGATGATTTGTCATCACTACCACTAATTTCTGTCGCGAGTTGACTGGGATGTACAAACACCGCTTTATTATCAAAGGAGCGAAACGTCAACGCCAAATCATATTGTTTGCCTTCTGCATTGAGCACATCATAAGCCTGACTTTCTTTTTGATGTGTGTCATTTTTGATGGCTTCGATTTTGCTTTGATATTGGTCACTACGAAAGCGTTGGCTCAATCGTTTTTTGGCTTGTTGCCATAATTGATTGACTTGCTGCTGCAATAAGGAGGCTTGCCCCGCAGGTAGTCGCAAGGCTAGTGGAGTGCGTGGATCGGTGAAATTATGCACATATACCCAGTCGTCAGGTGTGGGTGCATCGGCGGCAATACGCGTTAGCAAGCGGCTGATGACGGTGCGTTTGCCCAAGCCATTTTCACCAGCAGCAAACACATGATAGCCACTGGCTTTGATATCCAAAGCTGTTTGTAAGGCTTTTAGTGCACGCTGCTGGCCAAAGCCAACGTCTAGATCTGGTGCCGTGCGAGTATCCGAAGGCAATTCATCAGGGTCGCTATAGCGTTTTAGTTGCTCAGGGGTGACGAGGCAGCGCTGCTTGATATCAATAAAGCATGGATGCGGTGCATTCGCTGTTGCTGATTTGGTGCTTTTTAATTCAATGATGGGTGTTGCCATATTATTAGCGTCTTTTTTATTAGCGTCTCTTGATGATTGAGAGGTAGGGATGTGTGGCTGTTTGGTCATAGGTATAAATTATATCGTTTGTAGAAAGTGGCGTAGTTATTAAGTGTTATTAAGTTTACTAATGAGTGCTAATACTTGGTTTTTTCTAGTTAATTTGCATCGTCAATAAGAACATCTTACAAGATAAAACGGTGTTTTAAATAAATCATTAAAAGCAGTTTTGTATCATTAGCAGGCTCTGTTAAAAACGGCTATATAAGCAATCATTCATCATCCATTTAACGCGATTAAAGAACAATAACGCCTCAATATAGGCTCAGATAGTATAAGATGTCTCACATTGGCGCAATCTGCAACTATTCAATGGGCAGACTGCATGATAAAATAGACGGTTCACATGTCAAAACTGGATAACTCGTTGTATGTCAGACTTTACTAAAACATCTTCATCCTCTGCTAACACGGGCAATATCCGTATTGATCCAACTGGCTTTGTAAAGCTTGGCGCACAGCTGCCAGCGCTGGCGAATACCTTGGCACAAGCGGTCAATGAGCTCAAGTTATCCTTGAGTGAGACGCAGCAGCGCACATTATTATTGTACTTAGACCAGCTTTTGTTGTGGAATAAAGCGTATAATCTGACCGCCATCACTGATCCAGAAGAGGCTTTGATCAAACATATAATTGATTGTTTGGCTATTATAACGCATTTACCGTCAGGGTCACTGTTAGATATTGGCACAGGAGCAGGGATGCCAGCGGTTATTATTGCGATTTGTCAGCCAGAGCGTCAATGCACCGCACTTGATAGTAATCAGAAAAAAATTCGTTTTATTAAGCAAATCAGCAGTGAGCTTGGCTTGAATAATATGCAGCCAATTGCTTCTCGTATCGAGGCGCATGAAGCCAGCTATGACGTTGTAACTTCTAGAGCCTTTGCCAGTTTGATCGATTTTGTCGAAGTGGCTCACCCGCGCTTAGCAGATAACGGTTACCTATGCGCGATGAAAGGCAAAGCGCCAAGCGATGAAGAACTACAAGCACTAGACAATGACTGGCATATTAAGATGATTAAGCTTAAAGTGCCTCGTTTACATGATAGTCGTCATTTAATTGAATTGTCCTATAAAAATGTCTAAGCTATGAACACCTTTTAAGTGATACGTGTCGGTGACACATGGTTTTGTTGATATCTGAATGGCAAGATATTCAAAATATGGTGATACAGATAGTGCTAATTGTATAGAGATACTCGTACTGTTTACACTTATGAGTATGATGCTATGCAAAGTTTAGCGAAAAATTAATTGTGTAAGCCAAAAGTAAAATAACAGTAATAGACCCTAATTAAATTGAGTGAGTGTATGGAAATCATAGCAATTGCGAATCAAAAAGGCGGCGTGGGCAAAACCACGACGGCAGTAAATTTGACCGCCAGCTTGGCTGCGAAGCGCAAGCATGTACTGCTGATTGACTTAGACCCACAGGGTAATGCGACCAGTGGTACGGGTGTCGATAAGAATGAATTGGCACTGACAATAGCGGACGTGCTATTGGATGGGGTGTCGTTATCTGATGCTATTGTTACTAGTCCGGCGGGGTTTGATGTGATCGGCGCCAATCGTGATTTGGCTGGCATGGATATCACCCTAATGAATAAGACCGATAGCCATGAGCTGTTTAAGACAGCAATGGTGGCATTGGTCAATGATCAGCTAGCTGCTAACAAACCTGCTTACGATTATGTGGTTATAGACTGTGCACCCAGCTTGAATTTGCTGACGATTAATGCGTTAGTTGCTACAGACAGCGTCATTATTCCGATGCAGTGTGAATACTATGCACTAGAAGGCTTGGCTGATTTGTCGCAGACGATTGAGCGCTTGACGGAATTGAATCCAAAGCTATATATCCGCGGCGTGGTGAGAACATTATTTGATGCACGCAATACACTGGCTCGCGACGTGTCTGCCGAGCTGGAAGCACACTTTGGCGATATTATGTATAAAACTCATATTCCAAGAAATATTCGCTTGGCAGAAGCGCCAGCACATGGTTTACCAGTTATCGCTTATGAGAGATGGTCAAAAGGTGCGCGCGCTTATCAAAAATTGGCGGCTGAAGTCATGAAACAAAGTGACTAATATGCATGCATGTATGCATGTTTTTTAGCACCAATGATAGACTGCAAGCAAAAGCGTGCAAACAGATATTGAACATTGAATATTGTATTTATGAGTAATGAGTAAGCTGTATTAATAATTATTTGGCTTTTATTTTAGCGTTAGAGGATAGGTAATCATGGCGAAGAAAAGAGGGTTGGCTGCCAATCGAGGCTTAGATGCCTTATTGGGGTCAATCAAAAAAGAAAAGCAAATCACCGCCTCTGCCTTGCAAGACGACATGGCGGCGCGTGAGAGTACTTTGCCAGCTGAAACGCTAAACGCTGATAGATTAAATATTAGCACACCTGCTAAATCTGATAGTAATGAGACCAGTGAAAAACCAACGACCAAAGCTATTGCCTCTGACACCACTGCCAGCAGTCGAACCACACGGTCGCCGCGCACGATAAATAAAGGTACGGCTAATAAAAGTCGTGTTAATGGAACAGATGCCATTGCCTCTGAAGACCAGATCAGCTTGGTGCAAATAGATGTCACGCGTTTGCAAGCGGGTAAGTATCAGCCACGCCGTGATATGAGTGAAACGGCGCTTGCAGAGCTGGCGTCTTCGATTGAGCAGCACGGTGTCATGCAACCGATCGTTATCCGTCCGTTGTTAGCCAATGAAGACAAGAGTGAAGCATTCGTTACCCATGAGATCATTGCTGGCGAGCGCCGCTGGCGAGCGGCAAAAATGGCAGGTAAATCTGTCATTCCAGCGATTGAACGTGCTTTATCTGATGAGCTTGCCATCGCACTGGCCTTGATTGAAAATATCCAGCGTGAAGACTTGTCTGTGATTGAGCAGGCCGCTGCATTACAACGCTTTCATACTGAATTTGGTATGAGTCATGCGATGATTGCCGAAGTCGTTGGCAAGGCGCGCACCACCGTATCGAACCTGCTGCGTCTCAATCAGCTGCATGATACCGTCAAAGATCATTTGGCAAATAGCGCCCTAGATATGGGGCATGCGCGCACGCTTTTGGCATTATCCTCTGAGCAGCAGCCGATTATCGCGCAAAAAATTATCGACGGCGGTATGACGGTACGCGACGCTGAGAAGTTGGTTAAATCGATCTTGCAGCCTGCACCGAAAGCCAATCGTGCTGAGCAAACGCAATCTCGTGAGGTTGAGCGCTTGACGCAAAGACTGACAGATATGTTAGGGGCTGAAGTCAAACTCAAACACAAAAAAGATGGTCAAGGTAGTGTTGAGATATTTTTCCATAACCAAGATCAGTTAGCAGCTTTGATTAAGCACATAGAAGCACAGGCTTGATATCGCTAACAAGTTTGTCATGATGCTTTGAACTTGAGATATTTTGATAACCGCTATTTTTATAAAAATATAAAAGAGAGTCAATATGTGGGAGTTGGTAAAAGCGGGTGGTTGGTTGATGACACCTATCGTGGTGTGCTCAATATTGGCATTGGTTATCATCATTGAGCGTAGTCATACCTTACAGTTTAATAAAGTTGCTCCGAGTAGATTGCGCGAACAGCTAATCACGCGCTTACGTGAGAATGGGGATATTGGTCGTACACAGTTGATGAATGTCAAAGAAAAAACACCTTTGGGAGATATTTTAGCGACAGGGCTGCTGTATCGTCAATATGGCTTAGACTCGATGACGATGCATATGCAAAACCGCGCTAGCGTACAAGTGCATCAGTTAGAAAAAAACATCAATATGCTTGGGACCATAGGGGCGATTGCGCCACTACTGGGGTTGTTAGGCACGGTATTAGGCATTATTTCGTCATTTCTGGCGATTACTGATGGGGCGATGCAAGACCCAACGATGCTTGCTGCTGGTGTGTCACAAGCGTTGATTACGACTGCTGCTGGTATGATCGTGGCTATCCCAGCACTCGTCGCCTATCGTTATTTTCAGCGCCGTATTATCGATATTAATGCCCAGTTTGAGACGCAAGCGGGGCTCATGATTCAAGAGTTGTATGATTATCATTTGCTGGAAAATACGTCTACTGCTGGCTTGAATGTGCCTGCACATCGTGCGCCATCGGCTGACGTTGTAGATAATGAGTATACAGTGGATGGGTTAAGCTCAAATAATGGTGTTGCCGTCACTTCTTAGCATTTATTTTTTTAGCATTTATTTTTTTAGCATTTATTTCTTAGTATTTATTTCTTAGTATTTGTGACTGTTCAGCACGCCCTAATAATCCATCAAGCACATGAGTATCCAGTAAATTAAAGAGAGTGATATGCGCTTTAGAAAACCGACTGTTGAGCCGCTCGAAATTAACTTGACCCCGATGATTGACTGCTTGTTGTTTTTGATTGTATTTTTGCTGTTAGCAACGTCGTTTAATCATTTTAGTCGTTTAAATATTATTCTTCCTGAAGCTGAAGGTGTTGCGCTGACAGAAGAGAAAAACAGTATCGAAGTGGCAGTACAAGAAGATGGCAGTTATCTGGTGAACGGTATTACGCTTGCCAGTAGTAATGAGGCAGAGTTGACCAGTATGCTACAACAAGAAGCTGGTAGTAATCGTGACATGCTATTTGTTATTGCTGCGGATGCCAATGCCACCCATCAATCGGTTGTGCGAGTGATGGACATTGCGGGTAAACTGGGATTTTTGAATCTTAATATCAGTACGGTCGTGCTACTTGGTCAGCCCTTACCGCAGTAGCCTATAGCTACTTTAGTGCCATTGATAGATGCTCTTATAAAACTGTGATTTTAACGCAGTCCATTCATATGATGACCCCCAAATTGAGGCTTTTATGAGCCAAGCATATCAACCTGACTCTGCAAAAACTGCTGCTAAAAAACTATCAGCAGAGCCGTCAAACATACCTAAGCATAAGACCTTACTGCGTTTGCTGAGTTATCTAAAACCATACTGGTGGGCATTAATGCTTACTGTGTTGGGCTTTGCGATTAATGCGGCGACAGAGATTTGGATTGCCAAATTACTTCAATATATCACCGATGCCATTAATCAGAACGATCAAAGCAAACAGGATTTATTTCCATTATTGATCATTGGTCTGTTTTTTGTCCGCGGTGTTGGTAGCTTTTTGGGTAATTATTATTCTGCTCTGGTCTCACGTAATTTGGTATATGAGCTGCGAGTGGAAGTCTTTAATAAATTACTTCGTCTGCCAAGCTCTTTTTACTTAGCCAATCCTGCTGGTACCATTTCATCCAAGCTGATATTTGATGTTGAGCAAGTCACTGCAGCTAGTACAGACTCTATGAAGACGCTACTGCGGGATGGTCTGACAGTCGTCGCCTTGATAGGTTTCTTGCTTTATAGCAATTGGCGTTTGACGTTGATTTTATTCGTTGTGCTACCGCCAATATTGTGGCTTATTCGCATCGCCTCAAAGCGTTATCTAAAGTTGTCTAAGGGTATTCAAGAGACGATGGGTGATGTCAGCCATATTACCAATGAAGTGATTGGTGGCTATCAGGTTGTCAAAAACTATGGCGGTCAAGCATACGAAGCCGCACGCTTCGATAAAACATCAAAAAAGAACTTACGCCAAGGCATGAAGGTCGTGGTGACCAACAGTATCAATACGCCAGCAGTACAGCTGCTAATGGCTGTCGCCATGTCAGTTGTGGTGTGGCTCGCACTACGCCCATCGGTGATTGACAATATCTCAGCGGGTGAGTTTATCTCATATATCGCCGCTGCAGGTTTGCTGAGCAAGCCGGTACGCTCATTAACTGATATCAATCAAAAACTACAAAAAGGTATCGCGGCAGGTGAGTCGATTTTTGCCTTGTTAGATGAGCCAGAAGAAACAGACACTGGTGTGCTTAGCCCTGCTTTGACGGGCGAAATCAAGCTGGACAATGTCAGTCTGGTTTATCCTGACTCAACGGTCGCTTTGCGTGACTTTACGTTAGATGTAAGAGCGGGTGAGACGGTTGCATTGGTAGGGCGAAGTGGTGCTGGTAAGTCATCTTTAGTAAACTTACTGACGCGCACCTTATCGACCTCTTCTGGGCAAATTACCTTGGATGGTATACCGATTGAAGACATTAAGCTTGAGAGCTTACGGGCGCAGATTGCGATGGTCAATCAACAAGTAGTTCTGTTCAATACCACGGTATTTAACAATATTGCTTATGGTGGCTTAGCCAATAAAACCCAAGCTGAGGTTGAGCGTGCCGCAAAAGATGCCTTTGCTCATGATTTTATTATGAAAATGCCAAACGGCTATCAAAGTGAAATTGGTGCTGAAGGTTTGCAGCTGTCTGGCGGGCAGCGTCAGCGCTTATCTATTGCTCGTGCGCTATTAAAAGATGCGCCGATTTTAATTTTAGATGAAGCAACCAGTGCGTTAGACAATGAATCAGAGTATTACATTCAGCAAGCGCTTGATAATGTGATGAAAGATCGTACCACGTTAGTTATTGCACATCGACTGACCACTATTGAATCAGCCGATCGTATCGCCGTGTTAGACAGCGGTCAAATCGTCGAGTTAGGCACGCACGATGAGCTTATGCAATTGCAAGGTCATTATGCGCAAATGTATGAACGCGACTTTGAATAAAATTATTGGACTATTCTTTGAGCAGCTTTGACGTTCAAATCGTGCTAAGTTAAAGTTTAACTGAATAGGTAAGTGGTCAATTATCATGAGTATTGAAACGACAGTGACGCGTGCCTGGCAACGTCAAGCCGCTTGGCTATGGCTATTGCTACCTATTAGTTGGTTGTACGGACTTATCACCACGCTGCGTCGTCAAGCTTATAAAGCTGGGCTGTTATCAAGTTATCGTGCGCCTGTTCCCGTTATGGTGATCGGCAATATTAGCGTGGGCGGTAGTGGAAAAACACCATTGATTATTGCCTTGGTTGATTATCTAAAAGAACATGGAGTAAAGGTAGGGGTTATCAGCCGTGGTTACGGTGGCGACACCAGTCAAATGCCTGCTTTGGTCGATGCCGCCAGTTTGCCCAATGTGGTAGGAGATGAGCCTTGTTTGATTGTTAATATGACAAATGCGCCCATGGCAGTATGTCCCGATCGTAAGCAAGCAATTATGACCTTGTTAGCTGCCCATCCTGACTTGCAATTCATTATTGCCGACGATGGCTTGCAGCATTATGCACTGCAACGTGACATTGAATGGATTGTGGTCGATTCAGCACGGGGCTTTGGTAATCAACAGCTCTTGCCAACAGGGTTTTTACGTGAACCCATGTCGCGATTGCAGGGTGCAACTGTCATCTACCATGAGCCACTAACAATAGATCCAGTGGACAAGAATAAAGATAATAGCAATCTGTACCGAGCCCATCGTTTGACAATGCACTTAGAGGCGGATGCTCTGCAACTCTTATGGCAACCTACTTTATCTTATTCTCAAATTGATGCACCTAAAAAGGGTCATACAGTGCATGCGGTGAGCGGTATTGGTTATCCGCAGCGGTTCTTTAATACTTTAAATTCGTTAGGCTTCGATGTCGTTGGACATGCTTATCCTGATCATTATGATTTTGAGTTGGCGGAATTGTTGCAGTATACCGAATATCCAATCGTAGTCACTAGTAAAGATGCGGTAAAAATAAGAGCGTTGCTGTCGAAAGCTACTACTGATAAAGCGCTAAATAATGAATATCAAGAGCTGATAAACAGACTATGGGTGCTGCCAGTAACCGCCGAACTCTCTGACAGCTGTTATGATAATCTGCAGCAACAGCTAAAAAAGCTAGGTATTGATATCGCAAACAATGACAATACCAATAACAGTACCAAAGCAAATAATAGATGATGCTTTAAACCGTATAAAAATAGCTATAGGAAACCCCATGTCGTCAGTGATTATGCCCGCCAAAACTCACATTGTTATCCCTGCTCGTTTTAAAAGCACAAGGCTGCCCGGCAAGCCATTACTAGAGATACATGGTAAGCCGATGATTCTTTGGGTTGCTGAAAAGGCGCAAACAGCGCACTTCGCTGATGATATGTGTATTGCCACGGATGATGACGATATTGCCAAGATATGCATGGATGCAGGGTTCGATGTGGTGATGACCAGTAGCGAGCATGCTTCAGGCACTGACCGTTTGGCAGAAGTTGCCGCCATCAAAGGGTGGGCTGACCATGATATCGTGGTTAACATGCAAGGCGATGAACCGTTAGTGCCACCGTTATTACTGGAGCAGGTAAAGGCGCTTTTGGTCGCAGACAGTGATAGCGTGATGGCGACTTTGTGTGAGCCTATCGACGACTATGAGACTTTTATGCGTCCATCAGTGGTCAAGGTTGTCAGTCAACACGCTAATGACTTGCAACGTGCGCTTTATTTTAGCCGAGCGCCCATTCCTTGTGATCGTGATGTCATATTGTCCAATGATAATCATAGAAACCCACCAAAAAATGCTTATCGTCATTTAGGGCTATACGCTTATCGCGTCCGTTTATTACAGCAGTTTGTGCATTGGCCGCAAACGCCACTTGAGACACTTGAAAGCCTAGAGCAGTTACGCGTTTTAGAAAATGGAGCGCAGATTGCTATTTCAGTTGCCGCTTGTCATCTACCTGCAGGGGTCGATACCCAAGAAGATTTAGACCGCTTAAACGCCATGAGCTTGACTGAATTTCAGAGTCCCATTGGATAAATAGCCTAAGCGAAAATATTTCATCTAAAGCGTCATGAACACGCTATATCCTGAATAATCAAGCGAAGTGATAGGACGTTAGCTATGAGTGATAAGACGCAAAATACAGGCACAATGGATACTACAGACCACATTTATTTCGCCGCGTTATTGCCATGGCAGCAAAATCTGTGGTCGCAATTGACCAAGCGAGTTTTGACATCACAGCAATCTTTGCCACATGCACTATTAGCTGCTGGTATGCAGGGTATGGGCAAGCGAGCTTTTGTATGGCGTTTGGTTGCTTGGCTATTATGCCGTGAGCGTGATAGTCATCCCACAGGGGCTTGCGGCGCGTGCGAAAGTTGCCAATGGCTAAGATCTGGCACGCATCCAAGCTTACAGGTATTGCCACTGATCAGTATGCCAATCAGTGCAGACAATGCTGATAATAAAGAGAAATTAAGTAACGCTGCAAAGGATAACAAATCATCCAAAACAGCTAATAATAGTGCTCTTAAGATTAAAGTGGATGATATCCGTAACTTGCAGCCTTTTATCTACCAAGGTGGTCAAGGGATGCGTATTTGTGTGTTAGACCATGCAGAGCAAATGACGATTGCCGCGGCCAACGCGCTACTCAAAACCTTGGAAGAACCACAAGCTAGAGTCCATTTATTTTTGATCAGTGATACTCCAGCACAACTACTGCCCACCATTAAAAGTCGGGTGCAGCAGTTGCCATTACAGACCATTCAGCCTGTGATCGCCGTTGACTATGTGACACAGGCACTTGGCTCTACGGTCAATCGTGAAGCGGTCGGAACGGCTGCGATTGAGCAGCTTATCCAATTGGCAAATGGCGCACCTTTGGCAGCAATAGCCATGGCACAAGCGCCATGGTATAGCAAACGTGCGCTATGGTTGACGACGTGGCAGGCACTGCGTAGTGGTAAACGTAGTAGTGTGGCAGCCAGTGACTATTGGCAAAACCAATTGAGTATCACGGAATTTATTCAGCTGTCTGAGCTGATGCTACTTGATATGCGCCGTGTTTGCTTAGGGCTTAATGAGCTTCAAAAAGACGTCAATCTATCCGCTGTATTAGAAAAGCATCCACCTGATAATAATGGCCTAGCACTTTTTTCTAATAGCTTACAGCAGACAAAAATCGCTCTGCAACAAAATGTGCAAGAAAAATTTGCCTATGATAAGCTAATGCAAGAATTGGCTTGTTTATAAGAAAATCTGCCTTGATAGCAAATAAAAATACCAAACTTAATGAAGGAAGCTGACTATGGCCATGCCAGGACGCGGCGGGATATTAACCTGCCACATTGAAAATATCGAAATGTTATATGCCAGCTACTTGTCCTTTGTCAGTAATGGCGCATTATTTGTGCCATCCAATGACGCTCAGCAGCTAGGTAACGAGGTATTTATCGCCATCACTTTACCCAATTCTAGCGAGCGTTTGCCTATGAATGGCAAAGTGGTTTGGATTAACGCCAAAACTCAAGGTGGTCTACCGGCAGGTTTTGCGGTACAGATTGGAACTGATATTGCAGGTCAAAGAATTAAAAACGAAGTTGAGCGATTATTGGCGGGTAAAATAGATGGTTTGCAGTCCACCTATACCATGTAATTATTTATTGTACTTGTAATGGTTTTGATGAATGTTAGACGACTATTATTCAACAAACAGTATAAAAAAAGCCACCTTATATATCGATAAGGCGGCTTTTTTTATGAGCATAAGACTAGGGCGTGTCTTCATTTTAAAAATGGTGATAAAAATTGCCGTCAAACAATAAAGGCAATGCCAATAATATCGAGATATCAATAAGCTGTTTGACTATCCTTGGCAAAATGTAGCCATTATTAGCCAATTTAGAGGACAATCGATTAAATTGAGGACACACCCTAAGTAAAGCTATTATATCTTTTAATAGCGCGGTGGCACATACATATCATCTGGAATAGGCTCACGGTAGTATTCGTCATCACGTTTACGATCGGGTAATTCTACCTCATCACGTGGCACTTCCTTATAAGGAATTTGTTCGAGTAGATGAGCAATACAGTTTAGCCTTGCGCGTTTTTTATTGTTACCTTCAACCACCCACCAAGGTGCTTCAGGGATATGCGTTCGCTCAAACATGGTCTCTTTAGCCTTGGTATAGTCTTCCCAACGGCGGCGTGATTGTAAGTCCATGGCTGAGAGCTTCCATTGCTTGAGCGGATCATGAATACGGCTCATAAAGCGTGAATGCTGCTCATCATCAGTGATCGAAAACCAGTACTTCACCAAGCGAATACCTGAGCGTACTAGCATACGTTCAAACTCAGGCACTGACTGAAAAAATTCTTCATACTGTGCATCGGTACAAAAACCCATCACACGCTCAACCCCCACACGGTTATACCAACTGCGGTCAAACAGCACAATTTCACCAGCAGCAGGCAAGTGGGCGACATAACGCTGAAAATACCATTGTGATTGCTCACGTTCCGTCGGTGCAGGTAGGGCAGCCACTCGACACACACGAGGGTTTAAGCGCTGCGTGATACGCTTGATAGCGCCACCTTTACCCGCTGAGTCACGACCCTCAAATATGACAACGATACGCTCACCGCGATCAACGACCCAGTCTTGTAACTTAATAAGCTCGCGCTGTAGCCTTACCAACTCTTGAAAGTACATACGACGATCAAGTCTTTCTTGCTCACTCATTTCGCGCCCATCAAAACGAAAGTCACGCACATAATCATCTATCTCGTTTTCTAGCTCTTCATCATAAGTATCGATGAGGTCTTCGTGCATCTTACGCCGCAACTGATCATTAAAAACCTCTTTATCCATACGCTCGATAAAACTGTGTTGCTCAGGTGAGCTAAGTTCCTGACGCTCTTGTGGCGTGAGGGATTTGGGATTGATGGACGAAGGTATCTTACCCATAAAAAACTCCTAATCAGTGTTGTTATGATTTTTATTGGTTATCCTCTTACTTTAGCATAACTACCGATAGAGCTATGCGTTGGCTACGTTTCATTATTGTGTTGTTAGCAAGACCATGACTAATATCCAGTTTTGAGTAGTGAATGGGCATAAAAAAGCACCCTTTAATCCATCGATTAAAGAGTGCTTTAAAGTATTCATGCTAACTATTGACTGATAATACCAATCAAATAATAGCAGTCAAAGAGTTATTTCTCTAAGATACAAGTCACGCCCTGACCACCAGCTGCACAGATAGAGATTAGTGCACGACCTGAGCCTTTTTGATCCAATAGCTTCGCTGCAGTGGCTAGGATACGACCGCCCGTTGCGGCAAATGGATGACCCGCAGCTAACGACGAGCCATTCACGTTTAGCTTGCTACGATCGATAGAGCCTAGTGGTGCATCTAGTCCTAGGCGCTCTTCACAGAATTTTTCATCTTCCCAAGCAGCTAGTGTTGATAACACTTGTGATGCAAATGCTTCATGGATTTCATAAAAATCGAAATCTTGTAGTGTTAGACCTGCACGCTCAAGCATACGCGGTACGGCATAAGCAGGTGCCATTAATAGGCCTTCTGTGGTGCCAGATTTACCAATGAAATCAACGGCGGCCGTTTCTTGATGAACGATATAAGCCAATGGCTTAAGACCACGCTCTTTTGCCCACTCATCGGTTCCTAGTAGGACACAAGAGGCACCATCCGTTAACGGTGTAGAGTTGGCTGCTGTCATCGTTGGGTTGGCGTTCTTTTTACCAAACACAGGCTTTAATTTAGCCAGTTTTTCCAAGGTGGTATCAGGACGCAAGTTGTTATCGCGCGTCAGACCTTTGTATGGAGTGATTAGATCGTCGAAGAACCCTTCATCATAAGCGCGCGCTAGGTTTTGATGACTGTTAAAAGCAAGCTCATCTTGTGCTTCGCGGCTGATGTTCCACTCAAGTGTGGTGATGGCTTGATGGTCGCCCATTGATAGACCAGTGCGTGGTTCACCATTTTGTGGTGAATCGATTAAGTCTTTTGGATTTAGACCCATTAACGCTTTTAGGCGTTGTTTGTTGTCTTTAGCCGCGCCCAGTTTGATCAGTACTTTACGTAGACCATCACCAATCGCGATCGGTGCATCAGAGGTCGTGTCTACGCCGCCAGTAATTGCTGAATCGATAAGACCCAGTGCAATTTTATTGGCAGAAGCAAAAGTCGCTTGCAAGCCAGTACCGCAAGCTTGTGAGATATCGTAAGTTGGCGTATGTGGGTTGAGCGCTGTGTTAAGCGTGGCTTCGCGAGTTAGGTTGATGTCACGGCTTAGTTTCATGACGGCACCAGATACCACTTCACCCAACACTTCGTCTTGTAGGTTATAGCGTTCAATCAAGCCATCTAATGCAGCTGTCAACATGTCGGTGTTGCTAACGTCAGCGTATGAACCGTTCGAGCGTGCAAATGGAATACGGTTGGCACCTAAGATAGCCACGCGATTTTGACCAGAAACGGCTTTGGTTTTGCTGGTTTTTTTGGCAGCAGATGCTGGCTTTTTCGTAGTAGAAGCTGGTGATTTATCATTCGCTTCTGTGGTGCTAGAAGACTCTTTATTACTAGAAGACTCTTTATTAGAGGTGTCTGTAGCTGTCGTGCTTTTAGCTTTTTTAACAGCCGTTTCTGTTTTGGCGCTGTCTGATTTATTATCAGTAGATTTTGACGCACTGGCTTTTACCACTGTGCTTTCAACAACAGGGCTATCAGGGTGATTGTTTTTATTACTCATAATATTATCCTTAAAAAATATGGGCAGAAGAAAAGAGGGTAACAATAGTAAAACTAATGATAATAAAAATGATTACATTAAAAAATTCAATAATCGAAAATAAACAAGAAGCAAATATTATCACTTATTACGCAGCATAACTGTTTATGATAAGACGTTTTTACGACCTTACTGTATATCTTTGGCAAACTATGTGACGCTTATCTAAGGTCGGTATCAGCTTTGAAAGACATCAATATGACTTTCGTAGACTGGCTAGTATCGATTATTGGCATTGCATAACGATAGATTTGATAATATATTGTTATCGATAATTGCATTTGCTATAACTTATAGGTCTGATTTTAGCACAATGTGGTGATTTTTAAATCCAGAAAAAGTGACCGTCTTGTATACTGAGTTGTTTACAGATTGTTGTAGACATTATCGGTTTTTGGACTTGTTTAAGATGGCAGTGTATAGTTAGGCCAGCTTTAGACTCATTTACTAAATATCAATAATTATGAGGTTATTGAGTCTATATAATAGGCACATTACATTTATTACTATTATTCTAACCGTTCGTTATAGGGATTATATTATGTCAGACCGTTATGGTGATTTTGTTCAGTCTTCTATTGGCAAAAAAGTGGCCAAAAATTTGGGTTTACCGTTACCTGTTACTCTTGATCGCTTCGAAAGCGGTGAGCCTTTAGTACGTGGTAGCGTATTGGTTGGTCGTGCTAATGGCGATGATAAAAGCGTCAGTGAGTCTGTGGCGCGAATTTTGTCAGACGTACATGCTGATGTTTATGTAAACAGCAGTGATGATATCAAAGATGCCCTTGCTGATGCAGGCGTGGAAGCAAAAGCCAATACGGGCGGCGATGATAAATTTAAAGTTTTATTGTTTGATGCCAGTAATATTAGCAATGCCGATCAATTAAAAGAAGTGTATGAGTTCTTCCATACTGTGGCTCGTCGTGTAGAAAAGTCTGGTCGCGTCATTATCATTGGCCGCCCACCAGAAAATATCACTGACATTGATACAGCTTTGGCTCAGCGCGCGCTTGAAGGCTTTGTGAAGTCTGTTGGTAAAGAGTTCAAACGCGGTATTACGGCACAGCTTATCTATGTGGAAGACGGCGCAGAGCAAAACTTAGATTCGACTTTGCGCTTTTTCACCTCCGCTCGTTCAGCTTATGTCTCAGGACAAGTCGTACGCGTTAGTAAGGGTAGCAATGTTGATGTCGATTGGACGCAGCCTCTTGGCGGTAAAACCATGCTGGTAACTGGCGCAAGCCGCGGTATTGGTGAAGCAATTGCTCGCGTTTTGGCTCGCGAAGGCGCTCACGTTATCTGCCTTGATGTACCGCAGCAGCAAGCAGACCTACAAAAAGTCGCTAGCGAAATTAGTGGCTCAGTATTGACCGTCGACATCACCAGTGATGACGCTGGCAAACAAATCGCCGAAGCTGCACAAAAGCGTGGCGGATTAGATTCAATCATCCATAATGCTGGCGTGACTCGTGATAAGACATTGGCAAACATGGACGAGAAAAAGTGGGACATGGTTATCGATATTAACCTAGGTAGTATTGCTAGGCTGAACCGCTATTTGCTAGACAACGACGTATTAAAAGACAATGCACGTATCGTTTGTGTGTCATCGATTTCAGGTATCGCTGGCAACTTGGGTCAAACCAACTATGCCACCTCTAAAGCAGGGGTGATTGGTTTGGTGAATGCCACTGCCAAGCAGTTAGAAGACAACGCCAAAGGTATGACGATCAACGCCGTTGCTCCAGGGTTTATTGAAACGCAAATGACCGAAGCCATTCCATTTGCTATTCGTGAAGCGGGTCGCCGTATGAACTCTATGAGCCAAGGCGGCTTGCCAGTAGACGTGGCTGAGACCATCGCATGGTTTGCATCACCTGCTTCTGGTGGCTTAAATGGCAACATTGTTCGTGTTTGTGGTCAAAGCTTATTGGGTGCTTAATAGCACTTTATAAGTGAGTATAGATGATGGTAAATAGTGGATGGTAAATACATGATATTAATCAGTATTTTTAATTTTCCTCACATATGCTTACGAAAAAATTGCTCATAAATCGTAATAAAGCTGCCCAAGGGTGGCTTTTTTATGATAAAAACACAGAGAACCAGTAGCCAAATTATTTTTTGCTGTGAGAGTTGCTTACATTGTCTAAAACCACGCCTATGAATTGTGCCTAATTTAGGCATAATACTGGTGGCATTGCTCAATGATAGGCTGTAACCACTAATGTCATAGCATCTTTAGATACACCAAGAAAATTTGCTCAAGCCCCACTTAGGATTTATTATGTCAGACAAACATTATGATGCGTTGCCGAAAGCGCATACGACCTATGCCAATATCGTTAAAAGTTTATTGCCTATTGGTAATAACGGCAAAATCAGTAAAGACCAATTGCCGCAAGCGACTTACTATGTGGACGATTTGCACATTGACCAAAGTAACTTAAACGATTATCGTAAAATTTGTGGTTTTGCAGATAATGGCAAAGTACCTATTACTTACTTTTCAGTGCTTTCTCAGACGCTGCAAATGAATATGATGGTCAAAGAGCCATTTCCATTTGCTATGTTGGGTCTAGTGCACGTCGATAATAGTGTGACTCAGTATCGTCCTATCGGTGAGCGTGAAACGGTTGCTATGTCAGTCACCTTTGATAATTTGCGTGACCATGCTCAGGGTCAGCAGTTTGATTTTGTGACGACGGTCAAGTCAGAAGATAAGGTGATTTGGGAAGGTACTTCGACGTATCTATCACGTAGCAAAAAACCAATCAGCAGCAAAGACAAAAAAAGCACTCCACGTCCAATAACGGTTAAGCCATCAGTCAACCCAGAAGGCGTGCATAGTATCTTTGAAGTGCCAGAAGATATCGGTCGTCGTTATGCTTTTGTTTCAGGTGACTTTAACCTCATTCATCTCCATCCATTATCTGCGCGTGCGTTTGGCTTTCCTAAAGCGATTGCTCATGGCATGTGGTCAAAGGCCAAATGCCTTGCTATGATGGACGAGTTGCCGGATGCTTGTACGGTTGATGTGTCATTTAAACTGCCTATCTTTTTGCCTGCCGAAGTAGAGCTGATCGCTGATCCGGTGGCTGCACTTGAAGACACAGACGCTACCTGTGAGTTTGGCTTATTTAGCTCTAAAAATGACAAGCCGCATTTGGCAGGTACGGTTAAATTACAGAGTGGCAATGAGTAAAAGCCAGTAGAATGACTGTCATTTAACTAAAAAATATCTCAATATGGTCGTTTCTTGATAGAAAAGTGATAGCGTTAACCTCGCTTGAAGTATTGCTTATACATCGACACGCGGTTGCTTTGTACTTATTTTAACTGGAATTGACCATAGTAAATATAACGAACAAATTTATAATTATGACTTCACATACCGCCGTACCAAACCCAGATCAACTGAATCATTCAGTAGCTATTGACACAGTATCGAATGCTGGCAATAGCGTTTTAGACAATGGTGTTGATCTTAGTACTATTCTTGAGCCTTATTTTCGTCCTGATGACACTACCATTGTATGCGGTGCACTCAATGACGAAAAAGTGGTTGCCTTAGCGAACGCTGGGGTTGAGTTAGTGATTAACTTACAGCCAGATGATGAATTGAGCTTTGATGAAGCCGCAGCGGTCGAGCGAGCTGGCATGCACTATGAGCATCTGCCTATTAACGGTGCTGCAGACTTGAAGCAGCTTAATATATTGGCATTTGATAATATATTGCGTCAACATCATGGCAAAAAAACGGCAGTGCATTGTGGCTCAGGCAATAGAGTGGGTGCCGCAATGGCGCTACGCGCAGGATGGTTACGTGGACGTAAAATGGACACCGCTATGGAACGTGGGCGCAGTCATGGATTAACGAAGCTTGAGCAAGAAGTTCATAATCGTCTGTTGGTACCGCGCTAAGACATAAAGATGACAACGTATTATTAAGCAGCATTGCATGACAGAGAGGCGACCACTAGGTTGCCTTTTTTATTAAGGCGCGTTGTTATTTTAAAAATGGTGATAAAAATGAGATAAATTGCCGTCAAACAAGGAAAGTAGCGCAAATAATATCGAGATATTAAGAAGCTGTTTGATGATGTTTGGCAAAATTTAGCTATTTTTAGCCCATTTAGAGGATAATCGATTGAATTGAGGACACGCCCTAGGAAAACGAAAAAATAACGGGCTAATATTGAGAGATTGAACAGTTACGCCTTAGTAAATAATATATTTTTTATCATATGAACACTTAACATTAAGGGCTAAATAGTTTTTTACCGTTTAGCTGTTTTATAGAAATGGAGCAGGGTAGCCATGATCGACAATAATAATAAAACCACACAGATTTTTGATCAACAGATAAATCTAACCTTGCAACAACGTTTGCAGCAAATACTCACCGACTTACAGCTTGATGATGCACCAGCTGGTGGTGCTGTGGTTGTTTATCTGGCAGGAGAATGCATTGCACAGGCGAGTGTGGGGATGGTACGCCCAGAGATGCCATGGCAGCCTGATACTTTGGCGATTAATTTTTCGACGGGTAAAGGTGTATTGGCGACGCTTGTACATATATTGGTTTCGCAGCAGATGCTTGATTATGACCAGCCTATTGCCCATTATTGGCCTGCATTTTCTGCACAGAATAAAGGGAATATTACGCTACGTAGCGTGATGTCGCATCAAGCCAACTTATTCTCAATTCAGAGTATCGTTGCGGATAGCGAAACTTTGCTTGATTGGGATCAAATGCTCAATAAAGTTGCTGCCATGCCAATCACAGCACCAGACCATGGCGAGCTATATGACAGCGCTTATAGTGCTCTGGTCTATGGTTGGGTGTTGGGCGGTCTGATAGAAGCCGTTACTGAAATGTCTTTAGCTGAGGCATTGCGCCATTATCTCACTGAGCCTTTAGGTATTGCTGATAGTTGCTATTTTGGTGTACCAGAGAATAAAGTCAACCAAGTAGCAAGACTGGCCAAAGACTTCGAAACATCAAATGAGGCTGGCTCACAACTGCGTAATAAACGTCATAAACCAACGCTAAAAGCCGACTCACAAAGTACTTTACGTACTTATGCTAGTCTGCCTAGTTATGCTTGCTGGCAGCAGCAAGCTTTAATGGATGGCAAAGCGGCAGACCTAAGGTCAGATGATGAGCAAAACACTTTACCGATACTAGACACGGCTCATATTAATCGTTTGTACTTCAATACCAGTCAGCTTAATCTAAAAAATTATAAGGCAGCACTCATACCTGCTGGCAAACAAGCGATCGATTATCACAGTCGTGAGACACTACAGGCCATTATTCCAGCAGCAAATGGTGTCGCTTCAGCTCAGGCATTGGCCACCATCTATGCCATGTTAGCCAATGGCGGAACATGGCAAGGACACACGTTTATTAATAGCGCCACTTTTGAGCAACTATCCAAACCGCAAGTCACAGGGATAGATGCTGTTATGCCAGCAAACATGGATTGGCGCTTGGGTTATCATCGGTTATTTAGTCTTTGTCAGCATACAGACAGTGAAGAAGTTGATGTAAACAAGCAAGGATTTGGGCATATGGGCTATAACGGTTCGGTTGCTTGGTGTGACCCAGAGCGTCAATTGTCATTTGCCTTTATCCATAATTTTGACACCACGATGCTGAATGATGTCCGTCAGTTTGCACTAACGGAAGCGGTACTTAACTTAGTCGATTCAGAGCTTTCAAAACGCTAGATAGCTCTATCAATAAGGTTAATGTGATTTATTCGGCGTCATTTTAAGCAACCTTGTAGCGCTAAGACCATGAATAAAGATTGACGCCAAAATGACAATTGAACAGACGACCCACAGTTTAAGCGCATCTTCATCACCGAAAAAACCTTGGTTGAGCGCATAAGATAAATAATATAGCGTGCCGATACCACGGATGCCCAAAGCAGAGATAGCATATTTTTCAGTGTGTGCCATGTTTAGTCCTGATAAAGCAATAAACCCACCAATGGGACGTATCAACAATAGGAAAGTGAAGCTGACGATGTAAACACGCCATGTCAGCTCAACACCCGACTGCAATCCTTGACCAAGAAACATGCCGAAAGTGACCAGCACTAGAGACATGAGTAAGCCTTCTGATTGTTCTGCAAAATCATGGAGCTTGTGGTGATAGCTGTGCTCATGCTCTGAGCGGCGAAAGGCAAATGCTGCGATAAATACGGCGATAAAGCCATAACTATGTACAAATTCGGCAAGTCCATAAGCCACTAACGTTAGCGCAATGACCACATAGCCTTGAGAAATAGTGGTGTTTTGGCTGTATTTTGAAAATACCAGCTTGGCCATAATTTTACCAACGACAATCCCCACCACCAGCCCAGCACCAATTTTCCATAAGACATCATGAGTGAACCATGACCAGAGTATCTCGAGGGTAAAGGAATTGCCTTGGCTAAAGGCTTCCGCTATTTTTATGGCCAAATAAACAAATGGGAAAGCCAGTCCGTCATTCAATCCTGCTTCTGACGTCAAAGTAAAGCGCGGTGTGTCTTCGCGACCTGTATTGGGTGGCCCTACTTGAATACTAGAAGCCAATACGGGATCGGTTGGAGCCAGTACTGCGCCCAGCAATATAGCAGCTCCCAGACTGAGACCAAATGCATAGTAGCCCAGTACCGCCATCGCAAAGATGCCAATCGGCATGGTAATAAGCAACAGACGTACGGTCGGTCGCCACAATTGCCAAGACAGCTTCGTATCAATTTTGATACCAGCACCAACCAAGGATACGAGCACTACAATTTCGGTTAATTTTTCGATAATTAAGCCGTTATTCATAGGGTCTAAAAATGATAAGGTCGTCCACCAGTACCCCATCAGCAGCCCAAAGCTAACCTGCAACATAGGCAAAGAGATAGGCGTGCGCTTAAATATAATGGGGAACAACGCCCCCAGTAAAAAAGCGATACCGCAGACCAATAAAAATAAATTGTAGTTTTCAATCATAAGGTAGGTGCACGCTGTTATGTTTATCTTAAAAAGTTAGAGTGAGGCCATATTTACTAGGGCGTGTCCTCATTTTAAAAATGGTGATAAAAATGAGGTAAATTGCAGTCAAACAAGGAAAATAGTGCAGATAATATCGAGATATTACCTAGCTATTTGACGATGTTTGGCAAGATTTAACCATTTTTAGCTCATTTAGATTGCTATCGGTTGAATTGAGGACACGCCCTAGTCCATTATAATGACGCTAAAAAATAATGATTACCGCAAAAAATCGTTATCAAAACGACATATGCGTTGTTTTTTGGTGAAAAAAAGCCTGCATAGCGCAGGCTTAATAGATTTTTACCAATATACTTTAACGATTAATAATTGAAGGCTCAGCGCTCAACTTGACTCACGTCACGTACCGCACCGGTATCGGCACTGGTAGTCATGGCAGCATAGGCACGTAGCGCAGGGGTCACATGACGGTCACGGCTTACAGGCTTCCACGCATCGCGGCCACGAGCTTCCATCGCTTCGCGGCGAGTGGCCAAATCGGCATCACTGACTTGCATGTTAATCGTACGATTAGGAATATCAATATGGATGGTATCGCCTTCTTCTACTAGACCAATGGTGCCGCCTTCAGCTGCTTCTGGGCTGGCATGACCAATAGATAAACCTGAGGTACCACCAGAGAAACGACCATCAGTGAGTAGGGCGCACTCTTTGCCCAAGCCTTTTGACTTGAGGTAAGTCGTTGGATACAGCATTTCTTGCATACCAGGGCCGCCTTTAGGGCCTTCGTAGCGGATGATAACTACATCACCTGCCACGATCTCGTCGGCCAATACCGCAGCGACAGCATCATCTTGTGACTCAAATAGACGAGCACGACCAGTAAATACTAGGATGCTGTCATCCACACCTGCGGTTTTGACTACGCAGCCACGCTCAGCGATATTGCCATACAATACGGCCAAACCACCATCTGTAGAATAGGCATGTTGGGCACTACGGATGCAACCTGACTCACGGTTGACGTCGAGGTTTGACCATTCTTTTGATTGTGAAAATGCCTCAGTGGTACGTACGCCACCCGGTGCTGCAAGGAAGCGCGCGCGTGCCTCTTGATTATCAGGATTCATGATGTCCCACTTATCAATCGCGGCTTTCATCGTTGGACTATGGATGGTCGGTACGTCAGTCTTCAGTAATCCAGCACGATCAAGCTCGGCCAATAACGCAAAGACACCGCCAGCACGATGCACATCTTCCATATGGTATTTTTGCGAGGCAGGGGCGACTTTTGCAAGGCAAGGTACACCGCGGCTTAGACGATCGATATCTGACATTTTGAAATCGACTTCTGCTTCGTTAGCAGCCGCTAACAGATGCAAAATAGTGTTGGTCGAGCCGCCCATCGCGATATCTAAGGTCATCGCGTTTTCAAAAGCCGCTTTGCTAGCGATGGAGCGTGGCAATACTGAATCGTCATCTTGTTCATAGCGACGTTTGGCAAGTGAGACAATGGTGCGTCCTGCTTCTAAAAACAGCTCACGACGCAGCGAGTGGGTGGCGAGTAACGAGCCATTACCCGGTAATGCCAAGCCCAACGCTTCGGTCAAGCAATTCATTGAGTTGGCCGTAAACATACCAGAGCATGAACCACAAGTTGGGCAGGCTGAGGATTCAATAGCGGCTACATCTTCATCACTAATGCTGTCGTCAGCAGCGTCCATCATCGCATCAACGAGGTCAAGTTTACGAATCGCACTACTGTCACTACCATCGGTATTATGGCTCTTACCAACGGTACTGGCTAAGATTTTGCCCGCTTCCATTGGGCCACCTGAAATAAACACTACAGGGATATTCAGGCGCATCGCAGCCATTAACATACCCGGCGTGATTTTATCGCAGTTGGAGATACATACTAATGCATCCGCACAGTGAGCATTGACCATGTATTCTACAGAGTCAGAAATCAAATCGCGGCTGGGTAGCGAGTACAACATACCGCTATGACCCATGGCAATACCATCATCGACCGCAATGGTATTGAACTCTTTAGCCACGCCGCCTGCTTGTTCAATCTCACGTGAGACCAGTTGCCCCAAGTCTTTTAGATGCACATGGCCGGGTACGAACTGGGTAAACGAGTTGGCGATGGCAATAATTGGTTTGCCAAAGTCGCCATCAGTCATGCCAGTCGCACGCCATAATGCGCGCGCGCCTGCCATATTACGGCCGCCAGTAGAGGTTTTTGAGCGATAATCCATGTGATGTTCCTTACAAATAGGCGAGGTTTGTGAAAATGTGCACCCTCAATTTTAATATTGATAGTGTGCTTTTTATAAAATGCGAGGACTAGTGAATAATACTAGGTCGTTACCATACCATTAGATATGAGTCACTGAAAACTACTCATTGATAATGCCAAGTCAATAGTAGTCATAACATCGTAAATAATTGGAAGAAAAGGTGTTATTCGACGCGCTCTACTATCGCCGTCTCAAACCAAGGTAGCTCTATTTTGTCCGCTTCCAATTTAGCGATAACCACTAACGCATGAGTCGCTGGCAAGCATTGATAATCAGCGTTTGCTTCAATACGAAGTAGTTGCTCATTGCCTTCAGCTTGTTCATCTATACTGATTAAGGTTTGCTTATTATTTTTGTAGAGTACATCGATACGACCAAAAAACTGCCAATCTTTAAAAGCAGCTGTAATAGCGTCTGCTTCATTCTGGGTATAAAGTTGTTGGGTGTCTTTGCCTGTATTGGTCCAATGCAAGCGTACGGCTAACTGCAACGCTTCGCTAAAAACCACCAATGACCCGATGATTTTGACATGCCAAGGGCTGCTTATTAGTGCTTCGTTAATACCAATCAGCTTGGCTGCTTCATGAGCGCTCATGGGTGTATTGAACTGTGACAGGAGGGCAGGTGTGAGCGGATTCGCTTGCTTAATCGCATCATTTAAACTGTCGTAATGATATAAAAACGGTAGTGGTAAATCCTGTGTCACTGTCTTTTTAGTGATTTTGCAATTGTGTATTTTCCAACCAATCGTCTTGTCGCTCAGTGCTTCGGCCAGAATGAGCGCGTTAGGCTCAATGCTTTGAGTGAGGGCTTGAGTCTCATTTTTAGTCTCAGCGCTGCTTGGTTCTTTTTCATTATTGAATACAGAGCCAGCTGTGACAGACGTTTGCGCTGCTTGAGCAGGTTCTGTGTAAATGTTACTCATATTTGATTGAGTCGGCAAAATAGACGAATCCATAAACGTAGTTTTGTTAAAGTAGAGGGTTAATATAACATTTAAAGCGCCTGACTCGCCAACCAAATTGGTGAGCTACCGCGATTAGCTTATGTATTGCTAATTTTCAATAACGAGTGCTATCGCAACTTGTGCTTAAACGACATTTCGTCCACTATATTACAGGCTATTCCATCCCTTCTAAAAGCTGTCGAGCAACCAATAATCAAACAAGTAAAGGAAAAAATAATGACCCAAGCCAATGAGCAAGCCGCGTATGACGATAACAATATCTTTGCCAAAATGCTAAACGGTGACATCCCATATCACAAAGTCTATGAAGATGATAAAACCCTTGCCTTTATGGATATCATGCCACAAGCAGAGGGGCATGTGCTGGTGATTCCTAAGCAAAAAGCCGTTGATTTGGCGGACCTTGAACCAGAGTATGCCGCCGCGGTGTTAATGACCGCTAAAAAAGTCATGCAAGCACAGCGTCAAGTATTTGCGCGTGAAGGCATTATTCAGATGCAATTAAATGGTAGCGAGGCGGGTCAAACCGTTTTTCATTATCACGTGCATCTCATTCCATCGAGTATTCATGAGCTCGGTCGACATGCAGTGACCCAAGCTGATCACACAGAACTGGCTGAAACGGCTAAGCAACTTGCTGCTACCATTACTGTTTAGTAATAAAAAAACGAGATGGCTGTCGAATTAACAAGCAAAACGTAAATTGTTCCAGAATAAAATAAAAAGGTCGCTAACAAGCGGCCTTTTTTATTACTTGGTAATAGTCATGTAACAATCGTTAAAGTCATGTTACAAGTTGGGCGCTTGTCTGGGGTTTTTGCAAATAGTGTGATAAAAATTGTATTTGTTTAATAATAACTGATGCATTTTCGCCTTTGTGAGTCAATTTTTATAAAAAAGGCACTGCTCCTTTTGATTATTAATCTTGATATCGAAGATTATTTTTCATTGCTACTTTTTGGGGATATCACTTTCTATGAGTAAATTACCTCGCTCCACTATTTTGTTGCCAGTTTTTGTACCGGCAGCAGCGATTATGCTCTTATTGGTGATCGGTACAGCCATCAACCCTGACGCTGCTGGCGAGCTGTTCAGCAAAGTGCTGGCATTTACCACCGACACTTTCGGCTGGTTTTATATGTTGGCAGTCGCCATATTTTTGATGTTTATCATCGCCTTGGCATTTTCGCCTTATGGCAGTATTAAATTAGGCCCTGACCATGCGGAGGCTGAGTATAAGTTTCTGGAATGGTTCGCCATGCTTTTTTCCGCAGGCTACGGCATAGCCTTGCTGTTTTATGGCGTAGCAGAGCCTGTATTGCATTTTGCCAGTCCGCCACTTTCCACGCCGCAGACGATTGAAGCTGCCAAAGAAGCCATGCAAATTGCCTATTTCCATTGGGGTTTCCATATTTGGGCGATTTATGGCGTAGTAGGTTTGTCGCTGGCGTATTTCTCTTTTCGTCATGGCTTGCCATTGTCGGTACGCTCAACGCTATATCCATTAATCGGTGACAAAATCTATGGCCCTATCGGACATACCGTTGATGTGTTTGCGATCGTGGGCACGATGTTTGGTATCGCCACCAGTTTGGGTCTGTCGGTGGCGCAAATTAATGCAGGACTAAATTATTTGCTACCAGAGATGGTGCCAGTTAATACGACGGTGCAGGTTATTATCATTGCTTTAGTAACAGCAGCTGCCTTGGTTTCCGTGTTGGCAGGTATGGACAAAGGCGTCAAGCGCTTGTCTATCTTAAACATGGTATTAGCAACGGCACTCATGTTATTTGTCTTTATCGTTGGTCCGTCGATTTTTATTCTCAATGCTTTCATGGAAAATACGGGCAGCTATCTGGGCAATATCGTTGAGCGTACTTTTAGCTTACAAGCGTACCAATCGAGTGATTGGATCGGTAGTTGGACACTATTTATTTTTGCATGGACAATTGCTTGGGCGCCTTTTGTGGGTCTGTTCATTGCCAAGATCAGTCGCGGCCGCACCATTCGTGAGTTTGTATTGGGCGTCATGTTAGTGCCAACGCTATTTACCTTCTTTTGGTTTTCAGTGTTTGGCGATACGGCACTGCATATGATTATGGTCGATGGTTACGACGCGCTGATTAGCGAAGTGCAAAACAACCAAGCGATTGCGTTATTTAAATTGCTAGAGAATTTACCATTCACGCAGATTGTCTCGTCATTGACAGTACTGTTAATTATTACTTTTTTTGTGACGTCATCGGATTCAGGGTCATTAGTGATTGACTCGCTCGCCGCAGGTGGACGTAGTGATACGCCTTGGTGGCAGCGCTCGTTTTGGGTGGTAACCGAGGGGGCGGTCGCGGCGGTTCTACTTATCGCAGGCGGTCTAAGTGCACTACAAACAGCAGCTATCGTTAGTGCTTTACCGTTTGCAATCATTATATTGATTTCGACATTTGGTATGTGGCGCGCACTACGTATTGAAGGACATCGCAATCAAAGCCTAGCCAATGACAATCATTTGCCGCCGCATCTACTTAAGCTCGACGCATGGCGTGATCGTATTGACTATATCACCAATCAACCAACGCGCGAAAAAGTGCTGGGTTATATCAAAGGTACGGTTTTATCATCGATGCATGAGGTGGCAGAGAAATTTGCCGAAACAGGCTGGTTGCCTGATGTAAATTATGATGAGGTCAATAACCGTGCTGTATTGGAATTAAGACGCGGTGACAATGTAGAGTTCTGGTATGAAGTTCGTTTGTCAGAGCATGAAATTCCTGACTATTATACGGAAGATATGGCCAATGAATTACCACAAGAGCACCATCATCGTGCTGAGGTGTATTTGCGCCGTGGTGGTCAAACCTATGATTTATATGGCTATCAATCAGAGTCGGTGATTAACGATATTATTGATCAGTTCGAAAAATACCTACACTTCTTAAATGTGTCGCCAGATAGTTTGCCGTGGCGTATGCAGGAGCATGATGAGGACATCACACTAGAACAGGGCAGTGTGTTTGATAAGTAAGGGTACACTGTTGAAAAAGTCGTGTTTCTTAATGCAAGTTATTCATGTTAATAGCTTGCAATATGCGTACGATTCCTTAGAATAACGGCTTGTTTTTATTATCTTATTTTAATTAATGGCAAGCCGTTTGTTATGTCTACTGATTCTCCTGCTTTACCGTCGTCTTTGCCAGTATCTGACCATCCATTATTGCAACCATTGAATATCGGTGGCCTGACGATTGAAAACCGCCTCATGGTTGCTCCTATGGCTGGCGTGACGGACAATCCTTTTCGGCGTTTATGTAAATCCTTTGGTGCCGGTCATGCGGTGAGTGAAATGATTATCGCTGACACGGCGCTTTACGCGCGCAAAAAGTCCTTGTATCGTGCCAATTTTGACAATGAAATTGCGCCTATATCAGCGCAAATTGCAGGGGCTGAGCCTGATAAATTAGCAGAAGCGGCACGTTATCAGATCGATAATGGCGCGCAAATTATTGATATCAATATGGGCTGCCCTGCCAAAAAAGTTTGCCGTAGGCTGGCAGGTTCTGCACTGTTGCAAGACGAAGATTTGGTTGCCCGTTTACTAGATGCGGCGGTAAATAGCGTAAATGCCCCCGTGACCTTAAAAACGCGATTGGGCTATGAGAATGGTCGTGAGAATATCTTGCGTGTGGCGAAGCGCGCTGAGCAAGCAGGTATTGCAGCGATTGCCATTCACGGACGCACGCGCGAGGATATGTACACTGGCGAGGCGCGTTATGAGCTGATACGCGAAGTTAAAGAAAGTATCAACATTCCCGTCATTGCCAATGGCGATATCGATAGCGCGCAAAAAGCCCAGCGTGTCTATGAGTTGACAGGCTGTGACGCGGTGATGATTGGGCGTGCTGCCCAAGGACAACCGTGGATATTCCGCGATATCGAGCATTTCTTACGCACTGGTGAGAGTCTTGATGCACCGAGCGTCAGTGAGATAAAAGAGATCGTATTGGCGCATTTGCAAGAGCTATATGACTTTTATGGTGAGTACTCTGGCTGCCGTATCGCTCGCAAGCACATTGCTTGGTATACCACAGGCATTCCTAATTCTAATGCTTTTCGCCAAGCAATGTATGGTGAAGAAAGTACCGCTGGACAGTTTCGCGTGGTCGAAGATTTTTTGCAGGCGCACGGATAGTAAGTGAGCAGAGGGTTCATGCTAAGCGTTTGTTAAATAATAAAAAAGCTTTAAGGCTCGTCCACTTTAGCGGTACTTGGTTCTTTTTTGAGTGCGGTATTTTCTTTTTGCCAAGGGAATTTGCCTTCTAATTCTACTTGTAGTGACAAGCTCAAAAAAGTCCGAATGAGTACGATAAAACCTAGTACTAGGACGCTGCGTAACGTCGGTTCTGTGACGACAGTCGCCATAATATCAGCGGCGATGAGGACTTCTAATCCTAACAAAATAGATTTACCGACGGTTTGTCTGACTTCGATATAGGTCTCATGGTTAAACCCACTGGTTAGGCGAATCCCTCGATAAAAAGCAAAAAACAGTCCAAAAAACATAATAAGTACGCCAATGACCTCGACTATCTTAGCAATTAAATCAATGTAATGAGCTAGAGTTGCAATCAAAATAGATACTCCTTATCGATGCTCGGTGAAAAGCGTAAGTCTGAAAAATACTGCGATTATACGTTTATCGATCCTTATGATCGGCAAATTATCTGGCTGAGACGGCGGTTTTGTTCACTTTAAGCCATAATTTTTTGCTATGCTGTAATCGAACATTCATAGGCATAGAAACAACAAAAAGGATTTTTTATGGCCAATCCCTCAAAAAAAGCAATCAACAAAGCGGTCAAAGATAAGCATATCATTATCACAGGGGCATCAAGCGGTATTGGTGAGCGTACAGCATATTTACTTAGTGAATGCGGTGCGCATGTTATCTTATTAGCACGTACCGAAGACAAACTAAAAGCCGTTAAAGAAAGTATCGAGGAGCTTGGTGGCAATGCCAGTTATTACCCTTGTGATTTGACCAATATGGATGATATCGAAAAAGTTAGCACGCAAATTTTGGCAGATTTCGGACATGTTGATGTCTTGGTCAATAACGCTGGTCGTTCAATTCGGCGTTCGGTTCACGAGTCTATTGATCGTTTCCATGATTTTGAGCGTACTATGGATATCAATTACTTTGGCGCGGTTAAAATAGTTCTTGGGTTTTTGCCGAGGATGATTGAACGTCAGACTGGTCAAATTGTGAATATCTCATCGATTGGCGTATTGGCAAACAGTCCGCGTTTTGCCGCTTATGTTGCCTCAAAATCGGCATTGGACGCTTTTAGCCGCTGCTTAGCTGCTGAAGTGAAGGGCGATAATGTGACGATTACCAATATTTTTATGCCATTGGTGCGTACGCCTATGATTGAGCCTACTAAGTTATACCGTTACATGCCTGCATTAATGCCTGATGAAGCCGCGATGATGGTTGCCAAAGCGATTGTCCATAAACCAAACAGTATTGCCAGCAACATGGGTAAATTTGCGTCAGCTACTTATTCACTGGCACCAGCAATCAACGTTGGTATTCAGTCGATGGGTTATCGTATTTTTCCAAGCACCCGCGCTGGACTGACTACCGATAAGAAGCCAAACCTTGCTCAGCGTGCTTTTGCCAGAATACTGCCTGGTGAGCATCATTAGAATAGGCTGTATATGAGCCTTGATTTAGAATAAAAAAGGACGCTGCGGTGTCCTTTTTTAATGCCTTAAAAATTATTATTGTTGATATAAAATAGGAGAGAGGGCAGTAGCAGCCTTTTGTTCTTAACGCTTTATTATGATCAAAACCTATTTATAAATGTCTATCATCATCACTTTTATGGGAACTAAAGTGTCTTCAACTCAAATTTAGATATGACACGGACATTAGATCATAAGTCGTTTTGGGTCATAAATGAGTCAATCATGGCAGCTCAAATCGTGATTGCCATGATGTTAGATCCTGTATGAGTCAGGATAATGTTTAAGGCATATGTCAGTCGGCTTATAATTAAAGCTCCGCTCCTAATGCTTATGTCCTGTAGAGTACTTTGACCACATGCCAGCCAAATTTGGTTTTTACCAAATGTGGGGTGAAGAGTTTGCCGCTGAAGCAGATTTTGTCAAATGGCGGTACCATGTCGCCTTGTTGAAACTCACCTAAGCTGCCGCCTTTTTTACCTGATGGGCAGGTTGAATGTCGTTTCGCCAGCACATCGAACTTAGCGCCTTTTTGAAGCTTGGCAATAATGTCTTCAGCCTGCTCTTTGTGTTTTACTAAAATGTGTAATGCGCTAGCTGTACGAGCCATAATGTAAACCTTTCATAAAATATCAATTATCGGGGCATTATATCACGGCTTATCTTGGTTGCTAACTTCACTTGTATGCGCTACTTCTTCAAAAGCCATTATCTACACAGGGACTACTATTTGGATGAGAATCAGTGTCTTTTGAGTGTCGCTGTCATTACATCGGTGCAATGCATTTGGGTAGCTTACGAGCCCAATCAAGCCTAATGGTTAGGCATTAAGCGCTTTGCTAACTTTTTAATATCGTTATTCCCAACAGGATCTAGTGATTTGGCATACCATAATGATCTGCGATTAGCTCAACAGTGCGCGATTGGGCGCGGCGCGAATAGCCCTGAACCACCATCATTACCTCATCGACACCTGTCTGCTCCTGAAGATCCTCTAAACCTTTTGCGACCTCGGCAGCAGTGCCATGCAGGGTTTGATCGGTATACTGTTCAATAATCTGGCGCTCTTGCATATTGCCTTGAAAAGCGGCTACTTCATCAGGAGGCAGTAAAGCAAAAGGCTTGCGCTGAAACATTCTCAACATTGCCATGGCAGACGATGTTGACTGGCGACGTGCCTCTACAGGATCTTCGTCCGCAATCGCGCCAATGCTGACTAAGCAGTATGGCTTGGCTAGAATTTTTGAAGGACGGAAATTCTCTCGGTAAATGCGCATGGCACTTAAGACATCAGCATTGCCAAACTGTAGAGCAAATGCATAAGGTCTACCCAGCTTTGCTGCCAGATGCGCGGAGTAAGTCGATGACCCTAAGATCCAAACATCAGCAGCGGTCTTCGATGGGGGTACTCGGTTTTGCTCGGCTTGCCATGGGCCTGGCACCGCATGAACCGCATGATAAGGATGGTCTTTTGGAAAACTGTTTTCTAAAAAGCCCAACAACTCTGCGACTTGCTGAGGAAATTCATCGTTTGCTGCCTTATGCCGACGCAAAGCGGAAGCCGTTGCACCATCCGTACCCAGTGCCCGTCCCAAACCAAGATCAATTCGTCCTGGCGCCATCGCATCGAGCATGCCAAATTGTTCAGCAATGACCAAAGGCACATGATTCGGTAGCATGATGCCGCCTGCACCAAGCCTAATTCGCTCAGTTTCCCCAGTAAGCCGAGCCACCATCATCTGCGGTGAAGGCACCGAAGCACCAGGCATGGCATGATGTTCAGACATCCAAAACCGCTGAAAGCCTCTTTTGTCAGCCAATTTCGCAAGCGCAATCATCTCTTGAAAGGTGTCCTCTGCCGTGTGACTAACGCCGGTGAAGGCATTGTCGAGCACCGAAAGAACGAAAGGGGCGCTACCTGAATGATTTGGCATATTCATAAACGATCTCATTTTTACCGTATTAACGATGCATAGCAACACACTTTGGGTATTGCCACACAGGGAAGATTTAAAGACCCAACCATCAAGCACTAGAATTTATAGGTTTGACCATCATTAGGGACAAGCGCACGCTGCTTGTCTAAGTGCTTTTCTTCGATAAAGCGGCGCAGCTCTGCCTTGGTGAGGGTGGCATGATTGACCGTATCCATGTGCACGCTCACGATCTGAGCATTAGGAGAGAATTTATACGCACGGTATACATCCTCTTTACCCATAATGATAGAGTCATCAACAAAGGTAGTTAACTTCGCATAGCCTGTATTAAGGATGACCGCATCAGGCTTATAGCGAGTGAATGCATCTTCCACTTCCTTATTCCAAACGGTATCCCCTGCGACATAAACGGTCTTGTAGTTTGGTTTCTGGAATACAATCCCCATCGTTTTGCCCAGTAGTTCAGCTAATGGTGCCACTTTGTACATCTCATCAGTACCATGCTGTCCGATGGTTTTATGAATTGTAACGCCTTTAAACACAAAGCCTTGCTCTGTTAATGCTATAACATTGGTAAAACCATCTTTACGTACGATTGCCGTATCCGCTTCATCTTGGGTAAAAATTGGCATGTCACGCGGCACGAGGTTGCGTGCGGCATCATCCCAATGGTCAGCATGAAGATGCGTCAAGATAATGGCATCAGCCCTAAGCACTTCGGCAACAGTCATCGGCAAATCCACCATTGGATAGCGTATTTGGCTATTTACTGTGCCATCAAACCCTGGATAAGCGTTTTTAGCTGCTAGCATCGGATCCACTAAAAACGTGGTGCCAGCATAATCAAGCTTGATCGTGGCATTACGGATTTGCTGAAATTGAACGGTATTGGTAGCTGTCTGTTTTACCGCGTTAGAATTTGCTGCTGGACTGGCAAAGGTGGTACATGCCGTTAACAACATGACGCCACTTAACAGTGTGGTGCCGGTCAGTGATTTTGCGATATTCATAATAGTTACCTTATTGAGGAAATTCTTCTTAATGGGACTAGGGTTTAAGAGTCTATTTCATGACTAAATCATGGTTTGGCTAACAACTCTGGATTAACGGGCAATCCAAGTTTGGGTATCAATCACTTCGCCATATAGAAACTCAATCGCTGCCATGATGGTGGCATGAGCCTGAACAGCAGGTACTTTCGTACCATTAAATTCAAGATCAAGCGTGGCACAGGCATCATGAACCGTAGTGGTTGTATAACCAAAGTCCACTGCAGCACGAACTGTGGCATCCACACACATGTGGCTCATGGCGCCAATCACAGTCACTTCTTTGATACCTTCTTTATCTAATAGCTCTTTCAGATTGGTCTCACGGAACGAATTGGGGTAATGCTTAGTGATGACGGCTTCATTCTCTATTGGTTTTACCTTTTCATTGATTGCTACACCATCGGTACCAGGCGTAAAGATCGGTGCGTCAGCAGGCATTTCATGACGGATATGAATGACGGTATGACCTTTTTCTCTCGCAGACGCAATCACCAAAGCTGCATTATCAGCGGCTTCGTTAATACCTACAAGTGATAAGTTACCTTGTGGGAAATACTCATTTTGAATGTCGACAACGATCAATGCTTGTGTGTTCATGATAATGCCTCTTTGTTTATGGAAGTGACTGTATAGGCGTATATTTTACAAGCACTGTGCTACACTAACGAGTGGCTACATCGACACATAAGAGGTTAATAACGACATATGAATCAAAAACATGCTATTGAAATTGGCTTGATCGTTTATGAGAAAGCACAAACGGCGGCTGTCCTTGGACTGACTGATTTATTCGTGGTGGCCAGTAAACTCGCCGCTAAACGTCAAGATACAACCGATCTGCCTTTACAGGTCAGTCACTGGGAGATTTGCGGCGTTAAGCAGCAGCCTAAGCGCACTTTTTCGAGCAATCCTGATAGCGTAGGAAGATTAACAGCCGTCATCATTCCACCCACGTTAGAAGCACCGATTGCAAAGCAAGCGGCAGAACCTTGGCTAGAATGGCTAAAAGAGCAGCATTCGACAGGGGTGATACTGTCGTCCGTCTGCGCCGGTGCTTTTTTATTGGGCGAAACAGGACTACTCTCCAAGCGAAAGGCAACCACGCATTGGGGTTATGCAGAGGATTTTAAGCAGCGTTTCCCTGATGTGGAGCTCGATGTCGATCGCATTATTATCGAAGACGGTGATATTGTGACCGCTGGTGGCGCGATGGCTTGGACGGATTTGGGATTGAGAATGGTGGATCGCTTTCTTGGTTCTCAGGTGATGAATGAGACCGCTCGTATGTTATTAATTGACCCTTCAAGGCGTGAACAATGTTATTACAGTGCTTTCTCACCCAACCTCACCCATGGAGACACAGCCATATTAAAAGTGCAGCATTGGCTACAAAGAACCAATGCACAAGATATCGATTTATCTACCTTAGCCGATTGCGCACAGTTAGAAGAGCGTACTTTTCTGCGTCGTTTTCATAAGGCGACGGGCATGACATCCACAGAATATTGTCAGCGATTACGCATCGGAGAGGCAAAAGACTTTTTACAGTTCTCGTCATCTCCTGTTGAGCAAATAGCGTGGAAAGTTGGTTATAGTGATGCCAGTGCATTTCGTAAAATATTTAAGCGCATTGTTGGGTTGACACCAAGTGAGTATCGACGTAGATTTAATTCGAATAAGGTGTGATAGGTTTAGGTAATGATTTTTTTAAAGGTAGGCTCATTGACTGCTTCTAGGTAAGAGGTGGATGTAATAAAACGGCCACTGATGTAGCCATAACCGTTTTATTCTTTAACTGTCATTAACGGGAAGACATTCCTTTAAAACGCAGTAAACGCAATGCATTCAGCGTCACCAGTACCGTAGCACCAGTATCCGCTAGCACAGCAATCCAAAGTCCTGTCACGCCGAGCACAGTGGTTATCAGAAATATGCCTTTTAACCCAAGTGCAAATATGACATTTTGATGGATATTTCTCATGGTGGCGCGGGATAAGGCAATAAGGTTAGCAACGTCCATCACGCGGCTTTTTAATAGGGCAATATCAGCCGTTTCGATAGCCACATCCGTGCCACTGCCCATCGCAATGCCAATATCTGCCGCTGCCAAAGCGGGTGCATCATTGATACCATCACCAATCATCGCTATTTTACTATTGCTTTGCATCTCGCTGAGTAGACGTAGCTTGTCTTCAGGTAACAGCTCAGCCTGCCACTCTATATCTAATTGACTAGCAAGTGCTTTTGCCGTACGGCTATTGTCACCTGTGAGCATGACAGAGCGCACGTTCATTTTATTGAGCTGGGCAATGGCTTGCTGTGCATCTTCTCGTAACTCATCACGTAGAGCGACCAATCCGAGCGCCTCCCTCGTGTGCTCATCAAACAAAATAGAAACCGTTTTACCATCATTTTGTAGCATCTCAATTTGAATCTGCTGCTCAGCTGGCAACCTCACTTTCTCAGCGACGTAGACTGGTGAGCCGATGGCCAAAGAGCGTCCAGCAACCGTTGCATGAACGGCTTTACCGGCAGTCGCAAAGGCGTTGGAGGATCTAGGTATGACTACCTTAGCGGCTTTGGCATGATCCACAATAGCGATAGCAAGCGGATGACTAGAGACGGAGTCGACACTCGCAAACAGTGACAGTAGTTTATCGTGACCCTCAGCATCGCCATGTACTGTTTTAAAATCAATGACATCGGTTACCCGTGGTTTTCCTTCAGTCAAAGTACCCGTTTTATCAAAAGCGACGGTGCTGACCTGACCAACCAACTCCATGACATTACCGCCTTTGATAAGCAGTCCATGGCGCGTGCCGACCGCCAAACCTGAGGCAATAGCGGCAGGTGTTGACAGCACAAGAGCACAAGGACAAGCTATCAGTAATAGCGCCAAACCGCGATATAACCATATTCCCCATTCTGCTCCCATCAGTAGAGGTGGGATAATAATGACCAGCGCTGCAATCGCCATCACGATAGGCGTATAGTAACGGCTAAAGGTTTCAATAAAGCGTGCAGTCGGTGCTTTGGACGATTGCGCCTGCTCCACAAGTTCAATAATACGCGCAATCGTATTATCTGCTGCTGTCTTTTCTACGCGTATTTGTAGTACCCCATCAACGTTGATAGATCCAGCAAAGACCTCAGCACCTATGGTTTTGGCAACAGGAACAGATTCTCCTGTCACAGGTGACTCATCAAGGCTAGATATTCCTTGAATAATCACCCCATCAGCAGAAACTCTATCACCGGGACGCACAAGCACCTTATCGTTAATCTGTAATGCAGTCGCTGCCACCTGACGTTGTTGTCCTTGCGTGTCTAACAAGATAGCTGTCTTTGGCACTAGCGATGATAACGCTCTGATGCCAGCGCGCGCACGATCAGCTGCGACACTTTCTAGCAGCTCACCAACTGAGAATAAAAATACCACGGCGGCAGCTTCTTCTGCCTCTCCAATGATAAGGGCGCCGATAGCCGCAACAGACATGAGCATTTCAATTGAAAAAGGCGAACCTACTAACGCCAGTGCAAAAGCTTTACGAGCAAATGGTAGGACTCCGATAGCCACAGCGGCAATAAAAACCCATGCGCCATATTCAGGGAAAATTAAGGACAACATATATGCGGCACTCATCAAAATCCCAGTACCAATAACCTGCTTACCCTTTATGGTTTGCCACCAGCGCTGATTCTCTATCGCTGATTGACTTTCATCAGTGCTACTCTTCTCTTGTTGACCATTTAACGCTGATATACCGAACCCGAGACGCTTAATGGTTTTTTCGATATCTTTAACATCAGTCGCTGCATCAGACGCCAAGATTAGCTCTAGCTTTTGGGTCGCAAAGTTTAACTGAACACCAGAGACGCCTGGCATACGTATGAGCGCCCGCTCAATTTTGCCAACACAACTGGCACAGTCCATACCTTCAATATGATATTGCATAGTTATTTATCCTCTTATTGAAGATATTATGAACCCTATAGTAGCTTCAGGGTCAAGGCTTTTAACGATAAAGGGGTTTGATTTTTTATCAGCAAACCTTATAGTTACTTTATTGTTTTAGATAATAGAAAATACTATTTAAGGAGATACACATGCTTATCAAAATTGGCGAGCTTGCCACGCGCACCGGTGCGACGGTCGAAACCATTCGTTATTATGAGAAAGAGATGTTATTACCAGAGCCTGCGCGTAGCCAAGGCAACTATCGTTTGTACAATGAGGCGCATTTTGAGCGTCTACAATTTATCCTGCACTGCCGTACGCTCGATATGACTTTGGATGAAGTACGAACCCTGCTTCAGTATAGAGATAAACCTGAGGAAAACTGCGGTGAGGTCAATGTGCTATTGGATGAGCATATCGATGCGGTAGAAACACGTATGGAAGAATTGGTTCAGTTAAAGCAACATCTACTAGCGTTGCGGCAAAAATGCGCAAGTGAAGCGCTGGCTGAATCCTGCGGAATATTGCATGCGCTTGCCGATAACTCCTGTCATAAATAAAGTATTCATTTTGGTAACATTATCCACTTTTCATACGTAAAAGTAGACCTATCACCAAACGCGCGTGGTCAATAAATTCAAAATGATTCAGCCCATAATCCTTTCTGTTAATCGTATAGACTGCGCGTCTATCAGACTGACTCATTGCACTTGTGCAGGGAAGCCAGCCTTTGCTAAAGCAGCCGTCATCTGCTCAACACTTGCGATGGTTTCAATACTGACCACTTTGGCTGCTAAATCCATGTCAACCTTGGCGTTTGAGTCGATATCGTGAATAATTGCTGTCACACCACGAGCACAGCCGCCATATTTCATGTTTCCAATCCATAGTTTCATAGCCTTTCTCCAAATAAGTTTTATTTCATCACTAAGCTTAAGCCTTGTCTTGATGGTAATGTCAAACATATTTTAAAAAAACACGCTTGACCTTACCATCATGTCAACCTCTATGCTGTTGATAACAGATTGAACATGATAGAGGATGTTATGAACTCAGAAAATAGTAAGTCTTATCTTTACAATGAAACATTACCCATTGAAGGTATGACCTGTGCTTCCTGTGTGGGGCGGGTGGAAAAAGCATTAAAAAAAGTTGAAGGTGTTGAAAATGCTGAGGTGAATCTTGCGACTGAAAACGCCATGATTTCCTCGTCTCAACCTTTAGATCTTATCGCAGCAACCAAAGCCGTAGAACGAGCCGGTTATAAGGTCTTGGCCTCTCAGCCGATTGAGCTGTCGATAGAAGGTATGACTTGTGCTTCCTGCGTTGGACGGGTAGAAAAAGCCTTAAAAAAAGTTGAAGGCGTACAACAAGCAAACGTCAACCTTGCTACTGAACGCGCATGGGTACAAGGCAACGCTCAAGTACAGAGCAGCGATTTGATTCAAGCCGTTAAAAAAGCGGGGTACACGGCTAAGCAGATTGAGCAGAATGCACGTGTTCGACAGGATAAAAAAGCCACGGAGCAGCAACAGCTGAAACGAGATTTGATGATCTCTTTAATTCTAGCCGTGCCTGTTTTTATTCTAGAAATGGGGTCACATATGATTCCAGCTTTTCATATGTGGGTCATGGACAATATCGGCACGCAACAAAGCTGGCTGATTCAATTTGTTTTGACCACGCTGGTACTCATCTTTCCAGGCCGACGTTTTTATCAAAAAGGTATTCCAGCATTATGGCGCTTGGCTCCAGATATGAATTCATTGGTGGCTGTTGGAACACTGGCGGCTTATAGTTTTTCGCTAGTCGCAACATTTATTCCACAAGTTCTACCTGAGGGTACTGTGAATGTGTATTACGAAGCGGCGGCTGTGATTGTGAGCTTAATTTTATTAGGGCGTTATTTCGAGGCAAAAGCCAAAGGGCGTACCTCTCAAGCCATTCAACATCTAGTGGGTATGCAAGCAAAAACAGCACGTGTTCACCACAATGGGCAAGTGACTGAAGTACCGATTGCAGAGGTGACCACAGAAACGATTGTTGAGATTCGTCCCGGTGAGCGTGTTCCAGTCGATGGTGAAGTAATTGAAGGTCAAAGTTATATTGATGAATCCATGATTACAGGTGAACCCGTTCCTGTCAAAAAACAAGTCGGTGATCAAGTGGTCGGAGGAACAGTCAATCAGAATGGAACCTTAAATTTTCGGGTGACTGCTATCGGAGAATCGTCGGTATTGGCACAAATCATTCGCATGGTTGAACAGGCTCAAGGGTCTAAATTACCGATTCAGGCATTGGTTGATAAAGTCACTATGTGGTTTGTCCCCATGGTCATGCTCTTAGCAATGCTCACTTTTATAGTCTGGTTTATCTTTGGTCCTGACCCTGCGTTGACGTTTAGTCTCGTCAACGCCGTTGCCGTCCTAATCATTGCTTGTCCCTGTGCAATGGGATTGGCAACCCCTACATCCATAATGGTTGGTACAGGTCGCGGCGCAGAAATGGGCGTCTTATTCCGCAAAGGTGAAGCGTTACAAGCTTTACAGGAAGTAAAAGTCATTGCTGTCGATAAAACTGGCACATTGACTGAAGGCAAACCAACCTTAACAGATTTTTATGTCCAACCAGGGTTCGAACGTGAGCAAGTCTTGCGTATTGTGGCATCGGTTGAAGCAAAATCTGAACATCCCATTGCCTTAGCCATTGTTCAGGCCGCAGAGCAACAGAATATTAGCTTATTGCCGATTACCACTTTTGACTCTGTGACGGGATTTGGAATCAAAGCAGGAGTTGAAGGTCAAGCCGTTCATATTGGTGCTGATCGTTATATGCAGCAATTAGGACTTGATGTTACTCCCTTTAAAGACGAAGCCGCGCACTTAGGACAAGAAGCTAAAACCCCCATATATGTCGCGATTGATCAGAAATTGGTTGCTATTATTGCCGTTGCAGATCCCATTAAAGACACCACTTATGCCGCGATTGCAGGTTTACATCAACTGGGCTTAAAAGTAGCAATGATTACAGGGGACAATCGGCATACTGCGCAAGCTATTGCAGCAAAATTACATATTGATCAAGTGATCGCAGAAGTGTTGCCTGATGGAAAAGTAGATGCAATACGTCAACTGCAACAACAATATGGACGAGTGGCTTTTGTTGGTGATGGTATTAATGATGCACCCGCTCTTGCTCAAGCTGATGTCGGACTGGCAATTGGCACAGGGACAGATGTGGCAATTGAAGCCGCAGATGTAGTGTTAATGTCAGGTAGTTTACAAGGGGTTCCTAATGCGATTGCTTTAAGTCAGGCTACCATCAAAAATATTCGACAAAATCTATTTTGGGCATTTTTCTATAACATTGCTTTAATTCCAATTGCCGCAGGGGTTTTATATCCAGCATTTGGAATTTTGTTGTCACCTATTTTTGCAGCAGGCGCAATGGCGCTATCCTCTGTTTTTGTACTAGGTAATGCCTTACGCTTAAAGTACTTTCAGGTGCCCGTGATTAAAGCGTAGAACTGTTAATATAGGGTTAAAGTACCCGTTTGGCTTTAACCCTTTTTATATCAGGAGGAAAGTTATGAATATCGGTCAAGCGTCAGAGCAATCAGGAATCTCTCCCAAAATGATCCGCTATTATGAACAGATTGGGTTACTTGATGCCGCAAAACGCTCAAATTCAGGATATCGAATCTATTCTAAACAAGATATAAAAGACTTATGCTTTTTAAGACAGGCTCGTGATTTAGGTTTTTCGTCCAAACAGATGAAAGAGTTGCTTGATTTGCGGAAAAATACAGATCGGCAGAGTGCTGATGTTAAACAATTGACACTGCAACATATCGCAACTTTGAACCAAAAAATAGCTCAATTGCAAGATATGGTGAGCTCACTACAGATTTCAGCTGATCATTGCTCAGGTGATGCAAACGCCGATTGTGCCATACTAAAAGATCTTGAACAGAATAAATAAAGTAAATTACATGTAATCTCATCTGTTTTTTATGCATATTTCAGTCTAAAAAAACATGTGTCTAAAAGAATACTTTCAGAAAAAATTAAGGCTATGGTTTCCTAGTGAGGACTTGAACACTCGGCTGTAAGCTAATAGTATCAATGGTTTTGCCCACTGAAATAGTCGCAGTATACTTCATGGTGTACTTACCATATATATTCTATCTGTGATCGGTGCGCTATACAGGAGTCGAACTACTAGTTTTAGATATGACTTTCATGACTATGAAATTTACAGTATAGGTTATGACTACTGAGCTGTTTGATTAAAATCTATAAGGTTTATCTCTACAGTTTGTTCAATATAACTCAAAGGTTGGTTTTTGATTTAATTACCAAAAGATCCAAAACCATCTATATAACCACCATACGGCTCTGCTATAGCATTCAGTAATGATTCAGTTTCTACTACATCATAATAGTTAGGAATCATGGATATTTTACAATAGCATGTAAAATCATCTTCTTCCTCTTCAATGCTGAAAGTAGTATTTGGTAAAGCTTCCTTAATTTTTTCTACTACTAAGATTCCAAAACTCTCAGATGGTACTGAGATAAAAAAATCTATTTCGATCATTTTTGTCAAATCTGTTCCATCATCTTTTAATCTTTGCAATGCATTTCCAGTATTATCATTCGGTAGTTCCTTATTCATCTTGATGTCCTTTGTTCATATTTAAAGTAATAGAGATATTAGAAAAGGCTATACCTCAAAGAAACCAGTTATTTCAGCCCTCATGCGTATTAGTAGACTACTTAAAACAGACTGATATAACAGAACCACTTATAACAGACTATAAAAAAATTAACACGACGATATCCTGTCCTATTTAACCAAATACTCGCCATAATATCCAAAATAATCCAGCCATAATGATGGCAATCACCAATAGCCGTTTCAGCCAATAGGGTATCAGCGGTTTTTTATAGCCTAAATCATTAAGCTGGCTGTCCACACCATTTTGTAGACTCTTGAATCCTCGACTTTGCTTAGTCGTTTTGACGCGATTTTTTATCAGATGTCCAGCTTCATCCTCAGCACCTTGCTCTCTATCAAAGCTAATAGCATGGTTAGGAATGCCTTGCTTGCTGGCGATAGTGTTGAGTTTTTGCTGCTGCTTCACCTTTAGTTGTGTCTCATAGGCATCAATCCTATTCTTGGCGTCATCCATACTAATGTCTTCATCTGCCGCCAAAGTTTTGATCGCCATCACTAAATTGTTTTTTTCGATCATCATGATGACGTCTCTTGGCAGCTTTGGGTTGACTGGTTTTGAGCTAGGGTCGGGGTTAAACATGACTGTCCTTATGGCGATATGAAAAATAGGCATCGATAGTGTTGATTATTATAACCATTTTATAGCAGTAATATTCAATCAAAAAAATACCGCAATCACGATAATGACTGCGGCATTTTAATAGCTATCCTTTATTAGCATTTCTGCCAATTTTTGATAGCCTATAGGTCTTTCCAGCGTTGGATAGACTCTTTGATGACTTCTTTTGCTTCTGCAACGTCGCCCCAAGATTCAACGACCGTAGTGCCTGGTTTTTTCAGATCTTTATAGTGGCTGAAATGGAACTCTAACTGGTTGATTAGCTGCTTTGGTAGATCCGCTAGGCTGTTATAAGCGTTGCCTGTATCACGGTCGTCAGCAGGTACGACGACGATCTTGTCATCGACTTCGCCATCATCAACGAACTTCATCACACCAATGACTTTGGCTTTTAAGAAAATACCAGTTGGTAGCGGCTGCTCAGTCAGCAATAACACGTCAAGCTCATCACCATCTTCGTCAAGCGTTTGCGGTATAAAACCATAGTTACAAGGCTTGGCAAAAATCTGTGGATCAATACGATCAAGCTCAAATACCGCCAGTTCACGATTCCACTCAATTTTATGGCTGCTACCAGCTGGGATTTCTACTACTACGTTGATAATGCCGCCGTCTACATCGCCTGCGTCCAAAATTTTGTTAAAATCTGCCATAAAGTACTCCAATTTGCTTTTGTTTTAAGTGCTTGAATAATAAGTGATGATAAAAGAATAACGTTGCGGCACTGCGATATTATCACTGTGCCCAATATGTGCCGCCTGCGATTATAACAAGTTTGACTCAAATTTTCTCACAATGCTTAAGTCTAAGCGTGCACGATATTATGCAAAAAAAGATTATGCAAAAACGGACCTAAAGACCTCACTTGGGTGCGAGTGCGCGTAGCTCAATGAGTCCAGCATGACGCTTAGCAATGTTATCAATAAGTTTTTGGGTCACTTGTTCATAGCTTAAGGCTTCACCAGTTTGTTCATCTGACTCTTTTTGCATAGCCGTAAAGTCGGATAACCGTAACATTTGCATCCCCGCATAGCCGCACGGATTAATCGCATTAAATGCGGATAAGTCACAATTTAAATTAAGCGCGATACCGTGATAGCTAAATCCATGTTTAATTTTGAAGCCTAACGATGCCATTTTTCCAAGCATCATTTTATCATCCGCTACAGATGTATCAGCATATAGATAAACACCGGGTGCGTCACGGCGCGCATGGGCGCTGATGGCTGTTGTGTCTGATGAAGCAGGATTTTGCAAACAGTCATTGATGACGTCTTCGATTGCTTGCTCGGCATGCGAGACCAAGTTGCGCACACTCCAGCCCAAGCTATTCAAATCGAACAACCAATAAATAACCAGCTGCCCGTGACCATGCCATGTCACTTGACCGCCGCGATCCGTTTTTATAATAGGCGTATTGGTACGTTGCAAGATGTGCTCTTCTTTACCTGCTTGCCCTAAAGTATACACATCATTGTGATCGACAATCCATAATTCGTCAGGTGTGCGCAGTCCTTGCTGTTTTTTTAAGTCAATACGTGCAAGTGTACGTGCTAGCATCGCATCGAGAGTGGGAACGTAATCGGCTGTTGTTAGAGATTTGCTGATCAGTGTGTCATTAAGCTGTTGCGTGGTGTTTTGCATGAGAGTCGCAGTCTTATTGTGGTCTGGTTCGAAGAGGTGTATCACTGATATTTAGTCGTGATATCGATAGTGAGTGTAGCAGTTTTTGCGATTGGTACCCAAGATTATCTCTGGTCACGCTGTAAAACTCAACAATCAAAACACTGATAAATGCCCTAACGGAGTAGCCATAATAAGCAAAAGTTCTCAGTGCTTAATATGAAATTTCTAGCATTGTGATGCGTGTTTATAGACACTTATTTCATACAGACGCAGGAGTCAACTTAATGTGCTGTTCATTGATTCGTTGATGCGCTACATTAAAGTGCAATGAATGGAATCGCATTACTTATGTTCAGGGGTTGCCATCAATGCAACCCGCTGATTAGGGCGTGTCCTTAATTCAATAGATTACTTTCTAAATGGGCTGAAAATGGCTAAATTTTGCCAAACATCGTCAAATAGCTTCTTAATATCTCGATATTATTTGCGCTACTTTCCTTGTTTGACGGCAATTTATCTCATGTTTATCACCATTTTTAAAATGAGGATAAGCCCTAGAAATACAGAGTCTCTAACCCAATAGAGTATATTGACTCCAACGCAGATGACAAGGAAGATAAATGACAGATAATAATCAAAACATGAATGAGCAGACCTCAATCGACACGGATATGTTGCAGCAACCTGCGCCAAAATCGCCTAGTATTGCTAATACGGTTGATGAGATGCGAGCGCAATTTTTACGCTTACAAACACTCAGTCGCACGCAGCCAATCAATGACTGGGCCACTCGTGAAACCCAACTAGACAGTCTAGAAGTCATGCTTAGCGATAACCAAGCCAGTTTCGCCAAAGCGATCAGTGCCGACTTTGGTTATCGTAGCGAATCAGAGACCCAGTTTGCCGAGTTGTTTCCTAGCTTTACTGGTATCAGTCATGCCAAAAAGCACGGTAAAAAATGGATGAAAGTTCAGCGGGCTTCTATTTCAGCGCTGTATATGCCAGCTCATAATGAAATCCAGCCTCAGCCATTGGGCGTGGTTGGTATCATGGTGCCTTGGAACTATCCGTTATTTTTAGCAGTAGGACCGATGATTGATGCACTCACTGCTGGCAACAGAGTTATGATCAAGATGAGTGAAGCGGCACCGCAATTTGCCCAAGCATTTGCCAGTGCGATTGCTCGTTATTTTTCACCAGACATGATTTGTGTAGTACTGGGTGAGGTAGACATTGCGGTTGCTTTTAGTGAGCTGCCTTTTGATCATCTGCTTTATACGGGCTCTACGGCTGTGGGCAAAAAAGTCATGGCGGCGGCGGCTCCTAACTTAACACCCGTCACGCTCGAGCTGGGCGGTAAATCACCGGTCGTCGTGTTAGAGGGCGCAAACTTAGAAAACGCCGTCAATCGTGTGATGATGGGCAAAACACTAAATGCGGGTCAGACCTGTATTGCCCCTGATTATGTACTGATTCAGCGCCAATATCATGAAGAGTTTATCCGTTTAGCAAAAGAGTGGATGGAAAAGCACTATCCAAATATTGAGAGCAATCCAGATTACTCACGTATTATCAATGGCGAGCAATTTAAGCGTGTCAAAGGCTATCTAGATGCATTATCGAGCGATGGGATCCATAAGCTCACTGATGCTGAGTCTAATATCGAAACGCGTCTAATGCCGCCTGTCATCGTGAGTGAGCCTGCCCCCGATAGTGATGTGATGCAGGAAGAGATTTTTGCGCCGATTTTGCCATTGATGCATTACGATACGCTTGATGATGCCATTCATTTTGTCAACGAGCGACCACGCCCACTGGCGTTATACGTTTTTGGTGATAACTATAACGCCCTAGAGAAAGTACGTAACAATACGGTCTCTGGTGGCCTATGTATTAATGAAGTGCTGATACATGTTGCCCAGCATGACTTACCGTTTGGCGGGGTTGGCGATTCAGGAACGGGGGCTTACCATGGTAAAGCGGGATTCGAGCGTCTTAGCCATATGAAACCAGTATTTGTACAATCCAAGTTAAATGGGTTGAATTTGTTGTTGCCACCTTATGGCGGGTTGTTTAAAAAAGCCATGGCAATGTTTTTAAAATAACAAATGCTAAAGTGAGCAAAGTTGACATAACTTTCGTTCAAGTAAACAAAAATACCTAATCATTGTGAGCAATCATATAAGCAACTTTAAAAAACAGCATCTATCTCAATAGGTGCTATTTTTTTGTATAAAAGTAAGCGATAAAAAATTAATGAGCATTTGTCATCTTGTCTATAAATCGCTACACTTTGTAGTGAGCCTAAACGATAGTAGTATTAGTTTTAGATGAAGACGTTGTCTAGTCTTCAACGACTGAATGAGTCAAAAGCAATACACGCTTGGCGTAAAGCAATAATGTTATTGACTTGGGCGTTCATTTCCATAATAAAAATTATAAATAGGACATCTTATGCGCCAATGGATTGCGTTAAGTTTACTATGCATGAGCGTGCTGTTACTGCCAGTATCGGCATCAGCAGCCTGCGACTCACCAATCAAATTTGGCGCTCTGACATGGGAGAGCGGTCAGTTTATCTCTGGGGTGCTTAAGTACATCGCTGAAGATGGCTATGATTGTACAATTGAAGAGGTGCCGGGTGCTGGTCCTGCACTCGAAACGGCATTGTCACAAAACGACATTCAAGTGATTGGGGAGCAGTGGGTTGGACGCTCGCCAATTATGGAACAAGCCATCGAGCAGAATAAAGTGGCAGTCATCGGTGATACGCTCAAAGGCGGCGCAACTCAAGGTTGGTATGTACCCAAATATGTATTAGAAGAAAACCCAGGTCTACGCAGTTATCAAGATTTGCCTAAATATGCTGAGCTGTTTAAAGATCCTGAAGACCCTAGCAAATCACGCTTTATGAATTGTCCGTCTGGTTGGACGTGTGAGATTTTCAATACTCGCTTGCTGAAGAATACAGGTTTGGACAGTATCTTTAATAATGCCCATCCCGGCACTGGGGCAGCGCTCGACGCTGAGATTGCCTCTGCTTTTGAGCAACATAAGCCACTACTGTTTTATTACTGGCAGCCTACGGGCTTGATGGCAAAATATGACTTTGCGCCATTAGAGTTCCCTGCCCATGATGACGCTTGTTGGCAAGATTTGTTACGAGCGGATGGCACCGCCGATTGTGTGTCTGGCTTCCCTGTCTCACCTTTAGGTATCGCAGTATCTACCCCCTTTATTGAATCCAATCCAGAGCTTGCTGATGTCTTTAAAAAAGTTCAGTTTAGCTCCGATGAGCTCAATGGTGCTATCTTGGAGATGAGTGAAAATAAACGCAGTGGCGATGAGCAAGCACTAGCATTTTTGCGTAAATATCCGAGCGTCTGGCAAGCATGGTTGTCTGATGAAGCAGCCAGTAACCTTGCGGCTAAGCTAGGCATCAGCTTAACGGGCGAGGCTATCACTTCAGATGCAACCGTCTCTAGCACTAATCGAGCGACCTCATTATCGAGCTTTCCTTCTTGGTCACTTGAGACGCCGCTTAATAATACATTAGCAAGCGTTGTCCAAAATTATGGCGATGTGTTTCGTACTGTCAGTACCATGGCGTTAACCTATCTATTGCTACCGATTGAGCGTCTATTAACCACTATGCCGCCTTGGCTTATCATTGCGCTTGTGAGCGTATTGGCATGGTTTGGTGTCCGTAAAATCTGGTTTGCACTGGCATGCGGCGCAGGACTTTTTCTCATTGGTGCATTTGGACTATGGGGCGCATTGATTGATACCTTGGCACTGCTCATCGTATCAGTGTTGGTGACCGTCGTGATTGGTATTCCTATAGGCATTGCTATGTCGGGCAGTAAAATTCTTCGCAAGGTTGTGACGCCAATACTGGATGTGATGCAGACCATGCCAAGTTTTGTCTATTTGATACCCGTATTAATGTTATTTGGGATTGGCAAAGTGCCTGCGTTATTTGCCACTATTATTTATGCCTTGCCACCACTGATTCGGCTGACGACATTGGGGATTACCCAAGTCAATCATGAGATGGTCGAAGCAGGGCGCTCGTTCGGTAGCACACACTTGCAGCTGCTCATTTGGATTAAATTGCCGCAAGCATTACCCAGTATTATGGCGGGCGTGAATCAAGCGGTGATGATGTCGCTCTCTATGGTGGTGCTCGCGTCTATGATTGGCGCACCGGGGCTTGGTGAAGATGTGTTGCAATCGATTCAAACGCTTAATATCGGTCAGGGCTTGCAAGCAGGTACGGCGATTGTCATCGTTGCCATTATCATTGACCGTATCACCCAAGCGTTCGGTCAAGGCAAGCGTGCTCGGCAAAAAACCATCGATGCTGGCAGGCATCCCATTGGTTAATTATCAGTGCCCTGGTCGAATGTTCAACACGCCCTAATCATAATGATAACTAGAAAAATAAAAATGAGAGCCATCATGAATCATATTCAATTGGAAAATATCAGCAAGATTTATAATGCCAATAGCTCGCAAGCAAAGTCTGCATTGGCATTACTAGCAGAAGGTATGGATAGTATTCAGGTAAAGGAACAAACAGGCTATTCGGTCGGGCTTTATGACATCAATTTAAGCGTTAAAGCAGGTGAGCTGCATTGTATTATGGGCTTGTCAGGTTCAGGAAAATCAACCTTGATACGCCATATCAATCGTTTGATTGACCCAACCAGCGGTAAAATATGGGTTGATACTTCTATTAATGCTAAGCCGTCTACTATTGCTAAGCCCTCCACTAATGCCAAACCCTCTGCTGATGTATTAGAAAATGGAAGATCATCGTCTGCTATTAATATTTTAGAGCTAAATGATAAAGCGCTACAGCATTATCGCCAGCAGACACTCAGTATGGTTTTTCAGCATTTTGGTTTGGTGCCACATATGACGGTGCTGCAAAACGTCGCTTACGGCTTGCGAGTGCGAAAAATGAGTATCAAAGAACGCCACGAGGTTGCTCGGCATTGGCTTAATGAAGTTGGGCTAGCAAATTTGGAGAAAAGTTACCCTGATGAGCTGTCAGGAGGGATGCAGCAGCGAGTAGGGCTTGCGCGTGCCTTAGCAACCGACAATCAAATATTGCTGATGGACGAGGCTTTCTCTGCCCTTGATCCCCTTATTCGTGCCCAATTACAAGACCAACTACTTGAGCTACAAGCACGGCTAAACAAAACCATCGTCTTTATCACTCATGATATCGATGAAGCGATTAAGGTCGGTCAGCGGATTAGTATTTTAAATGGCGGGCGTTTGGTACAAACGGATACACCCAGTGAATTACGCCACAACCCAGCTGATGAGTATGTGGCGCAATTTATGCGTGCCAAAATTTAATTTAAAAATAATACGACGTTTTTTTAAATGCTGTTTTATAAATTACACCTGCAAAATGATAGATTTCTGTCTATATCATTATTCTTACACTGGTGTTAAAAAAGTGTAGCAACCCCTTAGTTACTATTAAAGTAAACTCCATCATCGATGTATACTATTAAGATACTCTAATAGTGTATTAGCTTTGCTAAAATCTTGATTTATCCACTCTCATTGATTACGTAAGAAGATCATGAGCGAGCATAAAAACTCAGTTTATGATCGTAAGACTTCGTAAAAAGGACCTCGCATGCCGCATAAGAAAATTCGCCATAATGATCATAGTCATACTAATAAGTTAGCGACAGACTCACCATGTGATTCATCACGTTGGCTAAAAAACATTAGTGCCGTTGGTGTCACGACAGTACTGAGTGCTGGCATATTGGTCGCTTGTGGACAAATGAGTAGTGCGGAGAGCAATGCAAGTAGCACGACTAAATCAGCCAAGCAAAACAGTGGAGTGACTAGCTCACGTGACATGCTGCCTTCCGATATGCTTGGACAAATGCGAGCGCTGCCGCAATTGACAAAAGGCTTAGGTGACACGGGCACAGCAGTCATTGACCCTAATAAACCGACATTGATTAAATTTTGGGCAAGCTGGTGCCCATTATGTTTGGGTACGTTGGCAGAAACCGAAGAATGGCGCACCGATCCCAAGTTCGCTGATTTAAATGTCGTGACTGTTGTCAGTCCCGGTCATCTAAACGAAAAAGCCGATAGCGACTTTAGCACTTGGTATGCAGGCGTCCAAGCAGACTATCCAAAGCTACCAGTATTGTCTGACGCTTCAGGCGAGCTGATTAATAAACTTGGTGTGCAAGTTTATCCAAGCTGGGCGATACTCGATAAAAGCGGCAACTTGGTGCATTTGGTGAAAGGCAATATATCGGCAGAGCAAGCCTATGCCCTTGCTGAAAATGCCAATAATGATTTTGCTGAGCTTAAAGCAGGGAGTGCTAAACCAGCAAACGCGCAAACCTTAGACAACAACAGCAAGATTGAAACCATCAAACAAAAAGAGGGCGTTTATTATAACGATAAAGGCAAAGCGATTAATACGCGCTCAATCTACTTGGCGGGCGGCTGCTTTTGGGGCGTAGAAGCTTACATGGAGCGCGTCGAGGGTGTGGTCGACGCTGTATCAGGCTATGCCAACGGTGATACCGCCAATCCAAGTTACGAGCAAGTGATTCGTGGTTCAGGTCATGCCGAAGCCGTCAAAGTCACTTACGATGCGGATAAAACAGACCTTGATACTATCTTAAAATACTACTTCCGCGTGATAGATCCAACCAGCCTCAACAAACAAGGCAATGATCACGGTGTGCAGTACCGCTCAGGCGTTTATTACACCGATAAAGAAGATAAAGCAGTGATTGATGCTGCCCTCCAACGTGTGCAAAGCCAGTATAAACAAAAAATTGTAGTAGAAAATGAGCCGCTAGACAATTTCTACTTAGCTGAAATGTACCATCAGGATTATCTGGCAAAAAATCCAAACGGCTATTGTCATGTTGATTTAAGCCTTGCCGATGATAAACCAGAAGGTACTGCGCGTACCAAGCTTGCACCTGTAAGTACCGTTGCTGAGACTTTAAATCCTAAGCGTTACGCAGGATTTGATAAAGGCGCGCTCAAAAACACCTTGACCAAAGCACAATACAATATCACGCAAGATGCCGGTACTGAGCGCGCCTTTAGCCATGAATATGATAATTTATTTGCGCCGGGTATCTATGTCGATGTGGTGAGCGGTGAGCCTTTATTTTTATCAACTGATAAATACCAATCTGGCTGTGGTTGGCCAAGCTTTACCAAGCCGATTGACATGCAAGTCATTACCCAGCATGAAGACACCGCTTTTAATATGGTACGCACTGAAGTTCGCTCGCGAGTAGCAGACTCACATCTGGGTCATGTATTCCCTGATGGGCCAAAAGATCGTGGCGGGCTGCGCTATTGTATCAATGGCGGGGCGCTACAGTTTATTCCAGTCGATGTGATGCCGCAGTCAGGCTATGCGCCATTAGTGAAGTTGGTTAAGCCTGCAAAACCTTAATTATTAATACTGATAATCGACTTTATATAGAGACGTTAAGATAACTCTTAGCGTCTTTTTTATGATTGATGCCTTGAGCATAATTACTATCACAGCATGATGGTTCGTTTTATTATCGTTGTATTTTTGCTGTTATAGCCGTTGAATTATGAAAAACCAACCAAACTTCGTTATACTCAAAAGCTGAGCGTTTTCTATTATTAATACTTTTATCATCTAGCGCCGTAAAACCACGTCCTTCTAGGGCATGGATATCAGGCGTCAACCGTTGTCACCTAGGATTGAACATACCTTGATAACCAAATACATTGAGATCATAATTACCCCATGAAAACGCTCAAACTACGCATCAAAGACAAACATGCCACTCAGCT
>NZ_QGGM01000002.1:6531-351583 GCF_003148585.1 Psychrobacter immobilis | reverse complement strand
GAGACGTTAATGGAGCAAAAAACATTCTCGCGGTCGGGCTTGGCCGTCTTTAGTAGGAATCCCCCTCCTTTGAGGGCGGGGAGGAAGTCAAAGTTTAGACTCAGCTTCAAGTGAGCGCGTTTAACTACTTGGGAATCGAGAGCATGTCAAATCACCAATTAGACAATGCATCAAATAAGTCAGTCAAAAAAGCGGTATTGGTCTTATTTCATAACGATTTGCGCATAGAGGACAATGAAACGTTAGTCAAAGCGGCGACATTGACTAAAAGTAATCAAGGCAACCTGATGCTTATCTATGCTGGTTTTTTGGCTGATTGCATTGAACCGAAAGAGAGCCGTCAAGCTTACCACTTTAATGAGATGGGCGCTGCTCGTCAGCAGTTCTTGTCTGAGAGCTTGGCTGATTTGGATCGATCGCTTCAGCGCCTTGGTAATCGATTGCTGTATCTGTCGCCAAGCTATTCATCAAAGAGTCAGTTGTCACAAGATAAGGTGGAGTCTGCCTTAAACGCCTTTACTCAGTTATGCCAGCTCATTGAGCAGCAACAAGTCACCGATATCTGTGTCAGCCACACGGCAGATTATAATCAAAATAAAGGCTATGCTGCCTTGCAGAGCAAATATCCACAGATAATATGGCACAGGCAATCAACCCATACGCTATTTGCTGATTTACCGACACAAGACCTGCCCAAAAGCTTTACCCAGTTTCGCAAAAAGGTTGAAGCAAGCCATGATTTATTGAATGCTGACGAAGAGGTGGCTGTTTTTCCTACGCCAAAGTCGCTACCGCCAATGCCTGATGCGTTGATAGCGCATAGTAAATACCTTTTTAAAACACAACCATCTGATGAGCAAGCGCTTAGTTTTAAAGGTGGTGAAACAAATGCAATGATTCATTTAACTCACTATTTCGATTCTGCTGCGCCGCGCACTTATAAAACCACACGTAATGCACTGGATGACTGGACGCATTCCACTAAATTCTCGCCTTGGCTGGCAAATGGTTGCTTGTCTGTGAAAATACTATTGAATCGCTTACGTCATTATGAGCGTGAGATTATCGCCAATGAGTCAACGTATTGGATATGGTTTGAGCTGCTGTGGCGCGAGTATTTTTATTGGTATGCGATTGAACATGGTAGCAATCTATTTTTGTTTAAGGGCATTGGTCATGAATTACCAGCTACTCATTTTGACGATCAGCGTTTGCAGCAATGGCAGAATGGCAGCACGCCATATCCTATCGTCAATGCCTGCATGAATCAGCTAAAGCAAACAGGGTATATGTCCAATCGTGGCAGACAAATCGTTGCTAGCTGCTTTATTCATGAGCTGGGTTTAGACTGGCGTTACGGTGCAACCTATTTTGAGCAGCATCTTATCGATTATGATGTCGCGAGTAATTGGGGGAATTGGCAATATCTAGCGGGCGTAGGCGCTGATCCAAGAGGATGTCGGCAATTTAATCTTTGCAAGCAAACCCAGCAATACGATCCCAATGGTGAGTTCATTGATAAATGGCAAGGCGGTCATGTAAGTTAAAGCAGTTTATGGATTTTAGAGCACCAATACTAAATAGCACGTTCTAAACCGCTTAATAGTCTTATTAGCGGTTATTTTTTATGCTAATAGCAAACCGTTATAATGAGTTATAAAATTATCACTATTGTATAACTCATAACATTCATCTAAAATGAATCTTTAGGTTAAACTTTATTCACATGCTTCTAAGAAGACTGCCATGCAATCGATCAACTTACCCAGCAAGCCGCCCAGCTCTCCGCATCCTATTCTGAATTTGAGCTTTCGAATATTTTTTAGTGCTGCCGCGCTATTTGCCGTGATAACGATGCTGCTATGGTCTTTTGTATTTACTGGTCATACAGATATTGACGCACAAGCACTGAACCCATTGTATTGGCACGGTCATGAGATGGTCTATGGTTATGCCTTGGCGGTCATTGCAGGATTTCTCCTCACGGCAGTGAAGACGTGGACAGGGGTAATGATGCCGCATGGTTATAAGCTGCTGGCTATATTTGGCTGTTGGCTGCTGGCACGTTTGAGCTGGGCAGGTTTTGGGCTTGGTATGACGGTTGCGGGTAGCAGTATATCGTTGTTATATATCGCCGCAGTATTTGACTTATTGTTTATCGCTTCGATGGCATTTGTGATATGTCGAGCGGTATTACAGGTCAAGCAGTATAAGCAAATGGGTATCTTAGCGAAACTGGCATTATTGACCGTTGGCAATGGAATCTGCTACTGGGGTATTATCAATGCCGATATGAGTATGACTAAAATAGGTATTTATCTAGGGTTTTATTTAATTATCGGTTTGGTGCTGACCATTGGTCGCCGCGTGGTGCCATTCTTTATTGAACGTGGTCTGAGTCTTGGAACGACGGAAGTCATCAAGTTGCGCAATAGTAAAGTACAGGATATTGCGAGTTTATTGTTTTTCTTAGCGTTTTTTATCAGTGACTTGTTTTATCCTAATCAGTATCTGCTGACTATTACGGCGCTTGGCGTAGCAGTGGTTAATATCGTCCGTTTGGTAGGCTGGTATCATCGCGGTATCTGGCAAAAGCCATTGCTTTGGTCATTATATGTTGCATTTTTGGGCATGTGTTTGAGTTTTCTGCTGTATGCGCTGCAACCATGGTTGGGCTATACTCATAGTATTGCGATGCATGGGCTTGCCATTGCAGGCGTTGGTATGATGACCGTAGCGATGATGACGCGGGTATCGCTTGGTCATACGGGACGCAGCATTCATCAGCCGCCCAAGACGGTGAATATTATGTATGGTCTGATGGTATTGGCATTTGTCAGTCGCGTGCTGTTGCCGCTTGCCGATATGAGTCACTATCTATTATGGATCATGATTGCCCAAGGGGCGTGGATTGCTTGCTTCGTGCTATTTTGCATCAGTTATTTGCCGATGCTGGCACGTCCTAGACCTGATGGTTTGTTTGGTTAGAGCCTGTAGAGCCGTTATAATGCTATCGCCAAAATAATAGGGTATTTATCCAAGTCTATCGACTGATTGTTGATATTTTTAAGTAGATTATTTTGCAAATGTTATAAGGTTTTAAGACCTTTGTTTTCCAGACACTGTTTGTTTGAAATACCGTTTGTTTGAGACACTGACTTTTCAAGACCCTCATTTTCAAACTTATAGAGTTACATTGCTAAAATTTAAGCTGATACATATTTGAAAGATTTATATAAAATAGGAGCGCAAATAAATGCGATTGACCAATTATAGCGATTATGCGCTGCGCTCATTGATTTACTTGGCAGTGAGACCAGAGCCGCCATTACTTGCAAATATCAGTGATATTGCCGACAGTTATGGCATTTCTAAAAGTCATTTGACCAAGATTATTCATCAGTTGGGTCAGCTTGGTTATATAGAAAGTGTGCGTGGTAAAAATGGTGGTATACGTTTGGCTCGTGCGCCAAAAGACATCAATTTGGGTGTATTAATTAAAAAAATAGAGCCGGACTTTGATTTGGTCGAGTGTTTTGCGACACCCGCGAATGATAAGAGTAGTGATGGTCGACAGACTGGTTTGCCTATTACGCTTATTGATGAAACGACAAATAACGCTAGAGGCTGTGTCATTAGCCCAGCATGCCAACTAAAAAGTGTATTCTTTGAAGCATTAACGGCATTTATTAACGTCCTTGAGCGCTATACCTTGGCAGATATCATCAATAACGAAGATGAGCTAGCGTCTTTATTGTTTCGTTAATAACTTTTGATGTTGATGGCGTCATTGCAAAAAAGGGAGCGACCATCTTGGTCACTCCCTTTGTTATGCTTCTAATGTGAGATTATACGGTCAATTAAGCTTTTTCTAATTTTGGACGGGCTTTATCAATGGCTTTTAATAGCGCCACTTCAAATTCACCGTCATTGAATGTCACTAAATAGGAATGTGCGGCGCAGAAATTACGCGCATCGCGCCATTCATGTGCCAAATTGCTTGCCCAATCGCAGTATTGCTTGCCTGCATCGGGCTCATTTTTTAGCGCTTTTTTGGTCGTTGGGTGCAGTATCAGTTCAGGTAATATCGCCTCTAATAACTTCATCGGTGGACTCATAAAGGTATCATCGACGTGCAAGCTTTGACTGGCAGGATGATAGGCTAATAGTGAGCCTGCATGAATCATCTCATTGGGTGAGATATAGTGGATGCCTTGTGACATTGAGAACTTAAGCTCAGGGTAACGCTTGGCGACCGCATCGCTTTCAACCAAGTCATCTGCCCATTGTACTTCAGGTACTTTTTTATGGTGGCGGCGACTGCCATAAAAGGTCGCCTGCGGGAAGTCTTTTGCCATTTGTGCACAGTGCACCGTATGGAATGGGTGGACGTTCAGTACTGCTTCGACATCTTGACCATTATTGGTTAATGCCATCACCTCATCGCGTACGTCACCAGTCAATGAATAACTATCCAAAAATATAAACTTTCCTGAGTTTAACTGTATAAGTGAGCACTGAGTGCCAATGTTTAGAACACCGCCAATGCGAAAAGATCCGCGTATATTCCAAAATCCTGCCCCTAAATCATGAATTTTATCGGTCATTGAAATTATTCCTTAGTGTTTTTATTCGAGTTTTTTAATGTCTCAGCAATTTTAATAATGAATATTTCTTATCAGTAGATGACAACTTATTATAATTGATATCTTATTATGGTGAGTCATGTACCTAAAGTCTGTTATAAAAAAGATGTTGATTGTTAGGTTCAGTGTATAACGTTAAAGTCGGATATAAGCCTATATTACTCGAGGGTCATTGTCATTCATAGCTTATAATTTATAGATTATTATTTAATGAATCTGTATAATATCTCTCACTATTTAATTTGTATTTGAAGGTTGAGTCATGAGATTTTTTGGAAAAATGAGCGCATCAGCGGTTATGGCAACGATGTTATTAGCAGGTTGCTCAAGCCTAAACAATGATAACAGCGTCACTAAAATTGACACTATCCAAGCTGCTCAAACCGCACCAGTCCCACAAGTGGGTTTTCGTTTCAGCACTACTGAGAATTTTGATCTTGCCAATCAAAACAAACTTTCTTGGCGTGTGTTTTATGACAAACCCTCCACAGGTGCAGATGCTACTTGGTTTGACGCCGTAAAACATGGTGATCTAGCCACGGTCAAATACATGGTTAACAATGGTCAAGACTTAGAAGTTAAAGATACAGGTAGCCTTAACCAAACGGCGTTAGGCTGGGCTGCTTTTATCGGCTATGAAGATGTGGTCGATTACTTAGTCAGCAAAGGTGCTGATATCTATGCTAAAGATGACGGTGATGTTTATAACGTCATGAAATCTGCTGTACTGGGAAAAAATACCAATATTGTCAAAAAAGTACATACGTTATTGAATGAAAAAGCGCCTGTGGACTTAAATGATCAGACGGTAGAAAGTGATGGTGAAACCTTGATTATGGTTGCAGCTAGTAATAATCGCCTTGAAACTGTCAACTATTTATTGGCGCAAGGTGCTAATCCAAATCTAGTGGCAACGACCAAAGACAAAAAAATGGGCTCATATAATCAAGGTGCCTATTCATATGCGTGTTCGCGAGATTTGGTTGATATGCAAAAGCTATTAGCCGCCAATGGTGCCGTTAATCATCGCACTGGCAAAGCGAGCTGTGAATAATTGCGTTAATGATTTTATAAAAAAGGCTGCCATTTCGGTAGCCTTTTTCTATGCTAAGCGCTCCTAAGTCAGACGTTGACCAGCGGATCGTTTATAAGTGTCTAGTTTATCAGTGCTTTTCTCATGAGTGCCTCGTTTATGAGCAGTTTTTATAGTCGTAAGCGGATATACGAGGATTGTTGCCATAGTTGTCGTTACTACATAAAAACTGATCAAAGCGGGTATCGCCATTAATATAGCGATGCATCCAAGCAATACCGGGCTTGCTCAGTAATATCTCATTAAAACGATAACTTGGACAAAAATGGCTACCGTTCTTTATCTCAATCTTCATTTTTGCGCCTGTAGCCTTATCATAAAAACGACTGCTGTATTTTTTATTTGAGGCAATACGGTCATTTTGGCAAGTAATGAATAAAGCAGGCGTGTTCATTTCGCCATAGTCTTTATCGTGATAGGGCGTTTGCGGAATAATCGCTCGAACCGTCTGACGTTTTGTCGCTAGCTGGAGCGCGCCGCCGCCGCCCATTGACCAGCCAATAGCACCCAAGCGTGTACTATCTATCTGAGCGCCTACCGTATTGTCACGAAGCATATGATCAAGCGCGGCACTTAACTGCGCCGCACGGCTCTCTGGGTCATCATAAATGGAGTTGGTATCGATGGTAATAACCACAAATCCCCAAGATGCCAAACGCGGCCCCCACCATTTAATAGAAGATTCGTAGGACACATAACCCGGTACTACTGCGATTCCGCCTAACAGACCACAGCCGCCTGCATTGGTTGGATAATAAATAGTTCCGCCACCAAAGCCGTTGGCTAACTGACGAGGAACGGGTTTTTTGGCCACCGAAAAAGGCCCTTTATCACGCGTATCTGAAAGATTAGCCGCTGTAATAATACTGTCGGCGATACAGTTTGACGGCACGGCTGGTGCTGATACAGACGATGTTATTACAACCGCTGACGCTATCGGGGTTGATACTATTTTGGTCGATTGCTCTTTAATTGTGAGCTTGTTAGTTGCGGCTACTTCGTCTAACGTAACTGCCGACGCACTTATAGAAAAAACCAATGCACCTATAGCGACAATCCATTGCGAATAAAAAGGGTATTTGGGCATGATAGAGAGTCTGCTATAGGTGAGTTGGATTTTGCCGCAGGTTATATTTTGTGGGTATAAGTTTTTGTAGATCGCATTTATATATAATAGATCAAAATAATAGTAGACAGTAATCTGCTTGCTGTCAAAAATATACGTCACCTACGCAGTATACAAAGCAGCAATTTTTAGTGTTCAACAGACCCTAAGCATCAATAAAGCAATACCGATAACACACCGAAACCAGAGTCTGGTATTTGGTGTGCTAAAATCATACCTGACGGCTATCCCTAGCATCAGCCATTATTGTCATCATTGTTTTCGTCATTATTTCAGCTATTATCGTCCTATTTCTATTACTCACGCCAGATCATCCGCGTCCAACATAGCCTGTATCCCTGTGAAAAATACCATCAGTAAATCCCAAAATAATATGCCAGAACCTCTATCTACACCAATCAATAATGCAACATCGTGGGTCTTAAAACTCACCATTGGCTTGATTGGGATGTTTGCTTTTTTGCAAGTGTATTCTATTCAGGCCATTTTGCCCGTATTAATGGTAGACCTGTCTGCAACTGAGGTGCAAGCTGGCATGATCGTCGGTGCAACGGTGATGGCGATTGCTATTATGTCGCCATTCTTGGGCATGCTGTCTGACGCTGTGGGGCGTAAATCCTTTATCGTTGGCGCATTATTATTTTTAGCGATACCAACTGCTTTAATTGCCCAAAGTCCGAGTATTGGTTGGATGGGTATGTGGCGGTTTATGCAAGGGTTGTCTGTACCGGGCATTACCGTGGTGACGATTGCTTATATCGGTGAAGAGTTTGAGGGACGCGCTGTCACAGAACTGATGTCGTTCTATGTCTCAGGCTCGGTACTTGGCGGCTTCATGGGGCGATTTTTGCTTGGGCATTTGCACGAGCTTATCGGCTGGCGTGCAGGCTATTATGTGATGGCAGCGATGACCCTTATCGGTGCGCTGTGGGTCGGCAAAATGCTGCCATCGTCACAGCAGTTTGTGGCCAATCCGAATTTTCGTTCCGCGATGCAGACGCTCGGTGAGCATCTAACCAATCGTTATGTGGTGACGGCTTGTCTGCTAGGAGCGTGTGTTTTATTCTCACTCGTGGGTTGTTTTACCTTTATCAATTTACATCTTGCTAAGACGCCATATGAGTTGAATACGGGTGCGCTTGCCAATATTTTTGCCGTTTATTTGATAGGCGTTGTCATCACGCCATTGTCGACGACCTTGCTACGTCGCTTTGGTTCAGCGCGCACAGTGCGCGTGGCTGTTTTCGTTTCTATGATTGGGGTGCTGTTAACGCTAGTAACGCCGTTATGGGGCATTATTATTGGTCTTGCTATTATGTCCTCAGGTGTCTTTATCACCCAAGCTGCTACCATCAGTTATATCGCCGTCAATGTTAAAAAAGGGCGCTCATTGGCGTCTGGTTTATATTACATGGGGTATTATGCTGGCGGTACGATGGGTGCGTGGTTATGCGGTATGGCTTATGCGCGCGGGCAGTGGTCGCTCACAGTATGGCTGCTCTTATTTGTACAGATTTTGGCATTACTGGTTGCCAGTTTTGGCATGATTAAAACAAAATCACGCGCGGCTTGATGGCTGTTTTTGAGCAATTTTCATCAAGCTATTGCAGCTTAGGATGTTTACGTAAGGTTGCTTTACATAGCGTCGATTTTTTCTTACTATCGATATAGCCTGTTCAATACACCTTAATAATTCTATTAATAATGTTAGCCACTATCACTTTTTAAACAGCCAATTTTTTATAAGTAAAAGCTAAAATAACTAGAACTGCGTGCCATCAATTATCCATGATTCACCCGCATAATAACTTATCCGCATGACCAACAAGGACGTCACATCTATGTCAAATATTTACCACAGCGCCCCTTCTGCTTACGATTATCCCTTATTAGTTAAGCAACTATTGAACCGTGCCAAAACGGTGTCGCTAGAGCAAGAAATCGTTTATGCTGACAAAAAACGCCTTACCTATAAAGATTTATTCAATCGTATCAATCGCTTGGCCAATGTCTTAGTAGGTTTAAATCTAGATGCAGGTGATATAGTGGCGGTGATGGATTGGGACAGCCATCGTTATCTTGAGTCGTATTTCGCGGTACCGATGTCAGAGTATATTTTACAAACCGTTAATATCCGCCTATCGCCAGAAAAAATTCTTTATACCATCAATCACGCTAAGCCAAAAGTGCTGCTGCTCAACTCTGAGTTTGCGCCATTGGTCAAAAGCTATCAGTTTGAAAACTCTAGTATTGAGCACATTATTTGGCTAGATGATGATGGCGTGACATCTGAAGGAGTCTTCGGTGGTAATCAAAACCGCGTAGTAGGTGAGTATGAAGCGTTATTACAAGCTGCCGATAGTGAGTTTGACTTCCCAGATTTTGATGAAAATACCATTGCCACGACGTTTTATACCTCAGGCACGACGGGCGATCCAAAAGGCGTATTCTTTAGCCACCGCCAGCTAGTATTGCATACTCTTACCGAAGCGGCGACATTAGGTATGCTGCCCGACAAGCAAGGCGTCAGCTACGGTGATGTCTATATGCCGATGACGCCAATGTTCCACGTACATGCGTGGGGCTTTCCATTTACTGCGACCATGGCTGGTCTGAAGCAAGTGTATCCGGGACGCTATGCACCAGATGTGTTAATGGATTTGATTATTAATGAAAAAGTTAGTATTACCCATTGTGTCCCAACGATTTTGCAAATGGTGCTCAAAGAAGCGCAAGATCGCGGTGCTAGCTTTAATGGTTTAAAAATGATCATCGGTGGTTCAAGGTTGACTGAAGGCTTGGCAAAAACCGCCATGGCACAAGGTATCGAAGTATATACTGGTTATGGTATGTCAGAGACAGCGCCCCTTATTAGCTTGACAGAATTTAGTCTCGACGAGCCTGAAATGAGTGAAGATGAAGATATCGCTCGCCGTTGTATGACTGGTAAGCCCGTACTGATGGTGGATGCTCAAATATGGAGTAGCAATAATGAGTCGGTTGGTACCGGTCAAGACAATACTGGCGAGCTGGTATTGCGCGCACCTTGGCTAACGCAAAGCTATCTAAAAAATGACGATGCGGGCAAAGAGCTGTGGGAAAACGGCTATATGCACACCCAAGACATTGCTTATATACGTCCTGATGGTTATATTAGAATTACTGATCGCTTAAAAGATGTCATTAAGTCAGGCGGCGAGTGGATATCGTCATTAGAGATTGAGACGATTTTGTCGTTACATCCAGCGGTCGCTGACGTATCTGTGATTGGGGTACGTGACAAACAGTGGGGCGAGCGTCCATTGGCCTTGATTGTGTTAAAACCTAATGCTCAAGACACGAGCGTTGATGATATCAAAGCCATTGCTGAGAAAGCTGTAGAGCGGGGTATTATCCCGAAATATGGTGTGCCAAGTCAGTTTAAGTTCGTCAATGAGCTACCAAAGACTTCTGTTGGTAAACATGACAAAAAAGTGATGCGTGAGATGTATGCTGATCAAACTGAGGTATAGGCTTAAAGTGGCTTAACTATTGAGCAGATAACTGGCTTAATAGTTGACCTTTATTGTTAGCTCTGCTACATTTTAAACCGATACCTACTAAATCGATACGTAGTGTATCGGTTTTTTGTTCTATTAGAGATAGCTGGCAGGGATAGCCAATCTTTACTATGACAATATTACATCGTATTACCCATCATTTATGCTAAGGACAGCTATTATGAGCGAGCAAACCGCCACTTCAGTGACCAACCAATCGTCAGAGCAAGCTCAGACTTCTCAAGCGTTATCTAATACCACTCAAACTTTTGCTGAAATTTATCACTCTTCTATTGAAAATAAAGAGCAGTTTTGGGCAGAGCAAGCAAAGCGTATCTATTGGCATAAAGAACCTGAACAAATCCTTGATGACAGCAATCTGCCTTTTGCGCAGTGGTATGTCGGCGGCGAGACCAATCTTTGCTATAACTGTGTGGATCGCCATCTTGCAGAACGCGCAGAGCAAGATGCTTTTATCTGGTTATCCTCTGAGATTAACCAAGAGTTAATCGAAACCTTTCCTGCAGTCGTCGATGCGTTTAAAGATTTGGGTAATAACGTTGAGCTTTACACGGACTATACCAAACGTCGTCTGACCTATAATGACCTATATAAAGAAGTCAATTATTTTGCTGATGTGCTACAGCGTCATGGTATTGGCAAGGGCGATCGCGTTGTCATTTACATGCCGATGATTCTAGAAGCCGCTTATGCCATGTTGGCTTGCGCTCGTATCGGTGCGGTACATTCCGTGGTATTTGGTGGTTTTGCTGCCCATAACTTAGCCATTCGTATGGATGATGCCGAAGCAAAAATGGTCATCACGGTGGATGCAGGTTTGCGTGGCGGTAAAGTTATTAATTATAAAAACCTTGTCAATCAAGGGGTAGAGCAAGCAACGGTCAAGCCCAAGCATGTATTGGTCATCAATCGTGGCATTTTACCATTTGAGCCAAAAAATATTGATGTTGATTATGCAACTCAGCGCCGTATCAGCTGTGAAGCCAATGCGATTGTCGAGCCAGTTTGGCTTGAGTCAAATACGCCATCATATTTACTTTATACCTCAGGCACTACGGGTACGCCAAAAGGCGTGCAACGTGATACAGGTGGTCACGCGGTTGCGCTAACGACGTCGATGGACTATATCTACGATGGCAAGGCGGGCGAGACATTTTGGGCGATATCAGATATCGGCTGGGCGGTCGGGCATTCTTACACCATTTATGCACCATTGCTGGCTGGCATGACGAGTGTGATGTATGAAGGCTTACCACATCGACCAAACCCTGGTATCTGGTGGCGAATTGTGGAAGCCAACAAGGTCAATATTTTGTTCACCGCGCCGACCGGCGTACGTATGCTCAAAAAGCAAGATGAGACATGGATGACACGCTACGATGTCTCAAGTGTCAAATCGTTCTTTTTGGCAGGTGAACCACTGGATGAATCGACAGCCAACTGGCTGACTAAGCATTTAGGTGTGCCAATTTTAGACCATTATTGGCAAACAGAGTCTGGCTGGCCCATCCTGAGTAACACGCCCAAATTCAATCATAAGCCGCACAAGCAAGGCTCACCTGGTTATCCCATGTATGGTTACGATGCGCATGTCATTAATGAAGAAACAGGCGAACCTTGTAAAGCTGGCGAAAAAGGACTGCTCGCGATTCGTGCACCATTGCCGCCCGGTTGTCTGACCACGGTATGGCGAAATGACGAACGCTTTGTCAGTAGCTATTTTGGTCTGTTTGATGGCAAGCAATATTCAACCTCAGACTATGCCGTGACTGATGAGGAGGGTTATTTTTATATTTTAGGACGAACTGACGATGTGATTAACGTCGCCGGTCATCGTATTGGCACGCAAGAAATTGAAGAAGCGATTAGTACGCATCCAGAGATGGCAGAATGTGCGGTTGTGGGTATTCATGATGAATTGAAAGGAGAATTGCCGATAGCCTTTTGTGTGCTGAGAGATCATGAACAAGTCACGACCACCGAAAATCGTTTCCGTATTGAGCAGCAGGTCATCGGTGCTGTGGTCAAATCCCTTGGTGGTATCGCAAGGCCAGCGGCAATTTATTTCCCGCAAGCACTACCAAAAACGCGCTCTGGCAAAATCTTACGTCGAGCCATTCGTGCTCTAGCAGAAGGCAACGAAACAGGAGATATGTCAACGCTTGATAATCCAACAGCGATTGAGGCGATTAAGCAGTCTATGAAAGACTACTAATACGATGGCGTATTAATTGAAAAAAGCCATCTAACGTTAATATTGAAAAAAAGCTCATGCACAATCATGGGCTTTTTTGTTTTCAATTTAAGGCGTCTCTTCATTTTTATCACTACTTAGTCGCTTTCGCTCAAACTGAAAATATACCTTACATAAAGTTTTTTTCGTTAACATAAACTCAGATAAAATTTTGACAAAGCGCTTGACCCTAAAAATGGTTTATTGGTATAGTCAATAACGATACGAAATAAATCATTTTATAAATTACGTTTGATCGATAAAAGCTCATCATTTTTTCTCTCTTTTTGAATATTAAGACACCGCTAAAGGGTAGTCTCGCAAACAAGATAAGGATATCTTATGCACCACGTCAAGCAGCTCATCAATGGTCAATTTGTTGATTCTAATACCAGTGAATGGATTGATATCACCGATCCTGCCACGCAAGAAGTCATAGCCAAAGTTCCGCAAACCACAGACGATGAAATCAATCAGGCGGTTGCAGCAGCCAAAGCCGCTTTTCAAACGTGGCGCAAAACACCGATTACCACACGTGCGCGTATCTTTCTAAAATATCAGGCATTGATTCGTGACCATATGGATGAGCTAGCAGAAATCTTGACCGCAGAGCAGGGCAAGACTATTGCTGATGCACGCGGTGATGTATTCCGTGGTTTAGAAGTGGTTGAGCATGCTGCTGGGATTGCAAATCTACAGATTGGCGATTTCGTTGAAAACGTTGCCTCAGGCGTTGATACCTATAGTATTTGGCAGCCGCTTGGTGTTTGTGCTGGTATCACGCCGTTCAACTTCCCAGCGATGATTCCTCTGTGGATGTTCCCAATGGCGATTGCCACGGGCAATACTTTTATCCTAAAACCTTCTGAACAAGATCCGATGGTGACCATGCGTTTGGTTGAGCTAGCGGTTGAAGCGGGCGTACCTGAAGGTGTGCTAAACGTCGTACATGGTGGCAAGGCGACCGTTGATGCGATTTGTGATCATCCTGATATCAAAGCAGTTTCATTTGTCGGTTCGACCAACGTCGGCAAACACGTTTATGAGCGTGCCAGTCAATCAGGAAAACGTGCACAGTGTATGATGGGCGCGAAAAACCATGGTGTTATATTGCCAGATGCCAATAAAGAGCAAACGCTAAATCAGCTAGCTGGTGCTGCATTTGGTGCTGCTGGTCAACGTTGTATGGCATTGTCAGTTGTGGTGCTAGTGGGCGCTGCGGGTGAATGGATTGATGATATCAAGGCCAAAGCAGAAGGTTTAATCGTCTCAGCTGGTAAGCATGATAAAGACTTAGGTCCGCTAATTTCTCCCGCGGCAAAAGCGCGTGTTGAGCATTTGATTGGTACTGGAGTAGAAGAAGGGGCAAGCTTGATTCTTGATGGTCGCGGTATTACGGTTGAAGGGTATGAGAAAGGCAACTTTGTAGGACCTACTATCTTTGATAACGTCACTGCGGATATGCAAATTTACAAAGAAGAAATCTTTGGACCTGTACTGTGCATCATGCGTGCTGCCAGCTTAGATGAAGCGATTGAATTACTCAACGCCAATCCACATGGTAATGGTACGGCTATCTTTACTCAGTCAGGTGCAGCTGCGCATAAGTTCCAACAAGATATCCAAGTGGGCCAAATCGGTATTAACTTGCCGATTCCTGTACCATTACCAATGTTCTCATTCTCAGGCTCGCGTGCCAGTAAACTTGGTGATCTCGGTCCTTATGGTAAGCAAGCGGTACAGTTCTATACTCAAACTAAGACCGTCACGGCGCGCTGGTTTGATGATGAGGCGAGCCGCGGGGTTAATACCACTATTTCAATTTAACGCTGAATCACCTATATTTGCATTGACGCTTTAATACACTCTATTCAGCACAAGGATGACCCCATGGATTTTTCATTGACCGATGACCAAATTGCCTTTCGCCAAACTGCTAGACAGTTTGCACAAAAAGAGCTAAAGCCCAATGCCGCTGAATGGGATCGCACCTCGCATTTCCCAATTGATGTGATTAAAAAATCAGGCGAGCTCGGCTTTTTAGGGTTATATACCAACCCTGACTATGATGGCTTGGGTCTGCCGCGTTTAGATTCTGCGATGGTGTTTGAGGAGTTAGCATGGGGTGATACGGCTGTTGCTGCTTATATGAGCATTCATAACATGGCTGGCTGGATGATTGGTGAGTTTGGCAGTGATGCATTGTGCAAAAAATATTTGCCAAATATGGTTAGTGGTGAATGGCTGGGCAGTTATTGTTTGACCGAGCCTAATGCCGGTTCTGATGCGGCATCACTACGTACCAAAGCCGATAAGCAAGGCGAGCATTATATTCTTAACGGCGAAAAAACCTTTATCTCAGGGGCAGGTTCCACTGATGTGTTAGTGGTTATGGCACGTACGGGCGCTGCAGGTCCAAAGGGGATTTCAGCATTCGTCGTTGATGCAGACAGTGCTGGTATCGAATACGGCAAAAACGAGCATAAAATGGGTTGGAAAGCACAACCAACACGGACGATTAGCTTTAAAGATGTCAAAGTGCCAGTAGAAAACCTCATCGGCGAAGAAGGTCAAGGCTTTCGTATTGCGATGAAGGGTTTAGATGGCGGTCGGATTAATATTGGTATCTGTGCAGTCGGTACTGCGCAAGCGGCGCTTGAGACAGCGACCAATTACGTGCAAGAGCGTAGCCAATTTGGTAGTCCGATTGCTAGTTTACAGTCGGTACAGTTTAAGCTTGCAGATATGTTGACCCAAACCATTACCGCACGGCAAATGCTCTATTTAGCGGCGAATAAAGTCGACAATAATGATGCACAGGCCTCTACTTATTGCGCAATGGCAAAGCGTTTGTCTACTGACTTGTGTTTTGATGTCGCCAATGAAGCCTTACAGCTGCATGGCGGTTATGGTTATCTCAATGAGTATCCGCTTGAGCGCCATGTGCGAGATTTGCGTGTGCATCAAATCTTAGAAGGCACCAATGAGATTATGCGCGTGATTGTCTCACGTCAGCTGCTACAAGACGATGCGTTAAGCCAGTTACGCTAATCATTTTATATGAATAGATAATTTGCCTATTCGAATGTATGGATAAAGCAATTTTATAAAAAATTATAACAAGGATATTTCATGACGGATTATACCAACTTAAAACTATCAATTAATGGTCATATTGCGACGCTCACATTGAACAACCCACCTGCTCATACGTGGACGATGGACAGTCTCAATGCGCTTAAGCAATTGGTCTCTGATCTCAATACCAATGATGAGGTGTATGCGTTAATCGTCCATGGTGATGGCGAGAAGTTCTTTTCAGCAGGTGCCGATTTAAATAATTTTGCAGATGGCGATAAAGGTCGTGCGATTAGTATGGCGATCGCCTTTGGTGAAGCATTTGAAGCGTTGTCAGCCTATCGCGGCGTGAGCATCGCTGTCATCAATGGCTATGCGATGGGCGGTGGTCTTGAATGTGCGCTGGCTTGTGATATCCGTATTGCAGAAGACCATGCACAAATGGCATTGCCTGAGACTGGCGTTGGTTTGTTACCTTGTGCTGGCGGTACGCAAAATCTAACAGCTTTAGTAGGTGAAGGCTGGGCAAAGCGCATGATATTGTGCGGCGAGCGCGTCGATGCCGAGACTGCACTACGCATTGGCTTAGTCGAAGAAGTTGCTATAAAAGGTGAGGGATTACAAACAGCACAAGCCTTGGCACAAAAAGTCGCTAAACAATCACCAGTTGCGGTCAGTTATTCCAAAACACTTATCCAAGCGGCAAGACATACTCCGCCTGCACAAAACCTTATCCATGAGCGTGAAGCCTTTGTTAAATTGTTCGATACTGAAGATCAGCGCGAAGGTGTACAAGCATTTTTAGAAAAACGTAAACCCACTTGGCAAAATAAATAAACGCCATAAAGTCAAACTTAATGATACTATTTTTCTTTTAATATTTGTAGGTCACTTTTATGACAACAGCTATAGAAGGCAAACCAGAAGCGCCGGTACTATTCAGCACCGAACCGACAGATTGTGGTCACCTGATTGGGATAATGACGTTAAATATGCCAAAGTCTCTTAATGCCCTTAGCGTTGAGATGTGTCAATTGTTATCGCAGCAACTAGAGCAGTGGCAAGGTGATGAGCAAGTGGTGGCATTGCTATTAAAAGGCGCAGGCGATAAGGCGTTTTGTGCTGGCGGTGATATTCGTAAGCTTTATGACAGTATGTCTAGTGATGCACCGCTACCGAATCCTTACGCGACAGAATTTTTTGGTCATGAATATCGTCTTTATCGGCAGATGCACTTTTATTCCAAACCACTAATACTCTGGGGTGACGGCATTATTATGGGTGGCGGCATGGGCTTGATGGCAGGTTGTAGTCACCGCTTGGTCACAGAGCGCACGCGCTTTGCCATGCCAGAAGTGACTATTGGGCTGTTCCCTGATGCTTCTGGCAGTTGGTTTTTGCAGCGTATGCCAGCTAAGACGGGCTTGTTTTTAGGGTTAACGGGCGCGATGTGTAATGGCAATGATGCGCTATTAGCCAATCTTGCAGAGTATGCCGTCGCCAGTAGTGACTATGATGCCGTCATACAAAGTTTAAAACAGAGTGATTGGCAGGTTGCCGCTAGTCGTACGGATAAATGCGATAACAATAGTGCTCATAGTATCGTTAGCCGTGTGCTTGCAGCGCAACCAATTGCCGAGTTGCCTGCTAGTAAATTGGCAATCCATTGGCAACCTATCCAGCAGTTGATGAACAGCGGCGGACTTGGTGATATCGATGCTTTATTACAAAGTGATGCAGCACTCGAAAAAATAGATACAGAGTTTGCTAATGATAGCTGGACGCGGCGAGCAGTAGACACTTATCGCCATGGCTGCCCAGTGACTGCGGCGTTGACCTATGCGCTTTATTATAAAGTCACTGACTTATCGCTAGAGCAAGTTCTGTATTTAGAAGCCAATGTAGCCGTACATTGTGCCGCCAATCCTGACTTTAAGGAAGGGGTACGTGCGCTGCTCATTGATAAAGATCGTAATCCACAATGGTCGCGTTCACTAGCAGACTGCCTGAGTAGCGAAGGGCAGACGTACATACAGCAGCATTTTGTGAATCCTTATGCTAAAGATGCGCATCCGTTAGGCGATTGGTTGGGTGATAATGCTTTAGGCAGTCAGTCTGTGCGTTAAAAATTGAATTTATCAATTCAATATAGACATCAAATTAAAATTACACTCAATTAAATAGTTTACAGCTATATGTGTAGCAATGCCTGCACGCATGATCAATACTTAACCATCAAGGAATGATGAGATGAATACAAAGGATGTGAATGTCACCAGTAGCGATACTACTAAGCCAAATATCGCCTTTATTGGGCTTGGTAATATGGGCGCACCGATGGCAGAGAACTTTTTAAAAGCAGGTTATACGTTATCGGTTTATGATTTATCCGCAGAGGCGACCACGCGCTTGCAACAAGCGGGTGCTAATGTAGCAGATAGTCCTAAAGACGCTGCACGTCATGCACAGGTCGTTATCAGTATGTTGCCTGCTGGCAAGCACGTCCATTCAGTCTATCTAGGAGATAATGGCGCTGACGGTCTACTTGCAGAGTTACCGAAAGGTACTTTAGTCATTGATAGCAGTACCATTGCAGCGGCTGATGCAAGAACAGTGGCGGAGGCGGCAAGCAAGCTTGGCATAGACTTCTTAGATGCCCCAGTCTCTGGTGGTACGGGCGGTGCTATCGCTGGTACGTTAACCTTTATAGTCGGTGGCAGCACTGATGCCTTTGCCAAAGCTGAGCCGATACTGGCTGTGATGGGCAAAAATATCTTTCATGCAGGCGAGCATGGCGCAGGACAAGTGGCAAAAATCTGTAATAATATGCTGCTTGGAATTTTGATGGCAGGAACGGCAGAAGCGATTAATCTGGGCGTCAAAAACGGTCTCGATCCAAAAGTGCTATCGGATATCATGCTACAAAGCTCAGGTCGTAACTGGACACTAGAGGTATACAATCCTTATCCGCAAGTGATGGAAAATGTCCCTTCTAGCAATGGCTACCAAGGCGGCTTTATGAGTAAGCTCATGCAAAAGGATCTTAACCTTGCCATGCAGACCGCTGAAGATACTCAGGTAGAGACGCCGATGGGAGCCAAAGCGACAGAGCTATATGAAGCGCATGCAATCGAGAACGGCGATAGAGATTTCTCGAGCATTATGGCGCGTCACGACAGCTCAGTATTGACTTAAGATTTTAAAAAAAGCATAACTAAAAAAGGTCTACATTATCATAATAGTGCAGACCTTTTTTTGGACTTATTTTTGGTTTATATCAAGGCATTTAACTTGGCAGCTCATAGACGAGCGACTGAATATCTTTCGCTGCTTTTTGCAGTTGTGGGACATGGGTTAAGAGATCATCTAAAGACACTCGTATGGTCGGTGCATGAAGATATAGCGAAGCAAGGTAGCGCGACTTTCTATCCCGTATCGGTACGGCGATTGCCACCATCTCAGAGATAAACTCTTCATTATCGATACCAATACCTGTTTCAGCGATACGATCAAGCTCAGCGTTTAGCGCATCGATATCGGTAATCGTATTTTTGGTAAACTTATCCAATGACAGGTTTTGCAGTATTTTGTCGCGGCTTGTGCGCGGCAACTGACTTAAATATAGCTTACCAGTCGCTGTACACCACATTGGCGACTTTGCGCCCACTGGCAAATAAATCTGTATCGGCAAGGTCGTATTTGCACGGTTGGTATAGATCATGTTCATCTGATAAGGCACACCGATCCCGCAAGTCTCTTTTAGCTCATCAACCAGCTTTTGCAAAATCATTTGTCGCTCATTAAAGAACAATCGCTGCTGCCAAAGCTCAACACCCAAGTTGCGTACCCGCTTGCCCGGTATAATGCCGCCGCCAATATCCACAGTCACAAACCCTTCATCGAGCAGATTTTGAATCAATCGATGAATGGTCGGCTTTGGAATATCAAGCTCTTGCGATAGCTCAAGTGGTGAGAGCGGTTTTGAGGCATAAGACACCGCCTCGATAATCTCTAACACACGGGTAATCGACGATACTTTAGGCATATGAGTGGCTCAATAAGAATAAAAAGAATACAGTAGGAAGCACAACAAGGCATTAATAGATAACAGTAAATACGCAGCCTTGCGACAAATTTTCCTATCCTCTAATTTAGCATAATATCAAGCTTAGACAAGATCTAGTTACTTTATATGCCAATACTAAATGCATCCATACTAACGTTACACAGTCATACAATATTGAAAATTTATGCTAATGCTTTATTTTTCTGAAAAGTTTTCTAAAAGCAATAATTACTACACCAACTCACAAAATACAACAAACTGTAGTAATAAGCTATATAACTGTCATTGAGTTAAATAAAGAGGTAGGTCATTATAATGACATATTTTGTAATATCCTTACATGAAGATTAAGCTAACCAATATTCATGTTTGCGCTGCTGAGTTACTTTAAGAGCATTGTGTAACAGAAAGACGAAGTTTTGCGGATTGGTGTAGTAATTATTACAATATCTATGCAATCTTTACATAACGGCAAATAAAAAGCGCTCCTAGAGGGGTGACTTTTCCGGCCAAAATTGTTTTAATCTGCTCAACAAAATGATCGATTTAAAAAAAGCTAAATTGTCATTTTTTATGGGCGACTTATTCCACACTTTAGGAGAGTATTTATGAGACTTATTAAATTAACAGCAATTTCTGCTGCCGTTTTAGCGTCAACTGCTGCACTAGCTGCTGAACCTGTTATCGTTGTTGATGGTAACGATGCAGTTGTTTACGAAGCTGAGCCTGTTGCTGTTGCATATGAAGCTGAGCCTGTTGCTTATGCATACAATGCTGACGCTGGTATTGTTCGCAACACTACTGGTGCTGTTGTTGGTGGTACTAAGACTTTCTTCCAAACTGCTATCAACCCAGCTTCTGTTAGCGCTGAAGTTGGTACACTAGGTTATGGTGCTAACATCGGTTGGTCACTAAATGAGAAAACTGAACTACAAGCTGGTTGGGCTGGTGGTGATGTTTCTGATCTATTCGGCGACATTGATGTAAACGATATTGAATATGATATTAAAGATGCAGACTTTAGTAACCCGTATCTAGGTGTACAATTGCGCCCTACTGGTAACTGGTTCACGATGGGTGCTGGTATCATCGTACCTGACAACGATATCGACGTAACCGCTAATGCAAAAGGTAATTTTTTCGAGATTAATGATATCAGTTATAATGCAGCTCAAACGGGTACCTTATCAGGTACTATTGAGCATCGTAACAAGATAGCTCCTTATGGTACTATTGGTTTCCGTCCTAACATCACTAACAACTTCGGTTTGTTTGGTGAGATTGGTGCAGCTTACATGGGTAAAACAAATGCAACAGTACGCGCAGTTGGCTCAGATGTTGATAACTCCGTTGATTTTACAGCTGAAAATGGTACTGTTACAGGTACTACCACACGTGAGGAAGTTGCCGCTGCAGCACAAAAAGAATTAGAACGTAAAGACTATCTTGAGTGGATGCCAATTGTTAAGCTTGGTGCAACTTACCGTTTCTAATCTAATCACAGTTTAAGTACTGTTATTAGAAGAAGAGCAAGAAAAAACGACCCTTTTTAGGGTCGTTTTTTTGTCTATGAAAGGGTAGTTGTTAGAATTAATAACAGGTGTAAATGGTCTAGAAAATAACGATGGTTTGTTGCGCTGACAATACCGCGATACGGTAATCGGACTTAATGTCTGCTATGACCATTAAAGATGACGGTTCTCTAATAGCATGAATCAAATCAGCAATCAGGTAGGAGTAATCTACTCCTAACCCTTGTGCCAGTTTGTATTGATGAATTTTGATAAAACTTTCTTTTATTTGCCACAGTAATTTAGCGATAATCTTACGCTGAAGTGGGGATAATGCTTGTAAAGCAGCCATTTCATGCTCAGAATAAAACCGCTGCGCTACGTGCCATGCTACATGATTGGTTTCAATATCAATACCAATGGGACGGTGACGACTAATGACCACTGTTACTTTACTGTTCAATGATTTATTGATTGTCTGAACAGTATTTTGATTAGTATCATGATTCTTGTTGCCTGTATGACTAAAGCATACGTAATATTCACTGCTGCTAAGCCGGTACGGGAAATTTGACTCATCCAAAGTATCGCACAACTTTAGCTCATCCAGTAATTGTTGTAGCAATAATCGAACGCCTTTACGTTGTATGTGACGTTGATGCTGCGCCATTTCACGCATTGATAAACTTACTGGTGACAGGCAGTAATGCCAATTAAGCTCGTAAATTTTCTGAAAATCTACCTGTGATATATTGTTCGCGGATGACCACAGTAATTCATCCCACAGTCTTTTAAAGTTGAGGGATGAACACTCGCTTACTTGTGCAGTGGCGCACCACGTTGCAGGATCGAGCTGGGTATATTGTACATGGGTCAGGTTTAAGATAGAGCTTGGCATCATTGATTATATCTATTGGATTCGTTCGCTTAGTAATATGCAAAAAGCCCAGCGATATATTATTGCTGGGCTTTCAATTATAAAATATGTTGAGCTTTATCGACTGTGATTGGTTTTACTGGTGTTAGTAAGACAATTCAGCACGGCGATTTAGTGCGTAAGCTTCTTCAGTATTACCAGCGGCAGCAGGGCGCTCTTCACCATAACTGATGATGCGGATATTGTTTACTGCGACGCCTTGAGTAGCAAGGTAATCACGTGCTGCAGCAGCACGGCGCTCACCTAGTGCCATGTTGTATTCACGGCTACCGCGTTCATCAGTATTACCTGCGATAACAACGCTGGCTGCTGGATTTGAGTTGAGCAAGCTGGCATGTTGATTAAGAATGCTCGCTGCTTGTGAAGTAATTTCGCTGCTATCAAAAGCAAAGTAAACAACTGCCTGTAGGTTTTCTGCGCCCATAATAACCGCGCTTGAGTTATCTACGATGACTGCGCCAGTGTATCCAACTTGACCACCTGGGATACCTAGTGGGGCAACCACGACTTCAGAAGTAGCACGTTTGGTCGCACAACCTGTGGTTAGTGCCACAGCGCTTGATAATACAGCGAGGACTGCGATCTTAGAAAAACTGGTTGACATAATGAGCTCCTAAAATTTTAATTAATTAAAATTGTTTTTTTTGAACTGCTTACGATAAAACTTAGGCAATTGCTATCTATCATATACTAAATGTTACTTTATGTAAGTAGTATTACTGTAAATAATGCTAGAATTTACAGATAGATATGAGATCCACTACCAGCGGTGCTTGCCCCAATTTTCAGGATTGGCCCAATAATCCGCATTTAACCAATTTGGCAGCTGTTTATAATCATATAAATTGAACTGCCAAAGTCTGGCAGACGCTGATGACTTTGCAGATAAAGGCTGCTCTGTTTGCTCAGTAGTATTCATCTCTAAAGATGGTTCATTCAAGATATCAAATGGGGTAAAGCCATAAGCTTTTAGATCTAGGGTGTCATCAAGGGCGATGAGCAGGTGTGCCGCATAAAGATCTCGATAGCGCATGAGCAGCGGAATATACTGCTGCAGAAACTCTGGTGAGAGTGTGGGCAACCAAAAACAGGCGAGCTCATAACGTTCAGGTAATTGTCGTTGATTGAGCTCTAATAATGTCGATATTTGTGGTGAGCGGGTATTTTTTAGCAGTGTCTTTAATGCTAACCGCGCATTTTGATCTGGGACGACCCACAGCAACTCAGTGTCATTATTAGTAGATTCAATCGTTGTGGATGCGTTCGCTTGTATGGTTAGTGAGGGCAAAAGAGCCTCAATATAATCTATCAGTAATGGTAACGTAATGTCTGAGCGACTGGCAATTTGCTTTATCATATAATAGGCCGTTTATCGAGTGTTGGTCATCAGTGACCCTATTAAATCATTTTAATCGCGATTATCCAATGGGTGATTGATGCTGATTATGCCGCTCTTTTAATATGTCGACTCTCTCATTCTTTTGATATATCGACTCTCTCATTGCCATCGCATTTTGATAAGTGTCATGGACGATGGACATAATAAAATTGCGACCTGCTCTTGAAATTTGGCAGTTTAGGTCAATGTAGCAAGATACCATTATCATGTTAATGGTCATAAAATTATGCTAACTGATGACCTGCCTTAACCTAAATTATCCCGCTTTTTACCGTATATATTTTTTGCCACAAATAATAATAGGAATACCCATGTCTATTGCTGAAACTGATGCTCAAATTATTAATCCTGATATGCCAGATGTGCCACCGCATGCCCCAAGTAAAATTAATTTAAAAGATTACCAGAAACCTAGCTTTGATGTGGAAACGGTTGATTTAGATATTAAACTGTTCGAAAATCATGCACAGGTAGACAGCACTCTGAAGATGGTACGTCAAACAGCAGGAGATCTCGTATTATTCGGTGAGGAGTTGGAGCTGATCGCCATTACGATGAATGGTAAGCCATTGATGGCTGAGGATTATCAACAACAAGCAGGTACGTTGACTATTAATAATGCACCTGATGCAGTTGTTTTAGAGATTCAAGTACGCATCTGTCCGCAGACCAATACCGCACTTGAAGGGTTCTATATGGCGGGCAGTGGTGATGAGACGATGTTTGTCACCCAGTGCGAGCCCGAAGGCTTTCGTAAAATTACCTTTTATCCAGACCGCCCCGATGTATTGGCGATATTTACCACGCGTCTTGAGGCGGATAAGCGTTATCCAACACTATTGGCCAATGGTAACTTGGTTGAAGAGGGTGAAGTGGCAGATGCCCCAGACCGTCACTATGCGATATGGCATGATCCAACCAATAAACCAAGCTATCTATTTGCCTGCGTTGTCGCTGATTTAGACGTATTGACGGATTCTTATACCACCAGCGAAGGTCGTGAGGTGTTGCTGGAAATATACGCAAAGTCTGCTGACATTGATAAATGTGATGTCGGTATGCAAGCGTTGAAAGATTCGATGAAATGGGATGAGGTCAATTATGGTCGCGCCTACGATTTAGATCGCTATATGATTGTTGCCGTGAGTCAATTTAATATGGGCGCAATGGAAAACAAAGGTCTGAATATGTTTAATACCGCTTGTGTGTTATCCAGTCCTGAGACGACAACGGATGCGCGTAGCTTTAGTGTGAAAGCCATCATTGCCCATGAGTATTTTCATAACTGGACAGGCAATCGCATCACTTGCCGTGATTGGTTCCAGTTGTGTTTGAAGGAAGGTTTTACTGTTTACCGCGATCAATCATTCTCAGCGGATCAGCAGTCGAGTGCCGTACAGCGTATCGACGATGTGGCGACCTTGCGTGCTCATCAGTTTGCGGAGGATGCAGGACCACTGGCACACCCAGTACGCCCTGAGAGTTTCGTCGAGATTAATAATTTTTATACGACGACTGTTTATGAGAAAGGCGCTGAAATCGTACGCATGATTGCCAATACTTTGGGAGCCGAGAACTTTCGTAAAGGCACGGATGAGTATTTCCGTCGTTATGATGGGCAAGCGGTGACGGTTGAGGACTTTTTATCTGCGCTTAGCATCACTGATAGCAAGATTGAAAGCTTTATCGACTGGTATCGTCAGCCGGGCACACCAATGGTGTCTGGTCATCAACATTATAACCATGCAGCGCAGACACTGACGATTACGTTAAGTCAGCAAACCCGTCATGTCAGTGGCTTTGCTGCGCCAAAACCATTGCCTATTCCGGTCGCGACTGTGCTATTTGATAAAGACACTGGTGACATTGTGGCTGAGCGTATGCTGCTACTCGATCAAGCCACGCAAACCTTTACCTTCGAACATATAGCGCGTGAGCCTGTAGTATCCTTGCTACGTGATTTTAGTGCGCCAGTACAGCTCAATTATGATTATCAAGATGCAGATTTGGCATTTTTGCTCAAACATGAAACCAATGGTTTTAACCGCTGGCAAGTGACGCAGATGCTGGTCAATCGTATCTTGCTGCAAGGTCAAGGCGAGAAGAGCAGTCCTGATATCTATCTGCAAGCACTAGCGCAGACATTGCCTGTGCTCGCGGCTGAAGATGCGATGTTGGCTGCCCGCTTGCTTGATATTCCATCAGCGCAAGAGCTGGCGTCTGCTATTCATAAAGGTTACGATCCAGCATTGGTGAAAGCGCAGCGCGACGACTTGTATCAGCAGCTTGCAGAGGCGCTAAAAGATCAATGGGCTGAGCTTTATGAGCAGCTACCTATGCAGTCTTATGAAGATAGTGCCGAGGCTCGTGGCACCCGTGCCTTGCGTAATGTGGTGCTCGATATGGCGCTGACCGCAAATGTCGATGGCGCAGATGAATGGGCGCAGCAGCAGTATGATGATGCAAGCTGTATGACGGAGCGTTTCGGTGCGTTGAAAGCGATGGTCAATCATCAACTGCTAAATGCTGATAAGTATTTAGCAGACTTTTATAATCGCTTCCAAAATAATGATTTGGTCATCGATTTATGGTTTAGTGTGCAAGCGTCTGCTGATACTGTGACCGCTGATACTATCCAATCCTTGATTGCTCACGCAGATTTTGATTGGAATACGCCCAATCGTGTACGCTCAGTGGTCAGTGCCTTTACCTCGCAGCCAACGGCTTTATGGACAGCAGAAGGGTTGGAGCTTTATATTGGTGTGATTAAAAAGTTGGATGATGCCAATCCTGTTTTGGCGTCGCGCTTATTGCAAGTGCTAGCGCGTTGGAATACCTTGGCGGAGCCACGTCGTCAAATGGCGCATGAGCGGTTGATTGAGTTGCAAAAGCAGGCTTCTTCTAAGCATGTACTTGAAAGTCTAAACAGTGTTTTAGGATCAGCGAGCGAGTAGGGTAAATTAAATGACTCTATAACAATAAACTAAATTATTTTATAAGAAAAAGCCCGTCCGATAATAATATCGGACGGGCTTTTTGCTGAGCAACTTATCAAGATAGAGTGATCTTTATCGTGATGAGGGACTGTCAATATTAACGGTTAGGCAAAACGTCTTTGACCATATCACGTAGATTATACAGGGCAGTGACCGTACTGTCCCAATCTAAGCAACCGTCAGTGATAGACTTGCCATATTCGAGCTGACTTAAGTCAGCGGTCAGTTTCTGATTGCCGCCCTTTAGATGGCTCTCAATCATCATACCGATGATAGATTTATTGCCGTTTTGAATTTGTTCAGCAACGTTTTGAATGACCATTGGTTGTAGATACGGGTCTTTACCTGAGTTGGCATGGCTTGAGTCAATCATAATCTTACTATTGGTTTTGCCTTTTGCTAGCTCGTTTTCCACTTGCGCAACCGCAGTTTCGTCATAGTTGGGCTTGCCGTTACCACCGCGGAGTACCACGTGCGCGTAAGGGTTGCCTTTAGACTTGATGATTGAGACTTTGCCATCTGCTGATAAACCCAAGAAGCTATGACCTTCTTTTACGGCTTGCATTGCGTTAACAGCGACTGTCATGCCGCCATCTGTTCCATTCTTGAAGCCTACTGGGCATGATAAGCCTGAACTCATTTCACGATGCGTTTGGCTCTCAGTGGTACGTGCGCCAATCGCTGACCAGCTGATCAAATCCTGCATGTACTGCGGGGTATTCGGGTCTAGTGCTTCGGTAGCGCAAGGCAGACCTTTTTCATTCAAATCGAGCAGTAGCTTACGGGCAGTACGCAGACCTTTTTCAATGTCGAAGCTGTCATTCATATCAGGGTCATTAATCATGCCTTTCCAGCCAACGGTTGTGCGCGGCTTTTCAAAATATACGCGCATCACAACGAACACGCTATCTTCGATTTCTTTTGCTAATATGGCCAAACGATCGGCATATTCGTGAGCGGCTTTGATATCATGAATAGAGCAGGGGCCGATAACCACAAAGAGGCGCTTGTCTTTACCATCCAAGATGTTTTGGATGGTATTACGACCGTTTAATACGGTTTTATAGGCTGCATCTGATAAAGGTAGCTCAGTTTTTAGCTCAGCGGGAGTGATCAAAGGAATGAACTTTTCAATATTCACGTCGTCAATATCTGCATTATGGGTAACTGATGTTGTCATGGTTATATATCGTCTAGCTGATTTATAGGGAGTTTCATTATGCGGACAAAAGTGTTGGTTGACAAGGGCAGTCGCGCAGTTAATTGACTGATAACTGGAATGAGGAAACCAAAACTTAGTTATACTTGTTCAGCGTTAATCGTATATGAGCGCTTCAACAAGCAAGATTGTTACTCAATTTATCTGTCCGTATAGAAAAACGAATTAACCCGTTAAGTAGTTATTTCTGGCTTTTATCAGCTAATTTAGCTATTTGTATCATCGTCACGTATGATGACAATATAAAAGGTATGACGATAAAATAGTGAGTATGGCGAATGCTTAGGTATCACAGAGCTTTCGCGCAGATTTTATGCGTCGTATTTTATAATAATCATTCATTTATTTTATATGCATTTATTGTATTTTTTAATATCGAGAGCTTGTCATGACAGATTCTGCTACGCCTGATCAATATCATAACTTTATAGACCAAACAGAGACTGAAATTCGAAGTGCTGAATTACAGACTGTGCCATTGGTCATCGGTATCGTCGCAGGTGAGGTGTCAGGGGATAGCTTGGGCGCAGACTTCATGCAGCAGATGAATAATCTACGTGGTGATATTGTATGGGTCGGCGTCGGTGGTACAAAGATGCAAGCGCAAGGGCTGCAAAGCATTTTTCCGTTGGAGCGTTTGGCAGTAATGGGTTTGGTAGAAGTCATGGCGCAATTACCTGACCTACTTAAAGCTCGCCGTGAATTATTGAGCGCATTTAAAGCCGCTGATATTAATTGGTTTATTGGCATTGATGCGCCTGATTTTAATCTTAGAGTGGCTAAAAAGTTAAAACCGCAAGGCGTATTCTGCGTGCAGTATGTGAGCCCTTCTATTTGGGCATGGCGTGAGTCACGTATTCATAATATTAAAGCAGCGACCGACCTTGTGTTGTGTTTGTTCCCCTTTGAGCTGTCCGTTTATGAGCGTCATAATCATCCAGCAATATGTGTTGGTCATCCGCTGTTGCGTACGATCGATCAAACATTATTAGAGACACCGATCAATCAGCGCCGTAGTGAGCTGGTTTGGCACAACGATGGCTTGCAGCAGTTTTTTATTGAACGATTTGACGATGTCAGCCAGCTTATTTGTGTGATGCCAGGCTCTCGGCGCGGTGAAATCACGGCTATTTTGCCATTGATGTTAGATGGTATTCAAAAGTTGATATTGCTTGACCCCAAGCTGTGCTTTATCATTCCGACCGTCGACCAGAATCACCAATACATCGTCCAAGATGTTATTGATCAGCGCTCAGAGCAACTACGTGCTGCCATCGTGGTGGTCTATGATGATAGCCAGCCAGCCTTTAGTCAGCACGCGATGGCAGCCTCAGATATTGTGATGCTGGCATCTGGCACTGCAACCCTAGAGGCGATGCTATTAGAGCGACCGATGGTGGTGGTTTATCAATTAAATAAGCTCACCTATCAGATTGCCAAACGCTTGGTCAAAGTGCCTTATGTGGCGCTGCCCAACATTTTGGCTGATACTGCAATCGTTCCTGAGCTGATTCAAGAGCAGGCGAGTGGTGATAATATCTGTCGTACGGTCATGCGGCTACTGCAACCGCGTGCCTATGCTGAGCAATTAAAAGATCTCGTCGCCACCAAGCACTTATTACAACAGCAGAGTAATCATGATCCCGCTAATAGTGTGATTGAGCAATGGTTTATCCAAGCGAAACATTGGATTTAAGCCATTATTGATTGCGATCATTTCTTCTTCTATTAATCACAATGATACCTAATAACAAAGATACCACGCCCCTATGAGTAACCAGTACCAAACCGACAATTTTGTCACCCCGATTGAAATAAGTATTGAGCAAATTGATATCAAAGGTCAATATCTGCAGCTGGTTGAGCCTATTCGTTTATCGGGTCAGGTAGATATTGATGCGCTACTTGCTCAGTATCGGATCGAGGTGGAGCAAGGCTTGCAGCAGTCAACGCTACAAATGGGCGTTGATGAAGCAGGACGTGGGCCGTTGCTCGGTAGCGTCAATGTGGCTGCTGCGATATTGCCTAAAACTTGGTCAGGATTGATTGAGATGCAGCCATTAAAGGACACGCCATTATCTATCTTGACCGACTCCAAGCAGCTGAGTGAAAAGAAGCGTGACCGTCTTTATCCGTTGGTTCAGCAGCATGCTATTGGTTATGTTGTCGCCGAGATCCCAGCAGCGGTCATCGATCAAGTCAATATCTTGCAAGCGACGATGCTCGGTATGCGCTTATGTACCGAAGTATTGTTAAAAGCCATTGCTCATCCTCTTGTCAACTCTATGAGGCAGGTCGAAGTTTTGTTCGATGGTAATCGCTGCCCTGAATTAAATGAGGCAATGCTCGCTGAACTGGGTATAGAAAAATCGATTATCGATTGCCAAGCATGGGTAAAGGGCGATGCGCGTCATACCAGCATTGCTGCCGCCAGTATATTAGCTAAAGTCAGCCGTGACAAAGCCATGTATGCGCTTGATGCCGAGCATCCAGAATACGGTATCGCCAAACATAAAGGCTATCCAACACGCGCACACGTAGAGGCAATCGAAAAATACGGCGTATTATCTGCGCATAGACGTAGTTTTGCACCAGTCAGAAAGTCATTAGAGAAAGCCATTTAAGAACAAATCACTTAAGAAGAAAGCACTTAAAAATAAACGTTAAGCTGAGCGTGCTTCTTTAAAATAGCCTAAGTGGAAATAGTCATGACTAAAAATAAGACAGTCTATAATGAACGTATCAGTCTTCAAGAAACACCAAGTAAAAATTTTTGGACTGTATTACAATGCCATTACAAATAAATTCAATACTGTGATATTAGCAGCTTAAGTCTACTTAGCTTATGTCCGCATATTTAACGCTGGCATTTATTGACTTATATACGCGCTATTATTCTATAGGATAAAAAATGACGCTCAGTACGCTATTAATAAGTACGCCACAGAAAAATCTTGCTGCAGTGCTTTTTTTGACAGTGTTTCTAACAGCTTGTGGTGGGGGCGGTGGTGGCTCTGATAGCAGCTCTAATACCAATGCGCCAAGCCCGAACCCACCTGCTATCGAGCCAAACGAGCAGCCCAGTGGTAATACAAGTGACAATTCAAGCGATAATGTTGGCGACCAACCTGATAGCAGTACTGCTACTAATGAGGTAAAGGCTGCATTAATTGCCAACAATAAGTTCAGTTTGGCACGTACCAGCTGTGGTCTGAGCGGCTTATCTGTTGATACCGCGCTTGATGATGTTGCCATTAAACATGCAAATTATATTAAATACGTCTTTGCCAATAGCTCACCGACCGCATTCAGTGCGCATTACGAAAATAAGATTGCAGATATTTCGGGCGTTACCAGTAGCAATAATCCATTTTTTGGTGGCTTAAGTTTTACCGATCGTTTATCAAACGCAAATTACCCAAATGTACGATATGGTGTGACTGAGAATATCGCCCAATCTATTCACTATAGTTCAGTAGGCAATCTTATTCGCTCGGATGTTGTGGCAGGCTCGATGGCAAAGTCCTTGCTGGCAGCGCCTTACCATTTGCGTTCATTAATGATGCCTAGTGCAAGCGTGACGGGTACTGGCGTGGTTATCTATAAGCCATACAATAAAGAGGCGGCGAATAACCAAGGTTATGTATTGGTCAACCATGCAGCAGCGACCCAAGCGACTAAAGATAATACGGTTAAAGGCGTATTCACTTATCCATGTGAAGGCGTGACGGATACAGTAACCGCGCTATATAATGAGACGCCAGATCCTGTCAAGCATACAGGTCGTGACTTGCGAGTGGATCCTATCGGGCAACCCATTTATATCAATATGCCATCCGCTCAAACGATTGATATCAGCAATGTGATATTCCATGATATCCAGCGAAATATCGATGTACCGATTGAGCTGCTAGACTATCGCCAAGATCCCTATAAAAATACGGCAAATGCACTACCAGCAAACGAAGCTTTTATATTACCAATCACTGATAATTTAAAAAGCTGCCAGATTGCCAGTAAAAAAGGCAAAAACTGTGGTTTACATGGCAACAGTGACTACCGTGTCAGCTTTGATATTTTAGTGGATAATAAAACTATCGAGCGTGAGAGCTTTACCTTTACGACAGGGATAGTGAACTAATAATTAGGTGAACTAAGACGTGTTCTTAATCTGAATAAAAGCACCAATCTGAACGAAAGTATCTAAAGAGTAAGTAAAATCAAGCAAGGGCTGAACCAGTTATCTGATTCAGCCCTTGCTTGATTATCATAGTCAATCCATTGCACTATAAAAAATTTCAGCGTTCATCTCGCTTGAAATATATATATGCCTATACTTGGTTGCCTTGCAATTCACACTTCTTTTGAGTTGAAGTAGCTATATTGCAATCAATCATATAAATATATAAGCGCTAAAATGACGAGTTCGGTTGTTGCAAGAAGGCTTCTTCTTCATCCGTTGACTCACGATCTAAAATGTCATTGCGATGCGGATAGCGACCGAATTGCTCAATGATATCTTTATGACGATTTTCGAAATCCAGCGTATTGTCATCATGTAATTTTTCAAACAATGGTAAGTAGCGCTTATGGATCACCAATGACTCTGAATGCATAAATGGCATGATGATAAACTTGCGCCATTCAGTCGGTAATGTATCAAAGTGTGGTTGTCCAATAGCCTCTTGTGCCAATGCGATAGCCATACTATCTTGTGCAAAAGCGCCTGCTTGCCCGCGACATAAATTACGCGAAAACTGATCTAAGACAATAATTTCTGCTAGTCTGCCTGCCAACGCCGTGATTGAGCTATTGCTATCCGTCGGCGCTTCTGCGATACGCCATATCACGCATTCACCTTGCTTTGCCGCTTGCCAGATGTCACCGAATTTATCCTTTATCTGCGTATCAAAGTCATCATTTTGCGCAAACCAATATTGCTCATTGTCTTTGTCGAACCAAAACTCCAGTACTGCACGCGCATTAGCATCAAGATGTTCTAAATGAATGTTTTTTGGGTCGAGCTGCGATGAATAAGCTTGGCTAGTAGCAGTGGAATAATCGGTTGATAGTGACATAAGATATTCTAATTATGATGAATTTAGTCTACTATAGCGCAAATATTTATGTCTGTCATGATGCCAACAGCAGCTATTAGGTAACCTCTTATGAATGCAAAAACTTCGCTAAACATTACCCAATCATCTCTACCGCCCACGCCTTATTATTTGCTCGATGAAGCGGCAATCGTTGCCAATATGCAGATTATCTCGCGGCTGTGTGAGCTATCAGGCGCTAAAGCATTATTGGCGCTCAAATGCTTTGCCACTTGGGGCGTGTTTGATGTGATGCAGCCTTATTTGCACGGCACAACGTCATCGTCACTCAATGAAGTGCGTTTGGGCTACGAGACTTTTGGTAAAGGTAAAGACAGTGATAATAAAAAAGAAACTCATGCTTACAGCGTCGCCTATAGCGCTGATGAGATCGATGAAGTATTGAGCTATGCTGATAAAATTATCTTTAACTCTATCTCACAGTTAAATGCTTTTAAAGGTCAAGCGGCGGCAAAAAATATACCAGTGGGACTGCGCTTAAACCCGAAAACCAGCAACTCGTCATTTATTATCGCTGATCCTGCGCGTCCTTTTAGTCGTTTGGGTGAACATGATAAAAACAAAATTGCAGCGGTACTTGATGACATTACTGGGGTGATGATTCATAACAACTGCGAAAATGACAGCTTTGAAGCCTTTAGTGCCAGTTTAGCCGATATCGAAGACAGATTTGGTGAGGTGTTGGCGCAGCTTGAGTGGGTGAGTTTGGGCGGTGGCATTCATTTTATCGCGCCTGATTATCCACTAGAAAAACTGGCAGACAGGTTAAAAGGCTTTAGTGAAAAATATGGGGTGCAAGTTTATCTTGAACCGGGTGAGGCAAGTATCCATGGTGCTGGGTCATTGGTCACGACCGTCTTAGATACTATGCACAATGAAAAAAATCTCGCTGTAGTAGATTCATCCATTGAAGCGCACATGCTTGATTTGTTAATTTACCGTGAGTCAGCGCCGATAGCGGCTGTGAATAGTGATTTAATGAATATTGCCTCTCTTGATATCGACCCTACCAATATCGCACCCATCAGCCAGAATGCTAAGTCAGCTGATAATACGATTGTTTATGGTCGTTCTTGTTTGGCGGGTGATATCTTTGGTGAGTATGCCTTGCCAAATAACCTAAAAATAGGTGATACCGTAACCTTTGGTAATGCCGCAGGTTATACCATGGTGAAAAAGAACTGGTTCAATGGTGTTAATATGCCCGCGATTGTGATTCGTCGTCTAGATGGCAGGATAGATGTGCAGCGCGAATTTGATTATCAAGATTACAAAGCCAGCTTGTCTTAATTTAGTTGTATCGGTAAATTGATTTAATTTTTAGAAAACAAAGGCTTAAGTCTGTTTTTAGATGACTTTAACTCGTCTGTTTTTTATACATTATTTTTACCGATGACTTCATAAAAATTGTTATAATCGCCACGGGCAAAAGCCAACAATCAAATGGTGCTTTGCCCGACGGGTGCGTGGGTTTTCCTCGGTCTTCCTTTTTAATTCACGCATATCATTCACTCGTTTCTGTTTTGACTCGCCACTATCGATGGTATCGACAGAGACACAAAGGAGGATTGTTCATTGAACACAAACCAACAAGCCAAATCTAGCAAAAAAGACGTACTCATCATCGGAGCCGGCGGTGTCGCTCAAGTGGTCGCGCATAAATGTGCGATGTATAACGACATCCTTGGCGAGATTCATATTGCCTCGCGCACGCAAGATAAATGTGATGCCATCGCCCAAAGCGTGAAAGATAAGAATAGCTTCAAGCAGCCTGCGGTATTGCATACGCACCAAGTGGATGCTATGGATACTCAGGCGCTGATACAGCTGATTCAAGAGTCGGGTATCCAAATCGTCATCAATGTCGGTTCGGCATTTATCAATATGACGGTATTGGAAGCTTGTATCGAGACAGGTGTTGCTTATATCGATACCGCCATTCACGAAGATCCACGCAAGATTTGTGAGACGCCGCCATGGTATGACAACTATGAATGGCAGCGCAAACAGCGCTGTGCGGACAATAATGTCACGGCGATTTTGGGCGCAGGATTTGACCCCGGTATGGTCAACGCCTATGCGCGTCTTGGCTATGACATGATGGATGCAGGTTCGGTGACGGATATTGATATCATTGATATCAATGCTGGCAGCCACGGCAAATACTTCGCTACTAACTTCGATCCTGAGATTAACTTCCGTGAATTCACTGGTACGGTTTACTCTTGGCAAGACAGCAAGTGGCAGTCTAATAAAATGTTCGAAGTCAAGCGTACCGACGATTTACCAGTGGTCGGCGTGCAAAACAGTTACTTAAGTGGTCATGATGAAGTGCATTCGTTATCCGCCAATTTAGACGTACCAAATATCCGTTTTTGGATGGGCTTTGGTGAGCATTATATTAATGTATTCACTGTGCTACAAAGTTTGGGTCTACTCTCTGAGCAGCCAGTGATGACTGCTGAAGGGCAAGAAGTAATTCCGTTAAAAGTGGTCAAAGCGGTACTGCCAGACCCAAGTTCTCTTGCACCGAACTATACGGGCAAGACCTGCATCGGTGACAAAGTCAAAGGCAAAATCAACGGCGTCGATAGCGAGGTATTTATTTACAATATCTCAGATCATAAAGACGCTTATAACGAAGTTGGTAGCCAAGGTATCTCTTATACCGCAGGCGTACCACCCGTCGCTGCTGCGATTCTGGTCGCAACTGGTGAGTGGGATGCTGGCAAGATGGTCAACGTCGAAGAGTTGGATGCCAAGCCATTTATCAATCTATTGAATAAGATTGGTTTGCCAACGCGTATCAAAGATAGCGAAGGCGACAGAGCGTTAGCGTTTGATATTTAAATAACGAGTTTGATTTAGAAAAGCCTATCTTTTATAGATAGGCTTTTTTTATGTCTGGGTTTTTACGTTAATCTTACGAGGAAGTAGGGGAGCTGATCCTGTCATTACCCCTCACTAGGGTTATAATTTCTCAATGCTGCAATACGATCATCAAGCGTTGGATGCGAGCGGAAAAGGTTTGCGATACTAAAGCCTGTAGATTGTCCTGATGAAATAGCAAATGCTTTCATACTCTCAGGCATTTGATCTGGACGCTGCTCAGAAGGACGTAAAGCATCAAGCGCACTAATCATTTTGTCTTTGCTAGCAAGCTTTGCACCCATCTGATCCGCACGGAATTCGCGTAGACGTGAGAACCACATTACGATGGCAGATGCCAAAAATCCAAGTAAAATATCCATCACAATACTTGTGATGAAGTAACCAATACCTGGGCTATCACTGGTGTTTTTAAACACCGTCCGATCGACGAAGCTACCAATAATACGCGCAAAGAACATCACAAAGGCATTCACTACGCCTTGAATGAGCGCAAGGGTGACCATATCACCGTTTGCCACGTGACCAATTTCATGCGCCAATACCGCTTCTACTTCATCGGGTGTCATGCTTTGCAGTAAGCCAGATGAAACAGCGACTAACGCTTTGTTTTTATTCCAGCCTGTGGCAAACGCGTTTGGCTGAGAATTATTAAAAATCCCCACTTCTGGCATGCCAATATTTACCGCTCGCGCTTGTCTGGCGACCGTATCTACCAGCCATTTTTCAGTGGCATTGCTTGGCGTTTCAATAACCACCGTTCCCGTTGATCTTTTGGCCATCCACTTCGAGATAAATAGTGATACCATCGAACCAACCATGCCGTACACGCCGCACATAATGGCAAGGCTGGTGTAATTTAGCCCGCCTGCGCCATGTACGCCACCAATTCCAAAAAATCTGGATAAAATACCAAACACGATGCTAAATACCACAATCACCGCTAAGTTGGTTAATAAGAACAATCCGATACGCATCATGATGCCAGTTTCCTCATTTAAATTTAAATACAACTTTAAGACATAATACTCTATGAGGTATTATATTTTTATATATGTTTTTACTTTACATAAATGGCGTTATTTTGATAAATAACAATCCCAGTTAACCGTATAAATACAGTGATATGGTTAGCGAGCAAAGAATAAAAATAAACGATAGCGACATCTAAAAGGTGAAAACAATTATTTTTTGACGGTTTAAATAGTCAAGGGCTAAAAGTAAAAATTAAAACGAAAATAGTGAGCAGGTATAATGAGCACTCACTGTTAAGGTTTTTCATTTAACGCTCTATGAGGTCTTATCATGAACGCTCTAGCACTTAAAGTCCCTCCAGTCGCCCAAGTGATTATTACCGCCGCTGCTATGTATGGTGTCTCTAAAATGGTTCCTGCTTTGACGTTTTCACTCAACGGCTCAACTGCACTGGCAGTGGGTTTGGGTGTGATGGGTCTGAGCTTAGGTATCATGGGTGTGACTCAATTTAGAATAGCTCAGACCACGCCCAATCCGCAAGCGTTAGAGAAGGTCTCTAGTTTAGTGACCAGCGGCGTATATCAGTATAGCCGCAATCCGATGTATGTGGGTTTGGTGCTTATATTATTAGGCTGGGCGTTCTATCTTTCTCACTTTCTGGCGTTTGTATTATTGCCTATTTTTATACTTTATATGACGCGCTTTCAAATCCAGCCAGAAGAGCGGATGATGGCACAGAAATTTGGCAAAACTTATCAAGATTATCTAAATAAAGTGCGGCGCTGGATTTGAGGTATAGTAAGTAAAGATTTTATGATAAATGAATGAACAATAAAATCAGGGAGATGACGTTATGGAAATGAAAAATATACCTTTTGCTATTACCGATTGGACGACAGTAGAAGCGGTAGAAAACAGAGGTGAAACGGGCACGGGGTATTGGAAGACTTGCGAATTTAACAATATCAATGTGCATATGGTTAAGTACTCCGCAGGCTACCTTGCCGATCACTGGTGCGATAAAGGACATATTTTATTCTGTGTTGAGGGCGAGCTGAACACCGAACTAAAAGATGGTCGCACTTTCACTTTAACAGCGGGTATGACTTATCAAGTGGCGGACAGTACGATTGCCCATCGTTCGTCAACGAAGATAGGCGCTAAGCTATTTATTGTTGATTGATATTGCCAGTAACACCATAAAATTCATAAAGCTATAAAACCATAGATCTATAAAACCATAGATCTATAAAACCATAGATCTATAAAAATAAAGCGAGAACATAAAATGCAGCTAGAAATAAATGTCGTTGATGCTTTTACGGATACCGTTTTTAAAGGCAATTCAGCGGCAGTCGTTATTACAGAAGATTGGCTTTCTGATAATTTAATGCAGTCTATTGCTTTTGAAAACAACTTATCCGAGACAGCTTTTATGGTTCTTGACGATGACGGTATTTATCATATCCGCTGGTTTTCGCCCTTCACTGAGATTGCATTTTGTGGACATGCAACGCTAGCATCTGCCTTTGTGTTATTTAACAAAAACCCTCATTTAAACTGTATTAAATTTTCAGCCAAAGCGGTTGGTGTATTGACCATCGTGCAAACAGACGATGGCAAGATACAAATGGATTTTCCTAATACTAAGCCTGAGAAAGTTGACAGTATTCCTGATAGCTTGCTTGCAGGACTATCTATTGCACCCGTTGAAGTCTATAAAAATGCTCAAGCCTATTTTGTGATTTATAATGCTGAGTCCGACGTATTAACAGTAGCGCGCGATAACGAGCAGCTAAAACAGCTTGCGCCTTTAGATGTGGTGGTGACTTGTCAGGCTAAGTCTGCTGACTACAAAGATTATGATTTTATTTCACGTTATTTTTGGCCAGCCAATGGTGGCGATGAAGACCCAGTGACAGGCTCGGCTCATACTGCTTTAGCACCATTATGGGCTGAGCGTTTGGGTAAAAATCACTTGGTCGCTTATCAAGCATCACGTCGCAGCGGGGTTCTAGACTGTGTGGTCGCTGGCGATAGAGTCATTATCTCTGGTCATGCCGTTCAGTATATGACAGGTTTTATCACCGTTTAGGAGTAGATGGTTTTGACTGAATTAAAAGCCGTTGGACTGTTTGCACTGACCGCATTAGCAGAGATAGCGGGCTGCTATTTGCCTTATCTATGGCTGCGAGAAGGTAAGTCTATTTGGCTGCTTGTCCCTGGCGTACTAAGTTTGGTCGCTTTCGTTTGGCTGTTATCTTTACATCCTGCTGCAGCTGGTAGAGTCTATGCGGCTTATGGCGGCGTGTATATTTCGATGGCTATTTTATGGTTGTGGGCGGTGAATGGTATCAGGCCGACCACGTGGGATATAGTAGGTTCTGCGGTTGCGTTATTAGGCATGGCAATTATCATGTTTGCGCCGCGCGGTGCTTAGCATAAAGACCGCACCTAGCATAAAAAATGCCAATCAAACCGTGAGGTTCGATTGGCATTTTTTAAATGGCACAATGATGCACTAAATATTAATGTTTACCTAAGATACTGCCGTTGTCGTCTTTCTTAGATTGTTTGGCGGCTTTTTTCTCTTTTGCCGTTAATAGCGGTTTCTTTTTTACGTTCTTTTTACTGTCTTGACCTTTACTCATGGTTTTTTCCTCTTGAGATAAGCCGTAATACCTTTTAAGCCGGTGTAAATAGCTTGAAGGTTAGATTAATGCTGATGACGCAAATAGTGCGTACTGCAATGAGTATATGCTTAAGGTCTCGGAATAGATAGCGCTAGCACAATTCACCTACGATTTGAGTCAATCCTGTATGCATCCCTTGTTTGATGCTCCTTCTAAAAATTTATCTGATAAATGGGTTGTATAAGTAGATTTTCGATGCCATGGATTTATTTAGTCAATACTGCTATTAATAAGTGCTTACTTACGGAGTCATCACGATTTGCTATAATAAGCCACAAGCCGATAAGTCGTCGCGGCAAACTTTTATAATATTCATATTTAGCATAAAAATGCTTACTGTTTTGGTTGATTGTTATGCGTATCCGTAAACTTTTTAAATTTGAAAATGCACATATTGTGCGTAATTGTAGCTCTGAGCGCTGCAAACACTCTATCCATGGTCATAGTTATCAGATTGAGCTGATTCTTGAGGCTAAGCGCTTGGATCATGGGCAAATGGTCTATGATTTTGGCTTATTAAAGTCGTCTATCAAGGACATTATCGATAGCTTTGATCACGCGATTTGTTTTTGGAATAAAGACGACCCTGAGTATGTCGCTGCCTGTAAAAAATTCAGTGCGCGCTGGATAAGCTTGCCAGTATCGCCATCGGCAGAGCAGTTTTCACGCGTGATATTCTTTTGGGCGCAAGAAATTTTAAAACAAACCCAAATGCAAAACGGTGAATCTGATGTCAGCGTTTATTCGGTGATTGCACACGAAACCGCTACTGGTTACGCGCAGTGCTTTGCTGATGATGTGGCGAATGAGCAAATGGGTAAGCTTCATCTAGAAGCGTTTGAGTTTAGCGATCAAGTCAGTGCCGAGTGGCACGACCCTGAGCTATATGCCAAATTGATCCGCGGTGAAAGCTTTATCAACCCAACGGTGACTATGCAGGTACAGACGCAAGTGCAGGCAGGTAAGCCTGATGCCTAATAGTACAACAGAGGACAAAAATGCTAAGACGCTGACACTGTATACAGAAGCTGATACTCAGCGTTTGGCTGCGCAATTGGTAGCTTTGCCCTTGACAGGTAGTGTCTGGTTGGCAGGTGATTTAGGGGCAGGTAAAACGACTCTGACTCGCTATTGGTTGCAGGCGCTCGGGCATGCAGGTGCCGTCAAAAGCCCAACTTATACTTTGGTTGAGCCTTATAGCATCGAGCAAAAAGACGGCTCAGTCAAGCCAGTTTACCACGCAGATTTGTATCGTCTGCAAGACCCAGAAGAGCTGTCTTTTATCGGTTTTGATGAGTATTTGGATGAGCCAAACGCGTTGGTTATCATTGAATGGGCCAGCCGTGCGGACAGCTATTTACCGCCGCCTACTTTGTTTATTGATATGACGCAAGCTACTAGCACTGATAAGGATAATGAGTCTCGTCAAGTTGAGCTGCGGCTATCGAAGGCTGGACAAGCGCAAGGCTTGGATTTATCCTCTGTTAAGATTTAATTATACATTTGAATATTTAACAGACCCTAATATAAGTCATCAATATCTGCCAGTACTACTTATCATCACGTAAAACAACGATACCTCTTAATGCCGCAAATGCCAGACAATCATTCTTATACTCGCATCAAAAAACTATCGCCGCTGCTTATTAATCAATTGGCAGCGGGTGAGGTAGTGACACGCCCAGCAGTCGTAGTCAAAGAGCTGCTAGAAAATGCCATCGACGCTGGTGCGACCAATATTGAGATACATATTACCCAAGGCGGCATGGGTATGATTGAAGTGATCGACAATGGCGTGGGTATTCATCCTGATGATATGGTCATGGCAATTACCCGTCATGCAACCAGTAAAGTCGCGGATGTCGCTAACTTACACGGTATTACGACGTTGGGTTTTCGCGGGGAAGCACTAGCAGCGACGGCGGCAGTATCTCGGCTGACTTTAACCAGTAGCCATGATGACAGTGGCATCGGTCGCCAGTTGCAAGTCGCTGGTGTGTTAGATGATGCGCCAAAGCTCATGCCAGTTGTGCATCATCGTGGTACGACCATTACGGTTAAAGATTTATATTTTAACGTACCAGCACGCCGTGGCAATTTGAAATCTATTGCGACGGAGTTCGGTCATACCGAAACGATTGTGCGCGAAGTGGCTTTGGCGCGAGCAGATGTGGCACTGACGCTCTTTCATGATAATAAAAAACGCTTGTCACTTTCTTCAAGTGTGATGTCTTTAAGTACAATGTCTTTAAGTACAATGTCTTCAACTACAAGGCTTTCAAATTCAAAGTCTTTAAGTGCTGTTTCTACAAATGCTAATGGCAATAATAATGTCAATCCTTTGCCATTGGCACGTCTTGAGCAAGCGACTGGGTTGTCGTTAACCAAAAAGGCGTTAGAAATAGCGATAGACCTCACCAGTTTAATGCAACCATCCAGAGAATATGTTAATAATGGCTTTGGCGATCAAGCAAGTGTTAATGGTTGGTTATGGCCTATCACTGATTCGCAGGATACCTTACCAAAGTTAATCTATGTGAATGGCAGACTGGTAAAAGAAGCATTGATAAGCAATCAGCTACGCCAACTTGCCCAAACTGCTCAGTTGGTGGGTATTGGCTATGCGCTTTATTTTGACTTGCCCACTCAGTGGCTCAATATCAATGTGCATCCATCTAAACAGCGTATTAAAATAAGTCCGCTTAATAATATTATGGCGCATGTAAGCCATGCGATTCGGGCAAAACTTAAGACGGTAGTGACTTCAGAGACGATCAGTTCTGCTAATACTAATGCTATTCAAATACTAGGTAATAGTCAGATAGTAGATAGCAATCTGTCTATCGATAACGCATTCGCTACTGTAATGCCAAACACATCAACGACCATTCATTCAAGCAAAAGCCATCAGGTAAAAGCGCCCAAACAACCCTATCAGCTGTCAGAAAATAGGTATTCGCCTCAAACCTTAAACGTACCAAGTATTTCTGAGAAAATAAGTCAAAACACCACAGATATCGCTAACGATGTCGCAACACATTCGACATCTTTGCCTTATTGCCTAGATGTTGTTACTCATTTAAATGAGGCATTAACCGAATCTGTTGGCACAACATATAGTGAGAATAAAGCACTGCCTTGGTTATTGTTTTATCATCAAAGCCAATGTGTATTGATCGGTGCAGAGAATTGGCAATCAAAGATGTGCTCGTTATTTGAGTCAAGTTTACTTAGCAATAGGGCAGGTAAAAAAGATCAATGGTTGCACAGTGCAGATGACATTAATCAGCAACTTGCCGCCGTGAGTATGCAAATGTCAAAGCAAGACTTGATGGTGTTCTTGGCGGATATCGACGCGTTACTGACTCAGCATGCGATTAAAGCGATAGATGGTAATCAATTAGCAACATTGATGCTATTATCAGCGCCTGAGTCAATACAGCTATAACGACAAAAAATATAATAAGCAAGTTTTAGCGATGACACCGCTCAAAGTTATTTATTGCTACTAATATCATTAATAAAGGCAAGCCTATGCAACTTTCATCTGACAGCTCATCTTATCGCCTAAACGCCAATTTAGCAGATAATAGCGTGGTGTGTTTGATGGCGCCGACAGCAAGTGGCAAGACTGCACTGGCTTATGAGTTATATGATACAGGGCGTTATGAGCTAATGTCAGTAGATTCAGCGCTGATTTATCGTGATATGAATATCGGTACGGCAAAACCAACCACTATTGAGTTGGCGCGTTATCCACATCATTTGGTTGATATTATCGATCCTATGCAGAGCTATAGCGTCGCCGAATTTGTGAATGACGTTGCCCGTTTGATTGATAGCTGTCACGAGAATGGCAAAATACCTTTGCTAGTTGGCGGTACTATGATGTATTACATGGCGCTGCTAGACGGGCTATCTCCAGTACCTGATAGTGATGATAGTGTTCGCGCACGTGTGGAGCAGTGGCGGCAAGATGAAGGCATTAGTGCGCTTTACGACTATTTGGGTGAGATAGATCCGATCAGCCATGAGCGCCTTAATGCGACTGATACTCAGCGCATCACCCGAGCAGTTGAAGTTTATCTGCAAACTGATATCCCTATCAGTGACTGGCAGCGCAAGCCTAAGAAGGCATTGGCAAATAATCCCAATCAGCAATGGCATGCATTGACAGTCATGCCTGATCGTCCATGGTTGCATACACGTATCGAGCAACGTTTAGATATCATGTGGAATGACGGGTTGGTGACTGAGGTCATTGATCTGCTGGAGCGCTATCCTTTAACACCAAATCTACCATCTATGCGCTGCGTTGGTTATCGACAAGTACTAGAATACCTAGTACATATCGATCACCCAGTATTTGAACAGCCTCATCTAGACAAAGCGCAATTTTACAGTGCTTTTGAAGTGCTCCAGTCTTCAGCTCAATCAAGTTTATCTGATGGTGCGACCGAGGCACTTGCTTGTCAGCAAATGCAAAATAAGGCATTATATGCGACAAGACAATTGGCAAAACGCCAGTACACATGGTTACGCAAAGTCATGCAATTGCCTAGTAATTCCATGGATGGGGCGATAACAGCCGATACCTCTAGCGAGGAAGGCTATTTTATAGGCCGCAATATGGTGCTAAAAGCATTCACCACCATGGTGCAGGCAAGAGACTATTTATATTAAATCTATCAATGATACTAGGGCGTGTCCTCATTTTAAAAATGGTGATAAAAATGAGATAAATTGCCTCAAAATATGGTATGAGTTAGTACCTTATAAATACAATATTGTGTACTAAAAATATAGTATTGCAAAAAGCTCTATGCAACTATTAGAAAGTAATGACAATTAGTATCAAATTATATCGTAGATAGCTGTTATAATTTAAATTCATCAAAATAGTAGGTGTAATACTAGCCTAACTGTGTTTTTAATCAATATTAATTGACGTTTGTTGATAAAAATAACTAATGAAACAACTAGTTACTTAATTATTTACAATAATAATGTATTCGCGATAAAGTGGAATCACTTAAGAACAATCAGCGTTTATTTAGATACGTTTTATAAAGAAAATTTATTATTGTATCTGCCGTTAGCCATTATAATTAAATTAACACTTAAAATAATTGGCACTAAAACATAATTAATAATATTTAGGAGAGCTCTCATGTCAAAAGGACAAACTTTACAAGATCCGTTTTTGAACTCGCTGCGCAAAGATCGCATTCCTGTCTCTATTTTTTTGGTCAATGGTATCAAGCTGCAAGGTCAGATTGAATCATTTGATCAGTACGTGGTATTGCTCAAAAACACTGTCAGTCAAATGGTATACAAACACGCTATCTCAACCGTCGTGCCGGCACGTAATCCACGCAGCAGTACGACAACGACAGGTACGAGCACTCAACCGCAAAGCGCTGCTCCAGCAGGTTATCAAGGTGGTGGCTTTGAACGCGGTAGTAATCCTGCTAGCACAGGTGGCTTTGAAGAACGCGGCTTTGCGTCTAATCGCAGTGGTTTTAATCGTGGCGGTTTTAGCCAAGGCCAAGATCGTGGTTTTGAGCGTGGTAGCTTTGGTCAGAGTCAGGAGCGTGGCTTTGAGCGTGGCGGTTTTGGTCAAGACCGTGGTTTCGAAAACCCAGCAGATAATACGGGTTTTGAGGAAAAGCCAAATGATGGATCTAATGATAACAAGGGTTAGAGAGCAAGGATTAGAGAGCAAGATTCATTATCGAAGGTGCAGTACTAATACGTGATTTATCCGATCAAAACCTGCTTTTTATAGTGGGTTTTTTTTGTATAAATAAACGTATAATAATGGTCTAAAATGACGTGCCGAGTTGTTAGCGATTGGTTTCGTAGATTATTATTAATATTGGGCATAGTATAGTAAAATACAGTATTGATTCATTATAAAATAGAGCGAATCCATGAGTAATACCCAAATCAATCTAACCCATGAGCAGTTTATTAGTAAGGCTATCGAAGCGATTAACACTGAGATATCGGCATTGGCTTTACTAACAGAGCAGATAGACGATAGGTTTGCACAAGCATGCGATATTATTTTGGCTTGTAAGGGTCGCGTCGTGGTCACTGGTATGGGTAAGTCAGGATTGATTGGGCGTAAAATAGCGGCGACGTTTGCCTCTACTGGCACGCCAGCCTTTTTTATGCATCCTGGTGAAGCTGGGCATGGCGATTTAGGCATGTTGGTAAAAGGTGATGTACTGCTTGCTATCTCTAACTCTGGTGAGTCCGACGAGATTAAGATGCTGCTGCCAGTGGTCAAACACCTAAATATTCCACTGATTAGTATTAGCCGTGATAAGCGCGGTATGTTGCCTCGTGCCGCGAATATTGTGCTGACGCTCGGTAAATCGCAAGAGGCTTGTCCACTTAATCTTGCTCCTACTTCCAGTACCACGGCGACCTTAGCGCTTGGCGATGCATTGGCCGTTGCCTTAGTCCATGCGCGCAACTTTACCTCAGAAGATTTCGCATTATCGCATCCAGCAGGCGCATTGGGTCGTCAGCTGCTAACGCGAGTTGAAGATTTAATGCATACTAAGTCAGAAGATTTGCCGCTCATTCATCAGCAAGCGCCACTACAAGAAGCGCTTTTTACTATGTCTGCTGGGCGCTTAGGAATGACGGTGGTGACCGATGATAATGATAAGGTGGTTGGGGTATTCACAGATGGAGACCTACGCCGTGGTCTAGAAAAAGGCATCGATTTGCAAACGCCGATCGCTGAAGTAATGGTTAGTAATCCACGGCGCATTAGTAAGACCATGCGCGCATCAGATGCGCTCAGTGTGATGAATGAAAATGGTATTAGCCAGTTGCTAATTATTGACGACCAAGATCGTTTAGAAGCAATTATTACGGTACATGATTTGCTACAAGCTGGTGTAAAATAAATAGCATTAATAAAGATATCGGTTTATACAGTATAGATTCGCACAGTATCGATTTATAACAATAAAATGTAAAGAATAGCCTTAAGAAAGAGGGACATGATGCAAGACTTAATCAAAAAAGCTGGACAAGTAAAGCTGTTAATAATGGATGTCGATGGTATTTTATCAAACGGTCAAATTATCTATGATGCCAATGGTATCGAGACCAAGGCCTTTTCTGTCCATGATGGCGTAGGCGTTAAGTCGTTAGCACGTTATGGCATTTTGACGGCTATTATTACAGGTCGTAGCAGTGCCATGGTAGATAAGCGCGCCGCGGAAATGGGCGTTAATTATGTGGTGCAAGGTCGTGATGACAAGCTGGTTGCTTTAAATGAGCTACTAACCATACTTGATCCAGCGCTCAATATCACGGCTGCTGATTGCGCTTATATGGGCGATGATTTACCAGACATTAAAGCGATGCAGACCGTTGGATTTGCTGCAACAGTACCCAATGCGCATGCTGAAGTGATCAATCGCAGTGACATGGTCACTACCCGAGCAGGTGGCACTGGCGCTGTACGTGAAGTATGTGACCTCATTTTGAAAGGTCATGGACACTATCAAGACTTCATCGCGCACTATACGCTTGATGCAGCAAAAACTCAGGATAATTTGTCGTGAATACTCGTGTTTTAATAGTTCTTGCCTTGATTATCGCTGGTATTGCAGGTTGGTTTTTTCAACAGCAAGGAGAGATAGCGCCGCCAGTTAGCATGGAAGCGACCGATGTTGATTATGAAGCAACAGATATCAAAGCGGTACAAACTAATGAGAAAGGCGAAACTGAGTATGAGCTGACTGCCAAAACATTGACGCACAATCCAGAGACCAATTTAGACGAGATGTCAGGCATCACTATGAATTGGGAGCCATCGGCAGAGCAGCGTTATCGTATTGAAGCGGGTAGTGCTGCTATCAGTCAGCAGACGGGTGAACTCAGCTTGTCAGGGGGCTTTTCACTGGTCAGTGAAGGTAATAAAGACGCGCCAGATATTGAACCGATAAAGGTGACAGGTAGTATCCTTAAAGGCAATACTAAATCAGGGCAAGTATATAGTGACGCGCCTGTTAAGATTGAACAAGGCATGAATCGGTTTGAAGCTTCTAGCATGACCGCCAACCTTGAGACCGGTGAATATGAGTTTGGTCAAGTTGCTGTCGCTTTTACTCCAGCTGAACGCCAAGATAAAGCATTGTTTTGATCGCAATAACTCTTATTGACTATGTAATAAAAATAGCAGCTAGCATAAAGTTTGCAAATCCTACTACCCATTATAAAACGAGTGATTTTTATGACATCTAAATTTTTGCCTACTTTGCGCTCATCATTAGCACGCTTTAATCTAACATCGTGCCGCTTGCGTCAATTACATGTGCTGCCAACGGTTATGCTGCTGGCACTACCACTTTACAGTCATGCGCTGCCATCAGATGCCAATCAAGAAATCAAACTATTGGCTGATAAAGCGACCTATAGTGAGCGTACAGGCGTTACCAGCTACTCGGGTAGTGTCATTATCACTCAAGGTACGTTTAAAATGACCGCTGATAACATTACGGTCAACCTATCACAGGGTCGCAGTATCAACTCGGCAGTAGCGACCGGACGCCCTGCAACCATGCAACAGGTGGTCACACAAGAAAAAGGGCTGGCGAAAGGTCAAGCCAATAAGATTGATTATAATGCGGTCACTGGTATTGTTACTTTGACGGGTAATGCTAAGTTGGTTCAAAATGGCGCCAGTTTTGCGGGTAATGTCATTCGTTATAGCCTAAAAGCTGGTGATGTTGAAGCAACTGCTGGCGGTAATCAGCGCGTAGAGTTGGTGTTTCCGCCCAGTAGTAATGGTAGCCAAAGTAGCATCCGCTAAAAATCTGAATGGTTAATGTAACTGTATCAACACCCCTTAGTGTATTAGTGCTTGAATTCTGCAACCGTATGAGTAAGTTATGAGTGATAATAAGAATACAAACCCTTTGGTAACCAACAATAACGCAGCACCTGCGACGCGACTATCAATGCAAAATCTAGGCAAACGCTATGGTAAGCGCTGGGTTGTGAAAGATGTCTCTTTCTCCGTAGAACAAGGGCAGGTCGTTGGTTTATTAGGTCCAAATGGTGCAGGGAAGACAACCAGCTTTTATATGGTGGTAGGGTTGGTCAATATGGATAAAGGCCGTGTCACTCTAGGAAAAATGGATCTGTCTAAATATGCCATGCATGAGCGTGCGCGTGCGGGTATTGGTTACTTACCACAAGAAGCATCTATCTTTCGCAAATTGTCTATCGAAGACAACATCTTGGCTATTTTAGAAACTCGCAAAGAATTGAGTAAAAGCAAGCAAAAGCAAGAGCTGGAAAAACTAATCGGTGAATTCCATCTAGAGCATGTACGAAAATCATTAGGCATGAGCGTATCAGGTGGTGAGCGTCGTCGCTGTGAAATTGCCCGTGCATTGGCGGCTGACCCAAAATTCATTTTATTAGATGAGCCATTTGCAGGCGTGGATCCTATCTCTGTTGGTGATATCAAAGACGTTATTTTGACACTCAAAAATCGTGGTATTGGTGTTTTGATTACTGATCATAACGTTCGCGATACCTTGGCTATTTGTGAGAAAGCTTATATCGTCTCAGAAGGTGCTATTATCGCTGAGGGTACTTCTAGTGAAGTGTTAGAAAATGAATTGGTGAAAGCCGTTTATTTGGGTAAAGACTTTCACGTATAAATGAGGATGTGTTGAACATTGTACTTGTCTCGAATACATTTTTTTGCTAAATGCGCATCGATTAGCTCTGCGTATTTTTAAATGTTCAATACACCCCTAATATCTCAATGTGTTTTTCGCACTACTATTTACGCTGTCTGTTAGATTTATAATTTCCATTAAGTGCTCAAGACAGCGCTTGCTAATTTTCCTATATCTAGCTATTCATCACATTTAGCATCACCTCTTCTATAAGATCTAGTCCATCATACTGATGGCTAATTTATCTCAAAAATTATTCTCAAATTAACGCTTATCAGAGCGTCACGATATTTTATCAATTAATCTTGGTTGGACACTTGAATAAGGTTCATACGTTATGGCAAAAAATAAGAGCAGTTATGTCTGTCAGCATTGCGGCGCGCATTTTGGCAAGTGGGCAGGGCAATGTACCGATTGCGGTGAATGGAATAGCTTGGTCGAAGCACCAAATGTGAGCATGCCGCATCACAATAAAAACGTTTCTAAACCAGTAGCAAATAGATCGGCACCTCGTGAATCAGGCGGTGCACCAGCAGGAAATTATTCAGGTACGCATAGTGCGGTCATGCCGCTCAATGCCGTGAGCGTAACGCTAGACACACGCTTACCAACTGGTATTAGTGAGTTTGATCGTGTACTTGGTGGTGGATTGGTTGCTGGTTCAGTCGTTTTAATCGGCGGTGATCCTGGTATCGGTAAATCGACGATTTTGCTGCAAACTGCGACTAATATGGCACGTGCCGACTCGTTGGCAGGTAGCGCCTTGTATGTGACTGGTGAAGAATCATTGGCACAGGTTGCTATGCGCGCTAGGCGCTTAGATTTACCGGCCGATAGATTACGCGTACTGGCCGAAACCAATGTAGAGACTATTTGTGCCGCCTTGACTCAAGAGCAGCCCGCCATCGCTATTATTGACTCTATTCAAACCATTTATACGGATGCAATCAATTCTGCACCTGGCGGCGTCAGTCAAATTCGAGAGTCTGCGGCTATCTTGACTCGCTACGCCAAACAGACTGGCACCGCGCTATTTTTAGTGGGTCACGTGACCAAGGAAGGCACGCTCGCAGGGCCGCGCGTTCTTGAACACATGGTTGATACGGTCTTATATTTTGAAGGTCAATCAGACTCACGCTTTCGGATGATTCGTGCCGTCAAAAACCGCTTCGGTGCCGTCAACGAATTAGGTATTTTTGGTATGACAGATATGGGACTGAAAGAGGTCGCCAATCCATCAGCGATATTTTTGAGTCGCTATGACAAACCCGTTGCTGGATCTGTCGTCATGGTCAGCCGCGAAGGCACACGACCCTTGTTGGTGGAGGTACAAGCGTTAGTGGATGATTCGCAAGGCTCACCTAGACGAATGGCATTAGGATTGGATTTTCAGCGCCTGTCCATGCTGCTGGCCGTCATGCATCGTCATGGCGGTATTCATACCAGCGGACAAGATGTGTATGTCAACGTCGTCGGTGGTGTCAAGGTTATAGAGACGGGATCTGACTTAGCAGTATTGTTGGCTTGTGCCTCAAGCATTAAAGAAAAAGCCTTGCCATCGTCATTGGCCGTATTTGGTGAAGTGGGATTATCGGGTGAAATCCGTCCTGTACCGAACGGTCAAGAACGTTTAAAGGAAGCGATGAAACATGGATTTAAGCATGCCATTATCCCAAAAGCCAATGCGCCTGCTAAGGATGCTCCTCAATTTAAAGGCATCAATGTGATTGCCGTTGAACGTCTCGATGATGCCATTGAGAGTGCATTTGAACTGTAAGGTGTAAGGGTTAATCATTTTGATTACACCTTGTTTTATAAGTTATTGCTAGGCGCTACAGCTTTATCTGTAGCTTAATGGATACAATAAACTGAAACCACAAAAAAGCGCCTAACACATCAGTGTTAGGCGCTTTTTATAGTCTAATACAAATAGACTGTTTTTTTAGAATTATGGTCCTGAAACGCGCTCAATAGCAACATTACCCACACCTTTACCCGTAATACCGAGTTTTTTGGCAGCACCATAAGACAAATCTAGCACACGGTTACCATGGAATGGACCACGATCATTCACTTTTACCACGACGCTTTTACCATTGGTCTTATTCGTGACTTTAACATAGCAATTCAATGGCAGTGAACGATGCGCCGCTGTCAAACCATTCATATCGAATGTTTCACCACTGGCTGTTTTACGACCATGGAATTTACGACCATACCAAGAGGCTAGGCCTGTTTGCTTGAATTTACTGACCGAGTTAGAGGCTACGGCTGTCAGACGCTCTAATACATCTTCATCATTGGTCAGTTGAGAGGTGTCACTGGCTAACAGTGAGCTGCTAAGTGCCAACGAGGTTGGTTGACGTGCTGACTTCACCAAACTTGATGCGCCATCATGTTGACGGCTAAGCTCACCAAGTACACGATCGATATGGGAGGCGTTATCTTGTGAAATCATCGCAAGAGAGGTTTTGGCTTCTACAGCATTTGCATTAGTAGCAACCGCGGAGCCAGCAAACAATATTGCTGACATGGTAAGTAAACCAGATAAACGCTTATTCATAGATACCTCTATAACTTATACTTTAAAATCTAACTCTAATAGTTCTAGACTGAGCATGGCAATGTTAGACCAATCTAACAGCGTCACAAACTCTAAAGCCGCATCATCAATATTTTTTTCATATAATTATTGATACTAAACGTGGCTTTTATAGATTTTAAGGTATGGTAATTTTTCATTTTATTATCATAAGCGGGTCAGGATAATACGACCAAAGATACTTATGAAACGCTCAAATGACAGCTAACGATATTAGTAGAATACCCAATCTGAATACAAAGGTTGAGTACCGAATTCGCTATATGTGCTATTTACAAACTTTCTAACATTGCTAAATTAATAAAGGTTTTAGAAGGCCTTACGTGTGTCTTTGTTATTAAACCGTTAATTAAGTAGTGTATTTGAAAGCTTGGAATCTACAATTCGCTAACTATACGTACGAGCTACAACCAAAATATAATTAAATGCAAAGTTTATTAGTAGCTATGTACGGGTTATGTATCAAAGTACAGTAAAACGAGGTTAACGCAATTATTTGTAAAAAACAAGGATTAAAATCTATCAGTACCAATTGGCAACGAAGTATTTTAATGAGACGAAATATGAGGGTGTTTTTAATTATTTAAATTAAATCAATGGCTTGTATTTATTATTAAAAGTAGATAGGAGGATTTTTATGGCAATTTATAGGACTTGCCATAAAATGATGAAACAATAAAATTTGTTAGAAACCCTTAGTTTGTTGTTGATTTATATTTATTTTCAACCATTTTGCATGTGACAACATTCTAAATAAAGGCTTTAATTGGCTGGTTCATCCGCCTTACAACTTTTATATAGCCTGTGTTCTTTGGTTTTTAACATGAATAGCATTAAGGTAAAGTTGGAGTGTTCATTAGAGAATCACTGGTAACTTTGCATCAATTGGGCTTGTGAGTGTGAATCGACATAAGTAGTCCAAATCCTGCCATCAAGGTAACGATCGCAGTACCGCCATAGCTAATGAAGGGCAGAGGAACGCCAACGACGGGTAAAATACCACCAACCATACCCACATTAACGAACACATAAACAAAGAAAGACATGGCAATTGCACCCGCTAGTAATCTACTATATACATCAGGATGGGTGAAAGCGATGTATAAGGCGCGCAGGAGCAAACAGGAATAAATGAACATTAATAAAATCACGCCCAACAAGCCAAACTCTTCTGAAAAAGCCGCGATAATAAAATCAGTATGACCTTCTGGTAAAAAATGTAAATGCGACTGCGTGCCTTCTAAATAGCCCTTACCAGTGAGTCCACCCGCACCGATGGCGGTTTTTGACTGAATGATGTTCCACCCAGCCCCTTGTACATCGGCTTCAGGATTGAGCAGTGTTAAGACACGGGTACGCTGATAATCATGTAATAGAAAATTCCAAGCAATCGCAATAAGCGGTATCGCTAATATGGCGGCAGCTGAAATCAATCGCCAAGACAACCCTGCCAAAAAAAGCACAAAAATACCACTGGCTGCCACCAATAGCGACGTCCCAAGATCAGGTTCTTTTGCAATTAATAATACAGGGACGATGATTAAGGCTAAGGTAATGACAATGCTAGATAGAGAGGGCGGTAGATCACGCTTGGATAAAAACCAAGCACACATCATTGGCATCCCAAGTTTCATAAATTCTGAGGGTTGCACGCTGCCAAACCCTGGTAAATTAATCCAGCGCTGAGCACCCATACGTACTTCACCGATAATATCGACCAATACCAATAAAATTAATCCCATTACATAAAAGATGGGTGTAAAAGTGCGATAAAGGCTAGGCGGTATCTGTGCCATGATAAACATAACCGTAAAGGCCACACTATAGCTGACCATTTGACGTAATACCATACCGACATCTTGACCGGCAGCACTATATAAAATTGTCAAACCGATGCAGCAAACCGTCAATAAGAGAAGGGTTAACCATGGATCGATATGTATACGCTGCCATAACGATGGTGCATGGCCTTGGCCTAAATGATGGCTCTGACGTGAAAAACGGTATTGCGGATTAGAAGACATAGGCAAAGTGTGTCTGGCAATTGAGGTAAGAGGGAAGTTTCAAATCAGATCAACATTTAAAGGTAATCGCACCATATCCATATCTATGCAAGTAAAATATCGTAGATAAAGTAACACATAAGAAATAAAGTCACATAATTATAAAAATTATAAGGATAAGTGTTAATTACCAATAACACGCCTCTGATTAGAGGCGATAGTTTAGCTTGCTTGCTGAAAATTTGATAGTATCGATAAAACGTTTTTAGCGGTAGCTTGTTGCAATGACCAATACAAAAAAATATTCTTATGGGCAGATTCACAAGCCTATGCTTGCACTACTCATGTGTGCCAGTAGCATCTCTGTTCATGCCGCTATTATCAGCGACAATAGTGAGCGCCGTATCCAAGTACGTCAAGGTAGTAGCAGTAACGCTCACATCAGACCTTCGGCGAATACTACAAGCTATAATTCTGGCGTTACCATGCTGAGTGGCGATAGCATGCAAGGATTGATTGCTCAAAAGCAGCGTGATTTTGAGTTCGATGACAGTCTGTCTATTGAAGAAAATAAGCGCATGAATGTCAATCGGCGCGCGCCTGCTTATAATACAACTTACAGTAATAACAGCTACAGCACTGCGAACAATACTTACAATAGTACTTATACTGATTCTATTAGTATGGATTTTAACGCGTGGTTGAATAGCAATAGCTACCGTGCTAGGCAAGTAGCAGATTTTCAACGCTACCTAAATTCGCGGGTAGGCGCACACAATGTACCGCCTATGTCGCAGTTGCTCACAACAGCGCGAAGCTGGAGCAAATGTGGTTATGAGCCTTATCAGCTGCCACCGCAAGAGTTATGGGCAAATATCGTCCCGACATTACGTTTGTATGGCGAATTGAAGCATCAAGGAATTCTACCCATCAGTAGTGAAATACGCTCGGTATATCGCAGTCCTGGTCTTAATGACTGTGCAGGCGGTGCCGATAGTAGCAAGCATATGAATGCCAGTGCTATCGACATCTGGGTGCCAGAGTATGAAGATAACTTATGGCGGCTCAGTACGATGCAAGATGGCTTATGCCAGTTTTGGCAATATCAGGGGCAATCTCATAATTTTGGTTTAGGGCTATATGCTACGGGTGCGATACATCTAGACACGGATGGTTACCGTAAATGGGGCTTCAATCACGCCAGCAGCTCATCTTCGTGCCGCTATTAAGTCATTTATGATCTATCAAAAAATCAAATAAATATAAACCAGAGCGAATTAAAGTAGAGTAAAAGCGCTATAATAATACTGATGAAAGGCAGCGCTGAATGATGAATAGTTTAGTATTAAAAAACTATGGTTAATGATCATTTAGTTTATGAAATCATATAGCGTCTATTGTAAGTAGGATTTATGAAGAAGCGGTATTCAACGATGGTGAAGATACATAAGTCTGATAAGCCAAAAAAAGCGTTTTTGCAATCAAATAACACGTATATAGCTTTGTTTGGTTCGGTCTTGCTCTCTCTTTTATTGATCAGTGCTTGTAGCCCAGAAACGTTTTCTGAACAAGGCTCTCTAACGGCAGAAGATTCCGCTACTGATCCTGACAGAAACTTACAGGACGTTGAAGATATTGAAGATAATATTAAGAACTCTTACGCTCGGCTGGCTTCAAAGCGCTCAGATATCTGTCCAAAACTCATACAAGAAGAAATAGGCAGTCAGGTCGTTGAGCGTACTGCAGAAGTGATGGTGAATAATCATTGTGATTATTTTTTATACCCACGCAGTGGTCAGCAAATCTCGGTTAGCATTAACGACAGTCAAATTGAAGCGCTACTGATAGTGCCAGCCCTGCATGACTTCGCCAATGGTGATTATCAAGTAGACTCTTATGACAAGCACGTGATTCGATTGACCTATAATGGTGCAACTTATAAGCCTGAAAATTTCATGTATGACGTGGCAGTGACTATTTCTGGTTAAGAGCATTATTTTTTTGTATGAACAACCCACTATCGACTTTTATTACCACTCATAATTAGAGTGTTATTCATAATTTATTACCACTTATAAAGAGTGCCAATCTATAAAGAAATGCTGGGCAATACTAAATAGTGTTGCCTAGCATTTCTTTGTGCGGCTATTTATTGGTCTTTTTATCTTTCCAAGGATTCTCTTGTCCAACGGTGACAATCAGAAAATCATCAGGTTTAAGGGTATCTCGCATGGTTTGATTGACTTCTGATAACTGTACTTGGTCAACACGTTTGACATAATCAGTCAGATAGCTGTTTGGTAATTGATAAAAATTCATCATCCCAAGTAAGCCATTAATTCCCGCATTGCTCGCAAAACCCATCGGAAAGCTATTTTTAAGATTGTCCGTCGTTAAGCGCATCTCAGTGTTGGTAATACCTTTTTCTAAAGTGTCATTGATGACGGCTAAGCTGGCATCAATGGCCGCGCGCGCCTTGTCATTACGCGTTGAAAAACCGATTTGGTACGGTCCTCGTGCCAGCATGGGATTCATAGAGCCTGATATGCCATAAGTGTAGCCCAAGTTTTGTCTAATCTCAGTCATGAGTCGCGCATTAAAATCACCGCCCGCAAGTACCTCATTACCAACCGCAAAGTTGGTTTGCTTCTGCTGAGACTGGGGATCGGTGGCGCGCTTATCTCCCAATTGTCCCATGAGTACGGTGGTTTGAGTACTTGGAAAGGGAATATGAATGTGCTTGGCTTGGCTCAGTGGTTTTGGTTCAGGCAGCTCAGTTGCAGGCTGACCCTTCGGTAATTTGCTAGTGATATCTTCCGCAAGTTTTTTTGCTTGCTCTAAGGTTAGGTTACCAGTGATGGCAACAGAGGCATTTGCTGCGACCAAGTAGCGGTTCTTGAAATCTATTAGCTGTTGCTTTTTGATAGTAGGAACGCTTTCAAGCGTACCCGCTGATGGATGGGCGTAAGGATGCTCGCCATACAATGCTTCGCTAAATGCGATGCTAGCAAGGCTGTTGGGATCTTGTTTTTGCTGCTGCAAGCCCACCAATAATCGTGCTTTATTACGTGCTAGGATGCTGTCGTCAAAAGCGGGTTCGCTGAGCATCTGAGTCATTAAATCAACGGCTGGAAGTAGATGCTTATCATCAGATAAGCTACGTAGCGACACAATAAACATGTCTTTATAAGCACTACTATTTAGATTGATGCCCAAGGTTTCAACAGCACGAGTAAATTCATTTTCGTCTAAGCGTTTAGAGCCTTGCGTCAACATAGTGGCAGTCATATTAGCAATACCAAAGCCTGTGTTACTAATACTGCCATCACGGGCGCTACCAGCGTTAAAACGCAAGTCGATATCGACAATCGGTAAGGCTGTTGTTTGTACAAAACGTACGGGAACGCCTGCCTTGGTTTTGAACTGCTGAATCGTTGGGATGGTAACGGTTAACGGTTTATCATCGTCAAGGCTAGTTAGCTTTGATAGTGCGGCAATCGGTGCGCTGGTATCCACTGCCGAAGAGCCACGATATTCTTCAGCACCTGTTGTGTTTGCTTGTGCTGTCATCGTCAACGTTGTTAGACCTAGCAAGATGCCAACACTAAGATGCGACAGTTTTTGCATGGTGGCGGTTGCTGATGGTATTGAGCTATAAGCTTTTTTTCTATTTTGCAACAAATCACTATTTTGAGTCATGGTTTTCTTCTTATAAATAAGGTCTTTATGATTGGCGCTTGTATCGAATAAAGAGCTAACACGACACGATTATTTCTCTGTCGCTGCTTGGTCTTTAGGTGGGATGACATGCATCACTGTTAAATTGTCCTTTACCAAATACTTTTTGCTAGCAGCTTGTATGTCAGCAATCGTCACGCTATCGAGTTTGGTGGGCAATTCAGCAAGCAGCGTATCGTCAAGACCGATAGACTGTAATGAGCCAATCATCTGCGCCTGACCTTCCATACTGTCTTGCGCATAGACGAGCCCTGTGACCGTATTGATTTTGGCACGCTCGATTTCATCGGCGGCGATGGGATCGGTTTTGAGCTTTTCTATTTCAGCCATAATGGCTTGTTGTGCTTGCTCTAAGCTGACACCTTCACGTGGAGTCGCTTGTATCAAAAACAGTCCATCGCCACGATCTAGCAAGTCATATGAAGTGCCCACTGTGGTCAGTAGACCTTGCTCGCGTATCAATCGACTTTCAAGGCGGGCAGAGAGACCACCGTCTAATACATCTTGAGCAAGTGAGAGCGCATAAGCTTGTTTTTCATTAGCTGCGCCAGCGGTGACGAGACTGGGTACGTTATAACCCATTAATAATACTGGTACTTGTACGGCTTGCTCGGAGTCGACTTGTTGATAGCCACGGAAGTCTTTTTGACTGACGGCAGGACGTTTAGGTAGATCGCTAGGTGTTAGCTCACCAAAGTAACGTTTGACTTGAGCCAATACCTCTTGCGGTTTAACGTCGCCAACGATGACTAACGTTGCATTGTTTGGTGCGTACCATGTTTTATACCAGTCTTTTAAATCTGTAAGGGTAATGGATTCAAGCTCATCCATCGGACCAATAACGGATTCACCTTTTGGACTATTCGGAAGCGCCAATAAGCGAAATGACTCATAAGCCTTAGCAAGTGGATTATCATCAGTGCGTTGGCGGCGCTCCTCCATGACCACTTGGTGCTCTTTGGTAAATTCCTGCTCATTAAACAGTAGGTTTTTCATACGATCCGCTTCTAGCTCTAATGCCAAAGGAAAGCGGTTGGCAGGGAATAGCTCGTAATAGCCCGTATAGTCGTAGCTGGTAAACGCATTATTGACGCCGCCAAATTTAGCAATCAAGCGCTCATAGTCGTCGCTCGAAACGTTAGTAGTGCCTTTAAACATCATATGCTCAAGCAAATGCGAGATGCCCCCTTTATCCAGTGGCTCATCTGCTGACCCAACTCGATACCAGATTTGAGTCATTACCACAGGTGCGCGATGGTCTTCTTTTACCACTAGCTTTAGACCGTTTTCTAATTGATATTCGTGTCGACCTGACATATCCATGGTCAATGCTGATGAGGGCTGAATGTCTTGACCTGATTTAGCGGTATTTAGCCCATCTTTACCCAAGGTATTTTCAATGACTGGCTTCTGAGCAGTCGACAATGTGTTGGCGTTGATAGTACTGGTTTGGCAAGCAGCAAGAGTCGTTGCTATTGCTAAGGCACAGGCAAGACGTAGAGAGGCGGTAGGTAAGGGCGACGATGATAAAGGCAGTGGCATGGTATATTCTACTTATATAAAATGGCAACTTGTAAATTGATCAGTGGTTAGAACACTCTCAATACTAGCGATAGATAGCAGGTTTTATAAAGATTTATGTGCCCCAACCATCACACTGGCTGTTGGCTTAAATTCTTGGGTGGTATTACAGCCTGTCGCGGATAGTACCAGTGTCGCTACTAATAAAGCTGCGCTGATGCTGATTGCTTTTTTACCGTACGTTTTGTCAGTATTAGATAGTGATGGCATAGATAATTCCTAAAAATGAGGGTTGAGTGAGCGATAGTGAAGTAATTGGTAAGTTTTGGAATAAGGCTTGTTCTACAATAAACTCTGGTAGAGTAGGCGAAGTTTAGCATGTGTAAGGTCAGATTTTTGTTGCCAAATCTTAAGCGAAACTTTCTAAATAGATGGTATGACTTGCCAGATTTGCAAAAATTGACGATAGGCTATGATGGTAAGGTCTGAGCACAACTCGAATTATGATAAACTAGGCTAAAAATTGACTCCCGTGTGTCATGACCCATGGCAAAAACATGACTACATACCAACCCATTTAAAATAATCAAATAACTGACCGTGATAACTTTTAGGGCAAGCTTATGAATAACTCCAATAATAGCAGTCGTGTAATCATTAATCTCGATGGCAATCTTGATGACCTAGATGACGATGATATTACCTTACCCAGTCTGCCTTCGCAATCTGTGCCCATTATCGATGAGAAAGAAGATGCAGGCTCTATCCAAGCGCCCAATGATCAAAGCATCGAAGATCAGCAAAAAGACAGCACGATAAACAAAGATGTCTCAAGTGCTGGTGCGGCACAAAACATTGCTTTGGGTGCGCCAATTGTGAGGACAGAAGAGCAAAGCACGTCTAAAAATGCCTCTGAGAGCTTTATAAGCGCTTCCTCAGCTGATAACGATAATAATAAAAATATTGATACTAAGCTTAGCACTATTTCTACTGCCCCAACCATGCCACTACAAGAGCAGCTTGGCGATAGCCCAAATGTCAGTCCTGCGAGTAGTGCTGTACAAGCGACCACTCAACCAGAAATCGAATCTACAGAGCTGCAAGAAAATAAGAAAAAAGGCAGCTGGTTTAACCGCATGAAAACGGGGCTAAGTAAGTCGCGTAAAAATCTTGCCGAAGGTATGGTCAGTATTTTGATCGGTGGCAAAGAGATTGATGATGAGCTATTGGAAGAAGTTGAAGACCAACTGTTGGTCGCCGATATCGGTGTCAACGCGACCAATCGTATTATCAAAAGTCTGACCGATCAGACAGACCGTGGTGATTTGATTTATGCGCATTCATTATATAAAGCGTTGCAAACTGAACTGGTTGATATTTTAACGCCAAAAGTCGCACCACTCATTATTGATACCAGCAAAAAACCTTTTGTGATTTTAGTTGTGGGTGTCAACGGTGTCGGTAAAACCACGACGATTGGTAAACTTGCCAAGCGCTTACAAGGTGAAGGCAAATCCGTCATGTTGGCGGCTGGTGATACCTTCCGCGCTGCCGCGACTGAACAGCTGCAAATTTGGGGTGAGCGTAATAATATTCCAGTCGTCGCTCAAGGTCATGGCTCTGATAGTGCTTCTGTTATCTTTGATGCCATGCAGTCTGCCAAAGCAAAAAATATCGATGTATTAATCGCTGATACTGCTGGACGCTTGCAGAATAAAACCCACCTGATGGCAGAGCTTGAAAAAGTGGTACGCGTCATGCGTAAAGCTGATCCAAGCGCACCGCACGAAGGTATGATTGTCCTCGATGCTGGCACGGGTCAAAATGCGATTAATCAAGTAGAACTCTTTAACAAAGTCGTACCATTAACCGGTATTACCATTACCAAACTAGATGGCACTGCAAAAGGTGGTGTGGTCTTTAATATTGCCGAAACGACAGATGTGCCTATTCGCTATATTGGGGTCGGTGAATCGATCGATGATTTACGTGCCTTTAGTCCAAAACAATTTGTCGCCGCCTTATTTGAGACCGATGATAAAGAGTAGCGCTCGATAGGTCATTTTAATAGATCATTTTAGTCGATGAACAATTTTTGAAAATATCATCATTTGAAAGGAAGCATCATGATAGTCACCACAGCCGCTTTTGGCGCACACCAGCTAACGTTAATTGCGAGTGTCAATGAGCATAGTAGCCCTAAGCTGGTAGAAGTCAATTGGCTGCTAGCAGGTGACTCTTGGCATAGCTCAAAATCCATTCCCAAACTTAAGAAACACTATGGGCTTGTCGATCAGAGCTTTACGCTTATCAATGAAGATAGCCTAAGCGAAAATGAGCCTGCCCAAGCGCTACTCATAGAGACTATAGCGCAATTAAAATCGTATTTTAAAGGTGATCGTCAGGCATTCGATTTGCCATTAGATATAAGCTTAGGAACCAAGTTTCAGCAACGAGTTTGGCAAGCGTTACAAGATATTGGCTATGGCGAAACAATAAGCTACGCGACACTGGCACAAAATGTCGCTAGTCCCAAAGGGTTTCGCGCGGTTGCTAATGCTAATAGTAAAAACCCTTTTAGCATTATTGTTCCGTGTCATCGAGTCATTGCTAGCGATGGCAAGCTTGGTGGCTATACAGGCGGACTAGATAAGAAAACATACTTGCTAGCGCTTGAAGGTGTCACTTGCAAAACCTAGTAGGAGCGAAGCGTTCGTCACATATTGCTAAACAAAAAAAGCCAAACGTTTGAAACGTTTGGCTTTTTGATGTGTGAGACATAAAGGGTTGCGGGATAAAACTATTGCTCAAGTTGGGTCATTACGTCAGCAGAAAAGTTTACATTGCTATAAACCTCTTGCACATCATCGATATCTTCTAACATATCAATCATTTTCATGACTTTTAGTGCGTCATCGACATTGTCTATTTCAGCACTGGTAGACGGTGCCATGGTCACTTCAGCATTGTCAGAGACCAAACCTGCAGCATTAAGCGCATCTTTGACGTGACCGAAATTTTCCCATTCAGTGATGACGAGCAAGCTTTCACCATCATTCTCGATATCAAGCGCGCCTGCATCTAATGCCACTAGCATGACTTCATCTTCTAGGCTTGTATCATTAAAGATGATTTCACCGCGCTTATTAAATAGATAAGCGACCGAGCCAGTAGTACCCAGATTGCCTTCGTTTTTGGTAAAGGCGTGGCGTACTTCACTGACTGTTCGGTTAAGATTGTCAGTCAAGGTTTCGACAAGTACAGCGACGCCGCCGATGCCATAGCCTTCATAGTTTACTTCGTCCATATTGTCATTGTCATCACCGCCTGTACCACGAGCTACTGCACGGTTGATAGTGTCTCGCGTCATATTGACAGATAGGGCTTTTTCAATGACAGCACGTAGGCGAGGATTCTTGTTAGGGTCAGGATCACCTTGCTTGGCAGCAGAGACAATTTCACGAATAATTTTAGTGAATACTTTACCTTTTACCGCATCCTGACGGGCTTTACGGTGTTTAATATTTGCCCATTTTGAATGGCCTGCCATATAACATCCTTAAGTTTTGCGTATTATTTATTGTGCTTAAAACAAGTGTTTAATAACAATCTTTTACTATGAGTGTGTCATGAATAAGAGTATTTATACATTTTAAGATTTTTCAATCTGCATGATGACACACTTCAGATCACCTGTTTCTATGATATAGCTTGCACTATCTCTTTGAAGTAACGAAGCAACAGAGCTACCGACACGTTAACGATTTGTATTTTGTTGAGAGTGCTTTTTTGCTACACTGTGGCAACTTAGTGATTGTATTCACATATGACCTGTGAGCAATATTATAAACCAATTTTATCTATTTTGACTAACTTGGCCTTATCCAGCGTATTTTAAATCATTGGTTGCCATCAAGCCATTAATTTTATATCGCTACTGACTCGATACTACTGACTATATGAAGCAACCGACGGCTGAAGCCATTACCCACCTGCGCAACCGCATTCATATTATTATTGAAGGCACAGATACCCGTTTGGGTAAACTTTTTGATATTGTATTATTGATTGCGATTTTGACCAGTGTGGCTGTGGTCATGCTTGACAGTGTGCTATACATGCGCCTGCAATATGGCACTATATTCTTCTATGCTGAATGGTTTTTTACCATTTTATTCACGATAGAGTATGCGCTCAGGTTGTTTTCAGCACCCAACCGCGTGCGTTACGTCTTTAGTTTTTTTGGGGTAGTCGATTTATTATCTGTGCTGCCAAGTTACCTAAGCCTCATGTTTGTGGGGGTACAGTATCTATTAGTGATACGGGTTTTGCGTATTTTACGTGTGTTTCGCGTACTCAAGCTCAAAGCTTATATGCAACAAGCGGGATTTTTGGCGTCGGCGCTTAAAACCAGTCAGCAAAAAATCACGGTATTCTTTTTGTCGCTGGTATTATTGGTCACGATTTTCGGCTCGATTATTTACGTGGTAGAAGGCCCTGAAAATGGCTTTACCAGTATTCCGCTGTCTATCTACTGGGCAGTCGTCACCATGACCACGGTCGGTTACGGTGATATGTCACCCAAAACGCCGTTAGGTCAAGCGATTGCGAGCATGGTCATGATTACGGGTTATTCGATCATTGCAGTGCCAACGGGGATTTTTACTTCTGAGCTGGCACGTAATATGCGTCCGCAACTCAATCCCGTCACCTGTCCTAATTGTGGCAAGTTCGGTCATGCCATTGCAGCAGAATTCTGTGATCGTTGTGGACACGCTTTGCATATTTAGCCGTGTTTGTGCGTTGTCTGCTTTCTTAACACTCTATATTTTATATCGTTATACATCAATGTATTCACTAACGAGCGGTGATAAGTCAATCTCAACACCGAGGTTGACCAAGTTCCAGTATTGTCCTGACACTGTGCGATCTAGCATCATGGTGGTTGCAGAAGGTTGGAATTGACCAAAGTACTTCAACGACGTCCGCATCTGAGCAATGACTTCGTGATGAACCTGACTTTGACCAAAATCAAAAGCGCCTTGTTGATAAGGTTGAATAGACAGAGGCTTTAGCCCAATGGATAGCCATTTCTCATAAAACTCTCCGGGGATATTTTTATCGTCATCACGGCGAATATCAAGAGCGATGAGGTCCTGCTCAAGGGCAGTCACATCTCCTTTAATGGCATGTTTAGCAAAACGGCGGAACAATTGAACTTCGCTGTCACTATAGCTACGAATGCCGCCAAAATCATAAGCCACCACACTACCATCTTTGCGAAAAGCAAAGTTGCCGGGATGTGGATCACAGTGCATACGGTATAAGCCAAATAGTTGTCCTGCGGTAAAGTGGAACAGGCGCTTGGCTATGTCTTGTTTGATGTCATTGTCCCAAGTCGCCGCGACGGTTAGGGTTTCTCCCATCTCTTCTGTTAGGGTTAAAACCCGTTTAGAAGAGTGGCTGCTAATGACTTTAGGAATGATAAGACCCTTGTCTTCTGCATGAAATGCGCCAAACACTCGTAAGTTATGCGCCTCTTTAATATAGTCCAATTCATCATGTAAACTTTGGCGAATCTCGTTGAATAGTTGCTCTTGCAACTGTTTGCTCATATTGAGCACACCCGCAATTTTTAGTGCCATGCGTACTTGTTTGAGGTCACTATCACAGTTTTCATCGACATCAGGATATTGGACCTTAACCACCACTTTTTGACCAGATGGCAAAACGGCTTTATGCACTTGACCGATGGAAGCCGCCGCAAACGGTGTTTCATCAAATTCGCTAAATAATTCTGCGACAGGCGCTTTAAGCTCGCGCTCAATTTGTGCACGTATCTGCGCATAGGGCATGGGCGGCGCATCTTTTTGCAGCTTTTCTAACGCTGTCGCTACTTCTGGTGGGAACACGTCTTTATATTGTGAGGCAATTTGCCCGACTTTCATCACCGCGCCTTTCATTTCACCCAACGTTTCGGCTATCTGAATGCCCACATCTTGCATCAGCTCTGAGCGTGCTTGCAAACGTTTTTCTTCGTCACTTGAGAGGTGCTTAAATGAGTTTTTAGCTGCTTTGCCGGCAATGCTTGCTGTCATGCCAGCCAATTTCATAAAGCGCTTTCCAGACGATTTTGCCATTCATATCACCATGTAGTGGGTTGTTTGCTCAGCCATAATTTTAGTATTTTAGTCAAACAATTGCTGTTTAACTCGTGTGCTATTGATAAAGTATAGTTAGACAATTCATGATTTTCGGTAATCAGGATTAAGCATTAAGCATTAATCGCTGATTGTGACAGAGTAGAGGCTATCAAGCCAGTAGGACAATGCCATTTGATAACCCAGATGCCCCAAACCACAAATAACACCGACGGCGACATCGTTTAGATAAGAATGATGGCGAAAAGGCTCGCGCGCATGCACATTGGATAAGTGTACCTCTATAAACGGTTTTTGTGTGGCCAAGAGCGCATCACGTAACGCAACCGAGGTATGAGTAAAGGCGGCGGGGTTAATGATAATGGCATCTACTTGCAGGGCGGTATCCGCTAAAAGTCCATGATATTGGATGTCATCTATCAGTTTACCTTCATGATTGGATTGTATACATATCAATTCAATACCGTGCTGAGCTGCGCGTGCGATCAGACGTTCCTCGATATCTGCTAATGTCGTATGACCATAAATCTCAGGTTCGCGCTTACCCAATAAATTCAAATTGACCCCATTAACCAGCAATAACTTATGAGTGAGTGTTTTATCGGCATTTTGCTTCGAAGGCGTGACGGTTGGTATAGACTGAGAAGGAGAGGTCATAATGGTCTCTATAACGATGAAACGAGGTTGAGGATTTATTATTTGTTATAAGGTTTAGATACTATATAAGCATGAAATGGCATAAGCGTAAAATTGCACAGTTTAATCAAACCTTTTTCTTTATGATAACAGCTTGATGGCGAGGTTATAAAAAAATTACATGAAAAATAAAGCTAAAGCCAAAAAATCATGTTAAAAGTCTTTATGTTGCTAAAAACCCGTGCTATGATATTTTTTATGCAATAATTATTGCAAGTTTGTTGCTACTGCCGAAGTAGAGCAATCAGTAAGACAGTCGTTATGTTTGTAAATACTCACTGTGTTGGTACATACCGTTATTTGCTATAGGTGCGATATGTAGATAATAGTAGTGAGGATAGTACTCTTAAGTTTTTGATTTCATCATCTTAGATCCCGTTTATATGCAATGTTGCAAAGGAATTTGGGGCTAAGCGGACTTTTTTAGGAAGCAATATTATGTCAGCTCGTGAGCAAGGTATCGTTAAGTGGTTTAATGACTCAAAAGGCTTTGGCTTCATTCAACGTGACAGCGGAGAAGATATTTTTGTCCATTTCCGCGCGATTCAAGGTGATGGCTATCGTTCTCTAAAAGATGGCGAAAAGGTCGAATTCAGTGTGGTAGAAGGTGATAAAGGTCTTCAAGCTGAAGAAGTCAGAAAAGTAGAAGAGTAATCTATCCAGTCATTAGAGCGGTTTAGCTATAATGTCTGTAGACACTACTGATATACTACTGAGTCAAGCCCGTTTTATCTTACCCATGTTGAGTCAAAATCAGCATGTTTGGTGGGATTAGGCGTTAGGCTTGGCTTTTTTTATGCCCGTATCTCAGTCAGCTATATATAGATTTCATATTGTTGCTGCTTAATTTAGACAGCAATATAACGGGTTATCATGAGCCTATTTATCATGAGTCTACTTATTGTTAGTAATGAACAAGTGATTAATTTAAAAGGATATTTTTTTGAGTAATTTTACCACGTTTACTGATTTGCCACTTTCAGCACCGACCTTACGTGCCGTAAGCGATCTAGGTTTTACGGCATTGACGCCCATACAAGCACAAATATTACCGCATACCTTGGCAAATCAAGATGCTATTGGACAGGCGCAGACGGGTACTGGCAAGACGGCAACCTTTCTATTGACTATTATGGAAGCCTTACTTAAACGTCCTTTTACCAATGATGAAGAGCGTTATTTGGGTGAGCCGCGCGCAGTGGTCATGGCGCCCACTCGCGAGCTTGCTCAGCAAATATTTGATGATTGTATCGCTTTGACCAAATATACTTCGCTACACAGTGTTTGTATTATGGGTGGCACCAATTATGAGACTCAGCAGCATGAGCTTGAGCGTCAATATGTCGATATTTTAGTAGCGACACCTGGTCGTTTGATTGATCTTGCCAATAAAGGCATGGTCTATTTAGATCGAGTGGAAGTACTGGTGTTAGATGAAGCAGATCGCATGCTGGATATGGGTTTTATCCCTGACATCAAGCGTTTGGTCGGTCGGATGCCAGCCAATACAGACCGTCAAAGCTTACTGTTTTCTGCCACCTTTAACCAAGATGTGATGAATCTAGCCTATCGCTGGTTGCATGAGCCGCAGTTTGTTGAAATCGAGCCAGAACATAAAACCAGTGAGTTGGTCGATCAGCACTTTTACTTACTGACAGAAGATCAAAAATTAGAAGCGTTGCAGCGTATCATCAGTGATACGGCAGTGGATAAAGTGATTGTCTTTGCCAATCGTAAAGACCAAGTCAAGCGTCTCTATCATAAGCTGCGTCAAGCACATAAAATTGTGATGTTGTCAGGCGATGTCATTCAACAAAAACGCGAAAAGTATTTACAGCGTTTTAAAGATGGTCATGCTTCTATCTTGGTGGCAACTGATGTCGCAGGACGCGGTATCCATGTCGATGATGTTAGCCACGTGGTTAATTATACTTTGCCTGATCAGCCAGATGATTACGTGCATCGTATTGGTCGTACGGGTCGTGCTGGACAGACAGGCATCAGCATTAGTTTTGTGAGTGAAGATGATGCTTTTAATATACCCGCGCTAGAGAAGCACTTAGATACTAAGTTTACCCTTGAGCAGTGGCAAGAATAGTGATTTATAAGCCGTCAGTTCTACTATAGTGTATAGCTGTTGGAATCATAAAAGCCCTCAACGTCATGATTGATGTTAAGGGCTTTTTTATATGGCAGATTTTGATGTTAAATGATTTTATATTTTAACAATATCTATTGTCGATGATTCTATTGAGCTTGTTCCATCATTTCAGAATGTTCATCGTGGTTCGTGTTGATCGCGCCATCACTCATATCATGCATACTATGATCCATACTTTGGGGAGTTGTGTTGTTATCAGTTGGCATCATATTATGGCTGCTGTGATCCATATTTGTATCCATCGGCATATCCATCATTTGTGAATCGCTCATTTGCATATGATCGCCTTGCATATTGGACATATCATGCCCCCCATGCATGCTAGACATTGCTATAGGGACAAACACAACGGCTAAGCCAGATAATACCATGACAGCGCCATTAAGCTGTCTCAAGCGAAAACGTCCAATCTTGTCACGTAACCAACCAACGGTTTCGTGCGTGGCGACTAGCATCGGTACGGTTCCTAAGCCAAACACAAACATGAGTGCAGCACCGCTTAGTGGATTGTGAGCGACCACTGCAAGTAATAATGCACCATAAACCAATCCGCAAGGCAAAAATCCCCAAAGCAGTCCAGCCGTTAATGCTCGCGGAAAGGTATTGAGTGGAAATACTTTTTGACGAAGTGGGCTGAGATATTGCCAAAATCGCATACCAAAACGCTCAAGATTTTTTAAAAATGGTGCGCCAAGCATGGTCACGCCGACGAATACTAACACCAAGCCTAGCAAGATACGTGGCGTACTATTACCTTTCATTAAGGGTTCTAGTACAGTGGTGCCAATCAGTCCTGCCATCAAACCCAAAAATGCGTAACTGGTCAAACGACCTAAATGGTAAGTTGCCACAAGAGCACGGCGCTTGGTAGGGCTGACGTCTTTCATCGATAGCCCAAATGCTGTTACCAGACCGCCACACATGCCTAAGCAATGCGGTGAACCAAAAAATCCCATCAGTAGTGCCGCAATAAGTAAAGCGGTGGTCATGGGGCGATTCTCCTAAAAAATGAAAAGCAAACCTACGTATACAATCGGCATTTAACCAACACTTAACAGTAGGTTACGCAGATAGTCCAAGCCTTGATAAGTGGTTATGGCATCCACCTCGTTCAATGTACTAAGTCGTACGATTTGCGCTCGGTTGCCATATATTCACACTTTCAATAGCTTCTACTATAGATAAGGTAGCTCAATGCTAGATTTTTGGCTGTTTATCAAGGTCAGCATGATCAATTGACTCTATATCAGGATGGATCACCTTATCATCAGCGACTATATCAGTCACTGTGGTATCGTCATTCTGCGAAATAGGCGCTGAGTAATCATGAGCCTGTATGGTTTGCCGTCGCTCTTGGCGATCATCCAATATGATGCGCTGTGATGCATTGTCCAAATCTTCAAACTGGTTTGATTTGACCGCATAGCGTACTGCCCAAATGGCAACCACAAATAGCATGAGACTTAATGGAATTAACAAAAATATACTGAGCATGGTAACTCTCTTAAATAGCATTTTCTTTTGTTATTATACACTCATCACAAGTATAGTGGATGACCGGTAGTGATTAGGGTGAGTGCTCAAAAGATATTGAACTGGCTACCTGCTTGTATTTAACTTTATTCGTCAGGTTTTTTTGCTGCGTTACCTCTAGGGGTTAACAGCTGCTGTGAAGTCACGTCGTTGGCATGACGACAATTCATTTGAGGACGTATCACATCGCGTAAATAAGCAGCAACCTCATAAACAGCGCGTCGAGAATGACTTAAGTTTTGCGCAGGTCTCATCCAGTCACGGCTCACTGGTAAAGGGGCGCTAAGTGGTGTGCTATTGATACCGTTTAAGGCAAACTGTCTACGAGCACGTGCCATATGGTAGCTGTCAGTAATGAGATACACATGACGCAGTGGAATACGTTTGGCGGTAAAACGCGCATTTTCGCAGGTATTCATACTGGCATTTTCGCTTATCAGCCCATCAATACCATGCTCAATGAGCCATTGACCGAGCCACGGCGCTTCAGCACCGCTTAGTACAATAGGTAGGGGTAAGTCGTGATAAGCGCTGGCAGCGGTACGGGCACGGTTGAGGCTGTAGCTATTAAGAATAATCTGATTGTCATGATCATTGGTTAGTCCGCCGCCTAACACCACATAAGCGGTAGGCGGTGAACTCAAGGCAGCAGAGGGTAGGCTGGGCAATGGCAAAAGCGTAAATAGATAAACAATCGCTTGGGAGAACAGCGGCGTGAATAGGCTGATGAGTACTAAAATAACAGTCGTTGAACCAAGTAAAAAGGTAATATTAATAATACGAAATAGCTTTATCATACGCTCAGCTGAACGCAAGTAATAACGCCATAGTCGCTTAGATAATAGCCGCTTAGACCACATGCTCATCATACCCAATAGAGCCGTCAGTATTTACCCAAACTGGCTCACGCGCTAACTGAATCGCAAATTTTTCATAAACCGTATTGACGATATGTCGTTGGGCATCTGCTACATTGTTTTGAGTGGCATGATAAGGGGCATGATTGGTCAGCACCAAGGCTTGCTGCTGATGGGTGACAATCGGTGCAATACCACCACCTTTCAAGCCTGTCTGTTCAATCAACCAGCCTGCCGCAACCTTTACCATGGCATCAGGCATAGCGTAGCCGACGATAGTAGGGTAGGTCGATTGTAAAGCAATAAAGTGCGATTGAGGAATAATGGGGTTTTGAAAAAAGCTACCACAATTTGGCAGTTGCTTGGGATTAGGGAGTTTTTGTTGGCGAATATCGATAATCGCTTGCATGATATCCGCAGGCACTGGCTGCGTACGATCGTCTTGCTCGGCATATCGTTGCGCAACGGTTTGCACATCACCATAGCTGGCTAAAATTTTGGTTGCATCGGTATGTAATCTGAATCCAACACAGCTGATTAACCAGGTATTAGGTGCACGTTTAAAAATGCTGTCACGATAGCCAAACTCGCAGTCGGCGGGTGTGAGATGATGCCAAGTTTGAGTGGGTAAATGATAGGCTCGTACATACTGTAAGCAGTCTTCTAGTTGGACACCATAAGCACCGATATTTTGTACGGGTGCCGCACCAGTTAGCCCTGGGATTAGTGCCAGATTTTCTAGCCCATACCAACCTTGACTGACCGTATATACCACCAAGTCATGCCAGTTTTCGCCTGCCATTACTGCGATATCGACGTGGCTATCTGTCTGAGCGGTTAGGCTGATACCGCGCATTTGGGGCTGCAATACGATAGCATTCAGATGCGCTGGTAATAACACATTACTACCGCCAGACAACACAAATAATGGCTTATTTTGCGCTATGTCTTTTTTATAATTTGCCATAAAATCGTCAAGCTGTGCTTCAGCCGTCAGTGTCACGACAGTATCCGCGACACAGGCTAAGGCCATGGTATTACCATGTGACAAATCGACTAGTTTACGGGTCAATAAGCTCGCTGGCAAATCAGTGGTCATGGCAAATTGAGTACTAGAATCCAAGCGTGAAACTGAGGTCATAACATAGCCCATGTGGCAGATAGATAATGGATTACACAGTGTTTATTATAAAGGATGAAAGACACAAAGGTGGCAGAAAGTTAGCTTTATCGTTAGCAAGCTTTCCAGCTTTCAATCCACGCTTGTGCGCTTGACTCAATACGCTCGATCACCTCTTCAAAGTCATCACCATCGCCTTTATAAGGATCTGGCACATCGTCGCCGCCATAAGTAGGATCTTCCTCACTAAATAAAGCCAACTTGGCCAAATTGTCTTCTGTCTCTATCAAGCTGTCTTTGATGGCTTGTAAATCAGCTAAATTCTGTGTATCCATCGCTAGAATTAAATCGAAATTACGAAAGTCATCGGCACTGACTTGGCGGGCGACCAGTTTATTGATTTTATAACCATGCGCTTTTGCATGGCGTTGCGAGCGAGTGTCGGGCGCATGACCGATATGCGAGTCACTCGTTCCTGCTGAATCTACTTTGATTGACAATCCAGCAATTGCTGCTTGCTGACGAAAGACTTCTTCAGCCGTTGGTGATCGGCAAATATTTCCCAAACAAACCAATAATACAGAAGACGGAGTACAGGTTTTCATCAGCATAATATGACCTTGTATAACAAAAAAACATGCTATAAGAGACCGGCATGTTAGTGCGGCTTTTATTAGCATGCAATTAATTAAGTGAATCGGCTGTCAGCGTAACGGTTAATGCCTTGAATGGCAAGAGTAGAAGCTAAACAATACGGTCATCTGTTCACGAATTTTCGATAATATTATTTATAATCTAAGGTCGTGCTTTGACCAGCTTATTCTTTTTTGTGCTTAAAGCGTTGAAGGTCACGGCGCTCTTTTTTGTTGGGTTTATTATCAGGCCGTGCAAGATTGGCAAGTTTGCGCTGCTCAGCATGATAAGCGCGGCGCTCTTCGCTTTCTTCAGTCTCTGAATACAAGACTTCAGCGGCGAGCGCATTACCACGTTGCGCCGTTAGTGCTTCAACGACGACGGTCTTTTCAGTCATGGCACTGGCTGAGCCTTGACGAATCTGTAGTTCATCGCCAATCATAATCTCTTTACTGGTCTTTACGCGGCTACCCGCATAATGTACCCGTCCGCTTTCGATGGCTTCTTTAGCAAGGTTGCGAGTGCGATAAAATCGTGCTGCCCACAACCACTTATCGAGACGCATACGCACGACATCAGGTTGGCTATGGCTAGGCTGATTGTGGTTTTTGTTGTGTTTACTCATCAAAACCTCATCGATATCCATAAAGTAAGATAATATTAATGGTGCTTTTTTTGCAAATTGAAAGAGCCTTGCGCTATCAAAATGTTTAAAAATAGATTTTTATGGTAAAGAGAGAAAGTCTCGTCTTAGCCATTATTCTGATTGGCAACTTTCATCGCCATTTCTGCCGCATCATTTGTCTTTAACTGCGCTAAACCATTAATCACACCTGAGATATTTTCTACGGTTTTATTTTGGCTTAATTTAAATTGGGCTTGTATAGAATTGATGGGCAGCTTAAAGCCAATAATCCCTCGGCACATAGCATCGATATAAGTAGCAGGTGCCTCATCTAATGACCAAGGATGGTCGGATAGCACCTCTTGCCGTGCAGTCATGGTTGCTAATATCCATTTCAGCGTATCGGTGTCTTCAAGCAGCTCAATTTTGGATTGAATATGGACACTTTGATAGTTCCAAGTGGGCACTTCTTTATGGGTTTTCGCTTTGCTAGGATACCAGTTGGGGCTAATATAATGTCCAGAATCTTGAAAAATAATTAACCACGCAGTATCTGGTAAGGTGTTCTGATAAATAGGGTTTTTACGACCAAAATGACCGTAAAGATAGCCGTGTTGAGCATTAGAGTTAACACCAACACTAGCATCAGGCATAAAGTTATCATTATGCCAGAAGAGCGGTATATGGCAGGCTTCGATGCCATCTTTGGTTTGAGCAACCAAGGTCGCTAAGGGGTTGGCTGCGATAAACCCAATGATGTTTTCTAGGTTTTCTTCGGCAAAAATAGCAGGAGTATGCATGCTGTTCTCAGTTTATATTTGATATAAAATCAGCGACACCACTGCTGCTCACATGGGATACCGTCATTATTACCATCCATTTTGGTATTCGGGCAGTGTTGTACAAAGTAAGTGGCTTCTGCGCATGACGTCATCTGAGAGCAATGTTTTCTGCCATCACAGGTAAAGCTTGATGCTGATGCTGACGACGTGAGTACTGGTTTTACTGCCGAGACTGATGTTGACGTTGCATCTGAGTCGACGTACGTTGGCGGTATATCATCCAGATCAGTTGAGGTAAAAGCGGCGTCAACTGGAGTATCAGTCGCAACGTCAGCGATAGGGTTACTGGTCGTGTTTTTAGGTTGCAGCATCTTATAACCCAAAAGTGCTAAAACCAGTAATAATACAAAGATCAATATCTTTTGAGTCACGGTTTATTACCTAGTCATGGTCGCTATGAATTAATGAAAGCTACCAATACATAATCATTATTCATTCATCAATGGCGGCTTTTTGGTGATTAACAAACAGCCATTGATGGATTGATAGTTTATTTTTATTTCAAAAATAATTGATAACCAATATTGTCATTGAGCATGGTGCAGTCATAGCCGATATCGAGTAACGCGTCTTGTAATTGACGAGAGTTACTCTCAGACGCTTGCAAACCGACCAATACGCGACCTTCGGCGGCACCATGATTGCGATAATGAAACAAAGTGATATTAAAGTCATCACCCAGTTTTTCTAAAAACTTCAGCAATGCCCCTGGACGTTCAGGGAAAACCACACTTAATAATTGCTCGTTTGTAACATGCGCATGACCACCAATCAAATGGCGGATATGTGATTTGGCAATATCATCATCGGTCAAATCATGAGCTGTATAGCCATCAGCTGCCAATTGGGTGCGAATGGTTTTACGCTCTTTGTCGCCTTCTTTTAGTGCGATACCGACAAATATTGATGCAGGTTCCATAGAGTCAGGTGATTTTTTACTATCGGCGCGATAATTAAACTCAGTAATATTGCGTCCATGTAAGCTACGGCAGAAATTTAAGAAAGCGCCTGTCTGCTCAGGAATCGTCACACCAAAGATGGCTTCTTTTTTCTCACCAATCTCAGTACGCTCAGCGATATAGCGTAAGCGGTCAAAGTTCATATTGGCACCGCAAATAATACCGACGCAGTTTTTGCCTTGTAGATTATGGGCTTCGATATATTTTTTCATACCAGCAACGGGTAACGCGCCCGCAGGCTCAACGATACTGCGATTTTCTTCAAAGATGTCTTTAACCGCCGCGCATACTTCGTCATTGGTACAAGTCACGACTTCAGGCTCGACTAAAGGACCTGATTTATCACTCTTTTGCATGCGGACAATTTCAAATGGCAATTCGCCGATTTGAGCAACTGCCACGCCATCGACGAACAGTCCAACTTGCTCAAGCTTAACGCGCTCATTGGCTTCAAGCGCCGCTTTAAGAGAAGCTGATTGCTCTGCTTCCACCGCAATCACTTTGACATGCGGCGCAACTTCGCCCAAAAATGCCGCGACACCTGAGATGAGACCACCACCGCCAACCGCAACGAACACATAATCCATATTGCGCCATTGCTGAGTTAGCTCAAGACCAATGGTACCTTGTCCGGCAATCACCAATTCATCATCGTAAGGTGGAATAAAGGTCAGACCTTCTGTTTCAGCGCGATTGATTGCATAACGGTTGGCTTCATCGAAGCTATCACCATACAAATCGACATTGCCGCCAAGCGCCTTTACTGCATCTACTTTAATGTCAGGTGTAGTGGTTGGCATCACGATGATATTGTTTAGGGCAAGTTTACGGGCAGAATAAGCAACCCCTTGGGCATGATTACCTGCTGAGGCGCAAATGACGCCGCGTACTTTTTGCTCATCACTTAACTGACTAATTCGATTATAGGCACCACGCAATTTAAAGGATTTGACCGGTTGCAAGTCTTCGCGTTTAAAACGAATGTCATTAGCAAAACGTTGGGTCAGCTTGGGCGCCGCTTCAAGTGGTGTTTGAATTGCCACGTCATAGACGGTGGCTTGCAAGATGGCTCGTACCCAATGTGACAGCATAATGTTCCCTAATAAAAAGTGTGGATGAATAGAAAAATTAAATAGATTAGCCTATGCTGATTTTAACGGTCTTGCAAGACCCTATTGCAGTTTTTGCAGCGATTTTAAGTTTTGATGAAAGATAGGGTTGGTTTTATCTCAATATTTTTTAAATAAAATATTGAATTATTTCCATATGTCTGTATTATTGGACATATGGAAATAATAAATGCTATCGCAAGCTTTGCTGCGCTCTCTCAAGATACTCGTCTAAAAGCTTTTAGGTTGCTTGTCAGCCAAGAGCCCGTTGGTCTGCCAGCAGGTGAAATAGCTCGCAAACTGTCTGTGCCTCATAACACGATGTCAGCTCATCTATCCGTGTTGGCACGGGCAGGGTGGGTGGTGTCTCAACGGCACAGTCGGCAGATAATTTACCGTGCATCACTATCACATATGGATCAGGTTATTCAGTTTTTACTACAAGATTGTTGTGCGGGACATCCAGAATTGTGTGCGTCTCTGATGGACAGTTTGAGCGGATGTGAGCGTGCTAAACCTGCTGATGCAGACAGTCTTTCAAACCATCAGTAAGCCCATAACGGGTTCAATAAATCTCTTTAATACTAGGGCGTGTCCTCATTTTTAGCTCACTTAGTTAATTTCGTTCAGGTTGAGGACATACCCTAAGCATATTCATAAATATAGGTAAAATTACTATGACATCACTAATTTTTCACAATCCAAAATGCGGTACTTCTCGCAATACATTGGCCATCATGAAAGCATCAGGCGAAAATCCAGAAGTGATTGAATATCTTAAAACCCCACCAAGCCGTGATTATTTAATTGAGCTATTGGCAAAAATGCAAATTTCACCAAGAGAGCTGTTACGAAGCAAAGAGCCTGTCAATGATGAGTTAGGATTAGACAATCCTGAACTGTCTGACGATCAAATCATTGATGCGATGATTGCCCATCCCATTTTAATCAATCGCCCTATCGTGGTCACCAATAAAGGTGCAGCATTATGCCGACCGTCTGAGCGCGTATTTGAGTTGTTAGAGAATCCCGTGAGCAGCTTCACTAAAGAAGATGGGGAAGTGATTTATCATGGCAAATAAAACAGCAGATTTAGATGTGATCGATTTGGGTGATTTGCCCAACATTGATGCAGACAGTATACAGCCTATCGATATTGAGTCTTTAATTGGTGCAAATGACCCGCGCCATGCGCCAAAGATACTGGTGCTATATGGCTCTTTACGTGAGCGCTCATTCTCTAAACTGGCCAGTGAAGAAGCGAGCCGTCTATTGCGTTGGTATGGTTGTGAGGTTCGAACCTTTGATCCGACGGGTTTACCATTGCCTGATGCTGCTGATGCAGATCATCCAAAAGTGCAAGAGTTACGAGAGCTGGCGCAGTGGTCAGAAGGTATGCTGTGGGTGAGCCCAGAACGTCATGTCAGTATGACCAGTATTATGAAAGCACAAATTGACCGGATTCCATTGTCATTAGGCGGTGTGCGTCCAACCCAAGGCAAAACTTTGGCAGTGATGCAAGTCAGCGGTGGCAGCCAAAGCTTCAATACGGTCAACCAATTGCGCATTCTTGGGCGTTGGATGCGGATGATTACCATACCCAATCAGTCCTCTATTCCTAAAGCCTTTTTGGAATTTAACGACGATGATCGTATGGATAAGTCTCCTTTATATTTGCGTCTCGTGGATGTTTGTGAGGAGTTGGTGAAATTCACTTGGCTGACTCGTGGACGCTCAGCCTATCTGACTGACCGTTACTCTGAACGAGTAGAAAGCGCAGTGGAGCTGTCGCAGCGCGTCAACCAAAAATCACTCTAATGTATCCTCTCATCATTCATTTTCTAATAATTGCTCTTACATAATTGTTCTTATAATAATTAAGCCTAAAAAGGTTACTCAATGATCGCATTGATGATATTTATCGTGACTTTGGTTTTAGTGATATGGCAGCCCAAAGGACTGGGTATTGGCTGGAGTGCAATGGGCGGTGCGTTGATAGCCTTAGCTTTTGGCGTGGTAAAGCTCTCCGATATTGGCATTGTGTGGGACATCGTTTGGGATGCGACTTTTACCTTTGTGGCGCTTATCATTATCTCGCTTATCTTAGATAAAGCAGGATTTTTTGGCTGGGCAGCATTGCATGTGGCTAGGCTTGGCAATGGGCAAGGACGTTTGCTGTTTCCTATGATTGTGATTTTAGGCGCGTTTATCTCGGCATTGTTTGCCAATGATGGGGCAGCATTGCTATTGACCCCGATTGTCATCGCTATCTTGCTGCGACTTAAATTTTCACCACCATCCGCTTTGGCATTTATCATTGCGACTGGCTTCATTGCTGATACGGCAAGTCTGCCGTTAGTCACTTCTAATCTGGTCAATATTGTTAGTGCCAATTATTTTGACATTGGATTTGGTCGTTATGCAGCAGTGATGATACCGGTCAATATTGTTTCTGTATTGGCGACGCTCGCCGTATTATGGGTGGTCTATGCGCGGCACATTCCAAAACACTACTCCATTGCTGATTTGAGTGCACCCGAGTCTGCGATTGAAGATCCGCTGGTTTTTAAAGCGGCCTTTCCACTGCTTGCGTTGCTACTTATTGCCTACTTTACGACTGAGTCATTGGGCATTGCTATCTCCTTGGTGACAGGAGTGGCGGCGTTACTGTTAATGGCTATCGCAGGTCGCTGGTGGCAAGGGGGTCGTGATGCCGTTGTTTCTGTATCTGATATCCTGCGTCAAGCGCCTTGGCAAATCGTATTATTTTCCATCGGTATGTACTTGGTGGTTTATGGTTTAGGTAATGCAGGATTGACTGCCTATGGTGCTCAAGTTTTGAATTGGCTAGGGCAGCAGGGTACGATCATCGCAACAGTAGGAACTGGATTCCTCTCTGCTATTGTAGCCTCTGTCATGAATAATATGCCGTCTACTTTAGTAGGTGCATTGGCGATTGATAGTGCGCAAGTACCTGATGCCACTCGAGAGCTCATGATTTATGCTAACGTGATTGGTAATGATTTGGGGCCGAAATTCACACCTATCGGTAGCCTTGCGACTTTATTGTGGCTCCATGTATTGGCAGAAAAAGACTATAAAATCAGTTGGGGGCAGTATATGAAAATTGGACTGCTTATTACCCCGCCCGTACTATTGGTCACGTTACTGGCTTTGGTTGTTTGGTTGCCTTATCTATCTACATTTTAAAATTTGAGTGAATGTCTTGCGATTAGCGTGGCTATTACGCTGACATTCATTAAACTCATCGGGTATAATGGCGGCGCATTTTACCTTTTTACCATTTACTTTTTTTAAAGCGATACGTTTATTTTGCCAAGGATTTATGATGAGTGATCAGCAAGCACAAAAGCAAGCCGCAGCCAAAGCGGCTCTAAGTTATATCGAAGATGACATGATACTTGGAGTAGGCACAGGCAGTACGGTCAACTGTTTGATTGAATTATTGCCAACTGTAAAGCTTGCTGGTGCGGTGGCTAGCTCACAGGTCACTGAAGACAAACTTCGTGCCCTTGGTATTGAGATAGTGGATTTGAACTTTGCTGGTACGCTTGATATTTATATCGATGGGGCAGATGAGGTCAATGAGCATTTGCAATTGATAAAAGGCGGCGGCGGCGCGCTCACTCGTGAAAAAATCGTAGCAGCGGCTTCTAATAAATTTATATGCATGGTTGATGAGAGCAAAAGCGTCGAGATACTTGGACGTGAGTTCCCTGTTCCTATTGAGGTGCTGCCGCAAGCACGTTCTTATGTCGCACGGCAATTAGCCCGTATGGGCGGTGAGCCAGTTTACCGCGAAGATTTTGTGACTGATTATGGTAATGTTATCTTAGATACTTATGATTTGGATGTGAGTAATCCAATAGAGCTTGAGAAAGCGCTGAATAATATCGTGGGTGTGGTGTGTAATGGTATTTTTGCGGCCAATCAAGCTGATGTATTGCTGAAAGCAGGTAGTAATGGTGTGACGACACTTATTCGTTAAAAAATGCTTACTCGTTAAAAATTGGTTAAGCAGTGGCTTATCGTTCATCATAAAATAAAAAGGCAGATCACACTAAATGTGGTCTGCCTTTTTCGTACTTACTCTTCCATAAATAGATTATGGCTACATTGTTTAAAGTTTTATTTTGTCTTTTAACAAAAATTCCATCAAGGCTTTTTGTGCATGTAAGCGGTTCTCTGCTTCATCCCATACCACTGAGCGTGGATCGTCAAGCATATCATGAGAGATCTCCTCACCACGATGCGCGGGCAGACAGTGCATAAATACCACTTCAGGATCGGCTTTATCCAATAGCGATGGCGTTACTTGATAAGCGGCAAAACGGCGCGCACGAGTGTTTTGTTCAGACTCTTGTCCCATGCTTGCCCATACATCGGTGACAATTAAGTTTGAATCTTTCGCGGCTTCTTGTACGTTTTCGACAATACTGACGCAATGCGAGAAGCGTTTCATCAGCTCAGGGTCAGGCTCGAAACCATAAGGGGCTGCTACACGTAGCTCAAAACCAAACTGATGGGCTGCTTGCATATAGGAGGCGCACATATTATTGCCATCACCGACCCAAGTAACGATTTTATCTTCGATACTTCCACGGTGCTCATAATAGGTTTGCATATCAGCCAGTAGCTGGCAAGGATGAAATTCGTCAGTTAAAGCATTGATGATAGGCACACTTGAGTATTCAGCAAAGGTCTCAACTTTTTCGTGACCAAAGGTACGAATCATGATGATATCGACCATGCTCGATATGACACGAGCGGAGTCTTCTAGCGGCTCACCACGCCCAAGCTGGGTATCATTTGGCGACAAAAAGATAGCACTACCACCAAACTGACCCATACCTGTCTCAAATGAGATGCGCGTACGGGTTGAGGATTTTTCAAATATCATGCCAAGCGTACGACCAACAAACGGCTGATATATCTCGCCTGCGTGTTGCATCTTGCGCAATTCGCTGGCGCGTTTTATAAGGTTTTCTAGTTCTTGTTTGGTTAAATCAGATAAGGTCAAAAAATGGCGCAAACTCATAGTAATCCTAGCAGTCGATCGCAGTCAGTGAAACGTCATCAGTCTTTAATAGCATCGCGTCAGTGCGTATACTGGGGTGACAACAAACTTTTAGTATAGCGCAATTAGGCTTAATGTAAATGTCCAATTTGCCGTGATTTATAAGTCTGGCAAACAGACATTACATGAATAGTGATGAGGTCAGTATAATTATACTTGTATGCGATTTGGGCGAATGCTTAGGCGGCATAGTAGCTCATAGCTAATCGTACCTGCATGTGCGGCGACTTCATCGACGTGCGGGGCATCGCCCCACAGTATTACTTTGCTGTCTAACGCAATGTCTTCTGGCGCGGTACTGACATCAATGACAGTCATATCCATTGCCACGCGTCCAATGACTGCGCATCGGTAGCTTTGATCGTTGGCAGTATCAATCACAGTGACATAGGCTTCATCGCTGATGACACGAGGGTAACCATCACCGTAGCCGACACTCACCAGCGCTGTTTTAGTGTCTTTTTGCGCTGTCCAACGACTGCCATAGCCAATAGCATTGTCCGCCTGCACTGTTTGCAGGGCGATAATTTGTGCGCTGAAATCCATCGCTGGCTGTAAGTCTAACTCATGCGCGCTTTTATCAATGACAGGGGCGCTACCATATAAAATAATGCCGGGACGTACCCAATCATAATGATGCTCTGGAAAATTAACGATACCAGCTGAATTGCATAATGAGCCTTTGATATCGTTGCTAACAGTCTCTTGCAAAGTGCTTAATACATCTGAAAAACGCTGTATCTGCATCGCATTTAATGGATGAGTGCTGTCATCGGCATTAGCAAAATGCGTGGCTAGTATCAGCTGATATCCCGCTTCATGCAGGCGCTTAGCCGCTGCCATAATACCTTCAGCGTTGAAGCCTAGACGGTTCATACCAGTATTATATTTAAGCCAAACCACTCTGGTCGCACTATTGGCTGGTGGGATATTGTCGAGTGCCCACTGCAATTGCGGTGCATGATGAATCACGCAGCTAATATCATGCTCAATGGCTTGCTGCCACTCATCAGTGGTAAATGCCCCTTCAATCAAACCAATGGTTTTGTCCCAGCCTAACTGTCGCGCTTCTAGTGCTTCAGTTAAGGTGGCTACTCCAATACCATCTGCTTGTTGCAATGCAGGCAATACTGCTGCTACTCCGTGTCCGTAAGCGTTGGATTTCACCATGGCCAGAACTTTCGAGCGTGGCGCCATTTTCTTAACTTGGTTTAAGTTGTGAGTAATGGCTTGTGGTTTGATTGTGATAGTACGCATAATTGGCTTCTTTATAAGTAGAATTATGAAGTTATAAAGCCAGTACTGCATCAATTGGGCTAATGCAGCACTGGCTATTTTATTAAAAACTATTTGTTCGCTTATGATTAAGCTTCAGTTTTTATCAGGTTTAGCTTTATTAGGCTTCAGTTTTATAAGATTAATCATTCGTCGTTCTCGAAACTGACGTTTTGATAGTATTCTGGCGTTAGGTTAATAAAGCGGGTAAATTGCCCTTCAAAGCCCAAACGTATGGTACCGATAGGGCCGTTACGCTGCTTACCAATAATGATTTCAGCCACGCCTTTGTGGTCTGTATTCTCATTATAAACCTCATCACGATAGATGAACATAATCAAATCGGCATCCTGCTCAATCGCACCCGATTCCCGCAAATCCGACATGATAGGGCGCTTGTTAGGGCGGTTTTCTAGACTGCGGTTAAGCTGCGACAAAGCGATAACAGGGCATTCAAGCTCACGTGCTAGCGCCTTAAGACTCCGTGAAATCTCAGAGATTTCTCCAACACGGTTGCCATCTAGGTTTGGCACTTTCATCAACTGCAGATAATCGACGACGATGGCGCCAAGCTTGCCGTCATGGTTTTTGGCGATACGGCGGCAGCGTGAACGCATCTCAGAGGGTGGCAAAGCAGTACTATCATCAATATAGAGATGTTTAGATTGCAAGTGCTGAATGGCGTTCATCATTTTTGCCCATTCATCTTCATTCATTTGTCCAGAACGCAGATGCGTCTGATTAATCGCGCCCCATGAGGACAGCAAACGCATGACGATAGACTCAGCAGGCATCTCCATCGAAAACACCACAACAGGCAGATCTTCGTTAAATAAAATCCCTTCTGCCAAGTTCATTGCAAAGGTGGTTTTACCCATAGAAGGGCGCGCAGCCACGATGATTAAGTCACCTGCCTGCAAGCCTTGGGTTTTATTATTCAACTCAGCAAACGGCGTCTGCAAACCAATCATGCCATCGGGATTGGATTTTAGCTCTTGAATCTTATCAATAACGTTGGTCAAAACAGCAGTAATACCCACAGGTCCACGCTGTTCAGCGCGTTTATTATGCTGCTCATTGATGCTAAATATCTTACCTTCAACACTGTCTAAAATATCACTGACGGTCTGGTCTTTAGGGTTATAGGCGAGCGTGAGCATCTCATTGCCAGTCGTAATCAGTTGGCGTAGAGTAGATAGTTCACGGACGCGCTGAGCATAGGCGGTCAGGTTAAACAAGGTCGCAGGGCTTTGGCTCAAAATATCTGCCAAGTAGCTATCGCCGCCTGCACTTTTAAGGAGTTTTTGTGCTTCAAGCCAGTCGTGTACCATGACCGTATCATAGGGTTCGTTGACTGCCGCTAAATGAGCAATAGCATCAAAAATATACTGATGTCGCCCTGCATAAAAATCATCTTTGGTAACGATATCAGCAATCTTGTCGTACGCCTCTTCGATACTCATTAAGGACGCGAGCAATGCTTTTTCAATGTCGATATTGTGCGGCGGTGTCTGATTGAGTAAGTCGTCGGTTTTTTCGTTGTCTGCCATGATTGCCTAATGTGTCAAAAGTCGATATAAAAGAGGGTATAAATGGGTATGTGACATCAGGGTTTTATTGGGTGCTGATACAGCAAATAAAACGCCATGTGCCACTATAATTGAAGTACCAAAACCTGATCTCGGTGTTGACTGGTAAATGCTATAATGAAAAGCGAAAGTTTAACACATAATAGGCTTTTTTTCGGCACCGATAGACAACTATCTATTCTAGATGACGGTTGTAATAAGTAAAAAATCATCTATACAATATAAGTGTCAGTGCTTATTTTTCCCATAAAAAATACAATAAAATTCACGACTCAATATAAATATAAAGGCGTAGTTACGATGCAAGATATACAAAAAAAATTGCCATTATTAATCACAACTGGTGAGCCTGCTGGTATTGGGATGGATATCGTGCTGCTATTAGCGGCTGAGGGTAAATTGCAAGATTTTGAACGCCCAATTTGGGTCACCGCTGATAGCACCGCTATGACAAAGCGTGCAGATGAGTTGGTTACAGCTGATGTATTGAAAAACCTTCCCATCTGGCAAACTATTGATATCGATGCCGATGACTTTAATTTTAACGTTGTAGAGCAGATGTTGCAGCCAGATACGGACGTGGATAGTTCTTTTGTTCTGCTTAATATATCTTGTGCTGAGCCAGTTGTCTGCGGACAAATTAACACGCACAATTCGGCAATGGTCGCTAAGCAGTTAGACATTGCCCATCAGTTGGCAACCAACAAGATAGTGGCGGCTATCGTCACTGGACCATTGCAAAAGTCTGCATTGATAGAAGCTGATATTAAGCTATTAGATGGCACGATGTTTAGTGGTCATACAGAGTTTTTTATGCAGCAAAGTGGCTGTGATAAAGTGGTTATGATGCTCGCCAATCAAGCCATGAAAGTGGCGCTTGTTACCACGCATTTACCGCTAAAAGATATCCCTGCTGCAATCACGTCTGACAATGTACGCCAAACGGTACAAATTGTCGTCGATGATATGCGAGAGAAGTTTGGCTTAACGCAGCCACGTATTTTAGTCTGTGGTCTGAATCCACATGCAGGCGAGGGCGGGCATTTAGGCGTCGAGGAGATTGATATTATCAATCCCGTATTGCATGAGTTTATCAAAGCAGGCGTCGATATATCAGAGGCAATGCCAGCGGATACGTTATTTACACCCAGACATCTAGCCAACTGTGATGCGGTGATTGCGATGTATCATGACCAAGGGTTGCCGGTGCTGAAATCACATGGTTTTGGTGATACCGTCAATCTTACTTTAGGTTTGCCGTATATCCGTACCTCGGTTGATCATGGGACTGCGCTTGATTTAGCAGGGCGAGTCGGAGCTAGTGCCACCAGTTTGTATCAAGCATTGAGCATGGCAAATGAGATGGCAGACAAATCGCTTATTAATAGACCGCTTGCATAAGTCGGTGCCTTAGCGATATTTATCACGCAGTATTGGTTAACATTAGTGTGAGTAATGGCTATTTATGAATTATCAAACAGGGTCTAATATAAGTGGTTCCATTATACTAGTCTGTTATAAGTGGTCTGTTAATAGGTTTGAAGGGTGAAATAGGTGGTTCCCTTGGGGTATATCTTAACAACCCAAAATATGCATGCCAACACTCTAAAGACTAAGTCCCTAAATAAGGAATTATCTAAACAGCAAGATTGTATAATCAAAAAGGTTTCACTCCTGTATTCACAGTAGTGAGACCTTTTAATTAGATAGCATTAATATCAATACTTATACTTTACAGTTGACACTATATTTCTGACCGTTTGCCATGCTTACGCTCATGACACCGTAATCTGCTTTGGTGTGCCAATCATAGCTCATCTTAGGGTCAGTAGTGTTATTATAACGAGCGCCAGAACCTGAAACCGCTTGATTCAAGGTCAGTTTTTTATTATTGACACCAACTTTAGGCAACGTCACATTTAGATTGGCAACTTGACCATTAGATGAGTATGCGGCTAGTACTTGTCCACCATCTTCACACATCATAGTACTGGTTTGATGGTTGCCAGTCACAGGAGCATTAGTAGCACAAGCCGCTAAAAATAACATTAATGGAGCCGTAGCAAGTAATTTTTTCATAATAGTCCTTGTTGATAAAAATATTTGGTGAAAAAGCAAATGATAAAAAAAATTATGGTATAGCAAACTAAAATTGTGAATGTTAAATTTTGCTGTAAATTATTATATTTAAGCTATGTTTAGCACTTCCCATTGCTTATTGTCTTGATGAAAGTACCACGTCATTATTATAGGCGCGAGCAGGCTTAGCCAAATACCATAAGTAATCGATAGCCCTTGCGCTACTGTGATATAGCTCAGCAAAATAATAAAGGTGGCCAGAATAATAGCCGTCATATTGTGACTTGATCTGCGGCACATCAAGGCTCGAAGTAAAGTTAGAGTCACTAAAAAGCCAAATAGCATCATCATCAATAATCCCATAGCATAAGGCTGGGTGACCGCACCATTCAGAGTATCTGCCCAAGCATCGGTCACTAAATTAAGCGCGCTGCCTAACGCTGCAAGCGTAGCGAAAACAAAAAAGTGCCCATAGCCGAATAAGAATAAATCATAACGGCGACGCTCTTTGTCCAAAATAGTACCAAACGGGATAGTAAAATAAAGCCACCATAAGGCAAAAACCAATGCCACGAGGCTTGAACCTAATAATATAATAGCGCTAGCAGCAGACTCGGAATTGACTAAAAAGGTTCGAATGCTGTTACTGACCCCTAGCACGCCTTCGCCTAAAACAATAATGGTCAAGAGACCATAACGTTCAGCCATGTGATGAGGATGCCAATTTATGTTCTGTGCGGCACGCGCCCATATTGGCATCAGTAATTCAGCGGCTATAAATAAAAACAACGCAGGCGTTTGTACCGAAGCAGGTAGAAACAACCAAAGTATCCAAACACTTTGTAGCATTAATAAGCCAATAATACTGCGACCAGCCACCCTTTTGTGACCTTCTACTTGGCGATAGACACGCCACCACTGGCTACAGCTGGCCAATCGCATGATCGCGTAACCAGTGACTCCTATCCATGTTAGCCCTTGCTCAAAAAACTGATTGATGTTGGCTGCAATCATTAATGAGCCAAACATTTGCAGCAATACTGAGAGACGATAGTACCAATCATCAGGATCGTAGCCGGAAGCAAACCATGTGAAGCTCGTCCAAGCATTCCATAAAATAAAGAAGGCTATGATAAAGGTCAAAAACCCTAAAAAGTCACGCTCAAGCAAACGATGATGTAGCCCGCTTGCGGCTGCTGAAACGGCAATGACATAGACTAGATCAAATAATAACTCTAGCGTAGTTGAGGGTCGATTTGGTTCATTGGGATCGCGGGCGCTTATTGTATTAATGGCAGGTATAGTGATCATTTAAGCTTGTCCGTTAAGTGTTGAGCCGTAAATGCTTATCAAAAGTTATCCCAGTACGGATTATCACCAAAACGCTCGGCAATAAAGTCAATCAAATAACGACAACGCTGCGATAAGAATCGTTTTTTAGGATAGACCGCATAAGCGTTTAAAGTGGGCAATTGATACTGCTGGAGGATAGGCACAAGCTCACCGCTGATTAAGGCTTGATATGTAATAAAAGTTGGCAGAAAAGCAATACCATGACCTTTGACTGCCATCTCCCGCAAAAAGTCCCCATTATTGGCTTTGATTTTACCGTTTACGGCGACTTGATGCTTCTTACCTTGCTCATCTATCAGTTCTATCGTGCTAGATTTGCTCATACCATATTGTAGAAACTCATGTTCTGACAGATCGTCAAAAGTCTTTGGCGTACCCATCCTCTCTAAATATTCGGGACTGGCGCATAACGCATAACGAATCAGTGCCAGACGTTTGGCTTGATAACTGGAATCTTGCAACTCTCTAATACGAATCGCTAACTCAAACCCTTCCTCAATCAAATCAGTATGCCGATCGGAAAAATCCAGCTCAAACTTTAACTCAGGATGCTGATTGGCGTATTCATCAATAACATCGTTTAAATGCATCAAACCAAAGGACAATGGTGCTGTCATCTTTAATGTCCCTTCGATACGTGTCGGAGTACCACTCGTTTCTTCATTCAGCGCATCCACTTCACTGAGTATATGGTGCACCTTTTGATAATACTGTTCACCAGCTTGGGTTAAGTTTGATTGACGCGTGGTTCGGCTAATCAGTTGACTGCCCAAGCGCGTCTCTAACTCTTTTAAACGCCGGCTTACCGCAGATTTTGCGATGTTCAGTTGTTCTGCGGCTTTGGTAATACTGCCTGCTTCGACAACACGCACAAACATTGCCATATCTTCTAACTGTCCCATGTAAACCACTCCTTAATTGTTCTACAAATAAGAACTTACATTTGCAATTATCACGGTTTATCTATGCATAAGCAACGAATACAATAAGACCGTCGCATAATCAAATAAAATTTAAAAAAACCAAACTATTATTGGAGAATACTTATGGACAAATTACAAGCGCTTAGCGCCCCAATTGGTCGCCTATTTTTATCAATGATTTTTATTTTTTCAGGCTTTACTAAAATTACCGGCTACGCGGCCACTCAGGGTTATATGGAATCAATGGGTGTGCCTGGAATGTTATTGCCGCTGGTTATCGCGGTTGAACTTTTCGGCGGCCTCGCTATTCTCTTTGGTTTTAAAGCGCGTTTCGTTGCTATTTTACTCGTTGGATTCAATATTATATCAGCGCTGCTTTTCCATCAATTCTGGATAGATGAATCACAGACGAACCCTTTCATGAAAAACATTGCGATGGCGGGTGGTTTCTTGATGATATTTGCTCATGGAGCAGGTGCTTATTCCATTGATAACAGTAATCATCGCAGAATATAGTAAAGTAAATGGCTTAGAAAATATCGTCTTATCATCATAATCAAGGAGCCGCTATGAGCGCATCCCTAAACATCGCCTTAATTATTGGTAGTTTGCGAAAAGAATCTATCAATCGTAAATTTGCAGAATATATGGTGTCGCAGATGCTTGAAAGCGTGTCTATAAAAGAAGTCTATATCGCAGACTTACCGCTTTATAATCAAGATTATGATGATACGACTATCGATAGCTATGAGCGTGTGCGTCAGCAGCTGAAAGGCGCTGATGCCGTACTAATTGTCACGCCAGAGCATAATCGAACCATGCCTGCTGCCCTAAAAAACGTCATCGATATCGGCTCTCGTCCTTATAAAGAAAACGTCTGGACAGCCAAAAGAGTAGCCGTAGTAACCGCCTCCCCTAGTACTTATGGTGCTAGAGATAGTGGTCTAGATGTACGTAAAAGCATGCAAATGCTATCGGCACAAATGATGATCAGCCCTGAGGTATATTTAGGGAATGCTACTGACAGCTTAGATGATGCGGGTGAAGTTAGCGAGCGCACCCAAAAATTCTTACAAAGGTTTGTCGATGAGTTTGTAGTATTTGCTGGACAGACTAGTGAGTAAAACGGTAACTAATAATAATACTGCTCCTGTACATGATGAGCCACCAAGCTTTTGGCAACGCTATCAAGCGCCTATCCTATTAACGATAGTTGGTGGGGCGATTGATACCATTGGCTTCATCACTTTATTTGGCTTTTTTACCGCTCATGTCACGGGTAACTTAGTACTGGCTGGTAGCGGTTTGGTTAAAGGTGAAGATGGCTTGTGGATTAAGCTGGCATCGGTGCCACTTTTTATAATAACGGTGGTTATTACCAAAATATACATTGATAAAAGCCGGAAGCAAACGTTAGTACTCAGTCATTTATTTTTGGCAGAAGCACTATTTTTGAGCGCCTTTATGATAGCAGGATTGTCCTTTCAACCTTTCACTGAAGCAGGCGATATAACCGTCGCCATCACTGGTGGTTTGGGCTTAACGGCACTTGCCATTCGTAATACGGCTAGTAAAACAGTCATCAAACATATGAGTCCTACGGTATTAATGACGGGTAATACGACCCAACTGAGTATTGGTCTTTCAGATTATATTGCCAACCGTAGCGCTGATAATGCCAAAAAATTGGGGCATAGCGCGGCATTGGTTATCAGCTTTGTGATTGGCGCGCTACTCGGCGCGGTGCTGTACGTCAATCTCAGTTATTGGGCAGTCGGTTTGTTTGTCATTCCTGTGCTGTACCTATCACTACTAGCGCGTAATCCAGAGTTCTTACAGCATATTAGTTAATAAAAGTTTTACCGTTATTGAGTAATGCCATTCATCGTAAAAAGCCATGATGATTTATCATGGCTTTTTTTGGTTCATATTGTCTTAGGCTTTCGCACCATGAAACACCGAATTGGCTTGGTATTCTGGATGCTTATCAATATAGGATTTCACATAAGGACAGGTTGGTTTAACGCGTAAATTTCTAGAAGCGGCATTATCTAAGATGATTTTGACTAAATAACCAGCAATACCACGACCACTAAGCGAATCAGGCACAAATGTGTGCTTATACTCAATACCTTCTTCACCTGTGGATGTGGTAAAAAACTCATACTCTTCAAAAGCAACCTGATCATCGATATGAATTTCAAAACGTTTTTGAGCTTTGTTGTCGATAACTTCATTATTCAATGTATGTAGATTTGACATGGTTTCCCTCTCTTTATCATTAATATTTTTTATACCTACTTATTGGTACTAACGGGTGACGCGAATGATGGCGTGACTACTATATTACGTTAATTCTAAGCATCTATTGTTCTATAAATAAGAATAGTTATTTGCAATAAGCACTGTTTATCTATATCTGCTCAACAATTATAATAGGACCATAGCTTAAACAAGCCAATTAAAAATAAAGGATAACTTATGAAAACGACCTATCATGCAGCAAATTCTCGTGGCGATGCTAACCATGGCTGGCTCAAAAGCAAGCATACCTTCAGCTTTGCCAATTATCATAATCCAGAGCGTATGGGTTTTGGTGCGCTACGAGTCATCAACGACGACTTTGTTATTGGCGGTCAAGGTTTCGGCAAGCACTCACACCGCGACATGGAAATTATCAGTATTCCTCTAAGTGGGAAGTTAGCTCATGGAGATAATATCGGTAACGAAGGCATCATCGAAACGGGTGAGATTCAGGTCATGTCAGCGGGTACGGGTATTACTCATAGTGAGATGAATGGCGATGCCAATGAACCTGTCAAGTTTTTACAAATTTGGGTGATTCCCAATAAAATGGGCGTGACGCCGCGTTATCAGCAAGTGCGTATGGATGAGCACATGAAAGCTAATGAGTTTAACCAAGTGCTCTCGCCAAACGCGGACGACGCTGGGGTTTGGATTCATCAAAACGCTTGGTTCCATATGGGTAATTTCAATAAAGGCGTGACTCAGACTTATGATTTAAAAGATGTCAACAACGGTGTTTATGTCTTGGTACTAGAGGGTAAAGTGACTATCAACGGTAACGTACTTGATACTCGAGATGGTCTTGGTATCTCAGACACCAAAAGCTTCACGATGGATGCTGATGAGGACGCTAGAGTATTGTTAATGGAAGTACCTATGATAATCTAAACTCGTCTTTATGATTATCATTATGAATAATAATTAATTAGGAAAGGAGTTATCTTATGAGTATTCAAACCCTAGAGCCAAGGTTGGCTGATGTTGGCGGTATTCCGATTGCTCGGTTATTACCCAATAAAGGAAAACAGCCTATCGGTGCGTGGTGCTTTTTAGATCATGCAGGACCCGCTGAATTTGATCCAGATGAATCAGGTATGCAAGTGGGTCGCCATCCACATATCAACTTACAAACCTTTAGCTGGATGCTTAATGGCGAAGTACTGCATAAAGATAGCTTAGGTAACGAGCAAGTCATTACTAAGAACCAAGTCAACGTCATGACAGCTGGTACAGGTTTGAATCAAGGCATCAGTCATACGGAACAAAGCGTGTTTCCAGACACTGGTGGTTCGTCGGATGCGGCGCGTGCTATCAGCATGGTACAGCTCTGGATTGCACTACCAACGGATCAAGAGATTGAGCGCGGTTTTCATCATTATCCAGAGCTACCAACGTGGACGGAAGATAGTGTTGAGATGATTCTGACCACCGGTAGCTATACCAATGTGTCAGGTCAGCACTTTGAAGCGCCTACTATCCAATACTCCAAGCTGGTCGGTATCGACGTGTACTTTACCGAAGATGGCGAGGTGACGCTGACTTTAGAACCAGGCTTTGAATACGGTATCTTAGTCTCAGAGGGTGAGATAGAATCTGAAGGAAAGGTATGTAAGCAGGATCAACTCTTTCGTTTCCACGATAGCGATGTTGCTGATAACGAAAGCATTAAATTGGTTGCTAAAAAAGGCACACGTATTATGTTTATCGGCGGTGAACCTTTAGAACAAAAAGTACTGCTATGGTGGAACTTTGTTGCTGACAATAAAGCAGAGATTGAGCAATCTATTATCGACTGGAATAATGGTCATGAGCGTTTTGGTAATGTCGATTCAGATATGAAACGTTTGCCAGCGCCTGAATTACCTGAAGGTTTTAAAGGTTGATTACCATTTAGCTTTATAACTGAGTTCTTAATTACTTAAATTCATCAATAATCACTGGAGAAAATAATGTCAGACCTAAAAACATTACAACAATTGGCAGAAAAACGTCGCTCTATCTATGCATTGAGCAATCAATTGCCAGTATCAAATGACGAAATCGTTAAGTTAGTTGAGCATGCGGTTTTGCATACGCCATCCGCTTTTAACTCACAATCGACGCGTATCGTGGTGTTATTCGGTGAAGATCATAAAAAATTATGGGACATCACTGAAGAGACACTCAAGGTTATCGTCGGCGATGACGAGAAATTCCAAGGTACTAAAGATAAAATCGCAGGCTTTAGAGCGGGTGCGGGTACAGTATTGTTCTTCGAGGACAAAGGCGTCGTGAGAAACATGCAAGAAGCAGCCCCTTTATATGCGGATAAATTCCCAATCTGGGCACATCAAACCAATGCTATGCATCAGTATGTGATTTGGACGGCATTAGCGAGCTTAGATATCGGCGCTAACTTGCAGCATTATAATCCTGTCATCGATCAGAGAGTTGTTGATGCTTGGGACATCGCTGAAGATTGGGAATTGAATGCTCAAATGGTATTCGGCGCTATTGAGCAGCCAGCAGGTGACAAAGCGTTTCAGCCTTTAGACAAGCGTATGAAAGTATTTGGCTAATAATTTTTAGCGTTAAAGACCGTGTAACCAATGAAACTGCTATGAAAATATCGTAGCGGTTTCATTGGTTTTTTTATAATTATAAACTGGGGTAATATAATGAATGTTTTTGATGCCCAAGCGCTGCAAAAAAAGTATGAGCGTTGGCACGAGCTAAATGAACAGATGCAAGATGCTCAGGAAAAATGGCTAGAAGCCAATACATTATTATCTGAGCTGCAAACTTACTATCAGAGTGAGCAGTGGAGAAAAGATCATGAAAGCAATTTGATGGTGGAATGCGCAGACAATATATATTCCATCATTAGTGAAGACGCTCTTTGGAGTGCATTAACCGATCATCAAGAACAGGCAATTTGCTGGATGAGATGTTATAGATCGTTAATCATAAACCTTGTTTTTCAAAGCAAGGTATATTAACTGCCTCTTCTATACTGAAAATAGCGTACTAGGAGTTAAAGACAAGAAGCTTATATTTATTAAGATTTTCTATCGCTTTAATATTGAGTGTTCTATTTAAGCGGTAATCAGATTCAAGCACATATAAGTAAGATTACTACTCGGGAGCACATCGCCAAAAAGTTCATTATTTCCATAAAAGACTATTCCTATAATAGTCGTTATAATAAACGATTTTAGAACAAAATAAGGCACTGTGTCGATTGCGCTAAGATATGAGTGGTGTATCGATAAAATATCTCAAAAATACAGCAAGTTTACGAGCTGTGGTATAATTTTGTATTACAAAACGAGCCAATAAAAGCGCCTATAAAACCAGTATATTGCTGCCATAGCGCTATAGCCCATTTATCTTTTACCCATTAAGACTTTTTTATGTCCAAAATTTCGTTTGATGCTCAGTCTATTACCAACAGCCTACGCGCTGCCAAACACCAACCGCGTAAGCGCTTTGGTCAAAATTTCTTACATGATCGTAGTGTCATCCGTGAGATTGTTGAGAGCATTCGCTTAGAGCGCGATGACAATTTGATTGAGATTGGGCCAGGGATGGGCGCACTAACTGAGCCATTATTGGCAGAAGTGGATGCGATGACTGTGGTCGAGCTGGATCGTGATTTGGCAGATAGCCTACGTATTCGTATCGGTGCAAACAGCCATCCAAACTTTACGATCATCAAAGACAATGCCATGCATGTCGACTATTGCGAGCTGTATAGCGATAAGCGTGGCAAGCTCCGTGTGGTTGGTAATCTGCCGTATAATATTTCTACGCCTATCTTATTTCATTTGCTCAGTTATGCCGATGTGATTCAGGACATGCACTTTATGCTGCAAAAAGAAGTGGTCGAGCGTATCACCGCTGACGTTGGTAGCAAAACTTATGGTCGCCTATCTGTCATTATGCAGTATCACTGCCATACCGATTATCTACTGACCGTACCACGTGGTGCTTTTAATCCCCCACCAAAAGTAACCAGTGCGGTTTTTCGTTTGACGCCGCATATTATTAAGCCAGTCGTCGCAGAGGATGAAGAATATTTCGCGCTTGTGGTACGTGAAACCTTTAACCATCGTCGTAAGACGTTACGTGCCATCTTTAAAAAATCAACGTTGCTACCGACATTGAGCGAAGAAGATTTTGCAGCGTGTAGCATCGACCCACAAGCACGTCCTGAAGTCTTAAGTGTGAAGGATTTTGTGAATTTGAGTAATCAAGCGCGTAAAGTAGAGGTTTAAATCGAGTTACTTCTGATTGGTCGTCAAAGACATTTATATGGAAATGACGACATAAAACTTTCACATAAAAATATCACGTAAAAACACTGAGGATTTATGAGCTTTCGCCATCAGTATGTCATCGGTGACCTGCAAGGTTGCTATGCGGCGTACCTTCATTTACTTGAAATATTGGATTTTGATCCTGCACAAGACAAGCTATGGTTTGCAGGGGACTTGGTGGCACGTGGTGAAGATTCGTTAAGTACCTTGCGTCATGTCAAAGCACTTTGCGAGCAAGGCGCAGCCGCGACAGTACTCGGCAATCATGATCTCAATTTGATCGCTGTCTGGCGCGGTGCGGCAAAGATTAAAAAAAAGGATCAGACAGCGCCTATTTTTGCTGCCGATGATTGCGATGAACTGCTTGAATGGCTACGTCATCAGCCAGTATTGGCTTTTCCTGATGAGCAGACGGTCTTGGTTCATGCTGGCATTCCACCGCATTGGACGGTTGAAGATGCCGAAAAGTATGCGCAGCAGTTAGAGTCACAATTGCAAAGTAGTTTAAAACAGCTGGATCTTTTGTTGCCAAATTTATATAGTAAGACTGCTGATGACTGGCATCCAGATATTAATGGCTTTACCAAAATGCGTGCAATTGCCAATTATTTCACTCGTATGCGGCTGTGCAAGCAAGACGGCACGTTAGAATTTAGCTTTGCTGCAGGGTTAGAAGCGTCTATGCCAGAGGGGTTTTTGCCTTGGTTTGAATGGCAAGTGCCGCGGAATCGCAAGGTATTATTTGGGCACTGGGCAGCGCTGAAAGGTGAGGTAGACTTACCGCATGCGCGTGCACTTGACGGCGGCTGCGTTTGGGGTAATGATCTATTGGCTTATCGCTTGAGTGATGGAAAAATCATCAGGTCAAGTGCGCACTGCTTACAGCCAGAAACATAATATTAGGGCATGGGCTCATTTCTATCTCCGTTTTTAAAATGAGGTCAGGCCGCAACTATTTTGGCTTATCAAAACGATTTGTTAAACCACCAAAACCTTCCCATTAGCTGGGTAGCTTCGGTGGTTTTTTGGGTTTAGGTAGTGAGGTTTTAGCATCGCCAGCGGCCTTGTTTTCAGGGTTGCTGTTATCGCTTTCAAGATGGGCAGTCGTCTCATTACCCTCAGTAAAGGCGTTATGCGCTTTATCATATTGGATATCACTACTATAAGGAACGCTATTGAGCTCCTCATCTATCAGCCCATCATCGAGCTCAATAGTTTTTTTGGTACTGATATGATTGGTGGTGCTGTGTGTTTCACGGCTTTTTAGCGCAGCGTCAGTGTCAGCATTTGAGATGTTATTATCGTAATCTATATCTGTGATAGCCTGTTCATTTTGCATGCTTTTTTGCTTGGATTTAGGTAGAATTTTTACATCAGACAAACGGCGCACTACATAATTGTTGGGAATAGTTTGTCCTCCTTTATGAGCGCTGGTATCGTCAAAAATCATATGTCCTTGGCTGTCGATACGAGCATACTTCATTGGCTTATCACGTGGCCAGAAAAAGTCTGAAGGATGGGTAAGCATATGGCTGAAAAGCTGCTTGGTTAAACGACTCCACTCCATGAATTTGACTTCTTTAGAGCGCAGTGCCACAAATAAGGCGAGCGAAAAGCTGACCATGAGGTTTACCATGCCGATAAGGGCAACGCCTAAAATAGAAATAAACACAATCTGCCAATCCCACTGGTTGGCAGATATATTAAACAGTCCATGCGCCAAATTCGCCGAGGCAAACGCAATGTGGCGAATATCAATCGGTAAGCCAAATAAATAGCCAATTGTTGCAGTACTACCTAAGAACACCCCGAACAAGAAATTGCCCATAATAGCGCCAAGGTTGGCTTCTATAAAGCCGCCTAAACGCTGTAACCAAGTTTTTGGTAGTAGGTATTGAAGTAGTTTGTGGCGCTGAATACGGGCACCGATTTGGTTGTAGACCGCCAAGTTATCGTAGTAACCAGCAATAAGACCCGATAAAAATAAATAGACGCCAGCAATGGCCGCGTGGGGCAATGCCAGTGAGTGAAAAGGGTCAAGATCATGCAGTAAGTGTGCAGCCTTGTCGGTATTGATCATCGGCGCACCAGTATATTGTAGCCATGCAAAAGAGATAATCAGAGCGACTGGTATTGCTAGCATGATATTGCCCATAATCGCCACAAACTGGGTACGTAAAATATCGACCACCAATTCTGATAGCTTATTTAACTGGTGTGACTTTTTGCCAGAACCGTCCGATATAGTAGAGGCAATTGCCGCCGCCGTCATAGCAGGCTGTTTGGTAGCAACCGTACCATGAACGATATGGATAAAAACAAAACCCAATCCATAAATCATACTATTTACAAAGGCGCGTCCCATCGGTGCGAGGGCTAGGTTATAGGCTAATATCTTAAGCGTTGCCATAAAAGCAATAATAAAACCACCGATAGAGGCTTTCTTGAACATTTTTTGGTAGCCCGATTTATCGGTACTAATATAATGTTCACCCACACGGCTGGCATTTTCAGTGACTTTGCGCGACAGCAGCTTGGTATTATTATCAATTAAGTATCCAATACTATAACGGCGGCTAGCAGTGGTAATCAGTGCTTGAATCAACTCAATGAGCGCCTGATCACGCTTATCATAATTATCTGCTACCAGTTCAGTTAGGATGCGCATACGCTGCAAGCTTTGGTCTAAACGCAGCATCATGTTGGTCAGGCGAATAGAGATTCCCGTTTTATAAATGCGCTTGCGTATGGTGGCAACGATATCTTCGCATTGTTCAATCATGACCAGTAACGGCGCAGGATCTACCGCTTTTTCGGGCGTGATATCCGTTAAAGTATCAAGCTCATGCGCTTCTCGGTACTGATTGACGTATAAGACCGCCTCTTGATTTTGTGCCACAAATGACGCTGAATAATTCAGCATTTGCGGATAAAATTCCATCAAATCTGGATGCAAGCCAATACCGCTGATACGGTATGACAAAATGATAATCGCGTTCAAAATACTGTTTTTTGCTGTCGCAACTAAGTTTAAATGCTGCTCATCGACTTTGAGTAGCTCAACTAGTTCATCCCATTTGTCTTTTTTAATATTGGCAAGCCAGCGCTCATCAGAGCGTTTATCAAATAAATAACCGACCAATTCTACGACAGAATCTTCTTGTGGCAATAGCGGTAAAAAACGGTGTCCGATAAGGCGACGTAGACTATTAAAAAAGCCCTGATCCGACATGATGCCGGTATCGGTATATAAAGCAATTTGGCGATATTCAATAATCAGTTTCAAGACGAAACTTGACAGTCCATCTGCATATTCTGGATGTTGACGTAAAATGTCAATCAGCTCTTGAATGTTTTGATTGGCTAATGTGGGCTCTTTATCACTCACTCGTAGCTCATCGATTAAGCGCTTGAGTACCGCAGGATCCGGCACATCACTTAAGGCTGTAATCTGTTGTAAAATGTGTTTTATTTCTGACACATTGCATCCCTTGTGGTGGTTATTTCAATCATTGTTATTATTTAGTATGAGCAAAGATATAAGCGCTTTGAATGGCTATATTGGTTATCAATGTCGCGATATCTACCACTATTGATGGTTAGGTTTCTAATTTGCAGCTCACTAGTTTGGAAGTTATTGGTTCAGAGCTTATTGGTTTCGGCGTTAAAGATATCTGTAGCAATCTTAATGTTGTGACTTTGCGTTATTTTAATCGTAACAATGCCTGAGCGGTTAATTATTTTGTTAGCAGTTATTTTGTGGCGCTCATTATATCGATTGTGGAAACCATCGCTGTGATGATATTTTTGGCAAAAAAAGGGACAGTAGCGTGACTGTCCCTTTATCGTAGTGCGGTATGGCCTACTTTATTATAAAAGTAAGAAATTAGCTAGCAGGTACATCAAAGTAGCTAAGATCAAAGTTCATCATTGGATCACTACCAGCTTGAACCATTTGTGCATGAGCATCAATGCGTGGCAAAATACGACCGACGAAATAATCGGCAAGCTTGGCCTTATTGGTATAAAACTCACCTTCTTTACCGTTAGCGGCTTCGACCATTAGTGCAAACATGTACGAGTAGGCGAGGTAACCAAAGGCATGCATGTAGTCAACGGCACAGCCATTGACTTCGTTTTTACGCTCGCCAATGTTGCTAAGCACAGTGTTGGTTAGCGCTTCAATCGTGTCAGCTGCATCTAGCGTTGCTTGCTTGATACCATGATCTGCTTGCATGTTATTGACGAAATCACGAATTTCACCTAAGAAGTGGGTGACGTATTTGCCGTTATTTTTTGCCACTTTACGACCTAGTAAGTCAAGTGCTTGAATACCGTTGGTGCCTTCATAAATCTGTGCAATACGGGTATCACGGACGATTTGCTCCATACCCCATTCGCGGATATAGCCGTGACCGCCAAATACTTGCTGGCAATCAATGGTCGCTTCTAATGCTTTGTCGGTCAAGAACGCTTTAGCCACTGGCGTCAATAGAGCAACACGTGCGGCAGCAGCTTGCGCAGCCTCTGGATCAGTACTAAATTTCTCTTCATCAAGATTTTTAGCCACGTACATCGCAAAGCAACGTGAGGCTTCGGTATTGGCTTTGGCATTTAATAGCATACGGCGCACATCCGCATGATGAATGATCGCATCAGCAGGTTTTTCTGGACTTTGCAGTTGGGTATCGCTACGACCTTGACCACGGTCATTGGCGTATAGCGCTGCGTTTTGGTAAGCAAGCTCAGAACCACCAAGGCCTTGCAGACCCATGGTGACACGCTCATAGTTCATCATAATAAACATTGATGATAAACCCGTGTTTTCGGCACCAACCATCCAGCCTTTAGCGCTGTCAAAGTTCATGACACAAGTGGCTGAGGCTTTGATACCCATTTTATGCTCGATAGAGCCGACTGCTAGGGTGTTACGCTCGCCTAAGCTGCCATCTGCATTGACCAAAAATTTTGGTACGACAAATAGTGAAATCCCTTTTGAGCCTTCTGGCGCGTTAGGGGTTTTTGCCAATACCAAATGAATGATGTTTTCGGTTAAGTCATGCTCACCGCCAGTAATAAAGATTTTGGTACCAGAGATATCAAAGCTACCATCGTCATTAGGCACAGCTTTGGTTTTGATAATACCCAGATCAGTACCAGCATGTGGCTCGGTCAAGCACATGGTGCCCGCCCACTCGCCGTTGTACATTTTTTCTAGATAGGTTTGCTTTTGTTCTTCAGAAGCCGCTGCGTTTAGGCAAAGCGTCGCGCCAACAGTTAGGTTAGGGTAGAGGGCAAATGATTGGTTGGCAGTGAATACCATCTCTTCAGTCAGCATGGTCACCATTTTTGGGAAACCTTGACCACCGTATTCAGCGTTACCGCTTAAGCCAACCCAGCCTGATTCAGCATACTGTTTATACGCTTCTTTAAAACCTGTCGGGGTCGTGACGACGCCATTACCTTCAAAGGTTGCGCCTTCTTCATCGCCGCTGCGGTTGATTGGCAAAAGAATGTTTTTTGACAGTTTTGCCATTTCTTCCAAAATCATATCGACTGTTTCCATATCGACATGAGCTAAGTTTTCGTTATTTTGCCAAAATTTAGGCGCGTTAAATACATCATTTAAGATAAAGCGCATGTCATTGAGAGGGGCATTATAAACAGCCATAAACATTCCTTTGGTTCAAATAAATAAAATTAAAGTTGTTAAAGATATCAATTGTTCTTTTGGTCTAACCTTAGCGGTTAATAATCAAAGTTTAGCAAATAAGCTTGCGCACGGGTGTGTTTCTTCGTGAATTGTGCGTACACCAAAAGTATTGATAAAGGATAGCCTTTATAAAAATAAGAATAGATTTTTAGAAAAGGTTAGATTTCTTGAAAGTGTTGACTCTACTCGTTATTAATTTTAATAGCGCTAAGAAAATCGGCAACACACCTGAGTATGTTGCCGATAAAAATACAGTATTAGCAGTATTTAACGTCTAATTAAAAAGCGAACTGATCAACGTCCATGCTCATGTATGGTTCAACACCAGTGCTGATACGCTGTACGTGAGTGGTGGTACGTGGCAATAGCTTAGCAAAGTAGAACTGCGCGGTTTTTACTTTCGCGTCGTAGAAGGCTTGTTCGCTAGTACCGTTAGCAAGTTCAGTTTGTGCTACTAATGCCATGCGTGCCCATAAGTAGGCTAGCGTCACATAACCGCTGAAATACATATAATCAACCGCAGCGCCGCCAACCGCATCTGGGTTTTCAGTGGCTTGCATGCCGATGCGTGCAGTCAAATCACCCCATTCTTTAAGGTGTTTGGCAAGTGGGCGAATAAACTGACCCATCGCATCATTTTCTTTGTTTTCTTCACAGAATGTTTGGATGATTTTGACGAAGTTTGCAAGCAGTTTGCCTTGTGAGCCCAATACTTTACGACCTAGTAGATCGAGTGCTTGGATTTCAGTGGTACCTTCGTAAAGACACGCAATGCGTGTATCACGCACGTTTTGCTCCATGCCCCATTCGCTGATAAAGCCATGACCACCATAAACCTGTACGCCATGGTTAGCCGCTTCTAGACCCGTTTCAGTCAAGAACGCTTTAGCAATAGGTGTCAATAGTGACAACATTTGATCAGCAAATTTAAGCGCATCGCCTTCGCCTTTTGCAACAGTATCGGCAAAATGTGAGAGGTAATAGACTAAAGCACGACCACCTTCAGCAAAGGCTTTTTCAGTCAACAGCATGTTACGAACCGCTGGATGTACAATGATAGGGTCAGCGACTTTTTCAGGGGCTTTAACACCAGATAATGAACGCATTGCTAGACGATCTTTGGCATAAGTCAATGAGCCTTGGAACGCATATTCTGCTGCGGTTAAACCTTGAACTGCGGTACCAATACGCGCCACGTTCATAAAGGTAAACATGCACTGTAGACCACGGTTTTCTGGGCCAATCAGATAACCCGTTGCGCCATCAAAGTTCATCACGCAAGTGGCTGAGGCTTTGATACCCATTTTGTGTTCGATAGAGCCACAAACGACGTTGTTGTTTTCACCTAGGCTACCATCTTCGTTGACCGTTACTTTAGGAACGATAAACAGTGAGATGCCTTTTGTGCCAGCAGGCGCGCCTGGTAGACGAGCCAATACAATGTGAATGATATTGTCCGTTAAGTCATGCTCACCCGCTGAAATGAAGATTTTTTGACCAGTGATGCTATAGCTGCCATCTTCTTTAGGCTCGGCTTTGGTGCGGATAATACCTAAATCAGAACCTGCATGTGCTTCAGTCAAGCACATGGTGCCTGACCATTCGCCGCTGACCATTTTTTCTAGGTAGGTTTGTTTTTGCTCGTCCGTACCGTGATGCTCGATGGTTTGAATGGCACCATGCGATAAACCAGGGTACATAGAGAATGACCAGTTAGCCGTACCAACCATTTCATTAATGACGGTTGATAATGAGAACGGCATGTTTTGACCACCGAAGTCTTCTTCAGCAGATAAGGCTGGGAAGCCAAGCTCACAATACGCTTTGTATGCTTCTTTAAAGCCTTTTGGCGTAGTGACTTGACCATTGTCAAACTGGCAGCCTTCAGCGTCACCACTTTGATTCAATGGTGATAGCTCATTTTCAGCAAAGCTTGCCGCCATTTCAAACAGGCTGTCCATTAGCTCGCGATCCGCTTCTTGGAATGCTGGCAGGGTTTTATAATGGCTTTCGCTGTCGAGTAACTCATGCATCACGAATTGAATGTCACGTAAGGGCGCTTTGTATTGCATAACTTCCTGTCCTTTTGAGAATATAACCAATTATCATCAAGGGTAGGCACATGACTGCACTGTTATTTAGTGCACAAGTCCAGCCCATATTAATCTAACGAGCCCAAATAAATGCTAGGCAATAATGTAGATTGACGATGTTGTCGGCTATATAAAGTAGTATTGAAAAGAATGGCGATGGTCAGAGTAAGCTTGAAACTTAATAAGCTCTAACAAATTCACTATAAAAGATAGGCTTTCAGAGGGGATTATACAAGTTTGGTGACAGCACTGATAAGTCATGAACCTATCTTGCATCGGTTATACAATCGACGTTAGGCGTTAAGAGGAAATGCGAATAACCATATGAAAATACTAATGATACTGGATAAATAAACATCCGTTAAATGGGTTTATTTGGCAGCGTACTGCTGAATCAACATCTCAGTCGCAGCCTCTGCTGGCACTGGTTTGCCAAACCAATAGCCTTGACCCTGTTGACAGCCCATTTTTAGCAACACATCGCGCTGTTGTTCGGTTTCGATACCTTCGGCGACTACCTGCATATCAAGTGCCATTGCCAAGTCTAAAATAGCTTTTACAATGGCATGTTGGGTACGATCAGTGTCGATGTTGGATATAAAACTTTTGTCAATTTTAATGAAATCAAACGGATATTCTTGTAAGTAACTCAAAGAGGCATAACCGGTGCCAAAGTCATCCAACGCCAGACAAATTCCCAGTTCCTTGAGCAAATTAAGCTGTTTTTTGACATTTGCATGACGCTGAATTAACGATGATTCAGTGACTTCAATATGTAGCTGATGCGCAGAAATACGGTGTTGTACCAGTAAATTGCTCACCATCTCAGAAAACTCAGGGTGGCTAAATTCGGCGGCATCTGCATTGATACAGATATGTTGACAAAATCCTTGCTGTTGCCAAGTCGATAACTGCTTAGCAATTTGAACCGCCATGTGCGAGAACAGCTCAAACGACAGTTTATGAGTGATAATGGCATTGATAAAATGTATCGGCTTTAGCAGTCCGCGAGTCGGGTGTTGCCAACGTACTAGCGCTTCAAAACCAATAATGATGCCCGTAGCCAGCTCAAACTTTGGTTGATAATAAGGAACAAACTGATTTTCAGTGGTGGCGGCTCTAAGTTCTGCCTCTAACTGCAAGCTACCCGCAGTGGCTTCGTCAATGGCCGTATCATACCAGCAAATGTCATCACCGCCTTGCTGCTTGACATAATGCAGGGCTTTTTCAGCCTTGGTCAATAATCCTGTCACTTCGTCGTCGTTAGTGGGAAAGTAACTGACCCCGACGGAAATATGACAATAAATCTTGGCATCTGTCGCAGTGTTTTCATCTAAGGAGAAGGGGCGTTCACACATTTGCATCAAGCTATCTAGCTGATGACGTACCATATTAGCGTCATTGGATTCGAATAATAACGCAAAATCATCGCCGCCAAAATGGGAAAAACACTGTAAATTATCGAGCTTGAGGTTCTTCAGGCGTGTGACAAAGTTCTTTACCAAGGTGTTGATGCCGTCAGGGCCAAGCAAGCTTGCTAGATTGCGATAACGGTCAATATTAAAGCGCACAATCACGACTTCCTGATAGCTGTCCAACAATAGGTCGCTGGTCTGACTCAAGAAAACCTTACGGTTTGGTAATCCAGTCAATTGATCATAATTGAGCAAATGCGCCACTTGCTTTTGATCCTTGATGACCGAGGACATATCACGCACCATACCGATATAGTAAGTCTTATGATTGACACAGATTTTGCGATAAGTCATGTGACAGTCAAGTATTTGTCCATAACGGTTCAGCATCGAAAAGTCGTTTTCATAAAAACCATTGCAGTCTAGATGGTCAGTGATATCTGCTAAAACGGCCCTTTCCTCATCTGATAAAAATTCTGCCGCATAAACACCAAGTGGTCTGCCAAGCAAAAATGACACACTGTAGCCAATGATAATCTCATAACTGGCATTGACCGATAGATAGCGTAAATGGGCATCCAAGATGAATATGGCATCATCAAGCTGCTCACATAACTCGGCCAGCAGTTGCTGCTTGTCTGCGATTGAAATAGGGGCGAAAGCAGTCATAGTTGGACTCATCATATCGAAATAGAGCAGCAGTTAGGATTACGCATAGGGTATTTACCCATAATAGCTCAAAGCATGCAGAGTCGCCAACGCCACCACGGGTGCAGTCTCGGTGCGTAAGATTCTTGAGCCAATTTGCCAAGGTTCAAAACCAGCTTTGGCTGCTTGCTGGCATTCATCAACACTCAGACCACCTTCAGGGCCTATTAGTAGCTCAATATAAGGAGATTGTTGCGTTAAGACTGTTGGTAGCGACCTAGGCATTGCTGGTTGTCCTGCAGCTGGTACGCTCAGTTGCAGACGCAAATCTGCTAGTTGTTGTAATATTTGATAATAAGGGTCTTTGCTAAGGGTTGTGACAATAGTACTGGTAATAGGAGGGCGAACGTCCATTTGCGAATCGGCAGAGTGAGTTACTGACTTTTGTAGCCAGTCGTTTATGGACACAGGTGCAATAATAAGCGGTGGACGGTTAAGACCGCATTGTTCACACGCAGCAATGGCAACTTGCTGCCAATGTGCCAGTTTTTTTTCTACTTGGGCAGGCTTTAGATTGACCTCGCCATGATGGCTACTTAGCAATTGAATAGCAGTGACACCAAGCTCGGTGGATTTTTGAATCGCATAGTCCATGCGTTCACCGCGGCTCATCACTAAACCGATTTTAGTGAAGACAGCGGCACTTCGGTCAGTATCTACATGTGCTAATAATGTCACAGTGGCGTGTTTTTTACTGATGACCTGTAGCTGCACTTGATACTCGCCGCCAAAGCCATCAAATAATATGCCTTGATCGCCAATATTGGCACGCAATACACGGCACCAATGATGGACGATACTCTCTGTTAATTCGGCACTATCTCCAATAGCCAAGGTGCTAAGTTGAGGATGGAGTGAGCTTCTTTCATCACTGATGTCATTGCTGGTGTCATAAAAAAAACGTCGCACAGTTGCTTAGTCCTATTGTTTGAATAATATTTTCAAATATCTTAGCAGAATATCGTTTGAGAGGGTAAAGGGATTATCTTTAGTAGAATTTGCATTAGTGCAATTCTTATACCAAAAAGACTGGCGCTCCTATGAGCGCCAGTCTTTAAAAAATACATTTAATAAATATGATGAGCAATTAAGCTAAGCCGAGTGCTTCAATCAAGCGCTTGTTTGGCTCAACCTTATTCATGCTATAAAAATGCATGGCAGGTACGCCCTCAGCAATTAAGCGCTCGCATAAACGATAGACGACATCAAAACCAAATTCACGAATGGCTTTGCGGTCATCGCCAAAGTCAGACAACTGCTTACGTACATAACGCGGAATATCAGCGCCACAGCTATCGGCAAAGCGTACCAAATTACTTGAGTTAGTAATTGGCATGATACCAGCGATTAAAGGCTGAGCAACCGTATCGATACCACGCTTCTCTAAGGTATCACGCAAATATAAGTAACTATCAGCGTTATAGAAAAACTGGGTGATTGAAGCATTGGCACCCGCTTGGTATTTATTGACCAAGTTGTCAACATCAAACGCAAAGCTACGCGCTTGTGGATGCATTTCAGGATACGCTGCGACCTCGATATGGAAATGATCGCCTGAATGTTCACGGATAAACTTAACCAAGTCTAACGCAAACGGCAGCTCGCCCATACCGACTTGACCTGACGGTAAATCACCACGCAGGGCGACTAAGCGCTTGATGCCCAAACCTTTATACAGATCGAGCAATTCAGCGATTTCCGCCTTATCATCACCGATACAAGATATATGCGGCGCAATGTCAGTATCGCCGCGTGCGCATAGTGCTTGGACGATATCTAAAGTGCGATTTCGGGTTGAACCCCCAGCACCGTAAGTCACCGAAAAATACGCAGGTGATAGCTTATTCAACTCATCATAAGTACTGAGTAGTTTTTCATGACCTAGCTCGGTTTTGGCAGGGAAAAACTCAAAGGAGAAAGCAGGCTTAGTCACAGTCTGGCTCCTTTTAGTATTTGTAAGCGTCAGGCTTAAATGGACCTTCGACAGGCACACCCAAATACTCTGCTTGTTTTTCAGTTAGCTTCGTTAGAGTACCGTTAAAACCAGCAACCATCGCCGCAGCGACTTCTTCATCGAGCTTCTTAGGCAGTACTTTGACGTATAAATTGTCAGTACGTGCGTCTGCTGGCAAGTCTGCGAATTTCTCGTCAAACAAATACATTTGTGCCAATACTTGGTTAGCAAATGATCCGTCCATCACGCGTGATGGGTGACCAGTCGCATTACCCAAGTTTACCAAACGACCTTCAGCAAGCAAAATTAAGTAATCATTTTCATCATCTGAGCGGAAGATTTGATGGACTTGTGGCTTAATCTCAACCCAGCGCCAGTTATCACGCATAAACTGAGTGTCGATTTCGGTATCAAAGTGACCGATGTTACATACAACAGCACCTGGTTTCAGGGCTGCTAGCATGTGACGATCACAAACATGGTAGTTACCAGTGGTGGTAACAATCATGTCAGTGTCTTCAAGCAGACGGGTGTTGATGTTTTCTGCGCCACCAGTGTTATCACCATTGATGTAAGGTGACAATACTTCAAAACCGTCCATACATGCCTGCATGGCACAGATAGGATCGACTTCTGAGACACGGACAATCATGCCTTCTTGACGTAAGCTTTGCGTAGAGCCTTTACCCACATCGCCATAGCCGATAACTAAGGCGCGACGACCAGCAAGGAACATGTCAGTAGCGCGTTTAATCGCATCGTTTAAGCTATGACGGCAGCCGTATTTGTTGTCGTTTTTAGATTTGGTAACTGCATCGTTGACGTTGATAGCAGGTACTTTTAATGTGCCTTTATTTAGCATTTCAACTAAGCGATGGACGCCAGTGGTAGTCTCTTCTGAAATACCATGGATGTTATCAAGAAGCTCGGCATAATCATTATGAATCAATGCGGTCAAATCACCGCCGTCATCTAAGATTAAATTAGCATCCCAAAGCTGACCTGACTCTTCGCCGCCAACGTGGATTTGCTGACGTAAGCACCATTCGTACTCTTCTTCTGTTTCGCCTTTCCAAGCATAAACAGAGATGCCAGCAGCAGCAATCGCAGCAGCAGCATGGTCTTGAGTTGAGAAGATGTTACATGAGGTCCAACGTACTTCAGCACCTAGCGCGACGAGTGTCTCGATAAGAACGGCAGTCTGGATGGTCATGTGGATACAGCCAGCGATTTTTGCGCCTTTAAGCGGCTGATCGGCTTCGTAGCGACGACGCAAACCCATTAGGGCAGGCATTTCAGCTTCGGCAAGGGTGATTTCACGGCGACCGTAGTCAGCAAGGCTGATGTCGGCGACTTTATAGTCAGTAAAAGAGGGATCGATCGTATGGGCAGATGGGGTGTTAGACACTGCGTCCATAATATGCTCCTATCAGTGGTTAAGGTATGATAAAAAGAATAAAAACGCAGGTGTCGTTATTTGCGCTGTCAATAATCAATGAGATGATTGTTTAACAGTTACCGAGCCTAACATGATGACTGATTAGCAGGGCTTTAAAGCCTAAATGCACTATCAGATATTATGGCGCAACACCTCTCGGAGGTCGTTATTGTAATTGATGAGTCATGAATTGTCACCTGTTGGATAACATAAATAGCTGAGGGTATAGGCACGTAAGAAGGCGAGCGGTAATATGTAGCAATAAAAAAGACCATCGATTGATGACCTTTTTTATTCTCAGTTCAGGCAGTTTAAATAGTGCTAAGAGACATTTAGAACCAGTTATAGGTCAGGGATGTGAAGAAATTGGTGCCGTCTTGATTGTAACGCGAAGCATATTGACCAAAACTCTCATTAGTTGAGTAATCTACGTTAGTCAAATTGTTAATACGACTTGTCCATGTCAGATTTGGACTCAAGTAATAATTACCACTGATATTGAATAACGTATAGTCCTCTATAAAAGTGCTATTATCTGCAACATTATAGGTTTTACCCACATATTCTGCTTCAGTACGAATATCGAACTCTGCAGCTTGGTAACCTATATATACCAAGCCAGTATTTTCAGGGCGATACACTAATTGTTTGCCTTTGTTAGCTCCTGAGTCCTCTTCAGCATTGGTGCGAGTGTATTGACCACCAAATAAAATATTACTGAGCTGCCAGTCTGAGGTAAAGCTATAACCTGACAAGCTTGCTTCATCAATGTTCAGTGCTTGATATTTGTCAATACTATCATCGTATCTGTTATCAATAAGATTGTCGACATCACTATTAAAACCAGTCAAACGAGTAGTTTGTATCGTATTGGTAGATTCAATAAACACTTCTAGGTTTTTACTCTTCTCGACTTTTAAATCTTCATTTGGAACATAGTAAGCACTCTCGATGTATAAGTCATTGAGAGTAGGCGCTCTATAACCAGTAGCGAAGCTAGTACCTAGGCGTAGGCTAGGCGCTAGCTTTACAGCATAACCAAGACCAAATGTAGTTTCGTGACCAAATTGTGAGTTATCGTCGAAACGAACATTGGCTTGAAAATCGTAAGCATCCTCATTTACTTGATAACCAGCAAAGCCACTCTTAATATCACGGTCATTTATTTTATAGCTGTCTTTACCGCCGGCACTAGGAGTGTTATCTGTAAGGTCTACTTCCTGCTGCAACCATTCGGCACCTGCTTGAAATTGTCCTACAGGTAATTCATAAGTGCTTATCAAATTCGCCTGTTTCTGTTTGGTTTCAAAGGCATCGCCTACTTTGTTATCAATCTTATCCAAACTCTGACCCGCTGATAGTCGTACTGTCAGCTTATCGTTTTCGTATTGTGAAAATGCTGATACGGCACCATTCTCTTGATCAATCTCTGCATTGGGACCTGGTCCAAAACTAAAGTTATCAAACTCTGTCGTTGACTGAGAAAAAAGTCCAGTTGCGCCAACGCTTATATTTTGAGTAATAGGCATACTAGCATTTAAGGCAAAGTTATTGCTCTCAAAGCCATCGTCATCTTTATCATTGCCTGTTCGGTTGTCAAGCGCGCTGATACCTTTGGTTTGATTCCGACTAGCGGAAAGACTCAGTTTTGCGCCTTGAGCATTTGCAAACTGCGCTGTTGCACCATAAATATAGTGGTCATGTGAGCCAACACCTGCGGTCACAGAAAAGTTAGTTTGATCAACGTCACTGCCTTTAGTAAATATTTGAATGACGCCGCCCATAGCATCTGAACCATAAATGCTAGAGCCTGAAGCACCGTATAAAATTTCAATACGATCAATTTGATCGGTCGGTAATAAGGCTAAAGCGGGCTGACCTGTTGACATTGAGCCATAACGAACACCGTCTATTAGCACTAATACACGCTTACTATCATAGCCGCGAAGATAGAAATTACTGCTTTGACCCATACCACCATCTTGTTTAATGCTAAATCCTGGCTGCCGTCTAAGTACTTCTAAAACCGTCTGACCTTGAAAGCGTTTTAAATCTTCTTTATCTACAACCCGAGTTTGTGCAATCACATTGCTGGTTTTAGTAGGGGTACGGGTTGCTGTTACGATGATTTCATCAAGCTCAACTTGTGGTAGCTCGCTATCGCTAATAGTAGCAACGTCAGGTGTCACTGCCATTGCTGTGTTAACCGCAAGTAAACCTAGTGCGCTTAAGATACTCAAACGAAGGTAGGTACGTGAAGATGAACGTGATAAAGGCATAGTCAATTCCAAAATAATCATATTAAAAAATGCAGGGAAAAAGTAACCATACTGACGTTAATATGGCTAAAAATTACAAAAAACAGTGGACAAGCAAAACTGCGTTCATTATCTACAAAACAGACCGCTTTATAAACCACTTTAACCTAATGTTTATTCACGGTAAGCTGAGGAGTTTTCATGATAGATTGCGGTTTATTCATTTAATGATTGTCACTCTCATTCATAGGAGGTATTTACAAGGAGTGTCGTGAAAGGTAATAAAAAATTAGAAGTCATAAGCAAAGGCGAGAGCAGATAACTCACATAGAAGACCATAAAAACGTGTAATCAAAAGCACTGCTGTTATAAATAATTGCTATTATAGGGAAGCACTCATTTGTTCTTCGTTGTACCATTCATAATGCTAAGAGGTTTGTTTTGTCTATTAAGTATCGCCTGATTCCTATGATTACCAGTCCCGAGTTGTCTTCACCATACTCAATCATCAAAATGCCACTAATGGCAATTTTGTTTTTGCTTGTGATGCTGTTGAGTGCGTTGTTGCCCAATAATGCATTTGCTGCTGAAGCCAGCGCATTGGGGATGGGTAGCAGTACCAGTGAGGAGTCGGCGAGTACGCCGATACCAGATTCATTCGGACGCGATACACCGCGCCATACTGTACAGGGCTTTATCAGTGCGTTAGGTGAAAATGACTATCTGCTGGCGAGTAATTATTTAAACTTATCAAAGTCTGACAATCCAACCACAATCGTTCGTCAATTCAAGCAAGCGCTGGATGCAGGCGGGCGTTTTCAGCCTGATTTGCAGATTAATAATACGCCTGAAGGTAACCTAACTGATCAGCTACCGCCAAGCCAAGAAAACGTCGGTGCGATTAATGTGGGCGAAAAAAGCGTGCCACTGATACTTGAAAGAGTGGTGTCTAAGCAAGGAGAGCAGTACTGGCAGTTTTCTACGGATACGCTTAGCTCAGTACCAGAAGTCATAGAAAATACCGAACCGACGTTAGTGTCTCGCTATACTTTTGATTCATTAGAAGGCAAAAAGCTGTTTGGTTATCAAGTGGCGGATTTAGCCGCAGCGTTAATGATGACTGTCGGCAGCTTTGTGTTTACTTATATCATGGTATGGCTGCTGTACCATCTATTACGAATCGTCTATCCTCGTGTGCGCGGCGTACCATTGCCATTACCTGATAAGGTCGTATTGCCTCTGGCAGTGGTCATCATGGCGCTGATATTGTCAGAAGTGATGGTGTATGCAGGCGTGTCGGTGACGCTACGTGAACCGATCAATCGTTTTACTGAGATTGCATCTTGGCTTGCATTGACTTGGTTGCTGTTACGAGTCATCGATGCCATATTCACTCGTGCGGTAAATTTAAGTTATAAGAAAAATTATACTGAACGTGTCTCTATCTTGGGGCTGCTACGCAAAGTGGTCAAAGCGTTGCTGCTGATCTTTGCCGTGATTGTTATCTTCGGTAATTTGGGTTTTGATTTGACCACAGGTATTGCCGCCTTGGGTGTGGGTGGTTTGGCATTAGCACTGGGTGCGCAAAAAACCATCGAAAACCTTGTTGGTAGTGTCGTGGTCGTGGCGGATTCGCCCGTACGTATTGGTGATTATTGTAAGTTTGGCACTTATGAAGGCACAGTCATTGATATTGGTATTCGCTCATCACGTGTGCGCACCTTGACGCGCACGGTTGTGACTGTACCAAACGGTGATTTCTCATCAATGCAGATTGAAAACTTTACGTCCCGCGATATGTTTCGCTTCTTCCATCAGTTATATATTAAACGTACTGCTGATATTGATGTGGTCTTTAAGATGGTCAAGGACTTGGATGAGTTTATAGATGAGCATTATTTGACCAACCAAGAATGGAATCAGGTCAATATTTTAGAGCTACGTCAAGACTGCTATATCATTCAATTACAGGCGTATGTTAATGCTAATGGCGTGACTGAGTTCTATGACAAACAGAACGTTTTATTTGTTGATTTATTGAACCAAGTGGCAAAATATGATGTCGAGCATGCTTTGCCAACGCAGCAGCTTATTGTCAATCAAACTGAGCTTGAGCATCACATAGAAAACGAAATTGAAGATAAGAATAAGGAAGGTAACGTCGCGGAAACGACAAAAGATATGTCAAATGATGACCATGCTGATGATGATGCTAGCGACAATAAGGATAACAGCAACGATGATAAGCATGCCGTGGACTTGAGTAAAGGTAAAGATAAGGTCAAGACAGATGAAAAAGGCAGTCAGAAAAAGACTAAATCTGTAGAGAGTAAAAAAGACAATGCGTTGAAGGCATTGAGAAATAAAAGCCGTATGATAAAGAAAATCAAATTCAAGTACGCAAAAAGAAAATCTGGATTTTCTATATGGAATCAGCCATAAAATTATGGATTAAAAACGGTATAAGATAAGCACTTGAGGTAAGTATCAAGCGTTTATCTTATACCATTCACAAAAATTAGAGCAGCAAAGAAAACGAGTGCTAGACTAAGCTTAAGCTAAGCGAGTTTGACATAGTGAATCGTACTTTGGTGTTTGGCCTTATAAAGGGACAGCGGTTTGATTACGTAATAAGCCGTAGTATGACCATAGCAACAGACTGGCAGCGCTGCGATGTGGTGACCAATCTTGAGTTAGATTCTTTAACTGTTTCGGCGTTGGGCGTTCCGTTAAGCCTAATAACGCCATCGCCGCTACTTTAATCGCTAGATCATCGATCGCAAGTACGTCTGCACGTTTCAGAGAGAATAATAAATATATCTCAGCCGTCCAGCGACCAATACCAATAACGGCCGTCAGCACTTCTATTGCTTCTTCATCAGGCAAAATTTCTAACGCAGCAAAGTCTATATCATGATCGACTAATGAGCGAATGTAACGGGTTTTTTGTTTAGATAATCCTTGCGCTCTTAAGTCCTCATCTGTTGCTTTGATAATTGCCTGTGGATTCGTCAAGGCGGCATCAAGTAGTCTTTGCCAAATACTGGCTGATGCTGCCACAGACAGCTGTTGACCAACCATTGCTCGCATCAACTGCTCAAACCCACCGACATTATGCCGTAGACTGGGCATACCAAATTGTTCATAGATAGACAAAAATCTTGGCTCGATAACAATCAAAGCCATGATATGTTCATGTAGCTGTTGCGTGTTCTCAATGGTCTGTATGCTCATAAATGCTTATCCTTATTTATGCAAATATCGCTATCGCTAGATGTTAAATATAGGGGCTATAGTCGATAAAGATTAAATAATGATTTTATGAGCATAACAAAAAGGACTGCCAATAAGCAGTCCTTTTGATTCTTCATACTAACTCTAACACTAAAAACTATTCACCATCAGCTTTAGATTTTTTGAGCAGTACCAATACCGCACCATTACCACCATCTTTTGGCGGTGCAGAGCAAAATGCCAATACTTCTGGTAGTTGACGCAGCCAACCATTAACGCACGTTTTTAAAATGGCTTCACTGCCTTTACCATGAACGATTTTTACCATAGTCTCGTTTTTCTGTTTTGCTTGGCTTAGGAGTTGAGTCATTGCCACGCGCGCCTCTTCGATGGTACAACCATGAATATCTACGGCGTCATACCAACGTAGCTTGCCTTTTTTAAGCTGATCAAAGATTTTATTCTGCAAAGTCGGCTGTTTGTAAGATAAATAGGCCTCAGCAGCGACAGGGTTGAGTAGTGCTTGCATATCTGACAAGCCAGCTCCCAAATCACTCGCTTCACTACCTTGCGCAGCAGCACGTTTAGACAAGGTGGTCGCATCAGGCTTGCCCGCTTTGCTAGCATTGGCAGGTGAGCGTACGTTTTTGTCTTCAAGCTGATTGACGCCATGCATTGCTTGCATAAACAGAACTTTGTCATCGTCAATATGCTCGCTAGCCATTTGCTTGACGGTCTTGTTTACTTGCTTTTGCGTGGGCAATGATACAGGCTCAGTAGGCTTTTGGTTTTCATCTTCAGGCGAATTGGTATCGCGACCTTTGCTAAGTTGGCCTTTTAGCTCTTTGAGCTGGTCTTGCATTTCTTTTGAAAATAGAGAGTTTGACATAGAAGTTAACGTATCGTTGGTTGATGAATGAATGAATGATTGATTGATTTAAACTGTTCAATAGACTTAAGCCACTTTACCCGTCTGCTGCGACGCCCGCAAGTAAGGATTGTAACGCTTGTCCAGGATGGTCAGTCTTCATGAACTGTTCACCGATTAAAAAGTGCTGAATGTCATTATCTAACATCAAACGAATATCAGCGCTATTATGAATGCCACTTTCGGTGATGATAAGCGGTTTAAGCGTGCTATCCATATCAGCTGCCAGTGCGTCGATTAAAATATTTTTTAGATCAAGCGTGGTTTGCAAGTCGACATCGAAAGTATTCAAATCACGATTATTAATGCCGTAAATATTATGTGCTGAGCGCGGTAGCTGTAGCGCACGTTCAAGTTCGGCTTTAGTATGGACTTCTATCAATACATCCATACCCAATTCGATACTTAGCGCATGCAGCTCTTGTACTTGGATATCGTCAAGGCATGCCATAATGAGTAGAATACAGTCAGCTCCCATCAGATAAGATTGATAGATCTGGTACACATCTATCATAAAATCTTTACGCAGTATCGGTAGGCTTACCGCATTAGCTGCTTGAATAAGATAGCTATCATCACCTTGGAAATAATCGCGATCAGTCAATACAGACAGACAGCTGGCACCTGCTTGCTCGTATTGCTTGGCAAATAGGGCAGGCGCGAAGTTGTGATTGATAACGCCCTTAGAAGGAGAGGCTTTTTTAATCTCAGCGATGATACCAATACCATGCTCTTTAGTGCTAGCCGCCCGCAGCGCCGCCGCAAAGCCACGACGTGGTTTGTTATCCGCCGCGACTTGTGCTTGTAATTCCTCAAGAGATAATACCTTGCAAGCGGCGTTTACTTCTTCCACTTTAGTGGCGACAATGCGTTGCAATACGGAAGGAATATCTGTCTTGGTTTCTGTATGAGTCATGCGGGTATCCGAATATCGTTAAATGTAAATAGACAAAATAGCTAGAGTGCACAGTAATGGTGCTTAGCCGTTAAGCAGGAGTCACCAATTGCTGCGTGTATGTGGCGAGAGACTCAAGCTTGAGTAGAGCATCACCATTCTGAATGACTTTTTGTGCCCGGCTTACACCATTAGCATAGTTGCTGGCAAGTCCTGCGGTATATATGGCCGCGCCTGCATTTAGTGCAATCATATCACGTGCTTTAAGTACAGCACGGTCTTGAGAGTTTTCTCCTGATAGAGCCGCGCGAATCAGCTCAAGACTTTGCGCTGGAGAATCTACATCGAGACCGATAAGGGTTTGTGACTCAATACCTGCATCTTCTGGCATCATCTCATAAACAGATATCTCACCATCTTTTAATTCAGCGACAGTGGTTGAGGTAGCGAGACTGATTTCATCCAAACCGTCTTTTGCGCCCACAACCATGACATGACGTGCGCCTAAGTTTTTCATGACTTTAGCGATAGGCTCGCACAGCTGAGCGGTAAAGACACCGATTACCAGATTGGGTGTGCCAGCAGGGTTGGTTAATGGCCCTAAAATATTAAAGATGGTACGCGCTTTGAGCTCGCGGCGTACTGGATTGGCATAACGCATCGCACTGTGATGATTGGGCGCAAACAAAAAGCCGATACCTTGGTTTTCGATACATTCTTTAGATTGCTCAGGGGTAAGCGCCAGACTGATACCTGCTTGCTCAAGCAAGTCTGAGCTGCCAGAGTTGGTAGAGACGCCGCGGTTACCATGTTTGGCCACTTGCGCACCAGCGGCGGCGGCAACCAATGCTGATGCAGTAGAGACATTAAATAAATTTGCACCATCACCGCCAGTTCCGACGATATCGACTAAGTAATCACAGCCCCGTGGTTCGATATTGGCTGCTAACGCACGCATTGCACTGGCAGAGGCAGTAATCTCATCGATGGACTCACCTTTCATACGCAGACCAGTCAAAATAGCACCCATCATGGCGTCGCTACATCTGCCTTGCATGATAATCAGCATCACCTGATACATCTCATCAAAGGTTAAATCAATGTGCTGAAAAATTCGCCCCAAAGCCGTCGTCAGTAGCGTATGTGTGTCTTCATCAGACAGTTGAGCAATGTTAGTTGGGGTAGGGCTTTCATTTGTTTTTGTCGTACTCATTATGATCTCTCTTAATATTTTTATACGTTAATCTTAAATTATCAATAGAATAGGTTTTATTTTAATTTTGTTATTAACGCCCTTTTTAGAACATGCTTTAATAAGCTGTTAGCCGACTTGTGGTAGTTCATCTGAGGTTAGGACTGACAAATGATGCGTTTGCAAAAAATTGTTGAGCAGCTGATAACCTGCTTCGCTTAAGATAGACTCAGGATGGAATTGTACCCCTTCTATCGCAAATGTTTTATGACGGATACCCATGATTTCTTCAATACTGCCATCACTGTTTTGTGTCCATGCGGTCAGCTCAAGACAATTGGGCAGGCTGGTTTTATCAATGACAAGCGAATGATAGCGCGTGACTTGTACGGGATTAGGCAAGCCTTCAAAGACACCTTGGTCAGTATGATAAACGGCGGATAAGCGACCGTGCATGACTTCACCAGCCTTGACCACTTGTCCACCAAATGCTTGTCCAATTGCCTGATGTCCTAGGCAAATACCTAGTATCGGTATCACGCCCTGAAAAGTCTTGATAGCTTCTAGAGAGATACCAGCCTGATCGGGATCGCAGGGACCGGGGCCAATGACGATCGCATCTGGCGCAAGGGTTCTAATATTTTCAATAGTGGTTTGATCGTTACGCCAGACGGTGATGTCCTGCTGTAATTCACCGAAGTACTGTACAATATTGTACGTAAAGCTGTCGTAATTATCGATCATCAGAATCATTAGCGTTCTACTTATTGAGTTCTACTTATGGAGATGGTTATATAACGCCGTTATCTTACCACTATTTTGTAGAGTATCAAATGTAGGGTGCAGGCGACCCAAATAAGTGGTGAATAACAATCTATTTTGCTTATTGGGTGACATTCGTTAACATCTCAAACGCACTAAAAAAGTACATGATTTTTTATTTACGCACTAAATATGCACTAATTTAGTGCATAAATGCGTTATTAATGACTCTGGATAAATAATTTGTATGACACCACTGCCGATAAATCTATTGCTGAAATAGTTTCAAAAATATTATAAGTTGCTGTAATTATTATTAATAACTATCCTTTTATCCTCTATATTTTCAGCGTTATAAAAAACTGGCATAGCCTTTGCATTATTACTGTTATGATTATCTTTGGTGATAAAGTGGTTCAATAATTATTATTAACAAGTGCCTGAAGAGTTCAGCATAATGAGTGATATGTTGTTAGAATAATATCGAACCAAAACACTGGCGGGTCTTATTAAGCGCATAACTCAGATGACTATCTTGACTAATAATATTGACAGTGCTGAGAATAAGCATAATATTAAACAGGATATTTAGCTCTAAACGCAGCGCTGACTGTTATCAAACCAGAGATTTTTAACCAACAGATTGTACCTATAATTTTAAATCGCAATAACCTAATCAACACAACGGAGACTATTTATGTCGAACAAACTACTAGATCTTATCCAATCCTCTAATGCTAAATGGGTTGATTTTCGCTTCACTGATACACGTGGTAAAGAGCAACATATCAGCTTCCCAGCGCATAGCGTTGACGAAGAAGTGATGGAAGACGGCAAAATGTTTGATGGCTCATCTATCGCTGGTTGGAAAGGTATCGAAGCGTCAGATATGATCTTGCGTCCTGATCCAGAGACGGCTTTTCTTGACCCGTTCTTTGATTCACTTACCGTAGTTGTTACTTGCGATATTATCGAGCCATCAACGCTACAAGGTTATGATCGTGACCCACGTTCTATTGCGCGCCGCGCCGAAGAGTACTTAAAGTCAACGGGCATTGGTGATACTGCTTATTTTGGTCCTGAGCCTGAGTTCTTTATATTTGATGATGTGAAATGGTCAATTGATATGTCTGGCGTTAGCCATAAGATCACAGCCGAAGAAGCGGCATGGTCGACTAACAATGACTATGAATGGGGCAACATGGGACATCGTCCACGTGTTAAAGGCGCTTACTTCCCAGTACCACCAATCGATAGCTCGCAAGACATGCGCTCTGTTATGTGTGAGCGTTTAGAAGAAATCATCGGCGAAGGCTGTGTCGAAGTTCATCACCATGAAGTTGCGCCTTGCCAGTCAGAAATTGGTGTCGCTTTTAATACGTTAGTCAAAAAAGCCGATGAAGTACAGCAGCTAAAGTATGTTGTGCATAATGTTGCGCATCAGTTTGGTAAAACGGCTACCTTTATGCCAAAACCAATCGTTGGTGACAACGGTTCAGGCATGCACGTGCATATGTCAATCTCTAAAGATGGTGTTAATACTTTCTCAGGTGATGAGTATGCGGGTCTTTCTGAATCTGCACTGTATTTCATCGGTGGTATCATCAAGCATGCGCGTGCGTTGAATGCGATTACCAACCCATCGACTAATAGCTATAAGCGCCTAGTACCGCATTATGAAGCGCCTATCAAACTTGCATACTCAGCGTCTAACCGCTCAGCGTCTATCCGTATTCCACATGTTAGCAGCCCAAAAGCGGTACGTGTTGAAGCACGTTTCCCTGATCCAGCGGCCAACCCATACTTAACGTTTGCAGCGTTACTAATGGCAGGTCTTGATGGTATTCAAAATAAAATACATCCAGGTGAAGCGGCTGACAAAAACTTGTATGACTTACCACCAGAAGAAGAAGCACTCATCCCAACTGTTGCGGAGAGCTTAGAAGTTGCATTACAAGCCTTGCGTGATGATCATGAGTTCTTGTTAAAAGGTGATGTATTCACTGAAGACATGTTAGAGGCGTTCATCGCTTTGAAAGAAGAAGAAGTGCAACGTGTCAATGTAACCGTGCATCCCGTTGAGTTTGACTTATACTACAGCTGCTAATTAGTCGCTAAAGCACTCAGTTATTTTGAGTCATAAAAACCAGCTAAGTTATTCTTAGCTGGTTTTTTTTACGTCTCAATAATAATTTGCTAAATCAACGGATCTGTCCTCTTTGAAATTATTACTGATTTAACACCCAAAGTATCGCATAATAGATATTCATAATATTAGGTACTCATTAGGTTGACTGACTATGACTTCATTATCAAAACCGGTTTTTTCAAACAGTAAGTTAGGGTTGGCACTGATTGCTGCTACGATGATTGGTATGGCAACTCTCTATGCCCCTTTGGCAAATGCTGCGCCTATTTATAAAGTTATTGACGAAAAAACAGGCCAAGTCACCTTTACCGATCGCCCGCAAAATTATGAGCAGCAGGCAGGTAAAAAAATCAGCCAGACGGGTGTCACGACGAAAGAAAGTCGCGTCAGCTCAAGTAACAGTGATAACATGAGTAGTCAACCTCCTTCTAGTAATGTTAATACGACTACGCAAAATACGGCTGCCAAAAATAGCCCTGTCGCCAAACCAGCCGTCACTTATCAGCTTGCTATTACTGAACCAAGCGCAGAGCGTGCATATCGTCGCCCAGCCCAAAGCATTGATATCAATGTGCAAGTGAAGCCGAACTTACAAGCAGGTGATAGCGTTAGTATTTATTTGGATGGTAATGAAGTCGCGCAAGGTCTTAGCGCATCGATTGCAACGGTAGATGTTTTGCCAGGATCGCACAAGATAAAAGCCGTGTTAAAAAATGAGAAAGGTCAAACACTCAAACAAGTAGAGCGTACGGTTTATGTGATTCAAAACAATACAACATTGCAAAACAATAAGAAAATCGCGCAACAGCTTTTAGCTTATCAAAATCTACCTTGGTATCAAAAAGTACTGTTAAAAATGCGTCAAGAGGGCAAACAACCGAATATGCAATCATTTACTAAGCCTATAGTGGACAAACCTATGACGCTTGAGCAACCGGTGATAAATTAACTTGTAGGCAATGTTTCAATCATGGATAAACATAAGAACTTATACAAAGTAGAGTAACTTTATAAGTTGATTTCTTCCTTATAAACATAAAGGCAAGCGCTGATTGCAGCGCTTGCCTTTATGTTTATAAGGATATTTATTAATTCTATGTACTTATAGCTTATTTAGTCAATTCAATCGTACCATTAGCAGTCACTGAGATAGTACTATTGCCAGATTCAAAACTTTGGCTAGGTACTGACTCGTCGGCCGCGCCTGCTTTCATGCTCATAGCACTATACATCGGACGTGGGTAGTTGCTACCTGTATTTAGATTCACATTGACCACACGATAGCCACGAGCATCCCAAGCGCGTGTTAGGTTTTTAGCTTGTTGCTGAAAAGCACGAGACGCATTGGTCATCAGCTTTTGCTCAAGCGCATCCTTCTTGGTATCTGAGACACCAAAGTTCAGATTGTCCATCACCAACGTTTCTTGTAGGTCAGCGATGAGTTGGCTGGTTGCTGCAAAGTCGGTGCTCTTTAAATCGATGTTTGCTTGTCCTGTCCAGCCAATGATTTTGTCATTTTTATCATAGCGAGGGTAGGTGCGCTGTTGTCCGGTGCTCACGGTAACCGTTGGATAGCGCTTAGCAATTTTCATGGCATTATTAATTGAGGTGTTGAGCGTTGTCGCTAGAGTTTTAGAATCCGTTGCCTGCGCTTTTTTATATAAGCTGGCTCGTACTTCATCATTCTGGATTTCTTCTTTTACTTCTGTTTGAAAAGTAAGCTGATCGTAGCCTGTTGGTTCTGCATGCGCGCTACCCATCATGGCTGTGAGTAAAAATGCAGTACCAGTCGTTAGAGCAGCTTTATTAAGTAGAGTAGTTTTCACAATGATCTCCTGAGTGAGTTATAACAATAGTATTTAGGTGAGCCATACCATAGGTAAGACTCGCCTTTATATGAGAAGCTGTCCATTTTAGTTATTAGTTGATACCGAGTATGCTCAGCTTCCTCAACTAAAATAGCAAAATTTAACAGGCTTGCTGTGAGAATTTTGTCACCTAAGTTACAGGGCGTTTTGAGGTCATAGAAAGAGTTTTACGATAGGGGTTGTAATATTTAAAAATTCTTGTATAATTTGCAACTGGTGGCTCCATTGGTAGCCTCGCAACATTGTTCTATGAACCCCGCCAGGACCGGAAGGTAGCAACGGTAATAGTCACAGTGTGTGCCGAGGATTTGCTTTTGGAGTCGCTTTTTTTTGCCTAAAATTTGATACCTGTTTTGATATTTAATCAGAAATGCTCGTTTGATTTATTAAGTCCTTCATTGTAAAGGGCTTTTTTTCGACCTTTTTTTGTCCGATTTTGACCTTTGATTGATTAAGATGGGTTAAAATACAATGTATTAACTTTTATTAACATTCTGGACACTTTAGGGTTTTCTTATGAAGATGTTTGTTTGGTTGTTCATTGCCTTCGTGCTACTAGTGATTGTGTTTGGAGTATCTATATTTAATAAATTGGTACGCGCTCGCAATCAAGCGAAAAATGGTTTTGCTCAAATAGATGTACAACTGAAGCGCCGTCATGATTTGATTCCAAATTTGGTTGAAACTGCTAAACGCTATCTAACGCATGAAGAAGAGACGCTGACCCGTGTGATTAGTGCACGTAATCATGCCCAGAGCTTGCAAGACTCCAATACACATCAGCCAGACTCGCTTGAGCATATGGCGCTATTTGCCAAAGCTGAGAGTATGCTGTCTAAAGCGTTAGGGCAGTTTTCAGCGGTTGTGGAAGCTTACCCTGAGCTAAAGGCGGACAGCATGATTAAAGAGTTGATGGATGAGCTGACCAATACTGAGAACCGCATTGGCTTCGCCCGTCAGCACTATAATGACAGCGTGATGTTCTACAACAATGACCGCGAGGTATTTCCCAACAATCTTATTAGTACGACTTTTGGCTTTCGCCCGTTAAGCCCGCTAGTTTTTGAAGAAAGAAAGGTGATCGCTCAAGCACCTGTCGTCAATATGGGCTGATATTGAATTATATTCATATGTTCAGATGCGTTTAGCTATTTTTAAGTCAGGCATATAAATGGATTTTTTTGGTGAACAACGCACCCGTACCCAGCGAAGTCTATTGCTCTATGGGCTATTTTTTCTCATTGTTTTTGCTCATCTGGCAGTAGCGCTAGGTATCATGGCGCTGCTGCTAACGATATTTACTGGTGGCATTTATCATTGGGTGTTAATACTGGTTGCTATCTGGACAATCGGTAGCTTTGTGATCGGTAGTTTTTTAGAGTACAGACGTTTAGAAGCGGGTGGTCGCGCTATTGCTCAGCGTGTGGGCGGGGTTCGGCTGTTTATCGACCACAGCCAAGATGCGTGGGAGCATAGTCAAGGGGTTGCCCATCAGCATGAGACTATACCAAAGGTTCGTTTCAGCACCCACCATATCGCCGTGCGTGATGAGCGAGATTTCCCGCCTGTCTACCGTCGTTACTACGAGATTACCCAGCAGCTAGCCATTGCTTCTGGTGTACGTATGCCGATTCTCTATATACTGCCTAATGAGCAAGGTATTAACGGCTTCGTTGCTGGTCGTCATAGTCAAGATATGGTGTTGGTCGTCACTCAAGGCGCGCTTGATAAGCTGTCCGATGAGGGGTTATATGGGCTGATAGGGCATGAATATGGTCATATCTTGCATGGTGATGCGACGTTTAATTTGCAACTGATGGTGGTGCTGGCAGGCTTGCAATTACTCTATGACTGGAGTGATTCTATTAATAATTTTGGCACTGGTAATCAACGAAGTCATCAGAATAGCCATAATAATTATTTTGATGATGCGGTCAATCGACTGTCACAAAGAGCCGTCGATAGCCACGCGCGTAGCACTGAAGCTCAAACCGCCAATTTTACCACCCATAGTGAATGGGTAAGCTATTGGCAAAGTCAATCACAAAGCCAGCAGTCGTCAGCTAAGAGCCAGTCACGATGGCTACAAAATAATAATAAGTTCGATAGTCAAGCACCGCGCAATATTTGGACGTTGTTAATACATGGATTGAGTTTTTCGAGTATGGCCAGTGCGCAACTGATTAAACACAGCTTTAATCGCCAGCGTGAATTGCTTGCCGATGCGACCAGCGTGCAGCTGACACGCTCGCCGGCTATTATGGAAACCTTACAAGCCATTCATCAAGATTCGCTTGGTTCGCGCTTAACCAGTATCGCCGATATCAATGGTCTTAGTCATTTCTTCTTTGCCAGTAGTGGTGCTGATTTGGGTGACGTCTCTTGGTTTGCCACCCATCCGAGCTTGGCTGAGCGAATGAGTGCCATTAATGCCCACGCTTATCATGATTTTGCGGTAAAAGTGGCTAAAGAAAAGCACATAAATCAACAGAAAATAAAAGAGATATATGAGCAGCGGCGATTAGGGGATTGGGGCGTCATAAAAGCAAATAGCCTAAGCAAAAATAAACAAGAAAAAAATAGCCAATCATCAGTATTTGAAACTCAATCAGCGTTACATAACAATGAAAGCGATGACGATGACGATGACGATAAAAGCCGCCTTACTAATAACAGCAATGATGTTATAGACAAAGAAATTACTACTTTTCCTGCAAATGAAATAAAGAATGATTTGGACGAAGATAAGGGTCTAGAGTTTGTTATCGAGAAAGATGTCGTTGTTGCAGGACGTTTACAAGTTCAAGCGCAAAATACCGGTATTTATCAGTTGCTCAAGCCATGGCAAGCAAAACCTGATAGCGATTTGCCATCGGATACATTGATTGGTATCGACGATAGACAAAAAGTTTCACTGCCGCAGTATATACTCAATCACAGTTATCACCCGCTCGGGGCGCAAGCTTTGATTGAAGCTGTTATGTTGTGCCATCAAGGTCGCATATTATCAACGACTGAGAGTTATGATTTGAGTGATATCTGGCTTGGACTTGCTAACGATAAAACGTCTGCTGCTGAAATCAATAATAACGCTAGCGATAATATTAGCAGCCACCTCCAGTTTTTAGCGCATACGATAGATCATAAATTATTAGCGGCAGTGGCACATCTTGATAGGCGTTTAGACAACGCATTGATTGCATTGGCAATAAAGCAATTGAGTCAGCATGACCTGTCAGAAACTGCTATCAATGAATCACGCTTAAGATATGAAGCGAGTCATAGCAATCAAGATCATCAACATTATGTGCAGCAAAAAAAGTGTCGTACACTGCTGATGCGCTATCAACAGGGTATCATTGAGCTATTTGAACACTATCTAACGGCGGATTTAAGTCAACACTTCGCTGATAACATAGCCAGTGAAGATGGTGCTATGGATAAAACTAAGCCAGTATCAACGCACTCAGTAACAATCGACTCTCGGTTGCCATCGATTTTATCATTATGGCAAGCGCTACAGTTGCAGCAACTATTACTGATATTGTCTACTATATTGAACGAGACACACGTGCATGCTCAGCCTCAGCTATTATGGTTATGGCAGCAAGCATTGCAAGCGGGTAGAGATGATATTTATGACCAGCTTGACCCTTCAGGACAGGTATTTGATGGTCTCGATGTTGCGGCGAAAACCATGCTTGTTTTATTGGCTTATCGCCTATCAAAAGATGTCAAGGGTCAAATCGTATCAGCACTAGATAGCTCAGTACACATTTCAGTACTCAGTTATAATAATGAAAGTGTTGCTCACTATATTGTGGATTTGCGGCGTCATGCACGTTTGATTGATATTGATTTAGCCGCTGTTAGTGACGCAAATTTGCAATGGCTACTATTGACTGTGCAAAATATAAATAGTCTCCAATTATTGGCAGTGATAGAAGTGGTGTCTATTTTTATAGCGCCTGCCAGTCAGTCGCCTGCATCAGAAGCCAAAGGTAATGATAATTATAGACAGAGGCAACAGGGCGGCGATCAAATAGATTATAATGTGATTAATAATAAGCCTTATGATTACAATGATTACCGGCAATGGCTGAGCACATTGCATACGGTGATGTTACACGATACGATAGTCAGTCAAGATGAGTATGATTGCTTGACCGAGCTTGCCAATCATTGGTTCGGCGTTCGGCAGATTTTTTGAACAATGTCATTGACGGCATTTAAGTATTCTTTTTTAAATTGAATCGACTATATTTTTAATCCTTTTTTTTAACATCGCTCTTTAATATTGTTTTTGACATTAAAAGCCTGTAAATCCATTTTAGATAAGTAGGATAGTAAATAAGCATGAGTGATATCCAAGACCCGCTAATTGTATTGCAGCATCGTATGCAGCAGCGCCAGATTTTAGCGATGATGGGTATCACTCAGTGGGTGCAGCCGGGCTCTGAAATCCTGAGTATCGCAGATATTTCCGCGCCTACTCTGGCTACCACTAACTCGACTATCGTTAATACCAGCACGGCCTCTATTCCTGCTGCTGCGACCCTTGAACAGCCAAGTGTTAAGTCTCTCAATGGTGAAGATATAAGCGTTGGGGTGTCGCATTCAGCATCTGCTGATTCGCTATCAGGTATAGTGGATGATGAGTCTGCTAATCACTATTATGATGATGCTAATGAGATAGGTTTACACCATTCTGACCAGCAAAGCCCTGTTACTTATAGTTTTGACTCGACTACTCCTAATGCCCTTAATATATCTAAGCCAGCCGTTACCTCCTTTGTAGATACTGTTGTACAGCAAACTTCTATTGCTGATATAAATGACGCTTCGAGCTTTGGAAATGGCAGTTTTAAAGAAGAGGGCTTTCAAGAGGAAAGCTTTAAAAAGGTAGCACCCTTTGATTTACAAGGTGGTTGCTATGGCGATTGGGTGATTTTGGTGGACATCCAAGCCCTTAATCATGACAGCCAAAAACTGTGGCAAAATATCACCCAAGCCTTATCCATCAGTTGTGAGACGACCTCATTCCCTATTTGTGAAGGTATGGATACCGCTGAGCTTGCTAATGCCAGCCTTGCTGGATATGTCTTTAAAATTGGTCGCAGCGAAGAGATACAGGTAGTGACATTGACCGCACTTCCTGAAGGTTTGGAACATCCTAACCTGACGACTGCACCCACGTTGGATGAGATGCTTACTGATAGTAATCTCAAACGTCAGCTTTGGGAGCAGTTATCGAGTCACAGTTAAAGGCTTACCACTTACTATGATAGAGATTAAAAAATAACGATAAAATTCACCTTCAACATTCAACCTTTAATAACCACGATGACTTCATCATATTTAGGATATTGATTATGACCACTAAAGCCGCTCCTAACCGCGTACCCAATTTTTCAGCGGGACCTGCCACCATACCGACGGCCGTATTATCACGCGCTCAAGAAGAGTTGCTTGATTGGCAGGGACGCGGCATGTCGGTTATGGAAGTGAGTCACCGTAGTAAAGAATACATCGCCATTACCGAAAAAGCCGAAGCCAAATTGCGCTCGCTAATGGACATTCCAGATAACTATAAAGTTCTATTTTTACAAGGTGGCGCTAGCTTACAGTTTTCAGCGATTCCATTAAACTTGCTAAATGGTGGGCGCGCAGACTATCTAACGACGGGTGCATGGTCTGGTAAAGCGGTCAAAGAAGCCCAGCGCTATGAAAAGCTTGGTCTTGGTGAAGTGAATCAGGTCGCAACGGGTAAAGACAGTAGCTTTACTGACGTACCAGCCCAAAGCGAATGGAACCTGAGCGAAGATGCCGCCTATTTTCATTACTGCGCTAACGAAACCATTCATGGTTTGCAAATATTTGAGCCGCCACAAGTCGATGCACCAATTGTAGTCGATATGTCTTCTTGTATTTTGTCACAGCCCATTGATGTTTCTAAATTTGGCATGATTTACGCAGGTGCGCAAAAAAATATCGGGCCAGCAGGTCTGATTATCGTGATTATCCGTGAAGACCTATTGGGTCAAGCGAGTGAATGGTGCCCACTGCTGATGAACTATGAGCACCAAGCTGAAAAAGAATCCATGTCAAACACACCAGCGACGTATTCTTGGTATTTAGCAGGACTAGTGTTTGATTGGTTAGAGGAGCAGGGCGGCGTTGCTGCTATTGGAAAAACCAACCAACAAAAAGCTGATTTACTCTATAAAACGATTGATGATAGCAGCTTTTATAGCAATCCAGTTGATCCCAAATATCGCTCTATCATGAATGTGCCTTTTACCTTAGCCGACAGCAGCCTTGATAAAGTATTCTTAGAAGAGTCGGAAGCGGCAGGCTTGATGAATCTAAAAGGTCACCGCGATGTGGGCGGTATGCGTGCCAGCATTTACAATGCAGTGTCATTAGATTGGGTGCAGCAGTTGGTTGACTTTATGATTGCGTTTGAGAAAAAACACGCATAAATTAGCATGGATTTTAAAACAAAAGACGCAGCTTATAAAAGTTGCGTCTTTTTTTATACGCGTTAGTATTCTTTTAAGATAAATGATGCATCATGTAGCAACTCTAACGCTGCAAATCATTAGGTTAAAAAACCTAAGTTTGTTATGATAAAATTCTGCAGCACTTACGATACGTCAGATACGACATATTTTTTTAGATTTTATTTCATAAGCGGTCATTAGCCTTTAGTCACTGGTTAAATGTTCAATATATTCATTCGGTCTGGCAAAGGGGTTTGTTATAACTTTATGATGCTAAAAAATACCATGCTAAAAGCCGTCTTGCTTGCCATTACTATTAGCTGGATACCAGCCAGTATTGCGGTGCCAATCACCACTACTGCGCTTGGTCATAATAGTACCACTGAGTATATCGATGTGCCCTTTATGCCTTATGCCAACCCAAAGGCGCCCAAAGGTGGTACGCTTTCACTGGATGCGCGTGGTACTTTTAACGCGGCCAATAAATGGATGACCACAGGTGTGGCGATGGTTGGCACCGATTATCTCTATGACACCTTGATGACTGGCTCATTAAATGAGGCCTTTACCATGTATCCGCAGCTGGCAACCAAAGTAACTTATGATCCCGACGATACTAGTTGGATTATTTACCATATTAATCCTGCTGCGCGCTTTTGGGATGGCACGCCGGTCACCAGTAGTGACGTCAAAGCGACTTATGATGCACTGTTAAATAAAGGTCCGATGTATATTCGCAGCTATTTGGGTGATATTAAAGATATTCAGATTATTAATGACCAACAAGTGAAGTTTATCTTTGCCTCTGATGACAATAAAGAGATTTTATTAACCGTCGGACAGTTTCCTATTTTTGCTAAGTCCTCAATCGATACGGATTTTGAAAAAATAACGTTGACGCCATTGATGGGCAGTGGACCTTATAAGTTAGGACGTGTCGATGCAGGGCGCTCGGTCAGCTATGTACGTGATCCCAATTATTGGGGTCGTGATTTGATGGTCAATCGCGGTCGTTATAACTTCGATATGATTAAGTTTGTTTATTATCAAAGCGATGAGATTGCCTTCGAAGGTTTTAAGTCTGGTCAATATCGTTTTCGCCCTGAGAACAAAGCGTCGAACTGGGCAACGGGTTATAACTTCCCAGCCGTCAAGGCAGGGATGATTAATAAAGAAACCATAAGCAGCGAAAACCCAGTACCAATGCAAGGTCTGGTCATGAATATGCGACGTCCCATCTTTCAAGATATTCGCGTTCGTCAAGCACTGAGCAAGGCTTACGACTTTGAGTGGATGAATAAGACCTTGTTTCATGGGCAGTATGAACGCTTACAAAGTTTCTTTCATGGCTCTGAGCTTGCCGCAACAGGGATGCCGTCTGCTGAAGAAATGCGGGTGCTTACGCCTTTAATACCTAAGCTTGAGCCGCTGCAACGTCAGGCGGTATTAGCCGAGTGGCAATTGCCAACCAGTGACGGTAGTGGTTTTAATCGTCAAGGGTTGTTAGAGGCACGCCAGCTGTTATTAGATGCTGGGTTTTATTATCAAGATATGAAGTTATATCAGCCCAATGGGCAGCTTGCTCGGATTGAGATGTTGATGACAGGCGAAACCATGGGTCGGGTGCTGCTGCCATATATTCGAAATCTAAAGCGCTTGGGCTTTGATGCCACGTTACGTCAAGTCGATGGGCCACAATATTATGAGCGGGTACGCCGTTTCGATTATGATATGGTGGTCGATGTATTTGCTCAGAGTTTATCCCCTGGTGCGGAACAAGTTGGCTTTTGGGGTAGCTCAGCCGCTGACCAAGCGGGCAATAGAAACACTATTGGTATTAAAAACCCAGCCATTGATACGGTCATAGAAAAATTGGGCAATGCTCAAAACCGTGATGAGATTGTTTTATATACTCAGGTGCTCGATCGTCTACTACGTGCTGGTCATTATTTAGTGCCCTTATACGGCAAATCAGCGACCAATGTCGCCTATTGGGATCAATATCGTCATACTGAAAAACTGCCCTCTAATGCCATCGGTATTGACTACTGGTGGACTGATAAAGAAGCAGAAGCACGTGTTAACCAATACTTGAAGCAATAATTTAGAACAATAAATGAAATAATGCTGCATCTTAAAATTTTATTTCGTTTAAAAAAATCAATAAAAGACATCAGCAATAAAGATAACTACTGGTAAGGATTTAATATGACTATCCGCATTCACCCAATCAAAGCGTTCAATGACAATTATATTTGGACATTGATTAATGAAAATAATAAACAGGCGATCGTTATTGATCCTGGTCAAGCTGAGCCTGTCATGAGTTATTTGGAAGAAAATAAATTAGAGCTGACGTCTATCTGGACGACTCATCATCATCATGACCATATCGGCGGTGTCGCAGAACTGCAAGAGTCTTATCCGATGACGCATCTGGTTGCGCATACTGAGCATAATGTCGATGAAGACCAAACCATCAAAGATGGCAGTACCGTCAGTGCGTGGGGCTGTGCAGCACAAGTATGGGATGTGTCCGGTCATACCGCAAGCCACGTGGCGTATATTTTAGATATCGATGGACAGAAGCATTGTTTTTGCGGTGATACCTTATTTAGTGCTGGATGCGGACGGGTATTTACGGGGACGATTGAGCAATTACACAACAGCTTTAAGCGTTTAAATGGTTTGCCAGCTGAGACGCTACTATATCCTGCGCATGAATACACTGCCAGTAATCTGCGCTTTGGACTATCTATTGAACCTACTAATGACGCAATGCAGCAAACTCTGGTTCAAGCAGAAGAAAAAACCACCCAAGGTATTCCGACGTTGCCAGTCTCTCTAGAACATGAGCGCGCAGTCAATGTGTTTTTGCGGACGCAAGAGCCGAGTGTGATAGCAGGGGTGAAGTCTAAAGCAACTATCGATGATGATAAATCTTTGGCTGTATTTGCTGCGTTACGTGAGCTTAAAAATAGCTTTTAAACTATAACGGGCGCTTCGACTGACGTTTTGATAGTTATTAGCTGCGTATTATTTCTGCCGTCATATTTATTATCTTAGGAAGCCACCGTTATGGGTCGTTATATCTTAAAAAGGTTACTGCTGATATTACCGACGCTTTTTTTGATATTGCTCGCAAACTTTGTGATTGTACAAGCAGCGCCTGGTGGTCCTGTCGAGCAGCAGTTGGCGCTTATTGAGCAAGGGGAAAAAGACAATGCGCTTGGCGGTAATATTGGCGCGGGTAGTGCGGGAAATAACAGTACCTATCAAGGTACGCGTGGCTTATCTGAGGAAATGGTTGCAGCGATTAATGCCCAATACGGCTTTGATAAATCGGCACCTGAGCGCTTTTGGCTCATGTTAAAGAATTACGCTCAGCTAGATTTCGGTGAGTCTTTTTTTAAAGGACAGTCGGTAACGGATTTGATTATCGAGAAATTACCCGTTTCTATCTCGCTTGGGCTCTGGAGCACGTTGCTAATTTATATGATAGCGATTCCACTAGGTATCTATAAAGCCATGCATCATGGCTCGGGGATTGATAAAGTTACTGCCATGCTACTGGCTATCGGGCATGCAATACCCGTTTTCGTATTTGCCGTTATATTACTGGTGTTCTTTGCCGGTGGTAGCTACTGGAATATCTTTCCACTGCAAGGCTTGACCTCTGAGAACTTCGATCAATTAAGCGCGCTGGGTAAAATCAAAGATTACTTTTGGCATTTGGCGCTACCACTGCTGGCAAGTACGATTGGCGGTTTTGCGGGTTTGACCTATCTGACTAAGTTTAGCTTTTTAGAAGAGCTGGGTAAGCAATATGTACTTACTGCTCGTGCCAAAGGCTTGGCTGAGCGTCAAGTGCTATACGGACATGTGTTTCGTAATGCCATGCTGATTATTATTGCAGGTATTCCAGCGGCTATCGTTGGCATTTTCTTTGCCGGAAACTTCTTAATCGAGATTATTTTTAAACTTGATGGTTTGGGGTTGTTAGGTTTTGAAGCCATTCAGCAGCGCGATTATCCGGTGATATTTGGTACATTGTTTATTTTTACCTTGGTCGGACTGTTATTACAGTTAATCAGTGATTTGAGTTATCACTTGATTGATCCTCGTATTGATTTTGAGGGGCGCTAATGTCAACTTATCCATTACCTTCAACGCCTTCATCTGCATCTCCTGTCTCTATGCCAAAAAAACGTCGCCTAAATCCTATCTGGCAGGCACGCCTCAACCGTTTTCGCCAAAATCGTCTTGGCGTCGTATCATTATTCATTTTTGCGCTGATATTCGTCATTTGTATGGCAGCCAATGTGATTGCCAATGACAAGCCGCTACTGGTGCAGTATCAAGGCGATTATTACTTTCCTGTCCTAAAAGCCTATCCTGAAACGGCTTTTGGTGGGGTGTTTGAGACTGAAGCCAATTATAAAGACCCTGCGGTACAGACGCTAATTGATGAGCAGGGTTTTTGCATTATGCCGCCCATTCCATTTGCTGATCAGACACCTAATGTTGAGCTGGGTATTCCATATCCAGCAGCGCCCAATAGCCAGAACTGGCTTGGTACTGATGACTTGGGTCGCGACGTGTTGGCACGGATACTTTATGGCATGCGGGTGTCATTATTGTTCGGCTTAGCATTGACACTTGCTGGGGCAGTGATTGGTATTATCGTCGGTGCAATACAAGGTTATTACGGTGGCTGGATAGATTTGGCAGGGCAGCGCTTCATGGAAGTATGGGGCGGTATGCCGCAGCTGTTTATGATTATTATTTTGGTCAGCTTATTCAGCCCCAGTATCTTTATGCTATTTGCAATGATGTTATTATTTGGTTGGATGGGACTGGTTGGTTTGATACGGGCAGAGTTTTTGCGCGCGCGTAACTTTGACTATGTGCGCGCTGCCCGTAATCTTGGGGTATCGGACAGTCAAATCATGCTAAGACATATCTTGCCCAATGCCCTAGCGTCAAGCTTGTCACAGCTGCCATTTATATTGACAGCTAATATTATCGCTTTAACCGCACTAGACTTTTTAGGTTATGGCTTGCCGCCTGGGTCACCGTCTCTCGGCGAGCTGATGGTACAAGGGAAAAATAATCTCGATGCACCATGGCTTGCGCTATCTGGTTTTTTTAGTTTAACCTTTATTTTATCACTGCTAATATTCGTTGGCGAAGCGCTGCGTGATGCGTTTGATCCGAGGCGCTCTTAAGATGACTATGATTGATACGCAAACTGACAGCCTAAACGGAAATCATAGCAATACACAACAAAAGCTAATGTTGAGTGTCGATAAACTTAGTATTCTTACCAATAACGGCGTAACGTTAGTTGATAAACTCTCTTATGAGCTGCGGCAAGGACAAACTCTTGCTATCGTAGGTGAATCAGGCTCTGGCAAATCCATTGCAAGTCTTGCGCTATTAGGCTTATTGCCAGACAGTTTGACTGTTAGCGGTGAGGTGAAGCTAGCAGGGTTGACTGTGCTACCGATAGCCAATGCCAATGTTAGTGTTAGTGCTAAGGCACGTAACGCTGCGCTGCGCTCTATTCGCGGACAGCGCATCGGCATGGTGTTTCAAGAGCCGATGACAGCGCTCAATCCACTACATACGGTCGGCAAACAAATTGCTGAATCACTACGTCTAGTTGGTGTGCCCAAGAAACAATGGCAAAGCCAAACAATCGATTTACTAAATGATGTCAATATTACCAATCCGATTGATAAGCTGAACCGCTATCCGCATGAGCTATCAGGTGGTCAACGTCAACGCGTCATGATTGCCATGGCATTGGCACAGCAGCCTGATATTTTAATCGCTGATGAGCCGACCACCGCGCTTGATGTGACTCTGCAACATGAAATTCTCGCTCTATTAGATGATCTTAAGCGTCAGCATAATATGGCGATGGTGCTTATTAGCCATGACCTCAATCTGGTCAGGCGCTACAGTGATGACGTCATCGTCATGCACCAAGGGCAAACGATTGAGCAAGGGCAAACCGCAGCGGTGTTTAACCAGCCCAAAGCCGAATATACCCGCTCGCTAATCAAACAAGACTTTGGCCAAGCACTGAACTTCTCTAATGATGATAAAATTCAGCAATCAACCGTATTGCAAGTCAGCAATTTACAAGTACAGTTTCCCATTGAAAAAAGTCTGTTTGGTGGTACTAAGCGCTGGTTTGATGCGGTAAAAAATGTTGATATGACGCTACAGAAAGGGTGGGCGTTAGGCGTTGTAGGTGAGTCAGGCTCTGGAAAAACCACGATAGCGCTTGCGTTAAGTCAATTACTTAGCAATCAAGTGCGTGTGGGTGGCGAAATAATGGTCAATGGACAAGATATTTCAGTATTGTCCAAGGGTGAGCTACGTCAGTTTCGCTCGCAAATTCAAATGGTATTTCAAGACCCCTTTGCCAGTATCAATCCACGTATGACGGTGATGCAAATCATTGAAGAAGGATTGCTTGTACAAGGCGTTGATAAAGCAGCACGGCAGCAGGCGGTAATGGATAGCCTTACTACCGTACATCTGCCAGCTGAGTTTGCGCATCGTTATCCGCATGAGCTATCAGGTGGTCAGCGTCAACGGGTAGCACTTGCGCGCGCCCTTATTATGCAGCCGAGTCTACTGATATTGGATGAGCCGACGTCCGCGCTTGATAGTACCACGCAGGTCACTGTAGTTAGCTTGCTGCGTGAAATTCAGGAAAAATTGCAAATAAGTTATGTGTTTATTAGTCATGACTTAAAAGTAGTACGCGCCCTATGTCAGCATATTATGGTGCTTAAAGATGGCATGTGTATTGAGTCTGGACGTACTGAAGATGTTTTTAATAGCCCACAGCATCCCTATGCGCAGCAGTTGCTGCAGGCGAGTATGATTTAGCTTAGCTAAAAAGAGTTAAGCAGATATAGTCAAATAAGTAGAACATGGCAGTTCATACTAATTGCGATATCCTAAAAATAGCAGTGATACAATAAGTTAAACAGACGTTCACTTTAGTTAGATGCTTAAATTTGTTTAATTTTTAGTTAAAGAGCAGTTTAAATTGCTGCTTTAAAGGATTGTCATCGCTATTATTACCCTCATTAAAAAGGATTTTTACTCATGAAAAAACAAAATAGTATTGCTAAATTAGTAAATAACAAGTTAGTAAATAACAAGTTAGTAAATAACAAGTTAGTAAATAACAAGTTAGTAAATAACAAGTTAGTAAATACCAATGGATTGCAGAATGTCGGTTATTTAGCCGTTGCTAAAACACGCGCTAAAGTCTTAAAAGCGTTCGCTTATGTTGTTCCAATTAGAAGACCAATGCTATTTGTCGGTGAGACCTCTTGTGAAGAGCTATGTGATATGGCCATCAACGAAGGCAGCACCAATGTATTTATCGTCACTGATGCCGTGCTTAATAAGCTTGGCATTCCAGCCAAAGTGACTGATTATCTAGATAGCAAAAATATCAGCTATACCGTTTATGACGGCATTACCCCAGACCCTACTTTTAAAGTTGTCGAAGAGGGACTGCGCAAATCTATCAATGCTAAGTGCGATTCGATTATTGCCATCGGTGGTGGTTCTGTGATTGATGCGGCTAAGATGATTGCGATGTCACAAGGCAATAGCTGCAAGCCGCAACAGCTTATCGGCATTCTTAAAGCCAGAAAGCCTTCGATGCCGCTTTATTGTATTCCTACCACGGCTGGCACAGGTTCAGAAGCAACCCTTGGTGCAGTAGTATCAGACGATAAAACGCATCAAAAAGCGCTGTCTATTGACCCAAGAATGGTGCCATTAGCAGCGGCTATTGACCCTGTTATTATGAAAGGCATGCCGGCTCATATCACAGCGGATACGGGTATCGATGTTTTAACGCACGCGCTTGAAGCTTGGATGAGTGCCAATGCCAGCGTTGAGACCGATTATTATGCGGCTTCTGCGGTCAAATCTGTGATGCAAAACCTACCGCTGGTTTATAAAGACGGCGGCAATCTTAAAGCCAGAGAAGCAATGGGTATTGCCGCTCATTACGGCGGTATCGCCTTTAGTAAAGCGGGTCTTGGTTATGTTCATGCTATCGCTCATCAGCTAGGGGCGTATTATAGTATTCCTCACGGTCGTGCCAATGCCATCGTGCTGCCGTATGTGCTTGATGTCAATCGTCAAGGAAGTAAAAAAAGACTGGCAGAGTTGGCTAGAAAAACAGGTATGGTAAAGTCGGGACAAGCTGGCAAGAGTGATGCTGAGATTGCCGACGACCTCATCGCGCAAGTACGTGAACTGATTGCTACCTTGAATATCGATCCAACGGTGAAAGGCATGCAAAGCAGTGATTTTGATAAAATTGCCAAAGCAGCAGCAAAAGAAGTCAGTGATACCTATGCCGTACCGACTTATCTATCAGCGTCTGAAATCAAGGCTATTTTAACCAAGATTCAGCAAGCCAGTGATGAGCATACTGCTGGAAAATGAAAAAGTAACTACGCTACATAAGCTGCCTAAGATATATTGATATAATATAAAAGAGCACACTACACTGTCCGTAATGTGCTCTTTTTTTAATTATTGTACTTTGTAGCAAACTTATCTTATTAAGAAATTGTGTATAATTCAGGATTATACTGTTAAATTATATTAAATAATATCTAATTACTGTTAAATTTTTATAACAATATAGGTATAGTTTAGTGAGGTCAAAGAGTTATCATGCCTATATTATATTACTTTTAGGAGGTATCGATGAATCATAAATTAAAGACGGGTGCTATTACGATGGCTGTAGCAGCCATCAGTATGGTTTTCGTTGGCTGTGCTGCCACCGAAAATACGCCCGCTGTGAAAAATACTGCCATCGATAATCCTTATGCGCCAACGGATCCAAATCTCGCAGTTGCTACGGTCGCTGGCGGTTGTTTTTGGTGCGTGGAAGCGGGTTATGAAAAAATACCTGGCGTTGTAGAAGTGGTCTCTGGCTATACTGGCGGTCAATCGACCAATCCAACTTATAGCACTGTATCAGCAGGCGGCACAGGGCATACTGAAGCGGCTCAAGTCTATTATGACCCGACGAAAATCACCTATAATGGTCTCGTTCAAGCGTTATGGCGCATTGGGGATCCTACCGATGATAAAGGTCAGTTTGTAGATCGTGGTACTCAGTATCGTCCTGCTATTTTTTATAATAATGCGCAAGAAAAGCAGATAGCAGAAGCGGCTAAGCAATCACTACAAGACTCTGGTATCTATAGTAAACCAGTTGTGATTGAAATTGTTGCTGCTAGCAAGTTTTACCCTGCTGAAGAGTATCATCAAGATTATTATAAGAAAAATCCAATCCGCTATAAGGCTTATACCTTTAATTCTGGTCGCTATCAGTTTATCGAAAGTGTCTATGGTAAAGACTACGCGCTGGATTTTAGCCAGTTTAAACCTACGGCGGCAGGTAGCGTACAGGCAACATCAAACAATGCGTCAGCTACTAAAGCTAGTACAGGGTTCAATCCAGATACTTTTGTGAAGCCTGCACAGGATGAGCTAAAGCAGTCACTAAGTGATATTCAATATAAAGTCACTCAAAAAGACGGCACCGAACGCGCTTTTGATAATGAATATTGGGATAATAAAGCGCCTGGGCTGTATGTCGATGTGATATCGGGGGAGCCACTATATTCCTCTCGTGATCAATACAAATCTGGCACTGGCTGGCCAAGCTTTACCCGTCCATTGAGCACGGATATGGTCGTTGAGAAGGAAGACCGAGGCATATTCGGAAGCCGTACCGAGATTCGTAGTCGCTATGCAGACTCACACGTCGGTCATGTATTTGACGATGGTCCAGCACCGACAGGCAAGCGCTACTGTATGAATTCAGCGGCAATGCGTTTTATTCCACTGGCACAGATGGAAGCAGAAGGTTATGGCAATTGGATTGATGACGTAAAATAGGTTAGTTAAGCTTCGTTATATTGCAATTAATGGTTGATTGCTAATTATTAATGATAGCTATCTTGAAAGGACGCATAAAAAAAGGATACTTAAGTATCCTTTTTTTATTATCTATTATTACTTGAAGCGTTAGAATGCAGGCTGACGTCTAGGGATCGCACTCAAAAACTCATTGCGCGCTTGGTTATCATGGACAAATTCACCCAACATCGATGTTGTACGTGTGGTGGAGTGCTGCTTATTTACGCCGCGCATCATCATACACATATGTGCTGCATCCATCACTACTGCTACGCCGCGACAGCCAGTGACATCCATAATAGTTTGTGCCACTTGCTCGCTTAAATTTTCTTGAACTTGCAAGCGACGGGCGAACATATCGACGATACGGGCAAATTTTGATAAACCCAGTACTTGACCATTGGGTAAATAGCCTACATGAGCGATACCATGAAAAGGCAACATATGATGTTCGCACAATGAATAAAATTCAATATTTTGTACCAATACCAGCTCGCGATTGCTTGATGGAAACAGGGCGTCATTGACGACTTCATCCAAGCTTTGATGATAACCTTGGGTTAGATGGGCAAAAGCTTTCGCGGCACGCATCGGTGTTTCTTCAAGGCCGGGACGCTGTAAATCCTCGCCAGTTGAGAGAATCAGTTGACGATAAGACTCAACGCTTTCTTGGTAGTCTGATGCTATTGTTGGGGTGTTACTCATAAGTTTGGCAGCCATCCAAAATGTGGGTGTAGCTTAACGCTAAATCCTTGTTTACAAACAATGGTTGTAAAGGATTTTTATAAAAATTGTGCAAGCTGGGAAGGGCTGTGATTATACTTGAAAACTGCTTAACTTCATACTGCTGTGGCGAGCAGTTGAGTGTTTAATCGATATTAGGCGACATTGCAAGGGAATACAGTTTACGACTGTTTACTTAAATTAATTCGTGTATAATGGTTTATCTTATAATTTGTACTTTTTATGCTGCGATATTCATCGTATCTAATCACTCTAAATAACGTAATATTATTAAACCATCTTGGTCGACTCAAAAGGAAACATTATGCTACTACAAGGACAACGATTTGTCGTCACAGGCATTGCCAGCAAACTGTCTATCGCTTGGGCTATCGCTGAGGCACTGCACCGTGAAGGTGCCTCATTAATTCTCACTTATCCCAATGATAAGATCAAAAAGCGTGTCGATATGGCAGCAGAGAAATTCGAAGCAGATTTGGTACTTGAGTGTGATGTGGCGTCTGATGAGTCTATCGCTGCCTGCTTTAAGCAAGTCACTGCCCATTGGGGTGATGGAATCGATGGTGTGGTACATGCGATTGGCTTTGCGCCGATGGATCAGCTGGATGGCGATTTTGTTAAGGCGACAACTCGTGAAGGCAGTCAAATTGCCCATGATATCTCAAGCTATAGTTTTGTAGCATTAGCCAAAGAAGCTCGTGCTTTATTGGCCATGCGTCATGGTTCGATGCTGACATTGACATATGAAGGTAGTATCTCGGTATTGCCAAACTACAACGTCATGGGTATGGCAAAGGCCAGCCTCGAAGCCAGTGTTCGCTATTTGGCTACTTCGATGGGCGGTGAAGGCATTCGTGTCAATGCGATCTCAGCAGGTCCTATTCGCACGCTTGCTGCCAGTGGCATCAAATCATTCCGTAAAATGCTCGATATCAGCGAAAAAATCGCGCCGCTACAACGTAATATCACACAAACCGAAGTCGGTAATGCGGCGCTTTTCTTGCTATCACCTTGGGCATCTGGTATTACCGGCGAGATCATGTTTGTTGACGCAGGTTTTAATACCGTTGCTATCAGTGAGCAATTAATGATGCTTGATGAGCCGAAATAACCCACTTCAATAGTCGGTTATAGGGTTTTATACATCAGGAAGGCAGCCAATCGGTTGCCTTTTTTGGTTATAATAGATGCTTTTTGGTGATAAGCCATTAGGCGGCGAATATGATAACCAAATTACCAAAGTGGATATTGTGGGGCGGGGCAGTACTGGCATTCAGTGCTGGCTGTGTTAACACTGCTGCGTTAATGGGGTTTACCAATCTATCGGTTTCTCACGTCACTGGCAACGTAAGCTTATTTGCAGCGGCTATTGCTTACTTGGATGTGCGTAGTATCTTGTATATCGGTGCGCTGCTATTGTCTTTTTTGGCAGGTGCGATACTGAGCGGTTATGTGATTGGGCAGACATCATTAAAGTTAGGTAGGCGCTATGGTAGTGCGCTATATATCGAGGCGGCACTGTTAATGGTCAGCTACTGGTTGTATCAGCAGCATGATTATTTAGGACAGTTGGCAGCGGCAATGGCATGCGGATTACAGAATGCCATGGTAGCGACTTATAGTGGCGCGGTTATTCGTACCACCCATTTGACAGGTTTGACATCAGATATGGGCGCAGCGATTGGTAACTGGTTGGCAGGTCGATCGATTAGCAAACCGACATTAGGGTTTCAAGCCATTATTTGGTATTGCTTTTGCGGTGGCAGCGCCGTTGGAGCATTTTTATTCGCCAAGGTTGGCTATGAAGCGCTATTTGTACCCATTGCTATCGTCTTGACGGCAGCATTTATATATAACTACGTCTCAGATCGCTTGCCAGAAAAAAGAGAGCCAAAAAATAAAAGGCACTCATCATAATGATAAGCACCTTTCGTGTTTTGGCTTGGGTAATCATAAAACGTTGGTTTACTTCTCACCTTCATGGTCTTCATGTTCATGCATGCCCTGCATCATATCGAGTGCAGAGTCATCGGTACGCTGCTGATCTTTTTTAGCCAAACCGTCTTGATTGATATCTCTTGGTGCCATTTTAGTGGTTGAGTCTGTTTTATTTGCATCTGTCATAAAGTGCTCCTATTTATTGTTATTCATTTTCCGATATAAGTACTAATAAAAAATAGTTGTTAAGCTATTACTGGTATTAGAAATTTATTTTGACTTATTTAGTATGAGATAGCACCATACGCTTGTACATACTAAGTGTACGCTTGTTTAGTGACGATGTGTAACCGTACATCACAAGGCTTGCTACTTAATTAAAAGTAATTACTTGGTTATAAGTTGCTCTCACTCACTCTCGGCGTTCGGTTCAAAAATTAAAAACTCATGAGATAAATGTCATCTCTATAAAGTACCGTTTTAAAGTACCTTTCCTAAAACGCATTAAAGTAATTCTTTACCTGTGAAATAACCATATTTATTGCAAATTTTATAAGGGTTTTTTTATAAAGGCTTTGTTGTATCAGCTTTTTGTTATATATCTGTTATGATAACGGCGTATTTTTTGTGGTTGCTGGTTGAATAACCATTAATCGCTAACATGCGTTTTTATTTTAGCGTCTTTTTACACTGTCTTTGGGAAAATAAGGACATTTTATGTCAGAGCAAAAATTAGATAGCCATCTTCCTGATGATGGCAATGAGTATTTATTTACCGATACCTTTCCAAAGGGTACTGGTAAAGGGTTGATAGTGGTCGCTATTGCGGCAGTTATCAGTATGATTATTTATAATGTATTGCCATTCGATATCAATGCCAATAAGGGTCTTGCCTTATTGTTCTTCATCGGCGTATTGTGGCTAACGGAAGCGTTGCACGTCACGATTACGGCACTATTGGTAGTCGTGGTTGGTGCCTTAGTTGGTATACCAGAATTCGATGCCGAAATAGGCTTACAAAGCTTTGCCAATCCGACCATTTATTTGTTTTTTGGTGGCTTTGCTTTAGCGGCAGCCTTGCATGTGCAGCAATTGGATAAAAAAATTGCCCTGAAGATTTTATCGATGTCAGGTGGCAAATTAAGCACGGCGGTATTTTTGATATTTGGCGTGACCGCATTTTTGTCGATGTGGATATCGAATACTGCGACGGCGGCGATGATGTTGCCATTAGCACTGGGTATTTTAACGCAAGTTGACCGTGAAAAAGACCGAGGTACTTTTGTATTTGTACTATTAGGTATCGCTTATTCAGCAAGCCTTGGTGGTTTAGGTACGATCGTTGGTTCGCCACCAAATGCTATCGCTGCAAAAGCGCTCAATATTGCCTTTGTGGACTGGATGAAGTTTGGTGTGCCGATGATGCTGGTATTATTGCCGCTATTGTTAGGTGCGATGTATGTGTTTTTGAAGCCCAACCTGAATCGTAAAATTGTACTGGTTGAAGATGAGCCTATTGTATGGAATAAACCTCGCGTAGTGACGATTATCGTCTTTATTGTCACCGCATTGAGCTGGATTTTCTCCAAAAAGATTGGGGCTGCGCTTGATATTACGGATACTGACGCGGTTATTGCCTTATCAGCTGCTGCTGCTGTGGTCAGCTTAGGATTGGTATCGTGGAAGCAGGTGTCTGATAATACCGATTGGGGTGTACTCATGCTATTCGGTGGTGGTATTGCCCTGTCGACGATTCTGAAAGTGTCAGGTGCGTCCTTGGTATTGGGGGAGACGGTCGCGAATGCATTGTCTTCTGCACCGCTTATCGTGGTGATGATTGCGGTATCAGCATTTATTATTTTCTTAACGGAGTTTGCTTCTAATACCGCTTCTGCCGCACTGCTGGTTCCCGTATTTGCTGCCATTGCAGAGCAGATGGGTTTACCACACGAAGTGTTGGTATTGGTCATCGGTATTGGTGCATCTTGTGCCTTTATGCTACCCGTTGCGACACCGCCAAATGCGATTGTCTTTGGTACGGGATTGATTAAACAGAGCGAAATGATCCGTACGGGTGTCATTCTTAATATCATTGCTACCTTTGTCGTCGGATTGTGGGCTTATTTCTTCTTAATATAGTTTATTAATCACATTAATCATAATTTATGAAACCCAATGTCTCAATAATCACGAGCCATTGGGTTTTTTTTGTTTCTCTTTTCTGTTCCTTTTTACGGTTAGTCGATGTATAACATAGTGATTTGTTAGGAAAATAAATAAGATGGCGCACTCTAACTCCAACTCTAATAACAAGCAATTAAATACTATCGCGGCTATTTCCGACATTCATAGTAATGTCTTCGCGCTTGAAGCCGTGCTGACTGATATTAAACAGCGCGATATTGATCAAATTGTTAATCTGGGCGATATTCTATACGGACCGATTGCCCCTAAAGATACCTATGCGCTCTTAATGGCACAGCAGAACGATATCATTACTATTCGAGGTAATCAGGATAGACAGATTTATGAAGCGACAACGGCGGAGATTGGCAACAACGCAACCATGGCTTTTATTTTTGAGGACTTACCCAAAGCAGCGGTTAATTGGCTACAGAATTTGCCGTTTGATTGTCATTTGAGTGAGAATATTTATCTGTGCCATGGGTCACCAACCGATGACATGGTCTATTTGTTAGAAAATATCGAGACGGGTCAGCCGACCTTACGTGATAATCTAGACATTTGGGCACAGCTTAACAACGGTATTGGCAGTTCAGTGATTATATGTGGTCATACTCATATTCCACGTACAGTCACGCTATCGACAGGTCAGATAATCATCAATACAGGTAGCGTGGGTTATCCAGCCTATGAAGATGATTTGCCTATCGCTCATAAAATGCAAACCTATTCGCCCCATGCCAGTTATGCGCTTATCAAATGTGCTGACACTGAACAAGGTAAATGCTGGCAAGTTGAGCATATCAAGGTGCCTTATGATTATGAAGCTGCGGCTAAACTGGCTTCAATGAACGGTCGCGAAGATTGGGCGTTTGCACTGAGAACAGGGCGGGTGTTATAAATGTAGGAGTTGCCAACATATTTTTAGAGCAAGCTGGTAACATTAATTAGAATAACGATGAGTTTTATATCTTAAATAAGGACGTCGTAAAATGCCAACACTCTTCATGGTACAACTTGGTGGTCGCCCCAAAGGTCGTTTGATTGAGCAGCACGATATTTTCTTTGGTGTGGCCAATCAGGTGAGCGAGCTGGTAGATGATATCAATCACCACTGGCCTGAAGTCAACAATAAATGGCATATTGATTCATACAGAGCGATTACCAAAGTGGGAAACCATACTGTTAAATCGATCGAGTCAAACAATCAAACAGCGAATGATAACGGTTTAAAACTGTTCTTTATTAATTTAGGCGGCTATCAGCAGGGGAGTTTTGAAGAGTTTCATCATAAACTGCTTATCGTTGCTGCTACTCAAGCAGAGGCTATTAAACAAGCCAAACAAAGTACATTTTATAAAGAATTTACTTTTAAAGATAAAGACTCACCTTTTAATGCCGCATCGCACATTGATGATAAATTTCAGGTAGATATCGATGATATATACGACGTGAACGACCTTGTCTCAAACATACAGATTTTAATTGAGCCTACGATTCATAATAGTCACGAACTTGCAAATGCTGATGAAGATAAAGAGTATGTTGGTTATCTAAGTATCAAGAATTTAAGGAAGTTATTTTAAATTCATTTCATTTTTAGTCTCATCATTTAATTAAGGACACACCCTAATATGGCTTTAAATCTGTATTATAAAAATGGCATGATTCGCAAATCGCGTTGCCAACTCTCTGATGAGCTATTACCGACCCTTTATCAGATTCATGATAATGCTAAGTTTCCAAAACTCACTTGGTTGATTGATAATGTGTATGAAAATCCTCAGATTCAACCTGATGTCGCACAAGCATTAGCTGATGAAATGGTAGCGTTTGAGAGGTTAATACTTTCACTGCATCTGCCTTTTCCTAGGCTGCCATTGCAAAAGTTGCAGAATTTCTTTACGGGGGCTGCCATTCGTCAGCAGATTATTTATACAAGCAGCGTTTGAGCTGACAAATAATTTATTCACAAAAATAAAATAGGGCTGGCAGGTTTGAGAAATTTGATAAAATGTCACTACTAAGCCACGAATTTACGAACCTTTTATGATCTATCAATGCATCACAGAAGAGGGTGAGCATTTACGTTTGGATGTGATTAATAGCGATATTGGTTATATGCTTAAGTATTATTTCGCCACCCAAGGTAATCCTTTAAGATTAGAGGCGTAGCAAGCTGCTGAGGATACCTATTATACGACTCTTTCTAGTGGTAATAATCTCGTTATGCGGGATCCGAATAATTATTATGAGCTGACACAGTTTGAAGATAGCGATACCTCTTTTTATATTATTAATGCCATTACTGGTCAGGAGATGAATCATTTTTCTTGTGAGAATAATTCGATTGAAAATGATCAGTATGCTTTGATTGCTCAGATGGAGCCAGAGCATTTTAAGTTTAAGCCTATGACTAATGAGCTTAGAAATATTTTGACTGAGCGTTTTGCAAATAGGCAATAGCCTGCATAGCTGCCAAGCAAACACTATAACCACCTTGAATCACGCCCAAATTACCCTCATAATCTAACCACTTCCAAACAATAAATAGCCTAAGTAAATATGCCGAATACTTCTAAGAAAACCTCAGTTATGCCGACTGAAAACAACACCAATGAGCTTAGATTCGATGAATTAAGTAAATTAGCAAACACAAGTGACGATAATTCAAATATGACAGAAAACAGTAATGAAGCGTCTTCACAACCTGATATGGTTGTTGATTTACCAGTACTCGCTAAAGACAGTTATTATTTAAGTCGTCTTGAGCGTGAACTGGAAAGGGCTGCCGTGGCTAAAAATAAAAAAGTTTCTGACGATAAAGCGGATGATGGGCTAACTAAAAAACGTGCGCAGTATGAAAAAATCAAGACCCGCTCACAGCAAGCGGTGCAGGCACGTATGGATAGTATTCCAGAAAAACTGGCAGAAAAGCTGAATCTTGATTTGCCCGTGAGTCAACGTGCAGAAGATTTAGTACAGGCAATTATTGATCACCAAGTCATTATTGTTGCAGGGGAGACAGGTTCTGGTAAGACGACGCAATTGCCGAAGCTAGCAATGCTGGCAGGTCGCGGTATCACTGGGCAGATAGGGCATACCCAGCCTCGACGATTGGCCGCGCGCAGTGTGGCAAACCGTATCGCTGAAGAACTGGGCGAGCAGCTCGGTAATACTGTCAGCTTCAAGATTCGCTTTAATGAGCAGGGTACGGCGCAATCTGTTGTTAAGCTCATGACCGATGGTATCTTGCTGGCTGAATTGGGTCACGATAGATTCTTAAGTAAATACGATACTATCATTATTGATGAGGCGCATGAACGTAGCTTAAACATTGATTTCATTATGGGTTATCTGAAAAAGCTACTACCTAAACGTCCTGATTTAAAAGTGATTATTACCTCAGCAACACTTGATACCAAACGCTTTAGTGAATACTTTAGCCGCTATGATAATAAGCTAAAACGCAACGTACCTGCACCTATTTTCAATGTCGAAGGTCGTAGTTTTCCTGTTGAAGTTCGTTACCGTCCCCTCACTGATGAGCCAGTGAACAGCTCGGATGATGATAGCTACGATGACTTTGAAGAAAATCTGCCACGTGCGGTTGTGGCCGCCGTCGAAGAATGCTTCAGCGATGCACAAAATAAAGGTCATGCCGATCAAGCAGACATCTTGATATTTGCCGCCACAGAAGCAGAAATTCGTGAGCTCCAAGAGGTGCTTGAGCGTCATGGCCCCAAGCATACCGAAGTGCTGCCGCTGTTTGCTCGCCAAACTTATGAAGAGCAGCAGCGTATCTTCCAGCCGTCAGGTCGTGGTCGGCGTATCGTTATCGCGACCAACGTTGCCGAGACGGCGCTGACCGTACCCGGTATTCGCTATGTCATTGATTTGGGTTTTGCGCGGATTTCGCGTTATTCGTATCGCTCACGCGTACAGCGTTTACCGATTGAAGCTATCTCACAAGCCGCTGCCAATCAGCGTAAAGGTCGCTGCGGTCGTGTTGCGCCGGGTGTTTGTATCCGTCTTTATAGTGAAGAGGACTTTACCGGTCGTCCAGAATTTACCGAACCTGAAATTTTACGGACCAATCTTGCATCCGTTATTTTACAAATGGCCAATCTGCGTTTAGGTAGCGTTGATGATTTTGCCTTTATTGAGCCGCCTGACAGTCGCTTGGTTACTGATGGTCATAAATTACTTGATGAATTGGGTGCCATTACCTCGAAAAGCGAAGCAACTGCTGCTCATCAAACCAATAAGCCAAAACCAAAAAAAGGTCTCGATCACTTAAGCCTGACGCCCACTGGGCAAAAAATGGCGCGTATGCCAATCGATCCAAGACTGGCACGTATGTTGGTTGCCGGCAGTGATTTTGATTGTATCCGTGAGATGCTTATCGTTGTCGCCGCGCTTGCTGTACAGGATCCACGCGAGCGTCCTGCCAATAAACGTCAGCAAGCCGACCAAAAGCATGCGGAATTTCGTCAAGATGATTCTGACTTTTTATTCTATCTAAGTCTGTGGAAAGCGCTATTTGAAAAAGATGAAGACGGCAATAAGCTGTCTGGCAATCAGCGAAAGCAGTTTACGAAAAAAAACTATCTGAGCTTCCCGCGTGTACGTGAGTGGAATCAAACCCATCGTCAGTTAGTACAAATGGTCACAGACCTTAAGCTGACGGATGTTAAAGAGGCAAAAGCTTCCGATAAAGGAACCGATAAAAATGCTTCGTTAGAAAACATAACCAGCGATCCTACCGCGATTGAAGATGAAGAACTCAAAGCGGTTAAATATGCCAATTTACACCGCGCGTTATTGACAGGTCTATTGTCTACGATTGCGCATAAAACTGAGAATCGCGGTGAATACTTAGCGGCTCGCCAGCAAAAAGCCAAAATATTCCCAGCCAGTACGGTATTTAAACAAGTACCACCTTGGGTCATGGCCTTTGAAGTGGTCGAAACCTCACAAGTCTTTATGCGCACTGTTGCCAAAATTGAACCAGAATGGATTATCTCAGCCGCAGGTGACTTATTAAAGTATCACTACTTTGAGCCGCATTGGTCGAAGAAGACTGGACGAGTGAAAGCTTACGCGCAGATTAGCTTATTTGGGCTGATTATTATTAGTAAGCAGCTGACCAATTATGAGCAAGTGAACTTAGTTGAGTCACGAGAAATCTTCATTCGTGATGGTCTAGTGACTGGTAATTTGGGGCGTCAAGCGCCATTTTTACAGCATAATATGGATAAAATTGCCGACATTGAACGCATTGAAGATAAGTTACGTCGCCGTGATTTGTTGGTTGATGAAGAAGCACTGTATCAGTTTTATGATAAAAAAATACCTGAGCATATTGCCAGTCGCAAAGCCTTTGAAGATTGGCGTGCCGAGGTTGAAAAAACTGATGCCAAATATCTATTCTTTACCGATGATGACGTGCTCAATAGCCAAGCACCGACCACAGGCGATTTCCCAGAAGTGTGGAAATTGGGTGATTTAAAACTACCGCTACGTTATGTCTTTGATCCGTCCAGCGATGATGATGGCGTGACCATTCGTGTGCCACTTGCCGCGCTACCGCAGCTTGATGCGATCGAACTATTGTGGGGCGTACCCGGTTGGCGTTATGAGCTAGTATTGCAGTTGCTTAAGTCACTACCAAAGGATATCCGCCGTCAAATTGTACCGATTCCTGATACAGCCGATAGCTTGTTTTATGAACTGCAACCTGCTGGTGGACAAGGATTGCTCAAGCAGCTTTGCCAAGCCCTAAATCGTCGCGGCGTTATGTCAGTGACGCCTGATAGCTTTAATCCCTCTAGCATTGATCGCTATTTACAGCCGCAAATCTGTGTGGTCGACGACAAAAACCGCATTATCGAAAAGGGTCGCGACCTGCAAACGCTACAGATTCGTCATGCCTCTGAAACCCGCCAAGCGGTGAATGAGCAGCAAGGTACGCATACCGAATTCCCTGAGCATTTTGCCTTTAGCAAAAATCATCATAGTGCAGGCGTGGTGATGAAGCAGTTTGCTGCGCTCGTAGCAGATGCGTCAGGTGAAGCGGTATCTATCCATCAATATACCGATGTCAATGCAGCGTTACAGGCACACCGTATCGGGGTTTTGACCTTGATAAAAGGTAAGCTTGGTGCGAAGAAAAAACAGCTGACCAGCCAAATTGATAAGATATTCAAATTGGCATTTGCACCACTTGGTGATATGGAGAAGCTAAAAACCATCGTCATCGACGCGGCATTGGACGCGTCGCTTGAAGAGCATTATGTGTTATTTGACCACAGTGCTGATTTGCCTGAAAGCGCTGATGATACTGCCGTAGCGCTTGCTGAAGAATTACCCTTTACGCCAGAAGAGTACGAGAAAACCTTGGAAGTGGTGTCGGTTAACTTTCTATTGACGGGGCAAAACGTTATAAAAATCCTTAAAAATGTCTATACTCGCTGGCAGCGTATTCGCCAAAGCTTACTCATGCTCGATCGAGAGGTATTTGGTGAGTCTATCGAAGATATCGAAGACCAATTAGAAGACTTACACTTGGCTGATTTTGTTTATCGCATGAATTATAGCCAATGGCAGCAGTATCCGCGCTATCTAGAGGCGCTTGAAATTCGTATCGAACGGCTTGAGCACAATCTCGAATCTGATCTCGACGGTGTCTATGCCCTTGATGAGCATATGGAGCGGCTGGCAAATTGTGCCAATGATAAAGCCATTAGTGAGTATCGATGGATGGTCGAGGAGTATCGTATTCAGCTATTCGCGCAACCGATGAAAACCCGCATGGCAGTGTCACCAAAGCGCCTAAGCAAGATGTGGGATAAAATGAGTTAGGATAGCGTTAGATTTTTAAAATTTGCTAATTGACAGCATATGACAATTGTCTTGTATAGCTCTTTGATTTAGTCGATAATATTTGATTAAATCAAAGAGCTATTATTTTTTATACCAGAGTTTTTTGGTCGTTACTTAATATATTGATGTAGGTTTTTGAGCAGGATAAAAAATAATGACTAAACTTAGACTGATAATACTAGCATTTGCATCAACTATATTTATGAGTACGGGCTGTGATGAAACACAAGCCAGTAATAATAAAAATGTGAAGGGATTTGCGCCAACAAGCGTAGAAAAAGAAGTGCAGTTACGCGGCAGTTTTAAAAGAAGCTTTGAGATTCATGAGTTCGTTTCTGATAACATTATTTACTATGTGTCAGACCCAAAGCAATTATTAATTAAAGATTCAAAAAGTCTCAATCAAAAAGGCTATTACAAATATTTCGAAACTTGCGTCATTGGTAACATTAGCCCCATCGGTCAATATGGGCCTCTAGGCAAATATCAAAATCAAATAACTATTCGTGAGATTTGCGCGTAGCTTTGATAGCGTAGGTTATCGAATGGATACCCTACTGATTTTAAGTAACCAACCCTCACTCACTATCGATAAAAAGGCTGGGTTAGCAATTGCTAACCCAGCCTTTTTTTTGAGTGTCACTATTTTTCTGCGATGGATAAATCTTTTATGAAACAAAAAAGCAAAGGTGGCGTCATATGACCTTTGCTCTGAAGTTTAGCACCTGAGTAAAATTAGTGGCTGATCTTTTCTGTCAGTACACCCATACTATAAAGCACGAATGCTATAACGGTCAGTGCTACAATAAATGGCGTGAGTATCCAAATCACCACGTTGATCAATAATGAGGGCAATAATCCATTAAATAATACCGTGTTTGGTGTAAAAAAGTCCGTCATGACGTCGACTGAACGCTTAGCTACGGGGAATAACAAGGTGCTTAGTGCCAGCATATAAATATACTTGCTAAAACCAGGGTCGCTCATGACCACCATAAAATAAAACACCAAAAAGTAAGTGACACCCAATGCCCAGCATTTGAGAGTATAGCTCAGACGAATCATGTTAGTGCCTCCCGAAATATTCTGACGATCACACGTAGAATAATTATTATAATAGTTGCAAAATTATGAATATATAATATATGTTATAATATGAATATATAGACCAAGTCAACTGTTTTTTTTCTTGAGTAAGATATTTCGTCGTTTGTTTGGCTGGAAAGAGGGAGGGTGTAAGAACCTGTTAAACAGATAATTACATTGTGTACGCAGTTGCTTATGAAGCTGTCAAGGCGCAGAGGAATTGCTTTAGTCAGAAACCATTATAGTAGGGGCATTATGGTAGAAGCATCATGTTAGACATTTAACTCACTGCTTGGATTTACTCCAAATAACCGCTTATATTCACGGCTAAATTGGCTGGGACTTTCATAGCCTACTTGCATGGCGATTTGCGATACTTGTGCCTCGCCGAGTTGAATCAGCTGCCGCGCTTTCATCAATCGTAGGCTTTTTTGATATTGAAGCGGGCTTAGTTGAGTGATTTCTTTAAAATGTTGATGAAATCCCGACACACTCATACCGCATCGACTGGCCAAATCTTCTATGATGACGGGCTCTTCTAAATGCGATTTTAGCCAATCGGTAGCTTGGGCAATACGGTGGGTGTGACTGCCATTAACCACCAGTTGCCGAAGTTTATGACCTTGCTGTGCTGAGAGAAGCCGATAATAAATTTCTTGCTGAATTAAAGGTGATAAAAAATCTATATCATTTGGATAATTAAGCAAGTCTATCAGCCGCTCGAATGCGGTTAATATGGTGTCTTCTAACGGCCATTTTATCTCTTGATGCTCATAATCGGCATTTTTCTGAGGTGGTATTTGTGCCATGACCTCACGAATGAGCGCCAGATTTAATTTCATAGACAATACGATGACAGGCTTCTCTACAGTGGCGTGTTTGATATGCATGCTTATAGGAATATTGACAGGGCAGAACATCAGGCTACTGTCATCAAATTTCTGGCAATCTGTACCTAAGTAAATTTCACGCGTGCCTTGTAAGACGATACATATACTAGGTTCTTGGATATAGCTGATAGTCTTTCTTGGTGTGTCGGCACAATAAAAAAACAAGCCTGAAATGTCTGATTCGATGGTTTGGTTTTTGGGTAATATACTAAGTAGCTGCTCTACCGTTTTTGTTTTCATGATTTATGCTTACTTTATAATTTGCCTAATGATATAAATATTTATAGGATTAGGCAAGGATTATGGAGTAATGCTCTACCGGATTAGCGTGCTCACTTCTATGATGATGGCATCAAAACGCAGTAATATTGATTTACAGCGTATTGCACAATACCAATAACACGCCAATCCATAAGGAATATATGATGAAAATTTTCTATAAAACGCGAGCAACGGCAACGGGTGGTCGTTCTGGTCATACAGGTCTTGACGATGGTTCGCTAGCTTTTGATCTGGTCTCTTTTCAAGAAACAGACAAGGAAGGTGTCAATCCAGAGCAGCTTTTTGCAATGGGTTATGCGGCTTGTTTTGATAGTGCTTTAAATCTGACCGCCCAGCAAATGAAACTGCCAATCACTGCCTCAAAAACTTCGACCCAAGTGGGTATTGGTATGAAAGCCGATGGTAGATATAACCTAGATATAGATTTGTATGTTGAAGTGTCGGGCATTGATGACGCTCAAGCGCAAATACTGGTCGAAACAGCTCCCCAAGTTTGCCCATACTCTAATGCTACTCGTGGTAATGTCGATGCACGTTTGCATGTGACCGTGGTTTAACGGTCAGCAGTAGTTAACACCTAACGACTGATTCAACAGCTGTTTCTAATAACTATAAACAAATATAAAAACGACATGACTTTCAACTGCTTGGGTACATAAAGTATTCAGGCAGTTTTTTATTGAGTGATTCAATGTTGATCATTAAAATCAAATTATTAATCACAAAAAGTTAAGCATAAAAAAGAGCCAGTAGTTTGACTACTGGCTCTTTCGTTTTCAATAGATGTGAATAAAAACATGGATTTTATTCAAATAACCACCACGTATTATTTACGTTTGTCTCTAGGGTTATTATAGTTGGCAGTTCACTTGGTATTGTTGACCATTGTCTGATTTGATGGTCATGATGCCGTAATCCGCTTTGGTGTGCCAATCGTAAGTGGTTTTAGGGTTAACATTATTGACATAACGAGCGCCAGAACCTGATACCGCTTGCTCCATAGTGATTTTTGCGTTGGTTAAGCCAACTTTAGGCAAGGTCACGTTTAGGTTAGCAGTTTGACCATTTGCAGTGTAAGCAGCAGTGAGTTGACCGTTGTCTTCACAAGTGAATGATTGGACTACTGGCTGAGTATTGGTCTCTGGGGTCGTAGTAGTTGGTGAATTAGTGGCGCAGGCAGACAATAATAGAGCAAAAGGTGCTACGGCTAATAATTTTTTCATAATATGCCTCAAAAGTATCGGTAAAAGTAGGTTGTTACTTCAAGCAACATGATACCGTAGAGAATGTAACTTCATGTTGTGTTTGAGGGCTATGGTAGTAATCTTATCTGTCTTTTTTATCACTAAGCATTTTAGTCTTTATTAGCCTATTAATTTTGAATAACGAATGAGGATATTTCACGTAGGGGCTTTTTCTCTATTTAAAATAAATACCAGTACTGCACCTAAGATAACCGAGCTTGCTATAACGAATGGCACGGTCAATTGCTCAGATAAAAACACCACGCCTAATATCGCAGCCAGTATAGGTACACACAGTTGTACAACTGCTGCTTGGGTGTTTTTTAACAAAGGCATGGCCATATACCAGATGCTATAGCCTATACCGGATGCGATCGCTCCTGACGCAAAGGCCAAAAGTACTCCTTTTATAGTAATATCACCTAAATTGATGTTTTCCAAGCCTATATTTTCTAGATAAGTCATGCCTATCACTAACAGTATGGGCGCTGCTATTAGACTCCGAATGAAATTAAAACCTGTGGCTCGCAGCGGTGACACGCATGATTTGCCGCGTATGCTATATATGCCCCAAGCAGCACCACTGATTGCCATAAGCACCGCCGCTAGTAACGAAGGCACCGCTGCTGACGGTAGCATCAAATAGACAAACCCTGCTACCGCTACGATGAATGCTAGCCATTGTAAGCCGCTCAATTGCTCTTTTTTATAGATGCCCCAACCAATCATCGTCAGCTGAACCGCTGAAAATAGAATCAGCGCTCCTGTACCAGTATCCAACTCTACATAAGCAATCGAAAAGCATAGTGCATAAATCACTAAGCTCACGCTGCTTAACCAACTGCCTTTATCGTTTAAAATAGCAGCGTGAGCAATACTGTCAGGCTCTCGCACGTGCTGTCGTAACCGATAAGCATGAATGGTCATGATAATACCTAGGCAGACAGCAGCGCTCAGCAGGCGCAAAATGGTAAAGCTCCAAGCATCTATATGACCCTCTGCTAACGCCATCCGGCAAAAGAGAGAGTTTGCAGCAAAGGCGATTAATGCAGTGACGGTGTACAAGGTGGCTTTCAAAAATAATTCCTACAATAAAGAAGCTGATTTTTTAATAAAATAGTCAAATTCGACTTTTAGGGATGTTGTTATTACCGCTTTTTTACCAGCAAAAATGCTGGCTGAAGTGCGAAAACTGAGTTGCTAGCTGCTAGTTGCCAATTGAGAGGTTTCTCACAACAGACCATATTTTATTGCACTCGTAGGTAAAAGTATTTTTTAAATTGGACTGATGATAGTTGAATTGACAATAAAGGCCGACTGCAAAAGTGATGTGATGTGGGTCAAGCGCATACTCAGAACGATTGCTTAAATGAATCGTCGTAAATTAAATAAAAATAATAGATAGGAAAAAGTAATATGGATTGGGCAAGTATCTTTATTCATGACACCACTTGGGCATTTGCGCTTGAGATATTGGTGCGTGTCAGCGTCATGTTTGTGCTGATTATCTCGTTTTTGCGTTTGACGGGCAAACGCGGCGTCCGTCAGCTGTCAATCTTTGAGTTGACCATTATTTTATCATTGGGTTCTATCGCAGGTGACCCTATGTTTAACGAGGATTTGCCGATTATTCAGGCGGTGCTGGTCATGAGCATCGTTATCCTGCTTTATCGATTGTGCACGTGGATTATGATGGAATTCCAACCTTTTGAAGATATGTTAGAAGGGAAATCGCTCTATATTGTAGAAGACGGAATGCTGGTACTCGATAAGATTAAAAAGGGTAAAATGTCTCATGATGAGTTTTTTACTGAAATGCGCCAACAAGGGGTCGAGCATTTGGGTCAAGTGCGTACAGGCCTGCTAGAGACAGACGGTAATTTTAGTATATTGTTATATCCGCCTGAAAACACTGGCTATGGTATGCCGCTTTTCCCTAAGCAGTATCAACCTGTCGAAGAGATAGAGTCAGAAACATATTACGCATGTATGCATTGCGGCTATGTTGATCATATATTTGACCCCAATCAGCTCTGTGAACGCTGTGAGAATGGATGTCGAGACTGGGCGAAGGCCTTGAATAGTGAGATCATTAGATGATAATAAATAAGATGATTGCTATATTGAATTATCTATGAGTAGATCGAGCGGTCTTATGTTAGCAGGCTTAATAATAGCCAATGATACCAACGTAAGACAGCCCTAGACTAAACGCTTTTAACATGCCCTATCTGAGTTAGGCAATTTTGTACCAATCAATTTTACGCGTCATGACCATCACGCAAGCGAGTAGCACAAAACAGAAGACAGCACCAAGCAATAAATTCATATCTTCGGTGGTTAATATACCGAAAAACGCCGCATACAATCCTGCCAGTGTGACAGTAAAAATCGCCGCTCGCTTGACGCCGCCCAGTACATAATAAGTATACCAACCAATGAGTCCAACACAGGCGCTGGCAGCAATGGCATACGCTTTCCAAAAGACAATTTGCTCAGCAAGTGGTAATAGTAAGACATAAAACACAAACAGCGCGCAACCGACCAACAGATATTGAATAGGGTGAATACGACTGGATTTAATTACTTCAAATAAGAAGAAAGTGCCGAATGATACTAAGATTAATAATAAGGCATATTTCATCGTTCGTTCAGTTTGTAAATACACATCATTAGGCTCAGCAAAACTCACACCAAAGCTGTTCAGGCGCACGTTTCGATAGCTATCAGGTATGGCAGTAGCTTCTGCTGTAGCAGCGCCTTCCATTGCTATAAGCGCATCACCAGAAGCCATTGACTGGCTATTATTATCGAGAGTGGCTTGACTGGTGACGATACATCGGTTGTTGGCGATGCTGACACATTGCGACAAATCTTGATTGTTGGCTATTGTTAAATACTGATTTTGCCAACTGGCTTCAAAACCTTTAGCGGTAAGTTTTTTGGCATTGGGAAGCGCCTTACCAATAAAGTTTGGCGCATGCCAATTACTGCGCATCGTTAAGTTAAAGTTTTGTCCAGTCGGCACAGTGTTTACATTGCTAATACCAGCTAATGGTAAATCAATGACGATTTCTGTACTGGTCAATGACTCGCTAGCACCGTTCGTAGCTAGGATGTTATTGCCATTCTGCTGGCTCGTTATATTTTTTACTGAATGCTGTAATATATCTTGCGGAATAGCTGCTTCTACATAGGTCAGATTTTTCAGCAGCGCTGTCTGAGGGTAGGTCGCTTTTATCGGTTTTTTATTAATGGTTACCGTTGGTAGCGTCGCAACGCCGCGCAGATCTGATACTGGAATAATCAATTTTGCTGCATTCCAGTGGATAATGGTTTTTTCGGGCTGGGTGTTATTCTTATTGGCGGGTGTACTGACAGAACCTTGTGCGTCACTAGCTGTGCTCGTAGTGTCATATAAGCTGCTGATGGCTTGATCAAATGTATAGCGTTGGTCAAATGTCAACGCACCATCATAACTGGTCGCATGATAGATACCACGTTTATAGGTATCAGTGCTGACTTCAAGATCTTGTATGGCTTGGGTCTGACTGGCAAAGACAATTTCATTTTTTGAATAGGATGGTGCACATTTACTGGTTGTTTCAGGTGCTGTAATCTGACATTCAGGCGTAATTGTGGTAGGTATGATGATAAATGGGGTGATGACTTCTTGCGGATTGACGTGCTGCTGGGCAATTTCTTTAACCACCGACGCGGCATAATTTTGTCGTTCGTAGATGACTGAGCCAATCATACCAAGACCGATGGCAAAAATAATACTAAGCCCGGCGATGATGGACAATTTAGTCAATAGTGTTTTTTGCATGAAAGCTCCTCATATGAATCTTTAGTCCAAAACTGTGCATATAACAGTCAGTAGGTTCAAAGAAGATCATAGAGGAGAGATGAAGAAAAAATATGTAAGAACGATGGAGAGTGTGTGAAAAAATAAGCCTTAGTATTTTCTGGCATCAGTGTTTTTTAGTATCACCAACCACTTTATCCATAATAGCAAACAATAAGCCAGACAACACAAAAGTCATATGAATGATGACTTTCCACATGAGTTTGTCCGCTTCACCCTCACTCAATTCATTAGGAATATCCATAAACGATTTTAATAGATCAATCGCAGAAATAGCGACGATGGCACCGATGACTTTTAGTTTTAGACCAGAAAAATCTACTTTGCCCATCCAACTAGGTCGATCAACGTGATCACCAGTATCAATTTTTGAGACAAATATTTCATAGCCACTAAATATGATAATTAATAATAAACTGGCTACTAAAGAGAGGTCGACCAACACTAATATATTAACAATGACGTCTGATACAGAAGCGCTAAATACAGTATTAAACATCATGGCTGTTTTTTGAATGAACTTTATAAATAATAAAATAATCCCTAAGACCAGCCCTAAATAAAAAGGCGCCAATATCCAGCGGCTGTTAAAGATGGTTTTTTCTAGGTATCGTTCAATATTTTTTAGCATGGACATCTCTTAATGCTCTTAAAGGTTGTAGGTCATTTATTGATAACGTGGTATAGGATGGATTTAAGAAAGCCATTCGAGCACTTGTTGTACCCGCTCATCTCTATCACCACCTATGCGATGAAATGGCTTTTGGTGACGGGTCAGCTGACTTTCAAAATAAGCACTGATTTCATCACGTTGATGTGGGCTATCTCTTAGGTCATCGGCGACCCATGGGATATCAACTTCGGTTAATAAAATCAAGTCATAATGATGTGTTAACGCCGCATTGGTAAGTGCATCAGGGCAATCACCATAATACCAATTAGAATAAACCATTAGCTCAAATAAACTGGTGTCACAAAATAAATAATGGTTGTAACCGCTTTGAGCCGCTTGTTCAGCGAGTTTATTTTCTAACTCAATTTGACCTTGTGCAATAGGGAGTAAATCCTCCCAAGTGCAAGTGAGGTGTTCCTTATCCCATTTCGCTTGTAGATAGGTGCGCATGTATTCTGGCACCCAAGGGCAGCCAAAATGCGCTGCCAAGTCGCGACATAGCGTGGTCTTACCAGTGCTCTCTGCCCCTAGGATAGCGACATTGATGACCGATTTAGGCATATGCTGCTTTAGGTTGCAAGCGGTAACGTCGTTGCCATTCATAGTAAGCCCAAATTGCGATAAGAGTGAAAACTACGTATTGTAGCGCAGTAAAAGTGAGACCTTTATAAAAGTACAGCGGGACTGAAATAGCATCGGCGATTATCCAGAGTATCCAATGCTCAATTTTGCGCCGCGCCATCAGCCACATCGCCATCAAAAACAGCGCGGTGGTCAGCATATCGGTGTAATCGACCCACGTAAATAAATGCAAACCTAATACCGCGCCATCAAAGCTAAAGTTATTATTGATGACTGGTCTGAAGTAATACACCAACGCAACAAAGGCAATAGTTGCCGAGGCTAGTAAGGCGAGTATTGGCACATCTTTTTTATCGAGATGTTCTACTTGAATAGCATTCTGGGCATTAATGCTTGCTAACGACTCATTTTGCTGCTGACCAGTAGGGTTGATATAATCTTGCTGTTTTTTTATTGCTGTGTTTTTCTTACTCTGTGTCCAATTGATCCAGCCATATAGACTCATCACCGTATAGTAGGCATTGATAAACATATCGCCAAATAACTGCCATTTCCACAACAGATAGACAAATATAGCGGTGCTGACGAGACCTATCGGAAATACCAAAATATTGGTTCTGCTGGCGAGTAAGACACTTGCTACCCCAAATATGACGGCAATCAATTCGAGAGCAATAAAGACGGTGGGATAGTCAGCGTATTGTCCAAATAACCAGTTAAAAATTTCTACCATGAGTATTCCCAAATATGAGCGGGTTTATGTCTCGCAGTTTTATGAGCTCGAACTGTGAACGCGTCGCTAGCAAAGTACGCCAATTATAACGTAGCTGCTCCAAAATGAAGTCAGGACTTTGCTTATTTTTCGCAACAAACAGATTATTTGTAACAAAGTATTAGAAAAATAATTATATTCAGGCATAATAAAGGCTCTGATTTTAAGTTTACAGTTATTCACTGAAATCAAACGACTGTTATTTTTCCACTTTTATGCTTATCCCAAGCCCTATAGTAGTAGACAAGGAAGCTTATCATGACGACTTGTATCACAGGCACTGGCCTGTATATTCCGCCTTATAGCATCAGTAATGAAGAGCTAGTAGATTCATTTAATAAGTATGTTGAGAATTATAATGCAAAGCATGCTGACGAGATAGCAGCAGGAACTTTGACTGCCCTAGAGCCTTCTTCAGCGGCCTTTATCGAAAAAGTATCTGGTATCAAATCACGTTATGTGATGGAAAAGGATGGTATTTTAGATCCTGAAATCATGGCACCAGTGATTCCTTATCGTCATTTAGGTGAAGAGCTGTCTATCATGGCAGAAATGGGTACTGCGGCTTTGAAAGACGCGCTAGCAGATGCGGGTCTTGAGGCGAATGACCTAGATGGTATCATTCTTGCCTGTTCAAACTTTCAGCGTACTTATCCTGCGGTCGCTATCGAGATTCAAAATGCAATCGGTATGATTGGTGGTTTTGCTTATGATATGAACGTTGCTTGTAGCGCCGCGACTTTTGGTCTATCGCAAGCACACGGTTCTATCGTTTCTGGTCTGGCTAAGCGCATCGCTGTGGTCAACGTTGAGATCACCTCAGCGCATCTGAACTGGCGTAACCGTGACAGCCACTTTATCTTTGGCGATGTCGCAACAGCATCTATCGTCGAAGAGCTAGACACGCCAAAAGGTTATGAGATTCTGAACTCTAAGCTATTTACCCAGTTTTCGACCAATATCAAAAACGAATACGGCTTTATGGATCGCTCAGAGTTCTTAGCGGCACAGACTGAGATGTATCCAGACATTAAAGAGCCTGTTACCGACAAGCTATTCTTACAAAATGGTCGAAAAGTGTTCCGTGAAGTCTGTCCAAAGGTTTCAGAAGTCATCACTGAGCATTTGCAAGAAAACGATATCGCAACGTCTGACGTTAAAATGATGTGGCTGCACCAAGCCAACGCCAATATGTTGGATTTAATTCTACGTACTGTGATTGGTAAAGAAGCAGATAAAGCGATTGTGCCAAGTGTCATTGCTGAATTTGCTAACACCAGTTCAGCCAGTCCGATGATTGTTTTCCATCGCTATAAAGATGAGCTGGCATCAGGTGATTTGGGTGTGATTTGCTCATTTGGTGCGGGTTACTCTATCGGTTCAGTGTTGGTGCGTAAGGTTTAATTTTTAAAGTAAGACCTGTGACTAGGGCGTGTCCTCAATTTTATTAGCACTTTCAAAATGAGGACACGCTCTAATAAAAAATAGCTATGAGCAATCTTAGCTATTTTTTTTGTCTGTTATTTTTGTTATGAGCATTTAATCATATTATTTAAGCAATATATTATTCAAGAATGAGGCGCTATTTGCGAATATAACGGGAAGAATGCTTAGAATATCGACAAGAATGCGTAGAGGTTTTAATTTACCCCGAAAAATTTGCTATAATCACGGTCTTATTCCTCTCATCCAATTAAAAGTCCTTTTATGAAAGAATCCTTACGCCTGCGTTTAGACCAGATGGTAGACCGTTATGAAGAGGTCACCGCCTTATTATCAGATCCTAGTATCATCAGCGATAATAATAAATTCCGTGAATTGTCTGTCGAGCACAGCGACTTGATGGATATCACTACTTTATGGCAGAACTATGTGCGTGCAGAAACGGATCAGGCTGATGCAGAGGCTATGCTGGCTGATGCATCAGATCCTGACATGAAAGAGATGATGCAAGAAGAGATTGATAACGCCCGCGAGACCATCGTAGAGATGGAAGAGGCGCTCAATGTCATGATGCTACCGAAAGATCCAAATGATAAAGTGCCTGCTTTCTTGGAAATTCGAGCGGGTACAGGTGGTGATGAAGCCGCGATTTTCTCTGGTGACTTGTTCCGTATGTACCAAAAATACGCGCAGACACAAGGCTGGACAGTGGAAGTGCTGTCGGCAAGTGAAGGCGAGCATGGCGGTTATAAAGAAATCATCACTCGCGTATCAGGCAACAGCGTGTATGGGCGTTTAAAGTTTGAATCTGGCGTACACCGTGTGCAGCGTGTGCCTGAAACCGAAAGCCAAGGTCGCGTGCATACCTCAGCTTGTACCGTGGCGGTGATGCCTGAAGTTGAGATTGATGATACAGTAGATCTAAATCCAGCCGATATCCGCTTTGACACTTTCCGTTCAAGCGGTGCGGGTGGTCAGCACGTTAACACCACTGACTCAGCCGTACGTTTGACCCACATTCCAACGGGTACCGTGGTAGAGTGTCAACAAGAGCGTAGCCAGCACAAAAACCGTGCGCAAGCGATGAAAATGCTGATTTCAAAGATCCAGCAAGTCAAAGTACAGGCGCAAGTTGATGCAGCAGACACCATACGCCGTGATTTGGTGGGCAGTGGCGATCGCTCAGAACGTATTCGCACTTATAATTTCCCACAAGGTCGCATGACCGATCATCGTATCAACCTGACGTTATACAAGCTTGATGCCATTATGGAAGGCGACTTGGATGAGATTCTTGATGCACTGTTGCGTGAGCATCAAGCTGATTTGATGGCGAGTATCGGCGGTGGTGATTAGTAACCATCAGGATATTAATGACTAGAGGCTCAATAGCTGGTCGTGAATCCATTAATTCATAAAAGCGTGACACTGTCTAGATGACAGTGTCTGTTTGTTTATAGCTGTTTTTTTACGGCTATCGACCATGATAATAAGTATAGATTTAATTTTGCAGTTTTCGTTTATTCCATTTAATTACCTAACAATATTGAGAGTGTTATGTCAAAGCACAACAATCAGAATCAAGAGCAAGCCCCAGAAGACGCTAACGAGCTAATTGCTCAGCTGCAAGCCAAGCTAGACGATATCAGTGCTTCAGGCAAACAGCCGTATCCAAATACATTTAAACGTACTGATTATGCGCAAGATTTGCAAACCGCCTTTGACGGCATCTCAAAACAAGAAATTGAAGAAAAAGCGGCGAATGGCGAAAAAACACAGGTCAACGTGGCAGGTCGCGTCATGCTGAACCGTGGTGCCTTTATTGTTATTCAAGACATGACGGGTCGCATTCAGTTATATGTTGCACGCAAAGAGTTGGATCCAGAGACGTTAGCGACCATTAAATCATTAGATTTGGGTGATATTGTTGGCGTATCAGGCTATATCGGTCGCTCAGGCAAGGGCGACTTATATGTGCATATCGAAGAGTTTCAGTTGTTGACTAAAGCGCTACGTCCAATGCCAAACAAGTTTCATGGCTTAGCCGATGTCGAAGCTCGCTATCGTAATCGTCATCTTGATTTGATGACCAATGAGACGACTCGTGATACCTTTATGATTCGCAGTCAAGTCATTAGCGGCATTCGCAAGTTTATGTTAAATGAGCGTTTCATGGAAGTTGAGACGCCGATGATGCATCCTATCCCAGGTGGTGCGGTGGCACGTCCGTTTGTGACGCATCATAACGCTCTAGATATGCCTTTATATCTGCGTATCGCGCCTGAGCTTTACTTGAAGCGCTTAGTTGTTGGTGGTTTTGAAAGAGTGTTCGAGATTAACCGCAGCTTTCGTAACGAAGGTGTATCAACTCGCCATAATCCTGAATTTACCATGATTGAATTTTATCAAGCCTATGCTGATTATCATGACTTGATGGATTTGACCGAACGCTTATTTAATGAATTGGCGATGGATATTTTGGGCACGACTGAGATTACTTATCAAGAAGAAGCCATCAGTTTAAAAGCGCCATTTATACGTTTGTCTATGTCTGATGCAATTGCGAAATATGCCGAAAATTTCGATATGGCACGTATCAATGACCGTGAATATCTAGCAGAGTACGCCTCGACAACGCTTAAACAGCAAGTGAAAGAGGTGTTTGGTGTGGGCAAACTACAGACCATTATCTTTGAAGAAACCGCTGAACACCAATTGCGTCAGCCAACGTTCATCACTGAATATCCAGCGGAAACGTCACCACTAGCACGCCGTAGTGATGATAATCCTGAAATCACCGATCGTTTTGAGCTATTCATCGGTGGTCGTGAACTGGCAAACGGCTTTAGCGAGCTTAATGATCCTGCTGATCAGGCAGAACGCTTCCGTGGACAAGTCGCTGAAAAAGACGCTGGTGATGATGAAGCGATGCATTTTGATGAAGAATACATCGAAGCGCTGTCTTATGGCTTACCACCAACCGCAGGTGAAGGTATCGGTATTGACCGTTTAGTGATGTTGTTTACCGATTCGGCCAGTATCCGTGATGTGATTTTGTTCCCGCATATGCGCCGCAAGTTAGAAAGCTAAAACTGGTTTACTTGCCATAAATCCATGCTGGGACTAAACTGAACATAAGAAAGCTCTTTTGCTTTCAATGGAATGGTCCCAGATTCTTTATGAGACCTCATTTATAGGGACATCATGGATACTCAGCACGCGTCACCCTCACTTTGGCAAAAAATGATTCAACGAAGTTTCTTATCTTTGTATGAGTTATTAGCAGATAAAACAACCAATCCTGAGCAGTTTCAAGGTTATAATTTCGTTTTTGAGTTTTCTGGCGCTATCATTTATTTGATCGTCAATGATGTGGTGATGCAAGCGAGTAGGCAAAAAGTAGACAGCGCTCAAGTTTGTGAGTGGAGAAAAGAAGTCGTCAACCAACTAATCAAGCGTCATGCTCAGCTTTATCTAAAAAACGATAGATCGATGGCAGAAAGTAATACCTCGACAGCTGGTAAGGATGTTTATTTCATTGGTTTGACGTCACTGTCTGTTACACATCAAGATGACAAATCACAAGCATCCTCGCATACGGTTGATTATGAATATGGTAGTCAGTTTTTTGCTGAAGACTGTGTTTTAGATCTGGATGATGAGCAGAGTGTCTTACAGGTATTTAGCCATCAAAACTTTGTCGATATCATCAGTCAATTAGTTACGCCAAGCGATTTGTCTGCATTTTTAGACTTTCATCGCAGCCAGCTGACAGGGTTTGAGTCATTCCAAGACGAGTCGACATTACTTACCCAGTTTTTACAGTCGCCTGACTTTCATCAAAGAGCGATTAGGGTGCAAGAGCAATTAGGGTGCAAGAGCAATTGATTGATAACCAGTTGATCGATCAGATTGAGCAACGCTTGCTCAAAGCTACAGAACCAGATCAGGCAGTATTTGCCAAAGCACTCATGGCTGAGATTCAGAAAAATACTCGAATGTGGTACAAGCTGTTTAATAGTTTGATCAAAAATTATTATGAGGCAGGTCAACCCCTACCAAAAGAGCTGGTTGATATTTTGGTCGATGAGTCAATGTATACTTACGCTTGTTTGGTTGAAAAAATATTAGCTTACAAAACGATGGATCAAGACTCTCGCTGGAATGGTTATGTTTGTCATGAGCACTCTTATCACGTGTTTGGACGCCATTATCTGCTGGTTTTCTATGCGCAAGATGATAATAGTTCGCTGAGTGCTGACAAGGTGCGCACGTCTCAACAAGACTTGTTGTTGGAGCTCAATGCTCAAATGCAGGATCCAGTGATGGATGATTTGTTTTTGATTGGCGTGGAGTTTAGACCTTGTGATGATAGCGTCAATACAGAGGTGCATTTGGATGCCTTTTATCAAAAAGGCTCAGTGATTGACGCCAATACTCAGCGCTTATACGAACGTTTAGCACAACTTCAAGCGCAGTTATAATCTGAACCTAATATAGCTTACTGGTTTGACACTCCATCTATATTTGTATTATTCACATTGGCATTTATTATGACGCAGCAATATCAAGTTTTAGCGCGCAAATACCGTCCCAGAAACTTTCACGAGTTGATTGGGCAAACGCATGTTTCTCAAGCATTGATTAATGCGATTGATTATAATCGCCTGCATCATGCTTACCTCTTTACTGGCACACGCGGTGTGGGTAAGACCACAATTGCGCGTATCTTATCTAAATGTTTGAACTGCGATACGGGTATCACTAGTACGCCTTGCGGTGTGTGTGATAACTGCGTGGCAATCGATCAAGGGCGATTTATCGATCTTATCGAGATTGATGCGGCATCCCGTACCAAAGTAGAAGACACACGAGAGTTGCTGGATAATGTACCTTATGCGCCAAGTCAGGGGCGTTATAAAGTATACCTGATTGATGAAGTACATATGTTGTCCACACACAGTTTTAATGCGCTTCTTAAAACTTTGGAAGAGCCCCCTGAGCATGTAAAGTTCTTACTTGCCACGACTGATCCGCAAAAATTGCCGATTACCATTATTTCGCGCTGTTTGCAGTTTGTGTTGCGTCCGCTACCGCAAACGCTACTCAGCGAGCATTTGGCAAATGTTCTTACCCAAGAGCAGGTGGGTTATACACAGCCTGCGCTCTGGCAGTTAGCCAGCGCCGCCAAAGGCTCGGTACGTGATGCGTTGTCATTGACCGATCAGGCCATTGCTTTTGGTCAAGGCGCGCTCGATGATGTCACTGTAAACGCCATGCTTGGTTCAATTGATGCGGCTGATCTGGTCAGTTTAATTACTGATATCTATAACCATGACAAATCTGCTGTCGCGGCTCATATAGAACAAATGCGCGCGCAAATGGTTGATGCAACTAGCATGTTTGATGGTCTTACTGAATTACTGCATCAATTGGCGTTGACTCAGCTGTTGCCTGAAGTGGCATTAAATGTAAATGAGGCACAGGCGCAAGATATTAACACGCTTGCGCAGGATATGAGTCCAGACGTTCTGCAACTGTATTATGAGATTGTCGTGCAAGCACGTGAAGGTGTTAAGCTTGCGAGCACACCAATGCAAGCGCTGGAAATGTGCATTTTACGTCTGCTAGCATTTCGTCCATTGCCAGTCGATGAGATATTAAATCATACTTATGCTGGCTCTGTATCACCTGAAGTACCAGCTATAGAAGATGGGACATCTACACCTTCTACACAATCATCGAATAGCCAATCGGCTTCTGCACCGCCATTACAGTCTTATGGCGTTGATTATCAAGCACGAGATAATGATGATTTGCAAGTCAAAACCTATAACAATTTTGAGCCAAGTTTGGCTCAAAATTCTGAGAAAAATCATGATGTATTAGTTACTAACCCTGAACCCGTTGTTGAGCCTGAACCCGTTGTTGAGCCTGAACCCGTTGTTGAGCCTGAACCCGTTGTTGAGCCTGAACCCGTTGTTGAGCCTGATGCAAATAATTCTCAGTTAACAACGCAACTTGATGATCCTCGTACTTTGCTGCGTTGCTCACCGCAAGAACTGCTAGGTGAGTGGACACCAGAAAAATGGGATTATTGGCTACAAACGGCTCGTGAAGCGGAGATATTGGCTCAAGACGAATTAGCACTTGCGCGTCAAGGCATGATGACGGGCTTATGTAATGGCAAGGCAATATTTATAACAAGTGTAGATAGTCGGCATTTACAAACCACTTTTCAGCAATTAGCGGCTAAACTGCAACAGCAGTTCACTCAAGCAGAAATTGACTTACAAATCGATGGCAGCGTCATGCAAGCAGAGGATAAGACGCCTGAGCGTCGCCAACAAAAGCGCTTGGTGCAAGCCAAGACGGTTGCAGAAGCAAGACTGCTTGCTACGCCTGTGATGCAGTATTTGAATGAGCGCGGTGAAGGAAAAATGGGTAAGGTTCAGTTGTATTAAACAGTCAGAAAAACTGTTGTTAAAATTATTTAAAAGTCTATATAGTTATTAAATACAACTTTCATATAAAATATCAAGGCGATGTTGTACTATCGCCTTGATATTTTTGTTTTTATTGCAGAGTAAATGGGCTTTTTTAAACAAGAGAGAAATATTTAATAACGATAAAATAAATTAAGATTCGCTATAATGGTTAAGTTATATTAAAAACTGAAATGAAGTTTAGGTGAGAATATGTTGGATAATTTACGCGGTATGGCTGTGTTCGCCAGTGTGGTTGGACATGGCTCTTTTAGTGGCTCTGCTCGTGAGCTTGGCATTACAACCAGTGCAGTCAGTCAGCAAATCCGCTCATTAGAAAATGAGCTGGGCGTCGTGCTATTACACCGCTCAACTCGTAAGCTGAGCTTAACAGAAGCTGGCGAAAGCTTTTATGAAGCCGCAAAGGATGTGGTAAGTGCTGCTGAGCAAGGGCGGATTAAGGTCAATCAGTTACGTGATGAGTTGGCAGGCAGCTTACGAGTGGCGACAACACCGGAGCTTGGCGTTAATCACATTTTGCCGGCACTCTCTACGTGGATGGCGGCACATGATGATCTTAGCATTACCTATCTAGCAGACAACCACTATATTGACATGATTGATGAGCGGATCGATATTGCGATTCGTATGAGTCCATCGATTAATGACTCGAGCCTCAGCAGTCATCCATTGACCGATGTGCGCCAAATGTTGGTTGCTTCACCGCAGTACCTACGCCAACATACCAAACTGCAGACTCCTAAAGATTTGGCTGACCATCAGCTGATTTGTATTGAAATCATGAAAGATGCCAATCAAATTGATCTCATTCAGACAGAAACGGGTAAAAAGACGCGTACGAAAATGAATTCACGCATTTATACCAATAATGTCTTTATGGCGACCACCTTGGCAAAAGAAGGTCATGGCTTGGTTAGAATGATGGAAATGGACATCAAAAAAGAGCTTGAAAATGGTGACTTGGTCGAAGTGTTGACCGGTTATCAATTACCAAGTTTTGTACTATATGCCGTCACCTTAAACCGTGATCAACAGCCAGCCAAAATCACTCGCTGTTTAGAGGTGTTAAAAAAGTACTTTCATGCCAATTAAGTGACGTTTGAATAACGCACCATAGAGAGTAGTTTAAAACCTCTAAAAGCAAAAAGCCTATAGACATATTATCTATAGGCTTTTTTAGTGTTAGCGTTTAGTGTGACCAATCATTTAAAATGATGGTTTTAGCAAGTCAATCAAACGCTCAGCCACTTGTGTGCTCTCATCGCGGCTCATATTAAGCGGCGGTAGCAAGCGCACAACATGCCCACCAGTGACATTGATGATTAGCTTTTGCTCATCACGCGCACGATCAACCAACTGACTACAGTCCATGTCTTCAGGCAAAGCGATACCAATCATCATACCTGCACCACGACTGCTGACGCCGTATTGTCCTAGTGTATCGACCAGCGTCTCACGAATAAACAGCCCTTCGGTTACGGCATTGGTCATGATATCACTGTTAGCCAATACGTCATATACGCTATGTACCACACGACTGGCTAGCGGCGTGCCGCCATAAGTAGAGCCATGGCTACCAGCACCAAACAGACCATTAGCGCGGCCACGTACCATACATGCGCCTACTGGAAAACCGTTACCCAAGCCCTTAGCTGTCGTCAATACATCAGGACGCGCATTACTATGTTGATAAGCGAAGTATTTACCCGTACGGCCATTACCTGTTTGCACTTCATCCAGCATAAATAACCAGTTATGGGCTTCACACTCTGCTTGTAGTTCTTCAAGATACGTAAATCCGTTAGCAGCAGTATTTAAACCCCCTTCACCTTGAATAGGCTCTACAAAGATGGCGCAAATTTCATCATGATCTTGCGCGGCTTGCTTAATCGCGGCAATATCGCCAAAGGGTACACGGATAAAGTCATCATCTAATGTGTAAAACCCTTCACGGGCTTTTGGGTTGGCGGTGGCTGACAATGATAGTAAGGTACGACCATGGAATGACTGCTCCATAACGATGACTTTTGGGCGTTTAAAACCTTGCTGATAGGCATATAGACGCGCCAATTTAAGAGCCGCCTCGTTCGCTTCAGCACCACTATTAGCAAAGAACACACTGTCCATTTGGGCGGCTGTACATAGAACTTCACCCGCACGCTCTTGCCAGTCGATACCGAATAAATTACTGGTATGTACTAAAGTCGCTGCTTGCTGCTGAATGGCGTCAGTCACTTGCGGGTGGCAATGCCCTAGACCGCATACGGCAATACCAGTCAGCGCATCTAAATAAGGTGTGTCACCTTTGGTATATAGCCAGCTGCCTGAACCATGCGTAAAGCTGATTGGCTGACGGTTATAAGTGGGCATTAGATAAGTAGCAGACATATAAAACATCCTTAAGATGATAAATTAGTTAAAAGAGAAGGTGTTGATTATAGCTCGTCAGAAAAAGGCGTGGTTTCTGCAGGTAAGGTATAGTCTTCATTTGCCCATGCACCTAAGTCGATAAGTTTGCATTGACTGCTACAAAACGGCTTGTATTTATTGTCTTGCCATGCTGTTTTAGTGCCACAACGTGGGCAAGGATAGGTTTTAGGGGAGGTGTGGGGGATAGATTCAGTCATGATAAGGGTGGGAGTATCCTCGATTTATTTGTATGATGAACATCATTAGCGAGCGGCAGTCGGTAATTACATCTATTTTCATCTCGTACGCGCTTGATAGACTACGATAGCGCGTTACTCGCTGTCGCCATATTACTATTGAAGTGGATTGGCTATATAATAGCATGCGCCCGAATAATGGCAAAAGACAAATACTTTAAGGATAGTAGATGACCGATAATATTGAGCTTACACATCAGCAACAGCGAGCATTTCAACCAGAAAAGCTTTCAGCACCACGTGATTTTATTATGCCAAATATCATCCACGACAATAAAAGCGCTGTCCCTTTGATATTAGAAATTGGTGCAGGGAAGGGTAAGCATGCGCTTGGTTTCGCCGCAAAAAATACCGATAAGCACCTGATTGCGATCGAACGTACGCGTAATAAATTTGACGCTTTTGCCAAACTGGCAGTGCTACAAGATTCACCGAATTTAACTGCCATTCATGCTGATGCGATCGCATGGATTGTGCATGCCATTAAACCCAATAGTGTCAGTAAGATTTTCATTCTGTACCCCAATCCTGAACAGCATAATCCCAACCAGCAATGGCTAAACATGCCTTTTTTCGAGTTTTTATTGTCACGCTTGCAAGTAGGTGGAGAGGTGGTACTAGTAACCAACATCGAAGCCTATATAAATAATGCAGAACAGCAAGCAAAGGAGATATGGTCGTTGCCTAATGAGCGCTATCAAGTCGCTGATGACAGTCAGCGCACGCATTTTGAAATAAAATATTTAGCCCGTGGAGAGGTATGCTGGGAGCTTAATATGTGTAAGCCGGAGGATTATAAAACTAGGTTTGATGAGTGGCAGGCGGATATTGTGCATTAAGTTAAATAGCCTAAGCAAATAAAACAATAAAAAATAAAACCGCCACAAAGAGGCGGTTCAAAAATTACTTGCTATTCAAAACTATAAATAAGGTTTTACTAAGGTATCGGAATCAGTATAAGCGTCAAGCACCGTCAAAAAGGTATAAGCACCAATAAATTTTCGACTGATAAACATAAATTCTTTTGGTGGTAAGTTAAACTCAAAAGACTGCATTGCTTTTGTGGCTTGTGTTGAAAGGCGAGAATGAAGTTTGCTGTTCGCCCAAATATAACGGTCGTCCTTATCTAGACAATCGCTAGGAATATCAGGATTGGTCGCTGGATCACTAAACGGTTCGGTTGCCAATAAAAATAGCGACGCCATATCAGAGCGTACTTTATCACTCATACTATCAAAGAAGTCATAACCAGTCATCGCAAGCATCATCGCCTGATGGTCATGGCGGTAACCAGCTTTTAGTAAGCCATGCGCAATGGTCAAAAGGTTGTTATCAAATTGACGAATAGCACCAAAATCTAATAATACTAATTTATCGATATCGCCTTCATTTTCACTGACACGAACCAGATAATTACCAAAGTTGGGGTCCGTCTGCATTTCACCCCACACAAAAATCTCTTGCATCATGATTTCGATGGCTGCCTGACCAATAGCGTTACGACGCTCATGAGGTAATAATTGTAATGCCTCAGAAACTACGGTAATACCTGGCTCATAAGACATACAGAGTAGGCGCTTTTTGGAATAAGTGCGATTAATCTTGGGGACTATGTAACGCGGATCATTACTCAGACGGTCATAAAACCGTTCTGTCGTCGCGGCTTCAGCTTCATAGTCCACTTCATGATGGAGTAGGTCACGTATCTCTTCGAACCAAGCATCGAGCGAACGGGTCTGCGGAACGATATTACTTACTCTTAATAGTTGCTTAAATAAAGCAAGATCTGAGTTGATCGCATCAGCAACACCCGGATACTGAATTTTTAATACAACTTGCTCGCCAGTTGCAATTACCGTAGCGCGATGAACTTGCGCGAGAGACGCAGTACCTATAGGAACCGTATCGACATCTAATTCATGTAGTTTTTCACCCAATAATTGCTGCAGCGTTTGTTGCATGGTTGGCCATGATAACGTAGCGGTATCGTCATTGAGCGTTTGCAAGGCACGGGTGATTTCTGGTGGTAAAATATGTTCGCCATAAATCGCTAGCATTTGACCAATTTTGACGACCGAACCTTTTAGCTTACCTAGCTCTTCTGCGAGGTAGTTCGCTTGGGCTTCCATAAATACTTGGTTACGTGCTGTACGAGCTTCTTTATTTAAGAACATGCCAGACACACTATTACCCGCCCAGCGGCGACCAATATTTAAGGAAGTTTTGGCAATCGACATTCGTCTATCAAACCCTGAGGTTTTTAAGTTATCGATGGATTGCTTGGTGCTAGAAGGTTTAGACGTATCATTTGCCATAAATATAATCATTCATCCAGTTGGTATTGATTTGTGGGTTCAAAACCTACAATACAAGGGAGATGCGATGTACGGGTACAAAATTGTATCATATAAAGCACATTTGGTTGATGAGCCTAAGCTTGCCAATAGCAGTTACTTTGTAAGCCGCAGTATATATTTGCAGATTATAACTTCGTAAAAAATAATATCAAAAAATAAGACCTAGCATGATGCTAGGTCGAATCATAAAAGCTAAGAGTAATTTGGTGTATCAGACTAAAACTGCGAACAGTTCTCGCCTGAGTAATATTGATTTTTAACTGTTTTCACGAGCAATGGCATGATGACCAATATCACGGCGATACTGTGCACCATCAAAACTAATCGCACCTGTTACCGCAAGTGCGGCTTGCTGAGCATCTGAAATACTATCTGCAAGAGCAGTCACGCATAATACACGTCCGCCATTCGTCACCACTTCTTTTTCACGGTCTATGGCATCACTGTCAGAAAAAGCAGTGCCCGCATGGAAGACTTTGACAGCGTTGTCATTATTGTCATCTAGTTCTGGCAAGCCAGCAATTACATCACCTTTTGATGATGTTTCAGGATAGCCTTTTGAAGCAATGACGATACCGAGGGCAGGGCGGCTGTCCCATTGAGCATCACTAGGCAACTGTCCTGCTAGACCTTGTGCCACCAAATCTACCATTGATGATTGTAAACGCATTAGGATAGGCTGAGTTTCTGGATCACCAAAACGGCAGTTAAATTCGATCACATAAGGGTCACCTGCTTCATCAATCATGAGACCTGCATATAAAAATCCCGTATAGGGGTGACCCGCATTATTCATTGCATCAACCACTGGTTGAATGACTTGGGTCATGACTTTTTCATGGACATCTTGAGTGACTACTGGCGCAGGAGAGTATGCTCCCATACCGCCTGTGTTCGGACCTGTATCGCCTTCAAAAGCCCGTTTATGGTCTTGGCTTGTTGCCATTGGCAAGATATTTTTACCATCAATCATGCAGATAAAGCTGGCTTCTTCACCTTGCAAAAACTGCTCAATCACCACGCGGCTGCCTGCATCACCAAACTTATTGTCCGCAAGCATGTCATCGATGGCCTCATATGCCTGTTCGATGGTTTCTGCAACGATGACCCCTTTACCAGCGGCAAGGCCATCAGCTTTGATAACGATGGGTGCACCTTGTTCATCGATATAAGCTTTGGCTGCCACCGCTTCGGTGAAGCCTTTGTAGGCTGCGGTAGGGATATTGTTTTGTTCCATGAATTCTTTGGCAAAGGTTTTGGAGCCTTCTAACTGCGCACAGTATGCTGTTGGTCCCCACGCTTGAATCCCAGCATCGCGGCAAGCATCAACGATACCAATGACCAAAGGCGCTTCTGGTCCAACAATGACCATGTCAATGGCATTGTTTTGGCAAAAATCGATGATTGCACTATGTTCACTAGCGTTCTCGTCTGTCGATACTAGGACAATGTTTTGGCATTTAGGTTCAAGCGCTGTACCAGCATTACCAGGCGCGACGTAGACATTATTGACCTTATCGTCTTTTGCACATTGCCATGCTAGCGCGTGTTCGCGACCACCTGAACCAATCACCAAAATATTCATCATACGTCTTGCCCTTAGCATTAAAGTTAGTTATGAGTTAGCCACACACTCTCAAATATACTGGCATATTCTAACAAAAAAGTCGTACTGATTGCCATGAGTATCCACTTGCCAGCAATTAATCATCAATAAACGGAAAAACCTGTCTCATGAGCAAATGTTATCGACATGTTGCTGATTCATGAAATGATGTTGTACGCTTTAGCTGGCGCGCTATGTACGTTACACTTCACTAAATTAATGGCATTAAATCCCAATTGCGACATATTCCTAAAAATAAGGGTGGAAAAAGGAGAGAAACTTAAAATATCAAGAAAAAACAGAATAAATTGCGTAAATGGATATACTGCTCCGCAGCACCAATAATGTTTCACATATTTATGCGCTGCCATTAGTTAGTACGAATTAATAAACTTAAATAAATGATAAATTACATCTATAAAAAAGGATGAAGGACATGCCAAACTCCCTCAGTATCGCAAAAGAGCGCATCAGCCAGATAAGCGATATTGCTACCAGTTATGTACAAAAAGACAAATCATTATTTGATCATTTTATTCATAGCTATTATCAGCCATTGCACGCAGAGGCAGCTGAGACTATCAGTAATGCTGACCTAGCGGGCATGGCATTACATCATTTTACGTTGCTCCAAGCCTATGATGGCAGCAAGCCACAACTGAAGGTACTAAACCCCAAAGCAGAAGAGCAGCATTTTCATAGCTCACATACGGTTATTCAAATTGTTGCCTATGACAGACCGTTTTTAGTCGATACGATTTTGATGAGTCTTGAGTCTGAAGGTATCGATGTTCATCGTACTTATAACATCATTGTCAGTGTTGCACGTGATGATAATGGTCATATTACTCATGTCGAAGGCGCACATGAAAGCGCGACCTCTCATTTGTCTTTGATTCATTGTGAAATTGCCTATCAAGATGATGAAGATCTGGCTGCATTACAGCAAATGTTATTGGCAAAAATTGATACGCTAGATACAGTCGTTGGCGATTGGAAGCAGATGCGTGCGCAGTTGACGGATATCAAAGCTGAGCTATCAAACAAGCCACTGCCAGAAGTTTTTTACTCGCAGCAAGAGATACAAGCATTTTTAGATTGGATATTAGACGATCATTTTATATTCTTGGGTTATCGTGAATATCGTTTGGAAGGCGGGCAGGCTGTCGAAGTGAATGCTGAACCTGCTGATTTAGATTTATTCGCCATTGGTAATAGCGGTCTTGGTCTATTACGCGGTGCTGAAGAAGATAAACTGTCCGAAAGTTTTAGCCAATTGCCAAAAGTATTAAAGCAGCTATTGACTGAACCACGCGTGTTGATGTTGTCCAAATCAAGCCGTGTATCGCCAGTGCATCGTCCCGTATATATGGACTTTTTGGGTATTCATAAGTTTGATGACAACGGTAAACTGGTTGGTGAATATCGATTTATTGGTCTATTGACCTCACAAGCGTATCAACTAACGGTACAGCAAATTCCGCTATTACGTGACAAAGCCAATAAGATTATGGCAATGGCAGAACTGCCGCGTGACGGTCATGCGCACCATAAAATGATGCATGTGATTAACACCTTACCGCGTGATGACCTCTTTCAAGCCAGCGTCGAAGAGCTATATCCTATCGTTTCTGGTATCAGCCAGTTGCAAGATAAAAAGAGCCTGCGCCTATTCAGCCGTGTGGATCATTATCAGCGTTTTGTCTCATGCTTGGTCTATATCCCGCGCGACAAGTTCAACACCGAGCTACGTATCAAAGTACAGAACGTCCTAAAAGAAGCCTACGGTGGCACATCATCAGGCTTTACCACAGAATTCAATGAATCAGCTCACGCACGTGTGCATGTCCACGTGCGTACAGTGCCAGGTCAAGTGAAAGACGTCGATACTGCTGCACTTGAAGCAAAACTATCTGCTTTAATGCAATCATGGAGCGACAGCTATCAAAAGATGCTGCTGGATAATGTGGGTGAGCAACAAGCCAATGCTCTAAACCGTCGCTTCTTAAATTATATCCCTGCGGCTTATCAAGAGCGTTTTGATGCCCGTACTGCGGTTGAAGACACCAAGCGTTTGGCTGTATTGACAGCAGAACAGCCGATGATTTGGCATTTATACCAATCAACCGGCGACGCAAGCAATCAATTACACCTAAAACTGTATGGTCGTGAACAGCCTGTCATTTTATCCAAAGTCCTGCCAATCCTTGAAAACTTTGGTGTGTCTGTCATTTCAGCGCAAACCTATGAGTTTGATTTGCCAGAGCAGCCCATTTGGATGCAAGAGTATGAACTGACACTAGAGCATGTCGATACTGTCAACATGCAAGTGGTTCGTGGTCAGTTTGAAGACAGTCTCAAACAGATTTGGGCGGGACATGTTGAGAGTGACTCCTTTAACGAGTTGGTATTGACGACCAATTTAGACACTTATGATGTGGTGGTACTACGAGCATTATCACGCTATATGATGCAAGCAAAAGCACCATTCTCTAGTACGTATATTCAGCAAACGGTAGTAAAAAATAGCGACATTAGCGTGGCGCTCGGTAGTCTGTTTGATGCCCGTATGAACCCTAAGTACAGTGAAGATGAACGCACAGAAAAAACCGCGCAGATTCAACAGCAAATCACGGCTGCATTGGCAGGTGTGGATAGCTTGGATGAAGACCGTATCTTGCGTTGGTACTTAGATTTAATTAACGCCATGGTACGCACCAACTTCTATCAAACCGATAGCGATGGTCAGCGTAAAGATCGTTTATCGTTTAAGTTTTTGGCAGCAGATATTCCTAATCTACCAAAACCAAAGCCGATGTTTGAGATATTCGTGTATTCGCCGCGTGTTGAAGCCGTGCATTTGCGCGGTGGTAAAGTGGCCCGTGGCGGTCTGCGTTGGTCAGATCGTATGGAAGATTTCCGCACCGAAGTGCTTGGTTTGGTCAAAGCACAGATGGTTAAAAATGCGGTGATTGTTCCTGTTGGTTCAAAAGGCGGTTTTATCGTCAAAACCAAAACCATGGCAGATGGTCGCGACGCATTCCAAGCCGAAGGCATTGCTTGTTATCAAGCATTCCTACGCGGTATGCTCGATGTGACGGATAATATCGTTGATGGAAAAATTGTCCCGCCAGCCAACACCGTGCGTCATGATGAAGATGATCCGTACTTAGTGGTCGCGGCTGATAAAGGAACGGCCAGCTTCTCTGATATTGCCAATGCCTTGTCTGCTGAATATGATTTCTGGCTCGACGATGCCTTTGCTTCAGGGGGCTCAGTTGGTTACGATCACAAAGCCATGGGTATCACTGCACGCGGTGGCTGGGAGTCGGTCAAACGCCACTTCCGTATGCGCGGCATGGACATTCAGAACCGTGATAACTTTACCGTGGTTGGTATTGGTGATATGAGTGGTGACGTATTCGGCAATGGTATGCTGCTATCAACCCATACCCAGCTGGTCGCCGCATTTAACCATCTACATATCTTTATTGATCCGAATCCAGATGCTGCTGCTTCACACGCAGAACGTGCCCGCTTATTTGACATGCCGCGTTCGACGTGGGATGACTATGAAAAGTCACTTATTAGCCAAGGAGGTGGCGTTTTCTCCCGTCAAGATAAGAGCATCACGCTCAGTGCTGAGATGAAACAGCGTTTTGATATCGCTGAAGACAGCATGGCACCCAACGAGTTAATCAGTGCGCTGTTAAAATCGCCTGTTGATCTTATTTGGAATGGCGGTATTGGTACTTACGTGAAAAGCGTGAATGAGAGCCATGCTGATGTCGGCGACCGTGCCAATGACGCCGTACGAGTCAACGGCAATGAGCTACGTACGGCTATTGTTGGTGAAGGTGGTAACTTAGGCTTTACCCAGCAAGGGCGTATCGAATATGCACAAACGGGCGGGCGCATTTATACCGACGCTATCGATAACTCAGGCGGCGTAAACTGCTCAGATCATGAAGTGAATATCAAAATCTTACTTGGCAAAGTGGTCGAGCAAGGCGACATGACTTTAAAGCAGCGTAATGAGTTGCTTGAAAGCATGACTGATAGCGTGGCAGAACTGGTATTGCGTCAAAACTACCTTCAACCACAAGCCATTGAGCTTAGCCACATTCGTGCGGCGGCTAACTTAAGTGATCATCAGCGTTTTATTCAGATGTTAGAAGGTGAAGGGCGTCTTGATCGGGCGATTGAATATCTGCCATCAGATGAAGAAATTGCCAAACGTCAAAAAGCAGATACTGGCTTGACCAACCCTGAGCTGGCAGTTGTCATGGCTTATGGCAAAATGTGGGTGTATGACAACTTGTTATCATCAGACTTGCCAGATGATGCGTACTTTATCAATGAGTTGCGTAAGTATTTCCCTGATGAGCTGGCGACGCGGTTCTTTGATGAGATGACTGAACACCGCTTACATCGTGAGATTATCAGCACCTATTTGACCAATAGTGTGGTCAATCGTTTGGGCATTGAAGCACTGTTCCGTCTTTATGAGGAAACAGATCAATCGCTGGCGACCATCGTGCGTGGTTATGCGATTAGCCGTGATGTCTTCAATGTGTCAAAAGCTTGGAACACGCTTGAAGCACTGGACAATCAAGTCGATGCTACATTACTGCTAACTCTTGAACTGCGTCTACGTGACGCGCTTGAGCAAGGTGTTGTTTGGTTTATCAATGCCTTTGGTCAAGAATTGCAAGTCGCTGACATGATCAGTCGCTTTAGTGATAGTGTTGAGAAATTAACCAAATCAGGCGGCTTTATTGAGCAACAATTTGCAGAATACTTGCAAGAAGATACCACTAGCCTGATGCAGAATGATCTGTCTAATAATGATGCCGCATTGTTTGCGATGCTGCCTTATCATGTTGATGCACTTGATGCCGCACTGCTCGCTGAGCAATATGAGCGTCCTGTTGATGAGATTGCAACATTGTACTTTGATGCCTATCACGTCTTGCAGTTAGATTGGATGATGGACAACATCGCCACGTTACCACAGCAAGACTACTGGGATCGCCGCGCACGCCATGCGTTGATGAATGAGCTGTCACGTAGTCTACGTCTACTGATGGATGCTATATTATCTAAACCTGATGCGAAGCAAGCGTTTGGTGAATGGCGTTCACGCCACTTGGATCATCTGGAGTCTGTCACCACAGAGATGAGCAAGTTAGATAATCTACATAGCAATGACGAAAATAGTCAAATTGGTCTCTCAACGTTGTCAGTATTGATGAGTGAGCTAAGCGGTTTGGTAACTAAGTAACTAAACTAACTAAGTAACTAGTCATTCAATAAACAATAAGATAAACGTCTTTTCAAAAAAACCACCGTTATTAGGGCGTGTCCTCAATTCAATCAATTACTTTCTAAATGGGCTAAACATGGCTAAATTTTGTTAAACATCGTCAAATAGCTTATCAATATCTCGATATTAACGGCGCTATCTTCCTTGTTTGACGGCAATTTATCTCATTTTTATCACCATTTTTAAAATGAGGACACGCCCTAATTAACGGTGGTTTTTTATTGTCTGGCTAAGCGTAATAAGTAATCAACTGCGTGATGCACGCTCGACTCTTGATGACCGCTTTAGCTTACGAAGTTTTTTCATTAGTAACATTGACCACTCGGCGACAGCCTTGACCACTGATTTGGCTAAAACCACCCGAGATTTTTTCAACCTTGATTTGAGTCAAGATGCGATCTTTTAACGCCTGTACGTGAGAGATAATACCAATAAGCTTACCTTCTTGTTGTAAGCTCGTTAAAGTATCGAGTGCAATATCAAGCGACTCTTCATCAAGCGTACCAAACCCTTCATCCAAAAACAGTGAATCCACGCGAATATTGTGACTCGCCATCTGCGATAGCCCAAGGGCGAGCGCCAAGCTGATAATAAATCCTTCGCCGCCCGATAGATTTTTGGTACTGCGAATATCACCGCCTTGATAGTTATCAATCACATTAAGCTCAAGCGGATTGCTGTCATCATGAATGAGCAAATAGCGGTCACTCATTTTTTGCAGTTGCGTATTGGCATGGCTAATCATCACTTCAAACGTTAAGCCTTGCGCAAAGGTACGATATTTTTTGCCATCAGCAGAACCAATTAACGTATGTAGCTGCTGCCAAACTTGTAGTTTTTGTTTTTGTTCATCGATTGCAATCAGCTGTGTCGCCTGTTGCCCTTTTTGGCTGTCGTTATCCTTGAGCTTTTGGTCAATCGCACCAATTTTTTGACTTAACTCATCGATATCCGTCTGTATTTGATGATGCTTGCCAGCAAGTGTTTCTCGGTCTTCATCTGTCATAGGCGTGGCAAGTTTTTGCTCTAACGTTTGCTGGGTATTGTCTAACTGCAACTTAGCCTGTTGTAGGGCATTATCAATCGCTAGTTTACGTATATGTAATGCCTCACGCTCTTCTTTAGGCAGACGCGCACTCAAAAAATCCGCCTCATCGACGAACTTTGACTCTGTGAGTAAGTTAGTAAAAATGCTTTCCTGTGTATTTACGGTAGTAGTCGCCGACTGTCGCTCTGTGGCTAGCTGTTGCTCTCTGCTCTTTAATTGCTCTAAAGACTGCTGTATAGAATCTAGCTGTCTTTGCGCTATGATTTGTTCAGCTTTAGCCTCATCAGCAGCGCTGCGTAACTGGTTTTCTTCATAGTCTGTATCTTTATCTGCGAATAGCGCTTTTCTAGCTTTCTTTAATTGTTCGATATCATCAGTTTTATTATCAATTAATGTCTCTAATTCTTTGAGTGCTGTCTCATCATTGGTGAGCTGTGCTTGCTTACTCTCAATATTCGCAGTCAGGCTGATCAGAGTATTTGTGAGTTGCTGTTGGCGGCTACTTTGCTCATGATGATATTGCTTTAACTGCTTCAAAGCATGACGTTGTGCCCGCAACTGGTCAATATGCTCATCATAATCTGCGCTTGCTAATACTGTTTGCTTATGAATACTTTCAATGAGCTGCTGCAGTGCGCCTTGAACGTCAGTCGCTTTGAGCGCTATCGTTAAATGATTCTCGTATTTAGCCGTTGGATACTTACTCACCAAAGATGAAATATCGGTCATCATGAGTATGAGTTCAGAAAAATTAGTGGCAATCTTATCTTCGACACTTTCAACTTTTTGAGCATTTAGCTTGATATCAGTCGCCAGATTATTAATGGCGCGACTAAGTAGCTGTTGCTGCTGTTCATCGGCTTCGATGGCAATACTGAGCGTTGCAGCACTTTCAGCTAGGTTGTCATATTCGACGACTATCGTTTTAAGAGACTGTTTATGCTCAGTCAGTTTGTGTTTGATGATGCTTAATAAGGATAAGCCCTGATCAATATGAATATCAGTATCGTTGTTAATCTGCGCAAGTGGATCGATAATTGCCACAGTCGATTCCGAATAACTATTTTCAGTGTTAAATAGCGAGGAAAGGTTAGACTTAATATCAGCGTGTAAGATTTTAGATTGCTGCTGTAAGGGCGCTAACTGCTGCTGTTGATTATTGATGGCTTCTTTTTTGGTGGCATGGTCGATATGATGTTTAGATAAAATCTGCTCAAGACTATCAATAATAGTTTCTAGTTCAGCTATGTGCTGCTGAGTTAATTGTGCCTTAGTCTGTTTTATTGTGGACGACTGGTTTTGATCGTCATTGGCGTCGGTATTATTGTTTTTGGTACTAGGGTCTAATAACGGGTGCTGTTTACCATAAGGATGCTCATGTGCGCCGCAAAGCGGGCAGGGCGACCCATCCTCTAGCTCTACTATATAATCTTCAAGCTTAGCGACCTTTTGTAGTAGATGTAGATGCTCCTGCCTATCTTGTTTTTTGAGCTTAGCCTCTTCAATATTTAGCTTGTGACTGTCAATCAAACCTTCTAAAGTCTTAAGCTCTTGATTCAGTTTGGGTAACGTTGCATTGATGTGTTGAATTTGGCTGGCACGCTCAGACAGCTGTTCTAGCTTAATATTGGCTTGCGCAATCTGGGTGCTGATTTGCTCGATTTGCTCTTGCTCGCTACGCATATTAGCAATGGGCTGGTTTTGAATGAGTATGGCTTGCTGCTGTTGTACGCTGGCAAGTTGCTCGCGTTGCTGCGTTATCAATAATTTCTCTGCGTTTTGCTGCTTATATAACTTATCAAAATCAGTCTGTAGCATGCGGGCTTGATTACTATAAGCAAGTTTAGCCGCTGTTAGATTGGCATTATCTTCCAACAGCGCCATTAATTGGCGACAGCTGTTATCGAAGGTCACCATATCTGTATCGAGGTCGTTTAGCTCTTGGTAATCGCGAAAGTACTTTTCTATACTGCTAAGCTGAGTCTGAGTCTTTTGCTCTGTTTGTTTGTAGTCAGCTATATCTTGAACTAATTGCTGAGTGTTACTAACTAATGTATCTTTACTTTTATTATCGCTAGCTAAAGAATAAGAGTGCTGTTTTATCTCAGTATCCAACTCACGCGTCTTTTTAATAATAGGCAAAGTAGCATGTAGGATATCTGTGGCTTGCTTTTCAATGGTATTGATATTATTTAAATGGATTGAAGCTTGTGCCAGTACTTCTTGCTGAGTTGGAATCTTATTAAGCAAATCTTGTTGTTCAGTATCCAACCGCTTAACCGACTCTCGGCTATAGCTAAGCTCTCGGAAATAGCTATCAATCTCTAAAGCCTTATTAGCGCCATCTAAACGCTGGGCTTCTGGAATAAAGGTTTGCTGCATATGCTGTGCCGCTGCAAAATCGGTCTGATAGGTCGAGAGATTTTGCTGTAGCTGCTGAACGCTATCCAGCCACTGTACCTGTTCACTTAGGGTTTTAAAGGTTTGACGCTGGGTGCTTTGCTGCTGGTTAAAGCGCTCTAAATCTGCTACCAGTAGCTTTTCTTCTTCAGTACCTAATAACGACAAGCTATTCACGCTTGCCTGTAGTTTGCCAAGCACTTCCTCTTCAGAGCGTTTCTTTTCATGAACGTTTAACGATATTTTGGCATAAATAGCAGTACCCGTTATTTTCTCTAAAATCGCGGCTCTATCGCCAATATCAGACTTTAAAAACGCGGCAAAACTGCCTTGTGCCAGCATGATGGAGCGCGTAAATTGATTAAAATCCATGCCAATGAGGTTTTGTATATGGGCAGAAGTTTTGGACTTTTTCTCTTCTAAAATCTTGCCGGTCTGCACCTCACTAATTTCATGCTTAATTGGTAATAGGTTGCCCTTGGCTTTTTTGTGGGCACGATGTTGATACCAGTAGCATTGATAACGCTTGGAATCAATCTCTATAATGACTTCTGCTGAGCATTCACCTGTACCTTGGGTCATTATCTCGTTCGTTGAACCAGTGATATCGCCCAGTCTTGGCGTCTGGCTATAGAGTGCTAAGCAAATCGCATCCAATATGGTCGTCTTGCCAGCACCAGTCTGTCCAGTAATGGCAAAAATACCTTCGTTAAGAAAAGCGGGGTCACTAAAATCAATGTGCCATTCGCCTTTTAAGGAGTTGAGGTTTTTAAGTCTTAGTTCTATTAGGCGCATGGCAGGGTCTTATTTTTATAGGTAGTAATAAAAAAGGCAATAATGAGAAATAAAGCTGTTATTCTGGCTAGCTTCTATCAACAGCGTTTATGATTAAATAATGCTATTCAGCCTGAGTATCTTCATGACGTAAGTTATAAACGATTTGATCATAGGCGTCACGTAAGGATGATTTTTGCTCATCAGGAATATCATGAGCAATCAAGCAACGCTCGAATACTTCTTCCTCATTTAAATCTTGTAGCGTCTCAGAAATCTGTTGTTGATTTAGTACTTTATTATAGGTACGAGTGTTTTTGATTTTTAACACCTCGCACGGCAAATTATCTACCATCGTTTGGATGTGCTCACGTAACTCGCTGACCACATCATCACCCGTATAAATAATTTCAAGCCAAACAGATTCTGTTGCATCAAGAGCTTGGATGGTTTTATCAATAGTCTTATTAATAGATTCCAAATCACCCGATATTTGCGCCAATTTTTGGAATTTTGGAATAGGTAGTGATACTACTTGCATCTGATTAGAGTCATCGCGATGCAGTATTTTGTTGGGAGTATCGATATTTTTAGGCATTGATTGGTTGTTTTGATCCTGCTGATCAGGGATGTTTTTTGTAGCAGCAGTTTTTGTCACCTCATTATTTTTTGATTGCTCGTCAAAACCAAACAAGTCATCCATAAATTCCGTAGTCTGACTGGCTGCTTTATTAGCAGGTTTTTCAATCGGGGTAACGGTATTGGTCAGCTGAGGAATAATGCTTTCAACTATATTATTTGAGGCTGATTTTTGACTGCTAATGTCATTTGCTACTGCACTAAACTGTACCAGTAATACTTGTTTTTGTTGTTTTGCCTCGCCAAATCCCATCGCGATTGGCGAGCCTGAATAGCGAATGCTCTTACGACCACCGACGCGTTGCGGTACGTGCAAATGCCCAAGCGCCACATAGTCAAAACTTTCATCGAACATGTCAGCAGAAATCTTACCGAGTGAGCCGACATAAAGCTCACGCACACCATCGTCTTCAGTAGTGGTGCCACCAGCTGCAAATAGATGCCCTGTAGCAATGATGGGAATGTGACGCTGGTATACTTCAACTAATTTAGCCTGTTTGGCTTTGGCAATGCTAGCTACTTCATCATAATGGGCGCGAATGCCTTTGATAACATTGGCATCTTTGCTATCAGCCGACTCGCCAGCACTACTACTACGGACATCACGATCACGCAAATAGGGGACGGCAGCGATAATGCAATGCGGGTTTCCATTTGTATCGTCTAACACCAATACTTCATCGTTTAAGTCTTCACAAGCGGTACCGATAACATGGACGTTTAAAAACTTGAGTACGTTACTTGGTGCATCTAAAAATGTCGGAGAGTCGTGGTTGCCTGCGACGATGACAATATGTTGACAGCATGATTTTGAAACTTTTCCTAAAAATTCATAATATAGCGCTTGAGCTCTATTGCTTGGGGTCATGGTGTCAAAGATATCACCAGCAACGATTAGTATATCCACTTTCTGTAGGCTAATGGCGTCTTGCAACCAACTTAAAAAGGCTTCAAATTCGTCATAACGCATTCGTCCATAAAGCCTGCGCCCCAAATGCCAGTCGGAAGTATGGAGGATAGTGAGTGGTTTTGGCATGAATTTAGTATCGGCAGGTATGGACATAATTGAGCTTAAGGACATTTGATAGAAAGTATTCATTCTAGCAAAATTTTCTATGTTGGAGATGGCTGTCTAAAGACATATATAAGATTTCGTCTATAGCTATAATTCCTTTAAAACTGCGTACAAAACCTATACGTCATAATTAGTTGTTTTTAAAAGTAATTTGTTTTATTGGCTCCGATAAGCGGTATGTAATGGTTGATAAACGTTTACTTTATCTCTAATATGCTGTTTGTTATTGAGTTGTATCGATAGTGAAAAATTATATATCCCAAAACCTTTTGAAGGCTTACATGACATTCTTACTCTCACAAAACTAAAAAAGTGTTTCTATGAAAAAAGTCCTTAGTATTTTTGGTACACGCCCTGAAGCGATTAAAATGGCGCCTGTTGTTAAAGCTTTAGAAGCCAATCCTGATATTCAATCCATCGTTTGTGTGACTGCCCAACATCGTGAAATGCTAGATAAGGTGCTGGCTCTATTTGAGATAGTTCCCGACTATGATTTAGATATCATGAAAAGCAATCAGAGCCTGACCCAAGCTAGCTCTAGAATGCTAATGGCACTTGAGCCTATTTTACAAGAATGCAAGCCTGATTTAGTACTGGTACACGGCGATACATCGACCACACTATGCGGTGCACAAGCAGCATTTTACCAACAAATACCGATCGGACACGTTGAATCTGGGCTGCGTACCTATAGTCTTTATTCACCTTGGCCAGAAGAAGCTAACAGACAACTAACTAGTGTCATTACCAAGTTGCACTTCTCTCCAACCAAAGCTGCCGCGCAAAATTTGTATGATGAGCATAACAACCCAGAATACATCTATGTTACTGGTAACACCGTTGTAGATGCCTTGTTAGATGTTAAAGATAAGTTAGAAAATAACGCATCACTACGATTGGAATTACAGCAGCAGTTTTCAGAATTGGACTTTAATAAACGTCGGGTCCTTATTACGGGTCACCGCCGTGAAAATTTTGGAGAAGGCTTTGAGTCTATTTGCCAAGCAATCAAAGATCTGGCTCAAAAGTATCCAGACTACGAGTTTGTTTATCCTGTTCATCTAAATCCTAATGTTAAAGAGCCTGTCAATCGCTTACTAAGCGGTCTTAATAATGTCAAACTTATTGCGCCACAGGATTATCTGCCTTTTGTCTATTTGATGAGTACTAGCCATATTATTCTCACGGATTCAGGTGGTATTCAAGAGGAAGCGCCATCGCTTGGTATTCCAGTATTAGTCATGCGTGAAACGACTGAACGCCAAGAAGCAGTAGAGGCAGGTACCGTTAAGCTAGTAGGTACTCATGGCCCTACCATCGTTGCTGAAGTTAGTAATTTGATTGAGAACGAGGCTATTTATTTAAAAATGAGCCAAGCCCATAATCCTTATGGTGATGGTAAAGCCTCACAACGTATTGCTAAGACTATCGTTGAGTTCTTATACGAACAAACTGCTAAAACTAAAGCGTTAAGCTAACTTAATATCAAATAGACGGGATTAAGATGAAAAATATTTGTGTGTTTGGTTTAGGATATATTGGTTTGCCAACAGCTGCGATGTTCGCCCATCATGGGGCTAATGTCGTTGGCGTTGATGTCAATCAGCATGCAGTTGATACGATCAACCAAGGCAAAATCCATATCGTTGAGCCAGGTCTAGAAGCAATCGTTAAACAAGCGGTAGATAACAATAAGCTTAAAGCTAGCCTAACACCCGTGCATTCAGATGCATATCTTATCGCAGTGCCAACACCATTTAAAGGTGATGACCACACCCCTGATTTGTCTTATATTCAAGCAGTCAGTAAAGCCTTGGCACCACTATTAGAAAAAGGCGATTTGGTCATCTTAGAATCGACCTCACCAGTAGGTGCAACAGAGCAGATGGTTGAGTGGCTTGCTGAGGCACGTCCTGATTTGACCTTTCCTAAATATCATGAGCCTGATGTTGAAGCTGATATCTATGTGGCTTATTGTCCTGAGCGCGTGTTACCTGGTAAGGTGGTTGAAGAGCTGATATCTAACGATCGTATCATCGGTGGTATGACTAAAGAGTCGACTAAAAAAGCGCAAGAAGTCTATCGTATCTTTGTAGAAGGCGAGTTGTTAGCAACCAACTCTCGTACGGCTGAGATGGCAAAACTGACTGAAAATGCCTCTCGTGATGTTAGCATTGCCTTTGCTAATGAGTTATCTATTATCTCTGATAAGCTCGACATCAATGTTTGGGAGCTGATCGAACTGGCCAATCATCATCCACGAGTCAATATCCTACAGCCGGGTGCTGGGGTCGGTGGTCACTGTATCGCTGTTGATCCTTGGTTCATCGTCAATCAAAACCCTGAGGAAGCCAAAATCATCCGTGCGGCTCGTGAGATCAATGATAGTAAACCTGACTGGGTAATAGGTAAAATCAATGCTGAAATCGATAAGTTAAAAGAAAAAGGTATTGAAAAGCCGACAGTAGCGTTATTAGGGCTGGCGTTCAAACCCGATATCGATGATCTACGTGAAAGCCCTGCGGTCAATATTGCTCAAAAAATGCTTGATGCTGATAATGCAAATATGCTATTGGTTGAGCCTAATATCAGTAAATTACCTGAAAAATTGAATACGGGTATGCTGGTATCTTTAAATAGTGCTGTAGAGCAAGCTGATGTAATAGTGGTGTTGGTTGCTCATGATGAATTTACAGATATAGCTCTATCCGATAAAAAAGTAATTAGTCTTGTGACTAACTGTTAGTATAGTCAGTTGAAAATAAAACTGTTATATAAATTTAAACGCGCTACTGGGATGAATTTTACTTGCGTGCTGCGTTCCCAGAGGCTGCGAAAAATTCATCCCAGTAGCGCTATGTTATTTTTAAAGTACATTGACTATATACGATGCAATAATAAGTCTCATTTCTAAACCCTTTATCTATGTCTAAATTGAATAAAATTACTTATGGTGAGTTATGAAAAATAGAATTTATGAAATGTTCTCTAAACAGGACAAAAAAACTGATCAAGATGATATTGATACCATGAGTAATTTACCTAAGTCACATGAGGCTTCTGAAATTGACATATCGATAAGTCAAAGAGGACTCTCAGTTTCCTCAGAAGAGGAAAATACAATTTCCTATCAATTAGGTAAATCCATTATAGATGCTGCAAAAAGAAAGACAACCATCAAAAGGTTTAGTAAAGAGCTATCATCACTTTACGTTGAATCTTTGCGTAGAAAAAATAAGTATCTTACTAATGCTTCTTTACTAGAAAAGATAGTCATCTTGTTGGACGATAAAGAGCTGCAAGAAAATTATTATCTAGAAAAAAGAAATCTGGTCGAGAATAAACTAGAGAAAGAACCAACTTTAGTAAAGGCGTTAGAACACCAAAATCAGTATAAAGGCATGGGTTTCAAAGGAGTAGATAATGTTGCTGAGACATCTATATTCTCTCCAAATATCCAATCTAAGGAGTTAGCAAGCCTACAAGAAAGGTTTATAGGAAAGAACGTAAAAATTGCAGCAATTATGGATGAATTTACATCCTTTTGTTTTGATCCAGAAGCAAATTTCTTACATCTTACCCCTGATAGCTGGGAAGTAGAAATAGATTATTTTAAACCAGATCTTTTATTTATTGAATCTGCTTGGAAGGGTAAAGATGACTTGTGGAAATTAAAAGTAAGTCAATGTTCTGAAGATTTACAAAAGTTAATTGATGGATGTAATCAAAGAGGGATTAAAACAGTTTTTTGGAGCAAAGAAGACCCTGTGCATTTTGGCACTTTTCTAGATGTTGCCAAAAAAGTTGATGTTGTCTTCACTACAGATATAGATTGCATTAAAAAATACAAAGAACATGTCAATCATGATGATGTCTTTTTATTGCCTTTTGCAGCCCAGCCTAAACTACATAACCCGATAGAGTTATACGAGAGAAAAAACAAATTCAATTTTGCTGGTTCATACTACCTTAAATATCCAAGAAGACAGCGCGATTTTGAAGTGCTTTCAAGTGTGGCAAAAGACACTAAAGGCTTAGATATATTCGATCGAAACTTCAATAAACCTCATCCTCATTATCAATTCCCTCACAGGTTTGAGCCGATGATACTTGGTAGTCTAGCACCTCATGAGATTGATAAAGCATATAAGGGATACCATTATGGTATCAACATGAATACGATTAAACAGTCTCAAACGATGTTTGCTAGAAGGGTGTTTGAGATGTTAGCGTCAAATACCATAGTAATGAGTAATTACTCCAGAGGGGTAAGATTACTTTTCGGAGATTTAGTAATTTGCTCCGATAACGAGACTGAACTCACTAGACAACTAGAAAGACTAGAATCTGACCTAACTACTCGAGAAAAATTCAAGCTGCAAGGGCTAAGACATGTACTTAAAGATCATACCTATAAGCATAGGCTTAAGTACATCTTACAAAAAACATTTAAAACCAATTTAAACTCTCAAGGTTTTAGTACAACTGTAGTCTCATATATTAAGAATGAACATGAATACGATAGGTTAATTGAGTCTTATGAAAGACAGAAGCTGGTTAATAAGCGTTTAATTATCCTTTCTGAAGTGACAATTAATGCAAGCTTAAAACAAGATGTCAATATACTTAACACAAAAGAAGACTTTGTTGAAGCAATTGAACAACTCGCTAATGAGTCATCTATTGCCGTATTTAATCCAAATGATAGTTATGGCAAACACTATTTAAGTGACTTTGTGCTGAGTTATAGCTACTTATCATCGGATTCAAAAGAAGGTGTGAGATTAACCAAAAATAGTTATTTTGAGAACACCAATGACACCCTGTCTCTGGTTTCGGGAGTGGTATATGGATATATCGACAATATTAGCTTATCTAGAAGTTTATTCACACTAGATGATTTCAAAAATAATATTATAGATAAAATAGAGCTTCAGGAAATCAATAATGCACAGTTTAAACTGAAAGCTTTTTCAACGGATGGCTTTAGCTATGTATTGAATGGTTCAGAGCTTAGTGAAAGTGCGTTAAGCGTAGCTCATGAAGATTTGACTATTGATGAGGGTGTAGACTTTTTAAATAAGTTATTACCCCTTTCTGAATCGATTCGAGGATTCAACGACACGACTGAGTTGACCAAGACAATTACTATAAATACTCTCTTAGCAACAGCCAATAAATACATTGAAGTAACAAAATTAGAAAATAATTTTCAAATAAAATCTAGTTTGCCAGCTAAACAGCATCGTTATATAAATATTTTAGATAAGTTAGCATTGGTAGGTGCATCTGAAGTACATACTTATTTAGATATCCATGCTAGTAATAACATCGAGCTGGTATTTGAATACTTTGACAGCAAAGGTCAAAAAACTAGTTTTGAAATCAAGAAGTACACGCCATTTATTACTGTTGATGTTATTAATAACTCTGCATTTATGAGTATCAATATTCGGATAAAGGGCAGTAGCAGTTTGGTCTTGAGTGATGAGTTTAAACTGCAGCTTATTAGCAATAATAGAGTTATTGAGAGTCATTATCAAGACCCAAGAACGTTCATCTTTGATGCTGCAGAGATAGACAAGCAACTTGTCAGACCTCAAAGTAAGCAAATAGCTATTGGGTTTAAAGATGGGCTCACTGAAATAAAATCAACATTAGCAGATGATAAATTTGCTTACGTATACTTTAAAACAATTTATCATCGTGATGATATTAACCTAAAATTAAACAGTCATTACACCGTCGAAGCTGAAAGTGATTTTGATGTAAGACAGGTTTTCGTATTTCTTGATGAAAACAAAGAAAAAATTTCGCACAATATCGTTAAAGTTGAAAATAGCCATACTATGCCTATACCAACAAACTGTAAGTTCATTAAAATAGGTTATAAATTATCTGGAAGTGGTACTACACGTATTAAGTCACTAATGATTGGCGAGACTGTTGAGGCGATAAATTCTTTAGTATGTAAAAGCGATACATTAATTCTAGCTAAACAATATCCTGCATATGATGATCTATATAAATATGGGTTTTTACATAGCCGATTAAGATCTTATAAGAATAATGGGTTTTATCCAGATATGTTTAAAATCATTAATTCAAAGTCTGGTGAGGCATTTAGAGAGTTTGAGTCTATAGATGTTTTTAATGGTAATAAGAACAACCTTAGAGAGGTTTTAAGCTCTGGACAAGTAAAGAATGTTTTTGTTCATTTGTTGGATAAAGATATGTGGGAAGTTCTCACAGATTTTAAGGACGTGCTGAATATCTCTATATGGTTGCATGGTGCTGAGGTACAAAGCTGGAAGAGAAGAGAGTTTGACTTTGTAGGATCAACTAAAGATGAAACGAGTAAAAAGAAAAGGCTTGCCGATAATAGAGTTAAGTTTTGGCAAAAACTTATAAAAGAGGATTTAAATAGTAGGGTTAAACTTATATTTGTTTCAAAGACATTTTTGCATGAAGTTGAGTCTGATTTAGGATTTGATATTCCAAATGGAAATAAATTAGTTATACACAACTATGTAGATAGTAATATCTTTAAATACTCTGAGAAGGAAGCTGATGATAGATTTAAGTTATTATCTATAAGACCATATATGGGTCCAAAATATGGAAATGACATAACTGTGCAAGCTATTCAAGAATTAGCTAATTATGAGTTTTTTAACAAGTTAGAGATTAGTGTTTATGGGGATGGGCCAGAGTTTGATAGTATAAATCGACCACTTTTAGAATATGATAACGTACATCTTCATAAAAGATTTCTAAGTCACAGTGAAATTGTTGACGTTCATAAAGAAAACGGTGTCTTTCTTAATCCTACAAGATGGGACTCTCAAGGTGTGTCTAGAGATGAAGCAATGTCTTCAGGCTTAGTAGTAGTTACTAACAAGGTAGCGGCAGTTCCAGAGTTTATTTCTGACAAAGAAGGTGCTCTATTTGAAGGCGAAAATATTCATGAAATGGTAAAAGAAATTGTAAAAATAATTAAAAATCCCACTGTTTTTCTTGATAAATCTAAAGCTGCTAGAGGCAGAGTGGGATTACAATGTGGTTTTGATAATACTATAGCTAAAGAGATTGAGCTTATAAAATAATTTTTGATCTAGAATTAGCAGCTATGTTCATTAGTTGATAATTTATTTTTATTATTAATCACGATAAGCCAGTCTGATTAGGTAAAAAATAAGTAGGATTTTAAAACTGTGTTTGTATTTCACATACTATTAATGATAAATGTATGTCTTATATAATATTATTTATAGCAGTACCTCTAAAATAACGGTTTATTTGGGTTTGTTCATATGATAAAAATATTAGATGATAAAGGTGTCTCCATCTTTGTTAACCATAAAGGAACAGACATAGAGATTTCCCTAAACCAGAAACGGAATAACTGCGTTTATGCTTGCTATTTTCACTTTGAAGATGTAACAGTTACATATCACTATCAGCATCATGTGAATTTTTCACATCAAATAGATTTGCATGGCTCAAAACTACTAAGCATTAGATATTTTATATGGGATAAAAAGAAGGATATACGTATTTCCGAGACTCTAAATATTACCAGACAATTAGAGTTATTGAGTACATATTCACTTTTTTTAGATAATGAGTTAAGTAGTTATCTTTTAGATAAAGACGTCGAAAACTATATTTCTACTGAAGAAAATATTGTAAGAGGAAAGATGCTGTTTGAGGATAACAAACTCAAACTTACTTCTTTTGCTCCAGTTGAATGGGAAGAATGGGAGGCTAACCCTTTTGATAATAGATCTTGGCAGTGGGCACTACATTGGTTCGACTTTAATAAGTATCTCTTAGCATTCCATCATGAGACTAATAACGATGAGGTCTTAGTTAAGTTAAAAAAATTCATCAGTAGTTGGATAGATAGGTACTTATACAACGATAATACGGATTTCGAGTTTATATGGCATGATCATGCAACTGCCTTGAGAGCTGAACAGATATTATTATTATTACACTACCTAAAAAAATATAATCCGATATGGATGCATACTAATTTTACTTTCGTTTCTTGTTTATTTGAAACTCTAAACGTTTTAGGGGAAAAGTTAGAAGAAGAAGATTTCTATTCTAGGCATACTAATCATGGTCTAGAACAAGTTCGCGTGCTGATGTTACTAGGACTCATTTTAGATAACAAGGTGTGGGTAGATACTTCTATATTACGCCTAAATGACGAATTAGATTTTTCTTTCACTAGTGAAGGTGTGCATAAAGAGAATAGTCCAGGATACCATCAGTTTGTATTTAAAATATTCCTTTCAATAATCGAAGAATTTCCATCTTATGTATTAAAAGACTTAGGCCCTAAATTCAATGACATAGCTTCTAAAGCATTGACATATATAACTTATATCTTAAGACCAGATAATAACTTACCAATAATTGGGGACACAGAGCTAAAACCCACCAGCGATGCATATCGTAATTATTTTTCTGGAACCATAGAATATGAGAACTTCCTATACTCATTGACTCAAGGTAAAAGAGGATCGGTACCCCTTAGGAACAACATGGTTTATCCGAAATCAGGATATGCAATATTTAGGAATACTTGGGGTAATGAGAAAGATTTCACAGATAGCATGCACTTGATATTTAAAGCAGGCTGCTTGAGTCAATATCATCATCAACAAGATGAAAATAATTTCGTTTTATATGCTTTTGGTGAAGACTGGATAATCGATTCAGGATTGTATAACTATATCAATAAAGACCCTATAAGGCATTATGCTCGTAGGAGGCAAGCTCATAATATACCTATTATTTCTAATACAAGTTATGCTCATACAGATTTTGATCATAGAATGGATAACTGGTCGATATATGACTATAGTGAGGATCAGTACAATCCTTATGTCAGTGCTGAAAATACGGTTTTACAAGATATTGGACACAGTAGAAAGATTGAGATTGACAGTTTGAAATCAGAAATTAAGGTTGAAGATAATATTATATGCTTGGATGATGTGAAAAGAACGGTGATTTTTTTATTGCACATTCCTATAGATAAAAAGATAGAAGTATTTGATGATGTAATAAAACTTTCATCTTTAAGAAGTAGCAACGTTATAAATCTATTTCTATCTAAAAAACCTAATTTAATTGAAGTAAAAAAAGGTGTAAAGAGCAATACAGTAAATAGTGTCGTCTCCTATATCGCAAACACCTATGAAGACAGTCAAGTAATTAGGTTTACCTTTAATGAATTAGATGAGATTAAACTAAAAACTACTATACGATTTGAGCAATTCAAATAATTTAGTTCCATTTTAAAAAACATACCATCAGATTAAAAATGATTTGTTTATAGGTTTATTAGGATAAGTTCTATATGATTCGTAAAAGCCCAGTATTTTTTATAAAAGATAATCAGGTTATTTATTACCCTAAAGGTGATGAAGTAGATATCAATGTAAGCGGACGTATATATAAAGCAACTACCCATGGAGCTGGTTGGATTAATTCAAAATTAATCTATCAGCCATCTCATCTAACTAGTTTTAATCCTAGTTTTTTTCTAAATCAACAGTTCTATTCATCTTATCGTGGTTCCTTATGCTTGTTTTTTTACGATGAGATCGAAAGTTACATTTATCAAGATCCTTTAGGTGGCGCTTCTATTTTCTATTATTTTAAAAATGGAGTTTTTGCTTGTGCTTCTGATATGTCTGCTTTAATAAATGTCTTAAGTAGTAATGGAGTATATCCAACTAAAAGTTTGGACTTTATTACTGAGCTTTTATGCACAGGCACAGGTGGTATTTTTCAAACCAGTTATAAAGATATTGCTATCTTAGATACTCATACATATATCAAAATCTATAATGGTAACGTTAATTTTAGAAATTCAGGTACAAGATCCATAATTTTTGATAGTCAATATACTATAGAAGCTGCTAGAGATGAGATTCAAAGTAATATTAACTCTACTTTAGGCTGTGAAGAAGTTATGAAAACAGCTCATATAACGGGTGGTTATGACTCGAGATTAGTCTTTGCTGCTTTAGAGTCTGAATCAGCAAAAGAGTATAACCATAAGGATATTTATTATGCCTGTCATGGCTATAATGAATTATTAGATAAACAAATTGCAAAGCAAATTTGTAATACGTTTGATAAGACTATGGTTAATAATGAAGGTGTACTTAGAAGTGCAGATAGGACAAATTTAAAAGATACTTGTGGTATGTCTTTAGATACCCCTCCAATGTGTAGAACCAGACATGAAATTATAATTTCAGGTGGTTTTGGAGAGACGCTTAGATCAACATACTCTAATTCTATTCTTAAATATAAAAACTTAGAAGAGTTAAGCTTACCTTTTATTATTGAAAAAACTTATGGTTCAGCTATAGCTGGAAGTGAGGATAATCGAATCGTAAGTAATGATTTCTATAATAGATTTCAAAGCATTGTCAGTAATAAGATTAATGATCTAACTAGCTCACACTTAGACATATACTCTATTTTAGATTACTTATATCTATCAATTAGAAATAGGTATTTCGTAGGTCAGATATCTACAAATTATAGTAATGTTAATCCAAGGCTAGATCCTTTGTATTCACCGATTGGTTCGAGCTATGCGTTAAGAATGGATGCAGATAGTAGGTCTAAAAACTTATTAGGATTAGAGCTAATGAATATGTTTAATCCTAAGTTATTGTCATTTCCTCTTGAAGGAAGAGAAATACCACAAGAGATTAAAACCAAACACGATATCAATATCTTAGACTTGGATTTATTGGCAACGCCCAAGCTAAAGGAATTTCCAAATTATCGATTGATTTCTAATATAGTCTCACCTAAAGGAACACCCGAGCATATCAAGCGAGCTAACAAATTGAATGCTCCATTATGGCAAGTTGTTCAGATGGAGACTATGCAGAAGCAGTTGCTTGATCTTCTAAACCAAATAGGTAAGAAAGAGATATCTAGGAGCTTTAGTTGGAAGTATCTACATAGAATATGTACTAATAAACTAAGTAGCCGTATTCATTTGAGAAGGCTTTACGCTGTTTATGATGCTTTAAGTTGGTATTATAAATAATCTTATCCTTAGAAATTAAAACTGAACGTATAATGAAGAAATATTTTAGATAATCATAAAATAGTTGAAACCTTAAGAAGGTTAACTATAATACTTTAAATTTTTTGGAGATATTAATGTTTATAGCTATAACTCGATTTAGCTTATTTTTACCACGTTCTTCAGCTTGGCTTGTTTCAATGCAGGCAGGTGATGAAGATAAAATAGAGCAATATAAGAAAAAATTATTCGATAGTCGACGGTTAGATTTCAGAATTAATTTTCTATCTAAAATAACACTGCCTATATTAGAAAAGGCTAGTAATGGTTATGACTTTGTTCATATTATTGAGTATTCAGATTCTCTACCTATTAAGTATATAAAGGAATTGAAAAAAATAGAAGAGAAATATAGTTTTGTTAAATTGAATGAGTATAATATTGAGGGTCAACCCCAAAGAAGTATAGATGACATTGCTATAGATTTTTTTAAATTATCACTTTGCACTGATAGGGATATGATGATAGGTCGATTTATGCTAGATGATGACGATTGTATCTCTATAGATTATTTTAAAAGATGTAGTAAGTACCTTAACAAATATTTTCATGGTCATAATTTATCTCTTGGTTTGGGAGTAGCAGGTGTTTTTGATGAAAATTTTAAATTAACAAATATCGTCGAAATGTATTATCCAAAGGTAAATATTGGCTTATTGCGTATTGGAGTTTACAGGCATAAGACTAAAAAAATAGTTTTTAGTTCACTAGGTAGTCATATGAGAGCTGATAGGTACTCCCCTACTATCATCGACTCACGGCAGATTTCCTTTTTCTGGTCTAAACACTCTACACAAGATTCAGCTGAAAAAGATTTTCATGATGCAGATCTCAAAAAATTGGATAAAATTGATCATATTGATTCCAGTCTAGTGTTAGAAAATTTCGGTGATCTATTTATTGAGGATTTAAACAATCTTTAATTTTCTATTAATTGAATTATATAAATATATAGTAGATCTCTTGCAGAAGTCACAATGTAAGAGGTCTAGTTAATATGTACTTTAAAACTTTAATAAAGCTGGAATTGAAATTATTGCGCCTTACAATAAGGTTTATTTATATTTTCTATAGTAACTCTTAAAAAGAGATATTCTTTCTAATAAAATGACTATATTTTTAATTTCTGTTTTTAAGTATGTGAAAATATGTTAATCATCTTGATTTCTGACGAGTTAACAGCGAAAGCTATAGATAAAAGCAAAAACATAATAATTAGCAAGGATTGGCGCTGGTTGTTTAAGATTTATAAACCAGACTTCATCCTAGTTGAATCCGCATGGCGAGGCCACAAAGACAAATGGCGCTACAAAATCGCCAACTATCCTGACTATCCTGAACGTAACAATATTGAGCTGCGTAAACTGTTAGAGATGGCGGACAAATATAATATCCCAGCAGTATTTTGGAATAAAGAAGACGGCGCTCACTTTAACCGTTTTATTGACTCTGCCAGTTTATTTAAGTATATTCTGACCGTTGATGAAAACTGTGTTGAGCGTTATCGCTCTATATTGGGTAATAATGTCAAAGTAGGGGTATTGCCCTTTGCTGTACAGCCTAAGTTTCATTATCCTGCCACATCACCACCGCGTTACCGTAAGAGCTTATTCATAGGCAGTTATAGTAAGCATATCCACAGTGCTCGGCAACAGTGGCAGGACATGGCATTTAGTGCAGCATCTCCCTATGGCTTGGATATCATCGATCGCAACTCAGATCGCAACCCTGACGTGTATCGCTATCCCGATTTACCTAACACGACAGTATTTCCTAATGTCCCTTATGATAAGACGGGTGATGTATACCGTCAGTACTCACACTGTCTGAACGTCAATACCGTGACGGACTCACCAAGTATGTTTTCTCGTCGTTTAATTGAGATTATGGCATGTGGACGTTTGGCTGTGAGTAATCCTAGCGTATCAGTAAATACACGCTTTGAGGGTATGTGTGAAGTGATTGAGAGTCGTGAACACGCGGATGAGTTATTTGCACAGTTATCTAAAGGATATACCAAACAGCAGATAGAGATGATGCGTTATGCGAGTGCTCATGTATTAGAAAACTATAACTATGATCAATGGCTACAGCATATTGTAGATTTTATCGAGCTATAGGTCGCTTCTAGTATAGAAAGATGCTTATCATATGGTGTAAGTTATCAAAAATTACCCGCCAAATATAAAAACCTACCAGCAATTAAGGGTAGGTTTTTTTGTGTGAGTTAAAAGCCTTGATTTAACCAATCACTAGCTGCTCCAAACCATTATCAGCCGTTGCCAAATTGGCTACCATAGATAACGCATGGGCCTGCTGGCTAGTATGGTCAGTTTTTGGTGTAGCCGCTGTGCCACCACGTAACCAGTTATTAGCTGTAGTGTCACTATTGTTATTGTCCTGCTGATTTTGTAGGTTATACCAAGCCAAATCATGATGGAGCGCGACCACGTCTCCCATAATGAGCAAGGCTGGTGTGGGCAGCTGGTTTTTTTCTTGCAACTCAACGATGTCAGCAAGCGTTCCCGTTAATACCTGCTGATTGGGCATACTGGCATTGGAGACAATGGCAATCGGGGTATCACTACTGCGCCCTGCATCAATCAAGCCTGTCGTCAAACGCGCCAGCGAATGCAGCCCCATATAAAATACGACTGTTTCATCCGTATTCAAAAAGCTCTTAAAATTGCTATTGGGTGCGCCAGCCTTTAAAAATCCAGTGACAAAACGTACCGACTGCGAATGGTCACGGTGAGTCAATGGAATGCCAGCATAGCTAGCGGCAGCATTGGCAGCGGTAATACCAGGCACCACTTGATACGGGACGCCATGCGCACGCAAGCTCTCAATTTCTTCGCCGCCACGCCCAAATATGAAAGGATCACCGCCTTTTAGACGCACCACACGGCGACCTTCTTTAGCGCTATTGACCAACAACTCATTGATACCAAGTTGCGCTACCGCATGGTTGCTACGTTTTTTGCCAACAAATACCTTATCAGCATCACGGCGGCATAAGTCCAAGACTTGCGGTGAAACTAGCGCATCATAGTAAACAATGTCAGCCTGCTGCATGAGACGCAGCGCTTTAAAAGTGAGCAGCTCTGGGTCACCTGGGCCTGCACCAACGATATAAACTTCGCCTACATTATTTTGTAGGGTTTGAGGTTCTATGGACTTATCATTTTCTGTATGTTTATCACTGATAATTGATGCTGTTTTATCTAAATCGGCTTGTAATTGTGCCACTGCTTCATCTTCATTGCCGGCAAACATCAGCTGACTGACTGACCCTTCAAATGCTTTTTCCCAAAACTGCCTGCGTCCTGTCAGCGTAGGTATTTTAGTTTTCACTTCGCTACGAAAATCACCAGCAAGCTTTGCCAATTTTCCATAGCCTTGTGGAATCAAGGTTTCAAGGCGAGCACGTAATAGACGTGCCAGCACTGGCGCTTTGCCGTTTGACGATATGCCAATCACGATTGGATTGCGATCAACAATCGCAGGGAAGATAAAATCGCACAAATGCGGCGTATCGACCACATTAACTGGAATGTTGAGCTCAGTGGCATCAGCATGTATTTGATGATTCAGTGTTTCATCGTCAGTGGCAGCAATGATAACGCGCGAGTCTGTCATATAGTTTTTATTATATTTTTTATAAATCAATTCGTGCTTGCTATCACTTAACAAGGCTTGTATTTCGTCGCTAATACTTGGCGCAAGAACAGTGATGCACGCGCCAGCACGGCTGAGCAAATCTGCTTTACGTAGCGCCACATCACCGCCGCCAACAATGAGTACTTTACGGTCTTCTAATTTAAAAAATAATGGAAAAGTGTTCATAGGATTACCTGTAATTCATTCAATGTAAGGTATGTCGCTATTATGGTGTATCACAGGCATACACTCACGTAGCGAATTGGCATTAGCATATTCGTTTTTGTCATGTTGGTGAGGATTTTTGATGTAAAAGGGAATAGATTAGAATGTGCAATCTTAGTCAATATAAGACATAATTTCAGTCTTGAAATTTAAATAGTGAAGATAAGAACCATGATTCTGAACAATAATCGCAGAAAACCAATAACACATTCTTTTTCTATATTTGGATTATCCTTTGGTTTTTTGATGCTAAATGGTCAAGCCGCAACCAATTTAGAGTCTAAATTAGAGAAAGACGATACAAAGGAAATGGTTTATGAGAGCGATAATGATTTTTATGAAGGGATGGCAAGAATAGAGCAAGATGATAAATATGGTTTTATTGACAAGAATAATAAGATGGTCATTCCAGTTAAGTATGACGATGCCAATGCTTTTTTTAAAGGATTATCGCGAGTCAGCCTGAATGGTAAGTGGGGCTTAATTAACAAAATGAATGAACAAATAATCCCCATAGAATATGATGAAGTGAGTCCCAGCTTTGAATTTAATCTAATAGCCGTCAGTAAAGGTGGGAAATGGGGTTACGTCAATAAAAAAAATAAAGTCGTTATTCCTATAATATATGATGAAGTAGGTGGGTTTTCAGAGGGATTGGTTAGCGTACAAAAGGATGATAAGTGGGGCTTTATGAATGAAAAAGGCAAGCTAGTCATACCGATAGAATACGATAATGTAAATTATTTAATAGAAGGTTTGGTTGCTGTTGCTAAAGATGACAAGTGGGGTTTCTTTAACAATAAGGGTGAGCAAATTATTTCTTTACAATATGATTACGCCAGTAGCTTTCAAGAAGGTCTAGCGCCAGTCAAGCTTCACAAAAAATACGGATATATCAATAAACTAAGTGAAGGAATTATTGACTTTTCTTATGATTCCGCTGGTAAGTTTTCTGACGGCTTAGCATTGGTTAATAATGCTTATAAAACAACGTACGAGGTCGGTACAGTCGAAAGATATAAAATGGGATTTATTGATAAAAAAGGCAATATCGTCATTCCTTTAATTTATAATTTGAGTGACAAGTTCTCTGAAGGTCTGGTTGCAGTTCATAAAAATGGTAAAGGTGGTTATCTAAATAAAGCAGGACAGACAATCATTCCCTTTGATTATGATCAAGTTGACTCCTTCCTTGACGGCAAAGCTTATGTTTATAAAGATGGCGAAGGCTACTATATCGATAAACGAGGACAGCGACTGCATTGATTTAGCTCTTATAACTATTTATTTACAGAAAAATTTGGCGCTAAGCTAAAGTCTGATCTTGTGATGAACTTGACCTATCACGTAAGGCATTTGATTTACATGATAGGCGTAAGAATATCAAACATCTTTAACCGGATGCCAAAACCTACTCAAACTCACTCAGCATCTTAGTCATACGGGCATCTTTTTGTTGCCAGATATCCTCTAACCAGTCAAACATCATTTTTTTGGTGGTTTCATCACGGTCATAGCCGCCGTCCATGATGGCAGCAAATAATTCATCTGGTATCTTTAAGCGAGTCACATCGACGCCCAAACGGCGAATATTACCTTTCCATAAATCATCATAGTCAGGCGCGCCGTCTGGGTAGACAATGGTCACGTCCAAGATAGAATCCAACTCATTGCCTAACGCATTAATTGCTAATGACAAACCGCCAGCCCGTGGCTTTAACAAATGCTGATAAGGGGATTTTTGCTGTTCGTGTTTTTCTGGGGTAAAACGCGTCCCTTCTAAGTAATTCAACAGGGCAAAAGGTTTGTTTTTTAATTGACGACAAGCACGCTTAGCTTCAAGCAAATTTTGTTTTTTAAGCTCTGGATTCTTGGCCATCGCTTTGGCAGAAAAGCGCTTCATCATCGGAAAGTCTAAGAAATAAAAGGCTTGACCGATAACAGGAATATAAATCAGATTAAACTTGGTAAAAAACCGTGTCAGAGGCAGGGTATCTTGGCTGATATATTGCACAATGCTGGTATCAACCCACGATTGATGGTTGCTTACCAATAGATACTGTTTGTCTTCGCTCAGATCGTCAGGCAGGTTAATGCGCCAGTCTTTGTGAGGTAGGGCATGATCAATGACGGCGTTATTACTATTAATCCAGTATTTGGTAATCGCAATCAGCGCATCATCCGCAGCTTTCGCTCCTGTCAATACTTTTGCCGCTCCCAAAGTCCAGATGGGCAGACCCACCATCGCACTATTGGCAGTAAGAACACTCGTACCGGTTAAAAAAGAGGCGGTCTTGCCTACCGCTGGTAGCTTATCGTGCAGTTTTTCATAGAGTGAATCGATTTTTTTTATAAAAGACATAATAAATATCCATATTGATGAGCGCGAGTGCCTATAAGGAAATAAAAAAGGATGAGTAACTTTGTACATGATGTGGCTTTATAGCGTCGGTTTAATGCCGAGCAGCCACTGAGGCAAGCCATAGAATACCGCAATGTTAGACAATAAAACGTTCAAGAAACGTTAATTATTCAAATGCTGACTTCTTTATACAGATAGAGATATTCAAAAATAATAGAAAATTGTCTATTAAGCGGACTATTTGCTATAGTTTGGCGGCCTCTAATACTTTACATAATAAGCTATTGTGAGGAAGAGGAGGATGTATGTCATGGTTCACCATAGCGTTAAAGCAATAAACGGTAGTCAATATGATTGTAGTGCTAATCTAAGATGTTGAACATTATTCCGCGTGGCGCCGCGCTAAGTTTAGCGTCTGCTTTGTTTGGCATACTTTTATTATTGGCTTTTGTACTGACTCATCAAATAAGTTGGTCAATTTCTGGTGTCTATCGCTATGATCTGTTGTTGGCTTATGCTTTGATTATTCAGGTTTTTTTGGTTCATTTCAAATTAGAGACACCGCGTGAGGTATGGGTCATTGCTATTTTTCATATCATGGCCATGGCAATGGAGTTGTTTTTAACCCATCCCAAAATTGGTTCTTGGTACTATCCTGAACCAGCAATTTTTAGAATTGCCACTGTGCCACTTTTCGCCGGTTTTATGTATTCGGCAGTAGGTAGTTTTTTAGCGCGTGGCTTAAGATTGTTTAATGCCTCTTTTACCGACTTGCCACGTTTACTGTGGGTGAGTTTATTGGTTATTTTTTCTTATGCCAACTTCTTCACTAAGTTTTTTGTCCCTGATATTCGCAATATATTGTTCATCGCTTCAGTAGTTTTATTTTGGAAAACCAGAGTGTTTTTTCAAATCCATCACAAGAATAATCTTCAACTGCATGATACCAAGCAATATCAATGTCCATTTTTACCATTACTGTTGTTCCTCGCTTTTTTGGTTTGGTTGGCAGAAAATATTGCTACTTTTACCAATATTTGGCGTTATCCGTCACAAGCGAATGTATGGCATGTGGTAGGTTGGGGTAAGCTGGGCTCTTGGTATTTATTACTGATGCTAAGTCTAGTGTTGGTTTTGGCAGTCATGGGTAAAAGGGATGAGAAAGGCGGTTGGCAGTTAGCTCGATAATTTTGATACTTGCGTGTGTCCTCATTGTTTTGGCAGTAGCGCTTGGATTATAGATTCAAATTTTGTGGGACTGAATATTGAATCTACTATGACAATAAAAAAACACCTCTTATATCTAAGAAGTGTTTTTATCGTAAAGCTACGAAATACCTAAAGCTGCGTGTGCAAGCCACACTCACGGCTTTCTTCTACTTTCGTTGGATCAAAGTAATCAAATTCATTCGGTAAGTGATGCTCTTCGAGATAAACATCTAAATCGGCGTCAGTGTTTTCAAACAATGGCGCTACTTTTAAGACGCCATCTTTTGATAGGCTAAGTACATCAAGACCTTGGCGGAATTCGGTTTGATCTTTACGAATAGCATTGAACCAAACATCAGGCTTTAACTCATCTAGCGCACGGCGGAAGGGCTCTAATTTTACTTGGTCGGTGAATTCATCATGCTGTGGGTTGTCGATACCTGGGATACCGTTCATGGTCGCGTCACGATACGCTGCCGTTTGCTTAGGAATATAGGTGATGACGTTTAAATTTAAATCACGGATGACTTTATTGGCAAATTGATAAGTGGCATCCGTGTTATAACCTGAGTCTACCCACAATACGGTGATGTCAGGGCGCTGTTTGGCAACCAAATGCAGAATCGCTGACTCGTATGGGCGGAAGTTAGTGGTGATGATTGGGTTTTTCGCTTGGCTTAATGCCCACTCAACGATTTGCTCAGGCGACTTGCCTTGCAATGATTGGTTGGCTTGGTCGAGGTCTAAATTTGGATGTAATTGGCTCATAATACGTTCCTTAATGGTTGTTAATAATTTAAATGCATAAAGTTAAAGATGGTAAAAAAATTAAGTATTGAATAGTAATCTTAGGCTGGGTTTTTAACCCAGCTGTGAAAATTTATAAAAGTAATAGGTCGTTGCTGTCATAATTTAAATTGAAATAATACAAATTAGGCGTCCGCAAACATCGGTAAGTCGGCGGCGTTGCGACCGTCATAACTGCTAGCCAGCGCGTTAAATGCTTGGCTGATGTCGGAGATGGACTGTAGGTCATGCTCGCTTATCATAAAACTGTCCGCGCCCGCACGTAGTAGGTAGGCAATTTGGTCACGCCCAAACTTGCCAGCCATACGAATCTCGCCTTGGTAACCGATCTGGCGTAGGGTCTGGGCAAAGCTAAAGCCGCGTCCATCGGTGAACACTGGCACATTAATCACAATTAAATCTTGCTGCAATAAAAACTCTGGTATGCGAGTTAGCACTTCCGTATCGCTATTCGATGTCACCCAGACACCAAGATTGCTGGTATGTTGAGCGAGTAATTCATACACCTCTTGCAATAGACCGCCAGCAATATTGCCCTTAGTATCCAATAAATCGCTAAGCGGTAAGAGCACATCGAGCTTTTCTTGCTTTTGTAAAATTTCGAGCAATGATATGTGGGTCAGTGCGATACCATCTGGTAGATCGTTAGTCGTCAGTACATGCCAAGTATCGTTTTGACTGATGTCCGCAGCCTCGCTATTGAAAAGATGATGATTACCCATAGACCTTCTCCTTAAAGGGTGCAAGGCCAATACGATTGATCAGCTCACCAAAGCCTTCTACCTCATTCTCATTAGCCACGCGTTGCTCTAGATAGACGTCTACTATCTTTTGTATCGTCGTCGCGACATCATCAGATGGCACCGCTTTACCCAATATCTTGCCGATTTTGGCGTCGTTACTAGAGTTTCCGCCGAGGCTGATTTGATACCAGTATTCGCCTTTTTTATCGACACCAAGGATACCGATATCGCCGGTATGATGATGCGCACAGGCATTCATACAGCCAGACATATTGAGGCGGATTTCACCCAAATCATAAAGATAGTCGAGATCATCAAATTGCTTTTCGATTTGTTCAGCGATATTGTGGGTTGTGGCATTGGCGAGCGAGCAAAAGTCCCAGCCTGGGCAGACGATCATATCGGTGAGGGTATTGATATTTGGACGGGCCAAATGTAGCGCAACCAACTGTTGCCATAGCTCGTATAAGCGGTTGGTTTGTACATCAGCGAAAACCAGATTTTGCTGATAAGTACCACGCAATTCACCAAAGCTATGTTCATCAGCGAGGTCGGCGAGGGCGTCCATTTGCGACTCACTGATATCACCTGAAGGCACGTACTTACCATTGACCAACCCTGCTTTTAACGAAATCACCACGGCGCGATAACCTGCGATTTTATGGGCGACCGTATTTTGGTTATACCAATTGGCAAAGTCTTTATCAGCGTTTAATTGCTGCTGCAAGTCCGACTGTACTTGGAGCGCATCAAAGCTTAGATAATCAGGTTCGGTAAAATAACTACTGGCTTTGTCAAAGCTGGCATCGGTTAGAGTTAATGAGCCATCTTTGGTGTGTGCTTCCCATTCAGCGTCGACCAGTTTAGCAAAGGCAGGACCGCCCATGCTCTCGACTAATATTTTGATACGCGCTTTGAATTTATTATCGCGGCGACCATGCAGATTATAGACGCGCAAAATCGCATCTAAATAGCTGAGTAAATGATGGCGTGGTAAAAATTTATTAATGGTTTTGCCAATCACTGGCGTACGTCCAAGCCCGCCACCAACAATCACCTCAAATCCAAGCTCGCCTTCTTCATTGGCTTTTAAATGCAGTCCGATATCATGCACCTGCGTCGCTGCCCGATCATTGGCGGTACCAATGACGGCAATCTTAAATTTGCGCGGTAAAAATGCAAACTCAGGATGAAAGGTTGACCACTGGCGAATAATCTCACAATAAGGACGTGGATCAGCAATCTCTTCTTTATGAATACCGGCGTAAGGGTCAGTGGTGGTATTACGAATACAGTTGCCCGAAGTCTGAATGGCATGCATCTGTACCGATGCCAGCTCCGCCAAAATATCTGGCACTTCTTCAAGTTTTGGCCAGTTCAGCTGCATATTGGTACGAGTGGTAAAGTGTCCGTAACCTCTGTCATATTTGCGGGTAATCTCGGCGAGCTTACGCAATTGATAGGTTGCCAGCAAGCCATATGGAACCGCAATACGCAACATCGGCGCATAACGCTGGATATAAAGACCGTTCTGCAAACGCAGCGGCAAAAATTGCTCTTCTGGCAGCTCGCCTGCCAAAAACCGTTCAGTTTGGTCGCGAAATTGGGCGACTCGTTCTTCTACCAAGGTTTGGTCAGCATAATTATATTGGTACATGACGTAATCTCAATAATGATAGACGTATATGATAGCTTAAAAACTGCTCAGTGACAGTTTAGTTTAGCTTAGCTTAGCGTCACATCATATAAGCTATAGCGTTAAAACATAAATTCCTATAAGTCATATCCATATCCAAAGTCAGCATAAATTTTCATAACGAAAATTCGGTAGCCTATGCGTATTCTATTTATAACCCATTTACTCAGCTTTCTCACTCATCATTAAGGTTTTAAATTAATATGACATCTTCAGTCCCCAATCAAGCAGCCTCAAAACTAGTACCCCCTCATGGTAGCGACACCCTAAAGCCACTATTATTAAAAGGTAAAGCACGCGAAGAGGCTCTAGAACTTGCCAGCACTTTGCCGACTATCACGCTAAGCTCACGTGAGCGTGGTGATTTGATTATGCTTGGTATTGGTGGCTTCACCCCGCTAAATGGCTTTATGAATCAAGCCGATTGGCAAGGCGTTGTTGACAACATGCGTCTGCAAAGTGGTGAGAATGCTGGCTTGTTTTGGCCAATCCCCATTACTTTATCTGCTCCAAGAGCACTGACCGATACTTTGAGCCAAGGTGATAAAGTGGCTTTGGTCGCGGATGATGGGGAAGTGATGGGCATCATTACTGTCGAAGAAACTTATGATATCGACAAAGACCATGAGTGCCAGCAAGTCTTTACCACAACTGATCCTGAACATCCGGGCGTGCAGCAAGTCCTGAACCAAGGCGAAGTCAACATCGCAGGTCGCGTCGAAGTACTAAGCGAAGGCGAGTTCCCCGCCTTATACCCAGAGATTTATAAAACGCCAGCTGAGACGCGCGAGATATTGGATGCCAAAGGCTGGAAAACAGTCGCCGCCTTCCAAACGCGTAACCCTATGCACCGCTCACACGAATATCTGGCCAAGATTGCGATCGAGATTTGTGATGGCGTACTGATTCATTCGCTACTCGGCGCATTAAAACCAGGAGATATCCCAGCTGAGGTACGCCAAGAAGCCATTAAGACCTTGATTGATAATTATTTCAGAGCTGATACCGTGATCCAAGCAGGCTATCCGCTAGACATGCGTTATGCCGGTCCGCGTGAGGCGCTACTGCATGCAGTATTCCGTCAAAACTACGGTTGTAGCCATCTGATTGTTGGTCGTGACCACGCTGGTGTCGGCGATTATTACGGTGCCTTTGATGCACAAACGATATTTGAACAGGTTGGTAAAGATGATCTTATCACTCAACCACTAAAAATTGGCTGGACGTTCTGGTGTAATGCTTGTAATGCCATGGCATCAGATAAGACTTGCCCGCATGAAGCGTCTGAACACGTTAAAGTATCAGGTACGAAGCTGCGTAAAGCGCTATCAGAAGATGAAGAAGTACCAGACAACTTTAGCCGTCCAGAAGTACTACAAATTTTGCGCGATTATTATGCTGGTATCGCAAGAGAGGAACGTGCTGAAGTGAAATTAGTCGGTGCCTCTGCGGTGTAAACCAAGATTATCAGCATACAAACCAGTATCAAAAAAAGGTGTCAGACTTATCATCTGACACCTTTTTTTTGATACTGGTTTTCAACGCCTGTTATCTAAGCTAGCGTTCGTTATCTATTAAATCTCTAAATCTGTTGTCAGCTTTTGATAGTCACCAATCAATGTGCCACCGCCAGAGCAGAAGTAGTTAAGCGCGTATTTATCTTGACTATCAATAGTCAGCTTATCATCCTTAAATTGAAAGAATGCTGTACTGTCATTGACTTTGCTTTGGAAAATAATGCCGTGCGCGTCGTCTTGACCCATTAATGTCGCCTTGCTATCAAACTGGCAACTGGGCTTTTTAATATCGCTACGGGCGCGAACCTTTATGTTGATTTGCTGATCACTCTCTGCCCGTACCATGACGCCAACCCAATCATAGCCTTGCGCGCGCTTTTCATAACCTTCATCAGCATAATCTCCAACGACTGCTTGCACAGCTGGCATGACATCGGCTATAGGTTGTTTTATGGCTTGGTGATTCACGCTAGGTGTCATGTTATTACAGCCACTTAAGGCAAACAGAGCCGCCGATGTGGTGAAAAATACCGAAAAAAAGCGTGAGTGACGAGCGGCACGAGGTGGAGACATGATCATTTAAGTACCTTTGATAAAGGAGTGATTAAGAGGAATGGTCGTTATCTAAACGAAACGCCTAACAGCATGGCTGTAAGGATATTAGAGATAGTATCGTTTACATAAAGGCTCGTCTATTTGACATACTCCCCCCACTTTCGCCAAGCTCAAGTGGGGGATTCTAAAAGCAAACGCTCTTAGGCAACATTCTCACGAATATCACAAGTTTTCTGTTTCAACGGGCGACCCTTTACCGCATCTTCCCTCCGCAGACAACACGGCATGCCCTGCCGCTAATATGTTGCGAGCCGCGTTAACATCTGCGTTCGCAACATAACCACATTGGACGCACTCAAATTTTGATTGAGTTTGTCTATTTTCTTTGGCGACATGCTTGCAGTTAAAGCAGGTTTGGCTGGTGTAACGTGGATTGATTTTCACTAGCAGCCCACCTTGCCATTGCTGCTTGTACTCAAGCATATTGACCATCATGGCCCAGCCTTGATCCAAAATTGATTTATTCAATCCTGATTTGGCTTTGATATTATAACCTTTTTTCTCCATCGACCCGCTTGCAGACTTCGACATATTGGTTACTTTTAAGTCCTCACAAGCAATCATAGCGTGGTTTTTGCTGATGCTGGTGGTGATTTTATGCAAGTAGTCATGACGAATATTGGCGATATGATGGTGCAATTTCTGTATCTTACGGTTTTGCTTTTTCCAGTTTTCACTGAATTTTACTTTCTTGATTAATTGACGCTGTAATCTAGCAAGCTTGAGTTGATTGGCTTTAAAGCCGTTTTTAGGTTTGATGTATTCACCATTTGAGGTGGTGAGTAGTTTGCTGATACCCATGTCTAATCCAATAGCGCTTATGGCAGGATGCCGAGGGTTCTCAGCCAGTTCAAGTTCACACCCAAACGACACGTACCAGCGCCCTGATTTCTTGCTGATGGTGACGTTTTTGATGGTGCCGATAATGTTTTGGGATTTTCTAAACTTCACCAAGCCAATACCGTTGGGTAGTTTGACTCGATTGTCCTCAACACGGCAATATTTATCAAACTGAACCAAGCGAATTGAGTCGCAGCCATCGGACTTGTGCTTAAATCTTGGCATCAGTGGACGTAGTTGGATCTCCGATCCATCAGCCAATTTAAAGAACTTGGGTTTACGGGGTTTCTTTTTATTTTCTTTTAACCTGGCATGGACTTTGGGGTCAAAAAAACGTGACCAAGCAGAGGCGAGATCACGTACTTTTTGTTGTAAAGCCACCGCATTTGAACTGGTTTTTAGGAAGTCAAAATCAGGATTACTTTTTAAATCTATAATTTTATTAACCAGATTGGTGGCATTAATAAACTCGTTGTTAGCAAACATCTCAAATGAGATTGCCAGCATTTGATTCCAAACAAAACGCGCAGAGCCGACAAGATTATTTAAAATAACCGTTTGCTCCGTATTAGGCTCAAGCCTAAATTTATACGCTTTGTTGATCTTCATAAACACTTTCTTTATTAATGAGTGTGTATTTGATATTATGATTATAATTCTAACACTTAAGGGTTTTTATTACAATGAGTGAGATATATAAAAATCGCTATGCCGCCTTTAACCTACACGTTCATTTGGTTTTTTTTACCAAGTACCGAAAAAAAGTTTTAGTTGAGTTGCATCATGATTATTTTAGTGAATGTGTTGCTGAGCTCTGTAAAATTTTTGACGCTGAGCTAAAGGAGTGTAACGGTGAGGCAGATCACATTCACATGCTTATTCAGTATCCGCCAACGGTGCAGTTAAGCAAGTTGGTTAATAATCTAAAGTCAGTCACAAGTAGACGAATGAGAGGCGATTTCATTGAGTTAAGAGCAGCTTATGCCAAGCCGGTGCTTTGGTCCCGATCTTATTTTGCAAGCTCTTGTGGTGGTGCGCCATTAGATATTATTAAGCAATATATTCAGAATCAGCGAGGCTAGCCTAAGCCTTGTGAAATAATTAATAAAATGACTTATGCCAAGTTAATCACTCGATAAGCGCATTTGTCACTAAGCATTTGACTCACATGCTGTTAGCATATTTCTCATTATCCATAGAACCGTATCCAAAGAATTATGAGCATTAATAAGATTGTCAATGCTGTGGAAAACGCTTCTATCAACATTATTGAGAGCACCCATGCAACCAGATAACAAAAGTATTCAGCAAATATCTCAAAATCTTCGTTTTGCTAACCTGCATACCCTTATTGAGGATAAAAAGACGCCAACGCCGATCGCCAATATCAGTGTTAAAGTTGGTAGCGTACTGGCGTTTGCTATGCTAATGACAGGCTGTAATCCTACCGAAGCCACTCAGCAAGACGGCTCGAACGCAACGGGTGATGCAAAAAATATCAGTTTATTAAATGTCTCTTATGATGTATCACGCGATTTTTATAAAGATTATAACGCTTTATTTAGCGCAGATTATCAGCAAAAGCATTCAGACAGTCAGGTAAATATCAACCAATCACATGGTGGCTCAAGCAAACAAGCGCTGTCGGTTGCCAATGGTCTGCAAGCAGATGTAGTGACCTTAAACCAAGAAAGTGATATGAATCTGTTGGTTAAAAAAGGCTTGGTCACAGCTGATTGGCAGCAAGCGTTCCCGAACAATGCGGTGCCTTATACCAGTACCATGGTGCTATTGGTGCGCGATGGTAACCCCAAAAACATCAAAGACTGGTCGGACTTGGCGCGTAACGATATCGACGTGGTGATACCAAACCCGAAAACCAGTGGCACCGCGCGTTATGCGTTTTTGGGTGCTTATGGTTATGGATTACATCAATTTAAAGAAACGGTGCAAAGTCCTGCCAAAACGGATGATTTTATCAAAAGACTACTGGCAAACGTGGTCACTTATGACAATGGCGCACGCGCCGCAACAACCAGCTTTACTCAGCGCAGGCTGGGCGATGTACTCATCACGACCGAAAATGAAGCGCATTTAGCCGTCAAGCAATTTGCCAAAGGACAGGTCGATATCGTTTATCCCAGTTATTCTATTGTGATTGCGAATCCAGTGGCGGTCGTAACAGCCGTCACTGACAAGGGCGGCAAGACGGCAGCGGCGAATGCTTACCTAAAAGGCTTATGGGACACTCCAGCACAAGAGCTTATGGCAGAGATGTATATGCGTCCAAGTAACCCACAAGTGCTGGCAGCTCACAAAGCAACCTTGCCTGATATTGAGACTTTTGAGCCGGTAGCAGTATTTGGTTCTTGGGAGCAGATTATGGACACTTTCTTTGTCGATGGTGGGCGTTTTGATCAGCTGGCAAGAGTGAAGTAGGGAGCCTTTATCAAGAGATCGTCAATGACCTGATACATGCTCAAAGTGCTCAATTTGTATGAGCCAGAGCGGGTAGTTAGTAGGGTGTCAGCCTTATGTGTTAACGATACTATTTAAGTAATTGATAACCTTGTGTTTATCCCTTTGTTATTCCATTTTGGCAATAACATACGCATATTCATCATTAAACATAATAAGATGGCACTGTTAGCATACTTGCATTACTTAACAGATACCTTTGAGGAATTTATGACATACGCTTTGCACTATCAACAAAAAAGTAAAAAACGTCACGTCTTGAGCATTGCAGGCGTTGCATTAACCTTAGGGCTGGCTGGCTGTAGCAATAGCGAGACAGAAACGACTGCTAATGCAGATGGCACCGCTGCCACAGAAGGTCAAAATATTGAGCTACTGAACGTCTCATATGATGTGGCACGTGACTTTTATAAAGACTACAACCCATTATTCGTTGAGCATTATAAAGCTGAAAATCCAAACAGCAATATTCTAATCAAGCAGTCACATGGTGGCTCAAGCAAACAAGCGCTGTCGGTTGCCAATGGTCTGCAAGCAGATGTCGCTACCATGAACCAAGGCTCTGATATTGAGCTGCTTGAGAAAAAAGGTTTGGTTGAATCAGATTGGGAAAGTAAATTCCCAGACAATGCCGTGCCTTTTACCAGTACCATCGTATTCTTAGTCCGTAAAGACAATCCAAAAGGCATCAATGACTGGGAAGATTTGACCAAAGAAGGCGTTGAGATCGTCATGGCCAATCCAAAAGTGACGGGTAATGGTCGTTATGCGTTCTTGGGCGCTTATGGTTATGGCTTACATGCTTTTGATAAAAACGAGACCAATGCCAAAAACTACGTGAAAGACATGCTTAAAAACGTCAAAGTTTATGAGAATGGCGGGCGCGCTGCGACCACCACTTTCGTTCAGCGTGGTATCGGTGATGTCCTAGTGACTTTTGAAAATGAAGCCAACCTTGCCGCAACTGATTTTGGTGCTGGTAAAGTTGACATCGTTTATCCTAAATACTCTATTAAATCAGAAAGCCCTGTTGCGATTGTCAAGTCAGTGACAGATAAAAAAGGCACAACGGATGCCGCAAAAGCTTATCTTGACTACTTATGGAGCGAGCCTGCTCAGCAGCTAGCAGCCAACCTATACTTGCGTCCTAGTGTCGAAAGCGTCCTTGATAAAAATGGTGATAAATTACCACCAATCGAAACATTCCGTCCAAATGATGCCTTTGGTACGTGGGATGAGATTATGGGTACTTACTTCAGTGATGGCGGCGTATTCGACCAGCTCGCCATTAACGCCCCGCAGTAATCACTTGCTAAGTGCATAAGAGAAGCTACTGCGCTAGCAAATGCAGTCAGTCACACCATTAGTCATGCAGAATCTTATAAAGGACATGGTCATATACGCTATGTCCTTTATACCGTAAGCATATTAATAACTACCTGATAGCGTGGTTTTATGGACGACATCATCGTTAAATGCTTTCTGTTAAGTGCTTTTTTTAAGTATCAATAGTGAAAACCCACGTTAAGCAATAACAATAAATAGTAATCATCGCTAAGTACGATTGGTTAGGCAATAGGACATCATTATGAGTGCAAAAACATCTCCTGCCAGCAAAGCCCCTGTAAAAAAAGGGTGGTTAACACGTTTGCGCCAACGCAATGTGCTGCCAGGGTTCGGCCTGAGCATGGGTATCACGGTCTTTAGCTTGTCGCTACTGGTGGTATTACCGTTTGCCATGATGGCCTACACCACGACTCAGATGGGTTGGACTGGATTCTGGGAGACGATTAGTCAGCCGCAAGTCACTGCTGCTATCAAGCTAAGCTTATGGATGTCATTTTTGGCGATGCTGACCAACATGGTGTTTGGCACATTGGTCGCTTGGGTACTCGTACGCTACGAGTTCTGGGGTAAGTCGCTGATTAATGCGCTAGTTGATTTACCATTTGCATTACCAACGGCGGTCACAGGCATTTCGCTTGCGACCCTTTATGCCCCTAATGGTTTGATTGGACAGTGGTTTGATAAATTTGGCATTCAGGTCGCCTTTACACCTATAGGTATTTGGCTCGCATTGGTTGTGGTCAGCTTTCCTTTTATTGTCCGTGCGGTACAACCTGTACTCGCTGAGCTATCGGTTGAATTTGAAGAGGCAGCCGCGGTATTGGGCGCCAATCGCTTGACGACGTTTCGCAAAGTAATTTTGCCAGAGCTGTTGCCCGCTTTACTCATGGGTGCAGGCATGATGTTTGCTCGTGCCACTGGCGAGTACGGTTCGGTTATCTTTATCGCTGGCAATATTCCCATGCAATCAGAGATTTTACCGCTCATTATCATTAGTAAACTAGAGCAGTTTGATGTTCAAGGGGCTTCTGCGGTTGCATTATTTATGCTACTGATCTCATTTGTGATCTTATTGACCATTAACATCATGCAGTGGAAACTGTCGCGCCGTGTAGGAGCTCGCTAATGCAAATATCTAATAGCTACGACTACCAAAGTAACGCAGCGACTAAAGATACGCCATGGATACGCCTTACCTTTATCGTCATCGCAGTGCTATTTATGGTCATCATGTTGGTCATTCCGTTGCTGGCTGTATTCTATGAAGCCTTTAAAGGTGGCTGGCAGTTGTATATTGCCTCGTTGGTTGATCCAGAAGCCCTGCAAGCCATTAAGCTGACATTAATTACCGCGGCTATCGTCTTACCCATCAATATGGTGATGGGTATCGCCATCGCATGGTTAGTGACGCGCTATCAGTTTAAAGGTAAGCAGCTGGTCACCACTTTGCTTGATCTGCCATTTTCAGTATCACCCGTCGTTGCAGGTCTGATGTTCGTTTTACTATTTGGACTCAATTCCACCATTGGCGGCTGGCTTGAGAGCATGGGGTTTCAAGTTATTTATGCGGTTCCAGGGATCGTGCTCGCTACTTTATTTGTCACCTTTCCCTTTGTAGCACGTGAGCTGATACCGCTGATGCAGACGCAAGGCGACTCTGAAGAGCAAGCGGCATTGACCTTGGGCGCGACTGGTTGGCAGACGTTTTGGCATGTGACACTACCGAATATCAAATGGGCACTACTCTATGGTTTGATTTTGACCAATGCGCGGGCAATGGGTGAGTTTGGGGCGGTGAGTGTGGTATCTGGTCATATTCGCGGTGAGACCAACACCATGCCACTACTGGTTGAGATTGCTTACAATGATTATAACTTTACCGCCGCTTTTGCCTTGTCAAGCCTACTTGCCGCGCTGGCGCTCGTGACGTTGCTTATTCAACAAGTCATGACTAAGCTACAAGAGCGCAAATTTGCCAAGTCCGAACGGCTGGCAAGTGTGCCTGAATTACTGGTAAGTGCCAACGCTACGAAGGCTACCAATACTACTGATGCAACAACCGCTGAAATTTCGGATAAGTAATACTATCTACACTTGGTCTGAAAGGGCTGGCATTAGATTTAATTTAATAATGTAAATGCGGTAACCAAAAAATCTGCCACCATACCAAAGATATAATAAGAGAACCCATTATGAGCATCGAGATTCGCAACGTTAATAAAAAATTCGGTCAGTTTACCGCCTTAGATAATATCAATATCACCGTGCCGACTGGCAAGCTGACCACTTTGCTGGGACCATCAGGCTGTGGCAAAACGACGTTGTTACGCATTATCGCCGGCTTAGAATATGCTGATTCAGGGCAGATATTGTTTGATGAGATGGATGTGACCAATACGCCAGTACAAAAGCGCCATATTGGCTTTATGTTTCAGCATTACGCATTGTTTCGTCATAAAAATATCGCCGATAATGTCGCCTTTGGACTGACCTTGTTACCAAAGAATGAGCGGCCAAGTAAGGCAGATATCAATAAGCGCGTTGCCGAGCTATTAGACTTGGTGCAGCTGCCACAAGTGGCCAATGCTTATCCGCATCAATTATCAGGCGGTCAGCGTCAACGGATTGCGCTGGCACGCGCCTTAGCAGTGAAGCCAAAATTATTGTTGCTCGATGAGCCTTTTGGTGCACTCGATGCCAAGGTACGTAAAGAGCTGCGCACGTGGTTAAAGAACATCCACCATGAGCTTGGTATTACCAGTATCATGGTCACTCACGATCAAGAAGAAGCCCGCGCCGTCTCAGATGAGATCGTGGTCATGAATCAAGGGCGGGTAGAGCAGGTAGGCACATCGGAGGAGCTGATACACCAGCCAGCCAATGCGTTTATCAGTGATTTTTTAGACTTAGCATAGTGAAATTTGGTGCAGTTCTTCTGTTATAACCCATAAAAAAAGACCTATTTATTGTAGGTCTTTTTTTTATAGGTTAAAGCAGGTCTCAATTTCATTTGGTATCTAGCGTTATTGAGATCAAATGTTGATAGCAATAATGCTAGATAGTCATCATATCTCAGCAGGCTTGGACATATCGATGTCTTTGCTAGATATTTGCTTATAAGTAATATCCAAAATCTCTTGGCACCATTCTGGCAAGTCGTCAGCGACTTCATACCACATCCACGTACCGTCGCGAACACAGCTTAAAATACCGAGTTTCTTTAAATGGTTCAAATGACGCGATATCGTTGGCTGTGGTTGATCTAGTATTTCTACCAACTCACCAACACAGCGCGACTCTTTGTTAAATAGAATTTGAAATATTTTTAAGCGCGTCGGGTCAGATAAGACTTTAAATAACTCGATAGGTCGTATCGTAAAATTATTATCAGACATAGAACAATTCCAATTGGGCTTTGTTAATAGGGGTTCAATATAACAGCAGTTATCTACAAAATCGATTAAAAAATGGGCTAAATTACAGTTCGTCGTTAATTTACTACCTTTCATCATATTCGGTTACACGCACGCTTATATTCACTTACATCAATTAACTGCGTGCAATATAACTCTACTTTCTTGACTGTACTTTTATACCAATAATATATCAAATGCTATTGCAAATGATAATAGTTATCGTTATTATACATCAAGCCATAAAAATGACCGTGAATATCAAGACAAACACTCTATTCACCATTTTTATCATCAATGCACTAAATTTATGAGCAATAAAAGTAGTTACCGAATAGCGGTATTCAGAGGAGCCAGACCATGTACGTATGCATCTGTAATGACGTAAAAGAAAAGCAAATCAAAGCAGCCATTGCTTCAGGTATCGATACCCTTGACGGTCTAAAAGATACCCTCGATGTTGCGACTTGCTGTGGCTGCTGCGAACCGATGGTTAACGATTACCTAGATGAGCATCATGCTAGACTCGATGTCTTGGCTTACGCTGTTTAAACGTTATCAAACCAGAGATTTACTACCCAGCTGTTCATCACCTCATTACACCAATATCACTAGTACGCCTCGATACCACATACATTCAATATTCCGCACTTATCCTTTGGTCATTATACATAAAGGGTAAGTTGCGAGCGTCCATATAACTTTACTCATACACCTACTACAATGATATTGAGCATCATTAGCAGCCATTGTTGCGATAAATCAGTGATTACTAAAGCTAGCTAATTATGATTCTCAATTAGCATCTTATTCTTAGTTCATAACATTACAAGCTGTATAGCGCCTATATGCTACTATATCTGTCTCACGTTGTAAGACGTTTTGTTGATTTTGATCTTTACTGATCAGTTTACCAATAGTACTATCCTTATATGGATAATTATGAATGTACGGTGATCTGTAAAATATAAATAGGGGAGTATAGGTTATGATAGGTAGCCCAAAAGTCATTGATTATTTGAATTTTTTGTTAGGCGGTGAGCTTGCTGCCCGTGACCAGTATTTTATTCACTCAGAAATGTATGCTGAGTGGCATTATGGCAAATTGTACGACCGTATCCATCATGAGATGGCAGATGAGACGTTACATGCCCAAGCTATTATTCGCCGTATCCTAATGCTGAGTGGCACGCCGAAAATGACGGTCAATGCCATCAATATCGGTGCGACAGTTCCTGAAATGCTGCAACTTGACCTTGAGCTAGAGTATCAAGTACAACAGCACTTAAAAGACGGTATTGCTCTCTGTGAAGCAGAGCGCGATTATGTCACGCGTGAGATGTTGGTAGAACAGCTAAAAGACACTGAAGAAGATCATGCGCATTGGCTTGAGCAACAGTTGCGCTTAATTGAGATGATCAGTCTGCCCAATTATCTACAAAGCCAAATGGCTGAAGTCACTCCCAATCTTGTTTAATGTCACGAAGATATGAACAATAACCATAGTATTTAGCATAAATAACGGCATGAAAGGGAGAGAGATAATGAAAGGGGATAAAGAGGTTATTCGCGCTTTAAATAAAGTGCTCGGACAGTCATTGATTGCCATCAACCAGTACTTTTTACATGCGCGCATTGCGCGCCATTGGGGATTAGAAGCCCTTAATGAAAATTTCTACAAACAGTCTATCGCTGAGATGAAATGGTCTGATGAGCTGATTGCCCGAATTTTATTGCTAGGCGGTTTACCAAATTTGCAAGATTACGGCAAGATGTTCATCGGTGAAGATGTGCCAGAGATTATCGAATGCAATTTGCGCCTAGAAAAACAAAAATTCGAGATCATTACCGATGCCATTACTCTATGTGAAACAAAGTCTGACTATGTGTCACGCCAGCTATTAGTGACGCTAAAAGATGGTAATGAAGAGTATCAAGACTGGTTAGAGACGCAAGAAGACTTGATCGAAAGCATTGGGGTTGAGCGCTATATCCAATCACAAATGGATGATGACGCGCCTTAATGGTTCATTGTTGATGCAATGAGCCGTAATATGCTCTAAAAATGCCAGCGTGTCTTGTGGTTTATAATCACTCACATGCTGGCATTTTTATGTCTCATATTTGACAACGCGTGCTATCTGCACTGCTGACAAAATCAACGCTTAATCAATATTTTTCAAACTCTTTATTCAAAATCCAAATATCAGCGGCTCAGTATAAGCCGCGCCCATCTTCAGGCTTAAGTCGTAAGAAGTACAGCCCCGAGAGAATGGTCAAGACCCCAAGTATCCAATAGGTGGTTTGAAACGCTGTCAGCGTATCCATTTGTAGGCGTTCACGTAACAGCGTCAGTACCGCTGCCCCAAAAGCAATACCGAAACTAATTGCTAACTGCTGATTGACCGCCATTAAGCTATTGCCGCTACTGGTTTGAGCGCCTTCTAAATCACCGATAGTAATCGTATTCATCGCGCTGAATTGCATAGAATTACAAGCGCCCATTATGGTCAAAATAGGGATAAACCATAACCACTGTGAGGCATCGGTAAACTGTGCCAACACAATGATGAGCGTGCCCATCAAAAACGTGTTGAAGACCAGCACTTTGCGATAAGTATAACGCTGAATAATTTTACTGACCCATGGTTTAATCCCGATAGCACCGACTGCGATGGGCGCAAGGAGCCAACCTGCCTGCGACGGTGAGTACTCAAACACCACTTGCAGCAACAGCGGCAGCAAAAACGGTACGGCGCTGATGCCTAATCTGGTAAATAAGTTACCAGTGATGCCAATACGAAAGGTGCGAATGTCAAACAAACTCAAGGGGAACAAGGGTGCTTGACTACGCTTGGCGTGCCAAATATAAGCGCCTATCAATAAGCTGGCCACCAAACTCAGCAGCAACCCATAAAACCCTCGACCAATCTGTGAGCCGAACTCTACAGCAAGCGTAAACCCACAAGCCGCTGCCGCAAACAATAAAAATCCTGTCCAATCAAGCCGCTTGGTATCCTCAAATAGTGCCGGAACCAGTTTTTTGCCCATGATAAAGCCAAAAATACCCATCGGTATATTGATCAAAAATATCCAATGCCAACTGGTATATTGTACGATATAGCCACCTAAGACCGGCCCTACTAGTGGTGCTACCAAAGCAGGAATCACCGCAAAGTTCATAACGGTCAGCAGCTTATTGCGTGGGTAGGATTTGACCAATATTAAGCGAGCCACAGGCGTCATCATCGCCCCGCCAATACCTTGTATAACCCGTGAGCCAATCAAAAAATCCAACGTTGGTGACGCAGCACATAGCAGTGAGCCAATACAAAAGATAATAATCGCTGCCAAAAATACTCGGCGCGTGCCGTATTTATCCGCCAAAAAACCACTGATGGGAATAAATATGGCCAAAGTTAGCGCATAACTGATCACCGCCCACTGCATTTTTAATGGAGACTCACCCAGCGCCTGTGCCATCTGCGGTAATGACGTATTTAATATAGTGGCATCCAAAATTTGCATAAATAGCGCCACCGCTAGCACATAGGGCAAGTATTTATCTTGTGTCGGGGTTAGCGTTACCATGTAAATCTCATTAGATATTCCATCATAAAATGAACAAAATAGTCTATTGACGACTAATTCGCTATACCAACCGAGTAGTATAAGAAAGACTCAATCATAATAAAAGGGAATCAAAGTAACGGCTGGCGGTTGAGGTTATAAAATTCTGTGTTTAGAGGTAATAATATTAACACTGCTTACAAGAGAGGACTTTAATATCAGGGTTGGTTATCGTTATAGTAAACCCTCGCTAACGACTTAAGCCAACAGATAAGCAGTATAGTCAATTTCATCTCAATCATATGATATTGAATTGACTACCGACGATATAAGTAGAAGCATCAACAATACGATAAAGATAAACTGAGGATATATTATGAGTCAGGAAAATAACAAAGCTTGCAATCATACCGATGGCCAAAACGATAAATATGTCCCGCCAAAGGTTTGGACGCAGGACAAAGAAAACGGTGGTAAGTTTGCCAGTATCAATCGCCCAACAGCGGGTGCGCGCTATGAGAAAGCGCTGCCAGTAGGCGATGCGCCATTACAGCTGTATTCATTGAATACGCCAAATGGCGTCAAGGTTAATATCCTGTTAGAAGAGCTTGCCGAGATTGGTGTTAAAGGTGCTGAATATGATGCCTATAAAATTGATATCTCTCAAGGAGAGCAGTTTGGTTCTGGCTTTGTAGCCATAAACCCTAACTCAAAAATTCCAGCCTTGGTTGATCATTCTTCCGATATAGCTGGCGAGCCGATAGCGCTCTTCGAGTCTGGTGCTATCTTGATGTATCTGGCAGAAAAATTTGACCAATTTATGCCTTTATCACTTGGCAAAGCACGGGCAGAGTGTTTGTCTTGGGTCATGTGGCAGATGGGCAGTGCGCCGTTCTTAGGTGGCGGCTTCGGACATTTTTATGCTTATGCGCCTGAACCGCTAGAGTACCCGATCAACCGCTATACCATGGAAACCAAACGCCAGCTCGATGTGCTAGATACCCATCTAAAAGACAGCACATATATGTGTGGTAACAATGAAGCCGATTATAATATTGCGGATATGATTATTTGGGCATGGTATGGACAATTGGTGCTTGGAAAGCTCTATGATGCCGCCGAGTTCCTGCAAGTTAATGACTACAAGCATGTGAAGCGCTGGGCACAGGCAATTGCTGAACGTCCAGCCGTTAAGCGTGCCGTAGACCTATCATTAAAGCCTATTGACTAAAACTATCGATAACAGACGCATTAATAAAATCAAGGCTGATAGGCTATTTGCTTATCAGCCTTGATTTTATCCGACATCTTGCTATTCTATATTCATATATGGTTATATTAAAATAGAGATATACTTACCTGTTTACACAATGATACATTAGTACAACAGATAGAAACCTTAGTACGTTAAGATAGCTTGAGTAGCTCAAGCAGATAACACCTTAATAAGCGGGTATTTGTACTGCTTATTTAATTGGCTCAATACCATTGGGATACCAGCAAGGTGAATAGAGCCAATTATAATAGATTGAGTAAGTCACACAGAATATCTGATTGAAATAAGATTGACTATATTGATGGATAACGATTATGAAGGATGATAACCGTAAACGGATCAACTTCTCACGACAGGCGATGGCTAGCGAATTAAAAGTTATTAATACTAAACTCAGCGCCATTCATAACGATCAACAGATAGATGCTGATCGATACTCAATATTGCAATACAAAGCCAACTTAACCACCCATCCTAAAAAAATAAAAAAGATACTCTTATTGATGATAAAAAATAAAATACGATTACCTATGTTTGCTGCTATCAGCGCAGCTTTATTTAGTACAGCGACGATGGCCAGCAATGGCATTGAATTTACCAATCAAGACTGGCAGGTAGTCTGCGACAATACTCGTACATGCCGGCTGGCAGGCTATCAAGCAGAAAACAATAGCGAATTTCCTATATCGGTATTGCTCATACGCCGTGCAGGCGCAAATGCTGGTGTGGATGGCAAAGTGAAGCTGGGCGGTGCTAAAGAAAGCTCATCTAAAGCCTTGATGCAACTTGGCAATCGTCATCGTATATCATTGTTCATCAATGGTAGAGACTATGGCGAAACCAAGCCGTTTTCAACTGCAGCAGGTAATGCTGACCTGACCCCAACACAAGTCACAGCGCTACTAGAGGCGCTGACTAAGTCAAGCAAAATTGAGCTAGTACTACGTAACTCACGCTGGCAACTGTCTGATAAAGGGGCTAGCGCCGTCATGCTCAAAGCAGATGAAGCCCAAGGTCGAGTAGGGACGTCATCTGCCTTTATCAATACTGATGGTGCCGCCAAATCAAATAGCACTGTATTGTCATCCAAGTCCGCACCAAAACTGCGCTTTGTGGCGCCCAATCCGAAAGCCGTCGCTAGTAACAATAGAAAGTTTGTGATGAAATCGTCGCAGCTAGCGGCGCTGATGAAGAGTACAATGAAAGATGCGGATAGCGACTGTCCCAATCTATCAGATAAATCACCATGGCGTGTGAGCCGACTGAATAGCTCACAGCTGTTGGCACAACACGATTGCTGGACAGGTGCTTATAATACTGGTGCAGGTATCTGGGTCATCAATGACAGTAAACCTTATAAACCGACATTGGTAACCACCAACGCCACGGGCTATGATAAGGGTAAAATCACTTCCGTACAAAAAGGTCGCGGCATCGGTGATTGTTTAACCAAGACTGATTGGGTATGGACAGGTAAGGCATTTGAAAAAAGCCATGAAAGTACCACAGGGCTTTGCCGTATGATTGAAGCGGGCGGTGCGTGGCAGCTGCCGACGTATGTTACCGAAGTTAAAATGGTGCGATAGCCGCCAATAATACTGCTGATTGTCTTATTACTCAGCATATCGAACACGCACATTTATAAGCCAATTTGCTTTATTTACCGAGAAATTTAATAAATAGCTACATATAATATTTTATTGTGCTATACTGCGTCGCCACGTTAGCTTAGGCTTTCGTGAATTATGAGATTGATAACATCGCCTGCGATTTTGGGTCTAGGATGACCATAAGTAATTGTTGCCGATGATTTTGTGTACTTGAATAACCTGTCATGAAAATAGCAGTTATTTTTGACTCATATCTTATCTACCGAACCATAAATGTGGTTTAAATTGGTTGTTATTCGCGATTATTTGCTTTGGACAAAGCATTAATAATACGCTTATATCAAACAAGGATGAGACACTCGGCACTACCACCAAAATACGTCAGACAGCACGAACGCATTTATTGTAGAGGCTCTAAGCATTATTGGCTTGGCTTCTGATTATCGACACTTACATGTGGTCCGGTAATTCTTTAATAAAGGCAGCGTGGTGAACGGTTATCAGTGGTATGCATCAAGCTTGCTGAATTTACAGCAACTTATACTTACCAAGGATTCTCATGACTGATATTTTATCTGCAATCGCCGCTGAAAACGGCATCATCGAAAACACTGACACTCCAAATACTGATACTAATAATCAAGCGGCTACTACTGACGCGACTGATGAAGATCAAATTACCTTTGCTGAACTAGACATTGCCAAGCCGATTTTGACCGCGCTTGATCGCAGTGGTTATACCAATCCAACACCTATTCAAGCACAAGCCATTCCTTTTGCTCTAGCGGGTCGCGACTTATTATTGTCTGCGCAAACCGGTAGTGGTAAAACGGCGGCATTCGTTATCCCTGTACTTGACCGTTTAAGCCGTGCCACTAGTTTTGATAAACTAACTAAAGCTCTTATCTTAACGCCAACGCGTGAACTTGCTCAGCAAGTACATGACAGCGTACGTACTTATTCTAAAGACATGCGTGGTCTATTCTGCGTACCTTTGGTTGGCGGCGCACCATACAATGGTCAGATCACTGCGTTGAAAAAAGGCGTTCAAGTTATCGTTGCGACTCCAGGTCGTCTACTTGACCATATCAATGCTGGTCGTGTTGATTTATCAAGCCTAGAAATTTTGGTACTTGATGAAGCTGACCGTATGCTAGACATGGGTTTTGCTGATGACATCAGTGACATCCTTCGTGCCGCACCAATTGATCGTCAAACGATTATGTGTTCTGCAACTTGGGATGGCCCAGTAGGTAAAATCGCTGCCAGCTTTACTAAGAACCCTGAGCGTGTATCAATCAAAGTAGAATCTGCACACATCGAAGAAAAAGTGTACTACTGTGATGATTTTGATCACAAAAACCGTTTGCTTGATAAAATCGTTTGCCAGCAAGATATGGAACAGATCATTATCTTTGCTGCTACCAAACGTAGTACTGAAAAACTGGCCAAACAGCTACAAGAAGCGGGTCATAAAGCCAGCTTCCTACATGGTGATTTGCCACAAAGCAAGCGTAACCGTATCGTTCAAGACTTGCGTAATGGTAAAGTTAAAATCCTAGTAGCGACTGACGTTGCTGCTCGTGGTCTAGATATTCCAGCTATCTCGCACGTTATTAACTATGATCTTCCACGTCAGACTGAAGATTACGTCCATCGTATCGGTCGTTGTGGTCGTGCTGGTCGTACTGGTATCGCTATCAGCTTATGTAGCATGGATGATCGTCCACAGCTAAACGCGATCAACCGTTATTTAGATCGCAAAATGGAAGTATGTATTATCGAAGGCATGGAGCCTAAGAAGACTTATGTACCTAGCGAAAACAAAGGTAATGGTCGTGGTCGCGGTCGTGGTCGTTCGAACGGCGGCGGTGGTAATGGTCAAGGCCGTGGTCGCTCAAGCGGTGGTTATCAAGGTAATCCTGCTAATGCTCGTGGTCGCTCAAGCGACAGCTCATCAACTGGTCAACGCGCTAGCAATGACAGCGGTTATCAAGGTAAGCCACGTGACGCGTCAGGCAAACCAAATGAACGTTCAGGTGGCAAGCCGTATCAAGGCAAGCGCACTGGTGCTCCTAGCCGCGGCGATAGCACTGGCGTTCCACGTGGTGAGCGTGCTGCAACAGGTCGTGGTCGTCCAAGTGGCAGCCAAGGTCGCCCAGCAGGTCGTTCTGACAGCCGTGGTCAAGGTCGTCCAAACGGCGGCAACCGTGGTAACAACTCGTAATACTTTTATATTTTGTGATTAAAGTTATTAATTGCTTGATCGCCTAAAGATAGCACTAAAAAAGCCAGATACTTGTTATCTGGCTTTTTTGTGTTTATTCGATCGCTGCTTGCGCGTTTTTTTTGCCTTGTCTATACTAACAAGCTTTTATTCATCGTGTGCTGCGGAGCTATTTGATGCCCGATATTTCTCATTTAACTATTGATAGCCTGCCATTGGCTTTTGGCATCATTATGGCCATTATCGGTTTGGTTTTTTATACCCAAGGATTACCCGGTAAATTCTGGCAGCGCTTTTATGCGGTATTGCCGGGTATTGTGCTGTGCTGCTTTATACCTGCAACGCTTAATAGTTTAGGTGTCTTTGCTGACGGTATTGGCTCACAGATTTATGGCTTTACTGCCACGTATCTGTTGCCAGCAAGTTTGCTGTTAATGACCTTGTCGATGGATGTACCAAAGATATTGGGGCTAGGCTGGAAAGCCATCGCCATGTTTTTCGCCGCCAGTATCGCGATTATTATTAGTGGTCCAATAAGCTTAGGTGTCGCTAAATGGGTATCGCCTGAAATGTTTACCGATGACACGCTATGGCGTGGGTTTTCGGCGGTGGCGGGTAGTTGGATCGGCGGTGCGGCAAATCAAGCAGCGATGAAGGAGCTATTTGGCGTCAGTGATGATTTATTTGGGATGATGATTTTGGTCGATACCACCAATGCTTCATTATGGTTATTGGCTATCTTGGTATTGGCGAAGCATAGCGATAAGATAGATCGGCTATTGAGGGCAGACACCAGTAGTATTGATAAAGTGATTAAGGCGGTTGAGAATTATGAGCGTGACAATGCTCGTCCAGCAACTTTAAATGACTTGATGGTGATGTTTGGCTTATGCTTTGCTATGGTGGGTGTCGCACACTTTGTTGGTGGTCAAATTGCAGGATTTTTTGCGCCCTATAGCTGGGCAGTACAATATAGCTTTGCCAGCTCATTCTTTTGGATGGTTGTGATTATAACCTTGATAGGGGTAATTTTTTCCTTTACCAAGATTCGTAGGCTCGACCATGTGGGCGCTTCCAAAATTGGTACGGTATTCATCTTCATCTTGATTGCTGCTATTGGTATGCAAATCAATCTTGCGGGTATCGTTTCGCAATGGCGATTGTTACTTATTGGTTTATTATGGATGAGTATCCACGTAGTGATTATCTTTGCTGTGGCTAGGATAATTCGTGCGCCGTTTTTCTTTTTGGCAGTCGGCTCCAATGCCAATACTGGCGGTGCCTCATCAGCACCCATTGTTGCAACGGCATTTCACCCATCACTCGCGCCAGTTGGGGTGTTTTTGGGCATTCTGGGCTATGCGGTAGGCACTTTCGGTGGCTATATTAGTACCCAATTGATGCGCTTGGTAGTAGGGTGAGCTCGAATATAATGCTCAGCATTGGTAACGCTAGACGCTTCTGTAGTAACGCTAACAAGTCTGCGCTGTTAATCGCTATCATATTCATATGAGTCGGACTGGTTAGTATTAGTTGATAAACAACTATGTTGACCCATCATATCTCTACAGAGAGAAAAACTTTCAATTTATGCCAATTTAATAACAAAAAGCCGACTTCACCGTCGGCTTTTTACTTGTAGTATCAATACATACCAAATTGAGCAAACATTCAAATTTGATATTAAATATTTTTAACTCAAAACTATAAGGATGAAAAAATGCAAGCAAACTACAACCCAAAAATCATTGCTGGTGCAACATTCCCCAATATCGAAGTACCCACTTATAATGGTGACATGACGCTATTAGGCAAGCCCAAAAATGGTCATGACTGGAAAATGGTGGTTGTTTACCGAGGTCAACATTGTCCCATTTGCACCAAATACCTCAATCAGTTAGAAACATTAAAATCGGTATTTAATGAAACTGGTGTCGACGTCATCGCTGTTTCAGGTGACAGCAAAGAGCAGGTAGAAAGTCATTTGGAAAAAATAAATGTGAGCTTTCCTATCGCCTATGATCTGACCGTTGAACAAATGAAAATGCTGGGTCTTTATATCTCCAACCCACGTTCAGAGAAAGAAACCGATCATCCATTTGCAGAGCCCGGCTTGTTTGTTATCAATACAGAAGGGAAGATTCAGATTGTAGATATCTCCAACGCTCCTTTTACTAGACCTGAGCTGGAAGCCTTGGCAAATGGTCTGGCCTTTATCAGAAATCCAGAAAACAACTATCCTATTCGTGGTACACACGATTATGCTTAAGACTGTATTATTGACGACGGCATTTTTCTTGATATCAGACATTTAATACGCTTAAGTGTGGCTGTAAACTCAAAACTAAACTAATAACTAGTCAAAGACGTAAATTCATAGGGCAGTGCATCATAACCGATGCATTGTCTTTTTTATTGCAAACGCTCTTTATTGTTAACATTCTCTCCAAAGGCTGAAATCACAAACCTTATTTATACAGGTGTGCACTCACAGTCAAAAACTCTGCACTGTCAGTCAATCTATTTGCCAAAAACCTCGCTATAGTAAAAAAGCTTCGTCATTAGGATGGATGACAGCCATATAAAGAATGAGTGTAATTGTTAAGTATTGACGGCCACATTGGGCGTTATATTTTACAGAGCCACTCATATCTTCTGATATAAATTTCTAGACAGGGAGTCTCACATGAGCAAAGCTCACACTTCAATTGATCCTATTACTTTGTCCGTCGTACGTGGTGCCTTAGAAACGGCGCAGCGCGAGATGACGACAACCTTAGAAAAAACCGCACGCTCTAGCGTCTTCAACTTAGCTCACGATTATAGCAATGCTTTGTTTGATCATTTGCCTGAGATGATTTTGCAGGGTCAGGATATTCCTATTCATCTAGGCTCACTCATGCCCGCCATGAAAGCTGTTGCCGAATATTATGGTGATGACATTCATGAAGGCGACGTTATTTATCACAATGATCCTGTGATGATGGGCAGCCATATCCTAGATTGCTGTATGTATAAGCCAGTGTTTTATAAAGGCGAGCTGGTATTTTGGACGGTGTGCAAAGGTCACGTCACTGATATCGGTGGTCCCGTGCCGGCAGGATATAATCCAGACGCTAAAGAGATATACGCCGAAGGGTTGCGCATTCCGCCTATCAAAATATGGGAAAAAAGCGTTAGACGTCGTGATGTCATTAACTTAATCCATAGTAATATGCGCTCTCGCCGTAACCAAGAAGGCGATCTTAATGCTCAATATGGTGCTTGTGCGGTTGGTGAGCGCAACATGATTGCGTTGCTAGACAAGTATGGCGTAGAGACCGTCCGTGCGGCGATCGAAGAGCTAAAGAATATGGCTGATACCCATATGCGCTCATTAATTTCATCTATCCCAGATGGTCAGTATCATGGCGAAGCGGTGTTAGAGGATTCAGGTCACGGTTTAGGTGATTTGACCATCAGCGCTGATATTAAGATTAAAAACAGCGATGTACATATCAAGATTACCAGTCCACCGCAAGTGCCTTACTTTATTAACTCCTATGCGGGTAACTCGATGTCTGGTGTACTGCTAGGTCTGATGATGTTTGCCCAAGTCGATCCACCGTACAACGAAGGTTTATATCGCTGTGTTACGGTAGATCTGGGTGAGCATGGCACGCTATGTAATGCCAAAGAACCTGCCCCTCATGTGAATTGTACTACCACACCGATGGAAACCTTAACGGATGCTGTGCGTATGGCTTTTGAAGATGCCGCGCCAGATCGAGTGATTGCTTCTTGGGGTCATGCGTCTGGTATCAACATCTCAGGTATTGACCCAAAAACAGGGGAACAATACGTCACTATGATTCTAGCTTCGATTATCTCTGGTGCTGGCGCGACTCAGCAGATGGATGGCTGGCATGCTTGTGGCCCATTATGTTGCTTCGGCGCGCTAAGCTCTGGTGATATTGAGCTACTAGAGTATCAATATCCTATCTTAATTCATAAGTACGGCTTGGCAGAAGACAGTGGCGGCGCTGGTGAGTATCGTGGCGGTTGCGGTACCGTATGGGAAGTTGAGCCGTTAGGTCATGAGATGACTGTCGTAGCATTTGGTGAAGGTCGTGAGCATCCGACAATGGGCGCTGCAGGTGCAGAACAAATATCACCTGAGCTTAAGTTAGGGCGCTTAGAGATTATCCATAAGGATGGCGTCACTGATCTGCACAAGCAAAATATAATGACTGAAATACAACCGGGTGACCGTGCGCGTAATACCAATCCTGGCGGTGGCGGATATGGCAGTTCGTTTGCACGGTCGGTACCCGCAGTATTAAAAGATGTAGAAGAAAGAGTCATATCAGTAGCAGCGGCTAAGACTGAGTACGGTGTGGTTATTGACTCACAAACGCTGGCGGTCAATGAAGCAGAGACTGACGCGTTACGTCGTAAGCTGACAGCATAAAACCCAAAACTAACTGATGATATTAAATAATTTGAGTTAAGGATGACTTATGAAAAATGATTTCCGTATTGGAGTCGATGCTGGTGGGACGTTCACTGACTTTGTTCTGGCCGAAAGAAGTGGTAATGTACATCTATTCAAAGCACCTTCTACTCCCGAAGATGGCACCTTAGCTATTGCCAACGGGTTACAGCAAATAGCCACGCAGTTTGACCGTCCTATTGAAGAGATTATTCAAGCCTGCGACCTATGCATCAACGGTACGACCGTCGCGCTAAACGCCTTGATTCAGATGAAAGGGGTGAAGGTCGGACTATTATGTACGGCAGGCCATGAGGACAGTATCGAGATACGTTTAGGGCATAAAGAAGAAGGGCATCGCTATGATGCTAGCTATCCGCCAGCACCGCAAATTGCCACCCGTGATCGTCGCTTTCCTATTCGGGGTCGTATTTTAGCTGATGGTACTGAACACGAGCCACTAAATGAGCAAGACGTACTCGATGCAATCAAAGTACTTAAGGAAAAAGACGTTCAAGCAGTTGCTATCTCCTTCGTCTGGTCTATTCGTAATACTCAGCATGAGCATCGCGCTAAAGAGCTGGTTGAGCAGCATATGCCAGGGGTATTCGTTTGCTGTGGCAGTGACGTATATCCACAGATTAAAGAATATACTCGTACCTCAACGACCCTAGTTAATGCCTATTTGAGCCCAGTAATGGCTTCTTATGTCCATAAAATTGACGACTACTTTAAGGCATTAGGCGCTGAACAGCCTGTACGTTATTTCCAGTCTAATGGCGGACTTGCGGTCGGTAGCATCATGCGAGAGCGTGCGGTAAATGCCATTAACTCGGGGCCAGCATCTGCACCACAAGCGGGTCTGTATATTGCTAGCCCTTTTGGGATTGACGATATCATTACGGTTGATATGGGCGGTACTTCTTTTGACATCACTATGGCTAAATCAGGCAGAACCAGCCTCAACCGCGATATTGATTTCTTACGTAATCGTATTGGTGTGCCTATGATTCATGTAGAAACATTAGGCGCTGGTGGGGGTTCAATTGGGCATGTTAATACCTTTGGTATGTTAGAGGTCGGTCCTCAGAGTGCTGGCGCGACGCCTGGACCGGCATGTTATGGTAAAGGTGGTGACTTGCCAACCGTCACAGATGCAAACTTAGTGTTGGGCTATCTACAGCCGAATGCGGTATTAGGCGGTAGTGTGACCTTAGACAAAGACAAAGCAGTACAAGCGGTGCAAACACACATCGCTGATCCGCTAAACATCGAGTTAGATCATGCCGCATTTGGTATCAGTGCTATCGTTAACCAAAACATGTCTAATGCCATTCGCCGTATTACTATCGAAAAAGGCTATGACCCTCGGGATTTTGCGCTAGTATGCGCAGGCGGCGCAGCTGGCATGCATATTATTGCTCTGGCTGAAGAGATGGGGATTGGGACTATTTTAATACCGAAAATCGCATCTTGTCTCTGTGCTTTTGGTCAAATTATCTCTGATATCAAGTATAACTACTTAGCGACACAGATGATGATTCTAGCGCCAGATGTAGAGTTGCCATCACTCAATGCCAAGCTACAAGAACTTGAAGAGCAGGGTGTACAAAAGCTGCTAGAAGATGGCTTTACAGATAAAGATATCAGCATCGAACGTACCATGGAGATGCGCTATGTTGGTCAGGTGCATGAATGTAACGTGCTGATACCGAATGGTAAGCTCGATGCTGATAGTGTCAACACCATCTTAGAGTTTTTCCATCATCGCCATCGTGAGCTTTATACTTATGATGAGCGTGATAGTCACGTCGAGCTGGTCAATATTGAGGTATCGGTAATTGGTAAAATCAGTAAGCCAAAACTACCGAGCCTTATACCGCAGCAAGGGGATATCAGTAATGCTAAAACGGGTAGCCGTGAGATGCTGTTTGATCAGTCCTATGACTGGATTGATACGCCTATCTATGACGGTGAGAAATTTGGTGCTGGTGCTGTGGTCACAGGTCCTGCGCTCATTCAAGAGCCAACCACTACCGTGGTCATTAAAAATGGCTGGCAAGCAGAGCTGCATGAGACTGGCACTTATAAGCTGACTCGAGCAGCATAGAGATAAGTCGTTAAGCAAAACCTACTAGAGGTTTCACCAACTAAAGGCTTCAGGCATTAAAAAGTATTTAATGCCTGAAGCCTTTTTTATTTTATGATATAAAAGAGGATTATTGATCAATAACTGATAGGATATCAGTACAGTTGTATACCATATATTGAGTGTTCAAGGATGAATGCAAATCAAAAGCCAAACCGTTATCAAGATACCTCTCATCAAACCTTGCTAGCAGATAAGACAAAAGACGTCACTGCACATGATTTATCAATGAATAAAAATTTTCTAAGCCTCTCAGGGTTAGAGATGCCAGCAACGGATCGCATGCAAACCTTAGGTGCCTTCGATTGGAAGCGTACCATCAGTGACACTTACTTTGATCTTGATGTGAGCTTTCGGCAACCAAATAAGTTTTCTGGTTTTTTGCAACATGCTAAGCTTCTAGAGATAGGTGTTTCGCACTATCATGCTAATACTGTGCACTATAATCGCGGCAGACAGAGCCCCGGCTATATTGATGACAGTATTTTAATTACTTTTCCTATCACAGGCGACGTTCGTTTTACTCAAAAAGGTCGACAGCTAACGTCTAAGCCCGGTCAGTTCTTTATTGAGCTGTCCAGCCTACCTTATGAGTTCTATCATCTGCACGAAGCATCACTGTATGTGATTAAAGTGCCTTTAGCGCTATTAACCCCGCAAATGGGCACTATAGAGCGGCAGTTTGCCCGCAGTCTGTCTATTGATGAAGGGGCAGGCAGGTTACTGGTATTTCAAATTGGTCAAATACTGGCGCTTATTCATAACAATCAGCTGGGTGATTTAGAGATAAAAATATTAGAGCAGCAGCTGCTTAACCTTATTGTATTGACATTGATCGCCCCGAAAGAGGTGATGATGAGTACCAGCTCGTCCATACAATCGGTGCACTTAAAGCGGATAGAACACTATGTAAGTCTAAACTTAGCAAGCTCTGACCTTAATCCTAAGACCGTCGCTGCTGCTTGTCATATCTCTGCCAGATACTTACACAAGCTGTTTTCCGATCTACCTTATACTTTTTCAGACTGGGTCAAGGAATTGCGCTTAAAGCAGGCCAATCACATTTTAAAAACCAAAAGCTACGTGACTATAGATGAGGTCGCTCATAGAGTAGGCTATACCGATCAAGGTTATTTTTCACGTATTTATAAGCAGCACTTCGGTTATTCGCCGCGAGATACACCAAGCACAGGATAGTCATTATTATGTACTCTTTCATGCAGTCGCCGTATAATTTATGAATTGAGCATAAGCGCGTATATTAAGGAAAAACCAAGATGGTTGGTGTTACGAATGATAAAACAGCAAAAGTAGAGATATATGAAAGCGCTGATGGGAAGGCGCAGGTAGACGTACGTTTTGGACAGGATACGGTCTGGCTGTCACAATCACAAATGACTGAGTTGTTTGGTCGTGACCAATCAGTGATTTCGCGTCATATTACCAATGCCATAAACGATGAAGAGATCGCTGAGAAAAGCAATATGCAAAAAATGCATATTGCAAATTCTGACCGCCCTGTGACTTTTTATGACTTAGATGTAGTTATCTCAGTAGGTTATCGCATCAAATCTCCCCAAGGTGTGCAGTTTAGACGCTGGGCAACCCAGCGCTTACGTGAATACTTAGTTCAAGGCTATACGCTCAATCAAGAGCGCTTTGATAAAAACTCAAGCGAGCTACAACAAGCGTTAAATTTAATTAGAAAAACCGCGCAAAGTCCCGAGCTTAAAACCGATGAAGGACGCGGCTTGGTTGAAATTATCAGCCGTTATACACAGACATTCTTATGGTTACAGCGTTATGATGAAGGCTTGCTTGATAATCCTTCAGGGGAGGATGGCGGTATCTTACCCAGTCCGACTGAGGCGATGGCAGCGCTGACGGATTTAAAAGCGCAGCTGATAAATAGAGGCGAGGCGACTGAGCTATTTGCTAAGCCTCGCGGTGATGGGTTGGACAGCGTACTGGGTAATTTACAGCAGACGGTGTTTGGCGAGCCTGCGTACCCGACCATTGAGAGTAAAGCGGCGCATCTGCTGTACTTTATGGTCAAAAATCATCCTTTTACCGATGGTAATAAACGCAGCGGCGCTTTTTTGTTTGTGGATTTTTTGCATCGTAATAATCGACTGCTCAATGATAAAGGTGAGATGGTCATCAACAATACCGGGCTTGCCGCATTAACCTTGTTAGTCGCTGAATCTGATCCCAACCAAAAAGAAACCTTGATTAAGCTGATTATGAATATGTTGTCGTTAGAGAGTTGATACACAGGCTTATTGTCAGCACCATTTAACCCCTTAAAACACATAACGCTAATAATAAAAAGCACAGTCTAAAGACGCAATTAAAGGAAATTCAATATGTTTAGCATAATAAAAGACTGGCGCGAGCAGCGTATCTTAGACAACAGCGAGTTTACCCATGCTGACTGGCAACAAGCTGCCAAGCGTATTGTGATACTTGATCGGTTAAATGAGGACGAGCTAACACGCTTGTTTGAGCTGGCGACGCTGTTTTTGGCGGATAAGTCAATCACGGGCGCACAAGGTTTTGAGATTAGCGATACGGTGCGGCAATCCATCGCCTTGCAAGCTTGTTTGCCTATCTTAAACCTTAGCCTTGAGTGGTATGCTGGCTGGTCAGCCATTATCATTTATCCTGGTTCCTACAAGAGCGAAACAACCACTGTCGATGAACTGGGCATCGTCCATGAGGGCAGTCAGCACCGTAGCGGTGAGGCGTGGCTGCGCGGCCCCGTTATTTTGTCATGGAAAGATGCGAAGCACTCAGGCGAGCGCGATGGTCATAACGTTGTCATCCACGAATTTGTGCATAAACTTGATATGTTAAATGGCCGTGCCAATGGCTTTCCACCACTGCAACCCGATATGGATCCTGCGCGCTGGACTGAGATTATGACACGTGATTTTGAAGACTTTCAGACTCATTGTAAGGCAGGACTAGATCGTTATGGCGCTACCAATCCTGCGGAGTTTTTTGCGGTTCTGAGCGAAGTGTTTTTTGAAACACCGCAAAAATTGGTAGATGCTTATCCAGATATCTATGAGATTATGGTGAAGTTTTTTCGCCAAACGCCACTTTAATAAGATCATTAGTATTTAACATTTATGTTGAATACTGAATATACAGGCGGAAAAATAATAAAAAGGGCAGTGTATGGCTTCGGTGACACTGCCTTTTTTATTACTCATTCTTTATTTAAATACATGTTCTTATAGATAAAAATTATTTAAACTGTCCATTGCTCATTCACAATAGCGACCAAATAGCGTTTGCCTTGATATTCTTCAAACACTAAGCGCATGATGCGCCAATCCATACCAGCGTATTCCTCTGAGCCTTTATGATAAAACTCGACAACCTCTGAATTGGGATAAATCCTCTTTAGGTTATTAATCATATTGCCGCTGTGTTGGAATTCATTAATACTGATACTGGCATTATTAAACTTGCTAGCATCAATCCATGTGTCTAAATATACAGGTAGTGGTGTGACTAGTAGATCACCAGTACCGTCTTTTTCACCCCAAGTAAAGCGTACTTTGGACTGTTGTAAATATTGCGCGAATTGTTCACGGCTAAAGACTTTATCAGTCTCAGGACGCACATAGGCATACATCGAAAAACGAACACCACGGGTTGGATGAATATCATTGGTGATGCGAGCGAAGTCTTTATTCGCAAGTGCGCGCTGAATACGTAAGGCTTGCTGCTTAAGGGTTTGCTGACTGATATCGGAGACAACGGGCGTTGATGAATGGCCGTTAGATTGATTTGGAGTGGCTATATTGGATTCAGCAGAAGATTGACAGCCAGTTGCTGCTAGCGCCAAAGCCAATGCGCCGCCAACGGTTAATTTAGATGAACGGTCTTTGAAAGTAGATAATAGGGTCATAAAGCATCCTTATCGCAGTGGTTAGCGAAATATACGTTACTGTGAATATAATTGAGCAAATGTCACAAGATTACTGAGCAAAAAGTTATTATTTAAAAGTTACTAAGTAATAGATTATTTCTATTAGATAAACCGGAATGATACGATAATACAGCAGAGTCATAATATGGTTATGATGTAATGGTTTATAACACTTATATCATTGAAGCTCGTAGAGAACGCCATGCCAACACATTATTCACTGACGCTGCTAGCTATGGGACTGATAACAACCAATTCTGCTATAGCTGATATAGCAGAGTCAACTCAGACTTATGCAGCCATAAAAATAGCGACCATTAGCAATATGTATCAGCAAGATGTCAACAATCAAGGCATGGATAATCCTGTCGTATTGCAACAGTATGCCGACCCAGATCTACAAGCCGCGATGCAGATTGAACAGGATTATTTTGATAGAGAGCAAATATCTTGTCATGTTGATTATGATGTATTGTGGGATTCGCAAGATCCTGATTATACCCAAGACAAACAGTTTTCGATGACTGACCAAGGATTGGTGCAAGTGAGTTTGGCGCATGGCAGCAATGTTTATTACGAGTTATCATGTAATGGTACCGATGACGATGCTAATTGCCGAGTGGCAGATGTGATTTTAGATGAAGATGGCAAGTCTTTACTCAAGCATTTACTAGAAACCTGTCGCTAGCCAATACTGAGTGTTATTTTTATTAATACCTAAATATAAAAACTATAAACCCTGAATAAAAATCACAGAGACAATCTTGAGAGCTTATAAATCGCACTGTATAAAACTATGAGCCTAACTTCTAAAGTCATTGGTTTGTTTTCGCATAATGTATATTATGTTAAACTAAGGCTACCGTACAATAAGTTCATGGGATTATAATTATATGATTAATCTTTATCAAGATTGGTTGATGATTGATTAATTCTCATACCTACTAACTATTCATAAAGTCATCTTCATCAACATCCTCGTTTGATTGTAGTACAACTCGATATATCTAATGATATTGGTAATAGCGGCAAACCTTGTTTTATAGTCTTGGTAATATACTAGTTCGTTCTTCAATATGCCCCAGAAGCTTTCTATGGGTGCGTTGTCAAAGCAGTTACCTTTAGCGCTCATTGAGCTTGTAAAGTGAGGCTGCTTGATGATCTTATGGTACGCGTGGCTACATACTGGCTGCCTATTTTAGAGTGAACGACTAGCCCTTTACTGGGTCGTTTGTTCTTGATGGCCATGTTCAATACTTTGCATACTAGATCTGCTGTCATGCGTTTGATGATGGCGTAACCGACAAGCTCTTTAATGTATAAGTCTTTAACGCCTGCTAAATACAGCCAACCCTCATTTGTCCAGATATAGGTGATGTCATGGCCTTGCTCGGTGAGTGTTGCATGCAAACGTTCATAACCATAACGTTCTTTACTTTCACTGTGAGCGGCTTTAACTAGTAGCTCACAATGGTTGCGATGTATCTGCTGCTCGCTGATATCGCGACTACTCCAGTCGTAATAGCTTGATGGTTTGACGCTTAACACACGGCACATAGAGACGATACTAAAGACCTGTCTATTAGTTTTTATAAAGGCGTACTTTACTAGCTGTGCTTGGCAAAGTACGCCGTCGCCTCACTCGAGCATAGCTCTCCCCTTGCGTCGGGGCGAAGCAATGCTCCGCTTTATCCCTCCTCATTTAATATCTCTCGCTCTTCTTCAGCAACTTTAAGTTGTCGCTTGAGCTACTTTATTTCTTGAATAGCTGCCATAAGATCAGGTTCATATTGCTGAGTGCTGATAAGCTTGCCTTGATTGGCTTTATTGTGCCAATTAGATAAGGTCTGCATGGCGATGCCAAGCTGCTTTGCGGTCGCTGAGATATTGCCATTATTGTCTGCTATCTTCTTGACTGCCTCGGCTTTAAATTCGTCACAGTAGGTTCTTACTTTCTTGGTCATGATAAACTCCGATTAATACGCTTAGTTTACCAAATTTACCTCTACGGTTTCTTCAGCATAGCTCAAACCATTTTTTAGTAGTCATGGTGTTTAGTCGCACGCCTTCGCCTTTGACGTATATCATCCTAAGCACATATTAGGCATCAGCATCACCTTGATTAGCTTCGCGTTGAACTTGGCTAAAATCAGTAACCATAGCTGACACAGACAGCATCGCTGCTGCTAAAAAAGGATATATTTACGTGTTAAAGAGGTTTTAGGGAGGGTCATAGCAGATTTCTATAGATAGTTTTTTGGAACTTAAACTTATGTATTATTCTCATGATAGCAGAGCTATTTTCGAGCACTCGAACCGATGACTTTTTTTGCATGAAAACCATTTAACGTAACATCTCTAGGAAGAAGCTCAGTCTGCTAGTGAGGACTTGAGTCTTAGGCTATGCATTTATGGATTTATATCAAAAACAGTTTAGGGCGTGTCTTCAATTCAATCGATGGACATCTAAATGGGCTAAAAATGGCTAAATTTTGCCAAACTTCATCAAATAGCTAGGTAATATCCCGATATTAACGGCGCTATTTTCCTTGTTTGACTACAATTTATCTAATCTTTATCACCATTTTTAAAATGAAGACACGCCCTAGTATCTAAAACACTTACCAAACAGTTTTTCCTATCTTACCTTACCTTTACTGATCTTGTGTATAGGTGATAAAATAAAGTCCAAAACGTTATTCGACGTTTGATTTATTTGTTAATTACATAGGTATGTAATGATGGACGCCTAGTTTTAACTGGTCGTCCATCATTGCATGCCAATCTGCTTTTATATAAACAGGTGGTTCCGCTCATGGAAAAATTCATAGCTATTATTATGGCGGTTTTTGCCGCACCTTTGCTTATTGGAGGTACCTACTTACTCTCGTTAGGCGGTAGCGCTTACTATGTTATTGCTGGCATTACGATGCTTGTCACAGCATTCTTGCTATTTAAAAGACATTGGAGCGCCTATGGGCTCTATACTATTTTTATTATAGCGACCCTGGCTTGGGCGCTTTGGGAATCTGGGTTTTATTGGTGGGCACTGGCAACTCGCTTGGGCTTTCCGCTGATATTTGGTTTATTAATGTTATTGCCATGGGTATCTAACAAGATGCAGGGTAATAAAACTCGAGTATCAAAGAGCTCTGATAAAAATTTAGTTGCTAATGGTACATCGAGCTTACATTCCGAAAATCTTATTACAACTCCCTTCAAAGACGCCAAAAATAACTCAAAAAACCCTATTTATTATTGGGGATTGCTGGCTAGTGTGGTTGTGGGCGCACTGCTCTCTTTCGGTAGTATGGCCAATAATGCCACCGACAAATTGGGCGAGCTCGATTTAACTGCCAAAGATGACGGCGATCAAAATGCCACTTCTACCAACCTTGGCGACCCATTATCAAATGGCGAGCAAACACCAGATGGTGAGTGGAGCGCCTATGGCCGTACTAACTATGGCCAACGCTACTCTCCTTTGACTCAAATCAACACAGAGAATGTCAAAGATTTGGAGCTGGCGTGGCAAATCCAAACAGGCGATATCAAAGGTCCTAATGATGTTGGCGAAACCACTTATCAAGCAACCCCACTAAAGATCGGCAACGCTCTTTATATGTGTACGCCGCATAACTGGGTGCTGGCATTAGATGCCGACTCTGGTGAGACTCTATGGAAGTTCGATCCTAAGGTTGGCGAAAACCTCCAGCGTCAGCATCAAACTTGCCGCGGTGTCTCTTATTACGCTGGTCAAGCTGGTACAAACAGCACTACGCCAGCAGCTAATGCTAATACCGAGACAGCTAGCGATAGCGCCGTCAGTGACACCACTGATAATAACGTAGTAGCGGCTAATAAACCGGCTGCGACTGGCGATACATTGGTGCAAAAAATTGCTGGGAATACCTTTGAAAATCCCTCCAAGCAATGCGATGCCAAGATATTTATCCCAACCTCTGATGCCAAGCTATATGCCCTCGATCCAAAAACGGGACAACGCTGTCAAGAGTTTGGTGAAGATGGCGCATTAGATTTGATGCACAACATGCCGTTCCAGCAAGCAGGCTACTATTACTCAACATCTGCCCCAGTGGTTGCAGGTGGCGTTATTATTGTCGCTGGTGCTGTTAACGACAACTACGATGTAAACTCACCCTCTGGTGTGATCCGTGCTTATGACGTGAATACTGGCGAGCTTATGTGGAACTGGGATTCAGGTGATCCTGACAACACAGCCCCTTTTGATGTCAATGATCCAACTCAAGTCTATCGCACCAGCTCGCCAAACTCATGGTCGACTGCCAGTGCTGATGAAGAGCTTGGTTTGGCCTACTTCCCAATGGGCAATCGCACGCCCGATCAGCTCGGTAGCTATCGTAATGCTGCTGAAGAAAAGTATGCAACCTCTGTGGTCGCACTAGATCTGAAAACTGGTGAAGCGCGCTGGGTACAGCAGTTTGTCCATCATGATCTTTGGGATATGGATACGCCTGCGCAGCCAACATTGCTTGACTTAAATACCGCTGATGGTGTCCAGCCTGCATTGGTGGTACCGACTAAACAAGGCGATGTTTATGTCTTGAACCGTGCCACAGGCGAGCCTATTGTGCCTATCAAAGAGCGTGATGCACCGCAAGGCTACCTCATTGCTGGTGAACATGCTGCTCCGACGCAACCTTATTCTGGTTTGAGCTTTGAGCCTGAGAAACTGACTGAAAAAGATATGTGGGGCGCAAGTCTCATCGATCAGATGATGTGCCGTATTGAGTTCAACAAACTCAACTACGACGGTCGCTACACGCCACCATCAACCAACGGTACGTTAGTCTATCCTGGTAACTTTGGTACCTTTAACTGGGGCGGAATCGCTGTTGATCCTGAAAATGGCGTGATGTTCGGTATGCCAACTTACCTTGCCTTTACCTCAAAACTCATCCCTAAAGACACACTTGGCGATGTTGAGACCAATAAAGGTGAACAAGGTGTGAATGCCAACGAAGGCGCAGACTATGCGGTAGAAATGGGACCATTCTTATCACCACTTGGTGTACCTTGCCAGCAGCCACCATGGGGCACTATCGCAGGTGCTGATCTGGCCACAGGCGAGATTGCTTATCAGCGCAAGAACGGTACCGTACAGGACTTATCTCCTATTCCAATCAAGTTTGAATTGGGGGTACCTGGTATCGGTGGACCTATCATCACTAAAGGTGGCGTCGCATTCTTGTCAGCGGCTACTGAAAACAACTTCCGCGCCTATGATTTAAAAAATGGCGATGTATTGTGGAATGTTCGTATTCCAGCAGGTGGCCAAGCGACGCCTATGACTTATCTAAATTCTAAAGGTGAGCAGATGGTCGTATTGGTAGCTGGTGGACATGGTTCAGTTGGTACTACTATTGGGGATTATGTTATGGCTTATAAACTTGCTGACAAAGCCAAGTAACATCATACCTGTTTAATGAAGCGGTAATGATTTGATTCATTGCCGTTTTATTACTAAGGCATATATCCAATTTACCTTACAATGAACAGTGGTATATGCCAAGATAAGTATAGTTTGATTACTACTGTTAGACTGCGTAACTAAAATGTTTTCCGTCTTTTTACAGATTTGACAGCAGGGGCTAGATTAGAATACCATTAAAGATTCTTTTTACTAATCTTACTTATTAGCTAGTGAGATCTTTCCGGAGTAATCCTATGCAATGGACTAAACCAGCTTTTCAAGATATCCGTATCGGTTTCGAAGTCACTATGTATTTTGAAGCGCGTTAAAATTTACTAGACTTAAATACATTAAAAGCCCTAGATGATTAGGGCTTTTATTTTTTTGGAAATATTGATTTATGTATATTCACGTTTTAGGCTCAGCGGCTGGTGGTGGTTTTCCACAGTGGAATTGCAATTGCTATAATTGTCATGGTGTTCGTCAAGGCACAATTGAAGCAAAGACCCGCACCCAGTCTTCGATAGCCATATCAGAGAATGGCATAGATTGGATTTTATTCAACGCGTCACCTGATATTCGTCAGCAATTATTTGAATTTAAGGCGGCACAGCCAGCACGTAACCTGAGAGATACAGGCATCACGAATGTGGTTTTGATGGACAGTCAGCTTGACCATACGACTGGGCTATTGACCCTGCGAGAAGGGTGTCCGATTCCTGTTTGGTGTACTGAGATGGTCTACCAAGATCTCACGACAGGGTTTCCTATTTTCAATATGTTGAAACACTGGAATGGTGGCCTGCAATATCACCAAATTGATCCGAAACAGACCTTTAATATTGAAGGTTTTAGCAATTTAGAATTGACGCCTTTGGTGATTAGAAGCTCGGCACCACCCTACTCGCCACATCGTAATAACCCCCATGATGGCGATAATATTGCGCTGATTGTAAAAGACTTAAAAACGCAAAAACAACTCTTTTACGCGCCAGGTTTGGGCAAAATTGACGATGATATTATGCAGATTATGGAAGCCTCTGATTGTGTGATGATTGATGGCACTTTATGGACTGACAGTGAGATGCAAGAATGCGGTGTCGGTACAAAAACAGGCCAAGACATGGGGCATTTACACATTAGTGGTGAAGATGGATCACTGCACTATTTAGATCAGCTCAAAAACATTCGTAAGGTATTGATCCACATTAATAACACCAACCCAATATTGAATGAACAATCTGAACAGGCTGCAACATTGAAACAACACGGTGTTGAAGTGGCGTTTGATGGTATGCAGATTGAATTGTAAGGCGACAGCAAAATGAAGATAATGCAAGAAGAAAAAATAGCCCTAAGCGTAGAGGCCTTTGAACAAGCGATTATGGCTAAAGGTCAGTATTACCATATTTACCACCCTTTTCATATCATGATGCATGAAGGACAAGCGACCCAACAGCAGATTCAAGCGTGGGTCGCCAACAGATTCTATTATCAAATCAATATTCCCTTGAAAGATGCGGCAATCATGGCGAATTGCCCCGATCAGCGGGTGCGTCAAGAGTGGATTCAGCGCATGATTGATCAAGATGGCGTGTATCCTGATGGTGGCGGTCGTGAAGCATGGTTGAGTCTGGCAGAAGCGGTTGGTCTTAGCCGCGAACAAGTGATTTCTGAAGAATTGGTGTTGCCGGGTGTACGTTTTGCAGTCGATGCTTATGTAAATTTTGCGCGTCGTACCTCATGGCGAGAAGCAGCCAGCAGCTCACTGACAGAGCTTTTTGCCCCGCAGATTCATCAATCGCGCTTAGAGTCTTGGCCAAAACATTATCCTTGGATTAAAGAGCAAGGTTATACCTATTTTCGCTCGCGCTTAAGTCAGGCCCGCCGCGATGTTGAGCATGGCCTAACCATTACGCTCGACTCATTCAAAACAGTTGAACAACAAGAGCGTATGCTAGAGATTCTACAATTTAAACTGGATATTTTGTGGACCATTTTGGATTCTTTGAGCTTGGCCTATGTCCATAATCAAGCCCCTTACCAAAGCGTCACTGATGATAATGTCTGGCATAAAGGATTGTTCAAATGAGTTTACCTGAACTAGATCACTCTATCGTCCCAGTATGGCGTCATGGTTATCGCTTTCAGTTTGAGCCTGCACAGAACGCTTATGTGTTGCTGTACCCTGAAGGGATGATCAAATTAAATGAGAGTGCCAGCATCATCGGTCAACACATTGATGGTCAAGCGTCCATTGCTGATATTATTAAAAAGGTGAAGGCTATGTTTGGTGATATACCTGAAATCGAGCAAGACATTATCGAATATATGTTGGTGGCTCAACGTGAACATTGGATTGATTTAGTATGACTGCGCCAGTAGGACTGCCATTATGGCTATTGGCTGAGCTTACCTATCGCTGCCCATTACAATGCCCTTATTGCTCTAATCCTGTTGATTATGCTCAGTATAAGCAGGAACTGACAACGCAAGAATGGTTCGATGTTCTTGATCAGGCGCGGCAAATGGGCACGGTGCAGCTCGGCTTTTCTGGCGGTGAACCACTCGTTCGTCAAGATTTAGAACAATTGGTCGCTTATGCTCATAACAAAGGTTTTTACACCAATTTAATCACATCAGGCATGGGATTGAACGAATCTCGGATTGCTCGATTAAAAGAGGCTGGCCTTGACCACATTCAGATCAGTTTCCAAGCCAGTGATCCAACGGTTAACAATGCATTGGCTGGCTCAAAACATGCCTTTGAACAAAAGTATGAGATGTCACGTCTGGTCAAGCAGTACAACTATCCTATGGTGCTCAACTTTGTCATTCATCGGCAGAATATTGATCAGATTGATCAGATTATTGAGCTGTGCTTAGAGCTGGAAGCCGATACCGTTGAACTGGCCATTTGTCAGTTTTATGGTTGGGCATTTGAGAATATCGAAGGCTTACTACCAACCAAAGCGCAAGTGGTTCGAGCCGAGCGTATTACCAATGAGCACCGCAAGAAAATTGAAAAACGTGGCATCAAATGTAAACTCATTTTTGTCGTTCCTGATTATTACGAAGAACGTCCTAAACCCTGTATGGATGGTTGGGGTAAGATTTTCTTGACTGTGGCACCGGACGGCACAGCCCTACCTTGCCATGCCGCCAGACAATTACCAATACAGTTCCCTAACGTACGCAACACCCAACTTGCAGATATTTGGTATGAGTCTGCGAGCTTTAATCAGTTTCGCGGTGACGATTGGATGCCTGACATGTGCCAAAGCTGCCCAGATAAAGAGCGGGATTACAGCGGCTGTCGTTGCCAAGCGTTTATGCTGACTGGGGATGCCAAAAATGCCGATCCTGTGTGTGGCAAATCACCTTATCATTATCTGATCGAGGAAGCGCGTATAAACAGTGAAACGCCAGTTTCCTTTGAAGAGTTACGCTTTAGGAACCCTAAAAACTCAAAGCTATTGAGTCAAGAGCAATTAATTCCTACTCGTACGGTAATGGATGAATAATGAATGCTCAGCCTGTGATATTTGATGGACATAACGACCTATTGACCCGACTGTGGCTGAGTGCAGCCGCAGATCCTGTGCATGATTTCATTTATGGTACGCTACCAGGACATTTGGATTTACAACGTTGTCAGAAAGCGGGATGGATGGGCGGCTTATTTTCTATTTTCCTGCCGCCCTACGCTTATGTTAAAAAAAACCATCCTGACAAGTTATCAAATCTCTCAGGCTTAGATTTTGAGCCGCAAAAAATCGTGGATATTTGCTGTGCACAGTTGGCACTTGTGCAACAATTACAGGCGCGATCAGACGGTCAGATTCAGATTTGTAAGTCTTTAGCGCAAATTCAAGCCTGTCAGCAGAATCAGCAATTAGCCATCATCCTTCATTTGGAAGGTGCTGAGTTTTTAGCCATTAAACCTGAGTTATTGGATGTTTTTTATGATGCAGGTCTTAGAAGTATAGGGCCACTCTGGAATAGAAAAAGCCTCTTTGGTGATGGCTTAAATGCCTCCTTTCCTCATTCTCCCGATACAGGATCTGGTCTCACGGATCAAGGTAAAGACCTCATTCTAAAGTGTCGTGAAAAACATATGCTAATCGATGTGTCGCATATGAATGAGCGTGCTTTTTGGGATACGTTAGAGATTATTGATCAGCCCATTGTCGCGACACACTCTAATGCACACGCGTTATGTCAGCAAGCAAGGAATTTGACTGACCAGCAACTGGCTGCCATTAAACAAAGCGGTGGTATGGTTGGGGTGAACTTTGATGTTGCATTTCTTCGTGCTGACGGTCAACGCAACACGCAAACTTCAGTTGATGTGATTGTCGATCATCTTGATTATCTAGTTGACCATTTAGGCGAAGATCACGTCGGTTTTGGCTCTGATTTTGATGGTTGTCTATTGCCAGATGAGTTATCTGATATCAGTCAAATCTCTATGCTGATTGAGCACATGCAACAACGACATTTCTCCGATCCACTCATTGAAAAGATTACGTCAAAGAATTGGTTCACTGTGCTGGATAGGATATGGCAGTGATAATCGAGCTTTTTGAGAGGCAATATTTTTTTCTAACATCTTGTCTCAATTGCTGCCTAATTAATAGACTGTAGTGGCATAATCAAGCATCTGTTTCACCAAGTTACATACGGGTCGTCTCGATAGCTGGTAGCTGACTGACCCCTACCGTCAAATCCGTATAAAAAAAATTCGGGAGATTTTAGTTAGGGAGCCTGACGATAGAAACCCACCCACATCTAAATTAGTTGACCCTTACACCTTTTCAACCTTCTTAATTTAATTAAAGGAAGTCAATGTATTTAGGTTATAAGTTAGATATCTGAACGTAATTCTCTATTAATTAACCCGTATTGCGTAGACCCGCTGCCAAAGCATTGATACTACGGATTAATGGATCTTCAACACTAAAGTCACCGTCATCATATATAGTGTCTCTTTGTCTGGCACGTTTCAACAACTCGATTTGTATGTAGTTAATCGGATCTAAATAAGCATTTCGCCATTGCAGTGATGCGGCAAGGCTTTGCTGATGCGCCAATAACGATGTCTGGTTAAGCAAAGAATTTAAACCTGAGAAGGTTAGGTGATGCTCATCGATTACTGCTTTCATAATCTGTTCACGTAACCTCGTATTGTCACATAATTGGCTATAAGCCTGAGCAATGCTCATCTCAGCTTTGGTAAATGCCATTTCAATATTACTAATAAATACGTTAAAAAATGGCCAGCAATCAATCATCTCTCTCATTAAACCTTCGTCTTCTTTAACGCTATGAAGAGCACTACCTACGCCATACCAAGCTGGTAGGGTGAAGCGCGCTAAAGACCAACCAAATACCCAGGGAATCGCCCGCAAGGTTGTCTTACTTGGCAGGCCTTTATTACGGTGCGCTGGGCGCGAGCCAATATTTAATAAAGAGATTTCCTGCACTGGCGTCACTTGTGAATAGAATTGATAAAACCCTTCGGTATGGTCCGTCAGCGTACGATAACTTTGTTCACCCGCATCTGCTAGACGCGCAAAGAGTGCTTCATAATTTGCTAGTTCAGGCGGTTGCACCACAAATCTTGTTGAGCACGCTTTAAGCGTACCAGTTATGCCCATGGTAAGCTCAAATACAGCAGTATCGGTGTTGGCATATTTGGCATAAAGGACTTCGCCCTGCTCGGTGACTTTAATTTCTCCATGCAGTGTCCCTGCGGGCTGAGCGGCAATTGCATTATGCGTTGAGCCACCGCCACGACTGACAGAGCCACCACGCCCATGAAACAGGCGTGTTTTGATGCCATATTCAGCAGCAATATGGTTAATGGTTTGCTGCGCGCTATAAAGCTGCCACGCAGACGTAATGATGCCACCATCTTTTGATGAATCTGAATAACCCAGCATGATTTCTTGTGTGTTATCTGAGTGCTGGAGGAGTCCTCTATAGAGTGGGTTGTCCAAGACGGCAGGTAAAATCTTATCGATGTTTTTAAGGTCTTCGATGGTTTCAAACAAGGGTGCGACGGGTAAGTCAGCAGACAGCTGACCTGCATCATCAACCCTGCACAAGCCTGCAAAACGCATGAGTAGTAAGACTTCTAATAATTGACTGGCATTGTTGGTCATCGAAATCACATAACTACCGAACGTGTCTTGTCCGACCAGTTTACGTAATGTTGCCACTGAGTTCATCAAGGCTAATTGTTCACGGGTTTTATCAGTCAAGTTATCGGTATAGATGAGCGGTGTACCCGGCTTTGCAAGTAAACGCGTCAACCACTCTTGGCGCTCGGTTTCACCCAGAGTCTGATAGTCTGGTAAATTTGAGGCATTGGCGAAAATATCGGCGATCACATCGCTATGATAAGACGACTCTTGGCGGATATCGAGCGCTGCTAGATGAAAGCCGCAGGTTTTGACCAGACGAATCGTATCGAGTAATAGCCCTTCGCCATGAGCCTTGTCATGAGTATTGACACTTTTTCGAATGATACGTAAATCTTCTAACAACTCTTGTGGGTTGGCGTAAGCATCGTGTGCGGCGTCGAGGTCTGTACCTTTGCTTTGAATGTGGCGATTGGTCGCTTTTATTTTGGCAAGGATAATCGATAGCAACCTACGGTACGGCTCATTGTTGTAATCGTCAGGATTATAATAAAATACTTTTTGCTCGAGAGTGGCATACTCCTTTATACGAGCATAAACGTCTGGCGCAATCTTGATAATCGTATCACTGTGAATAAGTTCACGGCGCAGTTTTTTTAGCAGTACTTGATAATGACGTAGCACGGTATCGGCATGCATCAATACCGCCATTTCTGTGGTGTCATGAGTGACAAAGGGATTGCCATCTCTGTCGCCACCTATCCAAGAGCCAAAACTCATAAAGGCAGGTAATGGGTAGTCTGTTAGCTCAGGATAGATATCGATAATGGCGTCTTTAATATTACGATAAACCTTTGGAATGGCATTGAATAAACTGGCATTAAAATAATGCAGGCCATTATTGATCTCGTCATAGACTAAAGGCTTACGCGTACGCACTTCATCCGATGACCATAGTAAATCAATCGTCTGCGCCGTTTTTTCTTTTGCTTGCTCGTAGGCAAAGCTGTCTTCTGCAAGATTGTTTAAGGCATCGCTATGAATAAACAAACTCTGCAATAGATTCATGGTCGTACGGCGGCGCGCTTCAGTAGGATGCGCGGTAAAGACAGGTATAAATTTCAGCTGCTCAATCAGCTCTTGCATTTGGGCAGGTTCAATATTGCGTTCGCGACATTCAAGCAAGGTGCGGCGAAACGAGCCTTCCCAGCTTTGATCGGATTGCATACGCAAGGCATGACGCTGCTCGCGTAAGTAATTTTCCTCACTTAGATTTGCTAAAAAGAAATAGATAGAAAAGCTGCGGATGACGTTTTTTAAGGTTTGATTATCTAACGAGGCGATGAAGTCGATAAGTTGTCGCTTATTCGCTTCGTTAGGTGCGCGGCGTTGTTGAATAAAACCTTTACGCAGCGTTTCAATCGTATTAAGTGTTTCTTCGCCCGTCTGGCGAGAAATCGCCTCTCCTAGAAATGAGCCTAATAAGCTGATGCGTTCACGTAGTACGTCGTTATCAATAGTCATCCTTGATCTCCTGATCAAATTCATTCAAATATAGTCGTGCGGTCTTAAATGTAGGTTTTCTATGGTGTAAGCCATTTAACCTGTTTATGTGGATCTCGAAGCTCTCGCTTCTCATCAGCCAAGACGTTGTCAGCTTTATGTATTAATCATTTATTTTTTGGTGATACTGGGTCAGCCATTCCTGTAATGGTATATCTGTCTATCCCTAGTCAGCCAACAATATTATGAGTTTCATTATTACGATTGATGACTAAACTAACGGCTTCAAGTTTAATTCTCCAGCTTTACTAAACAGTCAGAATTAATATCAGCAATCGTTTTGGCACCAGTCAAGGTCATTGCGACGCGTATTTCTTTATCTAGCAGTTCTAACAAATTGCTTACCCCTGCACCGCCATCCGCTGCTAAAGCATAAATAAAAGCGCGCCCTAGCATGCAAATATCAGCGCCCAAAGCCAACATACGCACAATATCTAAGCCATTACGTATACCAGAGTCGGCTAAAATTTTAATCTCTCCTTTAACTGCATCGGCAATAGGAGGCAGAGCACGTGCACTGGATAAAACACCGTCCAGTTGTCGCCCACCATGATTGGATACGACTATGCCGTCTGCCCCAAAACGCACCGCATCTTTGGCATCTTCGGGGTCCAAAATACCTTTGATAACCATAGGCCCATCCCAGTACTCGCGAATCCAATCTAAATCTTTCCAAGAAATAGAGGGATCGAAGTTATTACCTAGCCAGCCTATATAGTCTTCCAATCCTGTTGTCTTGCCTAAATAAGTAGAGATATTACCCAGATCGTGCGGACGGCCATTTAGTCCTACATCCCATGCCCATTGCGGATGCGTCATAGACTGGAAGTAACGGCGCATAGCGGCATTTTTACCGCTCATACCGGAGTGCATATCTCGGTAGCGTGCCCCTGGTACCGGCATATCTACCGTAAAAACCAAGGTCGAACACCCCGCAGCTTTGGCACGCTCCAAGGCATTTTTCATAAAACCTCGGTCCTTTAATACATAAAGCTGAAACCACATTGGACGGTTAATTTTAGGCACTACTTCCTCAATCGGACAAACCGAAACTGTCGACATGGTAAACGGAATGCCTTTTTGATCGGCTGCCATAGCGGCCTGCACTTCTCCGCGGCGCGCATACATACCTGTCAGACCCACGGGTGACAACGCGACAGGCATAGACAGAGTTTCATTAAATAACTGCGTCTCTAAGCTCAGTTGTGACATATCATTCAGTACACGTTGTCTAAGGGCAATTTTTGATAAATCTTCAACATTATGTTTTAAGGTATATTCCTCATAAGCACCGCCATCTATATAATGAAATAGAAATGGTGGCAGTCGGCGCTTGGCAGCAGCCCTGTAGTCGTTTGGAGATGAAATAATCATACGCTTGCCCTTATTCTGTTAGATATCTATGTAATATTTTTGAATCTCTAATTATTTATTGATTAGTGCTAAACGATGGATGCAATTGGCTTATTTTTGAAGCAGCAAGCTTAGCCCAAACTGCCCATTACAAACAGCACGAGCAATTACGTTTGGTTTTCGACATTTTACCGATGCCGGGATTAAAGCTATTGGTTGGGTCTAGACTTTTATAGAAATTCTGCAAATCAGGCTCTGCTTCGTATAGATGACCGACATTATGCTCAGCAGGATATTTGGCTCCGCGTGCGCTCAATAGCTCTAACATCATCTTTTTAACAAGCTTGGCATCACTGCCCTTCTTCAATATATAGTCTTGATGAAACACATAACAAAAGAAATGTCCGTAATACAGCTTCTTTTCTAAGTGTTTTTCAATGTCTTCAGGCAAGCTTTCAAGCCACTCTAGCTCATTACGTGGTATGGCAATATCCAGCGCTAATATCTCACCGACTTCTTTTTCATGTATGATTTCATAGCGTAATGCGGCACCGGCTGCTGCAAAACGATTTAAAAGTGCGCTTTCTGATTCTTCCTGACTACATTCAAAATAGTTACCCGTGTCCGACGCATCAAAAAACGTCTTCAGAAAATCTTGAGCCTCTGCTATACCTTCATCACTCATTTTTATGATGAGGTGATGCTCGTATTGATTGCGGTACTCCATCATGCGCTTGGGCAAATGCTTTGGAAATAGAGTAGCGATGAACTGCATGACTTTGTCAGTAAAATGCTTTGGCATCCATGACCATTTATGGAACTTTGCGTCCATAGCGCCTTTAATAGAAAACAGTCTAGGTAAAGCATCTGTACCGAGATGCTTAATACTCAAGAACGTGTCTTTACCGTATTTAGCGGAGACATCAAATATATCACGATGCATATACTCGCCCACTTCAGGGATATTGTCGAAGCGGGATAGTATCTGTCTTCTGAGCTGTGCAAGCTCACTCACACTGTTGGTGCCTATGTAGAAAGTTTGCTCTTTTGCCGCTATTGGATAAGTGTCAAGACGTACTGCAAATACGGCAAGCTTGCCAGCACAGCCGCTTGCTTCATACAGTCTGCGCTTATCCGCATTGAAGCGACTGGGCGTGCTTGCATCAACCTCTTTTACTCGGGCGATGTACTCTCTGTCAGATGCGAGCTTACCCGTGTCAGGTAATTCTTTTTTATCAAAATGACCGTTTTGCAAATTCGTTAATATTTCTTCCGGAGTATCACCCAACTCGACGTCTAGATGATTGACTAGCACCAGTTGACCGTGTTCATTTATTTGGGCAAACACAGCAAGCTCAGTATAGGCAGGGCCTCTTTTAACTAGCGCCCCACCAGAGTTATTAGATATACCACCAATAATAGACGCACCTAACGTCGAGGAACCGATGACAGAGTGAGGCGCTCTATTGACGGCATTAAGCTGACTTTGCAATTGATGCAATGTTGCCCCAGGCAAGCTAATCACTTGCTCGTTGTCATTCACCAAATACAACTGGTTTATGGCAAGCGTATTAATCACCACAACAGGTCTATCGTAGTCATTACCGCTCGGTGTTGATCCTTCAGTCAGGCCTGTTTTTGCCGCTTGCATAATGATAATACAGTCGCCTTCAACGCACACTTCTAAGCTACGCCAAATGTCCAGCAATGTTTGCGGAAACAAAACCGCTAAGGCACTGCCGCCGCCAGAGCGCCACCCCATTCTATAGTGCTCATTTTTCTCTGGATCAGCCTGTACATTACTCGCGCCTAGCAAGTTGGTTAGTTTACCTAACACCTGATCAGGACTGAGCATGCCTTGAGAAGCTTGATTTGACGAAGATATATGACGCTCCTTATTTTGTAATGGTGTGTCATTCATCATGCCAAGGGACCTTGAAAACCAAAAATGTAAATGGCGGCCATGACGATGATGCCACAGAACAACACATAGTATATGGTGGGTAAAATAGTACGCCTAAGTGTGGCGCCCTCCATACCAAGTAAACCCACCGTTGCTGATGCAGCCACCACGTTATGTATGGCAACCATATTACCGGCTGCGGCACCAACCGCTTGCGCCGCGATGATTAGAGAAGGTGAAATATGTAAGCTCATGGCGGCTTCATATTGAAATTGACTGAACATCATATTAGATACGGTATTAGAGCCGGCGATAAATGCACCTAAAGCACCAATGGTTGCACTAATCAATGGAAAAATATTACCAAAAGTACCTGAAAACAACTCTGCACTGGCGACTGGCATACTTGCCACATCTGATAAGTTTATGCCTGAATTGATAAAAATTCTAACCATTGGTATCGTAAATATAAGTACAAAACCTGCCCCTAACACAGTCTTACCTGATTCTTTAAAGGCACTGTTTAGGGCGCTGACGGGCTTTCTAGTTTGAAAAGCGGCGGCAACCAAAGCACTAATTAGTAACAAGCCGCCTGGTAAGTATAAAGGACTAAAACTGGCACTGATATCTGTCTCACCTAAAATCGAGGTTAGGTCTACTGCTACACTGTTAAGTAAAGACTGAAAGCCTGTAAATACTCTTGAAAACACCAGTAAAAGGGCAACCAGTAAATAAGGGAACCACGCCATAAGGGTGGACATCTTCTTATCACTCAAGGTCAGCGTAGCATCTTCTTTACTGACCACTAACTTACCAAGCCATTCACTCGGCCAGTTTTTTTGCGGTTCAAAATCCCATGTAGTTTTTGGTACCAAAAACCCTCTTTTAGCAGCATTAACAACAATAGTAATACTGACCAAGCCACCGACCAGTGACGGAAACTCTGGCCCTAAAAAAACACCAGTCATCATATAAGGGATTGTAAATGCCAAGCCTGCAAAAATCGCAAACGGCCAAATCGCAAAGCCTTCCCGCCAGCTTTTGTTTTTACCAAAGAAGCGAGTGAGCATCATCACCATAAAAAGTGGCATAAACGTACCAATGACACCGTGAATAATGGCGACTTGACTGGTAATCAGTTGTAAAAATTCGCCCCACTGTACTCCTTCTTGTGCCAGTTGAGCGCTAATGGCAGCTTTATCTAACCCATCATTTACCCCTATCACAATAGGCGTACCGACCGCACCAAATGATACAGGTGTACTTTGTATCATCATTCCCATCAACACCGCACCCAGCGCCGGAAATCCTACTGCCACCAGCAAAGGTGCTGCAATAGCGGCAGCTGTACCAAAACCAGAGGCGCCCTCAAGAAAGCAACCAAAGCACCATGCAATGATAATGGCTTGCACACGCCTATCTGGCGACACATTGGTAAACCCAGCACGGATAACGGCGATTGCACCAGTGTGTTTCAATGTATTCAACAAAAAAATAGCACCAAAGACTATCCACAATACCGAAACCGTAATGACCAAACCCTGAATAATAGATGATGACACTCGGTTAAGCGTCATATCCCATATAAAAATGGCAAGCGCTGCGGTAACCACTAAAATGATAGGCATTGTTTTTTTAGCTGACCATTGCAAACCTATCAGAAAAATACCACAGAGAACGATTGGTAGTAATGCCAAAAGCCCATATATTGTTTGATTCAAAATTACATCCTTTTGATTGTGTGATCTTCCTTGAACCAAGTCATCGAAGCCTTTATTTTGACGAACCCATGATGACTAAGTTGTATTAAATATTCACAAATAGGGACTGCTTATTTACTAAATCTGTCTTGCAGAAAAAGCCGAGCACGACTTGCGACAGTTTATGTCCCAATGTCAAAAACGCCCTAGAATAGTCTACGCCTTGTTAATTCATTGATATATTACATCAATGGACAATGTTATTTTCCTTTTTTGATATAATCAGAAACACATTACTGCAATTGGAGAACAAGTGTGACCAAAGCTGACGACATGATTTTATTCGTTCAGGTTGTTGAAGAAGGGTCATTTTCTAGAGTCGCTGAAAAATTATCATTGACGAACTCAGTAGTGAGCAAGCGCATTGCGAGATTAGAAGAGAACTTAAATACACAACTGCTTTATAGAACCACTAGAAAGTTGAGCTTAACCGATGCAGGCAGGGCGCTTTATAACAAAGCTAAAATTGCTAAATCCGCCTTTCAAGAAGCTGAAAATGCTGTCACGGGTTACGGCGAAGATATGAAAGGCAATATACGTATAACCATGCCTGTGGTCTCTGCGAATTTCATATTTAGCGAATCTATTGCCGAATTCTGTAAACAACACCCTGAAGTATCAGTAGAGTTACAAATTACCAATCGATTGGTTGACTTGATAGAAGAAGGATTTGATTTGGCACTAAGGACCGCTGTGCTTGAAGATTCTTCACTCATTGCAAGGCGCCTTATAGATAGCCAGTGGATTATATGCGCGACTCCAGCCTATTTAAAGCAATATGGTACGCCTCAAACTCCTGAACAGTTACAGAATCATGAGTGCTTAGTTTACAAGTTTGATAATACGGCTAACAGTACATGGCCGCTATATATAGACGGCAAAGAGCAATTAATATCTGTCCATGGTCGGTTTCATAGCAATCATCTGAGTGCAATTAAACAAGCCGCGCTTAGCGATTTAGGTATCGCTTTTTTACCACAAGTGTTGATCTATGAGGAAATACAGAAAAATACACTCACGCAGATTTTACAATGTTTTACCAGCAAGAAGCTTGGCCTATATGCGGTTTATCCTAAGGCCAGACAACCGGATCAAAAGTTAAAACTGCTCGTTGCACATTTACGAGACTCATTACATCAAAAACAGGCTTACTACTACTAAGTAATAAGCCTGTTTTTGATGTGTATAAAAAAACTAATAAAGCGGTCTTAAAATTAAAGAAATGGTGAAGAATTTTTTATGGGCAATAAAAACTGGTCTGATATTATTTTTAATAATCCACAGTGTAGCTCAAGCCGTAAGTTGTACCCGAGGCAGGCAAACGATTCAAATCGCCATAGGTTGTTTGATGATAGACCGTTAGATAGTCCTTATTGAGTAAGTTATAAATCCCATAGTCTACTCGACCTACCGGCATTTTGACTTGTCCTAATACATCAAGTGTCATATAACCTGTGACTGGCAATGCGCTAGAATCAGGGTCTTTTTGTTGATCCTTAAAGGCTTTATCATCACCGCCAATTGCCAATGCTTGTAGACGTATATTACTGCCTTCATCGAAGTTGTATTGTGCAAATGCGGTGCCTTTAAGTGGTGTCAAGCGTACGGCATCCAGCTCCAACCAATCACCATCTTTATCATACTGGCCACGAGTATAGGCGACACTGCCACCCACTTGCCATTGATCATCAATATCATGGCTGAGCGAGCCTTCTACGCCGTAGACGCGCTCATCGGTATCGACGACTTCTACCGTATAGTCATTGGTAAAGCGTACCGTTTTATCTGATTCATTGTAAAAACCGCTCAATCGTGCAGCAGTACTGCCATGCTTACCTTGCCAGCCCAACTCGTAATTGTCGATCGCAATAGGCTGTACGTTGTCTGAGTTGACGACAAAGCCTGCTCGTACATCACGTAGCGCACGCTGAATGTCAGCAGTCGTAAAGCCTTGTGAAAAATTGGCAAATACTTGGTCATTTGGGGTTAATTGATAGCTGGTACCGATATTAAATAGGGTTTTATCGTGGTCTGTATTGCCCTTTTCCACTTGACCGGCCTGATAGTCAATGCCATAAGCATCACTGACACCGTTGATGAGAGGGTCATTAAAATACTCTTCGAGCAATTGCTCATAAATGGGCGTGAAAGTAGCCGTTTCTGCTTTCAATTTTTGATAGCGCACGCCAACACTGGTATGCCATTTATCAGTGATATCTATATCCGCATTGACAAAAGCGCCCCATTTATCGATGGTGGTATCTGGTCCACCATTATAAGTAAGACCATTAGTTTGAGCGCTCAAACCATTACTAGCAAGAAACGTGTTCAAGTCTTGACCTTCATAGGTTTGCTCACTTTTTTCGCGTTCAAAATCAGCCCCATAGCTAAACAGCGTTTTTTTACCTGCGATTTCGCTATCCGTTTGCATGGCTGCGCGTAGACCCATCACTTCAATATCTGCTTCTGATTGAGTGACGAATGTTGCCGCGCCCAACAGCTTACCTAGCGTGTCTTTATCAGTAAGACCATTGGTAGCCCAAACTTCAGCTGCTTGGTCTGCTGCACTTTTCCCAGAAGGATAAAAACGGCCTTTTTCGTCTTGATAGTAGCCAGTCACGCTCAGATTTGAGCCTGCAATATCATCATTATTATAGTTAAGATTCACTGATGTTTTGGTGGTATAAGGCTCGTTTTCTACGTCGGCACCGTCAATCGCTTTTAAAGATGGTGGTAATTTTTTCGGTTTTAATAATACTTGTAAATTTTTACCATAATCTGGGCCATAGTCCGTATCCTGCTCATCATTATAATAAGTCACTGCCAAATCAAGACGTTGGCTGTCAGTGAGCTCTATACCCAAGCTACCGTTAATACTTAGCGACTCGGTATCTTGTTGGTCAGTTTGATTGACGTCTGGACTGATGCGATTATCGTGGCTATCGAATTTGCCGCCCTTACGATCATAATCCACATCTAGGCGACCATAGACTCGCTCACCGCCATAACCCAATGTTTGCCCCACATGATAACCCAATGAATCTGAGTCAAAATTACGACTGCTACTGACGCCGACTCTGGTTTGCCTGATAGAGCCATAACCTACCATAGATTTTGTGACGAGATTAATCAGACCACCAGCCGCGCCAGCCCCATAAATACTGGTCGCACCAGAGAGCACCTCCACCCGCTCAAGCTGCGCAGGGTCGATACTGTTTAGCTCGCGTGAAAGGCTGCGTGAGCCACTCAATGGCACACCATTCAGCAAAAACTGCACGGGACGGCCATGCATGGTCGTGCCGTAGTTACTGGTTGAGCCGCTGCTTGCCCCCAAACTTGGGATCAGCTGAGCCAATATGTCTCCAGTAGTACGATTGCCTGTCGCTTGCATCTGCAGCTCATTTTCGGTAATTACCTGCGTGACGGCAGGCATCTCACTAATTTTTTGCGCCAAAGCCGTTCCTGTCCTTGCTTTAGCAGTGACCGTAATGGTATCTAAAGTCACGTTTGGTAACTCACTTGAGGCGGCGTTGACAGCTAAGTCTTCTGAAAGCCTCGTATTTGAAGCGATGTCCATAGCACTGACATTGTTTTGTGCATATAGTTGCTGGCTGATACAAAGGGTAAGAAAGGATAGAGCAACTTGATGGTGGCGTTTCATATTCACTTCACTTAATTGGAGGATCAAAGAGTGGTAAAAGTTATATTTAGCTAATAATGCTGTGTGTACTAACTTTGTGAACAATATTGTAAATGATAATCATTTTTGTTTCTATAATTATTTACAATATTAAAAACCCTTAGTGCTTCCAAAAAATACTGCTCCAGCGTCACTTAAGATTTGATATCTAAGCGGTATCCATAATTCAATTGATAGCTCTCTATATGGCTCAACACTGACAGGTTATTCATATCACCCAAGCGCCTGAACAAGGCTTCTTAGATCGTATGATGTCCTTGGTACGATAGAAGATGCCAAACGTCCCAGAACGCCAGATGAAATAGCACTGACTATATTGCCGTTCTCTCAAAAGGCAATATAGTCAGTGCTATTTTTATTTCAGTGGCTTTATTAGTTTACTTAATTTCGACAACGATTGGCGTAGCAGTCATGAGCCGAATGCTCAAGCTAAGGTGATTGCGATCTTTGGACGGGCGGTGGAAGCTGCTGGCGACGTCGATGTACTATGGATTTAGAACAACGATTACCAGAAGTGGCTCGCCGTGGTAGTACGCTACTGCTGGTTGCAGATGGTCAGCAAATATTAGGTGTCATTGAAATTAGAGATATGGTTAAGTCTAGTATCAATTAGCATTAACCATAACGACTGTTAGCCTATAAACTTGATTATTTTTCCTCACGGTATAAGATATTTTTTGCTTCTACTCTAAAATTTTCATGACTAATCGCAGGCTCAATGCTAGCTGCATTTAGGTTCACACGTGAGACAGACGCTTCTGGCTCACGATATAAGATATTCTGTGCTTCCTGTCTAAAATCACCATAACTAATAGCAGTCTCGACTTGAGCATGCTTAGCTTCAACATTAGCCTGATTGTGATTTTTTTTAACCTCTGCTAGCGGTGAGCTATCTGCTGCCGCCTCGTTGATTTGATGAGTAGCTACCGTAACAGGTAGATGAACACTTACCATGGATGTTTGAGGGATTGTTGAAAAAAAACGAGCCGACACAAATATAGCCATTAATAACAAGACGCCCACTATAGCAAACCATTTTACATGACTCAGCAAACTGTCTTTTGCTAGCTTTGCTGTGTTGGTTGCTAATAGTGGCTCGTTATTAGAATTACTGGATAAGCCAACACTTTTATTGATATCATTTTTATTGTCTGAAATAGTCATAATTCAATACCGAGTCAATCCATGTTATGAACGGCCTATCACCGTATCCTTGATCTCAGGATACGAGCTCTCGGGTATGTTGCAATGATTTTTGGTATGAGCGATAGAATTGACTGATAAGCGGCTTGAAAGCACTATTATTGTATGGCTAGTTGCTGATGAGCAATTTGAAAAATGGTGATAAAAATGAGATGAATTGCAGTCTAATAAGCAAAATAGCACAGGTTATCTCGAGGTATTAGGCAGATATTTAACGCTGCTTGGCAAAATTCAGTCCATTTGAATTGATAACATGCCTTAGATTGAATGACTAGTTGAAATTATGAATGTGCAACAGACCCTAATCATTGGTTTCACGATACAAGGTACTTTGGGATTCTTCTCTAAAGTCATCATAAGTGATGGCTGCCTCAGCTGCTGGCATGGTCAATGGGGCTTCAGTAGTCTCTATCCCATTAGGATTGGTGTCTGGATTCTCAGTGGGGGATTCATCTGGTTGCGATATCACTGTCGATTTGTCTATCGCGCTTGTATCAGCAGAAGGTTGGTTGTCATCGGTTACTACTGCTTTGCCAGTGCTAACAGCTGGTGCTGCATCTGTCGTTGTTGTTTTCGTTGAGGTCGATAGAACGCCGGTGAAAATTAGTGTTGCTACAATAGTAGCAATCAATAATGAGCCAAAGATCATGCCAATAATAAGTGGTTTTTTGCTACTTACTTGCTTTTCCTTTGATTTTGCTAATTGTTTAGCAATAGCATTGTCATTTACAGCGTCGTTATTATTAGATAGTTGTTCGTTTCTAACTTTTTCAGCTGCTAATCTTTCTGAATCTTGACGTTTTAAATCATCAGCATTCGCGCTGTCAGCGATATATAAAGAAGATTTATCGTTATTTGCATCAGAGTCTAAAGAGTTGTCAGTATTAGCTATCGGTGCATGATTTGTCGAAAAACCCTCGTCTTTATCGTCATCAGAAAAATATATATTAATACCTGTGCTCACGCTTTCTTGCTCTAAATTAGCAAATAATTCTAGCTCTGTGGCGCTTAATGGCTCGTATGATGAAAGATGATTGGTATTTTTTAGTGGTTTTAATGCATTTTCTTTGAAAGCAGGGTTATCCTCATTACTATCAACATTTTCGACACGCGTGATGAAACGCTCGTAGATATTATCTTTACGCATACGCTTACGTGGCTTAGTATTAGCAATTTTGGCTAAATTTGCCTCTAACTGCGCATTAGGGCTATTTTTTTTGTCGCTCATGAAGTAATACCAAACCAGTTTTTACCGCGAAAAAGTAGATAACAGCTAGAATTAAGAATAATTTTTTTATTGTTTGCTAAAGTGTAACACTAACGTTAACAAACAATATAGTAGCTCGCCTCGTTCGCTTCAAGCATAATTTGTCGCTTACTGCTCTTATTCGGATAAAATAATCAAAATAGCCAAAAAAATAAGCCACAAGCAACGATGACATCATAAACAAGTGAGCATAAAGATATGGATTTAAAACAGCTCAATGCTTTTATTGCTATCGCAGATTCACGGAGCTTTAGTGCCGCAGCGACTAAAACTGGATTGTCACAACCAAGCTTGAGTCGTCTGCTTAAACAGCTTGAAACAGATATGGGTGTGGAATTGGTCGATCGCTACCATAGACCGCTACATCTGACTGAAGCTGGTACATTCTTTTACGACAAAATCAGCGCCATATTGACAGAGATTGATACCGTCACCAGCATGACGCAGAGGCTATCTACGCCCAGTAGTATGCTGAATATTGGCTTTGTCCCATCCGTGCTTTATGGATTGCTTCCTGAAATTATTGCCATGCTAAAGCAATCCAGCCCCGATATCGACGTCAATCTCAAAGACATCAGCTCATATCAACAAATAGAGGCGCTCAAATCTGGTGAGATAGACATCGGTTTTGGGCGTTTCCCCCATCAAGATCCATGGATTCAGCAAATACTACTGCGTCATGAACGTTATGTCGTCGCCTTACCAAAAGCCCATCCTTTGGCGCATGTAAAGGAGCAACGGTTGATAGACTTAGCGAACAATCGTCTGATTCTCTACCATCAAACCCATTTACCGATAGCGACGAGCCTAAGATCAACCAGTGCAAAGCTGGATAGTAATACAAAATCCAGACGCACAAGCGCTGAGCAATCCACACTTAGCGCGCCTATTACGGAGCCGTTGCTACACTTATTCGCACAATACGGTATTTCGCCTTTTATGACTACGACGGTGAGTGACTTGCAAGTAGCGCTAGGCTTGGTGGCGGCTGGCGAAGGCATTACCCTTGTGCCTGCTAGCCTAAAGACCGTGCGTACCGACCAAATCAGTTATCAACGTTTAGTACACGAAAACGTCACCTCCCCTATTTATCTGCATACACTCAAAGATTTCGTTCATCCCAGCATTTCTGATTTACTGAGCGCCACCTATCAGGTATATGAGCAGCGCGGCATCACTTATCGGCAGCAAAAATTTGTGTCACAGCCTTAAATTATCAGATATTGAATGGATATTGTGTTATAAAGAACCGCTAAAAAATAATCAGCCTTAACACTTGATATTAGCAACTGATTATGCTAACTAAAAAGAATGGCAATGCAAACAAATAGTAATAACAACTAGAATAATCATTCTCCTGACTGGCTTCGGTGTGCTAAAGTCGATACAAGATGAATCGTTTTATATTTAAGCAGTTTATAAAGCCCTTCTCTCATGATCATTGGCAAGCTGACACAGGTAAGTGATAATTTGCCGTTTTAACCATTTAGAGGTATTCATGACCACACAACCACTCAATAATCCACGCACCAACCCAAATGCCACTGACGATACCGCGACCTCGCCGCAAGAAGGCTTTAGCTGGCGCATCTTTGGTCCCGGTATTTTGATGGCAACCGCTGCTATCGGTGGCTCACATTTGATTTCATCGACGCAGGCTGGCGCTATATATGGCTGGCAACTGGCCATTATGATTATTTTAGCCAACGTTTTTAAGTATCCATTTTTTCGCTTTGCAACCGACTACGTCTATGACACTGGCGAGAGTTTGATTGCAGGCTATGCCAAACGCTCAAAGGTATATCTGTGGGTATATTTTATACTCTCTATCCTATCGGCTGTCATTAGTACGGGCGCGGTCTCATTAATAGCAGCGGTTATCTTAGGTTTTATGCTACCTGCTTCTCTTGGGCTATCGACGATGGCGCTGTCATTGATTATCGTAGCGGTTTCTTGGTTCTTTTTGATTGCTGGTCACTATAAGCTGCTTGATGGTGTGACCAAATGGATTATGATTGCTCTGACCACGGCTACTGTTGCTGCGGTCATCATTGCTGCTGGCAAGCCGACAGTCATGGCTGCTGACTTTGTCGCGGCCTCTCCTTGGAATTTAGCAACTTTAGGTTTCATCGTGGCACTCATGGGCTGGATGCCAGCACCGCTTGAGTTTGCCGCCATTACCTCGATGTGGACATCTGCCAAAGTCAAAGCCGATCACACCACCCATCGCCAAGGTTTGCTTGATTTTAACGTCGGTTACGCCGTCTCAGCGATTTTGGCATTGTTCTTCTTGTCATTAGGCGTGTTTGTACAGTATGGCTCAGGACAAGAAATTGAGCTGGTTGGTGGCGCTTATATCAATCAGTTGATTAACATGTATACCGCAACCATCGGTGAATGGTCACGTCTATTGGTCGCTTTCGTCGCCTTTATGTGTATGTTTGGCACGACGATTACCTGTGCAGACGGTTATGGCCGTGCCAACGCTGAGTGCTGGCGTCTAATAAAAGGAGAAAGCGAAATCAACAAAAAGCAAATCGCTTTTTGGACGACCTATGCTATCGGTGGTGGGTTGATGATTATCACTTTCTTTACTGGACAACTAGGGACTATGCTTAAGTTTGCCATGATATCGGCGTTTGTTTCAGCGCCTATCTTTGGCTGGTTAAATTACTCGCTGGTTAAAAACCATAAAAAACTGTCTTTTGGTATGAATGCACTCTCTATCGCGGGACTCATCTTCTTAACGGGTTTTGCGCTGTTATTTTTAGCCAATCTTGCTGGACTATTTGGCTAGGTGTCGGTTTTAAAAATATCTATTTATATCATAAAAGCCCTTTTAGCTTAGCTATTAGGGCTTTTTGGTAAGCTAAAACCATGAATCGATAAAAATAAGCGCAACCGCTATTGTAAATAAATGTAAATAATGGGCTATACGTGTCTTTGCAAATTCAGCAATATGAATAATAGTTTGAGCAAGCCATTACTTTATAGATAATGCTATTCATATAGTAAATAATATTAATTTTAATAAAATATATGTTTAAATAATTTAAATAAATGTGCTTAAACAATGCTTTTCACTCACTGATTATTGAGTATAATCGAACACAATAACGATAATACTATCTCTCTATGCAAGGACACTCACATGACTTCACCTTCAGCAGGCGCACGCTTTCGCAGTGCTTTGACCCAAAAAAACGATAATAACCAGCCACTACAAATTGCAGGTGCTATCAATGCCTATACTGCAATGATGGCGACCCAAGTCGGTCACCAAGCGTTATATCTCTCTGGTGCTGGTGTGGCAAATGCCTCATTTGGTCTTCCTGATTTAGGCATGACTAGCCTTGATAATGTGCTAGAAGATGCACGACGTATCACTGACGCAGTTGATACGCCGTTATTAGTCGATATCGATACTGGTTTTGGTGGCGCGTTTAACATCGCCCAAACCATCAGAAAAATGGAAAAGGCAGGCGTGGCAGCGGTACATATCGAAGACCAAGTGGCGCAAAAGCGTTGTGGTCATCGCCCAAATAAAGAAATCGTCAGTATTTCAGAAATGGTTGATCGCTTAAAAGCGGCATTGGATGCCAAAACTGACCCTGATTTTGTGGTCATGGCACGTACGGATGCGCTATCGGTCGAAGGGCTTGATGCTGCTGTAGAGCGCGCTGTTGCCTTCCAAGAAGCAGGCGCAGACATGATTTTTGCCGAGGCGTTAACCGATATCGAGATGTATCGTAAATTCACCGATGTACTAGATATTCCAGTACTCGCCAACATGACAGAGTTTGGTCAGACCGACCTTTACACCACTGACCAGCTATATGGCGTGGGTGTCGAGATGGTGTTGTACCCACTATCAGCATTCCGAGCGATGAACAAAGCGGCATTAAACGTTTATCAGCATCTATTGACTGATGGCACCCAAGAAAAAGTTGTAGATACCATGCAAACCCGCATGGAGCTGTATGATTTCTTAAATTATCATGAGTTTGAGCAGACGCTAGACAAGCTATTTGCTAATAAGTAGTTAAGCATTCGTCATTAGCAACACTGAAAAGATAGCTCGCCTTTGAGTGTGTTATCTTTTCGAAATCCGTCTTCAATTATTTTTAGGTTATTTATGCCATTTTTTACTGCTAATACTGCTCTTAAAACGTCACTACTGAGCAGCACGCTTGCGGCGCTATTATTCATGACGGGCTGTGATAAAACACCAGAAACCGCCGACGAGACGACCAGTGGTGCAAGCACTGCTGAAGTTAATGCTACCAAAGATGCTCCTGCACCTGCCACTCAAGATGACTTAGTCATGACGACGATTACGTTAGATACTGTCAACAGCCTACTATTTGCACCGGTTATCAATAGTGGTGCGCTCAGTGCAGAGCAAGTCAGCTGTCTCGAATCACGCGACAAAGACTTGGGTAAAGCCGAAGTCGATAGCTTCTATAAGAGTCAGTTTACCGATGCAGAGTTACAAGAGTTGGATGACTTTTATACGTCAGAGGTAGGGAAAAAGCTGATTACGTTTGGTAATGAGCAACTGCGTGTCATGAATGGTGAAGAGATTGCAACGCCACTGGCTGACCCTACCCCAGAAGAGATGACTGAGATTCAGACATTCATGGAATCACCACTGGGTGTCAAGTACATGAAAATCAATAATACAGAAGGCGAAGGCAGCGCAATGGAAGTTTTGAATGGCCCTATTGAAGCCGAATTCAAGCGTTGTAATGTCGATTTAGATGGTCCACAGCTTGAACAGCCTGCGTAACACTTAACTAACGCTATAGTCAGTCATTAACCAATAAATTTATTATTAGAAACTTAGAAACACCGTTTTTCACCCAAAAAGCTACCCACAAAAGGAATTTCATCATGGCAGCACAAAATCCATCAACAAAAGTATTGTCAGGCGCAGGTCTACGCGGACAAGTCGCTGGCAAGACCGCGCTATCTACCGTCGGCAAGTCAGGATCAGGTTTGACGTATCGCGGTTATGACGTGTCAGAACTGGCAGACAAATGCATCTTTGAAGAAGTGGCCTACTTGCTGCTTTATGGCAACTTGCCAAACCAAAGCGAGCTTGACGCTTACCAAGCCAAGCTCAAAAGCTTACGTGGCTTACCACAGTCATTAAAAGACGTGCTTGAGCGTATCCCTGCCGAGTCACATCCAATGGATGTATTACGTACCGGTTGCTCTATGCTGGGTAACTTAGAAACCGAAATGAGTTTTGAGGAAGAAAACGACCAAGCAGATCGCATGCTTGCGGTATTCCCTTCTATCATTAACTATTGGTATCGCTTTACGCATGACAATGTGCGTATCGAAACCGAAACCGATGATGCGACCATTGGCGGTCACTTCTTGCATTTGCTAAAGGGTGAGAAACCAAACGAGCTGCACACAAAAGTGATGAACGTCTCGCTTATCCTCTATGCAGAGCATGAGTTTAACGCTTCAACCTTTACCGCACGTGTGTGTGCTTCTACGCTATCTGATATCCATTCTTGTATCACTGGCGCAATCGGTTCACTACGCGGTCCTCTGCATGGTGGCGCTAATGAGGCGGCGATGGATATGATTGAAGGCTTTAGCTCAGCTGATGAAGCTGAAACCGAGATGATGGGTATGCTGGCGCGTAAAGACAAAATTATGGGCTTTGGTCATGCCATCTATAGCGAATCAGATCCACGTAACGTCGTTATTAAAGGTTGGGCTGAAAAACTGGCAGCGGATGTTGGTGATGAAGTGCTATACCCAGTATCAGTACGCTGTGAAGAAGTCATGTGGCGCGAGAAAAAATTGTTCTGTAATGCTGACTTTTTCCATGCCTCTGCTTATCACTTCATGGGTATCCCAACCAAGCTGTTCACACCAATCTTTGTTTGCTCACGTCTAACAGGTTGGGCGGCTCACGTATTTGAGCAACGTGCTAATAACCGTATCATTCGCCCAAGTGCGGAATATACCGGTGAAGACTTACGTCCTGTACCTGATATGAGTGCGCGTTAATATTTCTTGTGATTATCGAGTATAAAAGTTTATGTTCGGTAACGGATTTAACGGCTAAATGTATTCACCATTTAGCCGTTAAATATTTTCTTAGTAATCTTACTTTCTGTTTAAGCATATTTTTTTAGCAAAGCCGATTTCTAATACCACTGACGATTTTGCTAAAAGAATGACTCTTTTTTTAAATTTAAACCAGCCAACTGCCAAAGGTGACTCATGGACAACGCCCTAGTACAACCAATGAATGATTCATTCAAAAAGCTATTACCCAGCACAGACTTGTATTACTTTGATACCCGTGAAGCGATCGAAAACATCGAAGCTGGCGCGTATGACAAGCTACCATTCTGCTCAAAAGTATTGTGTGAAAACTTGGTACGCCGTTGCCCACCAGAAGACTTAACGGCTGCGCTTAAGCAGCATATCGAAGGCAAACAAGATTTAGATTTTCCTTGGTACCCTGCCCGCGTCGTTTGTCATGACATCCTAGGTCAGACCGCTTTTGTTGATTTGGCAGGTCTACGTGATGCCATCGCTGAGCAAGGCGGTGACCCATCAAAAGTAAATCCAATTGTACCGACGCAATTGATTGTCGACCATTCACTAGCCGTTGAACATGCCGGCTTTGAGGAAAACGCTTTTGAGAAAAACCGTGCTATCGAAGAGCGCCGTAACGATGATCGCTTTCACTTTATCAACTGGTGCCAGTATGCCTTTGATAATGTCAACGTCGTACCGCCCGGTAACGGCATCATGCACCAAATCAACTTAGAGAAAATGTCGCCAGTCGTCCAAGTCGTCCACAATAAAGCTGGTGAACAAGTTGCCTTTGCTGACACCTTGGTCGGTACCGATAGCCATACGCCTATGGTTGATGCGTTGGGTGTTATCTCCATCGGTGTTGGCGGACTTGAAGCTGAGAGCGTCATGCTAGGCAACCCGTCTTATATGCGCCTACCGGATTACGTTGGGGTTAAATTAACCGGCAAATTGCAAAAAGGCATTACCGGTACGGATTTGGTACTTGCGATGACTGAGTTTTTACGTGATGCAGGTGTGGTTTCTACCTATATCGAATTCTTTGGTGAAGGTGCACGGCAGCTAAGTGTCGGTGATCGTGCCTCTATCTCCAACATGACGCCTGAATATGGTGCAACTGCTGCGATGTTCTATATCGATGAGCAAACCATCGATTACTTACGCCTAACTGGTCGTAGTGAAGATCAGATTAAACTGGTTGAGCAGTATGCCAAGCAAGTGGGTCTATGGGCTGACGGCATGGAAAATGCGGTTTATGACCGTGTGCTTGAGTTTGATTTGTCCGCAGTTGTCCGTAACATGGCGGGCCCTTCACGCCCGCATGCTCGCGTATCAACCACGGATTTGGTTGCCAAAGGTATCGCTCATGGCGCTGACGAAAAACTGCCTGAACCAAAAGATGGCATGATGCCAGATGGTGCGGTGATTATCGCGGCTATTACCAGCTGTACCAATACCTCAAACCCACGTAACATGGTTGCTGCAGGCCTTGTCGCTCGTAACGCCAATGCCAAAGGGTTGTTAAGGAAACCTTGGGTTAAATCGTCACTCGCACCCGGCTCAAAAACGGTCAAAATGTACCTAGAAGAAGCCGGCTTGATGCCTGAGCTACAAGAAATTGGCTTTGACGTGGTTGGCTTTGCTTGTACCACTTGTAATGGTATGAGCGGCGCACTTGACCCAGATATCGAAAAAGAAATTATCGATAATGATCTGTTCACCACAGCTGTACTGTCTGGTAACCGTAACTTTGATGGTCGTATCCATCCGTATGCCAAGCAAGCATTTTTAGCATCACCACCATTGGTGATTGCCTATGCTATTGCCGGTAATATCCGTTTTGATATCGAAAAAGACTCATTGGGCAAAGACCAAGACGGCAATGACGTTTATCTAAAAGACATCTGGTTCGATGATGATGAAGTTGATGCCATCGTGGCTAAAGCGGTAAAACCTGAGCAATTTAACGCTGTTTATATTCCGATGTTTGACGAAGCCAAAAAAGACACCGGCAAAGCATTAAGCCCACTCTATGACTGGCGTGAACAGACGACTTATATCCGCCGTCCGCCGTATTGGGAAGGCAAAATGGCAGCGATGAATAAGCTAAAAGGTATGCGCCCGTTAGCGGTGTTAGGTGACAATATCACTACTGACCATTTATCGCCATCTAATGCTATCTTAGGTGACTCAGCTGCTGGCGAGTACCTTGATGCTATGGGTTTACCTAGCGAAGATTATAATTCTTACGCCACCCATCGCGGCGACCACTTAACCGCGCAGCGTGCAACCTTTGCCAATCCTAAGCTATTGAATGAGATGGTACGTGACGAGACAGGTGAAGTTATTCAAGGTTCGCTTGCTAGAGTAGAGCCTGAAGGTCAAGTCATGCGCATGTGGGAAGCCATTGAAACCTACATGAATCGAGAGCAGCCGCTTATCATCATCGCAGGTGATGGCTATGGTCAAGGCTCAAGCCGTGACTGGGCTGCTAAAGGTGTGCGTTTAGCAGGCGTAGAAGTAGTCGTCGCTGAAGATTTTGAGCGTATCCATCGTCAAAACTTGGTCGGTATGGGAGCGCTACCTTTACAGTTTAAAGAAGGTGTCAATCGTAACACCCTAAATATCGATGGTACTGAAGTATTTGATATCGAAGGCGAAGTGTCTGCTGGCGGTGAGATGACATTGGTCATTAACCGCACAGATGGCACTGTCGATAAAGCCTTAGTGAAATGTCGTTTAGATACTGCTGATGAGGTCAAAATGTACAACGCAGGCGGTATGCTCCAGCGCTTTGCCAAAGAGTTTATCGATGGCACGTTAGATATCGTTTAATAGAAACGAATAAACAACAGCGATAGCTGCCGTACACGTGACAAAAGCCAATGTTATATTTATATGGTATTGGCTTTTTTAGTAGTCTCACAATAGATTCTGATACTCTTTAGTCTTATTAGGCTTATATCCATTAAATACATTACTTATAGTACTTTATTTAAATGAATTTTCTTAAAAAAATAAACATTTGTTTTTCTATTTAGTATAATTGTCATTTTTTATCATGAGAAGTGGCATGAAAAACATCAATAGAACTTTTATTATTTTGATTTCTGTATTGAATCTTAGCGGTTGTAGTAGTCTCACTGATTTATCAATGGTAGACGTCTCTATTTCCATTGTCGTTATTGCTATTATTATTGGTTGTTGGGTTTCTAATGTACGTACCGGCCGCGATATGCAAGAATCCGTTGATAGTATTATACAAATTCGACGGGAACAACTTGAAATGGCTAAGTCCGATTTGAGACCTGGCATTGATGAAGGCGACCCAGTTTCGCAGTATCTCTTGGCGCTTAAATTTCATACTGGTGATGGTGTCGGTCAAGACTTAGTAGCAGCGTGTTACTGGTACAGTTTGTCCGCTGAAAGTGGGTTTATTCATGCCGTGACAACTTTAGCCCTTATGTATATAAAAGGATGGGGTACCAAGCAAGATTTGACTAAAGCTGCTAAGCTTTTGTCTATTGCCTCAAAAGAAGGCGATTTGCAGGCACAGAACTTTTTAGCAGCAGCCTATTTAAACGGATGGGGTGTTCGAAAAAATGAAGAAAAAGCACGTTATTGGCTGCAACAAGCAGCTGCACAAAGCTCTGAAGAATCTAGTGAGTCTTTAAATATGTTGTCGCCGCAATCTATTGAGTCATTAACAATGGTCATTCAAAACGGTGATGAATATATCGTACTAAAATAATAGGAATAAAAAAATGACCCGACCAACCCCTGCTTTTGCCCCACAACTATCTGTCCCCGCCACCTATATGCGTGGCGGCACCTCAAAAGGTACATTCTTTAAACTATCTGATTTACCAAAGCGTTGCCAAGTTGCTGGCGAGTCGCGCGATAAGTTTCTGCTACGTGTCATCGGTAGCCCTGACCCTTATGGCAAGCAAATAGATGGTTTGGGTAATGGTAGCTCTAGCACCTCAAAAACGGTAATTCTTTCTAATTCAAATAAAACAGATCACGATGTGAACTATCTGTTTGGACAGGTCAATATCGCCAAGCCAATGATTGATTGGGCGGGTAACTGTGGCAATTTGACCGCCGCCGTTGGCGCTTGCGCGATTAATATGGGTTTGGTCGATGCCGATAAAGTGGCTAATAGTATTAATGACAGTACGGATAACGGCATTTGCGAAGTACGTATTTGGCAAGAAAATATCAGTAAAACCATCATTGCTCATGTGCCTGTTTACATGGATGCACAAGGCAAAGTGCAAGTACAAGAAACCGGCGATTTTGAATTAGACGGTGTAACCTTCCCAGCGGCTGAAGTCAAAATTGAGTTTATCGATCCTGTTGATGCTACCAGCGATATGTTCCCTACTGGTAACTTGGTCGATGATTTTGATGTCTCTGGCTGTGGTCTAAATACTGATAGCGTCAAGGCAACTTTTATTAGTGCTGGTATCCCAACCATCTTTATGAAAGCAGAAGATTTGGGCTTTACCGGTACTGAGCTACAAGGCGACATCAATAGTAATAGCGAGCTACTTGCCAAGCTTGAGAAAATCCGTGCCAAAGGCGGCGTTGCGATGGGGCTGTTTAAAGACGTCAGTGAAGCGCAAACCAGTCAACATATTCCTAAAATCGCTTGGGTTGCTTCTACGCAAAGTTATACTGCGTCGAGCGGTAAATTTGTCGAGGCGGCAGATATTGATTTAGTCGTTCGTGCTATGAGTATGGGTCAATTACATCATGCGATGATGGGCACAACAGCGGTTGCAATAGCAGCGGCAGCAACGACACAGGGTACATTGGTCAATGAAGCGGCAGGTGGACATGAACTGAACGAAGTGCGTTTTGGTCATCCATCAGGTACATTACTCGTTGGCGGTAAGACTGAACTGGTTGATGGACGCTGGCAGGCTAAAAAAGTATCAATGAGCCGCTCGGCAAGGCGTATCATGGGTGGTGAAGTCTTTGTACCAGCGGATGCGTTTTAGTTAAGGGAACTTAAGTGGCTTACGATCTTACAGAAAAACTAGTTATCGGTATTTCATCAAGCGCATTATTTGATCTTAAAGAATCAGATAGTATATTCAGGACAGAAGGCGAGCAAGCCTATAGAGAATATCAGAGAAAGCATCAAGATGATGCTCTTAATACTGGGGTCGCCTACCCTTTTATCAGGAGACTATTGAAGCTAAATGAGCTGCTTAAAGATCCGTTAGTAGAAGTTATTTTATTATCACGCAATGATCCTGACACCGGCCTCAGGGTTATTAACTCAATTGAACATTATAATCTTTCTATTACTCGTGCGGTTTTTTTGCAAGGTCGATCAGCACACGAATATATTCCAGCCTTTGATATTGAATTATTTTTATCTGCTAATGAGGGAGACGTTAAACAAGCAATAGAGGCAGGTTACCCAGCAGGTCAGATTTTACATGGAGATATTTCTGATAATATTGAAGATACGCAATTGAGAATAGCATTCGATTTTGATGGCGTGATAATCGACGATGAATCTGAAAGTGTTTATAAAGAAAATAAAAACCTTGATGAGTTTCACCTCCATGAGTCTACTAAGGTTGATATAGCTCATAATCCAGGACCACTAAAGAATTTTATTGACCGTATTTCTCATATTCAAAAACTTGAAAATGATTATAAGCTTGAAAACCCTAATTATGAACCAATGGTAAGAGTCTCTATCGTCACTGCAAGAAACGCACCTTCACATAAACGTGCAATTAACACAATGCGTGAATGGGGTATTCTTGCAAATGAAGCTTTTTTTATGGGCGGAGTAGACAAATCAAAGGTTCTTGAGATATTAAAGCCTCATATCTTTTTTGACGATCAGATGACACATTTGAAATCATCTGGTGTATTGCCATCAGTTCATATTCCTTTTGGAATCGCTAATAAAGTAGTACATAATGAAAGCTAATTACTAATATTCATAAAAATACATGCCAATATCTCCCCAGCCACGCCATGTGCCGTTAGATAAAAAGCCGCCGCTCAAAAAAACTGAGCGGCGAGCTTTGTTGTGGGATATCCTCAAAAAGCTTGCCGTCTTTGCCGCGCCTTATAAAGTCTTAATCATTGCCACATTGATATTAACCGTGCTGGGCTCTTTTACCGCGCAGGTCAATGCCTTTGTGCTTCGCTATGCCGTTGATACTTTGACTGAAATTGCCACGCTTGCCGAGCCGTGGCAGGCAGGCGTGCGTATGCTAGGTATCATCAGTGCCGTACTCTTGACCAAAGAAATACTATCGATATTTATCTCTTTTGGGCAACGCTTCTTTGGTGAAAAGATTCGTATCAATCTCTCGCGTGATTTATCGCAAAAAATCATTGAGCGCATCTTAACCTACCGCATGGCATTTTATACCAGTAGCGAAAACGACAGCGGCAAGTTGCAAACGCGTATTGATTACGGGGTCAGCAGTTTAACCAGTTTAGTGCAAAACTTCTTTATCGATATGCTGCCATTGTTTGCCAGTGCGATCGTCTCACTCATCATTATGTTTTCGACCAATTTTTGGATAGGCTTGGTCGGTCTTATTATCATCCCGATATATTTCTTCATCAGTCAAAAACAAGCACGGCGTCTACAAGGTTTTCGTCGGCAGATGCGTGGCTATAGAGAAGCCAAAAGTGGCTTGGTTATCTCCTTGATCAACTCCATCAGCGTGGTGAAATCCTTTGTTCGTGAGTCGATAGAAGCAGAAAAGCACTTAACCATTCAAAAAGACATGACTGACAATCAGCTGCGCATTCGCAGTATTGGTTTTATTTATGATGCGATAAAGACCTTTATTGAGCAGATTGGCGTGGTGGTAATCATTCTGCTGACATCCTACTTTGTATTAAAAGGCCAGATGACCATCGGTATGATTTTATTCCATGTCATGCTATTTCAAAACGTCGCCGCCCCTATCCGCCAATTGCATCGTATCTATGATCAGATTAATAATGCCCTGACTTACGCTGAAGGTTTCTTTGATATATTAGAAGATGAAAGCCAAGTTGAAGATATCACGGGCAGAAGTAGTGAAAATTTAAAAGGTCATATTGAGCTGAAAAACGTCGATTTCACATATCCGAATGGCACGCAAGCGCTAAAAGATGTCAGCTTTACTATCAAGCCCAATCGTATTACTGCGCTGGTGGGTTTGAGCGGTGCTGGCAAGAGTACGATTATCAGCTTATTGGTAAAGTTTTATGCGCCAGATAGCGGTACCATATGGCTAGACGGACATAATTTAGCCGACTGCGATACTCATGAATTGCGTCAAAATATTGGCTTGGTACTACAAAGTAATCATATATTTTCCGGTACGATTAGCGAAAATATCCGCTATGGTGATATGAATGCGACAGATGAAGATATTATCATTGCAGCAAAAAAAGCCTCCATTCATGAGCAAATTATTAATTTAGCAGAAGGCTATGAGAGTACAGCAAAGTCATTGTCTGGTGGTCAACAGCAACGTATCGCGCTGGCACGGATGTTTTTAAAAGATCCGCCTATTGTGTTTTTGGATGAGCCAACCGCTAGCCTCGATGCCATCGCCAGCCAACAAGTGAAGAAGAGCCTAGATCTCATCAAAAAAGATCGTACCGTAATTATGGTTTCGCATAATATTGCCCAAATTATCGATGCGGATGACTTGGTCGTGATAGAAGATGGTCGCGTGGTTGAAACCGGTACGCATGAAGCGCTATATGAGAAACACGGCAAATATTTTGAGATATTCAATGCCATGTCGGACAGCTTAAATTTGGATAAAATCAGCCAGACTCTAAATGGTTAGGAATGGTTAATGTGTGCCTAAATCGTTATAATGCCAATCTTTTACCGCCTATTTCCAGAAGCTAGCCCACTATGACTTGTGAATTTTCTATCAAAACCTTTGATGAGCTGACCTCAGTTGATCTCTATCATATTTTAAAAGCCCGATCACAAGTGTTTGTGGTTGAGCAAAACTGCGCTTATCAAGATATGGATGAGATGGACTTTGATTGCCTACATCTTATCGCGCATCAAAACGAGGCGTTGGTAGGCTACTGCCGTATCATTCCGCCTGAATTTAATAAATTAAAATCCAATCTATCGGTCGCCGACCCTACGATTAAGACCAATCATACTGCTATGCCTGCCATCGGTAGAGTGCTGGTATTATCAGAGCACAGAGGTGAGGGTGTCGCACGGCAGATGATGATTCATGCCATTACGCACTGCCGTAAAAAATATGGTAAAAAGCGCCCGATTATACTCTCTGCACAAGCCTATTTACTTAGCTTCTATGAGTCCTTGGGGTTTGTACCTGAAGGCGATCATTATCTCGAAGACAATATAGAGCATGTAAAAATGGTTCTATACGTTGCCAAGAAAAACAAAGTACAAAAAGAGCGTACTGAGTCTGCCTCCACAACGAACAAAGTATTAAGTTTTCTGCTGTTTATCATGGCGGCTTTATTTGTGTTAGGTCTGCTATATTTGATGATTTAAGCGCGCCGCAAGGTTTTAATTTTTAACATAATTCAGTTTGGTTGTTTCATATTGAGTATGCTACTTTTAAATGATGGCTAATTTAAAAAGATGACCGAGATAATGGGTCAAGGAAGTAGCACACTCAAGGAAGAGGAGACAACCATGTCAAATGATAATTCAGATACAACACATTCAAATAAAAATGATGCGACGGTAGAAAGCAATGTCCGTCCAGAATATGACATTGAGATTCAAAAGATTGCTGATTATGTGCTTAATTATTCGATAGATATCGACTCCCCCAATAGCGCAGATGCTTGGAATACTGCGCGTCATTGCTTGATGGATACGCTTGGTTGTGGTCTGCTTGCGCTACGTTTCCCTGAATGTACTAAGCATCTGGGTCCTGATTGTGCCGATCAGCTTACCCCTAATGGCGCGCGCGTTCCGGGTACAGCCCACAGACTAGATCCTATCAAAGCCGCATTCGATATTGGCTGTATCGTGCGCTGGCTTGATTATAATGACACGTGGCTGGCTGCTGAATGGGGACATCCTTCGGACAATTTAGGCGGTATCTTAGCGGTCGCCGATTATATCAGCCAACAAAGTGTCAGTCGCAATCATCGGCCATTAACCATGCGTGAGGTGCTTGAGGCTATGATTATGGCGCATGAGATTCAGGGGGTAATTGCACTGGAAAACTCATTCAACCGTGTGGGTCTTGACCATGTGTTTTTAGTTAAATTGGCCTCTACTGCTGTGGTCGCCAAGCTTTATAAATTGCCACGTGAGCGTATCATGGCTGCCATCTCGCAGGCGATCGTCGATGGTCAGGCATTGCGTACCTATCGTCATGCACCCAATGCCGGTAGCCGTAAATCTTGGGCAGCAGGCGACGCTACCAGTCGTGCGGTACGCTTGGTTGATATTACCCGTCGCAGTGAAATGGGTATCCCTGGAGCGCTCTCTGCACCGCAGTGGGGGTTTTATGATGTATTGTTTAGCCATACCAATAAAGACTTATCCCTTAAACCTGCAAACGAGCGCCGTTTTACTTTCCAGCGTGAGTTTGGCAGTTACGTGATGGAAAATATCTTATTTAAGTTAAGCTTTCCTGCCGAGTTTCATGCGCAGACTGCTTGTGAGGCTGCGGTGATTTTACATCCACGCATTGATGATAGAATCGATGATATTGAGAAAATTGTCCTGACCACTCATGAATCTGCGATTAGAATTATCTCTAAAGAAGGCACATTGGCCAACCCTGCTGATCGCGATCATTGTTTGCAATATATGGTCGCGGTGCCTCTGCTCACTGGCGATTTAATGGCAGAAAACTATGAAGACGATTATCATGCACAGCACCATGTTTTGATCGATGGTCTACGCCGCAAAATGATCGTAGAAGAAGATGCGGGTTATTCAAAAGATTACCATGACCCAAGCAAGCGCTCGATTGCCAATGCCATTCAGATATTTTTTAAAGATGGTAGCAGTACCGACAAGGTTGTTGTCGAATACCCTATCGGACATAAGCGCCGCCGCAAAGAAGGTATTCCTGTATTAGAAGCCAAGTTTCGTGCCAGTTTGGCGACGCGATTTATCGACAGTCGCTGTCAGGATATTTTTACCCTTTGTAGCGATCAAAAACGCTTAGAGCACACACTTGTACATGAGTTTATGGACTTGTTTATGGCGAACTAAGCATTTTCCTATCTAAGAATTACCCTTATCTTATCAATAAAATAGGGCGTGTCGTTGTCATCATATTAACGACAACGACACGCCCTGTTTTTTATCTATTGACTTGGCTTTATGAACCTTTTAATCGTTTAGAGCTACCAAGGTATGGATTCCCCTGCCCAGTCAACAAAGCTTCCTGATTGCGTAGCCGTCATACGGTTAAGCACTTCTAATAAGCATTCCGCACTGTAGGCTGGCGAGAACAACTGACCTTCGGCCACATTACCTTGAAAAGGGGCTGATAGTTGCGTATTTACCGTTCCTGGTTGCATGACAACCACGCACACGTCTTTAAGCGAGCGACTCCATTCAATACTCAGGTTTTTCATGCCCATATTGAGTGCCGCTTTACTCATACGATAGCTATACCATCCGCCCAGCTGATTGTCACTGATACTGCCAACGCGCGCGGATATCGTCGCAAAGATTGCGGGCTTGTCATTACTACGCGCAGATTTGGCTAATAATGGTCTAAAATGCTTGGCAATGAGTAAGCTGGCTAAGGCATTCACTTGCATGTTTTGTAAAAAGAAATCAGTCTCAACCTGACGCAGCGCTTTTTCTGGCTGCTGCGTCGCCGTATGTAATAACCCTGCACAATTGATAATCCAATCAATATGAGTGGTTTGCTGCTGAATAACCTCGGCTGCTTGTTGGATACTCTGTTCGTCGCAGAGGTTCATGGATATCCAATGCAGATTGTCAGCCTCAAAATCAGGTACATTGTGATGATAAGTTGCAAAAACATGAATACCCTGTTTTCCACAATTATCGGTATTCGCATTCTCATCCTCATTGCCACTGGCAGTACCATTTAATAAGTGTTCAATCATCGCTCTACCAATGCCGCCTGTACCGCCAACGATTAGATACGTTCTGTTATTCATGATGATTCCTTTTTTGGATTCTCTTTAACAGCGTTTTTTCACCCTCTGTTTTTTTACACTATTGTCATTATCATTTTGTTCATTATTCATTTTGGCTGATTTTTATTGTCTTTACCATGATAAAAATGCTTAATAAATGTTCATTTTTTAACATTTGGCGAAGGCGTGTCCTCATATATACGCTACAATAATCAAGAATTATCTCCTACATAAACGCCTTTATATGGATGTTATCGCATTATGCTATCACCCCAAGATCAATTGACTGAGTTGGTACGCACGCTTGAGACGCAGCAACATGTCTTTGCCACTGACCCGCTACTTATCACGGAAAAACTACAAGGTGAGGATGGCAAACCCATTCAAAAATTGCACCGCCGAGCCTCACGCATCGATAGTAATGGTGTGCTGGCACGAGTATTGGGCAAAATTGACGGGCGTATCAAAGGCATCATGGTGGTCATGAGCGTGGTGTGGTGTCTCTCGGGATTTTTGGTATTATTCACCTTACTACAGACCAATGTGGTGAATTTCTTTTATGTCTTGGTTTGCTTGCTGGGTTTTCATACTATTATGCTGTTAGGCTGGCTGGTGATGAGCATGATTAATCAAGGCAAGCCGTCTTCGAATTGGTTTGCCAATTTTGTCAGTCCCAGTTATCTGATACGTGGCAAGGATGATGTTACCAAGGCGGCAGTCGATTTGTACGAACGCCAATTACAGCATAGCGGGATGCGCTGGTATTTGGGGCGCTTTAGTCATCAGTTATGGCTGGCAACGTTGACGGGCATGCTGCTGGCGATTATCTTCCTGTTGATTGTGCGTCAGTATAGCTTTAGCTGGGAGTCGACTTTACTATCCGATCAAGCGCTAATTACTTTGACACAGGTACTTGGCTGGTTACCAAGTATGGTGGGATTCGATGTGCCAAATAGCAACGCTATTGTACAGAGTCGCTTGGTGACTGATGCGATGCCATTGACTGTTGCGCGGCAATGGGCAGGCTTATTGGTTGGTAGTTTGCTGATGTACGGTATTGTACCAAGAGCGATTGCTTGGGCGTTTTGCGCATTGATGTTCCGTCGTAAAAAGATGCGGTTGGACATCAAGCAGCCTTATTATCAAAAGATTTTAAACTTTTGGCAACGTCAGGTGGTAGATGCTGATGACTTTAAAGAAGTGCCTGCGTCTATTGCGCCAAAAGCAGCTGTCAGCGCTGGCAAGAAGCTGGTTGCTTTGCTTGAGTATCCATCAGAGCAAGATAACTGGTGGCTTGCAGGTCTGGATGCCAATATTAATAATAGCGAGATAGAGAATTTCGGTATCGTTGATGATCGTGACGATATGGCACGTCTGAAGACGTATTTAGACAATCATCCAGTGCAGGTCTTACTTGGTATTCATCATAAGGCCTTACCTGACCGTGGCACATTGCGTAAACTTGATCAAATCGCCCGCCATGCAAAAGATGGGCTCATTGTGCAGTTGCTGAGTGATTCAAGCGCTTTAGAGTTAACCAAGCAGGTTGCAGACGATCAAGATGTTCGTTATCAGCAGTGGCAAACCGCACTCTCTGCCCGCAACATTGGTCTAGTGAATACTTGATTGACTAGCCAAAATGGGATTATCAGTTACTTAAGACAAATGGTTAGTATTAATACCGAAATAGCACACAATTTGTTCTACAATAAAATCCACTGTATGTTTTGATCATTAATAAATATAAGACGATATTATGAATAATGATAATAAAAAAGAGAACTATGAACACAATAAGCCTGCTGGTCTCTTTGCAGATAAGGCTTATGAGGCAACCCCTAATACCGCAAACAGCACTTTAAAATCAGCTGTAACTGAGTCAGTGGAAACTCAAGACAATCAACCTTTATCAACTGAACCATTAACAACAACGACAAGTATGACAAGGAAAACCATCGCCAGTGGTGAACCGCTAAAATTGGCCGTCGTTGGTCATACCAATACGGGCAAGACATCCATACTGCGTACCCTATTGCGTGACGTCTATTTTGGTGAAGTAAAAAATGAAGCCGCAACTACCCGTCATGTAGAGCAAGCCAAATTAACAGACAGCCAAACGGGCGAAGTGTTGGTGGTATTGTATGACACACCGGGTTTAGAAGATGCGTCAGGATTAATGGATTGGTTAGAGGACAATACCGCCAGTCGGCGTGATGGCATTGAGCGTTTGCAACAGTTTTTGGCAGCAGACATTGCCCAAGGTGGTGATGAGCTAAATAGCAATGAGGACTATAGCCAAGAGGCCAAAGTTATCCGGCAGCTGCTGGCAAGTGATATGGCCATTTATGTCGTCGATGCACGTGAGCCGGTACTCGGTAAATATAAAGACGAGTTAGCTATTTTATCTTGGGCAGCGATTCCTGTTATGCCGGTATTTAATTTCACTGACAGTCAGGATGCCAATATCGACGAGTGGCAGACTATGCTGGCGCGTCGTAATTTGCATATTTCGACGCGTTTTGATTCGGTCGCGTTTGAATTTGAAGATGAGATGCGTCTATGGCAAAATCTTGCGACTATGCTCACTCACTCAGAGATGCTTGAGCAATTGATGGCACGTCGTACTGAAGACTGGGCACAGCTTTATGATGAGGCAAATATTATCATTGCTGATTTTTTAATCAATGTTGCTGCTTTTGTTCGTGAGATTAGTGAAGATGACGACCCAATGCCAGTATTACAGCAAATGCAAGAGGCCGTGAGACAAAGTGAACGGGCGATGCAGAACAACTTGCTCAATTTATATAAGTTTTATGACAATGACGTAGCGGCAACGCCACTTGAGTTAAAAGCTTATCAACAAGATCCGTTCGACCCTGAGCTGCTAAAAAGCTATGGTATTCGCACCACTTCTGGCGCGGCAGCTGGCGCGTTATTGGGTCTTGGCATCGATGCTGCAGCACTTGGTACTACTTTAGGATTAGGTGCTGCCATTGGCGGTATCGCAGGTGGGCTGTTATCTAATACCAGTAGTATTGCCGATAGAATCACTGGGGTAAAACGTTTGTATATCGACCCTGCAACATTGACCTTGTTGGCAACGCGAGCGATAGATTTATTGACAGCATTGCGCCATCGCGGTCATGCAGCAACTGATGCCACGCAATTGCTGTATAAAGTTAAAGGTGAGAAATCCAGTATTGAACAGTCGTTAGATGACGAAAGCACCACTGTCACACCATGGCCGACACATAAATTGCCAAGTGAGCTCAAGAAAGCTCGTGGTAAACCGCAATGGTCATCACTCAGTAGTGGTAAGTCTGAACAAGCGCAGCTATTACGAGCAGATATGGCATGGTCGCTGGCAAGTAAGCTACAGTCATATAAACCTGAGTAATGATAGCCCAGCTTGACTAAAGTCGTAAATATGGCTGCTTAAGGAGATGGGCGTAATAATGCACTTAAGGCAAAAGTACCACGCACATCGGTTTGTTGCAGATATATTGGGTATAACGGATACTTGGGAAAGCTTTGCTCAATATCTTGCATTAATTGTTGTTGGCGCTCAGCTCGATGACGCCAAAACGCATCAGACTGGGTCGGTGCTATCAATTGATTAATAACGATGGCGGCTGGCATGAGCTTACTGTCTTCTAACTGCTCTATCGCTCGCTTTGTTTCAGCCAGTGGCAATACGTCAGCCGTCATAACTAATACAATGGCGGTTTGTGTACGGTCATGCAGTAGCAACCCTGCCTGACGAAACAGCTGTTTACGTTTCTCTAGTACGGATACTGCTTGCTCCCAGCGGTCAGTTTTTTTTGCGGCAAATGGATTGGCTAAGTCATTTTTGTTATTGTGTGGTTCATGACTGCCTAAATGATTTGCCACTGAGCGAAGTTTTGCTTGCCTTCGCTGCTGAGCGAGCAATCCATCCGTCCATGCCCCCATCATTTCAGGCAGCACTAATAAACGCAGTGTATGTCCCGTCGGTGCGGTATCAAAAATGACGTGCTCATAGCCGGCATCTGCTGCTGCAACCAAGTGCTGACACATAGATTCGAGCATGGCGGCTTCTTGTGCGCCAGGTGCTGATTTTGATAGCCGTAGATGCTCGCGAATTTTTGGCATCATATCTGGGTTTGCATAGGAAGTAATGGTGCGTTCAACTTGGGCAAAATGCTCATCAACGATGATATCAGGGTTTAGTTCAATAGCATCTAGACAAGAAGTTACTGCTGTTTTTTGGTTTTTTAGTGGGACGTTTAACACATCGCCCAAGCTGTGTGCTGGATCGGTCGAGACAATCAGTGTCTTTTTGCCTTGATTGGCATAATAGCTGGCAAGTGCGGCGGCAGTGGTGGTTTTACCGACACCGCCCTTGCCGCCGATAAATATAATTGGCTGTGTCGTTAATTGCTCTACCAATGCGGATAAAGGGTGTAATGCCATACTTGTATCTCATTTTAATGAATTCAAAGGAAGCTAGCAGCAACCTACATGGTCAAAAGGACATCTATCCATGCCCATTCTGGTATGCCATTCATGGAAGTTTTCTAAAAATAACGGCTGCAACTCTAAGGTATAAAAGCTGGCAGGATTATCGATACCTAAGCTTTCAGCAAACATGAGTAGCATAAAAAAATCTTCTTCATCACGTGCGGCGCGTGCCATTGTCTGACGATAAGGCGCATGATAAAACTCATTTAACCCAGCCGCAAACCGTTGCCACCATGGCGCAATATTTTTTATAGGGTTTGTCATATTTGTGGTTTCCATGAAGATTTTTATTTTGCGTATACTTATTATCTATCATGCCTATATGAGACAAAAAACGCCAGCAATTGCTGCTAGCGTTTTTTATACATTTTAGTAAATATTTAACTAGGCATTCAACATGGCTTAGAGGTTGCTTTTGCCTCTGTGTATCGACCATTCTTTGCGTAATACAGATAGACTCTCAAACGTCACTAAAATCGTGGCTATCAAAATAATGATATCCATAATAATAAGCAGCCAATTACCATCATTGAAAAAGGTTTTTAGCTGAATCAATAACGCAAAAACCGTCATGACCAATAAGAATGACAATGGCCCCAAGGTATACCACACAGGTCTGCCTTTACGTAACAAGATAACGGTGACAATCATCAAGGTTAATGCAGCCATGAGCTGATTCGTCGTGCCAAATAACGGCCAAATAATCATACCGCCAGCACCATCGATGCCACCAGCACCAAAGGCTAATAACAAACAGCTACCAACGGCAAGCAATGTTGCCACCACACTTTTATTTAGAACAGGCAGTTTATAAATTTCACCAAATTCTTGGAAGATATAGCGTTGCAAACGTACCCCAGTATCCATTGTAGTACCAGCGAACAATGCTGCCATTACCGTCAGCATCGTCTGTGATAAAACCATATCAATGCCGACGCCTGCATTCAGTATGGTTGCACCGCCATCAATAAAGGCACCAATAGAGCCGTCACCAAATTTTTGATAAACGGCTTGCCAGTCGCCAAGGGTTGCAAAGCCTGCTGTTGCCGCAAGTATTGCACCCAGTGCCAGCATCCCCTCACCCATGGCACCGAAGTAACCAACGAAACGTACATCCTCTTCTTTATCAATCTGCTTAGATGTCGTACCCGTTGCCACCAAACCATGAAAGCCTGAAATTGCACCACAAGCAATGGTCACAAACAATAAAGGCACCATAGATGGTGTGCCGATTGGCAATGCCGTGTTTATCGCTGGCGCGACAATATTCGGCGTCGCAATAAAGATGGCAGCGTATAACAAAATTAGACCGACAAATAACTGTAAGCCATTGATGTAATCGCGCGGCTGCAAGAGCATCCAAACCGGTAATAAAGAAGCGATTGCCGCATAAGCAAACAAAATAATAATCCAAACAGCATTGTCAGGTAAGCCTAAGAATGTCTCAGGCAATACAACAGGGAACATAGGACCAAGATAGATAAGCCCATATAAAGCTGTGACCCCAATGATTGATACCCAAACCAGATTCATCTTATAGCGATAAATACACTGACCGATAATAAAGGCGACTATCAAAGCCCCCCAAACAGGTAGCACAGCGGACGGGGTTTTTATCATCATATTAGCAATAGCGACGCCGAATACCGCATTTACCATGAGTAATAATAAGAAAATAACGATCATCATCAAGCTACGCACACGTGTACCCATGACAGTACCGGCAATCGAGCCAATCGATTGACCTCGATTGCGCATACTAGCCCAAATGGCTGACATATCGTGGACACCTGCCATAAAAATCGTGCCCAATACTACCCAAATGATAGCAGGTACCCAGCCCCAAATAACCGCAATGGCAGGACCAATAATCGGAGCCGCTCCTGCGACTGAAGTAAAATGGTGTCCCCATAACACGTATTTATTGGTGGGGATATAATCTACCCCATCTTTCATAGTATGCGCTGGCGTGGGGATACTGTTATCCAATGCCAATATTTTAGTAGCGATAAATTTTGAGTAAAACAGATAACCGCAAAGCATCGCGGCAACAGCAAACACTAGCACGATTGCACTATTCATCTTATCTCTCCTTAGACAAGTAATAGGTAGCCTTATAAGTTCAAGCTTTTTAATTTAGAATATAAAAAATATGTTAAATTAGTCGGCGACTAGTGACTTAGCGCACCTGTCCAAAGGCTGTTTATAGAAGTACTGTGGTATCATCATCCATTAATAAGGCTTTGCATTCTATCGTTAGCACATGTCACTAGTCAGCATATGGTGAGTCTTTGACTGCAACCCATCTAGATACTAACTGATTTAACGACAAATGTAACGCTGGTTAAACATGAAAAACAACAAATAAAGGAAGCACCATGGCGCATTATTTTGGGTTTGTACCTTCAGATAAATTGAAAGCATTAATCATTGACGCTGAGCAAGTGATTGCCTCAAATGAGGAGGTCGAATACTACCCATATCGTGATGCCCTGACGCATCAAACAGCACGTGATCTAATCGACAATTTGTTGATTGGATTGGTAGATATTATTCCAAACCCTGAACGTCAAGCTTCGATGCGCAAAATTGTTGGCACAGTTGAAAAAGCGACAGATACGCTGCTTAATATCTTACTCGGTAAAGAGAATAACGAAGAAGTAATGCCAAGCTTTCATTTCTTGAGAGATCGGGCGACGTTTATTGATAATGAAGGTGTAAAACGAGTGGGTTTCAAATTATCTGATGCAGATGCGCAAACCATCGAAAAAGGCTTTGCTGCTATCACACCTGAGCAAGTAGATATGAAAGCATTTAAAACAGCGCTTGAAACCATGAATGAAGAGACATTGACTCACTTTATCAGCCGCTATGCTGAAACGCTGAAACTTGGCATGATTAAACGCAAAGCTGTCCCAGTTGCCAAAGCCGCCATTGATAAAGGCATGAGTATGGCCTTAAATAAGTTGCTACCCGACCTACCTGATCGCTCTTTAAATCGTTTAGCAAACTATTACCGCCCTTTCATCGTAGAAAAGCCGGAATAAATGCCAGTATTTGATTAATTTTGTCTCAAAACACAGATGGCATTGGGCAAATTCACTAAAATTTGCTAAAATAAGCGGCACTTTTTACCGAAGGCGCACCCGATGACCCAAATCAGCAACCAAGAAATTGAAAAAACATTACGCAACTCAGAGTGCCTTATCAGTAGCATCGAAGTAGCCGCTGCTTATGAGCGCCTTGCCGCCCAGCTCAACCTACATTATGCTGGTTTAAATCCAATCGTCATGGTTGTTATGAATGGTGGACTTATTCCAGCTGGTCAACTATTGACTCATTTGACGTTCTATCATCGCATGCATTATATTCATGCATCACGCTATCGTGATAATGCAGGCACCAATGAGCTAGATTGGAAATTCAAACCTGATGTTAGTATCGAAGGTGAGCATGTATTGCTGATTGACGATATTTTTGATGAAGGTATCACGCTAAAAACAGTTGTCGAAGAATTAAGTAAAGAAAAACCTTTATCACTTGAATGTTGTGTGTTGCTTAATAAAGAGCATGATCGTAAAGTTGAAGATTTTGATGTTGATTTTGTCGGTATCAATGTTGCAGATCGTTATGTCTATGGCTGTGGTATGGATTTCCATGGTTACTTGCGTCATCTGCCTGGCATCTATGCCATCAAAGAAGACAAAGTTTAAGTTCTATATTTGAGTTCAAAAAAAGCATCCAATTTGGATGCTTTTTTATTGCTTAGATTTTGCATTTACTATTAATTTTGCTACTCATACAATGCCCGTATTTTTTCTGTAGGCAGTATGTTTGTACCAGTCACCACGAAGAAATAATCGAGTTGCCAATTCTGTGTCTTCTTAGCAGTATTACTGGTTGGCTTATCCCAGCTAGGATACACCCTGATACCCATCTTACCTTTTGTAAAATGAGACTGAAGAATATTATGTCTAAGCAAGACATTTTTTGGAAAAACAAATTGCCCAAATGTATGGTTGTCTTTAAATGCGGTGATTACTAACAAGTCTGGTGACGAATCATATTGAAAAGGTTGATTAATACCTTTGGAATCCTTTTCCCAAAAGGTAACAAACTGCCCTACTTTGGTAGGTGTTTGTTTAGCTACTCTGAATCTAACTGTTTTGACAGTCAGTCTGTTCATTAATTCAAATGTACCAGCAGCATATTCTAGATTTTGTTGTTCTTCTTGAGTTGAAGCAATAATCAATTGGTTCGGCTTATAAATAACTTCATTAATATGCTCTAGCACAGTATCAAAGGTATACAACTCTAGTCCTCTTTTTATATTTTTTAGTATTTATCTATTAACGCTGAGAAAACTGTAATGCCAAACCTGTGTGACGCTCAGTAGGTGTTTGAACAGCCTTTTCAAAAGCAGATTTTGTACTATATATGGTTACCTGTTTCTTAGCACGGGTCACCGCCGTATAAATAAGCTCTTTGCTTAGCAATCTAGCATGACTATTATCAAAAGTAATGGCAACGTGCTCAAACTCAGATCCTTGCGATTTATGAATGGTCATCGCATATGCGGTGGCAATCACCTCTTCGTTTAGCAGATTGACAGGAATCCCCTGTGTTTTATTCTCGAAAAACACTTCTAATCGACTTCTTTCATCCGATGTCTGTAAGCAAAAACCAATATCACCATTAAATAATCCTAACTCGTAGTTGTTTTGCAGCATCATAACAGGACGACCATGAAACCATATGTTTTGGCCCAATGGTAGCTTTAGTTCAGTTAGGTGCCATTGAGTGAGATAGTTATTAATGTAGTGATCGCCCCATTCACCATTATGACCAGCACTTAGAATTCTGAATTCATTAAATGTCTCCATTAATGATGTAATCGTATTCTTTACTGATTCTGGCATGGATTTTTCTATTGGATCTCTTAGGAGTTTTTTTATTTTATTTATATATTTAATATATTTTAACGATATTTTTGGAATTAATTTTTTATTACTTAGGCTATTTCTTGTCTTATTATCTTTAAGCTCATTTGTTTGCAGCGTATTTACATATTGAAAACTCAAGGCTTCATCCTGCCTTAACAGCTGCCAGATGGCTTGCGTATCTATCTCTGCCTGATTAATTTGGTAGGCAAGTTTGCCAATACCTGATTCTGCGCTAAATCTGCGGCTTTCGGTTAACTCTGCATGAATGGGTTGTAACAGTGGAATACGGCACAAGTCAGCCAACACTGCTCCTGCATCTACTGCTGCTAGCTGGTTTGCATCGCCCAATAGTATCAGTCTGGCACCTGGTTTTACTGCACTTACGAGATAATTGGCCAACTCGACCCCGAGCATCGACGCCTCATCAACGATGATAATATCTTCGCCAAGTGGATTGTTAGTATCGTAGCGCGGTCTGCCCGTCCGACCAATACCTAACAAGCGATGGATGGTTTTAGCTTCTTGTAACTGTAGATCAATATCTGCTGTATCGAGAGCAGCTTGTAAAGATTCTTGCATGCGCTGGGCAGCCTTACCAGTCGGTGCTGCCAATGCCAGACTGGCACTGTCCGTACTGAATCTAATATTTTCAGCCCCGTACCCCCCACTCTCCGTCGCTTGCTGGAGCGCAATGACTAACTGAGCAACGGTATAGGTTTTACCTGTGCCTGGGCCACCAGTGATGATGCTAAATGCATTATTATTAGCCACATTAATAGCTGCTACCTGCTGATCGTTTAAATTTTTTGGTATTGATATATTTAGAGGGGTTATCTGTTGATGTAAAATAGTATTAATGTGCTGTGCTAAGTTAAATTCTGCTTGCCAAGAACGATGTAGCCAAAAAGTTAGTGATACTGTTGAACCTTCTGTGTTTTGACTGTTAACCTGTTTGTAAATAATAGGTTGATTTTTTTTGCTTAGGCTATTTACTTTATCGTTATTATTAATGCTACTATTAACTTCAGCAAACAAATCATGTTCGTTAACTAGGCGTATAAAAAAACTTAAGTCTGTATTTTTCAACAATTGGTATAGCATAGCAATCATGTCAAAACGCTTGGTTAGCACCTCTTTTTCGTGGTTGCTAAGCGCCAATTGCATCCACAGCTGCTCTTTCTTATCAAATAGCGTGTCTAGCAATACGAATAGCGACCTTTCAGTTATAGAGTTATCTTCTGATTGCGTATTTAGTTTGCTATCTATTAGCGCAAAGATTGGCATTGCTAGCATCTCTAATAGCTGTTGCTGCCAAGCATATAGCGTAACTACCTCATTATTGATTTGACCTTGCAATGCTTCTTCATGCTCAGCGTCCTCAATGGTTAATACGGTATGCCCCTCTTCCAAATGAGTCGCTAACATAACGAATAAAGCGGTGAATAAATTACTTTCTTCTGTTTTAGCGACTTGCTTGCTATCAGTATTAGCTTTTGCCTCTGTTGCGTTATAGGCTAAATACGTTTGCTCGCGGCGTAGCAATATATAATCACTGATGTTACTAGCCCAGCTTTGTTGTAGCCCAATTACTGCCTTACTCTCTTTTTTATTATTACTCATAGTATGCTTATCTCTATATTAAAATAGTTAATCAATATCATGTTTTTTAGCATTTAATCATTACTTATAGCCTACTAATCGGGCATGCCAAACAACGCATCCAAACCTTTAATAAAATCGATTGGAATATCCCACGTGACTAATCCATAGCGGTCGTTGTGCATTGAGTGGCTATTATCAGCCTCTTTAACATCTTGTGATAGATCATCAGCTATTTGAGAATTGGGATCGTACACACCTCGTAAAAAAACATACTCCACAGCGCCTAAGTACTTATCTTCATTGCCTGCATAATCAGGTATTCTTATTGAAAGGAATCGATGTAACGCTACTTGATAAATCGCTGCTTGTAACCAGTACCCTGCCTTGGACATTGCTTGCTTAAGTGTATTTTCATTGTAATCGCTTAGGCTATTTCCTAGAAAGTTACTTTTATAATCGACAACATAATACTTGCCAGCATGTTCGTACACTAAGTCAATTTCGCCGCGCAGATAACGATACAAATGTGCTTTATTTTGCGGAACAAGAGTGACGTGTTTGTCCATCTCATTAGGGAGATACTGTTGGAAGAGTTTACTGATATCCTGTGCTTTAAAGTTCTCTGACAACCCCATATTGAACTCTAACTCAGAAAATCGCTGACCTTTATTAAGAGAAAATAAAGGTTGATTGGAGGCCAATAGCGGCGCATGTAGTACCTCCTCAATCCAAGCAATTAATGCCTCATGCTTGGTAGCATCTATTGAAGCAAGATCAAGTGAGCTAGTATTGAATGAACCGTCGTCGCCTTGCTCTTGCTTCTTCGCTTGTGATCGACGGCCTTGCTGCTCAGCGCTACTATAAACTAGAGGCAGTTGATAGCTGCTGATAGCTCTATCGATAACCTGAGACCACTGCGCTTTATTGCTGAAATCAATTTTTTCAAATATCTCATGCAAAAACGTACCCGCATTAGCACCTTTCACAAAGGTAAAGCGGATATCATCTTCTAACTTCAGGCTTAATTCACCAAGTGCTTCTAGAGATTTTTTACTGCTGGGTGATGCTGAGTTTGACGTTAAAAGTTCTGCCATATCAATGTCTATCGCATCATCAATACGCTCATCCACTATCGCCATTGTTTGTGTAGATTCATCGAGCTGACGAGCCAAAGCGGTAAAGCTGGTCTTAGCCCAACCATAAAAATAATTGGTTTTCATAACCTCTGCAAAAGACGCGTATTCAATAGTCTCTGTGGCAGGCTTATGAACATCTAACTTGGTTGCGGCTAGCTGAACATTGTCATTTACGCCTGCTGATTTAGCATCGTTGCTTGCGTAATTATTGTCATAAAACTCATTAACCTTATGCCCTCTGAGCATGCCTATGGTGCCTTTGAGCCTATCAGGTAGTTCAAACTTTGCTTCTGGCGATTCAAACCAATAAAACACTGGTTTTCGCTTCATATCTCTTGTGTCATTAGGGTCTCTCAGAACAACATAAAGCTGCTCACTGGCACGGGTAAAGGCCACGTAACCTAGTCGTCGCATCTCATCGAAATCTTCCCGCGTTTCGATATCGGTGTAGTAGTCGTCTGTGGTAGCAGAACCTTGTATCGGTGAGAAGCGGCGTTGATTTCCTGTTGATTGACTATCTAGTGACTGCTGTACTAATGCTGAAGGTGCTTGATCTGCGTTATATAAATACAGGCCATACTTCTCATTGGTGCCTGACCTCCTACTGGCATCACCCATTCCCAGTACATAGACAATGGGAAACTCAAGCCCTTTGGATTTATGAATGGTCATTAGCTGCACACCAGACTCTGTCGGTAGCGGATATTGCTTAGCCCAATCGCTATTGGGCGCGGCATCTATATTTTGTCTAAACCAAGCCAATAGTTCATGCTCACCCATACCTAGGCCATACTGCGCCAAGATATCCATCACATGACGCAAATCCATGATATGACGATCGCCTTCTGGATGAGCCGCTAGCGCTTGCCAAACGCCTTGCGGCTGTATGGGGTTTTTATCTAACAAGTAATGCAATGCTGACAAAATACCAAAGTGCTGCCAACGCTGTGCGCCTTCTTTTAGATAAGTAATAAAATCTTGATAACTTTTTTTATTATCAGTAGCCTCATTAACTGAGGTATCCTTCGAATTAGAGTTGTGTGAATGGGCGCTTGTGGTACTGCTGCTATCAGTAACTCCTGACTCATGATCCGTCATCATGGCTTTGATGTTTTTAATACTCAGTCCATACAGATGACTTGTCAACACCCGATTAATCATGTCATGACGATACGGATATAGCATGGCACTCAGCAGCGCCGCCACATCTTCTGCCATGATGGTTTCAAAGATACTGACATCACTAGTAGTCAAGGTCGGTACATTAAGCTTAATCAACTCATCCTCAACCCGCTTTAAGTCTTTTTTGGTACGTGCCAGCACGCCGATATCACTGGGCTGAATAAGCTTGCCTTTTAAGGTCTGACCACTATTGAGCAAAGTCGCAATATGACGTGCTGTGATTTCATGCTCATCGTACTCAAGCTCTTTGTCTTTATCATATGGTAAGTGTAATACGCTCACTGGCTGGGCAGAGAGCACCTCATTCACTAAAGTAGTGCTGTGAGCGTCTGGTTCATTAAACCAAGACAGCTGATTTTCTGGTTTTGCCGCTTTGATATGCTGGTAATAAATACCTGCGCCTAATTGAGCTAACTTGTTCTCGCCAGTGGTTACATCAGCCATGCCGAACCAACAGTTTAGGGCATTAATCACACCAGCATTTGAGCGTCGGTTAATATCGAGCGTCCAAAGCGTGCTTTTATCAAATTGAGCTTTCATGTAGTTATAGTTGGCCACATCGCCACCACGAAACCCATAAATAGCCTGCTTGGGGTCACCAACCAATAGCAAAAACTCATGGCTGGCTTTTTTAGTAGCTGACTGTTTATCATTATCAGCAACCTTGCCCTTTTTCTTTGGTAAATAGATACTTTCAATCATAATGGCTTGCGCGCCATTGATATCTTGCGACTCATCAATCAACGCCACAGGATAGTGATGACGAATATAACGCGCCAGCTTTTCGCCTTGCCGACCCGTTAATGCTTGGTTTAAACGCACCATTTGCAGGCTAAAGGTCGTCTCACCACGCTCTTCCAAAATAATTGGTAGCCTGTCACGTACAGCCAGCACAATGTGGCGGTTAAGATTTGCTAATACCAATAACATATGCTGATTTAACCCTTCGACCATATCTAAGAGCACCATTAACTTACTAATGGTTTCTAACTCAAAAAGTGTCTGATGCTCTTTTTCTCTATCTTTGTTGAAGTTCTTAATTTTGCCATCTTCATTTGGATATCTCGCATCCTGCAAAGATGTCAGAATCTTATTTTCACGCTCGTTCAAATGGCTGTTAAATACTAGCTGATATTGCGCTACCTTTTGATGGACATCTACAAGAGCATCAAAATGATTGGTTAAATTAGAATTTCCACGAAATCCTTGAGACTTTCTATAATCAGGGTTTAAATAAGGCTGAATGTCTGCTAAATCTAATTGGGCAAACTCATAAATTAATTTCTCATACGCAGTAAAGTCAAAACCTTGCTCTAGCTTTATCTCATCAATCGGTGCTGAAATAAAGTTAAGCGAGCGAGTCACATATTTTTTATGATCACTTACGGCAGTCAACTTGCCTTGCTGATCCATAAGCGCATACAGTTTAGGCTGCTCATGATGCAAGCGGCTTTGAAACTGACGCAGCTCATCATGAATAATACTATCGGTCACCTGCTCTATACTGCTTTCTTCGATAATAGCCATACCTTGCTGATGACCTGTCTCGCTACTGTACTCCTTCAGCCATTTTTGCGCCAAGCTATCGAGCGTACCCACAAACAGTTTATCCAACGTCGTTAAAACCAGTGCGGTACGCCTGATAGCTTCCGTCATTGGATAGCTGTACACATGATCTAGCAAATAACCAACGAGATGCAGGTTAATGGGATCTTGCATGATGCCATCCAAGCGCACATATTTAGCCTGTGCTACCAACCAATCTTCACGGTCTTTTTTTGCTTGCGCACGCTTTGTGGCAGCAGCTTGCTTATCAGTAGCAAGGTCTTGGTTTAACTCATCAGCGCCTATCTCAGTATTTAAATCCGTACTTGATTTTTTGCCCTCTTGTTTATCCTTATCGCTTTCAGGCATCACCTGCAATATATTGGGATACAAAGCCTCCTTATTACTGATGTCAGCACTTAAACTGTTGACCCACTGCAATAATTGATAAAAATCCACCAAACGATCATGAATACGCTGACGCATCTCAGCGGCAGCGGCTCGCGTAAAGGTAGTAGCAATAATTTGCTCTGGCGCACGTCGTGCTTCAATTAATAGGCGCAATACAATGCCTGTCAACGTCCAAGTTTTACCAGTACCAGCAGATGCTTCAATCAGGTGCTTGCCCGTTAGGTCAACATCAACTGCTGGTATGACATCAGCCTTACGCTCATTCATAGGATCTGAGTGAGGCGCATCTGAGTACTCATCGAATAAATATGGCTGTGTAGAAAGTTCAATGATATTGGTTGGATCAGTCAAGTCTGTCATATGGGCGCATACTTTTAATTATTATTTATTGGATCAAGAGAGCAGAAATCGATTATCCTAAATGACTAGCTAGCCATCTAAGTCAATTAACGCAGTAAACATCGGCTCATATAATGATTGAGCCAATGTAGTCAATGCCCCTGATAAAGCCTTAAATGCATCTTGGTCACGCAGTACATATTGCCAAATGGCATGCTGCGAGCAAGTATCATATACTGTGTCTGTATGATAGCCAGACCGTAACCAATCTGAAAAGTCTGCTCGTTTTGGCCAATAACTGCCGCCTTCACCATTTTCAGACTTTGAACACTGATCAAGGTAATTGAGTGCATATTCTGGGAGTAATGTAATAGGCACTTGCCCAGATAGCTTGGAAAAAATCGCCCATTTTATCAGCTCAATCACAGCATCTTCATACACAATTGGGCTTAGCTTAAATGCGATTACCTTGTCATATTTCTTAACTTGTGAGCTAGGCTTATTAAAGCGCCAAATACTCACCCCATCATTTAATGCCGCTTGCTCGGCAGTGGTACGTCTGGCCACTTGCCAATACAAATGTGATAACCAAAATTTGAGTAAATGCCTAGGACTGGCAGAATTGGGCAATATATTTAACCATTGCTTGGGTGATTGCTGAGCATAGGGCACGCTCGCCTGAAGGTGAGAATGGCTGCTATATGAATCTGTCGGTACTAATACAGGTACTGAGCCTTTGATCTTAATGATTTTCGGCAACAACTTGAGCAGCGTTTCTACCTCTTCGATATCTGCTTGGCTTTTTGACTCGTTATTAATACTATTTAGCAAGTTTGCCAGCTCTATCTGAACAGGATGCTCGGCGGTTGGCGTTAGTAGCTGCAAACCTGTCGTACCCTCTGCTCCATCTTCATTAGGTACAATATTTTCGCCAAAACTATTAGCTATTAACTGCTCTTTAAATTCCAAACATTGCTGTTGCAGTTTTTGTTGTTGATTGGGTAGCGTGGTTTGGCGAGCCACACCTGCTGGCATGATTTTTTGATACATCAGGATTGGAGTAGTGGTTTGGGCCGCTGCATTACTATTATTCTTACTCTCATCAGTAACCAACTGTTTAATCAAATAGTCTTTTATTTGATAGGTAGTCAAACTGTCTAAAAACAGCGGCTCTTGCTGCGACAGTGCTTCTTCACCTTGCACCACATGCACCTTTTGAGTACGCAAAAACGCTTTGGCAGGATGGCGCACTTGGTACGCCAATACTCCTTCAACGTCTATCTCTCCAATATTAAATACGCTATCAGATACAGCTTGGGTGAGCACCTGAGTCATATCACTGATATTGCTAGTATCAACAACACCCTCTAATGCCAATAGTTCAACCAATGCAGACAAGGTTTGGTTGTCTACTCGACCTAACTGACCCAAGCCTTGACCAAGCATCTTAGCGATTGCTTCGTACTGTGTCTTTGTGGGCAAGCCAACCAACTGTACCTGCTCACTAGACACTCTGCCCTTTAGTGTATCAAATACAGCTTGCCAAAGCGGCGCAGGCGGAAATTGCTTTTTTTGCGCCAATTTGGTTTTGCGCATGGCTTTACTTAAGAGAATGTCCAGCTCATCAATCATCTCAACAGGGCTGGAATCCTGAGCATTGATATTAACGTTGGCATTGTCATCAATATCAGAAGACGCTTGCTCAGAAACATTCGTACCTTCAATTTCTGTTTCAAACAGACTCTCATGAAAAGGCAGAGCAGGATGCTCAGTCACTAGCCACTGCTTAATCAATTTAGGCAAATAACGCTTGAGACTCTCGGTAGTGGGATCAATATTCTCAGGTAATGTCGCCAGCGAGTTCACCTGCCACTGCACCTCACCTTGCAAGAACTGTAGCAATTCGCTTACTGGGTTGGCTGGCAGGTGCTCGTGGGTGTCCGTCAGGCTTTGACCGTTGTAAAACATCCAGCATGCACTGCGTGCGCACAGCAGGGCATCTAAAAATGCGCCATTGTCATCATCTTCACTGACTCTATCACCGCGACGTGAGTTAGTCGCTTTCATCAAATCATAGCGGTTATCACGGTCACGCCCAGGGAACTCTGAGAGATCCATGTTGAGCATGACCACCAACTCAAAAGGCACGTTCCTTAAAGCACCAAACTTACCAAAGGTAATCACCCCAGTTGGCTCCGCACTGACTTGCTGACTTTCAAGCTCGTTTTCGATACTGTCTAACATAAAGCTCAACTTTAGTGGCAACTGCTCCACACCTGCCAGCTTTTGCTCTACTTCTCTGTTGTCGCTATCACCATTAGAGTACTGTCTATAGTGACGATTGGCTCGCAGACTTGATTTAAATCCATTCATCGCATTGTAGATGGCTCGCATGGTACGTGTTTGATCCACATCACCAAAGTAACGATGAATCACTTGTCTCTCAATCTGATCGAGCCAATCTTCCGCTTTCATTTTTTGTATATGGTCATCCCGTCGTGCGACCAAACCGGTATAAATGCGGCAAAGCGCTTCAACAATCAACGCATCATTTAAGCTGACTTGTGGTAGCGGTAAAGTCATTTCTGGTAAGGCAGTGCTTGGCCATTCATCCTCATCTAAAGGATACAAGCAGTCGCTCAACTCAGCCTCTGGCATGACCAGACCTAGGGTCAATCTGTCTAACGCTTGCGCAAAACTAAAGCGATAGTCATAGTCATTACTATCCAAAGTTTGCTTAAGATGCAGCTCGTCGAAACCGCGAATAAAGCCTGCCTCTACCAACAAATCACAGCCACGGCTCATCTGCTCATGAGTCAGCCCAAAGCTTTCAAATAAAGGAGGCAACATAAGCCAATCTAAGACTTCAGCCGCTTCAAAACGGGCGCTATGGCTACCCAATAGCTTATAAAAACCAATAATAGCTTCCCATAACTGGCGAATGTCCGCATCAACAACACCTGTCACTTTAGCGGGCAAGGTCAAACCATCCTGACCTCTGCCACTGACAAAGATAGAGCCAATCAGTGCATGATGACGCTCAACATCGGGTAGCAACACAACAATATCGGATATGTGGCGTTTTTTCTCACCAGATTTGATAGGCTCATTTAGCCAACGACCAATCATGATACGCAGCACTTCAAGTTGACGCTGCAAACTATGACATGAGTGAATGCTTAGGCTATTATCTTGCGAGGAGATGGCCCAAAGACGGTCTTTCTCAAAGCGCTTATTCTCCAACGCCTCATCTTCATACCAAGCCGTTGCTTGTTTATCATCATCAACACTTGACTCTATTTGCTTGCTCACTGCTTGCGAAACTGTAGCAGCCGTTGCTTGCTGAGTCGATTGCTCATCAAGCATCAACACATCGTTCTGCAAACGTCGTAATAAACTTAGGCTATGTTGGGCATCTTGAGCACTAAAATCATCATAAATGCTTTCATCTGCACCACTATCAAAATTATCTTGCCACTCTACTATTTCTTCTTGGTATTGCTCATTACCCGATAAATTGGCAAGCATGGCAAAGGTATCACGAGATTGCTTACCCAAACGCGACAGTAAACTGTGACCATAATCACGTAAAAAGACACTTTCAGGGTTAATAATCTGCTGACGTTGTAACCAAGATTTATCAACAATATCCGCCCAAAACAGCTTTGACGGATTATAATGTAATAGCGTGATATTCATGTACTTCGATAAACGCTGTAAAAAATCTAGCTCGGTCTGTGGCAACTGCTGAATGGTAAATATACGCAGTACTTTGGGCAACTGAGCACGCTCATTCGCCTTATTATCTTTCAAAGCCGACCAGAAGACATCTTCAAGTGCCACGCGGTATAAATGAACGTCAGCAAACAAATGCGACCATAAAAATCGTTGCGCAGCCTCTAACTCAATATAATGCTCAACCAGCCATTCAGGCGTGCCGCGCGCATACTTATCAAAACGCAGTGACAATGCATCTTTCTCCGCTATCAACTCATTCACATTTAGCGGCTTGTTTTGCGACCATAATGTCAACCAATCCTCACGGTGAGTCAAATAGCGGTTAAACACCCTAGCCAAATCGCTTGCCAGCTGCCAAATACGGGCATCTTGTTGTGCCTTGTCCTTTATAATGTCCTGTCGCACATTGTCTTGATAAATATCTGCCTGTTTCTCATCAATCAAAGAAGCTAGTAATGGATGAACCAGATGTTTTTCATCTGCAACAATCGCCTCTTGATAGTAGGTCAAATACCCAAACAATCGCCACTGCATGACCGTTGGTGACAACACCGCCACTTCAGGCACATTAAGAGTTTCCGCTTCAGGGTTTTGCGCTAGCAAAGAAGCGTTATGGCGGGTTAATACATCTTGCATGAGCGTCCATTGATGCTGACCCCAGAACTTAGTACGCACCAAGGTACTAATCCCAGCACGACTGGCAATGGTTTTATCCAACCAATCGCCCAATACCATTGAGGGCACAATAACAATAAAAGGCTCAAAAACAGGCTGATCCTTAGACTGATATTGCACAAGCAGTTGATCAACAAGGTTTTCGGTGCGGTGCGATTGAATAATGGTAAACATAGAGGATAGTCTGATTGAAGTAATAGTATGAGTGATAATGTGATGTAGACGGTCGTGAATGCCTGAAATGGAATAGCATTTGCGTTAACTTTCTAATGCATATTGATGGCTGCTAAGGAATACCACGAAGGATACTCACCAATCTATGTTTCGCGGTCGTTACTACAATGTATTTCTGCTAGCATGGCTGTCATAAACACGATGCAAATGACAACAACGATTAACTATCATTGCATCATCAGTGATTATTTATAACAATCATAAAATAGGCTGCTGATTAGTGTGCCATCGATAGCTATCGTTTACTAGTATATGTGCCACTATTATAATATCTTACGACAGATAGTGTCGCATTGATAAGTCTCATATTTATGAATAGAGAAGTCAGTGCTGCTGTCAGATCAATTGCTGTAATTTTTATGTCCATAACCCTTTTTTAACGGAATAACTTAATACTATGCCCTTGCGTCCCATTGATGCCATTTTCGTTCATCCTAAACGACGTCTATATGTTGTATACTATCGCGGTGAATTGTGGCAATTGCCACGTATGAAAATTGACGACAGATCGTGGCAAAACAGACAGCCCTATACTGATGACAGTCGCTCGCTTTATTTGAGCATCCATCAAGCCATTAACGACCCCATACTTGCACAAAAACTGCGAACATTGAACCTGCCTGTCGCGGTGCGTGGGAGCACGCTGCCACGCTTTGAAGCATGGTGGGAAGCCCATGGTTTTGAATGGCTTAAAGACAAGCTTACGATGGGCGAATCGCCATTGGCTGCACACCAAATAAAAGCCATTGACAACGATGTTACCTCCCCTTCAAACGATCAACCTGTGCTATCCAATCAAAATAGTACAATTAGTCATAAGAATAATAGCGAGAAAAAACTTTTACCTGATTCAGAAACCGATGTTTTTGCAGATATGCTTGCCGACTTAGCAGATGAAGTGTTGCACCAACAGCTTTAAAAAATAATACGTCACACACCGCATTTTATGTAAACTTGACACAAACCCATTAAGAGAAGAGCAGTAACATATGAGAGACTACAAGCTGCTACTGGCTGGGCTAATTTTACTGCTGCTGATAATCTTTATTGCAATCTTTACGTGGTTATGGAGCAGTAACCGTAAAAATATAGACCCTCTACCGATCATGGCAAATGCAAATGAGCCGTCAGCCACCACTCAAGACGAGGTAAATACCCTCACCGACAGTACGCTGTATATAAAGGCTGAAGAGGATTTACAAGCACCCTTGGACGATATCATCGTTAACTTCGAATCTCGTTATCCTCATGTGCAGGTTGTGCCAAGTTATGTACCTGCCAGCGACCTCTTAACATTATCAAACGCCAATCCTAGCCATGATAAACGCTCAGAATTAGGCGCTGATATAGACATGATCATCGCTAACGACAGCCTATCTGCAGACCGTCTGACACCGTTACAAGCAGAGCTAAAAGCGGCTCAAGATAAAATAAACCAAGACAAAGAAAATATCAGCAATACTGATGATAAAAAAGTAGATACTGCTGAGACTGGTGCCATTGAGACTGACAATGCAGAGGCACGTACCCTAAATTCTTTCAGCTATGCATTGAGAGACAAGCAAGCGCTTGAAGGGGTTATTTTGACAGAGAATACTGCTGCTATTAACTTTCGTAATTTTTTACTTTCGAGTACCGGACAAGATATATTAGAAAAGTACGATTATTATAATATCGAAGGTTATAAAAACAGTGTAAATGACTTGTTTAATCCAACATCACGTGCACAAAAAGCAGCAAATACCAACACTGTGAATGTCGCTGACGCCTTGAGTAATGGCAAGTAATGATAAAATCTTTATATTTTGTTGATTGCTTTTATTAGCGATTTTTCCTACAATGTTCCTCCATAATGCGCCTATAGCTCAACAGGATAGAGCAGTTGCCTCCTAAGCGATCGATCGGGGTTCGAGTCCCTGTAGGCGCACCAACAAATATTGTCAAAAGTAATCAAAAAACCTCACAGCCTACCAGTTGTGGGGTTTTTTAATGTCTTATCGCATCATAACATTGCATAACTGACGATGTATTTTCATAAAGCATACCGTCAAAACACAAAATACTCGGCATCGCTTATTAACCCAATCAGCTCATGCTTTTAGGATGTCCAAACTTATTAAAGGCATGAGAATAACTTTCCATCTTCAAAACACAAAAAAGCCTTTCAAGCTATTAAGTATAAAGCTTGAAAGGCTTTTTCGATCACATATTTTTATCTAGGTAATGGTCTTAATATTGTGGTTTGCCCAAATCCGCTCTTACTCTAGGTTCAACATTGATTTTGCCACGGCTTCGGCCACTTTGATGCCATCAATCCCTGCTGATAATATGCCACCTGCGTAGCCAGCGCCTTCGCCTGCAGGGAATAAGCCTTCGGTGTTAATGCTTTGGAATTCTTTATTACGTTTAATACTGATTGGTGACGATGTTCTGGTTTCTACACCAGTTAATAAACCATCATCAGATGAAAACCCTTTGATTTTTTTATTAAACGCTGGAATGGCTTCACGTATGGCATCCACGGCAAAGTCAGGCAGTGCTTTGCTTAAGTCGGTTAAGGTAATACCAGGAGTGTAAGACGGTTTTACATCGCCTAACTCTGAGTCTGGTTTGCCTTTTAAGAAATCACCAATGGTTTGCGCTGGTGCACTGTAGTCTTTGCCGCCTAATTCAAACGCTAAAGTTTCTAGTTGTCTTTGTAATTCGATACCAGCAAGAGGATGGTTTGGGTAATCTCGCTCTGGGTCGATGCCTACCACAATAGCACTGTTGGCGTTACGCTCATTTCTTGAATATTGGCTCATGCCGTTAGTGACCACACGGCCTTCTTCTGATGCTGCGGCAACCACGGTTCCACCTGGACACATACAAAAGCTATAAACAGAACGACCATTTTTACAATGATGAACCAGTTTGTAATCCGCAGCGCCAAGTATCTCGTTTCCAGCATTGTCACCAAAGCGTGCTTGGTCTATGGTTGACTGTTTATGTTCAATCCTAAAGCCAATCGAGAAAGGTTTTGCTTCAATATACACGCCTTTATCATGGATCATTTGAAAGGTATCGCGGGCGCTATGACCAACAGCAAGAACAACATGGTTAGTTTTTAATATTTCGCCAGTATTAAGTGTCACGCCAGTTACTTTTGAGTCAGTGATGTGCAAGTCGTCTACGCGAGTAGCAAAACGGACTTCCCCACCGAGTGCTATGATCTCGGCACGCATTTTTTCTACCATAGTGACTAACTTATAAGTACCTATGTGCGGCTTACTGACAAATAAAATTTCCTCTGGTGCACCAGCTTTTACAAATTCAGTCATGACTTTACGGCCATAATGATTTGGATCTTTCACTTGGCTATACAGTTTGCCGTCAGAGAAGGTACCTGCTCCGCCTTCACCGAATTGTACGTTAGATTCTGTGTTTAATTTACGCTGACGCCAAAAGCCAAAGGTATCTTTGGTGCGTTGTCTGACTTCATTACCACGTTCAATGATAATAGGTTTAAAACCCATTTGAGCAAGGGTAAGTGCTGCTAATAAACCACAAGGTCCAAAACCAATAACAACAGGACGCTCAGTTAAATACTCTGGCGCTGCACCTACATATTTGTAGCTGGTATCTGGTGTGGCTTTAACATGATTGTCTGACTCAAATTGAACCAGTAAATCATTGGTTAAATCCGAGTCGGTCAGTGTGATGTCTAGCGTATAGATTAATTGGATATTTCTTTTATTACGAGCATCATAACCACGTTTAAACATCACAAATGACTCCATTTGCTCAGCAGAGATTTTAATTTTTGTCGTTATCGCAGTCGTTATATCTTCAGGCGCATGATTTAATGGCAATTTAATTTCAGTTAAACGTATCATTGGTTACTCATAAACTCGTGTAGAAAACAGTCTCGCATTTTACTGGTACTGGTACAAATAAGCGAATAAATATTTTACTTACGCAGGGTAAATTTACGGTTTCTTCAACATAGCTCAGCACCCTCTTATAAAAACTAAATGTCAGACTTCACCCCAAGATAGCTACCAAGTGTAATGGCTAACGTGCTTTAGCCAAAAACAAAACCTACCTTTAGTTGAGTTAACATCATTTAGTACGTTTGCTTCTTAACTTCCTTCTGTTCACACTTCCTGACCTCAAAAAAACATCGCTTCTGATGTCGTCATTTTTTATACCGCTTTAGCATTTCTTAACCAGACATAAATGGTGCATAGAGCATCATAAAAACCAATTATGGTGCACAAAAGTGCCCTAGCTCCTGATAAAGACCAATATTGGTGCATTTGTCTAGTATTTTATATTGGCATAGATATTGAAGTATTAATCGTAGTTAGGAATGGCTCGTTCACTCGGCCTACCAGGCTGCTACTTTATCTTTCTGGAGAAATATATGTCTTTATTGCCAACGCTTATCACTGCTACTCCTATAAGTACAAATTATCGTATCGACTCAAAATTGACATCACGTTTGTCTCTGCTAGCAGTAGCCGTTGTAGGTAGCTTAAGTCTTATAGGTTGTCAAAAACCTGCAGAAACTAGCGCTGAGACCAATTCTACAGCCACAAAAACGGAAACCTCTGCGACGACTGCTACCCCAACGGCAGATGGTGACACCATCAAAGTAGGTATCTTGCATTCTTTATCTGGAACGATGGCCATCTCTGAAACATCATTAAAAGATACTGCACTCATGACCATTGATGAAATTAATGCCAATGGCGGTGTGTTGGGTAAGCAGCTAGAGCCAATCGTCGTAGATCCCGCTTCTGATTGGCCGTTATTCGCTGAAAAAGCACGTCAGCTGTTAACCCAAGATAAAGTGGATGTGATATTTGGGGGTTGGACATCGGTATCACGTAAGTCCGTGCTGCCTGTCGTTGAAGAGTTAAATGGTTTGATGTTCTACCCTGTTCAGTACGAGGGTCAAGAGCAGTCAGAAAACATTTTCTACACTGGTGCTGCACCAAACCAACAAGCCATTCCTGCCGTTGAATATTTAATGAGTCCAGAGGGCGGTAGTGCAGAACGCTTTGTCTTACTTGGGACAGACTATGTCTATCCTCGGACTACTAACCAGATACTGCGTGCTTTCTTAAAATCTAAAGGCGTCGCTGAAAAAGATATCATGGAAGAGTACACCCCTTTCGGTTTTAGCAACTATCAGACCATCGTGGGCAACATTAAAAGCTTCTCGACCGGTAAAAAGACGGCGGTTATCTCTACCATTAATGGGGACTCAAACGTACCCTTTTATCGTGAGCTTGCCAACCAAGGTATTAAAGCCTCTGATATTCCAGTCATGGCATTCTCAGTAGGAGAAGAAGAGCTTCGCGGTATCGATACCAGCTTATTGCAAGGGCATTTAGCATCATGGAACTACTTTATGTCGGTTAAAAATCCTGTCAACAGCGACTTCACTAAAAAATATAAGAAATATGCGCTGGATCATAAGCTACCCAATGCTAACAAGGTCGTGACCAATGATCCTATGGAAGCCACCTACGTGGGTATCAATATGTGGAAACAAGCAGTCGAAAAAGCTGGTACGACTAATGTCGATAAAGTGCGTATTAGTATGGGAGGTCAGACTTTTGACGCGCCATCAGGGTATACATTGAAAATGGATGAGGAAAACCACCACTTATGGAAGCCTGTCATGATCGGTCAAATCCGTGCCGATGGTCAGTTCGATGTGATCAGCAAAACGCCAAAAGTCATTCGTGCTGAGCCATGGAGTCAGTACATCCCTAAATAAGGTTGTGGTCACTTAAACCGTAATCCTTAGCCCCTTAATGGTATCAATACCAGCAACCCTTTAGCTCCTCTACTGATAAAACAGTTTTTAGTAGAGGTTAAAGGAGTGTTGACTGCAAAAAAGGAACCATCATGTCACATTACCCTTCCTATTATAAAAGTGACGCGCAAGCCAATTATTCTAATAAGACTTTTGTCATCGCCTTACTATCTTTACTCCTCCTCATTGCTATCACATCAGCTGCTCATGCTCACGAGACGCCAGTAGTACACAGCCATGGCGAGAAACTATCGACTAATACTGTGGCAGCGACATCCAATGCTGTAAGTGAAGAGATCTTCCTTGCTCAAGACGACACCTTACTTGCTCAAAACAAGCAGTCTCTTGCTACGCCTGCTAATCTTGCGATAAGTAAAGGGGATGCTATCGAGCAGTTCGTTGCTGCTGACTTCACCAAGCGCCAAACCATGCTCAACCAGTGGCCGGGATCAGTTGAGAGTTTGGATACTTTAGTTGATCTGATAAAAAACGATGAGCTATACCAAGGTAATGGTGGGCAAACTTATCTACTTAACAGCGAAGATGAGCTATTTACTTATCCTGCTAAGCAGCTGACCACCGAGTGGCCGAGTGACTTGGCGCAAGTGACTTTGACCAATACGCTACGCTCAGCCTTAGTATTTGGACAAGCCAAGGTTAAGCTTGAGTCAAACGATCCTACGCAACGTTTACAGGCAGTCGCCATCTTAGCGGACAATATCGAACAGCTAGATCCAGCACTCATAAGTACTGCTGCCACTAATGAGGAAGACGACGACGTCAAAACGGCGTTGAGTACTTTACAAGCGAGGATTGATTTTAGAGATGGCGACGTTACTACCCAAATTGCCGCACTTACCGTGCTTGCTGATAGCGATAGCCCACAAGTCTTAGTGGATGTTAAAAAAGCATTGGCGGCAGATGATATCGATCCTGTGCTCAAATCTGCACTGTTAGATGCTGAGGATAGTATTGAGCAGCGCATTACCATCAGTACTTGGATAGGTCATCTGTTCACGGGGCTTAGTACGGCAAGTATCTTACTACTCGCGGCATTAGGGCTCGCCATTACTTTTGGGCTACTGGGTGTCATCAATATGGCCCACGGTGAGCTCATTATGATTGGTGCTTACGCCACTTATATGGTGCAAAATCTCTTTCAAGCATATTTTCCTAGTATGACTGGATGGTATCTGGTTGCTGCTATACCCGTCGCTTTCTTAGTCAGTGCCATTATCGGCATGATTATCGAACGAATCATTATTCGCCCGCTTTACGGTCGTGAGCTTGAAACCTTACTAGCAACCTTCGGTGTCAGTCTGATTCTCATGCAGTTGGTTCGGATGATATTTGGCGCGCAAAATGTCGAAGTCAGCAATGTCGACTGGTTGAGCGGTGCCTATCAAGTGTCCTCGAGCCTTGTGCTTCCCTTCAACCGTATCGCTATTATCGGCTTTACCATCATCATTCTTATGCTACTAGTGTACTTACTTAACAAGACTCGCTTCGGGTTGTTTGTGCGCGCCGTGACTCAAAACCGGCAAATGGCACGTGCAGTTGGTATCTCCTCTGCTCGCATCGACATGTTGGCTTTTGGGCTTGGCTCGGGTCTCGCAGGTCTCGCTGGCTGTGCTTTAGCGCAAGTAGGCAATGTCGGACCTGACTTAGGTCAGACTTATATTATTGATGCGTTCTTAGTCGTCGTGGTTGGCGGTGTTGGACAAGTATGGGGCGCGGTATTGGCATCTTTAGGTCTTGGTATCAGTGGTACGGTGCTTGAAATTGGCATTGGTGCTGTGATGGCTAAGATTGTGTTACTGGTTCTTGTGATTTTGTTTATTCAAAAACGTCCACAAGGTTTGTTCGCCCTCAAAGGCCGTTTTGTGGATTAAGGAGAACCTCATGCGTTTCGCTCAATTATTATCTGATTCCCCACGTAATGCCATTCTGATTGGTTTGTGTTTTTTAGTGCTACTGATATTGCCTTGGCTCCATTTATTACCTGAAACCTCTAGTTTTCACCTGTCTGCTTATTGGATAACTTTGATTGGTAAAATAATGGCGCTCGCCATGGTAGCACTGGCTTTAGACTTGGTATGGGGCTATGCCGGCATCCTAAGCTTAGGTCATGGTCTTTATTTTGCGCTAGGAGGTTATGCTTTTGGTATGTACTTGACGCGTGAAACTGCTGGCACGGGCTTGCCAGATTTTATGCGTTTTTTGAGTTGGACCGAATTGCCGTGGTACTGGGCAGGCACTCAACATTTCTGGTGGGCGATGGCTTTAGTGGTGCTAGTTCCCGGTCTAGTCGCTTTTATCTTTGGCTATTTTGCTTTTCGCTCAAAGATTAAAGGGGTTTATTTTTCGATTATTACTCAGGCCATGACCTACGCGTCAGCTTTACTGTTTTTCCGTAACGAAACAGGCTTTGGTGGTAATAATGGCTTCACAGGTTTTACCACGCTACTAGGTTATGACATCACTGCCTCTTCAACGAGGGCTGTACTGTGTTTTACGACTGCTTTGGCGCTGCTACTGTCCTATCTTGGACTACGCTATCTGATGAGCCAGCCTTATGGGCGCGTGCTTGGTGCCATTCGTGATAGTGAAAATCGTTTGCAGTATTTAGGCTATCGCACGCTTTGGTACAAGCTTTCAGCTTGGGTGTTGTCTGCAGTCATTGCTGGTATCGCTGGTGCTCTATATGTACCGCAAGTTGGTATCATTAACCCAGGCGAGATGAACCCCGTCAACTCTATCGAGATGGCAGTCTGGGTGGCTGCTGGAGGCAGAGGTTCATTAATCGGTGCCATTGTAGGCGCTGGTACAGTCAATGTGATTAAAACCTATTTTACCGTCGCCTACCCAGAGTTCTGGTTGCTTATTCTAGGCGGATTATTTGTAGTGGTTACTATATTTCTCCCTAACGGCATCATTGGCGTACTTGATCGTCTTAAGAAGGAAAAAGAATAATGTCAATAATATGTAATAATGCTGCTTCCCAAAAAACGGCTAACGATGGACTTATTAAAAATAAAAATGATTCTAGTATACATAAGCCAATGGGAAGTTTTGACAATACAAATAACATAACGATTGCAGAAAACACGCCTACCCGACCAGTCACTACTCTGACTGAAGATTACGGAGATAGTGGTGGCTTGGCGCATCCTGTTCCCAAATCAGGGCCGGATATGAGACATGGTATTGCGCTGTATTTAGAAGGCGTTAGCGTGTGGTTTGACTCGTTCCGCGCACTCAATGATTTATCTCTATACATTGAGGCAGGCGAGCTGCGCTGCATCATTGGTCCTAATGGTGCAGGTAAAACCACGTTAATGGATGTCATCACTGGTAAAACGCGCCCGACCACAGGTAGCGCATTTTTTGGTCAAGTACATAATTTAGCCAAACTATCTACCGAAGAAATAGCCGAAGCAGGCATTGGCCGTAAGTTTCAAAAACCCACCGTATTTGAGAAATTTACCGTACTTGATAACTTAATGCTGGCTGCACCAAAGGACAAACGGGTATCAAAAAGCTGGTTTACTAAAATTGACGCAGAAATCCAAGATACTCTTGACTCAACGCTTGATCAAATACGCCTAAAAGAGCTGATTAGCAAGCCAGCAGGATTATTGTCTCATGGTCAAAAGCAGTGGCTAGAGATTGGAATGTTACTGATGCAAAGACCAAAACTTATCTTACTTGATGAACCAGTAGCAGGCATGACAGATGCCGAAACGGAACATACCGCTGAGTTATGTCTGCGTCTTAAAAAGAATCACACCTTAATCGTGGTGGAGCATGACATGACTTTTATTGATGCCATCAGTGAGAAAGTGACGGTTTTGGCAAATGGCGCTATTTTGGCTGAAGGCACGTTGAGTGAAGTACAGAATAATGAGGCCGTTATTGAGACCTATCTAGGTCGATAATTGATAGTAGTACTTAGACATGGACCTAAAAAACAGAGGTGCTTATATGTTAGAAATCAATGCCATAAATCAATATTACGGTGGCAGTCACATTTTACGTGATGTCACCCTCGCCGCACCTGTAGGAGAATGTAGCGTGGTACTGGGTCGTAATGGCGTCGGTAAAACCACCTTGCTTAAATGTTTGATGGGCATCCTACCAATCAAATCAGGTGAGATTTTATTAGACGGTAAGGACATTAGTCAGATGACGCCTGAGCAGCGTGTGCGCGCAGGACTCGCTTATGTGCCGCAAGGACGCGATATATTTTCTACTTTGACCGTTGAAGAAAACATTCTGATTGGCATGGCGAAATTCTCTCAACGTAAAGCAAGTAAAGTACCCAAACACTTATATGATATATTTCCAGTGCTGGACGAAATGAAGCATCGCCGCGGTGGCGATTTATCTGGCGGTCAGCAGCAGCAACTTGCTATTGCTCGTGCGCTTGCATCAGAGCCTCGAGTACTAGTACTTGATGAGCCGACTGAAGGCATTCAGCCCTCTATCATCAAGGACATCGGGCGGGTCATTAGGGATTTAGGTTATCAAGGTGAAGTGGCTATTGTACTGGTCGAGCAGTTTTATGAGTTTGCAGAAGAGCTTGCCGATAACTATACCGTGCTTTCTAGAGGACAAGTGATAGCTCAAGGGGCTGGATGTGACATGGCAAAAAATAACATTCAAGAATTGGTGGCAATCTAGAAGGACACTTTCTAAAAAGACACTTTCTAAAAGGAAATACAGTTTTGACTTGGCAATCCTCACTACAGCTTCATTTCGACTGCGCCTCTAATGCTGCAAAAACTCGGCTGTGTCATCGTGCTCATACTGGCGCACTCATGGTGCAGCGCGCTCTGTATCCTGAGCCTGATAGTACTGATAACAGCCAAGCAGGGATTTGCCATATTTATGTATTATATCCTCCTGCTGGTATCGCCGATGATGACCACTTAACGTTGGAATTCAACCTAAAATCTAATAGCCATGCGGTGATTACTACTCCTGGAGCCGGAAAATGGTACGGGCAACGCAAATCATTACGATCCTCTAGACCCAGCGACTTATCAAAAGTTAACAACGGTACTCAATCGGCAAACAGCAACACCTCTAACGACTGTTTTAATGATGTTGTCAGCGCAGAACAGCATATCGACGCCCGCCTCGATGACCACGCTGTCCTTGAATGGCTACCCCAAGAAAGCATCTACTACGATTATTCCAACTCTAATGCCAATAACCGATTTTATTTAGCTAAGACAGCAAGTTTGTTGACTTGGGATATTGCGGTATTTGGACGTCAAGCGTATCAAGAGACTTTTGCTAATGGTCATTATGTTAACCGCTTAGAGATATGGCGTGAGAGTAATTTATTGGTCAGTGAGTGCACCTCCCAGCAAGCAAATACGCGCTGGTTTATCTCACCATTAGGACTGAACAATCAACATGTGCATGGCTCTTTTTGGGCAATACCTAGCACAGAGGTCATTGCGCCAGAACTACAGAATAATCCGCTCAAGCTCGGTCAATATTTAGATGCCACTATTACCGAGCTACGCCATCTCATTGATACGCAGTCACTACCCATTCACTGTACTCACAATTTTCAAGGTATTAATTGCCGTTATTTAGGAGCAGATGTGCGCGCTTGCTTCGAGGCTTTTTACCAAGTCCGCGAGCTTATTAGGTCTAAATGGTACACGCTTGAGCCTCATCGACCAAGGATTTGGGATACCTAATACCATGTGCTCCTGCATACTATCATCCTTAAACAGTGCTGAATCAAACCAGAATAACTCTACTTAGTACATTTAACTTAGTCTATTTACTTTATAAAGATTAAAGACGAATCATAGCCTTCAAAAGACAATAATTATTAAGGAAGTTTTATGCAGTTAAATCCTACCGAAAAAGATAAACTCTTACTATTTACCGCAGGCATGGTGGCGGAACGTCGTAAAAACCGCGGCGTCAAGCTCAATTATCCTGAGTCTATCGCTTACATTAGCATGCTACTGATGGAAGGCGCACGTGATGGCAAAACCGTGGCGCAACTGATGAGTGAAGGAGCCACTTACCTCTCTGCCGATGACGTCATGGAAGGTATTGCAGAGATGATACACGATGTCCAAGTTGAAGCCACTTTTCCTGATGGCACTAAGCTGGTGACAGTGCATAACCCCATCGTATAGCTTGTTTGCTATGAAGCTGTATAAAACGATATTGAACGAGAGCCATTGCCATAAGACGATTAAGGATAATAAAAATGACGATAAAAGCAGGCGAATATAATATTAAAGCAGGCGATATGGCTTTGAATGCTGGTCGATATGTTCAAACCATAACGGTAATCAATACTGGCGACCGCCCTATTCAAATCGGTTCTCACTATCACTTCTATGAAGTCAATGCAGCACTGAGCTTTGATCGAGAGTCGACGCTTGGCTATCGACTTAATATCCTATCTGGTACTGCGGTACGCTTTGAGCCAGGACAAGCACGAGAAGTTGAGCTAGTCGCTATCGCCGGTAAGCAACACATTTATGGTTTTTCAGGCGAGGTTATGGGCGTTGTAAACCCTAAAATCTCTCAAAATACCTCGAAAAAACGCATTGACCGACGTATCTATGCCGAGCATTTTGGCCCTACCACAGGGGATAAAGTACGCTTAGCCGATACAAATTTATGGCTTGAGGTTGAGTATGATTTGACCAGTCATATTGATCACCAGCCTGATATTGATAGCGTCAGCATTGGTGAAGAGGTCAAATTTGGTGGCGGCAAGGTAATCCGCGATGGGATGGGTCAATCACAGCTGCTGGGTGAGCAAGTTGCCGATACTATTATTACCAATGCTTTGATTGTGGACTACAGCGGTATCTACAAGGCAGATGTCGCTATTAAGGGCGGTCGCATTAGCGGTATCGGTAAAGCCGGTAACCCTGATATTCAGCCTAACGTGACGTTACCTATTGGCGCGGCTACTGAAATTATCGCAGGAGAAGGTAAAATATTAACTGCTGGCGGGATCGATAGTCATATTCACTTCATTGCACCGCAGCAGTGTGAGACGGCATTGATGTCTGGTGTAACCACAATGTTAGGCGGTGGTACGGGACCTGCTGAAGGTACTCTTGCCACTACTTGTACGCCTGGTGCCTATCATATTCACAGCATGCTAAAAGCCACCGACTCTATTCCGATGAATATCGGATTCTTGGGTAAAGGCAACGTCAGTTTACCTGCTCCCATTGTTGAGCAGATTGAAGCGGGTGCTATCGGGCTTAAGCTTCATGAAGACTGGGGCTCCACGCCCAAAGCCATTGATAACTGCCTTAGCGTGGCTGAAGAATATGATGTGCAAGTGGCGATTCATACTGATACGTTAAATGAAAGCGGCTATTTAGATAGTACTCTAGGCGCGTTTAAAGACCGCTGTATTCACACCTTCCATACCGAAGGCGCTGGCGGCGGTCATGCCCCAGATATCTTAAAAGCTATTGGCGAAACCAATGTTTTACCCTCATCAACCAACCCGACGCGCCCTTTCACCATTAATACCATTGACGAGCATCTCGACATGCTCATGGTTTGTCATCACTTAAGCCCAGCCATTGCTGAAGATGTCGCTTTTGCCGAAAGCCGTATTCGTAAAGAAACCATTGCTGCCGAAGATATTTTACAAGATATGGGTGCCATCTCCATGATGAGTAGTGATTCGCAAGCGATGGGACGCGTGGGAGAAGTTATTATTCGTACGTGGCAAACGGCTGATAAAATGAAAGCCCAACGCGGTCACCTTGCTCCTGATCAATCGGCTAAAACTGAGCAAGCATTAGAAAATATCATACTAAGTCCCACTGACTCTGATAGCAGCAATGATAATTTTCGTATCAAACGCTACCTCGCAAAATACACCATCAATCCTGCCATCACTCATGGCATTAGTGACGAAGTGGGATCCATTGAAGTAGATAAATGGGCGGATTTAATTTTATGGTCGCCTGCATTTTTTGGCGTAAAGCCCGACCTTATCATTAAAGGCGGCTTGATTGCGGCAGCGTCCATGGGCGACCTCAATGCTTCCATTTCAACCCCGCAGCCTGTGCACTATCGCAGCATGTTTGGTAGCTTCCCCAAAACAGTGGCGCAGACTTGCATCACCTTTATGTCAAGTGCGGCTATTGATAAGGGTGTTGATAAGCAATTAGGACTAGAAAAGGTCATTAAAGCGGTACACAACATTCGTAAGGTACGTAAACAAGACATGAAGTTTAATAGCTACTGTCCTAAGATGGAGGTTAACCCAGAAACCTATGAAGTGTACGCCGATGGTGAGCTGTTGACCTGTGAGCCTGCCGACTATCTACCGATGGCACAGCGCTATTTTTTATTCTAGCTGCTTTTTATTGTCGTGCTGATAATCTACCATCAGCTGTCAACCATCTACTTTAACGGACTATAAACATAATTATGAACATTTATACGCAACGTCTTGATCTATCAACCCTTAGCGCTGAACAACAAGCAATTATTGATAGGCAAAAACAGGCAGAAAACTTTTTATATTTAGATTTCGACACCCGTCAGCGTAGCCGTTTTAAAGCAGAAACACAGCACCAAGAAACCATTGGTGTCGATTTGCCACGTACGGAAACCATTAAGAATGACAGTGTGCTAGCAGACCATCAAGGCAATTTAATACAGATTATGGCTGCCAAGCAGGGATTAATCGAAGTGACTGCCGATAATGATTTTGACCTTATGAAGGGCGCTTACCATTTAGGCAACCGCCATGTGCCTTTAATGCTGACACCTAATGCACTCTACTTTGAGCCTGACCATGTTTTAGAAGCGATGTTACATCAACTTGGCCTACATACCCAAGCCGTACAAGCGCCATTTGAGCCAGAGACTGGTGCTTATAAAGGCAATCAAGGCGGACATTCTCACTCTCATGGTCATAATCATAGTCATCACGATCACGACCATTCACATACCCACGGCAACTCTCATGACTAATCATGCCACGCACTCACAGCAGACTACCCGTACCGCACAAGGTATAAATCATCTGAATAATACAGAGGTAACTGGACGTTTGCTCATGCTGGCGTCAAGCAACCTACCTATTGGCAGTTATACCTACTCGCAAGGCATAGAACCTGCTATTGAGTCAGGGCTCATTCATGATGAAAGCAGTTGCTTAGCATTTATGAGTGATTATCTGGAGCTGGCACTATGTCGTTATGAGCTACCGCTACTGGCGCTGATAATAGAGGCACTTATGATTAATGATGTGGCGCTGACTGATGCTTTAGGTGCCGATTATCACGCTAGCCGCGAAACCAAAGAGTTCGTCTATGAGTCAAGTCAATTGGCACTGTCTTTATCCGCATGGCTTGATAATGTCCTTGAGCTCAATGTGCCTGATAGCTTACTCGTTCATGGTTTTTTGCCACTGTTTGCCCATATCAGCTCGCACTGGCAACTTAAGCCTGTACAAGCCATGACCACCTATGCCTTTGGTCAAATTGAAAACATGGTGCTGGCTGCGGTCAAAACCGTACCGCTTGGACAAATGGCAGGACAGCGCATAATTTGGCAGCTGCAACAGCTATTAAGTCAGCAAATACAGCCACTGGCTGCCAACGTCCAGCAAAAATTTTCGCACGTTCAACATATGGCGTTAATGACTGATTGCTCTGATATAACAACATTTAAGCTAAATCTTCTCTATCAACAGCTACATATGTCCGCCAACCTACCAAATTTAGCCATACTGTCTTGTCAGCATGAAAGGCAATATAGCCGCCTATTTCGCTCTTAATCGCTAATATACACAACTCTCATCAAGGAACTTTATCTATGGCACTAACACCCAAAGCCGAAAACAAAAATTTAGAAACGACGCTCTCTCCGCTACGTTTAGGCATTGGCGGCCCTGTAGGCTCAGGAAAAACGGCATTGACGCTGAGACTATGTCAACGCCTGCGCGATGATATCAATATGGCCGTGGTGACTAATGATATTTATACCAAAGAAGACTCTGAATTTTTAACCCGTCATGAGGCGATGCCAGCTGAGCGCATTCGCGGTGTTGAAACCGGTGGCTGCCCGCATACTGCCATCCGTGAAGATGCCTCAATTAACTTATCTGCCATCGCCGAATTACAGCAGCAATTTGCAGGTCTTGAGCTCATTATCATCGAGTCTGGTGGTGACAATTTGGCAGCAACTTTTAGCCCTGAATTGTCCGACTTGACACTATATGTCATTGACGTGTCTGCAGGCGATAAAATTCCTCGTAAAGGCGGCCCTGGTATCATGAAATCGGACTTGCTCATTATCAATAAAACCGACCTTGCCCCTTTCGTAGGCGCCTCACTTGAGGTTATGGCGCATGATGCCAAAAAAATGCGCGGTGATAAGCCTGTGGTATTTAGTAACATGAAAACAGGCGAAGGTCTTGATGACATTGTTGCTTTTATCTTAGATAAAGGCATGTTAAATGTGGCGTAGAATGCCTTAGGTAATGGCATTAATAAGTGCTCTACAAACCGCTGATGGATCAGTGGATTATGAGTCAGTTTTTATATCGATTTGTTTATTTATTAAGGATTTATCATGACAACAGACACAGCCAAAACGATGACACGCAAAAACCTCTTCCAAAAAACCACCATAATCAGTGGCTTAGCGCTGTTATCGTTACTACCAACACTCGCGTTTGCTCACCCTGGGCATGGCTTGATGGCAGCAGATGGCTCATTTGGCCTTTCAATATTGTCTGGTATGTTGCACCCTTTAACTGGGTTCGACCATCTGATGTTAGCGTTGGGCATGGGGATGCTATTTACTCAAATGCACAGCTTTAAAAAAGGCTTTGTAGCACTGTTAATTGGTCTAGTAACAGGATTTTTACTGAGTTTAAGTGTGAGCTTGAATAGCCTGTTTATTGAATACGGTATTCTACTCTCTATCGTACTCCTGACCATGGCACTTATGAGCCGCTACTTTAATGTGGCATTGAATCAAAACCACGAGATGTCCGTCAAAACCGTGTATAAATTCTTAATCATTGGCTTTGGTGCGCTTGCTATGTTCCACGGTGCTGCTCATGCAATCGAAGTGCCTGCAAACAGTAATACCGCTGGCTTCTTTACGGGTATGATTGTGGCCATGCTAGGTCTATATACTATCGGCAAAGGATTTGCCACTTATCTAAACACTCACCTGCAAGACAGCTTGATTATTCAACGTGTTATAGCTGTTGTCGGTTTATGCGGTGTGCTGTTAGGTTAACTTTGTTAATTTATACACAGAGTTATTTAACACGGTAGTAAGTTGAAGTGTAATGCACGCAGGTGACATTATCTAAATTGCCTTGTGACATTGCCTTATGCCCCTGAGCTTATGACAGCTCTTAAAGAAACTCTTAAAGAAATAAGGCCGCTCAAGCGACCGCTTAGCTCACAGCAGGATTAGCATTCAAAAAGGTTTGGGCTATAAGAAGCTTTAGATAATAAGTATGAAATGGTCATCAGAAAAAAAGGACAAATTAATGTCCTTTTTCTGGCTTTTGGTTTACTCAATGCTTACCAGCTAAAGCCCATACCCATGCCACCAGAGTTCTCATCTTTCGTGAAAGCACCACCGAGACTAAAGCTGGTATTGGGATTAATGACACGCTGATACCCCAATGAGACCGCTTGCTCGGAGCCCTGAAACCCTGCGCCCACGCCTATACGGTTCTTACCTTGTAGACCTGACGTGCTGGTTGCCATGTTTAACATCGCAGCACTCATCGCACCTTGACGATCAAAACGATCATCAATTTCCTTAAAGCGCTGTCCATTGTCTTGCAGATAATTGTGAATAGAGTCATTTAGAGCATTAAATTTAGTATCAGTATAAGTGTTCGAGGTTTCGATAGCGCTTGTTTTTGCGTCTTGTAACTGACTGACATTGACTGCGTCATTATCAGCGGTACCATTAGCAACATTGATAATCTGACGTTGGTTAAGATCCGAACCAACCGACACTGTGTTTTCACGGTTAGAGCTAGAGTCATTGCCGAGTACCACGGCGTTTTTTGCAGTAGTATTGACATTATTACCGAGCACAAAAGTATTGTCGCCAGACACGGTATTATTATTGCCCATACTATAGCTGTTATTGCCACTGACCGTACTTGGATCGCCAATCGCACCTGAATGATTTCCAGTCACTTTATTACCAGTGCCAATGCTGATAGCTTGCTCGCCGATTGCTTGAGCACCATCTCCCATTGCAATAGATTGCTTGCCCTGCGCCGCCGCATTAGCGCCTAAAGCCATTGCGTTGTCTCCACTAGCAATCGCTTCTGCAGACGTACCACCATTGATGCTTAGGTATTTATGCTGTGCAGCAATGTCCTGTTTAACGCTCAATACCTGATCATTCGTATAAATTTGTGACGATGCTAGAGTCTCGGTGGCTTTGCCATCGGTGTAGCCTTTCGATGCGGTTAAAGTTTCAGTTGCTTTGTCGTCGGTGTAACCTTTTGATGCGGTTAAAGTTTCAGTTGCTTTGTCGTCGGTGTAGCCTTTTGATGCAGTCAAAGTCTCGGTTGCTTTGCCGTCGGTATAACCTTTTGAGGCAGTTAAAGTTTCAGTTGCTTTGTCGTCGGTGTAGCCTTTTGATGCAGTTAAAGTTTCAGTTGCTTTGTCGTCGGTGTAGCCTTTTGATGCAGTCAAAGTCTCGGTTGCTTTGCCGTCGGTATAACCTTTTGAGGCAGTTAAGGTTTCGGTTGCTTTGTCGTCGGTGTAACCTTTTGATGCGGTTAAAGTTTCAGTTGCTTTGTCGTCGGTGTAGCCTTTTGATGCAGTCAAAGTCTCGGTTGCTTTGCCGTCGGTATAACCTTTTGAGGCAGTTAAGGTTTCAGTCGCTTTGTCGTCGGTATATCGTTTATTTACCGCATCTGTATCATTTGTTGCATCTGCCACGTTAGTGATACGTTTTTCGAAACCCTTGCTACCAACTGAAATCGTATCTCTTTCATCTGCAATGGAGAAACTACCTATGGCGGTTGCGCCTGTCGCAGTGGCTTGGCTATTACTGCCAAACACGCTACTGTCTGTACCTGATGCGGTATTCTGATAACCAACTGCAACACTGTAGTCACCCTCTGATGTATTTTCAAAACCGACGGCACTACTGTCTTCACCTGATGCTGTATTTTCAAAACCGACGGCACTGCTATTTACATTCGAGGCGGTATTTTTATAGCCAATTGCACTGCTATTTATGTTCGATGCCGTGTTGTTATAACCAAATGCACTACTATAACCTTCTGAGGCGATATTATTAGCTCCTATCGCACTGCTATTGATACGCGATGCGGTATTGTTATAACCAACGGCACTACTGTACTTAACTGATGCTGCATTATTAGCGCCTAACGCACTACTATAATCACCTGATGCTGCATTAGTATAACCAACCGCACTGCTATAAATACCCGAAGACTCATTAGAAATACCTGTTGCGCTGCTATAACTGCCCTTTGCTTTATTTGCATAGCCTAGCGCAGTAGCTTCACTCAATGCTTCATTATCAATACCTAAAGCACTGCTATTGAGACCGTCTGCTGTATTATTTATTCCACAGGCTACTGCAATTACACCTGTTGCCGTACTTCCTCCAGAGACAGGATCCGTTACGCATACCACGCCTGCCCACACTGTCGAGCTACTGATCGCTGCGATACTGAAGGCAAGCCCTTTTAGAGTCAACATCTTATAGTCATTTGAGCGAGCTATCAGGGCGATAGTGCCAGTCGCGCCGCTAGTCTTACCAGCGCTCTTAGTATTTTCAGACACCACCACTATACAACCTAGTGATTGACTCCAAATCTTTTTAAATACTTTATTCATAGCTCGCTCCATAAGTCCAAAAACTACTCGTTGATAAAATCAAGGCTATCTATTTCACTTACTATGCCACTTACATTAACCATGCTCATAAATGACAACTGTCATTTATTAAAACATAAAGCTAACATACCTGTATATTTATATTAAAGGATATTTAATATTCAGGGCTGTCTTAGATAAGTAAAATAATCTGGGATAGTTTTATGGGAAAAGAGCGTTATGAGCAAAATTCGCCCACCCAAACGCTCACAGCACAGTTAGCATAACGATTGTTATATCGGTAAGAGTGAGCGCGTCCGGTAGGATTGCAAGTGCCGTTCTGGCACTCGCAAGGTCTGGCAGCAGATCAACCTGATGGCGTATCTAAGGAAATTTGGAATGGCATAGAGAGTGTTGAACAAGTAATCCTTGAGTGGATGGACTGATTTCATAACCCAAACAATCCACCTAAATGATTCACTCACGTAAATCATCCACGACTGCCAACATAGCCACTAATGAGGCTTCCCCTAATTTCATAGAGCGCTCTGGTGACCAACCTGTATCCGCATCGGGGACATTATTGTTGTCTATAAATGGCATCTCCAAGGTATTGGCAAGGCAGTCAAAGCGTTCGGCAACCCAGTGAGTCGCAAGCGTCATATTCGCTGTACCCGGTGCATCTACGTCATAGCCTTCTTCCGTCTGAAAGTCAGCACTGGCGATCTTTAACACTTCTGAGAATCTATCGCGTAGACGTGCGAGGCGGTCACTATAATTTGGTGTACCCTGCGAGCCAGCAAGGAACACAAAAGGTATTTCTTCATCACCGTGTACATCATAAAACAGGTCAACACCCGTCTCTTCCATTTTATTAATGACATGAAAGACTTCTGGGCTGGTTTCCAAACTTGAATTTGACCAAGCACGGTTTAGGTTAGTCCCAACTGCATTAGTACGCAGATGCCCGCGCACGCTGCCATCTGGGTTCATATTGGGCACGATGTAAAAGTTAGCTTTATCTAATAATAATTTACCCGTGGCATTATCACCATCTAACAGGCTATGCAATAGACCATCGACCAACCATTCAGCCATCGTTTCACCAGGATGTTGACGTGCCGTAATCCAAATATTGCGTTTAGGCGCATCGCTATTGCTAGCGCCATCACTAATTTTGACTAAGGTTAAATCACGCTTATCAAGGGTTTCTCCCAAATGCTCTAACGTGACCAAAGGATGCATTTGTACTGCTGCTAATAAATCTTGATGACGCTCATCACTGTAAGGGGCAAAAAAAGCAATTTGAATGGTTTCACATTCCAACTCTGCCGTTATGGTTAGTTTGCCGTCTTTATAAGAGGTGGGCAGACGAAACCAATAGTCGCGATCGTACGACGCCACCGCTTGGTAATTCTCCCACCCTGCAGGAAATGCCGCATCCCCTGCATTCATGATATTGAGCACATATTGCTCGCCAACCTGACCTGTCAGGCGAAAATTAAACCATTGAAAAAACTCGCCACCGACGTCCGGACGAATAGCCAATTGGATATTTTTTTTATCTTCTAAATTAATAACCTCAATATTACCAGCATCGAAATTAGCAGTGATATGCATAAATTCTCCTTAATTATTTTTTAGATATCTTAGTGAGTATTTGTAAAGTACCTCAGCATAAACGATTAAAAACAAGCAGGATAGAGACGCTAACAAATCATCTTAAAAAATAGTAAAAATAATGATTAATAGTTGTAGCACCGCTGCTTTTTTTAATTAAAAGAACGTAAAAACATTCCAAGCACTATGTCACATAGTCACATAGTCACATAGTCACATAGTCACATAGTCACATAGTCACATAGTCACATAGTCACATATAGCATTAGCCAATTTTTTATATTTATCACATTACTGAATGAATGTGCCAGATATTGGATATTATAGCTCATGATCCTATATAGCACTGTTCATCATATATAGTACTATTCTCTATAGCTACAAAAGCCACTCAACTGGTAACCACCCTACTATCGTCAAGATAATATTACGCAGGGCACTTTGTCCAGGCTCCGAGATGCTCATCGATCCAGTATAGGAATCGATCCAGACGAGCCTTCCATTACGCTGCTCTACTCGCCAAGTGAGACCAACCATGTCCTCGTCAAATGCTTTGTGCAGTTTCTGTGCCATCTGTTCACTGTTGATCATTAAACCCATTTCAGTATTGAGCGCAGTCGAACGGGGGTCAAAATTGAACGAGCCAATAAAAATGCGCTTTCCATCTACCGCAAAGGTTTTTGCGTGAAGGCTGGCTTTTGACGATCTGAACGCTCCTAGATGGTCAGCGGGTGCACCAGACGCAGCTTGGCTAAGTAGCTCAAAAAGGCTGACGCCACTTTCAAGCATAGCCTTGCTTTGTTATTATTTTATTAGCTAGCGAGCTGAAGCTTTTTTACGTTACCCATAAGTGCGCTAAGATTTTTCTCAAGCTTACTTTTTTCTAGCTTCATTCTAACGACAACCTTAATAATCTCATCAGCTATCTCCTTATTGCCTTCAGCCACTGCCTGCTGCAATGCTAGGCCTTCACGCATAATAGCAACCCTTAAAGGCTCGATCTTATAAATAATACGGTTGATAGATTTATGCAGATCCGACTGTCTATAGCACTCTTTTACCTTAGATGATTTATATAAGAGACTATTTTTATCACTTTTTGCGCGGGCTAACGTCTCGATATAATCAGCCGCTATCTTGTCAGCATAATCATCTTGAATACCAACCTCTAAAATATTTTTTACTAATATGATATCGATTTTTTCTAATTCAGTCTCTTTAATGGCACTTTTTAACATTTCAAACAGTCCTTCGTAAATGTTGGGATTAGGGATGAATTAAGTGGTTATCGCATATAAAAAGCAAAGCCATCGGCGTCACTATAATTAGCACGTGGATTCGTTGTTTGCGCACTCTTATATTCATACTCGTATAAAAGTTACTTTAACAACCATGCCAATCAATTCGTAATAGAGGTCACTCAAGAATATTTATATAATGATACACTTATGTTCATTCTAACCTAAGAGTACAAGTGTACACAATAGGCATTCAACTCTTTTGATATAAAGGTTATGAAAAGCGGCTATCAAACCACCATAGATTGATATTTATTTTGAGAATAGTACTGTTGAGGTCTATCAAAATGATGAGGGTAGACAACTCCCTCACTATTAGAGATTGTTTAATGACGCGTGGATTCTTGCTAGACATATCTAAAATAGATTGATGAAATATTTACAAAGAAATGAGTGAGCCACTTTTGCTAAGAAGGGAAAATCACTGGCTCATCGCCATCTTGCCAAGGTTGAAACTTGGTCATGGCTTGTATAAATAATGGATGCGCTAGCCAGTTTTTTAGCCATATTTGCAGTTTAGGATAAGGCAAACTGTAAAAAACGTCGCGATCTACATGAGCAAATTGGCGGACAAATGGCATAATGCCGATATCGGCAATGGTCACACTGTCTCCTAGCAAATAAGTATTTTTAGTAAGCAACTCTTCTAAAATCTGTAGAAATGCTTCTCCTTTTTGCCGATATTCTGTTTGGGTCATTTCAAGATGACGGTCAGCATATTTATAGCGATCTAGCCAATACTTAAACTCCTGATCGTTTTGCTCAATTAACGTATTACCTTGATGCAAAGTCTTAGGGTTCATCAGCTCTTGTGGAACTTGCTGTTCAAGCGCCCACTCCATTATTTCCCGACTCTCTTCAATCACAACACCATCAGCGAGTTGTAAAACTGGCACGGTGCCTTTTGGGCTAATCGCTAGCATGTGCGCAGGCTTATTTTTTAGCGTTATCTCCCGTAGCTCTACTGGCAACTCGGCAAACAACAGACCGAGACGCGCGCGCATGGCATAAGGACAGCGACGAAAAGAGTAAAGACAAGAAAGGGAGTAAGCAGTCATATATTTTTTCACAGTTAAAACGAGATCAGTAGCCTTAGAATCACTGACATCAAGAGTCATTTAGTTTCGTTACTGATCTCTATTAAGGGTTGGTAAAATTAATACTTCAAAGCATTGAACAAAGCCAGTATCATAGCGACATTGAAAAACCCTTACCTTATTTATTATAAACAAAAGGAAGATATAGTGTCGCAGGCTCAGACAACTATCACAGAAACACCTCATCTCACAAAAGATCAGAACTCTGTATTAAAGATTCTTACGATCATGGGTTACTTAGAAGGTACGTCCTTCTTATTATTACTTTGCATCGCCATGCCGCTAAAGTACATGATGGGTATTGCAGAAGCGGTCACCTATATAGGGATGGCTCATGGCGGATTGTTCATCGCGTATATTTTAATCCTGTTGATAGCCACCACCAAAATCAAAATGCCGCTTTGGGCGATGCCAGCAGGGGTACTCGGATCCTTTTTGCCCCTTGGTCCGTTTATATTCGATCATTTATTAAAAAAGAGCTTGAATAAAAAAGATTAAAACCCCTCAAAAGTAATGTCAAATGACTTACTGAATATGACGAACATTGGTGATTTTAAGATATAGCGCTATTTAAGCGCTGGACGGTATGTATTAATGACTGATCATGATGGCTGATTATAGTTATTCGTCAGTCATTAATTTCCTATAAAAACTATTCACTTACTGCGACTGGCACTTTACGAATCAGCCATAAAAAGTACGCACCACCAATGATAGCCGCAATCGTACCCGCAGGCAGCTCATAAGGGAAAATGACATAACGCCCAATCCAGTCTGCTATTACCATCACCCCTGCGCCTAACAAAGCCGCTAATGGCAATTGGCGCTCAAGCCTTACCGCACCGAGTGACGTCGCCAAATGTGGCACCATTAGACCAATGAAACTCAATGGCCCAACCGCAAGCGTACTGGCAGTACTTAGCGCCGCCACCAACACCAATAACGCGAGTGTCACTGGTGTCACTGCTACCCCCAAATTACGAGCGACTCCCGTACCCAAACCAAGCACTCTTAAGGGTTTGATAAGCAGTAAGCTGAGGGCAAATAGGATGAGAGCAATGCCGATAAGATACCACACCGTGCTAGGCTGAGCGCTATAAGTGGTTCCCGATAGCCAGCTAAGCATCGCCTCTAAACGAGGGTCGCCAGACAGCTTGACCATGTGCATCACCCCATCCATCATCGCGGCAATACCGATACCGACCAGCAATAGATAGCCAGAGCTTACCTTGCGTGCCAGCCAAATCACCAGTAATAACACAGCCATCGCTCCTGATAATCCTGAGATTAATAAAGTACCAGCTCCGGCAGATAGCCCTAAGCTTGGTAGCAGTAAAAACCCTAAGATAACCCCAAGCGCCGCGCCCGAGCTCACACCCAATACTTCTGGACTTGCCATCGGGTTGCGGGTGAGCGTTTGCAATAACACACCAGCAATGGCCAACATCAGACCCGTTGCCGCTGCGCTCAAACTGCGCGGTAGCCGATACTGCTGGGTGATCGCCCAATCGGTACTTAGTCCCCAGCCACTGACGTCTTGGACAAAAACACAGGCAACTATAATTATCATTACCACGCCAAGACCCCAGCGCCACCATGCCACAGGTGCATGCTTGCCCGTTAGCATTGGAGTCACTGTTTCTATCCGCTCGCGGCGCTGACGCAAAATCAGCCAGATAATCAGTGGTGCACCAAGAATACCTGTCATTGCCCCTGCTGGAATTTGCATATTTAGGATGGGTTCGAGTAATAAAGCAACATTGCTAGTCAGCCATAAAAGCAGCGCCCCTAAGACAAAGGCTGCAAGCAGACGTTTGCTAATAGAAGCAACTCCCAGCGCATTGACCAGACTGGCAGCGCCAAGACCGATAAAACCGATTAGACCAACTTCGCTAACCACCAAAGCGGTAACAACTGCCACAATAAGCACCACCAATGCACGGATACCGTTAATCGGCACGCCCAAGCGCTTGGCTTGTGAGTCATCGAGACTCATCAAGGTTAATGGTTTTAACAAGGGTAGACAGACAACCGCCATCACGACGGCCGTTATCGCTAGCATCGTACTGGTATGCCAGCTATTCTGTGCCAAAAATCCCGCCGCCCACGACAGCATACCATTACTACGTTCAGCAAAAAACAACACCAAAACATTGGCAACGGCGGCAAGTAGAATGTTTACCACCAAGCCTGCCAATATTAAAATGAGCGGATTAAAACGACTGGGTGCTGACAATACAAAGACCAGTCCCATGCTAATCAGCGCGCCGACAAAGGCCACATAAAGTCCGCCATAAATCGCTAAGCTTGGCAAAAACAAGGTCACAATGAGCATGGCCAATTGTGCACCAACGCCGACGCCCAATGTGGTGTCTGACGCCAATGGATTTTTGACCAATTGCTGTAGCAAAATACTGACAACCCCAAGCAGACCACCTGCCAATAGCGCCACTATGCTGGTCGCCACTATATGCAGCTGCGTTGCAAGACTGATAATATCCAATTGCGAGCTTGGAATAAACAAGTCACTGAGTGGGCGTGTCCACTCTTGATTGATTAATAACCATGTGCTCCATACTGACAATATTACAAGGATAATCATTACTGCCCAGATGCGCCATGTATCTGCAAATACCGAAGGTGATTTCCGAGGTAATTTTGGTGCTGGATTGGGAGGTTTTTGCATGAGCTTAGAGTGTTGCTCTGATGGTTTTTTCAATGTGGGCGACTGAGACGCTGCAAGTGAAGTCATAGGTTTGACATAATCAGTAATATTATTGGTATGAGAGTGATGAGTCTGTGCGGCAGTATTGATAGTCATGATGCTGCCCCACCTTTTAATGTCACTGTTGATAAATTATTTGCCAAGCCGACCAGTGACGACATGCCACCATAAATCCATATGGGTGGCAGCTCACCCACGCAGCGCTCGTCGCCATAGCCTAGACGCTGCCAAACCAAACTGTCTTTAATCTCAGCTCGGGTTATCGGGCTTAAAGGGTCGATGATTAATAGGCAGGTCTCATCATCCAATTGAGCCAAGTCGCCCATTCGAATGGGGACAAACCCCCATTGATTGCCTTTGCCTAATACATCAAGCTCTTTGCCCATCTGACTTAGCACGGGCTGAAACAAACTATTTTTGACATACATACGCATGTTATTAGCATCAGCAAACTGTACAACGGCAAATCTCTTTACTTTTGGATAGCGCTGCTGCAGACGCTCACTTGCCAGTTTGATATCTTTCTGACTTTTTATAATATAGCTTTCAGCCAAGGCTGGTTCATCAATTAGCTGTCCCAACTGACGAGTCGGCTCAGTATAATCTGCCCAAGTTGCAGTATCACCTTTAGCGGCGAACATGATCGACTCAGAAGGCACATCTTCATAGAGATTGCGGGCATGCTCATAAAAGAAGTTATCGACGACCAAATCGACAGGCAATTGGGCAACCAATTCCGCATTAGGCTGATAGCGAATGCCCAAATCAATGATTGAGGTTGGCAATTCAGGCGTACCTACCCATCTGTCCCACACCCTCGCATCACCCGTCGCTATCGGGGGGTAACCCATAGCGGTCAAGGTTGCCGCATTGCCCCAATCAGGTGAGACTATATTGATGTTAGCGTTATCTGCATTGCCCACTTGAGCGTCTTTTTGTGACGTTATTGGTTGGTGACAGGCGGTCAGTGTTAAGCTTGCTATAAGCGGCAACCACTTATATTTACTGATAGTGAGATTTGAGCCAGCTTTTATACAAGGTTTTATGGCTATTAAAGAGAACAGATATTTATAAAGAGCAGGAAACATAGCGGCCTATCTTTTGCGCGAATAAGAGAAAATAAGAAATGAAAAAGATGAGGCAAATACTAGGGCATGCCCTCATTTTAAAAATAGTTATAAAAATTTAACCATTTTTAGCCTACTTATTCATTTTCGTTCAGATTGATGATATGCCCTACTACGCAACGGCGACTGGCTGCCCCGTTATAGGATGACTAAGCAGCTGCATATCGACGTTAAAAATCTTGTGCAATACTGTCGGTTGCATGGTGCTGCCGATATCACCATTATGGCAAATACGACCGTTTTTTAAGGCGATAACTCGATCCGCATACTGCGCGGCCAAATTAATATCATGCAAAATAATAACCACACTCAAGCCCTGCTCATCCACCAAACGACGTATAAGCTGGATAACTTCAAGCTGATAGTGCATATCAAGCGCGGCTAATGGCTCATCAAGTAATAAATATCTGGTGTCTTGTGCCAGACACATAGCAAGCCAAACGCGAGCACGCTCACCACCTGAAAGCGTGGCCGTAATGCGGTCAGCGAACGCCTCTGTTTGGGTGATGCGCATGGCTTCTATTACTTTATCTTTGTCCATTTGGTTGGGCTTTTGCAGCCATTTTTGATGCGGATAACGTCCTAGCATGACCAGCTCACGTACTGAAAACCCAGCGGCTTCTGGTAGTTGCTGTGGCAAATATGCCATTTGTCGTGCTAGCGCTTTGCTACTGTAATCACTGATACGGCGCTCATCCAAGCTGATGCTACCGCCACTACTCATCATCTCGCCTGCCAGCGCTTTGATTAAAGTCGATTTTCCTGAACCATTATGTCCAACCAAAGCGACCAATTGGTTGCTATCAATCTCACAGCTTACATTGTCTAGTAAGGTATTACCTTGGCGACTGATGGTCAATTGGTTTGCACGTAACATATCGGTACTCATCATTAATTTAAATCGTTGTGTTTATATTGGACAGCCAATAAAAACCGATTTTACTCGTAAACGATAATAAAAACAATTATCATTAACTTAAAATACCATTCTTTTTATTTCCGTTCGCTGTTGCTTGGAAGTATATATACGACCCATTTTTTTTATCTGTGACAAGTAACCCTTAAATACAAGCATAATTCTTTATCATTTTTGAACTCGCACAAACCATTATTCATATCAATGAAGAACACTTCGATGAGTTAAGATAAGCTGATTGGGTTTTTATTCGTTTTTATTTCTTTAATCACCGAAGAGCTGTCGAATACCAACGTCAGTAACGGCTATCTATGCCGAAGCGATGACTGTACAAGTATTATTGAAAGAAACAAAAAAACGTCTGCTCAATCTCTTGAACAAACGTTTTTAATCCCCTGTACACCACCTACTATTCAACTTAGCAAGCTGCAAATCTGGTATATCGTACTCAACACCTATCAGCTTGTCTCAAATGATTGCAAGGGTATAAATAAAAACTAGGGCTTGTTATGTTGTCTTAGAAGACACAAGCCCTAGCGTTTTAATGCAGAGTTTAGAGACAAAAGTTTTTTAGGTCACTGACTCTTGAGTCGGCTGATGGTAATTCCCGTAAAACCAAACAATATCGTTAGTAACAGCGATAAATAACAGAAGAACGCATAAGGCAGATAATCAAGCACGGGCACGCCTAATGCTTGGCTGATAAACACGCCGCACACACTCCAAGGCACTAGAGGATTGATGACCGTACCTGCATCTTCAATGGTACGAGACAGATTCTTAGGATGTAAATTCAAACGCTCAAACGTCGGACGAAAGGCAGTACCAGATAATAAAATACTCAAATACTGCTCGCCAATAAGCACGTTAATACTCAGAGCAGACATGGCAGCGGCAAATATGGCGCGTCCTGATGTGGTTAATGTGTATTTAATCCCTGATAACAGTGCTGGCAAAATACCCAATGCTGTGAGCAAGCCACCAAGACTGAGTGCCAATATCACAATCGCTTGAGTGAAGAACATACTCTGCACACCGCCACGCGATAGCATACCACCGACTTCACCCAGCTCTAACGATTCAGCTGGTGCATAGCCTGCAAATAAATAGCCGCCTAATTGTCCAAAGCTCGGCGAGCTGTGCAAATAAGTAATAATCAATGCTGCCACAATGGTACAGATAATCGTATAAATGGCATTGACACGAAAAACCGCCAACCCAACCAGTACCACAAATGGCAATACCGCATAACCATGTACCAAGCCACTTTCAATTAACTGACCTTGCAATACGGTTACTTGACTCAAGTCAGAGCCTGCGGTCTGCCCAGAAAAAAACCAAAAAATAATGACCGTGAGTATCCACGCTGGTACCGTGGTATACATCATATTGCGAATATGCTCAAACAAATCAATACCCACCACCGATGAAGCAATGGTACAGGTGTCTGATAACGGCGACATTTTATCACCGAAAAACGCCCCTGAAACCACCGCACCAGCCGCAATCGCCACGTTGGCATCAAAGGCATTGCTCATACCAATAAAAGCCACGCCCAATGTCGCCGCGGTGGTCAAACTACTGCCCAAGGCAATACCAATAATGGAGGTCAATACAAAGGCTGAAATGTAATAATACTCTGGCGATATCAACTGAAAACCAAAATACATCAGCGTTGGAATAGCACCAGACATCATTAAAGCGGCGACCATCAAGCCAATAAAGAAGAATAGATAGATCGCACCGATACCACGCATGACACCCGATGCCATTTGCGCTTGCATGTCATCAAAGGTCAAGCCTTTAAACAGACCAATGCCCAGCAAGACACAAATGGCGAGTATCAATGATAAATGCGGTACCCAGCCAAAACCTATCATGGTAACGCCCATAATAGCGATGACAATGGCAGAAATCATAAATGCCAGTTGAGGTGAAATTTGGGTTAATATTTTTGGAGGCATCACACATCCTTAGCTTGCCAGTCAAATCTGGCGTTAGGGTTGGCTTTGAGTCGGACAAGTTTAATGAGTTGCAATAGCGATTGCTACCCTCATTATTGATCCAGCAGACTATCGGTCTTAGCTGCCATGACAAAATCATTGCGATGCAGACCTTTGATGCTGTGTGACCACCACGTTACGGTGGCTTTACCCCACTCTACCAATATGCCAGGATGATGCCCTTCTGCTTCGGCGATGTCTGCTAATTGGTTGGCAAACTCCATCGCCTTGACGAAGTTTTTGAATTTATATTGACGTTGTAATTGCTTGATGCCATCAACCTCGATCAATGACCAATCTGGAATTTGCTGTAATAGCTCTTGTGCTTCGATGTCGCTGACCGTTGGCGCGCCAATGCGGCAGGCCTCACAGCTGGCTTGTGATAATGTCGTCATTATAATGTCCTTTTATGTTAACTATTCATTTTTTTAATACTGTTATGTTTAATACAGTTACGTCCATGTTGACGCTGTCATTTACGGCTACATCATTTAAATGATGCCGTTTGTCTTAACCATGCATTAGGCGTTTTTTACTGCATAACTAGGCTCGAACAATCCTAGCGACATGGCTTGTTTGACCATTCCCATGATATCGCTATTGACGATATCAAATAATGTATCCAAATCATCAATGACATAATAAATCGGCTGGATATGATCGATACGATAAGGGGTACGCAACACATCAAGCAAGTCAAACGCTCGGTGCTCTGGTTTATGCTGAGGTTCTGCTTGCTTCTCAGAACCAGCATTGAGTGCATAAACCGTCTCAGACGGTGAGCTTAAAATGCCACCGCCATAGATACGGCGACTGCTCTGATTTTGTCCCACCAAGCCAAACTCGATGGTAAACCAATAGAGCCGTGCCAAAAACCACCGTTCTTCTTTAGTGGCATTAAGACCCAGCTTGCCATAAGTTTCATTGAACGTCGCAAAGGCAGGATGGGTTAAAAGCGGACAATGTCCAACGATTTCATGAAAAATATCAGGCTCTTCGATATAGTCCATATCATCAAATCGACGGATAAAAGTTGCTACCGGAAAGGATTTATTGGCAAGCAATTTAAAAAACTTACCAAAACTGATTAATGCAGGGACAGCGGCAGTTTGCCAACCAGTCGTGGCTTGCAATACTGCATCAATATCATGCAATTGCGGAATACGCGTAGCGGGCAAATTCAGCTTTTTTAAACCGTCTAGATAGGCTGGGCAGGCACGGTTAGGTATTTGCTCGGCTTGACGCTCAAGCAATGCCTGCCACATACCATTTTCATCATCACTATAGTGAATATGACCATGGCTATCTGGCTGATGCGACACGTAAGGTTGTTTTTTAGGCATAGAATCCTGCTTTTTATAAGCAGAATCATCGTGACTGGCATCAGTGCCTAGCGTTTTGCAAGCAACGCTGTTGGCACCAATAGCTTTATTAACAGAATTCGTATGTGGTAGGCGTTCCATGCCTGTATTCCTTTTATTGCCATTAGCGTTCTGAATGGCCCTCTGAGTTTTGCTAGTCGTTTTCAATCATGACTGAACCATAGCTCAGTCATCGCATTGAACACACGGCATTACAGAGCGCAGTGGTTATTAGGGACAAGACAAACTCCTTTTGCCCTGCCCGTTTATTTTATGGATTTTTCCCTAAATGTAGAGGCGCTTACGGTGTTTCAGTTTCTGGCTGACCAACCGTGCCACGACGGACTTGATCGCGCTCGATGGATTCAAATAGGGCTTTGAAATTACCTTCACCAAAGCCATCTTCGTAATCACCTTTACGCTGGATAAACTCGAAGAAGACAGGGCTACCTAAGATAGTTTCAGAGAAAATTTGTAGCAGCAGACGCGGTGTGCCGCCTTCAGTGGTGCCATCTAACAAGATACCGCGCATCTGTAGCTCAGAGACATTTTCGCCATGATTTGGTAGACGCTCACTCAGCATTTCATAGTAAGTCGCGGTTGGAGCAGTCATGAGCGGGATACCCGCTGCTTTTAATTTATCGATGCTGGCAAACAAATCATCGCTGGCTAAAGCAATATGCTGAATACCTTCACCGTTGAAATGCATCAAGTATTCTTCAATTTGACCGCCGCCCTGCTTTGACTCTTCGTTCAATGGAATACGGATTTTGCCATCAGGCGCTGTCATGGCTTTACTGGTCAAACCCGTATATTCACCTTTGATGTCAAAAAAGCGGATTTCGCGGAAGTTAAAGATGCGCTCATAAAAGTTTGCCCAATAAGCCATGCGACCACGGTAAACGTTATGGGTTAAATGGTCGATGACTTTGAAACCATGCCCGACAGGACGACGGTCTACATCAGCAAAAAACTCGAAATCGACGTCATAAATAGACTCACCATCTTTATAACGATCGATGAGATAAATCAGTGAGCCACCGATACCCTTGATAGCAGGCAGGCGCAGCTCCATCACACCAGTGGGTACGTCTACTGGCTGCGCGCCCATTTCGATGGCACGCTCATAAGCTTTTTTGGAATTCTGCACACGAAAACCCATGCTACAAGCACCAGCACCATGCTCTTCAACGAAATAGCTGGCTTCGCTTTTTGGTTCACGATTTAGAATAAGATTGATGTCACCTTGACGGTATAGCGCTACATCTTTTGAGCGATGGTTAGCGACATGGGCAAAGCCAAGCTGTTTGAACAATGCGTCGACCGCATCTGGTTGAGGTGAGGCGAATTCAACAAAATCAAACCCATTCAGGCTCATTGGGTTGTCAAATAAATCTGCCATTGTAATCATCCTTAATTTCAATTGGTGGTAAAAATGCGATAAAAAATGTCTTCAATCAATAATTCTTATTGACGATGTATTTATATTAGATTAGGTTTATTTATAAGACTAATTGTTTTTTATGATTTATTTATCAGGTTTACTTATGAATATCAGCATTCGCCAATTAACCGCTTTCATTCAAGTCGCTGACAATGGCAGTTTTACCCGTGCCAGCGATCAGATGCATTTGACCCAATCTGCCGTTAGCGGCTTGATTAAAGAATTGGAGTCCAGCCTCGGTATTGTGCTGTTCGACCGTACTACCCGCCAGCTGTCTTTGTCGGTAGTAGGACGGCATTTATTGCCGCAAGCACGGCGTATCTTGAATGAGATGCAGCTGTTTGAAAATGAGGCGAGCAGCTTAACAAGCTTGGCGCAAGGTCAAGTACGGCTTGCTGTCTCGCAGTTCGCAGCCTCCTCTATGCCAGCAGTCATCGCCCAGTTCTCCAAACAATACCCCGAGATTGGCGTATCGCTATTAGATTGTTCGGCAGAAAACTTACTCAGACATATTCAGGACATTGAAGTAGATTTGGGTGTCGGTACTGAGCTTGGTTTTATGGAGGCTGAGGATGACATCAATGCTGATTTATTATATCAACTGCCATTTTGTGTGGTGATGCCTGACAACCACGCGCTGGCACAAAAGCATGAAATAACGTGGCAGGATTTATTAGACATTCCGCTCATCACGCTGCAAGGCCCTTTCATTGAACAAGTGACAGCCGAGTTGGGTGACCAGATCGCCAGCCATATCCAACAGGCACGTTACAAGGTCAATTTTATGTCCACCGCGCTTGAGATGACCCGTCAAGGCTTCGGCATTACCTTATGTTTGCCCTATATGCCCGAAGTCATCGACTGGGTTAGCGCCAATGGTTTACAAATGAGACCGCTGGCACAACCCGTTAAAATGCGGCAGTTTTTTATCTATCAGCGTTCTTCTCGTGCGTTATCGCCTGCTACCATTGCTTTCAAAGACTTCTTGCAGAGCTATTTTTCCAGTCATTTTAATGACTTACAGCATACTTAAGCATCGCTGACACAGGCATGGCTGATGCTTAAAAAGCTTTGAAACACAATGGCTTTAACCAACTATTTTATTAATTATGCAAGATAATTGAATCTCATATTGAGTTAACCGTCAATTTGCTCTATGATTTTTGGCGGCTTGATTTATATTTCATAAGGAAACAACATGTTTGAACGTATCGACTATTACGCTGGTGATCCAATTCTAGGGCTGATGGAAAAATATACAGCAGATAACAATCCTAAAAAGGTCAATTTAGGCATTGGTATTTATTATGATGAAAATGGTGTATTGCCTGTACTTGACTGTGTAAAAACAGCCGAAGAACGCATTGCCGATCCTATTGCGCCGCGTCCTTATCTGCCGATGGCAGGCTTACCAGGACATCGTAAAGGCTGTCAGGAATTACTGTTCGGTAAAGACGCACAGATTTTAAAAGACGGTTTGGTCGCCACTATCGCTACGATTGGCGGTTCTGGCGCGTTAAAAGTCGGCGCTGAGTTCATCCATGAATGGTTCCCACAATCTAAATGCTATGTGAGTGATCCAACATGGGGCAACCACATTGCCATTTTTGAAGGCTCTGATGTCGAAGTGGGCAAATACCCGTACTACGACAAAGCCAACAGCAGCATCAAATTCGATGAAATGATTGCGTTTTTTGAGACGTTGAACAAAAATGATGTGATCTTGCTGCATCCTTGTTGCCACAATCCAACAGGTCTAGATTTGACCCGTGAGCAATGGGATACGGTGCTGAACGTCATTCAAGCGCGCGAACTGATTCCATTTATGGATATTGCCTACCAAGGCTTTGGCGAAGACATGGACAGCGACGCTTATGCGATTCGTAAATCTGTCGATATGGGCTTGCCATTGTTTGTCAGCAACTCATTCTCTAAAAACTTATCACTATATGGTGAGCGTGTCGGCGGTCTATCAGTTGTTTGTCCAACGGTTGACGAGACAGAGCGCGTCTTCGGTCAGCTAAATGCTACCGTACGCCGTATTTACTCAAGCCCGCCATCACATGGTGGTCGTGTGGTCGATATCGTTATGAACGACGAAGCACTACATAAGCAATGGGTTGGCGAAGTTTATGCAATGCGCGACCGTATCAAAGCCATGCGATTAAAGCTAAAATCAGTATTAGAAGCCAAAATCCCGAACCGCAACTTTGACTATATTACCCGTCAAAACGGCATGTTTAGCTTTACTGGTCTGACGCCTGAGCAAGTCGAACGCTTACAAAGCGAGTTTGGCATTTACATGGTTTCCAACTCACGTATGTGTGTGGCTGGACTGAACACCAGCAACATCGACTATGTGGCCAATGCCATGGCAGACGTCTTGAAAGACTGAGTGAGCACGCATTAAAACGGTGTGGTAGTCAGTAATAGCGATTCATAAAAAGGTTGAGCGAGTGCTCAGCCTTTTTTTATGTCCTGCGTTTTTCCTATTTGTTTCAAAAAAAACATCAACTGCCTTAGTATCACGTCTATTTTAAGAAAACACTGCATAAAAACCCTTGCAATCTCCACTTTGATAAATTACATTATGCGTAAGTAGTTAATTATAACGTAATTCATTATATGCTTTAGCAAGGAGCACCCTATGTCAAAGATTGACAACACCCTCACATCCTTTATCGATATCGCCGCTGATTCTGACTTCTCCATTCACAACCTGCCTTATGGTATTTTTAGTGATACCAAAGATGCTGCTGATAATAATAAGCGCCGCGCTGGTGTGGCTATCGGTGAGTACGTACTGGATTTGGCTGTGCTCGAAGCAGAAGGTTTACTGAGCTTAGAGGGCGGTCCATATTTTGATCAAGCAACGCTAAACGTTTTTATTGACTCAGGTCGAGACAATTGGACGCAGGCACGCTCAACCATCCAAACCCTACTATCTAGTGCCAGCAACACCTTGCGTGATAATCAAGACTTGCAGAAAAAAGCGCTATTTAATCAAGCAGACGTCACCATGCATCTGCCCGTTCACGTCCCAGGTTTTACCGATTTCTATTCGTCTAAAGAGCACGCCACCAACGTCGGTACTATGTTTCGTGATCCAAACAACGCCCTACTACCTAACTGGACTGAAATGCCAGTCGGCTATAACGGACGCGCCAGCACCGTCATCGTCAGTGGCACTGATGTGATACGCCCCTCTGGTCAATTAAAGCCAAACGCTGACGACCGCCCTATTTTCTCAGCCTGCAAGCGTTTAGATTTTGAGCTTGAGACTGCTTTTGTGGTTGGTAAAGGTAATAGCATTGGTCAACCAATTGCAGTAGACAATGCCTCTGAGCATATTTTTGGCATGGTTTTGCTCAACGACTGGTCAGCCCGTGACATTCAAAAATGGGAATACGTGCCTTTAGGCCCATTCAATGCCAAAACCTTTGCTTCTGAAGTCTCGCCTTGGATTGTGACTATGGATGCATTGGCACCTTTTAAAACAGCATGCCCAACTCAAGAGCCAAAACCATTGGCATATCTAAACGAAAAAGACAGCAATAATAGCTACGACATCCATCTATCAGTTGAGTTATTGCCTGAAAACTCAGATAGCGCCACTGTGGTCTGTGAGACCAACTTCAAGTATATGTATTGGTCAATGGCGCAGCAGCTAACTCACCACACCATCACTGGTTGTAAAGTGGAAGTTGGCGATATGATGGGCTCAGGTACGATTTCAGGACCAACGCCAGATTCTTATGGCTCAATGTTAGAGATTGCTTGGAATGCGACCAAACCTGTCACTTTAAAAGGCGGCGAGACCCGCAGTTTTATTGAAGATGGCGACACAGTAATCATGAAAGGCTATAGCGAAAAAGACGGCATTCGTGTCGGGTTTGGTGAAGTACGCGGCAAAGTACTGCCCGCGCTTAGCTTTGATTTTGACAAATAGTCTAGAAAAAATGTGAGCACAGTTGTTTTGAGCTGCCAAGCAACCATCGACCTATAGTCAATCGGTACTGGCAGCCTATTACTCACTGCATTCCCTATCAAAAGGAGTTTGATATGAGCTTTAAAATTGAAAAAATCCATCATGTGGCCTATCGCTGCAAAGACGCCAAAGAAACCGTTGAATGGTATCAAAAATACCTAAACATGGACTTCATCCTTGCATTCGCTGAAGACCACGTGCCTTCGACCAAAGCCTTTGATCCTTATATGCATGTGTTTTTAGATGCCGGTAATGGCAACGTATTGGCGTTTTTTGAAGTGCCCAATCAGCCTGAAATGGGTTTTGATCCGAATACCCCAAATTGGGTGCAACACTTAGCCATGAAGGTAAAAGACCGTGATGCCTTAATAGCAGCAAAAAAGCATTTAGAAGAAAATGGTATTGATGTAGTCGGCGTGACCAATCATGGTATTTTCCATTCTATCTATTTCTTTGATCCTAATGGCCATCGTATGGAACTCACCTACGATGATATTACCTCAGAAGAAAAGGTCTCGATGATTACTGAAGCCATGAAGTATGAGATGTTAGAAGAATGGTCACGTACCAAACGCGCACCAGCTCATACCCAGTTTTTACATGCAGAAGAACTGGCTGAAGCAAGAGAAGTCGCGCCTGTCGGTGAGTAATTGACCTGTTATTGTGTTTGCTATCTCTTTTTATATGACTAATTAGGGCGTACCATCATTTTAAGACCACTAAATGTATCAATATACTAATTGATGATACGCCCTAGGTAGCGAACAATATCTAACCATCATGAAAGGATTCAATGATGAAAATAAAAACCCCTTTAGGAATACTCTTAGCGACCTCGATCGCAATGACTGGTTGCTCTAATAACAACCCAGCAGTAAACGCTGATGTAGATACAGGCGATGTGACTACTCTAAGATTCTCACACTTTATGACTGCCAATGACAACATAAACACCGAAGCATTGCAGCCATGGGCAAAGAAAATTGAAGAAGAATCAAAAGGCCGCTTAAAGATTGAGATCTACCCTTCTGCTACTCTTAGCAAACCGGGTGCTACCTATGATGCTACCGCGAAAGGTATTGTTGATATTGGTATGCAAGCGCAAGGATATACAGCAGGGCGATTTCCTTTAACGCAGATTGTAGAGCTGCCAGGTATCACAAATACTGCACAGCAGCAGAGCTGCATACTTCATAAACTGTATGATGATGGTGTCATTAAAAATGAGTACGAAGATACTCACCTGCTAGCGCTGATAGGCACTGGACAAGGTGCGCTGCATACCGTAGATAAGCCTATTCGCACGCCAGCTGATATGAAAGGTTTGCGTATTCGCCAACCTTCTGCGGTTGCCAGTCACATTATCGAAGCGACTGGCGCTGCACCCGTTGGCATGCCTGCCAGTGATACTTATACTTCCCTTCAACGCGGTGTCATTGACGGACTTAGCTTTACTTGGCAGCCCATTCAAGCATTTCGTCTTGATGAGTTAATCAATACGCACACCAACATTCCTTTTTATAATTCTACTTTTGTTATCAGTATGAATAAAGAGAAATATAACAACTTACCTGATGATCTCAAAAAAGTGATTGATGACAATTCAGGGGCGGAGATGGCAGCACGTGTCTCCAAAGTATTTGACGTTAGTAACGCCAAAGCAATGGCCGCAGCCAAAGAAAAAGGCGATATCATGATCGATATCCCTGATCCACTCAATGACCCAGACTGGAAAGATCCATTAATGGAAGGCTCGCAGCACTATCTAGATGAAGTGAACGCCACTGGTCTAGATGCTAATAATGTATACGAAAAAGCAAAAGCTGCCAGTAGCGCCTGTGTGGTCTAAAGGGTGAATATCATTAAATGATATTCGGACAAAACCCCATTTACGCGATAGCCGGTCAATTTATATGCTTAAAACTTATATAGTAAAAATACCAGCTACGCAATTTGATAACGCTGCGCGATTGCTAGAATTTGCTCAACCACGTTGTGTTGTTCACTCATAGGCAATTGCTGTGTCGTTCCAATGATAGTGATGGCATATTCTAGTGGTAGTCCTTTGCTAGCAGTTTTGCCACTAACAGCAGATAGATTAACAGCGCTATTAACAAACGGCGGCACTATGACAGGAATCGTAATGGCATTAATACCCATGAGCATATCACCCGTCACTGTCGCATAGCCTTGGGTACGAATTTTGGCTTGCAAGTGACTGAAATTCTGCCATTTTTCTGTGATTATTGCTTCATTGTCTGTCTGCCATTCAGCTTTGACCAATGGCTGAATGACGGCATCTGGCTGATAACTGGCAAATAATTGCCCCGTCGCCGATGTCGTCAGCGGCATACGTGAACCGATACGAGTGATAATACTAATCGGGCTATCTGGTTCAACGGACTGAATAATAATAGGACCTTCGCTAAACCATTTGGCAATCTGCACACCGCAATTCAGGGTGTCTTTGATTTCATTAGCGATGTGCGTCAGCCGCTCTAAAATATTGTTTTGACTAAATCCAGAGTGCCCCAATGCTGCCAATGTGTTAACCCTATCGCCTAGCCCGTAGCGACCATCATCAAGCTTACGCGCATAGTTTTTACGAATGAGACTGACCAAATAACGGTGACACTTTGCTGGATGCATTTGCATCACTTGCGCAATATCTTTTAGCATCATCGGCTCATTATGATCGATAAGAACGTCTAACACCGACAATCCAATCTCCAGTGACTGGACGCCACTTTGACTTTTATTGGTTGTCACGGGATTTTCTAAAGGGCTTTCAGCTGCTGGCATGTTTTGCTCAATGAGTAATTTACTTGGCATATTAATCTAATATATTCATGAAAACTGAACTAAAGAGGTAACGTCATAAGAGTTTTTTAATTGTATAAGATACATTTCGTACCATTAATTATAACCGCTTATCTCATTCACAACCTACCATAATAAAAGGAATTCACAATGATGACACTTTATGGCTACTTTCGCAGCAGCACCTCGTATCGTACTCGTATCGCGATGAATCTAAAAGGCTTAGATTATGACTATATTTCGGTCAATTTAGCAAAAGATGAGCAGTTAGCAGATGCCTTTAAATCACTCAATCCACAAGGATTGGTGCCTGTTTTACAGACCGATGATTTATTACTATATCAAAGCCCAGCCATTTTAGAATGGTTAGAAGAGGTTCATCCTAAAAACCCGCTATTGCCTAAAGACGCGGCTGGACGTATGCAAGTACGAGCCATTAGCGCTATGATTGGTTGTGATATTCATCCGATTAATAACCGCCGTATCTTACAATATCTGCGCAATGAGCTGTCAGTAGACGAAGAAAAAGTCATGGCGTGGTGCAACCGTTGGATGAGTGAGGGCTTTGCGGCGTTAGAAAAAATACTAGCAAAAGACAAAAGCCGTGGAAAATTTTGCTACGGCGACAGCCCTACTTTTGCAGATTGCTATTTGATTCCTCAGGTCTCTTCGGCGCGACGTTTTAACGTGGATTTAAGTGCTTATCCTAATATCGTCGAAATTGACACGCATTGCCGTACGCTCAAAGCCTTTGCTGACGCTGATCCTAGCATGCAGCCTGATGCGCCCAAGTCTCAATAAACAATCAAACAGAGTGCTTTCAGTAAGGGTGTTTTGCTATTAGATGACTAGGGCGTGTCCTCAATTCAATCGAGTATCCTCTAAATGGGCTAAAAATGGCTAAATCTTGCCAAACATCGTCAAATAGCTGGTTAATATCCTGATATTATCTGCGCTATTTTCCTTGTTTGACGGCAATTTATCTCATTTTTATTACCATTTTTAAAATGAGGACATGCCCTAGAAAATTAAATGATTAGAGAATTTAATAACAAAACGCCATTATAATTGCTGGGCTCAGGGCTAAGACAAAGCAATCAAAGCGAATGACTGCCTGAAAACAGGTAAAGCATTGATACTCTTAAGCCTAATATAGTATTCAATATTTCATCGAATCATCACTCCTACTTTTCATCTCAATATAATATTTAATATATTCAAATTATTGGTTGTATAGCAGTCAACTGTTGGCTATTCTTGGTATAGGCGTTGTTATATCTCAAATTTAGAATTGATTTTAGATAAACATACTGTTTTATTCATTTAAAATAAGGTTGGATATTATGAGTTATATACCTTTATCAAGTAACAAAGACGCTCTACCATCCCATGCCGCTCAAGATATTTATGATTTAGCTTTATCGGCTAGAGAAGAAACAGAAACCTGTAGAAAAATTGCACCGACAGTGGTCAAAAAACTGTCAGAGTTGTCGCTATTTAGAATGGGACTGCCAAAATCGTTGGGAGGATGGCAAGGCAATCCTGTGGAAACATTAAAGGTTTATGAGACGCTAGCCAGTGCTGAAGCCTCAGTTGCTTGGATCGTTTGGAACAATCATTTGGCCTGCACATTTGGACGGTTTTTAGACGAGCCTAGCATGAAGGAAATATACAGTGACCCCTCTCATGTCTATGCCAACTCAGCACGCCCTGAAGGGATTGCTAAACAAACCGCTGAAGGATATACGGTCTCAGGTCAATGGACATTAGTATCAGGTTGTGAATTGGCAGACTGGTTTGTGCTGCGCTGCTTGGTAGTCTCAGAAGGCTCACCCACCACCCTTGGACCGGGTGCAAATCTAAAGTTGTTCTTTATTCCAAAAAAAGATGTGGAGGTGATTGATACTTGGCATGTTGGTGGACTAAATGGTACAGGCAGTCACGACATCGTCATCAAAGACGCATTTGTGCAGGAACGTTATGCGGTCGATTTTGATAGCCCTGTCACCATCGATAATGCGTATAGCCGCCTACCAATCGGCTGTATTAATGCCGCTGGCTGTGCAGCAATGGCACTAGGTGTCTTAAAAGCAGCGACAGATGAGTTAATCCAAATTTGCCTTGAGAAAGTAACGCCCGGCAAAAGCCCAGATTTGCGTGATCGTGCAGCAGTACAAGCGACTATCGCTAGGAGCAAAACGCTATTAGCATCTAGGCGCGCACAATTACACAATAGTGTCGAGGTATTATGGAACGAAGCACAGCAACAGAATGCCTTTACCGATATACAGCTGGCTGATGTGTGGGCAGCAGCCTGTGAGGCAGCGAGAGAAGCCAGAGCCATGGTATCGGAGATTTATGCGGTCGCTGGTACGGTCTCGCTATATAAAAAACATAGAATAGAAAGAGCGCATCGAGACATTCATGCTATTTTACAACATGGTATCGTGCAGCCACATTGGATGGAGCAAGCTGGCATGGCTTATGTCGGATTGACCCCAAATGCAGCCATGTTCAGAGTATAAAATTGCTTTTATAAAAATAAGTAAGCCCTCATAGAATGAGGGCTTTTTATCGCTTGGCTATTGAGCTAAAGAAAAACAAATCATTGGTAAAAATCATATAGTGACTACCAAATAGTGATTATCAAATAGTGACTACCAAATCATCACGCTGAAAACATCTTCATGCTCATGTCGCAAAAAAGCAAGGCATCCAATGCCTTGCTTTTTTATGACTAATTTTTATAACTAACAAATCACTTTACTTGATAGTAGGCTTGATTGCTTTAATCAAAATGGAAGCCTGCACCAATTGAGCCGCCAGCATTACCTTGGGTATCAGCGGTGCCGTTCACCTTCATGACCCAACGACCATCATTGGATAACTTCGAGAAGCCAATAGCAACTGCACTTTCCCCATTGTACGTTCCTATACCGCCACCGATTAAGGATTTACCAGCGATGTAAGCTTGCGGTAGTGAAGACATTGCCATGGCGGCTGAAATACCAGCATTTGCATCGTCTTCGACTTCACCAATTTTATAACCTAGCTCATTCATGTTGTTGCCAAGTCTTTGACTAACAGCATCTAATTGACCCATATTCACAGCGTCTCTGGGCGCCATACCATCAGCCACATCAGTGATCTTGTTGCCAGCGGCGTTGATACCGCTTGCAGTCATACTAGGACCACCGACAATGCTGACACCATTATTATTGATTGTCGTATTGCCAGTTTTGACGCTATCTATACTAATGTTACCGTTTAGATCAAACTTAATACTACTACCTGCTGCTGTGGTGGTGATGTTATTACCACCTGTGAAGGTGAGGACACTGCCATCGCCTACTGGTTTGTTGATGGTAGCACCGCTATCAGCACCAAAATTGAGACCCGCATCTATTTTATCCTTGTTTACTTTGATATTGGTCGTATTAGTGTCGATGTTTGTTTTATTCGTGGCAATATTCGTGGTATTGGTTTGGATATTGGTAGTGTTGGCTTGGATGTTTTCATTGATAACGACCTCTCCTTGCTTAATAGAAGCAATCGCACCGTCGATACTATTTTGACCAGTACCACCAATATTACTATTGGTAAAGGTGCCATCTACAGGATTGTAGACTGTCTCACCGCCAATGATACTACTGATGCCACTGCCTTGTGCATAGAGCTGACCACCATTGATAGCATCTTTGCTACCTTCAGAGACATCGCCGTTCACAACGTTTGTAATCTTAGTGTCAGCAGCATTGATACCCGCTTTGGTGACACTAGGTCCACCTGTAATAGTCAGTCCATTATTATTCATAATGGTATCACCCGTCGTTACGCTATCTAAATTCAGGTCTGGATTTAAATCGAAGCTAATGTCATTGGCGCCTGCCAATGGTGCAGCAGCACGTAGGTCAGGGCTAACATTATTGTCCGCTGATCTAGATACTTTAATATTACCATCTGTACTGTTCAAATCGATGGCGCTGCCTTGTTTGATCATAGTGGCAACATCACCCTGAGCCGTTAGTCCCCAACCTTGATCAAGGGCAAACGTCGTGGCGTTCAACTGTCCGACAGTCGCCGCATCTGTATCTGCAATACCAGCAGCTACATTGGTGATTCTGTTAAAACCATTGTCAAGACCACTACTGCTCAGTCTAACCGTTCTACCGGGACCATTACCAGTAAAGGTGAAGCCATTACTATTCATAATGCTATTACCAATCTGCATGCTACCCTCATTGCCTAAATTCAACTGGTTATTCAGTTTCACCTGAACACCCGTTGCTGAGGCCATCGTCGTCATGTTGCTATCACCAGTGACGTTGATGGTATCACCTAAAGCAAACTGCTGGTCGTTGGCACTATTGCCATCACCGATTTTGATGCCTTTGGCCACGAGACTATTGGTTGCTGACAATTGGTCGAAGTTTACCGCATCCTTACCTGTGGTCGCTTCTGCAACGTTAGTAATTTTATTGCCACCATTGTTCAGACCATTGGCTGAGATGCTGACACCGCTACCAAAGTTTGCGCTGTTAAGACCAGTTAAATCTTTCGCAAGTTTCACGGTCAATGTGCTGGTACCGTCAGCAACGACGCCAATGTTGTTGCCATTTGACAAGTCACTTGCCACGGTCGCGCCACCTTTGATTGTCAGCTTGTCACCAAGCTGACGATTAACGGTAGTACCCGTGTCACCATCGAAGTCGAGGCCTTTATCGATGGTCGTGGTCGTGGCTTGTAGTTGACCAAAGTTTACGGCATCGCTGGCTATTGTACCGTTAGCGACATTGGTAATTTGATTGCCACCATTGTCTAGCCCACTATTACTGAGTCTGACCGTTTGATTAGTCCCACCCATAAATGTGACACCATCAGCGTTGACGACTGTAGTTCCTGTGGTCAAGCTGGTTGAGACTAAGTCGGCAGCAGTAGCAACTTTGATACCGCCATTGTCAGCGGTCAAGACAATATTGTCACCAGTAATAAAGTTGGCTGTATTATTGTCTTTATCCAAAGTCTTGACATCATTACCGTTGATTTGTGTCACTACCGTTTGCATCGCACTATCAGCTTTTGCCAAGCTTGCCTTACTACCTTCGCTTAGATCAACTTGATAGTCGGTGATATTGGTATCAGGATCTTTGACACTAGTGCTAACTGTTAGTGCATTAGCATCTGCAGTAGAAACACTGGCGCCATTGGCATTGACAGTATAGACATCCTGTCCAGTATCGCTATCGGTTGAAAAGTCAACACTGGCAACATTCGTACCTTTAACTACTTTGGTTCTCGCTCCTGCGGCTGCCATCTGTACATCACCGATGTTTGCTGCATTGGTTACTGTATTACCACCGCTTTTTACTCCCTTGATCTGGGTGTCGTTGGCATTGATACCAGTAGTAGAGATACTAACACCACCAAAATCTGCACTAGTGAGGCCTGTTAAAGTTGGAGACAGACCGAGAGCAATTCCATCACCCGTTGATAAGCCAGTGGTGGTTAAATTGCTGTCTGTATCAAATTTAATTTCTTCACCTAAAGCGAAGGTTTTTTTAAGAGTGCCGCCGCTACTTGCATCATTCACATTAAACTTGATGCCTTTAGCAATATTGTCAGTGTTGGTGCCAATATTGGTGGTATTGGTTGAGATGTTGCTAGTATTGGTCGTGACTTGTTGGTTGGTCTGGAACAGCTGACCACCATTGATGGCGTCTTTGCTATTTAGACTGACCGTACCATTAGAAACATTGACGACCTTCTTATTACCCGCATTGACCCCGCTTTTGGTGATGCTTGGGCCATTTAAAATGGTCAGACCATTACTGGTTAACGTGGCATTGGTAGGGTTAAATATGCTTCCACCCGTTACCGTGACACCTGTACCACTAACGGTAGTGACGCCAGTAAGCACGCCGCCAGTGACAATACCTAGACCATTAACAGTCGTGCCGTTTAATAAGTTGCCAGTGCTAACGCTGCCTGTTGTACCTAAGTTTAAATTGTCATTGAGCTCAACTTCAATTTTGCCATTTTTTACTCGGGTGTCGATGTTGCTGTTAGAGCCAACCACCTCAACGGCTTGTCCCAATGGTTTCTGTACTGTATTACCATCAGCAGCTTTTAATGCAAAGCCTGAGGTGGATACACCAGTAATGGCACTATTCAAATCACCAATATTCGCCGCATTGGTTTCCGTTGTGCCACCGCTAGCCACGCCTGAGATGACTTTATCACCTGCGTTGATACCAGTAGATGAGATACTAACGCCGCTATTAAAGCTTGCGCTATCCAGACCTGTTAAGTTGTTGGCTAAGCCAAGTTTGATTCCATCACCCGTTGATAAGCCAGTGGTGGTTAAATTGCTGTCTGTATCAAATTTAATTTCTTCACCTAAAGCGAAGGTTTTTTTAAGAGTGCCGCCGCTACTTGCATCATTCACATTAAACTTGATGCCTTTAGCAATATTGTCAGTGTTGGTGCCAATATTGGTGGTATTGGTTGAGATGTTGCTAGTATTGGTCGTGACTTGTTGGTTGGTCTGGAACAGCTGACCACCATTGATGGCGTCTTTGCTATTTAGACTGACCGTACCATTAGAAACATTGACGACCTTCTTATTACCCGCATTGACCCCGCTTTTGGTGATGCTTGGGCCATTTAAAATGGTCAGACCATTACTGGTTAACGTGGCATTGGTAGGGTTAAATATGCTTCCACCCGTTACCGTGACACCTGTACCACTAACGGTAGTGACGCCAGTAAGCACGCCGCCAGTGACAATACCTAGACCATTAACAGTCGTGCCGTTTAATAAGTTGCCTGTGCTAACGCTGCCTGTTGTACCTAGGTTTAAGTTGTCATTGAGCTCAACTTCGATTTTGCCATTTTTTACTCGGGTGTCGATGTTGCTGTTAGAGCCAACCACCTCAACGGCTTGTCCCAATGGTTTCTGTACTGTATTACCATCAGCAGCTTTTAATGCAAAGCC
>NZ_QGGM01000002.1:0-6433 GCF_003148585.1 Psychrobacter immobilis | reverse complement strand
CTCGGGTGTCGATGTTGCTGTTAGAGCCAACCACCTCAACGGCTTGTCCCAATGGTTTCTGTACTGTATTACCATCAGCAGCTTTTAATGCAAAGCCCTTGTTAATAGTCGTGGTATTATTTCCGACCGCTTCATTGGTCGCATACAATTGACTACCATTCACGGCATCTGTACTAGCCGCAGTGACAGCTCCACCAGCGACGTTTTTGATCTGACGCTCAGATCCTACTACGCCCACGGATACTTGCGCACCCTCTCGTAGCATGCCCTTATCATCAATGACATTACCGGCGATATCATATACCACGCCACCAACTGTCATCGTCTTTTCAGAGCTTGCACTTGTTGCTGTTGTTGAGCCTGCACCTAAAGAGACTGAACCATCTTTGCTGGCTGATGCGCCAACACCGAACGCTGAAGAAGCCGTTCCCGAGGTATTGGAATGAACACCAACGGCTGTAGACAGATCACCTTTAGACAGCGATTTTGCACCAATGGCTATCGACGCAGCACCTCCAGCTTCGGTATTAACATCGTATTGATTGGTTTCTACCAAATCTTTACCTACGTAGGATTTGAAAACATCGTTAACTGTGCCACTATTTAGTGGTGACAATGGACTACCATCGATATTGGTTCTCGATGCAAAATCTAGATCATCACCGCCTATCGCGATCGAGGATGCGCCTCTAGACACGACGTTAGCACCGATAGCAATCGATTGCTCACCACTTGCCATCGTCTGTTGCCCAAATTCTGAGCTGCCAATCGCAATAGTTTGGCTGCCTGTGGCTTTTGCATTTCCGCCCAGCGCCATGGCGTTATAACCTGTCGCTCCGTCGTTATTAGCATTACCGACAGCGGTTGAGTCCACGCTATAATACTTGGTTTTATTATTAGCGACAGTATTCGACAGCCCCGTTAGCTGAGCCACATTGACAGCATCACTAGCACTACTGCCTGCTGCGACGTTTACAATCTGACGGTTGCCACCCGCTGCTCCTGTTCCTACAGAGACCGCTCCAAGTGTAACGCTATCCGTCGCTTGGATGACTGAGCTATCTGCTCCTACTGGCACAAAACCACTGGCACCACCAGCACGATTTGCAATAGAGTTTGAACCTAATGCGATGCCATTTACTGCGTTAGATCGAGAGCCGACACCAAAAGCAAGACTGTTATCAGCGGTCGCTTTTGCATTACTACCAAAGGCAATCGTATCATTGCCAACTGCTTGAGTTTGTCCATTCGCTCTATAACCTACATTTGCTTGATCAGCCACTGTACCTGCATTTTCAAAATCAGTTGAACCAATCGCAATGCCACGTTTGCCTGAGGCAAGTGCTGAATGACCAACAGCAAGAGATCCTTGACCCGTTGCTGAGGAGACGTTACCAATAGCCTGAGCAAAGTCAGCAGTCGCTGCCGATTGACGTCCAAGCGCTAACGAGGTATTTCCATTAGAATACGCTGCCGCCCCAATTGCCACAGATGACCGACCAATGGCTTTTGCTTGAGTGCCTAGAGCAGTAGCGACGTCACCAGCTTCTGTCCCAGTGCCAATGGCGGTACTACCAGAATTGTTTTGTGAACCACCCGTCCAAGTAAATGACGGATTGCCTCTATCGACCAGATTGAAGTTTTGCCCAGCGTCCGCTTCACAGCCAATGGCAACCGAATAGCTGCCTTCAGCATTCGCTTCAGTACTGTTTGTATTACAAGAAGAAATTGCTGTACCAGATCCCGTACCACCGCCGACATTCACTTGCGCAAAAGCTTGCGGTGACATTGTAAATCCAGCCGCCAGCATCCCTATGGCGATCGTGGATAGTCGGAAAAATTGGGTAGAAGAAAGATTAGAAGTCGTATTGATGGTCGCGTTTGCGCTCACGCTAGATTTGGAAGATTTGCCGCGCCCCTTTGCATATTCACCAACTGCGGTAAAACAGCTCAAGGCTTCATTCCATATTACTTTATAGATGCGGTTCATAGTGTGCACTCCCTTACAGACTGGTCAGATTTAAAAATCAAAGATAATATCCATCTTGCAGAGAGTCGATATCACAAAATAAAACACGTTATCGGCGGATAACGATTAAATGTTTTTTGTTCATCATTTATCTTGTTAACCAACAACTAACACTTTTTATCTTGAAAAGCCCTAATCGCTCTCTCTATATATTAGTATTACCGAATATATAGAGAGAGACAATGCCGCTCATCGGGCATTTATTACCGTTCATCCAATTATATAACAAAAAATGAATATATAGATGTTTTTTGTTCCTTGCTTATATTGAATGCTCCCACTTTTTTGAAATAATCCGCTTTGAAACTTAATAAAACACACGCTTATACACACACTTTAGAGATGTTTTAAGCGCGTGTTCGCCACTTTATGCTGCTCTTAGTCCCCTTCAGAGTTAACAGGCAATGTTATTTGCATCACCAGCCCTTGGATATCATCTTGGCGATTATAGACATGAATCTGACCCTTGTGTGCCATTACCACGGCATGAACGATTGCCAGCCCCAAACCATAACCCCCCGTTTCACGATGGCGAGCCGAGTCAAGCCGTACAAAGGGCTGAAAAATACGCGCCAAATCCTTATCCGCGATGCCACCACCCTCGTCTGTGATGCTGATTTGAAGTGCAGGCTTATTGCCTTCCATCTCCACTTTTTTAATGTCAGCAATGACTGTTGAATCAGAGGCCGTATGCATAAAAGCATTACGAATGACATTTTCAAGCGCACTATGCAGCTGTTCTTGGTTGCCAAGCACAGTCCAAGGCGTTGTTGAATCAGTGGTAGATGAAGCGTCTGCCACCAATGCATGACTCGGCTGCCATTGCCAACGCACATTTTTATGCTGAAACTCAAAGCAAACGTCTTGTCCAATTTCACTAATGATGTCAGAAATATCAACCGCTTCGTTTTCTATATTGTCGATGGTATATTGCTGCATTTGTAGAGATTGAATATGAATGATTTGCTCAATCAACTCATTCATCCGCGCCGACTCTTTATCTATACGGTCGAGATAACGACTGGCATTCGGTGCAAAGTCGCGGGTCAGCTCAGTCGCAACGTCTAGACGCGCCAGTGGCGATCGTAGCTCGTGCGAGATATCACTGAGCATCTGTTTGCGTGCCAGCTCACTCTCAGCCAACCGTTTTGATAGTTTAGCCACATCTTTCGCGAGTAAACCAAGCTCATCATCTCCCATTTTTGATAGGTCTGGGTGGGTCTGATAATCGCCATCAATCAGACGGTGTACGGTATTTTGTACACGGCGGATACGCTGAGTCATTGTACGGCTCAGCCAAATACAAACCAAGACGCTAAAAACGAGAATAAATAGCAAACGTATGGGAAAATTGCCACGTTGCAGCGCCATAACATCAGCAAAACGCAAATGCGGACGTAATTGTATAATGACAGACTGCTCATCTGGTAAGACGACCGTCACATCAGCCAGCTCAGGGCGACTGTCGAAATCAGCTAGCGTAGCGCTATTTGGCATCATCGGTTGCAGAATATGGTTTAAGAATGATGACTTATCATTCGACATTTTATTATTATCATCGTGACTATTAATCCTGTTATTGTCCACATTGGGCTGAGCTGCCATTGATTGCATTGATGGTTGCCCTACTTCACGCCGACTACCCTGCATACCTTTTTGCCTACGCTCATCTCTATTGCGATAACGCGGAAATATAATCGCCCCTTCTTCATCGTAAACACTTATCTGATTCATGAGTTGACGGTCCTGACGATACATCTGCTTAACTGTACTTAAATCACCCGCTCTTAATGCCTCAACCATTTCTTGACGCTTAATCAATAAACTATCAGTTTGTACGTTCATGCGAGCCGTTAGTGCTTTTTCGACCAGCCAACGCTCCACCATGATCGATAAAATAGAGGTGATTATAATTGTTAATAATAGACTTAGAAACAAACGCCAAAATAGTGTGATTCGCACTTTAAACTTTGGGGTTTGCTTAAGCATTTTATGGTTAATAGCTTTCTTGGAAGCGTTCATCGATGAGTCCATCATTACAATACCAGCTGATAACCTTTACCACGAACCGCTTTGATCGGCTCATCATGAAAAGGTTGGAGTTTTTTGCGGAGTCGCGAGACATGCACATCAAGGCTACGGTCGAACGGCTGTAATTCACGTTGTAAAACATGCTCTGACAGCCACGCTTTGCTCACCACCTCACCTTTTTGTTTCAGTAGCGCAACCAACAAATCAAATTCTGTCCCCGTCACTTGTAGTTCTATGCCATCTATCTGACAAAGCCGCTGGTTTTGATCCAGATGCAAACGGCTCTCTGGTAGCGGCGTATGCTCTGATGTCGCTGCGCTGGTGCGTTTGATGACGGCATTGATACGTGCCAGCAGTTCTCTAGGATTGCAGGGTTTGGTAATATAATCATCAGCACCAAGTTCAAGCCCAATGATACGATCAATCTCCTCCCCTTTTGCGGTCAGCATGATGACAGGGATATCACTGATATTGGGTAATTGACGCAAGACACTCAATCCATCGATTTTTGGCATCATAATATCTAGCACCAGCAAATCATAAGCAGCAGTGCCATTAAGCACATTATTGCTCGCAGTTTTGAGTTTATGTATGACAGCCTCACCATCGTGAACGCAGTCGCATGTCACCCCATGATTGTGCAAGTATTCTTGTAACAATTGGGTCAACTCTTCGTCATCATCGCCTAGTAGTATGTGTGGCACATCTTTCTCCTTAAGCGTTAAATCGCTTTATGAGCCATATTATCAGTCAATTGCTTATCGATTCGCTATAAACGTTACCTTTCTTAATACTTCATAAATGTTCGTAACCTCTAACTGTCGTAATATAGCGTCTATCAGCGACAAATACTGATAACAAGCTGTGATGGATAGTGGCTATCCGGGGCACTTACTGTTCATAAGCTGATCAGATAAAAACTGACTTTTTCGCAACCAATAACGTATGCACCATAAATTAAGGTAATGATGATGAAAAAATTATTAATGGGCTCAGTATTAGCAATGTCTAGCATTTTCACCGTAACGGCTTGTACCAGTGTTAATGCAACCACTGATACCACACCAACGACCAGTAAAATGCAGCATAAAGATGGCATGAAAAAAGGCGGCATGAGAGGTCCAATGTCGCAACTAGATCTAACAGCAACGCAACAAGCGCAAATCAAAGCCATCATGCAAGCACAACACGGCGATCGTAAAGCTGACCGTACAAAAAACAAATTGGAACGGGCGCAAATGCAGCAACAGATGCAAGCATTGACTAATAGTAGCACTCTAAATACAGCGGCAGTCAATCGCTTAGCTGATCAGCAAGCGGCTAAAACCAAGCAGCGCTTCATTGAGCGAGTACAGACTCAACATGCTATCTCTCAAGTATTGACTGCTGAGCAACGCGCCAAGCTTGCTACATTAAAAGCTGAAAAAATGGCGAAAGGTCATAAAGGCTCAGAGCACGGTAAAATGCATGGCAAACCACATCAAGGCATGTAATTCGTCATTAATAGGCTATTTTGCATTCATACTGAATGTCCTATAAGACTGATTATGAACACATAAAAAAGCGCATCGTATAAACGGTGCGCTTTTTAGTTTTAATGTTGAGATTCACATTACTTTGATATTTTAATTAACTGTAAAAAGGCGCGCTCTTCAAGAATTTTGATATCTAAACCACTCTGAATCAGCTCTTCTACTTTTCGATGCTTACTGCTTTTTTCATGACCAGCAAGCAACGTTAAATCTTGAACACCAACTACAAGATAATCTAATGTCTTCGAAGCACCTGCTTTGACATTAAAACCATTTTTGGCTGCTATCTCAGCCATATCTGCGCGACTGATACTAAGATTGCCTGTAAAGCAGATATTGAGTCCTGCATATTGTCCTGACTCATCTCCAACTTTTGTGATATGACTGGGGTAACTTCTACCATTTGCGCGGGGTTGCTGAGGATAATTACGACTGTATTGACTATCTTCTACCCAATCATGAATTGACAAACCATTTTCTCTAAGAATGGTTACGATTATAAAACCACATGCTTTAGCATCTTCTAGTGCGTCATGATGGTCAAACCGATAATTCCATTCTCTACAAACATTCGCCAGATTATAACCTTTGACCGAAAAGCGCTGACACGTCTTACGTACCAATACCGTGGCATCGACCCACTGTAGCTCTGGTATTGGTAATTTGTGAAGCTCTAGACTTTTTGTCAACGCCCTTTGATCAAAGTCAGTATAGCTAACGACAACATTTTCACCGATAAATTTTAAGGGGCTGTCCTAGATAACTAGTTCAGTTCCTGTTTAACCCATTGTTTTAGCTGGTGTAATTGACGTTTTGGATCACTGTAGTTAAAACGCCACTC
>NZ_QGGM01000001.1:0-467916 GCF_003148585.1 Psychrobacter immobilis | reverse complement strand
TGTCGTCTTGTCATGATGATTAAGCTCATATGAGTAAATATAGAGTTACTATAGCTTATTCTAAAACAACTGTGCTAATTGATGACACGCCCTAGCCAGATATAAAGAATTTAGCATATTTAATAAATGCTTGCTGTATCTAGGCAGTAAACCATTGGTTACTATTTAGAATAACGTTCTTGAGGGCGTATCCTCAGTTCAATCGATTATCCTCTAAATAGGGACACGGCCTAGTAGCGGACAGAATAATCTGAGTTAAAAAGTGATGGTTAGTAATTGGCGGCTACCAACCAACAGGGTCGATATCCAAAGTGAGTTTAAGGTACTTGGCACTTGGCAAGGTCAATACGGGCTGCCACCATTGGTTTAATACATGGTGTAATTGTTGTCGATTTTTGCCTAAAAGTAGCAGTTGTACGTGGTAACGGCTATTCTTTTTGCTCATTGGTGCATCGATAGGTCCTAGTACGGCGAGATTATGTCCATTTGGCAGAATGGCAATCGCATCTTTAAGGGCTTGGCTCGTGGCAGCAAGGGTTTTACCTTCACAGCGTATCAGGACAGCATGACTATGCGGCGGTAAACCCATCATTTTACGCTCTTGCAATAGCTCGCGAGCAAAAGACAAATAACCATCTTTGACCAGTTTTAATAGTAATTCATTATCTGGTTGCAGCGTTTGAATGAGTACACGACCAGATTTATCACCGCGACCGGCACGTCCTGCTACTTGAATCATTAATTGCGCGGTATGTTCCGGCGAGCGAAAGTCGGCGGATAAAAAACCACGATCGGCGTTTGGCAAGCAGACAAGCGTAACATTGGGGAAATGATGACCTTTGGCGACCATCTGCGTGCCAACCAAGATGGCAGGATTGCCTTGATTGATACGCTGATAGATATTCTCCCAACTGTCTTTACGTCTGGTGGTATCGCGATCGATTTGGATAATGGGGTAAAGCTCTTTGCTGGTTTGCGGATTGGCAAAAATCGCATGCAGGTTTTCGCTGAGCCTTGTCGTGCCCATCCCTTTGGCATCCAAATTTTGACTGCCACAATCAGGGCAAACTTTTGGAATATAAGCTTGCCAGTCGCAGTGGTGGCATTTTAGATAGGAGCTACTATAAGCGTTGTGTTGGGACTGGCTGTTATAATGAACGGTTAGATGCGCGTCGCAGCGTGGACAATCTGCCTGCCAACCGCAAGCTTCGCATAGCAAAACTGGTGCATAGCCGCGACGGTTTAAAAATATTAATACTTGATCGCCCGCTTCTAGCGTTTGCCGTATTGCCCCAATAAGCGCATCGGTCAGCCCAGTATCATAGCGCGCGCCGTCGTCCGTCGTTTGCTGATGAGTACTTTGCAGGCGCGCATCAATCAGCTGCATGGTCGCAAGCTTCGCATTACCGGGACGAGTTTGCAGTTGGCACTCCACCAGCTTACCGTCATCGACCAGTTTTAGATGCTCAAGAGATGGCGTCGCCGTACCCAATACGACAGGGATATTGGCTTGTAGTCCACGATACAGCGCGACGTCAGCGGCATGATAGCGCAAGGTATCTTGCTGCTTATAAGAACCATCATGCGCTTCATCAACGACAATTAAGCCCAAATCTGCAAAAGGATATAGCACCGCTGAGCGTGTCCCAATAATGATTTGAGCATGACCAGTACGGCAGTCTTGCCAGCCTTGTAAGCGATGAGTATTGTTCATGCCGGAATGCAATAAGACAATATGAGCGGCAAAGCGACTGGCGAAACGCGCGCGCGTTTGTGGTGTCAATCCAATCTCTGGTACCAAAATCAATACCTGCTTGCCAGCTTCCAATACGGCTTGCATCGCTTGCAGATAGACTTCTGTCTTGCCACTACCAGTGATGCCATTTAATAAAAATCCCGTGTAGCGATTGGCTTCATGAGCCGCAATAATGGCGGTAACGGCGAGTTGTTGCTCGTCATTGAGATCAAGGGGCATTTTTGCTAATTTAACAGGCGCAGGTGCTTGTTTGGTCTGAATATAGCGCTCGATTAAACCTTTGTCTTCGAGCGCCTTTAAAAAACTCCTCTCCATGCCCTCTAGTAATAAAACATCTTCACTCGCGCCGCGCTCGCCATGCAACTTAAGCATATCAAACTGCTGCTTCTGTTTTTTGGCATTGGCACGAAAGTCAGCATCGCTTACCTGTGGCAAAATTCGCCAATGGGTAATCAGTAAATCCAGCGGCTTACCTTGACGAACGAGAGTTGGCAGCATGACTGCTAAAACGTCACCAAACGGGTAGTGGTAATAACGCGCTAGCCAATGTGCCAGCTTTAGCATACTGGTCTCTAAAATAGGCTCAGCATCTAAGCATTTATTGATAGGTTTTAGCTTATTAAGTGGCACGCTGCTATTTGCTTCTGGAATATGAGCGACGACGATACCGATTAAAGTTTGACGACCAAAGGATACTTCGACACGGCAGCCAATATGAGGTAAAGAAGGGCTTGAGAAGGCGTTGGTATCTGCTGGTACGCTATAGTCAAATACCCGATAAAGGGGCACGGGTAGAGCAACTTGTACCAACATAAAATGCGTTCCCAGTTTCAGGTAAATGGACTTTAGATAACCAGCTTTTGGATAACTGGGTTGTAATATTGATAAGAATAATAGCAGTAAGCCCAAATAGTGCTATTTGGGCTTACTCTGGCCTTACCTTTTAGCAGTGGCTTTTTTGACGTAACGACTTGAGAATTAAGTACGTCTATGTATTAAGCCTTACCATTTACATGATGATATGGCTTAAGTTACTCAATATATAAAATTGACTCAATCTCGACCACACCGCCTTTAGGTAACGCCGCTACTTGGACAGCTGCACGAGCAGGATATGGCTCGCTCAAATTGGCAACGAATACTTCGTTTAAAACAGCAAAATCACTCAAATCTGTTAATGACACGTTAAATTTAACCACGTCATTTAAGCTGCCACCAGCCGCTTCACAGATGGCTTTGATGTTTTCGAACACTTGCTCAGCCTGTGCTTTAAAACCTTCTTTTAATTCCATGGTATCAGGGTCAAAACCCAACTGTCCTGAAATATAGACGGTGTGACCAACTTTGACGGCTTGTGAATAAGTACCAACGGCAGCAGGGGCTTTATCAGTTTGAATGGTTTGACGAGTCATATTATATCCTTTTTATCTTTTTCTGGTTTAGTAGGTAAGGGCGCATTATTCATCATTTACATTTTGGTTTTCACCGTGCAAATGATGACACGCTCTATGTTTATTTGTTAAAAATCAAAAAACACAGTTTATCATTATTTCAGGTCTTTCTAAAATTTTCTAAATCCATTATTCAATGTTCTATTGAGTGGGTGTTGGTGGCAATGTATCACGCGCACTACACCATACGCACTACACCTTGTTACCAGCACTACAGCTGATACAGCCTAATGATATTAGGGAAACCTAGCAAGGAGCGTAGCTCGCGAATGCCTTGAGCTAGATGATTGCGACTGCGAACGATGATATGGATGATGGTGTCACTACTGCGCACGTCTACTTTTTCTACCCCGATATTTAATTGGCGTAAATGATAGATTACTTCAGTAATTTGTTCGTCGCTGAGGGCAATAGATAGTTTTAAATAGGCTGGAAAGCGAATCTTTCCGGTATTTTTTATGTCATGTTCGCCAGCGTCACCTTGTTTTACGGCCTTGTCATTACGCCAGCGCAGTTGTATAACCTGATAAGGATTGTCTTTACGAATATCGTCAAGTGAAAAGCACTTGTGTCGATGAACAACCAGACCATGACGGGACAAGTGACCGACGATAGGATCACCATAAATAGGATGACAACAATTGGCAAAATCAAGCTCAACCCCAGACGCATTGACTATCAGCTGCTGTGGTTGGGTCATATCATCGCTGTGTTCTTGTGCTTGTAAATCATTGACTTCATCGCTAAACAAGCGAGTTACCACCAGCTGTGGTAATAACGTACCAGAGCTTATTTGCTCGAATAGTTCGGATTTTTCGGTCAAGCCACGCCATTCAGTGAGGTTTTTCCAATCACTATCGGTTAAGTCATCGAGACTTTTTTGATAGGTTTTTAGCGCCCGATCTAAGGCTTGTTGACCATGGTGTTGCTTATCAGCAGGAGACAAGTCTTTAAACCAACGCAAAATCTCTTCACGCGCTTTATTGGTCACGACAAATCCTAGCCATTCTGCTTTTGGTTCTGAGTGGCTATTGACTTCTATTTCAACCAGCTGCCCATTCTTAACGACTGTGCCAAGTTTGGCTTTTTTGCCATCGATATTGGCGCCAACGGCTACATTGCCGACCATCGGTCCGACAGCGTAAGCAAAGTCTAGTGCGGTTGCGCCTTGTGGTAGCTCATAAGCGCGACCCTTTGGACTGTAGCAGATGATTTTACTGGAGTGTAGGTAATCCATCAGCTCATTAATAGTAGAGACTGCCGCTGAAAAGTCTGGGCTATTTTCATCTAAGCTGTCTTCATCGACCAAATCTTTCATATTGCGTAATGAGGCTTGGATAACCGATTGGCTAACGTCTGAGGCATGCTCTGCACCGATAACACCAAGCCGCGCTGCGCTTTGCATTTGCTTGGTCAAAATCGTCACTTTGACGACATCGTTATCGCGCTCATAGATAAGCGTGAGCGACTGATTGCCACCCGGTAGCGGACGACGAATATTATCAGCGATATGAGAGTCATCAATCTGGTATTTTTTAATTAAGTAATAGGCCAGCTTGTCACAGGCTTCGACATTATCGAGGACAATCTCAAAGGCATAATGACGGAGTAGAGCATTGATTTCACCGCGATTGCGGAAAAACTGACGGTAGATGACCACGCGATTGTCTAAAACTTTGACCAGACCATTCAACCCCAAATTATTGAGGACAATACTTAAATAGCGATGGATGGCCTCTCTTTGAAAGTTACGCCCAAGCCCGTGCTGTAGTAGCTTGTCAGACAGTTTGTTGTACATATCAGAATCAAGATTACGATAACAGAGCACTTCGATATAATCGGCAATATCATTAAGACCCATTAGCCGCGCAAACGGCACATAAAAATCCAACGTTTCTTGTGCTGTAGTGCGTTGTTTTTCGGGGCGTACCGCATCTAGTGTCGACATATTATGTAAGCGGTCAGCAAGTTTAATAATCAATACGCGTGGGTCAGCAAGGGTGGCTGTCAAAATTTTATGAAAGGTAGCTGCTTTGTTTTGCTGTTTATTGTGTGAGGATGATTTTAGCTTAGTCACACCATCGACGAGTCTCGCCACTATTTTTCCATAGCGCTGCTCAATCTGCTCATCACTCACCTCGGTGTCTTCGACCGTATCATGCAAAATCGCTGCAATAATCGTATCTCGATCCAAACGAAAACCTGCCAGTATCTCGGCCACCGCAATCGGGTGGGTGATATAAGGCTCTCCTGATTTACGCTTATCTTTGATGTGCGCAATATCACCGAACTCACAGGCATCAATAATATCACGGCGTTCAGCAGCAGTGAGGTAACCTACTGAGCGCAGTAAATTATATTGAGCCTCATCGACTAAATGATGGCTGAGTTTGGGTAAGGTTTGACTCATAAAGTAACGATCCTATTTTCCATTACCTGTTTGCCTGACTGTCTATCGGGTAAATGGTGACTGAATGAATGCTGGAATACTATAAATATAAAAAATCTCGAGAAAAAAGATAAAAATAGGTAGACCATCCTCTAATTAATCGTAAATCGCATTCAATGTCAACTGCTAAGCGAACAGGTGCTATAAAAATTTAGAAATTCTAACTCAATGGTAGGTTTTCAGGTATAAATGGTGACTAAAACAGTCAAAGCAATATCACAGCAACCAGCTATTACAACCAAAAAACCACAGCCTATGCTGTGGTCTCTCGTCAATATGTCATCACTGTGTGTATTTGTCTTATAAGGCAGTGGTTAGCTTTATAGTTTTTATAAGACAAATCTTCAATGCTGTATCTTAATAATACAGTGTCTTAAAAACCATGATCGCCTGACAGTGCCAAATCTAATGAACTGGTGGCAAAGTTGTGCTCTGGCTGATTTAGGATATCGCGAGTGATTTTACCAGCAGCGATTTCACGCAATGCCAATACCGTAGGCTTGTCATTATCCACATCAACCAATGGTTCAGCGATACCTTTAGCCAATTGACGTGCGCGTTTGCTTGCCACTAAAATCAGTTCAAAGCGATTATCAACATTATCCAAACAATCTTCAATCGTCACTCGTGCCATATGTAGCTACCTCGGTTGTTTTTATTAGTCACGGAGCTTGCCCGCCACTCAATAAAAATAATATCAAAATATAAAGGGGGATAGCGAGACATTATAGCATTTTTTGCCCAGCCGCGTAGTTGCTTTTTGCGTGTCTATTAACGTATCTATTAATAAGCGCTCATCGACTGAGTTGACAGTAGTATTTCGTTCTTGCTTTACTCTTCTACTTTATTGCTAAGTAAATTGCTGATGGTGCGATGATACCGCTGCTGTTGACGCTTAAGCGTCTGCCTGTCCGCCACGATAATGGCTTTTAGCTCAGTCAAAGCGACCTCAAAATTGTCATTAATAATCACAAAATCAAAATGGACATATTGCGCCATCTCAGTCACTGCGCCGGCTAGGCGTTGCTCTATTACCTCCATAGTATCTTGCCCACGCGTCGATAAGCGCTGACGTAAAGTGGCAATGCTTGGCGGTAAAATGAAAATCATAATGGCGTCAGTAAAGATTTTTTTGACTTGTAGTGCGCCCTGCCAATCAATCTCTAAAATAACATCGACGCCTGCTTCTAACTGCGTCCGCACGCTTTGCTCCGAGGTGCCATAGTAATTACCAAAGACCTCAGCATGTTCTAAAAACTTGTTTTCACCGATGGCAGTTACAAAGTTTTCGACATCGGTAAAATGATAATGATGACCATCAATCTCGCCGGGACGCGGCGTGCGCGTGGTGTGTGATACGCTGACGGTTAAGTCATTAGTCGTGGCAAGTAGCTGCTTTACCAGTGAGGTTTTGCCCGTACCTGAGGCGGCGGTAATAATAAATAATGAACCTGTCATACAATTTGTCCTAATGGAGTGTGTGCTAGTCAAATCTGTGCGAATAAAAAAGCCAAAGCTGTTTTAGTAAACAATTCAAAACTGGTAAAAAGAAAAATCGCCATCATGTATGGCGATAGACATTGTCATCGATGCACTATTATAAACTGCTTTTGTGGCTTTTATTTTAATTAAAGCCGCCTTTGACCAGTCGTTATCATCGAAGCGATCTAAAGATGGCATAGGGCAACTTATTATAAATCACATTTTTAGTGCATTAAGTGCAGTTAACGCTGCCACTATGGATAAATACTTTGAACGTATGAATATGTGTGTGCTTCTAGTTAAAACAGCCTCTAGTACCGTGCTATTTTCAAAGGCAATAAAAGTAAATTATGCTAAAGTAGCGTAATGAATTCATCCCAATTTTTGAATTAAAGCTTTTGACAGTAATGTTGTGTATTTAAGCTTTAATAATAAATTATCTAATGATAGGCCCTCTTATGCAAATTTATCTTGCCAATCCACGTGGATTTTGTGCTGGTGTGGATCGCGCGATTGCGATTGTGAACGAAGCATTGACACGTTTTGAACCGCCCATTTATGTACGTCACGAGGTGGTACATAATAAATTTGTCGTCTCTGATTTGGCCAATCGCGGTGCGGTCTTTGTGGAAGAACTTCATGAAGTGCCAGATGGCTCTATCGTTATTTTTTCTGCTCATGGCGTATCAAAAGCTGTTGAAGATGAGGCTGAGCGCCGTGATTTGACGGTATTTGATGCTACTTGTCCGCTGGTCACTAAAGTACATATCGAAGTCGCTAAATTTGCGCAAGAGGGTATGGATGCGGTATTGATTGGACATGCGGGACATCCCGAAGTGGAAGGCACGATGGGGCGCTTTAACCGTCGCCACGGCGGTCACATTCATTTGGTTGAAAACGAAGCCGATGTGGCAGCATTGAGCGTACAAAATGCCGAACGTTTGGCATTTGTTACCCAAACGACCTTATCTATGGATGACACCGCGCGCGTTATCGATGCACTGCGTGAAAAATTCCCTAGTATTCAAGGTCCGCGCAAAGACGATATCTGTTATGCCACGCAAAACCGCCAAGATGCGGTAAAAGACTTAGCCAGTCGCTGTGAGGTGGTCTTGGTGGTTGGCTCGCCCAATTCATCAAACTCTAATCGTCTGCGTGAGCTGGCTGAGCGGATGAATTGCCGTGCGTATTTAATCGACAATGCCAGTGAGATGGATAAAAGCTGGTTAGATGGTGTGCAGAGTATCGGCGTCACCGCTGGCGCATCAGCACCCGAAGTACTGATTCAAGAAGTGCTACAGCAGTTGCAAGATTGGGGTGGTGATTTACCGAGTGAGCTATCAGGCATCGAAGAAAATGTCACTTTCAGTCTGCCTAAAGCCTTGCGTATCCCAGTCACCCAAGTGGGTAAATAGATAAGGCTTTGTACAAGACATCTAATAGGTAACGTATAGTAGGTAACGCAAAATGAAAAAGCAAAAAAAAGGATTTGTATTGGCAGAAGCCACTCTCGGTGAGGTTAACAAACAATTGAAAGTGAATTTGTTTGTCATCGTGGTGGTGGGATTCGTGTTAGGCAGTAATATTCTGCATTTTATGCGAGAAAAGAATGTTTTTTATGGCGTATTAATTGCCGCGATGGTCGTTGCGTTATTTTTTGTCATTAAGAGTCGACAGGTTCTTAAATTAAAACAACAAGAGCTTATTAAATAAATCATAGGACAGTCATGTCAGCTTATTATAATTTTATCAAACGCGAACAGCGAGAAGACGGCGTCAACGTCGCACATTATCAGCCAACCAAACATGCCCAAGGGGCTTGGAATGAGCATGAACAGCATATGGCACCAGCGACAGGGTTGCTCACGGCTGAGCTCAACGGTTATGTGCCGCAAGAAAACATGCGTATCGCTCGCATTAGCCTAGATATCTTAGGATTGATTCCACTGGATGACTTTACCATTACCACGCGTTGTATTCGTCCAGGCAAGACTATTGAGCTTATTGAAGCAGTGATGAGCAGTCGCGGTCGTGATGCAATTATTGCGCGGGCATGGCGTCTAATGACCCAAGATACCAGCGAGATTGCAGGCATTGAAGACCAAAAAGCGGTACATAAGCCCGAAGAGTTGCCCATTTGGGAAGACATGAAAGGCTGGCCGGGCGGGTTTATTGAAAGTGTGCGCTTGGTCGCTGATGATACGCAGCGTCGCCCAGGACGCGGTATGGTCTGGATTACTAATGATGTGGATATGATCGAGGGCAAGCCAACTGATGACTTGGTGCATCTATTGGGCATGGTCGATACGGCCAATGGCGTTGTGCCTCGGCTTGGGCTTGGCTTGTCAGAATTAGAATGGATGTTTCCCAATACGGATTTGCAAATTCATATGCATCGCGCGCCGCAAGGTCGCTGGCTTGGCATCGAAGCGGTGCAGCAGTATGGCAATGATGGCATTGGTTTAACGAGCGCTGTGTTACATGACGTTCATGGCCCTTTTGGTCGTAGTGAGCAAATATTGACGATTCGTCCGATGCCGCGTTAATTGCTCTGTGGTATTTAATTAAGCTCTATTTAATATGGTCAATTCGCTTTAAAAAAGTGATAGCAAGGCTGATAGAGAGTAGTTGCACTGTTAATATTTATCGTTGTTAATAACAACCATCCTAAGGAGTAAAGTATTTGGGTGAGTAAAAAACAAGTTAAGTGGTTCTGAAAAACAAAACGAAAGCATGTAATTAATTAATTATACAAATCAATGGTAATGGGTTGTAATAGTATCTAACCACAGAACATGACTGTCATTAGACATTACTATGAAAAAAACAAACCGTTTTTCGAACAAGCTGACAACTATTCTGGAACTATTAATAGAAGCGTATTCAGAATAGATTTTGTACTTTAATCCATTTGCTATTCACAGGAGTATGACTATGAGCAACGATATGAACAATGATATGAGCGATAAAAAATGTCCTTATGCACCGACCCAATTGACCATGGGCAATGGCGCACCAGTGGCAGATAATCAAAACAGCATGACTGCAGGCAAACGCGGCCCATTATTGGCGCAAGATGTTTGGCTCAATGAAAAGTTAGGAAATTTCGTCCGTGAAGTGATTCCAGAGCGCCGTATGCACGCCAAAGGCTCTGGCGCATTTGGTACTTTTACCGTGACCAATGACATCACTAAATATACCCGTGCGGATATTTTTAGCGAAGTGGGTAAACAGACTGAGATGTTTGCGCGCTTTAGTACCGTCGCAGGTGAGCGCGGCGCAGCTGATGCCGAGCGTGACATTCGCGGATTTGCTTTGAAATTCTACACCGAAGAAGGTAACTGGGATATGGTGGGTAATAATACACCTGTGTTCTTCTTACGTGATCCGCGCAAATTCCCAGACCTAAACAAAGCCGTCAAACGTGATCCACGTACCAATATGCGTTCGGCGACCAACAACTGGGACTTTTGGACTTTATTACCTGAAGCCTTACATCAAGTTACTATCGTTATGAGTGATCGCGGTCTGCCAGCCTCGTACAGAAATATGCATGGTTTTGGCTCGCACACGTATAGTTTTTGGAACGAAGCCAAAGAACGTTTTTGGGTCAAATTCCATTTCCGCACGCAACAAGGCATTAAGAACTTAACCGACGCAGAAGCGGCAGAGGTGGTTGGTTCTGATCGTGAGAGTCATCAAAAAGATTTGTACGATGCCATCGAAAATGGCGATTTCCCAAAATGGAAAATGTATGTGCAAATCATGCCAGAAGCTGAGGCGGATACCGTTCCTTATCATCCGTTTGACTTGACCAAAGTATGGCCAAAAGGGGATTATCCGCTGATTGAAGTGGGTGAGTTTGAATTAAACAAAAACTCTGACAATTACTTTGTCGATGTGGAACAAGCCGCATTTGCCCCAAGTAATTTAGTACCGGGTATCAGCGTTTCACCGGATAAAATGCTACAAAACCGCTTGGTTAACTATGCTGATGCTCAGCGTTATCGTGTCGGTGTCAATCATCAACAGATTCCGGTAAATAAGCCGCGCTGCCCTGTGATGAGCAATCATCGTGATGGTCAAGGCCGTGTCGATGATAACTATGGCAGTCGCCCGCATTATGAGCCAAACAGCTTTAGCCAGTGGCAAGAGCAGCCTGATTATGCTGAGCCACCATTAAAAATTGACGGCTATGCGGCGCATTATGACTTCCGTGAAGATGATAGCGATTATTTTAGCCAACCTCGCGCATTGTTTAATTTGATGAGTGCTGAGCAACAACAAGTGCTATTTGAAAACACAGCGAATAATATGGCTGGTGTGCCGGACTTTATTCAGTATCGCCATATTCGCAACTGTAACTGGTGTGATGCTGCTTATGGCGCAGGCGTTGCCAAAGCACTAGGCTTAACGGTTGAAGATGCGATGAATGCTCGTGAGTCAGATCCAGCGCTGCATTTGCCTAGCTGCTTATAGTTGATAGGTCTATCTAAAAACGTATTACTAAATCTATTTGCTGAATATACTTGCTAAACCTATTATCGATATAACGACACCGCCTTAGGAAACTAGGGCGGTGTTTTTGTTGAATTGTGCTTTTTAGCTTGAAATTTTCTGCTGCGCCCCTATTAGTATAAACAGCTTAGCGATATTCGAAATTGAACTGCTTAATTTGTAGCTGAGTAGAGACAGTCAAATGATTGCTATTTTATGATACGTTTTTGACATAAATTAAAGGAGTTTTTTATGAGTGAACAGACCCCAGTTGATAACCAAAAGGTTGATAGCATCAATGTTAATAAAAGCAGCCCAGAATTAAAAAAACATACCTTTGAGGCGGAAGTAGCGCAACTGCTGCATCTAGTTACCCATTCGCTTTACTCTAATTCTGATATCTTTGTGCGTGAGCTGGTTTCAAACGCCTCTGATGCTTGTGATAAATTGCGCTTTGAGGCGACCAATGATGACAGTCTTTATGAAGACGATGGCGAGCTAAAAATTCGCATTGCTGTCGATGAAGATGCCAAAACCATCACCTTTACCGACAACGGTATTGGCATGAATGAAGCAGATGCCATCGAAAACTTGGGTACGATTGCCAAGTCCGGTACTAAAGCATTTTTAGACAAGCTGTCTGAATCACAAAAGCAAGATGGTCAATTAATTGGTCAGTTTGGGGTTGGTTTTTATTCAGGTTTTATCGTTGCTGACACGATTAGCGTCGAAACACGCAAAGCGGGTGAGCCTGCGGATCAAGGCGTGCGCTGGGTATCAGACGGTACAGGTAGCTTTACCGTTGAGCCTATCACGAAAGAAACTCGTGGCACCGCCATTACTTTGCATTTAAAAGAGCAGTATTCTGAGGGTGAAGACAGCTATTTAGACCGTGGCAAAATTAAGCGCTTGGTCAATAAATACTCAGACCATATCAGCTTACCGATTCAGATGCGTAAAGAAGTTTGGCAAGAAGATGTCAAAGAAGAGGGCGACGATTCTGAAGAAAACAGCGCTCCAACCAGCGGCGAGATGGTATTGACCGACGAATGGGAAACTATCAACAAAGCCAGCGCTCTATGGACACGTACGGCATCTGAGATTGAAGATGATGAGTATGTCGATTTTTATAAAAATATTACCTATGACATGGACGCGCCACTAGCATGGACGCACAATCGTGTTGAAGGCCGTGTGCAGTATACTCAGCTGCTATATATTCCGAAAAAAGCCCCTGTCGATTTATATACTCGTGACCAGCAGCATGGCCTAAAGCTATACGTGAAGCGCGTCTTTATTATGGATGAAGCTGAACAGTTACTGCCAATGTACCTACGCTTTGTGAAAGGTGTGATTGATTCAGCAGACTTGCCATTGAACGTCAGCCGCGAGCTATTACAAGAGTCACGTGATGTAAAATCGATCCGCGATGGTAACGCCCGCCGTATTTTGACGTTGCTCGCCAGTCTAGCCAATAGTGAAGACAGTGATAAGCAAGAAAAATTCGCGCAGTTCTACGCTGAATTTGGTGATGTTATCAAAGAAGGCGTTGGCGAAGACATGGGCAATCAAGAACGTATTGCCAAATTGCTGCGTTATGCAACCAGTACTCAGGATAGTGTGACCACCAGCTTTGAAGACTATAAAGCGCGTATGAAAGAGGGTCAAAAAGCCATTTATTATCTAACGGCTGACAATCTAGCGGCTGCTAAAAATAGCCCACAATTAGAGCTGTTTAAAAAGAAAGGCATCGAAGTTATTTTGATGACCAGCCGTGTCGATGAATGGGCAATGAACTTCTTAACTTCATTTGATGAGACACCGCTACAAAACATCGCTAAAGGTGCCGTTGATTTGGGCGACTTGCAAGACGAAGCCGAAAAAGCGGAAGCTGAAAAAGCACAAGAAACCATGAAGCCTGTCGTCGATAAACTTAAAGCAGCATTGGGCGAGCGTGCGAAAGATGTGAAAGTCTCAACACGTTTGGTTGATAGCCCAGCCTGCCTAGTCGTTGGGGAAGGTGAGCTATCACCACAAATGATTCAGATGCTTAAGCAAATGGGTCAAGATGTACCAGAAAGCAAGCCAACGTTAGAGGTCAACCCTGATCATCCATTGATTAAAAAGTTAGAGACTAGCGAGCAATCTGACGTCGATTTTGATAAATTGGCGCAAGTAATTTTTGACCAAGCATTGTTAGCAGATGGCGGTCAGTTAGATGATCCAGCCGCTTATCTAAAACGTGTGAATGAGCTTTTGATGAGATAGTAGTGAGTCTTTGATACAGTCATTTTTGAGAAAAAAGGAGGTCTTGGATTCAAGACCTCCTTTTTTATATGTTCTTAGCCAAATTTAAGCGAATTTTACAAATCAGCCTTATCCTCTTGACCGACAATCCGTTACAATCGCGTTATATTAGCGAGCTAAACTGTTTAGTCATATTTTTAGTCTTTGCTATTCGTCTCTTAAAATTATCTCATTGTGAATTGCATGTAATATTGATGTCCATATGCTATATAAAAAATGTGAATTAATGACATTTTGTAGGTAGCTGCACACCAAAAATCATCATCAACTCACTTTCTTTTCTCGACTGGCTAGAGGTTTAAGTCTTTGTCACTTGCGTCGTTAAAAACCGTATCGCTTCAGCGTTTTTCGCTCAATTTCGCTGCCAATATTATTGCAACCTTGTGGATGCTAGTAGGGTCGACGCGCGCGTTTTCTTGGGTAAAACCGACCTTTATCCAGTTTGCCGTATTTGCACTATTGGCACTCGGTAGTAATGTACTGTTTTCTTGGTTAGCCGCGGAAAATGGCAGTATCTTTAATGAGCAAGGGTTGGTCAGCTACTTGATTTGGCCGATGATAATTTTATTGGGTGGCATCATTTTGGCACGGCGTTCTGGCAATCAAACGTTGGTGTTTGTGCCCGTGGTATTGTGGTTAGTGGCTGATACCTTATCTGCATTATTACAAAGTTTGGTGCAGTTTTTGGGCAGTTATGGTTGGTTACCAGATTGGAGCTATTCACTTTTACCCATACTGTTTTTGGTGCTGTTTTTATGGCAGACGTTGGCGTTATTATGGATTTTTTCTCGTCGTCTACGCATACCGTGGTGGGAGCGGGTCATTGTATTGGTAGGTGCAGTCGCACTGTTGACGATTTGGCAGCGTAATGTCGCGGACCAGCCTATATTTAAGCAGATTCCTGTAGAGCCTGTTTTAGCCGAAGCAGCATTATACGAGCAGCCTCGTTTGTTACAGCAAGCATTAAACAGTATCGATCCCAGCACTTCGGGCAAGACCGACTGGTATTTTATGGGTGTGGCAGGATTCTCTGGTCAAGATGTTTTTCGCTCTGAGATTAATAAAGTGCGTGAGCTGTTCGATGTGCGTTTTGGTACTAGTGGACATTCACTCTCGTTGATCAACAATACTTATAGTTGGCTTGATGAGCCAATCGCTACCAAAACCAGTATTCTGCGCGGATTAAAGAAAATTGGTCAGCAGATGAATGCCGATGAGGATGTGTTATTCCTAACCTTGTCTTCACACGGCAACGAAAATATCATTCAATTAGCAAATCCACCATTAGCAATGGAGAATCTAGACGCCGCATGGTTACGGGAGGCGCTAGACGCTTCAGGTATTCGCTGGCGGGTGATTGTGGTATCTGCTTGCTATTCAGGCTCATTTATCGATGAATTGGCATCACCGACTACGGTAGTGATTACTGCATCAGCCGCTGACAAAGCATCGTTTGGCTGCACCAACACAGCTGAGATGACCTATTTTGGGCAAGCGTTTTTTGCTGAAAGCCTGCGTGGCAATACCAGTTTTGAATCTGCTTTTAAAGATGCCCGTTTGCGTGTGAATGAGCGCGAGAGTGCGATGGGTTTTGAACCATCAGAGCCGCAGATGGTGATTGGTAGTCTGATGGAGACTGCTTTGCCAGCGTTCGAACAAGTATTGTTTGATAAAACCCGACCACCAGTTGCCAGCATTATTAATGACAGTGATTCTATAGCCATTAATATCGTAGAGGATAGTGCTTCTGGTCAGCCAGTGGCTAATACTGTGATCACGGCCAATTAACAACTAACAGTAAACTCAGAACCCACAACCCAAAAATCACGATGAGCCGTATTAAGCTCGTTCAGTCTAGAATCTGTAATACTGACACTCGCTTTCCTTACTACTTTAATTCTTGTGAATGGTATAATGATTGAGTACTAAGTGAGTTTGGAGAAGTACTAGTATTACTTTACCAATGCTTTTTATAAGTCATCGTGTACTTTACTTTGGATAAAAAGGATGTCGCTTATGAACAACTCTTATAAACACAGTCTATCTACTAACTCAAAAATCACGCAGATCAGCGTCAACCGCTGTTTCGATGGTGAGCAACATTACTATAGCCATCAATCATTATCGACCAAAACGCCGATGACCTTTAGCATTTATCTGCCAGATGAAGCGCTTGCTGGTCGCCGTTGTCCTGCGATTCTATATTTATCAGGTCTCACTTGCAATGCTGATAATGTCACCCACAAAGCGCATTTTCAGCAAAAATGCAGCGAGCTTGGCATGATATTTATCGCCCCTGATACATCACCTCGAAGTAGTGATGACAGCGATGTGCCAAACGACGACCGCTATTTTGTCGGTCAGGGTGCCAGCTATTATGTCGATGCGACGCAAGCACCTTGGTCAGAGCATTTTAATATGCAAAGCTATATCGTTGATGAGTTATATGACTTGTTACGCTCAGAATTTCCTATTGACAGTATCGGCGTGACAGGGCATTCGATGGGCGGTCACGGAGCATTACTATTGGGCTTTAAGTTTCCAGGCAAGTTTGTGAGTGTCTCAGCTTTATCGCCTGTGTGCGCGGCCAGTGAGTCGGCATGGGGGCAAGCCGCTTATACAGAATACTTCGGCGATGATAAATCACGATGGGCGCAGGCAGATGCTGCGCAGATGATTGAAAAATCGGGGCAGCAGTATGCAAGTATCTTGGTGGATCAAGGCGCGGCTGATAATTTTTTAGCAGAGGGTCAACTGCAAACCACCAAATTGCAACATGCTTGTGACAAATCCAATCAGCCCTTAACCTTGCGTTATCAGGCGGGTCACGATCATAGCTATTATTTTATTCAAACGGTGATTAACGATCATATTGAACATCACTGGCGTATGGCGCAAATGAGCTAAGCCCAGTATTAGAATGATGATCTGATCGATAAATTGACAGACAGTTACGCTGATTATTTAGTCAAGCGTACTTATTGATATAATATAGATTATTATAAAATAAAAGTTGGCTAAGTATCTGTTAAGCATCTCTAAAGGTAAGGTTTTATGGTAAGTAATCTGACAGCATTAGTAGCCGATGGTTTGGCTTGTAAGCAGCAAACCGTTCAGTCATCGCTTGCGACCATGCAAGCCGATATGACCGCGGCTCTAAAAAATAATCAGCATGCTGATATTAGTACTGAATCAAATGACAGACAGACACGTCCAGATGAGCTTATCGCAACTGTAGTCAATGAATCGGGTGATAAAGTGCTAGATGACGCGCAAGTCTCACGAGTGATAGAAATGGCGTGGGAGGACAGAACACCGTTTGCGGCGATAGAGCATAGCTATGGTCTCAATGAAGCAGGCGTGATTAAGCTGATGCGCCAAACGCTAAAGCCGTCATCTTTTCGCTTATGGCGTCAGCGTGTCAGTAATCGCGCGACCAAACATCAAGCTAAGCGAGGCTTCGATGTCGGTCGTGCTTATTGCAAAACCCAGTATAAGCAGCGCTAGTGGTTTGAGTTCTTAATATTATTGCTTTAAAGGCTCAGTTTTTTTAAAGTCAGTCCTTAGTTTCTTTTTATTTTTATTCGTATTTTATTTCAACAGAATCAGGTAGCTCAACTATGATTATTCCTTCTAAACCTTACCTTATCGCCCCATCAATACTCTCAGCTGATTTTGCACGTCTAGGTGAAGAAGTTGAAAGGGTGTTGGAATCAGGTGCTGATGTGATTCATTTTGATGTAATGGATAACCATTATGTACCCAATCTCACCTTTGGTAGTATGATTTGTAAGGCGCTGCGTGATTATGGGATTGATGCGCCAATCGATGTGCATTTGATGGTATCACCAGTTGACGGCATGATTGAGCAGTTTTTGGAAGCAGGTGCGAGTGTTATCACTTTTCATCCAGAAGCCAGTGGGCATATTGATCGCTCTTTACAGCTGATCAAAGATGGCGGTGCTGAATGTGGTTTAGTATTGAATCCCGCAACGCCATTACATTATTTAGACTATGTGATGGACAAGGTAGATCAAATTTTATTGATGAGCGTCAACCCAGGTTTTGGCGGTCAGTCATTTATTGAAGGGACGTTAGAAAAAGTGCGCCAAGTCCGTCAGCGCATCATCACCAGTGGTCGTGATATCAGATTAGAAGTAGATGGCGGTATCAAAGCCAGTAATATCCGAGCCATTGCCGAAGCGGGTGCTGATATGTTTGTGGCAGGGTCGGCGATCTTTAACCAAGATGACTATAAAGTGGCTATTGATGCTATGCGTGCTGAGCTGGCTTTGGCTAATGGTAACGAATAACTACGGTCTTATGTGATCGATAAATGCGTTCGTCAGTCATTTTTGTCATAAAAGAATAGTAGCAAAATGTGCTGTATAACGGATAACGATGCATAACAGCAAGTTACGTAAAGGTGAAATATGGACACAAAAAACTCAATCAATTCGTTAGAATTACCTGAGTCAGAGCAAAGCACTGAGCAGCCAATTCAGAATGAACCACAGCAACGCAGTCTGGTGCCAAAGGGCATTACTATTGGCTTGGCTGTATTTGCCTTGGTTCTAAGTTTGGCGGGTTACGGCTTTCGGCTAATGGTGGGTGATGATACTGGTGAAGTATTACGTCATGCTGCGGTCATTGTGCCTGCATTTATGCTGGGCATTCCCCTGTTTTTTTGGCTAGGTTCTAAGATACTTAACAAAGTCAAAGGCATGCATATAGAGAGCTGGAATGCTATTAGCTTGGGTTATTTAACCTCTTGTATATCGATGTTATGGTTGATGGGTACTTACAGTTAGAGTCTTATGAGCAGAGATAAAGCTGTTTGGTAAATAGTGCACTGCAATATTTATGATAGGCTATTTTTACACAATTTTTAATTATTAAGTCACGTGCTACAAGCGTGACTGGAATTTTACATGAGAATCATACCGACCAAGATTGCCAATATCATCTATCCAAAAGACCTACCCAATGGCTTATTCACCAGCTTAATTATCGCCTGTTTGCTGCTAGGGCTGGCATCATTACGTAACGGTACTGATTTACAAGGCTGGCTCAATGTCATCGAAAACTGGCTGCTTATGCTGTTGATATTTCCGACCGCCACCGCCACTGTAGCCTTACCGTTTAAATATCGAGATCCGACATTAGAGTTAAAGCTTATGTACTATCTCGGTATGTTTGTTGCCTTCTTATTTACTGTGGCAAAATTACGCTACTGGCGCTAATACTATCAGTGATAGCACACCCAAAGAGCCTTTATGTAGAAGACTTATGTGACAAGCCTTGAATTTCAAGACCAAAGCGTCCATTGTATGACTAAGATAGTTTTACCCGTATTACTGTAAAACAATAATGTTGCGACGCGCGATTTTTCTTGCAAGTATTAGACGGGACAATGAGGAAGCAATTCATGCCATACGATATCGATAATGATATAGAAGTAGATAACGAAAGTACGGATCAATTTGCAGGATTTGCCAAAGAGACGACCCTTGAGCTGGTAGAGGCAGAAGATGGTCGCTTATTGTTACGTGACGCGGAACAAGACGAAGCGCCGCTGATGACCATTGATTTTTCTGAAAAGCTTAAAGAGCTGCTCGGTAGTGACACCCAAGCGATAGGTCAGCATATGATTCATGCCGCGATTCAGGTCATTATGCAAAAGCAGATGAGCCAATGGCATGCGCATGTTTATGACAAAGAGCCGACGCACTATAGTTAGTGATGAGCTGGGTTGCTGTTAAGCTGGTTAGTAGTAGTCAATTAAAATAGTCATCATAAAAAGTAGCAAGCATAAAAAAGGGTATATCAATTGATATACCCTTTTTTTTCAAATAAATTATTTATAGAACATATTTATAAAAAATACATTCCATAAAATAGCAATTATTTGATTTTAGCTTCTTTAAACATCACGTGCTGGCGAATTTTTGGATCGAATTTCTTCATTTCCATTTTGCCAGGCATAGTGCGTTTGTTTTTAGTAGTGGTGTAGTAATACCCAGTACCAGCTGTTGATACTAATTTAATTTTATCTCTCATGATAGCTTTCCTGTAAATGAGGGGTCTTCAAACGATAGGTACGGATCTAAAATATTAAGTAGCTACATAAGATGTAGCAGAAAAGCAGCTTAAATGACGAAAATTATCGAGATATTAAGCTGCCAGTCTTAACTTATACTTTTTGACCTTGTGCGCGCATATCTGCTAACACTTTATCGATACCAAGTTTGTCAATAGTGCGCATACCTTTGGTAGACACACGTAGACGTACAAAACGATTTTCAGACTCTACCCAAAAACGATGGTTATGAAGGTTTGGTAGAAAGCGACGACGGGTTTTGTTGTTTGCGTGCGAAACATTATTACCCACCATAGGGCGCTTTCCAGTCACTTGGCAAACTCGAGACATGGCGAACTCCTAATCTATGAGGTATGAGTTTTTCTCATACCAGTCTGGGCAAGTTGCACGTTTTTGCGGCATGGACACAGCAAGCGGCAGCTTTGCACCAAACAAAACTATATGAATGTTGAGTTGATATTGCTGTTATCTAAAGGCAAATAACAAGCATACCAATTCAGAAAATTTTAAAGCCGACATTTATACCATAAAAGAGATTAATACTCAAATATTTTTATGATTATTGTCGATCTAAAGGATGGCTATTATACCCTGAAATTCGCTGGCTATGTTGTTGATTATTTAATAGTGAAGATTAATTTTTAGTTGTAAGTTATAACAAAAGTCAGTAAAGTTGCTGTTATATATTTAATACAATCTGTTAATACAACGGGTATTAATGTAAATCTATGTATCATTACCAATCTATTATGATTCTGTGTAATGATTTTCGCTTATTTGCTCGAATAAATTACTGCTGACGCGGAGTCCAAAACATGTCATATAGCTCATTGCCTTTTACCTCTAAACTGTTTCAGCTCACTTCTTTGACTTGTGCTTTAGCATTGGCAGGCTGCGGTGGCGGCGGTGACGGTGATACCGTAGATTCTGTTGCACCGGCGCCTGATTTGGGTGTCACGCAACCTGGTACTGGTGGTAATGGTAATACTGGTGGTGGCGAACAAGTGCCAGACGTCGAGCCAGACTTCTTTATCCAAAAACTGAGCACAGCGCCTACTATTATTGAGTTGTCTGATGAGCAAGCAGCCTTTAGCGTTGCGGTTAAAGCTGTTGAAAAAGTATCTGGTGGAGCGATGGTTGGTAAAGCCGTGACTCTAAAAGTAGTGGATTCTGAAAATAACGGTATCACTATCGAAGGTCAAAGCACCCAAACCACGGACAATGATGGCAATGCAGTATATGCATTAAAGCTCAATCCGCAAGCAGTTGCTGATAAAGATGACCTGATAAAAAATGGTTTTACGTTAGTAGCGACTGCTAAGAAAGCAGATGGCACTGCGGTTGCACCGCAAGAGCTAAAAGTTTCAGTCAGCAAAAAAGGTAGTGGTGACGGTACCCAAGTTATCGAAAGTGAGCTTGATATCAGTACTTCGTTAACTACGAGTTCGGTCTCCAATAACGTTTTAAACGTATATGGTGATACGGCAACCCTTAGTGTTATTGCCAAAAATAGTAAAGGTGCTCGCGTCAAAGATGTAGCGGTTGGCTTAGGTATTGCCAACGTCAAAGGAATTGCTATCGTTGGCGGTAGCACTAAAGTTACTGATGATAACGGTCTAGCGACATTTACAATTCAAGTTGATGATAAATTATCAGTCGCTGACCGTACAGCGCTAGTGGGTAAAGCGATCGCTTATGCTATCAATATTGCAGAAGAAAGTGGCGCTACTAAAGAAACTAAAGGTGAATTCAAAGCAGCGCTTCCTGTCTCTGATTATGCTTTAACAGTGACTGGTAGCTCTAGTCGTCTTAGTGCTTATGGTGACAGTCAAACTATTACTATTGCTGCCACTGCTAAAAATTCTAAAGTACCGACAGCTATCAGTGGGTCGACAGCTACCATTAAACTTAATGATGGGTTGACTGGAGTGAATTTAAGCACTAACAAAGTGACTCTAAATGCTCAAGGGCAAGCCAATGTGACCTTGAACATTGATGCAGCTGTGAGTGAGGCTGACCGCAAGACGCTTATCAAAAACGGCATTAGTTATACGGTTGTCTTAACTGAGCCTAATCGTTCATCAACCTCAAAAACAGCTTCTAGCATAGTTTATCTACCTACTGCAGAATATAAAATCAACTTTAATGAAAGCAACAAGAAAGAACTATCAAGCTCAGGTGGTAGTGCTGTTATTAGCTTCCGTGTTAACAATAGTCGCGGCGGTATCATTGCAGGTCAGAAAGTTACAGCAAGCTTGCCCAAGGACTTAGCTAATGCTGGTCTATTAACGCTACAGAATAACTCTGAGCAAGTAACAGACAGTAAAGGTGAAGTTAGCTACACAGTAAGAGTGCCTAACAACTTGACAGAAGCTCAGAAACTACAGTTAGAAAAAGCGACAACATTTGCTTTAACAGCAAGCATCATCGAGTCTTCAGGAGTACCGAGCTCTGTCAGTAGCGAAAAGATTCGTATTGGCTCAGACATAGGTCAGAGCGATATCCAATTATCAGCACAAAGCTTACCTACGACGGTTAGCGCGCTAGCAGAACAGTTCAAACTGCAAGTTTCTGGTAAACGTAAGAACGGTAGTGCAGCAGTGGGTCGTACAGTCAAAGTAGTGTTAGATCAAAGTACAAGTACTGGAATCACTATTATCGGTAATGAGCTTATTACTGATAATAGTGGAATAGCAGAATTTAGTATTGGCATCAGCAAAAGCTTAACGCCAACGCAACGTGAAAATTTGATAAAGTCGGGAATTGGTTATACAGCGGTAATAACGGACGAGGATGGCACTCAGTCTAGGTTGCCAGGAAATATCAAAGTTGAGCAGCCAGTAACCAGCATTCAGTTTGCCTCTATTGCGACACCATCTATCAGTGAGCTAGGTGGTAACGGTAATATCAGTGTTAAGCTGACGACTAAAGGTAGCAACGTTAAGCCGGTTTCAGATAAAGAAATTACTATTCAATTGGGGGCCAAGGCACTTAGTTATGGAGTCACTGTCACACAGTCGGCGATGACTGACTTCAATGGTGATGCCTTATTTGCGGTTAATATACCAAGTGATCTAACAGCCGCTGAACGTACCGACCTTAAAAATACTGGTATTAATTATCAATTGTCTTATGTTGAAAACGGTATTGTCTATAACTCTGCAGCCACAAAAGTCACTATTATCACTCCAGTGGTCACTCTAAATATTCTGAATGCTACCAATAATATTAACAGCCAAGCAGGCTATATCCTCAATAACGTTGGTAGTAATGCTAGCATACAAGCCCAGTTGAATGACCAGTCTTCTGGTGAGCAAATTGCAAGTCAGCCTGTTAAATTGACCTTTTCTAATAAACAACTGGCCAGTTTGTTGACCGTGAATGGTCAAATTGGATCATCAACTATTACTGCAAGTACGAATGAAAATGGTCTCGTTAGCTTCAATGTCGTGGTTTCAAACGATCTGACTGCTGAGCAAAAAGCTGCGCTAAGTACAGAAGTTTTGACAGCGACTTTGACTGAGACACTAACAGGTAAAAAGCAGCAAGTTAATGTCAAAGTCCAGTCTATAGCTTCTGCTATTTCTTTGCTTGTTAATTCATCAAAAGCTCTAAATTTAAACGGTGGTGAAACACAGATTGAGGTAGTGGCAAAAGATAAAAAAGGTAACGTAGTTACTGGTCAAAAAGTTTTCTTTGCATTGCCGGCTTCTGTGGCTAGTAAAGGGGTTATCTTGGTATCTGATAGTCAAACGACTGACAATTCGGGTAAAGCAGTATTCACTATCGCTGTGGCAAACAACTTAACTGAATCACAAAAATCTGCTATCGGCAGCAGCATTAGTATTGCTTTATCTGCTGCTGACGTTAACGGTAATATTGTTACTCAAGCAGCCAATGTCACAACTGTGACACCAGATGTAAACGGTACTAAAGAGAATTTAACAATAGGTGCGAATAAAGTCGTTAATACCAAAGGTGATACTTTTAAAGTATTTGTTCGTTTAGAGAATGAAGATGGCGCTGTTGCCAATCGTGAAGTAAGTTTAAATGTTGATGATCCTTTAAGAACAGGCGTTAGTGTCTCTAATGGGACTGCGAATACTAACAGTGATGGTGTGGCGACATTCAACCTGACACTTGAAAGTGGTGCTAATGTTAATCAAGCAATTTTAGCAGATGGCATTCGTTTAACGGCGACCACAACGACTGCTGAAAATGTCAAGTTGGAGCAAAACTACATCGTTGCAGTCGATACGGCTACGATTGATAGTTATCAGCTAATAGCATCTTCGGATAAACCTACCTTAAACACTGGTGGTGATCAAACTAATGCTACTTTCCGTGTGACTGACAGTAAAGGTGGTATCTTAGCAGGGGTGCCTGTACAGCTGAATATCGAAGCTTTAGAAGCAAGTGGAGCTGCTTTAACTACACCAAGCATGGTAACTACTGATGCTAATGGTCAGATCGATATTGGCGTTATCTTAGCAGCCAATTCTATCAATTCACGTCTAAATCATAGCGTAGTAATCAATGCCAAAATCGTCACGCCACAATATGATGCAGATGGCAAAGTCAGCATGCAAGTGCGTGAAGAGAAATCATTAAGCCTATCAGCTATCGGTACAGAAATTACTATTACAGCTACAGACGCTAATCTAAAAGATGGCGCATCTACTACTATCACGACCACATTAGTAGATGGTGCGGGACGTGCTATTGCCAATGCTGATATGGAGTTAGTCGACGCGAACGGTGATATTATCCATTCTAGTGCGACTGCTACTAGTAATGTAGATGGTAAAGCAGTATTTAATATTAACGAAGCTGATTTGAATTTTGATAATAACGGTAACTTACGTATTTTTGCCAGAGCCACTGGTGAGCGTGCACTAGTTGCACAGCGTAGTACTAGCAGTCTTGATTTGGTTAAAGTATCACAAGCAGGTATTAGTTTTATTAATATTGAAGATGTCTATGATGTCAATGCGGCACAAAATATTAATGTACAAATCCGTACTGACTCTCCAGCCCAAGCGACTGCGCTTATTGGTAAGGTTGTAGAGGTACAAACAACGATTGGTACGTTTGCTAACAATAATGTGATTGTTACTCAAGCAATCACTGCAGGCAATATTCAAGGCAATATTATTACTGTCCCTGTGGTGCTAACGTCTACGCTTGCTGGTACAACTGTATTACAGGCAACTGTGCTAGGCGAAATGACTAACGGCGCGCTTAAATATCAAACCACAGTTGATACCCGTTTTAGAGCCACTACACCTGCGAAGATGCTGTTTCAAGCAGTGAAATCAGTCATCACACCCGGCAGTAGCACAGAAGTTGTTGCCACGGTTAAAGACAAAAATGATGTGCCAGTAGAAGGGCAAACGGTTGTATTCAGTCGTGCTGCAGATTCATCAGCTGGCCGCTTATCTGCTGCTACCGCAGTTACAAACAGCAAAGGCGAGGCGCGTGTGGTATATCAAGCCAATGCCAGCTCACCTATCGGTGGCGTGATTATTAATGCTCGCTTATTAAACGACAATGCCAGCATTGGCACCAAAACAACTAATATTACGGTATCGAAAGAAGCGGTTTATACAACCTTAGCGTTTAGTAATGTCTTATCTACTGATAATATTTATTACACGGTTCGCGGTTCAATATCTGTTATGGATGGCTCAGGGCGCGCGGTACCAAATAAAGAAGTATCGATCAAGTCTTATGCTATTGAATATGCTCAAGGTAAAGTTTGTTTGCTTGATAGCAATGTGACTTATCAAGCGGCCAATACTACAGACGCCGATGGTAATGTGAATACACCTGAACCTATAACTTTTGCAGAATTAGTTCCTGTACTGCAGAAGACTGATTGGATTATTAGCGAAGACAGTCCTGAATATAACTATACTTTAGATAGTGATGAAGATGTGAATAGCAACAATAGTCTTGATGCTATCAATCCCGTAGCCATTATTGGTGGCACACTATCTGATGACGGTTATTCATTCGTGACTGATGAAGAAGGTCGTGCAGACTTCGAGATTCGCTATCCGATTCGTTATTCAAGCTGGGTGAAAGTGCGTTTTGAGGCTTCTACTTTCTTAAATGGTAGTGAAAATACTCAAAGTATTAACTATTCTCTACCATATTTGGCAAGTGACTTGAGAGTAGAAGATCCAAACTTATTCTCTCCTTGGATTGGTGATACCAGTCCGTTTGGTGATGCTGGTGTGGTGTGTGTAAACAGTTTGAGTGTCAATATTAATGCCGAGAAAAATACATCTAAAATAGTATTATCTCCTTATCAAGCCAGTTACTCTGTGTCTATTAACGGCGTAAGTCCAACGACAACAGCACAAGGCTATAACAGCTTTATTGTAGACTTCAATCAAGCATTTGATTTGGGTTCTACAATAGGTGTTAACAGTAACGGTTCAGGATTTTCTAGAAATATTACAATCGAATAAACCACACTCTAGTAGGTAATCTGCTCAATCACATACTGCTATCAAGCAAAAACCCCCAACCACGCGTTGGGGGTTTCGTATTTATAACCTCAATAACGAAATACAACCAACTCAATCAGCAAAGTTAGGTAAAAGCGATTAGAATAGTCGGTTTCCTATGCTAATGACCGTATTGAAAGTCAGTAGCAAGTTTAATTTTTTGATTGGGCGCACTATGTCAGACACTGCAACGATTACTTCAGCAAAAAACTCATCTCATAAACTATCTAATAACCTGTCTAACAAGACGACAATCGATACTGCCACGCTATTGATTAAATGCCGTGATCAAGCCGGTATCGTGCAAGCGGTATCTGAGTTTATCCATCGCTATGGCGCTAATATCATCACTCTCGATCAGTATTCAACTGCTCATGAGGGTGGTCAATATTTTATGCGTTTAGAGTTTGCTTTAGCAGGATTGAGCGAGATTATTGAGAATTTTGAAGCCAGTTTTGCGCATACGGTAGCCAAGCGCCATAACATGGCTTGGCGTTTACATGATAATGCGATTAAGACGAAAGTTGGTATTTTAGTATCAAAGTTTGATCATGCATTGTTGGATTTGTTATGGCGGCATCAGCGAGGTTTACTTGACTGCGAGATTACCTCTGTTGTTAGTAATCACGAAGACTTGCGCCAATCGGTAGAGAACTTCGGTATTACTTTCCATCATGTGCCAGTGACCAAAGACAATAAATCAGAGGCAGAAGAGCAGATTCATACGCTAATGGCAGGCAATGACTTGTTGGTATTGGCGCGTTATATGCAGATATTGTCGTCTGATTTTGTCAAGCGATGGCCGATGCAAGTCATTAATATTCACCATTCATTTTTGCCTGCATTTGTGGGAGCTGACCCTTATCGTCAGGCTTATGATAAAGGTGTGAAACTCATTGGCGCGACCGCGCATTACGTCACCGCTGAGCTTGATCAAGGTCCTATCATTGAGCAAGATGTACACCGAGTCACTCACCGTCAAGGTGTGACCGAGCTGCGCGCTATTGGTCGTGATATCGAGCGTAATGTCTTGGCACGCGCTGTGAACTGGCATGTACAAAACCGCGTGATTGTAGCGGGTAATAAAACCGTGGTTTTTAATTAGCCTTTAATTAGAGCGATTTCAAATTGAGAAGTGCTGGTTAACAGAAGGTTAAAAAAAGCCGTGGGTATTATTCATTAATACTCACGGCTTTTTTCTGGACCTATTGCTATTGCAGCACTGATTTTATATCAGCATCTCTAACACAAACTTGCTGCCCACAAAGCCAATAGCTAATAGGATAAAAGCATAGATAGTCATATTGGCGGCACGTTTGCCCCGCCATCCAGCACGCCAGTTACCGACCAGTAGCGCCCCAAACAATAACCAAGACAGCAGGCTAAACACGGTCTTATGCACAATATGCTGTGCCATCAAATCCTCTACATAGATAAAGCCAATGCCAAGAGCTATACTGAGCAGAACGAAGCCAACCAACAGCATGTCAAATAACAGGCTCTCCATACTTTGTAAGGATGGCAGTTTATTGACCCAAAACCGATGAATAGAGTGGTGCTTGAGTTCGCGTATTTGTAGGCGCAAAAATAGCGCTTGCACCGCTGCCATCAGCAGCACACAATAGGCGGCAAGTGATAGTAATATATGAGCTTCAAGCCCAATACTGATATTTGTAATGGGTTGATAAGGCGCACGGCCAATATAGCCAATTGTCAACCCTACCAATGCTGTTGGCGCTGCCAGTATGCCCAGACTAACAATGGGGCGATATAAACAAAATAAAAAATAGAAGAACAAAAAGAACAAGCTGATTAGGCTAATGATATTAAAAAGATTGAAATTTAGCCCGTAAAGCGTCACAACATAAGGATAAAGTAGCGCCGCATGCGCGAGCATGCCGACCATCAATAATCCCAAACTGATGCCTTTATGGATAGGCTTATCCCGAGTCAGTGCCCAACTAAGGTAAGCGCTGACTAAGATATAGGCTAGGCTAGCAAGTAAGAATGCAAAGTGCACAGATATAATGCCTCATCTCATACTGAGCGTAAAATAGCCGCTCAATTTAATGCTAAAGTGGTATTATCGGAATGATTAGAATAATCGTCCAATTTATCATAAAATGGGTGCCAATTGAGCACCAACTTGCTTATTCCTTATAAATGCTTGGCCAAGTTTGCTTGAATGAGCGCTCATATGCCTAGCTTATAAAGCGATTGTCTATAAGTCATAAAGCGCCGCGCCAAGCCTTGGTAATGCTGTATTTGCAAAATCATTATAATTTTGGCGTCGTCTTGGTGCTATATTATTGATAATAGACTATTTTTTATCATTGTTTTATGAAGATACGATTAAATACTTTACAGTATTCCCTAATAATATTTATCCGCCATTTGAGCTGAAGCCAGTTTCACTAAGTATTGTTTTAAGTAAGCATTATTTTAAGTAAATATTGTTTTCACCAAGAATTATTTTAACTGAGAGTTATTTATGTTTGATACCTTAACAGAACGCTTATCGTCGAGCCTGCGCAATATCGTCGGTACTGGGCAGTTGACCGAAGACAACATCAAAGATACCCTGCGTGAAGTGCGTATGGCGCTACTAGAAGCCGACGTCGCGCTACCCGTCACCCGTGACTTTGTGAAGCGCGTCAAAGAGCAAGCGCTTGGCGCGGAAGTACTCAAAGAGTTAGCGCCAGGGCAAGCCTTTGTCAAAATCGTCCATGACGAACTGACCGAAATGATGGGCAGTGCCAATCAGCAGCTTGAGATGACGGGTAAGCCACCAGTTGTTTATTTACTGGCTGGTTTGCAAGGTGCAGGTAAAACCACGACTGCCGGTAAATTGGCGAAGTTTTTGCAAGAGCGCCATAAGAAAAAAGTGATGCTGGTATCCGCTGACGTCTATCGTCCAGCGGCGATTGCCCAGCTTGAGCAAGTGGCAGGTCAAGTGAATGCCAAGTTTGTTAATTCAAGTAGCGACGAAAACCCGATAGACATCGCGCTGCGTGCTATCGAAGAAGCAAAGATTCAGTACCAAGATATTTTGATTATTGATACCGCTGGTCGTCTGGCTATCGATGAGACTATGATGGCTGAGATTAAGGCGTTAACTGCAGCGGTCAATCCTTCTGAAACGCTATTTGTCGTCGATGCGATGACGGGTCAGGATGCGGCAAATACTGCCAAAGCCTTTAATGATGCGCTGCCATTAACGGGTGTCATCTTAACCAAGACTGACGGTGATGCTCGCGGCGGTGCGGCACTTTCCGTACGTGCGATTACTGGTAAGCCAATTAAGTTTTTAGGTCGCGGTGAAAAATTAGACGCGCTAGAGCTGTTCCATCCTGAACGTATCGCTCAACGTATTCTTGGTATGGGTGACGTCTTAAGCCTAGTCGAAGAAGTTGAACAAAAAATCGACCGTGATAAAGCCGAAAAAATGGCGAAAAAGATGCAAAAAGGCGGCGATTTCGACCTTGAGGATCTATTGACCCAATTCCAACAAATGAAAAGCATGGGCGGCATGGCAGGCTTCTTAGATAAGATGCCAGGTATGGGCGGCTCGGATATGCAAAAAGCAGTCGAAGATGCTAAGCCAGAAGAAAAAGTACGTGAGATGGAAGCGTTGATTAATTCGATGACGCCATTTGAGCGCAAAAATCCCGATAAAATTAACCCAAGCCGTAAGCGCCGTATTGCCGCAGGTTCGGGACGTGAGATTCAAGACGTCAATCGTTTGCTCAAACAACACAAGCAAATGGCAAAAATGATGAAAATGATCTCTAAGCCTGAAGGCATCAGTAAAATGATGAAATCGATGCAAGGGTTAATGGGTGGCGGCGGTGCTGGTGGCGGCGGTGCTGGTGGCGGCGGTGGCGGTCCTTTATTTGGTGGCGGCGGTCAGCAAGGCGGCGTCAAGGATGTGAATCCACAACAAATGGCTAAGCAGATGGGTCTGGATCCAAACAACATGCCAAGCACCGAAGAGATGCAAAAACAAATGCAGAAAATGCAGAATCAAGCGCCAAAAAAGTTTAAAACCCGTTTTTAATTGATAGATGCTTAGATTGCTATAGTATTGAATTCTTAATGAAAACCCCAAGGTGCAAGTCGCTTTGGGGTTTTTTATGTCTGTCATGTTCCCATAAATATTGATGGATTAAGTATGAAAGTTTAGAAATTAATAAAATTTGCCTATCCTAAATGCTATGATAGGCGCTGTTTTATAATGCTAAGTGAATAGGCCGAGGTTATGATGTTTTTAGCAATGGATACCGTGTTTGACCAGTGTTCGATCGCGATTTTAGATGCCAGTGGTCAAGTGCTATCGAGTCATACGGAGACGGGTAAACGCCAGCAAACCCAGCAAATTCTACCGATGATTGACGCCGCTTTGTCCGAGGCTAAGCTCAACCTTGCTGATTTACAAGCCTTGATATTTAACCGTGGTCCTGGTGCCTTTAGTGGCATACGGATTAATACGGCAGTAGTACAAGCATTGTCTGTCGCCCATGATATTCCTTGTGTAGGAGTCTCAAGCCTACAAGCGATTGCGCAAGCAGCGTATCAAAAATATGGTGTGACCGAAGTGTATAGCGCCCTTGATGCGCGTATGCAGCAAGTTTATTTTGGGCAATATGTGCTAATAGGCAACCTTATGCAGGCGGTTAAGCAAGAAAATGGCGAAGATACCGAGCAGTTGCTCGATTATGACAGCCAGACAGTGCTTAATATTCCCATTGCTGGTAATGGTGCGCCGTTATTAACATTACACGACGGTCAGATCATTCAGGCAGATATTCACCCTGACGCTACTGTGATAGGGCAGCTTGGTGTTGCTCAATTTATGGCGACAGGCGGCACAGAAGCCTCGCAAGCGTTACCAAAGTATCTGCGCAATCAAGCGTGGAAAACACTTAAAGAACAAGGTAAGGCGTAACCGTCATATTAATGCCAGCCATTATCAGCGCTATATAAAATATAAAAATACTCTAAAACGCTATTAGCCAATAGATCCATATTTAGGAAAGCCATCGTGGATATCATTTTATTAATTCAAGCTGTTATCATGGGTATCGTTGAAGGTATCACTGAATTTTTACCCATCTCTAGCACTGGCTACTTGATTTTATCAGCGGATTTGATGGGCTTTTGGACCAAAGAAAAAGTCGATTTATTTGTGGTAGTGGTGCAGCTTGGCGCTATCTTAGCGGTCATTTATGATTACTGGGACAGACTATGGCAAGCGCTTATGGGTCTGCTGACAGGCAAAGCTGAAGGCATGAGTAATCCACGCCAGCTAGGACTTAGCTTGATTGTGGCGACTATTCCAGTGATGATCGTTGGCTTCACCTTCGCTGATGAGATTAAATCATATTTATTTAATCCCATCGTCGTGGCAATTATGCTGATTATCGGTGGTTTATTGATATTCTATGTAGAAAATCGCCCTAAAACGATTATTGCGCAAGAAGCAGAAGACGTCAGTCTAAAAACAGCGTTGATGATTGGTCTGCTGCAATGTCTGGCATTGATACCGGGAACATCACGCTCAGGCGCGACAATTATCGGCGCGCTATGGCTCGGCGTCTCACGTAAAGCTTCCGCTGAATTTTCTTTCTTTTTGGGTATTCCAGTCATCGTGGGCGCGGCATTATTGGATTTGCTGAAGCATCATGATGTATTGACTAATAGCGAGGATTGGCTGGTATTAGGTATAGGTACGGTGGTGTCATTTATCGTCGCCTTACTCTGTATCCGTTTGCTAGTAGAATGGGTCAGTCGTCGTGATTTTAAAATCTTTGCGTGGTTACGCATTATTACTGGCATCATTGTATTAATAGCGGCTTGGGGTTTTGGTTATCAAATGGCAGGCTAGAGCCGATTGTAGGATGAGTCTATAAGCCGCGAATAGGAAAGTAGAGATGACCGCTTCACGCCAAGGGTTCAAAGAGAGTAGTAACATTATGCGCTGCCAACTATACTATGTCAGCGAGTCGCAGCATAGTCAGGTTGCAGATATACAAGCGTTAATAATTGCACATGAGCTGCCCATTATTTTACACCTTGAGCTGTTTACCGATAAGCTTAGTCAAAAACGTCGCCAGCAGTTAAGCCAGGCAGCTACCCAACCTATATTGTTGTTGGAAGAAAAAAATAAGCTGTCATGGCTGAGCGATGGGTTAAGCGTTGCACCAGAATGGGATAAGCTGCAACGCCGTGTGGTGAGCGCGGGGCGTAAGTCTGAGTTATTATTACAAGCAGTCAAAATCACATCTGACAGTCATGTTATCGATGCTACAGCAGGCTTTGGTCATGACAGTCTGATATTAGCCAGTACGGGCGCACAGGTCATTATGCTCGAGCAGCAGCCCTTGATGGCATTGTTATTGTTAGTAGAACAGCAGCGTATGAGTGGGCTAGCAAATTGGCAAAAGCTGATGAGCCGTCTGCATATTATCAATACCAATGCGCTTGGCTATTTTGCAACTCTAGCAGCGGATGCGATAGATGACACTAAAGAAATCGATAAGAAATTAATCGATGTGGTTTATCTGGATCCTATGTTTCCGGAAGACAGTTATCAAGATAGCAAAACGGGTAAAGGCGCTAAAGTAGGCAAGCATATGCAAGCCTTACACCAATTGGCTAGCCCACCAACGCTAGAACAAGAAGAACAGTTGCTACAAAGTGCGCAAGCAGTCGTCCGTCAAAAGGGACAAAACACAAACACACAGGGGCGCGTGGTCGTTAAGCGTCCGCAATTTGCGCCGTTACTTGCGCATCAACAACCAAGTGAGAGCTGGCATAACGAAGCCGTACGCTTTGATGGTTATTTTGTTTAATAGCCGTTTCTCATCATAATAAATGCGCCTAGCGATTGAACTTAGCTGTTGAACTAAGTTATTTGACTCAGTTATTGAGCTTAGAGCGCGCAGTTAGCAACTCCATACTTGTAAAATTAAGAGTGATTGGATTTAGGAGCAGGGAATGTCGACGTTAATTATTTGGATCATGGGTGCAGGGTTATTATTAATAAATATCATGTTGCGCACCCGAATATTAAGGCTAGAAGCTCGTTTAAAAGAGTTCAGTCGTCCTGAAGATTATGTGGCATTTTTGCGTCAACAAGCCGCACAAAAAGACAAAATCCCTGCTATTAAAGCTTTACGTAAACAATATCCTGAGCTGTCGCTCATCGAAGCAAATAAACTGTGGCAACAAATTCAGTAGCTCGCCAATGTATTAATAATTCAATGTAATAGCACTTAATATAAGAGCTGCCGAAAAAGTAGGCAAACACGCACAAAAAAACCTTCTATTAATGATAATAAAAAGCCATGACATTTAACGACAAACTACAAGCCTACTTGCAATTAACGCGCTTTGATAAACCCGTAGGTATAGAACTATTATTATGGCCAACGCTATGGGGCGTAATGCTGGCGGCGATGGGTCAAGCGCAACAGCAAGGGGCAATGGCAGGTCTGCCAAGCCTAAAGATATTTTTGATATTTGCACTGGGCGCGATTTTTATGCGGGCGGCAGGTTGCGCGATTAATGATTTTGCCGATCGTAAGGTCGATGGTCATGTGACGCGCACCAAAGGACGTCCATTAGCTGATGGGCGTCTGTCTGCTAAAGAAGCAATCGCTGCTTTTTTAGTATTGGTATTACTCAGTGCCAGTTTGCTATTCTTTTTGCCGATAGCCGTATTTTACTGGTCGCTTGGCGCAGTGTTATTGGCATTCATTTATCCATTTATGAAGCGTTTTACCCATTTGCCGCAGGTGTTTTTAGCAGCGGCTTTTGGTTGGGCGATACCGATGGCGTATGTGGCGATACAAGGCGCGCCTGATATCTGGTGTTGGTTGTTGTTTATTGCTTATATGTGTTGGACCGTGGCTTATGATACCCAATATGCTATGGCTGACCGTGAAGATGATTTAAAAATTGGGGTCAAATCAACGGCGATATTATTTGGTCGCTATGATGTGATTATTATCTCGCTGTTACAAACATTGTTTTTGCTTATTATGGGCGCGACCATTTGGCATTACTTTGCACCGACAAGCTTAGGCCTGACGCCAGTATTTGGCTTGGCGTTAGTGGCGATGATGTTTGCTAAGCAAAATAGCGCTTGTGCTACTCGTAATGCAAGAGCCTGTTTTCAGGCGTTTTTAGCCAATATATGGGTAGGGCGTTACGTCTTTGCTCTCATCGCAATCGCTTGCCTATGGACGACTTTTAATGGATAACTTCAAAAAGCTTTCAAAGTCAAAAGCGAAAAAATCTTCTGATGCCAATGTACCTGTTATCGATTATCAAGCAAAGCTAGCTGAGCATGGGCTAACACGCGAACAAGTGATCGCCACCGAGCGTAAATTGGCTAAGTTTGCTAATACGATGGATTCGCTGGTACGTGTGCCTTTTACCAAACAAGGCATGGGTGCAGATGCGGCGCTTTCAACGATTCCGCTGGCAGGAGATTTAGCGGGACTGGCTTTAACCAGCTATGCTTTTGTATTAGGGCGTCAGTTGGGCGTGCCAGCGCATAAAATGACGCCTGCGGTCAGACTGGCACTCATTGATATGGTCGTTGGTATCGTACCGGGTATTGGCACGCTGCTCGATATTTTTATTCGCCCCAGTCGTAAGACTTTAGGCATCGTGCATGAGCATCTGCACAATGAATATGGCATTACTGAAACGATGCACATGGATCGGCCGTTTTTGCATCAATCGCTAGAAGATAAGCAGCGTAGTCGTTTTGGCGCTTTTTGGCACAATCCTATCATTGCGTGGTTGTATTTGCACATTCCTGATCTGTTGGGATTGATCGTTATTGTAGTGGTTGGTTGGGGACTGTGGGCAGTAATCAGTTGGCTGGTCAGTCTGTTTGGCAAGGTAACTGGATTTGGCTAGAGAAAAGTTAATAGCATTAAAAAGGCGGCAAATATCATAAATATTTGCTGCCTTTTTAATGCTCAAGAGATTTCTTTTATGTAACTTTTTAAAGGTGCTAAGCTGTATTTTTTAATCAATTACTCAGTGATGACTTCTGCTTCGGCACTGACTGCATCAAAGCTAGTAATTTTGTTATTTTGGACAAGGTCGATAGTACCACCACCAGCATGACTGACCAGTTGGATGCTGCCATCGCTTGATCGATAAGTTGGGTTATTGCCTTGGCCTTCTGGCGCACTTAGTGTCATTTTTGGTTTGTTCGGTAGGCTAACGATAGCGTTGAGTACGCCTGCTGCTGAGGTTTCAAAAACGACCAAGAGTGATTCACCAGCCGCATTTTTATAACGGACATCAGTAATTTGCGCGCCTTTAATAGCTTGTTCTGGATTTGGTGCTGGGGCAGTATTGTTTGCTGTCGAGTCTGTTGCACCAAGGTCATTCTCTAGCTCAGTTAAGCTTACATCTTGTTCTGAACTTACTTCAGGATTTGCGATATCATCACCGTTATTAGCGGTCGTATCAACATTAATATTGGTAGTCACGGGTGTGGTTTGTACTGCCGCTTCAGAGATTGTTTCGTTATCTGTCTCAGGCTCTGGTGTTTTTTGGCAAGCACTCAATAGTGAGAGACTTAAAAAAATAGCAGAAATTGCCTGAAAATAGGGCTTTGATTTTGCAATTGTAAGAGCATCGATTTTCATGATAATACGGCTATCCATTGGCAGAGTTTTTGTTTAAAGTATAGTGAACGACGTAGACTTATTTATCCCTCACAGTCAAATATGACCGTCATTTGCTATTGTTATCAATTTCTTGCTTACTATCTACAGGCATTACTTATTTCAGTTTTAGGTTGTCGGCTGCCATACCGCTTTCTTTATACACGTCATCTAAGTATCGACGGCTGGCAAGTAGCTTGTCTACAACGCCACTTTGGCTTTGAATATTGAGCTTTTGAGAAAAGTCTAAAATCGAGTTTAATTGATCTAATACCATGTCATAGCTGGTATTTTGTTTGTCGGTATCGATAATGACTGTTTTGGCATAATGTTGATCGAGGCTAAGGTAGTCGTCCATCAATTCTGGAACACGTGTGGTGATGAGTTTATTGAGGGTAAATAGCTGTGATTCAGTGATTTCTTCATGATGGGTGGACTCATATTGTTGTCCAATATCATCCATCACAGATCGAAACGCCTTAGGTACTTGCTCGTCATAAAGTAGCTTGATAAAAGGATGTCGAGCTGAAAAATTAATCATGCTGAGCCCGTTAGCTCGCTCATGATTTACCTCGTTGTTTACAGTCATATCTGCTTTAGACTGGGTAGCGACAAGATTTGCAGAAGCCAAGTATTCTTGATGCCGCTGTATAGAAGCAATCTGTGTGTGCTTAGACTTTTCTTTCATCACAAAAAATATTGGCACAATAACAATTAGGCTAAGCAAAATGAGTAAGGTAAAAAAAGACATGTCGGGACTCTGTCATAAAAAATGCTATTTATTAAAAAAAAGTTTTTAGATTACAATATAACATGCTTGTGTTATGTTAAGGCAAAATAGCGGTCGATAAAAGTTGTATCTCGCTACTGTTTATCTCGCTATTATGTATCTTACCACTATATATTTTACGACTAAGTGCTTGCCTATTTCTAATTAAGGAAGATGATGAATAATGACACGATTACTAAGAATCAGCTAGCCGCTTATAAACCAACTACTGCTTATGTCGGGACTTCTTGGGCGGTGATGTTGGTGGGTGTCCTAGCGTATTTACTTGGCTTATGGAATGCACAGAGTATGTTATTAAATGAAAAAGGCTATTATATAGCGGTGCTGGCGCTAGGTCTTTATTCAGCAATTAGTTTGCAAAAAACCCTTCGTGATCGTAGTGAAGGTATCCCAACAACCAATATGTATTATCTAATCAGCTGGGCGGCTCTTGGGTTGTCCATTGCACTAATCGCTATTGGTTTGATGAATGCGGGAAGTTTAAGCTTAAGTGAAAAAGGCTTTTATATGATGGCATTTACCATGAGTTTATTTGCTGCAGTGACCATCCAAAAAAACACCCGTGACGAAGCACAGATTCGCACTTTAACTGCACCAATGATTACGACTGACACTCAAAGTAGTACTAAAATTGGTCATCAAGAGTCCCGCGACTCTGACACTGGAAAATCACTTTTTGGTGCAGTTAAATCTAGAATGGAAGGCAGTGATTAAACCTTTGACTAAAAATTTCAAGTAAGCGGTGTTTGTAAACGCGTACGATTTGGCGACAGGCGCGTAAGCATCGCTGTTGATAAGGGGGGAAATGCTCCTAACATCATATCTGTTAACGCTTCAGCACATATTGGTGCAATGGCATACCCCTTAGCTCCCATGGCACTCATTACCCAAGTTCGTTTACTGTCTGCTAACGCTCCAACGATAGGATGATAATCAGGCGTTTGCGTGCGAATCCCCGCCCGTCCTTGCCACAAACTAATATCTGTTGGAATAATCGAGTCCATCTCGGGAATGGCAGTCACTAGTTTGTCGCGGCTAATCTGATGCTCTTCTGTGCGGATATCTATGTCAGTATCATTACGTATAAAGCTTGCGCCTAATAAAAACTGAGATTGCTGTTCTACAACATCGTTCAATTGTGCATCGCCTGTTTGCGCGGTAAATAACGCACAGTAACCGCTGTATTTAAGCGGTATTTTGGGCAATATGGTGAGCTGCTCGGTTGTGGGCGTAAACCAAGAAAGCTGACCACGAATTTTACGACAATCAAAAATACGCTTGTCCAGTTGATGACTCTCAAAAGCTGCGCAAATGACCACGTTATCAGCGCTAATGGATATCGTCTGCTTATCCTGATTATTGCCTTTGATACAAACACTTTCTTCTGTTTCGCTAATACTCTTAACGTCTACTTGCTGAAAGTGGATGAGCGGATGCATTAGGATAGTATCTTTTAGTGCTTGTGGATTGACCAAGCCAGACTGCGGTAAATACAAATTCTCTGATAAATCTTGTGTTTTTAACCCGCTGACAGTTTGCGCCTGCTCATGGGATAGTGTGGTGGCCATCTCATCGGGATAATCAGCGATTTGCTCTGTGCCAATATTGGCTTTCATAAGTAGATCAAGAGCGCCCGTTGGTTCAAGTATTGGCACTAATCCTGATTTTTTAGCGTCTACATTTAAGCATCGATATAGCCTGCTGCTATAGAGATAGCCTATGGTATGCAAATGTTCATCGACATGATGAATGGGCGTCATCTTGGGGGCAAGTAGGGCGCGAGGGTTGCCTGATGCGCCTGCCAAAGGTGCTGATTTATCTAGCAAAGTAACTGGAATACCACGATTGGCCAGTGACCAAGCCGTTAATAGCCCCGAAACGCCAGCGCCAATGACAATGCTATGGGCGGGCAGGTTATCAGTGGGTTTGGCAGATTGGCTATCGTTGTCGGGCGCGGCGGTGCTAGTATTATTGTAAGAGATTATGTCTTTACTATTTATGTCTTTACTATTGTTGCCATTATTATTGTCAGTTAAATTTACGGTATCCAGCATGATCGCCGTTAGCATTTCGTTCTTACGACCAAAGCCTTTCACTTTTTTGATCTGAAAGCCACAATCTTGCAGCGCACGTTTGACGATACCGGCACAGCTATAGGTGGCGGCAGTTGTATTGGGGCGTGATAAACGCTGCATTTGTGCAAAAATACTATCCGCCCACAAGGTACTATTGCAAGAGGGCGCAAAACCATCTAAAAACCAAGCGTCAACATAAGGTACATGCGAGCTAGAAGAGTTACTTGATAGTTTGGTTAAGCTCTCAGCTGCGTCACCCAACCATATATCAACGGTCAAATTATCATCAAAGAAACTCAAACGATGACAGCCCGCGATAAGAGGCGGATAGGCCGCTAATAATAGCTCTATTAGTGTTGTCAATTCAGGCGCGCGCTGTCCCCATAAGGCAAGTATTTGGGTAAGGTCGGTACGAGGTATCGGGAACTTTTCAGTGCTAATAAAATGCAGTTTTGCAGTTGCTAATTGAGGGTGTATATCCCGCAGCTGTCGCCATAGCTGCCAAGTCGCTAAGAGGTTCAACCCAGTACCAAAGCCCAATTCAGCAATCGTAAAGCATTGATTTGGCGCAAGATTGGTCAGTCGTTCAGGCAGTTGATTGTGCGCCAAAAACACATGACGCGATTCCGCTAGACCATCAGCATTTGAGAAGTAAACATCACCAAACTCACCCGATACAGGCACTTTATTACCCGTATCATCCATCTGCCAATCAATCTTGGCAGGGGTGATATTTGATGAGTGAATGCTTAGTGACTGAGTGTTTTTGGAGGGTGTCGACGATGTATCAGTATCTTTTGATTCGAACGTGGATTTAGACATAGACAGTCACATAAGATAAATCAATAAAAAGCGCGTGGTACTAGTTACCAGCGTTCACGGCGGACAAACACCAACCAAGAAACAAAAATACCAACCAGCAAGCTAATTAACACAGTAAATGCACCGTATAAAAAAAGCTGACCTTTGCTCTCGTAGACCAAAACATTCACTTGAGTTTGCAAGTCATTCAACTCGCGCTGCAACTGTGCATTACGGCTTAATAGCTGCTGATTGGCATCGGATAACGCCTTATCAGATGGTTGTAATTGCGCCGCCAATGTATCGCTGATATTCATCACTGAGTTTTTTGTTGGTTGAGCGGTCGATATTGATTGAGCTGGCACGGGTGTCGTGAGTGTTGGATCAGCCACATCGATAGCTGTCACCGTCGGCGCAGCCTGTGCTGAAACAGTAGCCATAAAAATCATACTAACAATGCTGCGCTGATAAGAGCGACTTTTTAACAAAGATAGGCACTGAATCACGATTTTGCTACTTTAACTGATGCGCTGTCATCCGCTTTTGGCAATGTATGGATAAAGGGTTTGATATCTACGTGACTGTACACGCCATCACGTAAGTAAGGCTCATCGTTTGCCCATGATTGCGCTGCTTCTGCAGAGTCAAAGTCAGCAATGATTAGGCTGCCTGACATCTCGCCTTTGCCATGCTCGATAGGTGTTGGACCAGCGATAATCAGTCTATTGTCATGATCTAAAGCTTGCAAGCGTTCGACATGTTCAGCGCGGGTAATCTGACGTTGTGCGCTGCTATTGGCCACGTCATGACCAATAATGGCAAATAAGGACATGAGACTTCCTCGATTAATAAAAATTATGATTAATTTAAAGTGTTTTGCTTAATGTGCCCGAGCTAATTGCGATTAATGATTGTCGCTATTGGCATTTAGAAATAGCATTGGCTCTATTATAAAATGATAAATTGAGTATCATTTGACGGTTTTATCGGTGAGCGCAGGGTTGAGGTGCTTTTTTAATACGGCAAACTGGGCGATGACGAATACCAGCATAATCGGAATCCAGCCATAAGTTTTAAAGTTAATCCATGCCTCATCTGACATCGTAAACGCTGTGATATAATGCAGTATGCCCATAAAGGCGAAGAATAGTGCCCAAGCGAGAGTGAGTTTTTTCCAACCACTCATCGTCAGCAAAAAAACATCTTTCATCGCCAGTTGCATCAGTGGCTTATTAATCGCAGCACTGACTAAAAGTGTTAGTGCAAAGATACCGTTGATAATAGGTGACTTCCAACGCAGATAGATATCATCACGCAATAATAAAGTACCACCACAAAACAAAATGGTTAATAGTAAGACAACCCATTGCTGTTTATCAAACGTGCCTTTTTGGCGAATAAAATGAATGGCATAAACGATGATGGTGGCGATGAGTAACGCACCTGCCCCCGCTAGGATACCACTGTAGCGAGCAGCAATAAAAAAGGCAATTAAGGGAATAAAGTCTAATAAAGCTTTCATAGCAAAAGGGATGTCCGACAAAAACGTATGGGGTAGTTTACACGTCTACTGCGCCAAAAAAAAGCAATCAACACGATAATCATGCTATATCACGGGCCTGCGTAGCAATACCTGATGATTATGACTCATAATCATGACAACTGCCAAATATAACGGCTTATTGCCAATGTGCTCATTTTTTTATTTTCTACACTTTTAATTTTTAATGCTAAGGCTTCTCTTATGAAATTCGATTTACATTGTCACAGCACTTGCTCTGATGGCACTTATGCACCAACGGAAGTAGTGCAGCGTGCCCATGCGGCCGGCGTCAATGTATTGGCATTGACCGATCACGATACGCTGGCAGGAATTGATGAGGCGCGTGCGGCTGCCATTGCCTGCGATATGCAGCTGATTAATGGGGTCGAGATAAGCTGTGAGCACACACTTATTGGTGGTTATGGCAAAAATAAATCAACCAATAAAATTATCCATGTGCTGGGGCTAGATTTTACCGATCGCGAAAAAATGCATGCAACGCTGCAACAATTACAGGATAGCCGTGCCACGCGTGGTCAACGAATCACTGAAAAGCTCAGTGAGCTATTAGATATTAACTATGATGAGTTGTGGCAAGCCGTACTTGATAAAGCTGGCGGCAATCCACAAGCGGTCGGGCGCGCGCATATTGGTCAAGTATTGTTTGAGCGCGGTGAAGTCAAGACGGTACAAAAAGCCTTTGATAAGTATTTGGCAGATAATAAGCCTGCTTATGTGGCGATTGATGCACTGAGTATGGCTGACGGCATTGAGCTGATCCATGCTTGTGGTGGCAAGGCGGTGTTGGCGCATCCCACGCGTTATCAGCTTTCAGCAACACGAGTCCGTAAACTGATTGAAGAGTTTGCTGGTCTTGGTGGCGATGCTTGTGAGCTGCCGTCGAATAGCGAACCGGTTAGTACTCGCAGAATGGTCGATCGCAGTATCGCTGCTCACAATCTTGTCGCCTCGATCGGTAGTGACTTTCATGGTAGCAATATGCCGTGGCGTCGTTTGGGTGATGTACCGACAATGAACCCTGATCAGCAGGGAGTTTGGCAGTCTTTTGCAATGTTTTCTTAGCCGAAAATTCATTGCTGAATACAGTTTTGGAATGTTGACTCAGCTCAAACATCAATTGACAGGTTATCCAAAAAACATGCGTCATATATTGACGCATGCAGGCATGAAATAGATTGATAACTGCGACAGAAATTGCCACACTAGATAAGTGGGATTCATTTTCAAAAATGAAATTGTCGGGGTTAACTCCTATTTAGTTTACAAAATGTAGTACCGACACTCGCATTCTTATCTACTTAAGTTTTTGGGAATGGTATAAGGTAAAAAGTCATACTATTTATTATTGTTGATTCAGGCTTTTGATTTTTATTTAATGGTTTTAATGTCGACTTAATAACTTTCAATATTTGCGGTAGCCCTACTATGGCTGTATCGATATCTCATCTAGGCTACACCAAGCTATCTCAAGCAATTTTTGAGTGGCAAGCTGCTGATAAAACGTCATTACTGGCTTTATTTATGGTGATGGAGGTATCTTTACACTGGCTATGGTGCTTATTTGTTTGGTGGCGCCGCGATATTTATGACACCTATGTCGATATAGCCCTGCTGTATCCACTATGGTTCGGCGTGACACTGGTAGCTTTGTTTTTATTATGGATGACCAGTCGTTTTTCACCTGTCAAAAAAGCCAATAGCAATTTGTATAAGTGGCAAGGCATACTAATTACGGTCTATAGTGCCTATATTGCAATGGTTATTTTAGTTTTGGGACATAGTAGCTTGGTCGCGGGCGTCTCTTTAGTCGGCGGTGCGATACTGGGGATGATGCTTATACGTCGGCGTTATGTATGGAGAGCATTTTTAGGACATGCAGCCGTCATTCTAGCAGTCACATTTATTCCTTATCTTGGCGTTACTTTACCCAATCTGCGTCAAATGACGCTCACGGTCATTCCTCTTGATACCTATTATAGTTATATCAATTATAGTGAAATTACGACAATCGAAAACGCCATCTCTGCCTCTATTTTTCAAAATGGCACACTAAACTGGGACAGTGTTGATCAATTGCGCCGATCTTCCGCTTTTTTTTGGCGTTCTACACATATTTATATGGCGCTACCAAAAGCTATTTTTATTATCTATATGTTTCGTACTTTGTTACTAATATTGGATGACAGTAAAAAGGAAATTCTGCAGCATGCCAATCAAGATGAGCTAACTCAACTCAAAAGTCGCCGTTACGGGATGATGCAAATGAAGCAGGTGCTGAAGTCAGTAGAAGACCATCAAGATATCAGCGTTATTTTATTGGATTTGGATTGGTTTAAAGAAGTCAATGACAGTTACGGCCATGAGATTGGGGATCGAGTATTGGTGGAGGTCGCGCAGACGCTCTTGCAGTCTTTAACTGATGAAACAATCGTGAGTCGCTATGGCGGTGAGGAGTTTTTGATTGTATTGCCAGATACGAAGCACGACACAGCTATGATAATTGCTGAACAATTACGGCGTGTTATCGCCAAACACGTCATCATTCTCGATGACGATACAACCTTTAGTGTGACTGCCAGCTTGGGGCTATATACACTGACCCATGGTGAGCGTAATTGTATAAAACAAGCCTGCGAAACTCTGAATAAAAAGGATGCATCGCAGTCGCTTGCTAAACCGCAGAGAATCCCCTCGTATAGTAGCAAACGCGTTAATCGTAAAATTCCCGCAGTGCAGCTACCTCATGATATTTGCCAGCGCTTAATTTGTATGGCAGATAAGGCTTTGTATGAAGCCAAAGGCCGTGGCCGTGATCAAGTGGTGAGTGCCAACGAGATGTTGGCAGCAAAAAATAATAATATTGAAGCGCTTTATGGCACATAGCTGGCTGCCATAGTCGAAGGGTCAACTACGCTTTAGTGTATTAATTGTTTTACTAAGCTTGCCAAAACACTGGTGGCAAAGCTACCTGTCGTTAACGTAAAGCTCAGCACCAATGTTTGTTCATTATCTTTATCCTGCCATTCCCAAGACAGCGCTTCAATAGGTAGGCGCAGCGCGCGGCGCTGTGCTTTTACATCGCGCTGCTCTAAACCATTGGCTAGGCGAGCCAGTAGCGGATTTTGCTGAATCACATTTTTCTCAATATTTGCCGCCATGCCACTGACTTTATCATTATCCTTGCCCCATAATGCAGCAGTGGGATGGATATCACCCGTCTCAAGGCGTGCACGCAACGTGTCGTCTATGGCTTCGCTAGTAAATATTGATCCTGAACCCTCTAAGTTAAACACTTCGCCTGCCAGCCCAGTATTCCAGCTGCCATCATGCACTCGTACTGCCAATATCTCATTGAAAATTAAGCTACGTGCGGCAGACAGCTCCATTGTATTCTGCTCACGTGGCGCGTGCTTGCGTTTGCTCTTTTTGGGTTGTGGTCGACTTTGCTGTAGTGGACGCGCAAACAGCGATAATGCTTCTCTAATATTATTGCCATTTCGTCCAAAACGCTGAGGGCCAAAATAATTGGGCACGCCAGCTATAGCGATGCTTGATAAATGCTGCTCGACATCTTGCTTCGCCGACAATAATTGCTCAGGTGCTGGCAATGCTGTATCAAAATCAGAAAATTGGATATCACGCAAGGTAATAATGAATTGATTGGCGCGATGCGTGCCGCGATTGAGCTTTTTGTTGTGCCATTGCTGGTCGATGATCGTGACCGATTCATTGCCTCCGATATCGACTGGTGCAAACTCAGCAGCTGGCAGTTGTTTTTTTGGGATTCGCAAGCTAAACCACTGGGTTGTCAATGCATGGCGATCTTTAAGACCTGAATAACCAACATCACGCAGAGGAATCTCTGCCCACTCTGACAGCAGTTTGGCAAGATAAGCGGTATTCATCCCTAATTTTTGGATATGCAGCCATAAATGCTCACCTTCACCGGTGAATTCGAGCGGCAATAGCTCATTAACGATAAAGTCTGTTGCGTTGGCTTTATAGGTCGCTTGCTGTACAGGTGGTTGAAGAGGCTGCGGTAACTGCGCAGTATCCGTCGCTGCGGTAATATCGATACTTGCCATATTAAACTGCTCATTATTAAATTGATTGTTTTCAAGAGCGGATTGAGGGCTAGCATTAATATCGGTCATGTCATCACGAGAAGTCATAAAGTTATCTTTTATGTTGAGGATAAGATTTAAAAAAATAGGTAAGCATAGGGATTAACAGTTAACGATTACGTTTTGCAACGCAGGAAACATACAAAAAAACAGCGTGTGCGAAAGTGTCTTGCTACTATCAATGGATATCGTTTTAAAAAAGCATTTAAATAAACGTATCGAGAATGGTGTTTTTCGTTGAAACTGGCTGATGCGATAGGGCTATTTTCAACACGTTTGATTCAGGGAACCATTATAACTGTTAAGGAAGACTTATGACCAATGCAACGATTGACACAGTGACTATTAATAAGGCCGATATTGCCAGTGGCGGTATGAAATCGTACAAGCAAGATGATGATAGTATCATTTTAATCACCCGCGACGAAGATGAGTTTCAGGCATTCGATGGCAAATGCCCGCACGCAGGCGCAGATTTAGGCACAGGCTTACGTTGTGGCAATCGAGTGGTCTGTCCTTGGCATCATGCGACTTTTGATAGCCGTGATGGGACGCTATTAGAGCCAGTCGCGACAGCAGGCTTGACTCAATATGAAGTGACCGATAACGGCGACAGCTTGACGGTGAATACCTCAGCCAAGATAGCCAAACAGATTGCAAATGATAAGCTTATCGATACGCATACGCTCATCGTGGGTGGTGGCGCAGCAGGTTTTATGACAGCGCATCAGCTGCGTAACACTGGCTATGGTGGCAAAATTACCTTAATTAGTGCTGATGATAAAGCTCCTTATAATCGTCCATTATTGTCCAAAGCATTTTTAGCGGGCAATATGCCTGAAGAGAAGCTTCTACTAGGCGGTGCAGATTGGGCGAGCAAACACGATATTGATTTGCGCTTGAATCAGACCGTCAGCGAAGTATTGCCCAATGAACGTACCATTATCATTAAAGATAAAAATGGTCGTAGTGACAGACAAACTGCTGATTTTTTAGTGGTTGCAACAGGCGCTGAGCCAAAGATTCCTCCCTTTAAAGGGGCTGAGCTTGATGGCGTTTATACGCTGCGTAGTATGGATGATGCCAAATTGATAAAAGCGGCCAGTCATGACCAGCGTGTAGTGATTGTAGGTACTGGCTTTATCGGTATGGAGGTCGCTTCCGCATTGGCACAAGCAGGCACGACGGCTTCTATTACCGTCATCGGACAAGAGCATCGGGTAATGGGAAATATCGTCTCAGAAACCGTCAGTAATGCGCTGATCAAGCTGCATGAAGAAAATGGCATTCAGTTTGTCTTTGATGCCAGGGTCAATGAAATCACTGAGGTCAAAAGGATTGTTAATCCGTCTGAGAATGAAGAAGAAAACCAAACCTTTTCACAAGTGGGCGGTGTCACGCTGGCGAATGGTGAGCAAGTTGATGCAGACATCGTGATTTTGGGGACTGGCGTAGCACCACGTATAGAACTATTTGAAGAAGTAAACGCGCCAGATGGCTTGCAAGTGGATGAGCATTTACAGCTACGTGAAAGGGTTTATGCATTGGGTGATATTGCAAAAGCTTCTGGGCAAATGGGGCGCATGCGCATTGAACATTGGCGCGTGGCCTTGCAACATGGCTTAGTGACTGCGGCTGCGATACTAAATGATGATAGTGTCAGCTCGCTCGCCGCGCGCATCCCGTTCTTTTGGACGATGCAATATGGCAAAAGCCTACGCTATAGTGGGCATGCGAAGACACCCGATAATAATATATTGTTTGGTTCACCAGATACGTTAGATTATATCGAATACTACTTTGATGATGATGGGGAAGACACACGTGCTAGTGCGGCTAGCACTTTAGGGCGTGATAAAGAATTGGTTGCCTTTTCTGAACTGCTCCGCCGTGGTCATGCGCCAACGCGTGCACAGCTTCAGGCAGGATTTAATATTATCGACCAAGCACTGGCCTTATCGCCCTAGTACTCAAGATGGATACATATTACTATTAAGGCTGACCTATCGATTTGGGTCAGTTTTTTTAATACAAACAAGGAAAGGAAAAATTATAATATGAATAAAAAACATCTAGATGAAAATAACTTGGAGAGAGAGTCTGTGTTTTTACGACAAGCGCAAGCCGATGATATTAGTGCACTTGAGCAATTATTAAATCGCTGTTATCGCGAGACCGCAGGTTGGACCAATGAGGCTGATTTGATTGGTGGTATTCGAACCACGTCAGCCGAGCTCGCTGCCGTGATTAATGACCCTAATCACTATTACTTTGTCTATCCAAAAACGACAACGGGCGACCGTGATGGAAAGGAAACGGGTGAGATACTCGGTTGTATCGCTGTCGATATCAAAACCGATGCTAACTCAAACAACAAAGCCTATATCGGTATGTTTGCGGTAGATCCAGAGTTGCAGGGGCATGGCGTTGGTAATATTATTTTGCAAGCAGCAGAAACCTTTGCTACTCGTCATCTACAGTCAGACGGGCAAGCAGCAGCTAAAAAAACTGCACGTTTGACCATGTCTATTTTAAGTCATCGTCCTGAGCTATTGGCTTACTATCAGCGCCGAGGTTATGAGCTAAATGGTAATAAAATGCCATTTCCAAATGACGGCAATAATGGCGAGCCAAAGCGTGAAGATTTAGAATTATTGGAGTTGGAAAAAATAGTTCATTAAAGAATATTGAATGTTTAAAGGCTGATTTTATCAACCCCAAAAATGACCAAAGGTCATAAATAGCCCAACACTTAGCAGTATAAATGCCACGATAATTAAGCGCTTGAACCAGTTAAAAGCGGGCAAGCGCGTGGCATTGTCATCAGACATCAGATAAGCAAACAAAAACAACAAACTTGCTGCCAAGGTCATAATTCCCAGACCAATCGGTAATATAAAAAAGTACACCTGCCACACAGTTATCTCGCAACGGTTTTGAATACCACATCATAGCAGTATCGTGAATGCACTGTCAGTATACACCGCACGTTAATTCCTTCATCTCATTAGATTATTAAAGCTATTCATCATAAATCCAAACTTGTACTCTAAAATTAAGTTGGGTATTTAGAAGTAATTCTGTATAGTGAAGTAACATTATAGACACATTGAGATTGAGATGACTAATCTGAAAAAACTGGCAGTCATAGCATTACTAACACCGCTATTTGTCGCATGCTCTAATGCACCTTCTGAAAGCACAGTTGAAGCGTTAATCGAGGCACAATACGAGCAAGCCAATAGTATGATGGACGATGCGATGGCGAACGCAGGCAATGATGAGATGGCAAAGGCGATGAGCGGCATGATGGAGGGTATGATGCCAAAGCTTGAGCGCGTCGAAAATATCAACTGTGACACTGTCGAGGGCGACAATACTTATATGTGCACCGCTGATATCACTCAGACAATCGCGGGGGAAAGCCGCACTAACAAGACCAATTTCAAGGTTTATCAAGTGAACGATGAATGGGTATTAGGTAATTAAAGCAGAGCTTAATATTTAAATAATTTTATAAAGGAATATATCCAGACATGCCTAATAGTACGCAACAACCCCACGTAAATATCAATAAAGACGCTAGTAATAACGATATTAATAATGTTCAAGCAAGCAGCCATAGAACAGATATGCAAGCTGCTAGTACCAAGCAGGACTCTACAAACATAGCTCTCCTAAACTGGTTAGGCTGTTTGTTCTTTGGATTTATTCCACCACTCATTATTATGCTAGTCAAAAAAGATGATGCTTATGTGCAAACACAAGCTAAAGAGGCGCTGAACTGGTCGATCACTTTCGTTATCGGCTATATTGGCTTATGGATTGTGGCAATGATACTTGGCTTTATTCTAGCCTTTATATTTGCGCCTTTAGCGATGATTCCAATGCTAGCGCTGGTATTATTTGGCTTCTCGCACTTAGTGTTTTGCGTAATGGGGGTAATCAAGTGCTCTTCTGGTAAAGATTTTAGAGTGCCTTTTAATATTCGTCTGATCAAGTAACATCAATTTAGTGGTTAACGTTAAAAAAATATACTGATATAAAACAACCCCATAAGTTGTTTACCACTTATGGGGTTGTTTTATAGAATAGGCTTTCTATTAATACTACCTACTCAAATTAACGCATTGTCACAAATTCTTCTGAGCCAGTTGGATGAATGGCAACGGTATTGTCAAAGTCCGCTTTAGTCGCGCCCATTTTGATCGCGACCGCAAAGCCCTGAATCATCTCATCAACACCAAAGCCAAGACCGTGTAGACCAATGACTTTTTCCTCATCGCCCAAGCATACCAGTTTCATCATACACTTCTGACGATGCTGGGTCACCGCGCTATACATAGAGGTAAAGGTCGATTTATAACATTTGATATTTTCTTTGCCATAGCGCTCAACCGCGTCGATTTCAGACAAACCAATCGTACCAATAGCAGGGTGGGTAAAGATCACCGTCGGTATCAACGTATAGTCCAAATGCTCATTAGGCTTGTTGTTAAACAAGCGCTCTGAAAGACGACGACCTGCTGCAATCGCCACGGGTGTTAAATCCACACTGTTTTCGATAATATCGCCGACCGCATAGATGTTCTTAACATTGGTGTTCTGGAATTTATCGACTTTGATTTTGCCAATTTCGTTCGTTTCCACACCCGTCACTTGCAGGTTGATATTGTCTGTCGATGGCGCACGACCAATCGCCCAAATCAAACAATCTGTCGTGTCTAGGCTGCCATTTTCGGTACACAAAGTCAGGCTGCCATCTTCGTTTTTATTGACTTCCGTGAGCGTAGTATTGGTATGCAATTGAATACCGTCTTGCTCCATCTCTATCAGCAACGCCTCTACTACACTGTGGTCAAATGAGCGCAGCGGCGAGTGCTGGCGTACATACAAATGCACCTCAGCGCCCAAACTGTTTAACACACCTGCAATTTCAACAGCGATATATCCAGCTCCCACAATTGCCACGCGTTTTGGCAAATGATTCAACGCAAAAAAGCCATCAGAATCGATACCGTATTCTGCGCCCTTGATATCTGGCTGAATCGGGTGACCGCCGGTGGCAATCAAAATATGGTCAGCGGTAATCAGCTCGCCATTCACTTCTACGGTATTGGTATCGACAAATTTGGCAAAGCCTTTGATCACTTCTACGCCATTTTTGGCCAAGTTATTATCATAAGAGCGATGAATATTTTCGATATATTGTTGACGGCTCTGTACCAGTTTTTGAAAGTCAAAACCTTTAACATCCACATTAAATCCATAGTCTGGCGCATATTTATGAATAGCTTCAGCGATTTGCGCGCCATACCACATCACTTTTTTGGGAACGCAGCCCAAATTCACACAAGTGCCGCCCAATTGATTGGCTTCGATAACGGCGCATTTTTTGCCATAACTAGCCGCACGGTTGATTGAAGCAATGCCGCCGCTACCGCCGCCAATGGCGATATAATCATAATGTTTTGTCATATTAAGTCTCTTTATTCAGGACGTATTGATGCGTATTGGTACAATTTTGCCGTCTATTATTTTTTAATTCTGTTGTTTTGAACTCTATTGTAATGGGTATCATTATTAATCTTACAAGGTTTTGCTTACGAGGATGTACCAGCTAGCATCAGAATATAAAAGCATTTAGGCAAAAATAGCCTGACATTTAATAATCCCATCTAAACTTACTTAAACAATGGCACGTCGTCTATAAAATAACAGTCCCGGAATGGATAAGCCAAGCACCAATCCTGAGGTGACAAATAATGCTTCAAACAAGTACACCATCATTTGGCTAAATAACTCGTCTGAAAAACCAAAATAACCAATCTGCACCATACTGACCATCGCTTTATAAGCGGCGATACCGGGCATCATACAAATGACACTAGGCGAGATAAGTGCTTTGGGTGGTAAGGTATATTTCTTAGAAAAATACACGCCCAAAAAGCTGGCAAGCATTGCCCCAAAAAAGCTGGCAACCACGAGATGTACATGTTGATAAACGAGAGCAGTCTTTAATCCGAAGCCAAAAGCAGTCATCAACAAACAAGGCAAAATATAGCGTTTGGGTACGCTGAACATCAGCGTCCAACCAAGGGTAATAATACATGAAAGCACAACAGTTTCAATGAACCACATCTCAAAACCCCCAATGCTGTATGCGAAGTAAAACCAGCGCCATCACGATACCAACGCACGCGGATAAGGTGAGCATATAGGTAAACACCGCACGCCCAACGCCAATATTGACATAGCCTTTTAAGATATCTGAGAACGAGTTAATCAAAGGAAAGCTGGGCACCAGTAGCAGCACGCTAGAGGCAACCGCAATATCGGCATTATTACCGATATCAAAATAGTAGGTCGTCGCTCCAATTAAAGAAGCAATAAAGGCCGTCACAATGACGGTGATAAAAGGATTAAAGTGATGCTTGGACAGATAAATACGGGTAAACATCGCTACCATACCCGCAATAAATGTCACGGCGGTAATTGACCAACTACCACCATTTAGATACGCAAACGCTGCGCAAGACGCACCAACAAATATGCCCACTAGCCACGTTGGGTATACGGTCTTATCTAACTCATCAAAGGCAAGGGTAGTGCGGTCAGTCAAATCGGTACTGTCTACGATGGCTTCGGTTCTATTGACGATTTGCTGAATTTGTACCAATAAATTGACATTGATGCTCTGATTAATCGTGTCTCTGGTGGTGGTAATACAGCGCTCGTCACAGATGGTCGTCAGGGTGATGGCATTAAAGTTCAGCGAACATTCGACGCTGTTCATCCCCAAAGCAAGACCCAAGCGTTTGGATAAGTCCACGACTACGGCAGACTCAGCGCCATACTGCATGAGGAGTAAGCCGCAGCGCACGCATAGTCGAGTAATGCGTTGCTGCTTTACGTAGCTGATAGAGGTCATGGTGAGACACGCAGGTTGGTTGGTATCGATACGCTATTATAAAGGGTCTGGGAGCAGCTGCGCAGACATTATCGGACATTATGTTTGATGCTACGATAAATTATAAAATTTTTTGGCAAAGAGAAAATAGAACGTACGGTAGATGCGTGGGTGATGAATTTGATTCGAGCGTTTATTTAGGTGGGATCTATTGCAGGATGCTCTCTGAGCAGAGAGTCTAATTAAAAGAATAAAGTTGTAGGCGTCAAATGGAGGTTGGCTGGGGCTTGTGATATCAAACAAATAGTAGATTATAAAATTAATAGACTTTTGTTTTCTATAGTGATAATCTCTTCCTCGATAATCTAGACACATTACTTACATGATAATTACATATTGATTGAATTTTAGTTACGTCATCAATCATATGTGCTCTCAATTAATGTGTGGCAAGACATGAATTTCGATCGTGGAATTTTAAGTCTATCAATTCATTGCCTTTAGCTTAGCTATTTAACTTAATTGTATCTCTCAACCAGGACGTCTAATGACCACTTTTAATAACATAAAAAATGCTCTATTGCTGACTACTATCACTACTTTAGTAGGGTGTACTACGGTCGCCGATATGGCAGGGTACGATACGGCTACATTAAATACCGATGCGGCTAAAAGTTACTCTCAAGTGGTCTCTAAAGCCAGTAGTCAAGGCGCGGTAGATAATACTTCTGCTACCGCCATTCGAGTTAAAAACGTCTTTAATCGTATGAAGCCCTACGCCGTTCGCGCTAATACAACAGGCGTTCCTTTTGATTGGCAGGTCACGGTTATACGTTCACCTGAATTAAACGCTTGGGCAATGCCGGGTGGTAAGATGGCTTTTTATACCGGTATTGTAGAAAAGCTACAGTTAACAGATGCAGAGATCGCTGCGATCATGGGACACGAAATGACCCATGCGTTATCTGAGCACAGTAAAAAAGATGCTGGGCAAAAAATTCTGACAGGCTTAGCGCTGCAGTTAGGTGGTGCCGAACTACAGTCAAGAACAGGGTTAAGTGATGATGCGTTGGGTTTGATTAGTGACTACGGACTTGATAAGCCGTTTTCTCGTAGTCAGGAGTCACAAGCCGATGCGGGTGGTTTACGCTTAATGGCGCAGGCAGGCTACAATCCAGAAGCTGCCGTTGCAGTATGGCAAAAAATGGAGGCTGCCAATGGTCGTAGCAACACCATAGCTACTTTAATGTCTACCCATCCAAACTCTGGGCAGCGTATCGCTAAAATTCAGGCACTCTTACCTGAGGTTACGCCAGTTTATCAAGCGGCTGCTAAAGCACCTGCTAACGCAACTAGTGGGGCAACGACTGGGGTAACTACTAGAACCATTAAACGTAAATAACTCAGTAACCATTCTCAAAAGTAAATGTTATCAAAAAAGGTAAGTCAAAAGACTTACCTTTTTTTGCAGAAAAATGTTGGAAATTGGCTGGTTTGATTTTTATCTTACTTTGTGATTTTGGATGTCGCGAGCTGCGCCCGATTCAACCTACAGGCTTTGGCAATACGCCAAGCATTGCGGTCTGTGAGAGTGGCGAGCGTGATCGTCATGATGCCGGCGAGTGGACGTTTGTAATAGTCGGGCTATCTAAACGTGAGGTTGAATCTCAATGTAGCCAAATGGAAGAGAAGATAGAACGCATTGTAGATGCGCGGATAATGAATGTTGAAAGAGAGTTTATTTAATTGAGAGCGTTTTTGTAGGTAGCTAATCCCACTTTTCTTCTAATCCATGAGTTGGTAAGCAGGTTTTTGATTGAATAAAATCTATATTCGTAGACTTAAGAATTTAGGTTTTTCAGGTTGTTTGAATATTCTAACCAGTTTTCAATAGCAGCTTTAGTACTAGGCTTCTCAACAATTCTTTCTCGTAATAACTTTATTATCCAACCTCTCAATTCCTCACTCTTAAGGAGTAATATAGAAGGTTGAAAAGGACTGAAAAGTATGTTTTTCCGATAGTTAATATCTACTAATATCCAAGTTCTATCACTTAGTATAGTTTCATTAGTAAATATAATCTGCACTATTTTTCTAAACCTAAAGACAGGATGCTGTAGTATTTTACGGATATACTGTTTTCTATCTCTTTCGTTATCAATAGGTTGCCAAAGGACTGCTTTCAAGTCATCTTCTTGAATATCTCTCATAGCTTCATATAGCTCTTCACTATTATAGCCACTTTGATAAAAGCGTTTAAAAGCTTCACAAATTAAATTTATATCATTTCTTTGCTTTATTTCTAATTTTCTATCTTTGACTACCTGAACCAGATAATCATAAAATATATCGTATGACTCTATACCAAAAAAGTACCACTTCTCTTTATGCCAGTAGTCGGAGCTCTCAGAGACTTTTCTTCTTATATAGTCTTTTACCAAGCCTTCTAAATGAATCGATAATGCAATCTCACCATTTTGCTTAAGAGTGTTGCAGTAAAAGCTTAAGTTAGTTAAATTTTCTCTACCAATCTGCTTTAGACTACTTTCAAAAAGCCTCTTGTCGAAATTCTCTCCTGCATTTAGACTATGATGTTCAGTAATTAAGATTTCTTTTTCTCTATCATTCTCAAGATCTTGTTCATTTATCAAATCTTGGTTAAGAGTTTTTTCGAATTTTTCACTATCTATATCAATATTTGTAATCAATTCGATAACAACTTCAGTCCACCCTTTCATACGAAAGTTAGGGTAGAATTTTGAAAGATTTTTCTCTACATCATCTTTTTTAGTTCTAACATTTGCTTTTAACGCTTCATCATCATTTTTTAAAAATATATCTAATCGATCATCGAGACCATCTTCAGAAAAGTATAGTTCTAACTCTTTCATATCGATATCAAGAACTTTAGGAATGTCATTAACAAGCTTGATAATAAGAATTTGTCTTAGGATTTCTTCTTTGCTCAACTTTGATAAAGATGATGAGTATTTTATTATCTCCTGATAGACTTTCTGAACACGCTGATAAAATCTAAGATTTCTAACGTCCATATTTTGATAGAACTTTTCGTAGATAGGGAATGTCTCGACATCACTAATCTCGCGTTTAATAATTGATAATGAGTCGTCTAAAATTAGGACTTCATCAAACACCTTTTCTTTATTTTTGTCAAAATATTCTTTATCTTCTGATTCTTCGTCATGCGTTATCATCAGTATTTGGCATTTACGCTCATTTCTTAAATAATTTATCAAACCCAATATTTCTGACATTGGTAAGCTATCTGATTTCCTTTCTATATCATCTAAGCAAACTAATGTATTTTTGAGATGTGAAAAAACAACACTAGTAATAATATTATTACCAAGATTCAGTCCTATGCGCACATCAGAAGTAGTTCCAATGCTGCTACCTGTCAGGGATGATAGAAACTTTTTAGTAGGTTTGAGGATATCTTTTTTCCATATGCTGTCACTAACCCCAACTGATTTATGAACTTCTATAGCAATTGCAGATTTTAGGCTTGCTAATGAATCCAAGCCAAACAAAGAGACGTAGGCATACTTCTTACCAGAAAATGATTTTCCATTGTTATCACGAATTTCGTTCCACAGGTGCGTTTTCCCAACTCCCCATTCGCCAGTTAAAGCAATGGCACAAGGTTTTTCAGTTTCGATAAGCTTTACAAGCTTTTTTTCGAGGTTCGTTACATTTGCCATTACTTATTACCTTACAGATGTTCTTAAAATATTGCTTATATTAACACTAAAATAAAAACCCAACCCAAAAAAAAAGGCCACTCCCTAAAGAGTAGCCTTTCATCAACGATTATCTAGAAATCATTAGTTATTAGTGACGACCATGGCCTGCAGGCTTCTCAAACCCTTTTGCACTCATGCATGAATCTATTTTCTTCATATCGCTTTTACTTGGACGACTGTCTTTATTCATTTTTACACCAACTCGTTGAGCACAATCATTCATGGCTTGTTTCATGTCTGCTGACATCGCAGGTCTTTGATGGTTGCGATCGCTTGAGCCATTTGATGTGCCGTTTGACGCACAGGCACTAATGCCAACAGTAGATGCTAAGACAATGAACAGTAATTTTTTCATAAGAAGTCCTTGAGGGTTTTAGGGATAGGATAGGGGTTAGCTGTGTCAATGTGTAAGTGCTATTGCTTGCTACCCAGTTTTTAACCAGATATTTCTATATCGTATGCGTCTACGCATCATATCTAACTATTTAAATATTAATACAATCAACGTTTAAGTATCTTTAATAAAGATTAAGAAAGGTAACGCAACGAGCTATATATATCTTGATACCTTAATCAAGATATATAGTGTGCAGATTGGACAAAGCCTTATATTAGCCAATAAAAAAGGCCACCCTATAAAGAGTGGCCTTTTATCAATTATTCACTAATTTGTATTAGCTTACGTCTTTTAACCCTTGCTCTAGCATCGGCTTTAAGAATATACCCGTGTAGGATTCTGTGACTTCAGCTACTTCTTCAGGCGTACCTTCCGCGATAATCAGTCCGCCACCTTTACCGCCTTCAGGGCCCAGATCAATCACCCAATCGGCCGTTTTGATGACGTCAAGATTGTGCTCGATGACCACAATAGTATTACCTTTATCGCGTAGGGCATGCAAGATATGCAGCAGTTTATCGATATCATGGAAATGCAAACCAGTGGTTGGCTCATCCAAGATATAGAGCGTCTGTCCCGTATCGCGTTTGGCCAGCTCACGCGCCAGTTTGACACGTTGCGCTTCACCGCCTGATAGCGTTGGCGCAGACTGACCTAAGCGAATGTAGCTAAGACCAACATCCATCAAAGCTTGCAGACGACGATAAATCGCTGGAATGGCTGAGAAGAATTCAGTGGCATCTTCGACGGTCATATCTAGGACATCGGCAATATTTTTACCTTTATAGTGAATCTCTAAGGTCTCGCGGTTATAGCGCTTGCCCTCACAGGTATCACATGGCACATACATATCAGGTAAGAAATGCATCTCAACCTTGATAAGACCATCACCTTGGCACATCTCACAGCGTCCGCCTTTGACGTTGAAGCTAAAGCGACCCGGTTTATAACCGCGAGCACGCGCTTCTTGCGTTTGTGCAAACATCTCACGTACCGGCGTAAACACACCGGTATAAGTCGCTGGGTTTGAGCGCGGCGTACGACCAATCGGGCTTTGATCGATATCGACCATTTTATCCAAATGCTCAAGACCACTAATACTCTCATGTTTATCAGCGATAAGCGTTGAGGCATTATTTAACTGGGTTGCTGCTAATGGCATTAAGGTACGGTTGATCAAAGTTGATTTGCCCGAACCTGAGACACCAGTCACACAAGTCATAATACCAATGGGAATGGTCAAATCTACATCATCCAAGTTATTACCTGAGGCACCTTTTAGCTCAATCGTCATCGGAACTTGTTTGGGTTTGGCTTTACCTTTGACTTCCATATCGGTCGTTTTGGCTTTATGACGAATGGCTGGAATCTCGATTCTCTTCTTACCAGACATATATTGTCCAGTTAGCGAATCTTTGTTTGCCATGATGTCATCGACCGTACCTTGAGCGATAATATGACCGCCATGTACACCTGCGCCGATACCGATATCGATGACGTGATCCGCTTGCCGAATCGCATCTTCATCATGCTCAACGACCAGTACAGTATTACCCAAATCACGCAAGCGCGTTAGGGTTTTGAGCAAGCGATCATTATCGCGCTGATGCAGACCGATGGACGGCTCATCAAGTACATACATCACGCCCATCAGACCTGCGCCAATTTGGCTGGCAAGACGGATACGCTGTGCTTCACCGCCTGATAGGGTTTCAGCAGAGCGGGCAAGGGATAGATAATCAAGTCCGACACTAACGAGAAAGTTTAGACGCTCATTAATCTCTTTAAAGATTTTTTCCGCGACTTCGCCTTTATGACCGCTAATTTTAATAGTCTTATAATATTCAGCCGCATCACCGATAGACAACTTCACGATTTGAGCGATGGTTTGGTCATCAACGCGGACATTGCGTGAAATCTCATTGAGGCGTGCACCATCACAGACGTTACAAGTGGTATCCGCTAAATATTTAGCCAGCTCATCACGGACAAGGTTACTTTGAGTTTTGGCATAACGGCGCTCTAAATAAGGCAGCACCCCTTCAAATGATACGGTTTTATTTGTTTTACGACCGCGCTCATCGGTAAAGTTAAAGGTCAGCTTCTCTTTACCAGAGCCTTGCATGATGAGGTCTTGCTGCACTTTGGTCAGATCTTGCCACGGCGCATCCATATCAATTTTGAAGTGATTGCAGACGGTAGAGAGCAAACCAAAGTAGTAGGCATGACGTTTATCCCAACCATTAATCGCCCCTTGATTGAGCGATTTTTCATGATGAGTAATCAGTTTTTCAGCCGCGAAGTATTGACGTTTACCAAGACCGTCACAGCTTGGGCAAGCGCCATATGGGTTGTTAAAACTGAACATACGTGGCTCAAGCTCAGGTACGGCACGATCACACACAGGGCATGAATGCTTGGCTGACATGACTTGATTGTCATCGCCGCCTTCTTTTGGATTGCCATCCATAAAGTGCAGCGTGACCAGACCTTGTCCTAGACGTAGCGCCGTCTCTAGACTTTCAGCGACGCGGTTACCTAAATCATCACGGACTTTAAAGCGGTCAACCACCACTTCGATGGTATGTTTTTTCTTTTTATCGAGTGTCGGTAGCTCGTCAGTATCGTAGACATCGCCATCGACACGCACACGTACAAATCCTTGACCAATTAATTGCTCAAGTAAAACCGTATGTTCACCTTTACGCTCACGAATCACTGGAGCTAAGATCATGATTTTGGTGTCATCTGGCAACGCCATGACTTGATCGACCATTTCAGTGACCGACTGCGCGACCATTGGCTCGCCATGCTCAGGGCAAAAGGGCGTACCGATACGCGCATAGAGCAGACGCAAATAGTCATAAATCTCGGTAATCGTCCCGACCGTTGAGCGTGGGTTATGGTTGGTCGATTTTTGCTCGATAGCAATCGCAGGGGATAAGCCCTCGATACTATCGACGTCAGGTTTTTCCATTTGCGAGAGGAATTGACGCGCATACGCCGATAGACTCTCGACATAACGACGTTGCCCTTCGGCATAAAGTGTGTCGAATGCCAATGACGATTTACCAGAACCTGATAAACCAGTAATCACCACAAACTTATCTCGTGGAATGTCTAAATCGATATTTTTTAGATTATGAGTGCGTGCGCCGCGAACCTTAATATACTCGTGTGCCATCGGTGTTAGGTTTCCTATTTGCTAAAAGGGGATTGGAAATATCTCAAATTAAAAGGTAAATATGAATCAATTAAATGGTCGGTTAAAAACGTGGATATTCTGTAAATTTATAATGTTGTTATAAATAGTTTCATTATCAAAGATTTTGTTATAAATAATATTTTTATAAAGTGTTCATACGTTGATGAAGTGAGAGCTATAGATGCCTAATTTACTGTTTTAATTTTTATAATTGCTGAGCGGTATACTGCTTGGCGTTCATTTTGCTGTTTTCTCATTCTACAGCCTTTGAGGCAATTGATTTTCGTAGGACTAAGCAAATCTAAATCAAATCAATGTTAAGTAGTAGTCATCTTTTGTCATGGTTTTGACCAAAATGTCATTTTATAGAGGAGTTTGTCATCTAAGCGATCGCTCTAGCTGACGAGCAATAATATTTATGACGCCTTACTTTATTGTCATGGCGACCGCATTATTCAAGGTGTGATTGCGCATCCGATGCAGTTGGTAACAAAATAATCGCGTAATATGAATGGCTTGGGTCGAGAAGGTATAGGAGGCTGCACTCATAAGACAAAAGTCTCGGCACGCAAACGGCGAATGTCTTATACTAGTGGGCTTAATTTGTAGCTAAAGTCTTGATAGCATCACAATAGTACAAGCAGCGCAGTAGTGATAAATCAGCAATGACGAACCAGTGAGGCAAGTATGAATAGCGTAGAAAAACGGGCAATCCTCGGGGTCGGTGGTATATTTGCTTTGCGGATGATTGGTCTGTTTATGATTGTGCCTGTGTTTTCTGTATATGGTGACAATTATGCGCACGCGACGCCGTTTTTGATTGGTTTGGCGGTCGGTATTTATGGACTGGGACAGGCGATATTTCAGATTCCCATGAGTTTGGCTGCGGATAAATTCCCGCGTAAGCCGATTATCTTTTTAGGGCTGATCTTATTTGCCATAGGCGGTATCATTGCGGCAAATGCGACTGATATTTACGAGGTTATCATTGGTCGGGCGCTGGCAGGTAGTGGCGCGGTATCTGCAGTATTGATGGCATTATTGGCTGATGTGACGCGCGAAGAAATGCGTACCAAAGCGATGGCAACGATGGGCTTGACCATTGCGACTTCTATCATGCTCGCTTTTGCCTTTGGTCCGTTATTGGTTGGCTCGCTAGGTATCTCTGGTTTATTTTGGTTGACCTCAGGCTTTGCCGTATTGGCGATGCTGTTATTGTTGTTTGTGCCGACACCGCTACGAGTGCTTAAACACAATTTAGACAATAAATCGATTGGTCAACAATTAGCGACCGTCCTAAAAATTGGCGATTTAAACCGCCTACATATTGGTATCTTTGCTCTGCATCTAACCATGACGGCGATATTTGTGATCTTGCCGCATCAGCTTAATGAAGTGATGGGTCTGTCGGTACGTCAGCAAGGCTTGGTTTATTTGCCGCTGTTATTTATTGGTTTTGCCGTCGCCATTCCTTTTATTATCATTGCCGAAAAGAAACGCAAAATGCGCCAAGTATTCTTAGGCGCGATTGCGCTGATGACCGCTGCTTTAGCGATATTGGCTATTGGCAGTCAGGTTGGTGTTGGTATTATATTAGGTCTGCTGCTGTACTTTATGGGCTTTAACTTGCTTGAGGCAACGATTCCTTCATGGATATCTAAGCGCGCCCCAGTCGCCAATAAAGCAACAGCGATGGGGCTAAATTCATCGAGCCAGTTCTTTGGCGCGTTTGTCGGTGGAGCAATGGGTGGTTTGTTATTAAGTCAGCCGAATTTGCTGGCGTGGGGTATTTTAGCCGTCATTATGGGCGTGGCGCTACTCATTATCATTCCGATTGCACAGCCACCTTATTTATCGAGTACTACTGTGACCATCCCTAAAAACATTAATATCCAAGACTGGTCACGGCAAATGCTAGCGGTAGATGGCGTGGATGAGCTGGTCGTGATGGCAAAAGAGCAAGTGGCTTATTTAAAGTTGGACAAAACACAATTGACAGATGACTCGCGGATGCAGCTATCGAGTTTGGCACAGAGTCCACTAGATATTTAGCAAAGGGTATGGACAACGTACTTAGGCGAGTAGAGATAAGGCTGAGTAGGCAAAAACTGAGTAGACAACGACTAGATAGACAGCCATTATTAATAAGTGAACGCTAAATCTTTATCTCTATTTAAAAGGAATTAATATGAGTAAGTTTAAAGTGCTGTCGCACGGTGTTGCGCTTCGAGCAGTGGCTAAATTTTCGATAGGTCTTGGTCTATCAGCCACGTTACTACTCTCAGGTTGCGCCACACAAAATATCCAAGCCTATCAGAACAGCACGCCCACGCTCGATATGCATGAGTTCTTCTCAGGTCGAATCGATGGTTGGGGCATGTTTCAAGGTCGCAATGGCGAGGTTAAAAAACGCTTTTACGTCGATATTGATGCCACTCACGAAGGCGATAATGTCATCGTTTTAGATGAAAAATTCTCATGGGCAGATGGGTCAAAATCACAGCGTATCTGGCGACTGACCAAACAAGCTGATGTAGCTGGAAAGGCACAGCAGGCGATGTCATTGGCGAGGCAACAGGGAAAGTGGTTGGCAATACCTTGCATTGGAATTACTTGTTAGAGCTACCCGTTGAGAATAAAACCTACAAAGTGAATTTTGATGACTGGATGTATCTGGTTGATAAAAACGTCATGCTCAATCGCTCAGTCATGAAAAAATTTGGCGTAGAGCTGGGTAGCGTCACCTTGAGTATGCATCGCAATAACGAGAGCAATGATTCTAAATAAGTTTATAAAGGACAGAGTGAGTTGATAAGTCAGTAACTGGTAATAGTATTAATTCGCTTAATAAAATGGCAAAATAGCAATATCATGGTTTTTTAAACCCAAAAATTATAATATATATCTAAACGACATAGATTGTCGTCTTTAATAGATAGCTTGTAGATATTCCAATAAAAATTGATTACAGTAAAATCATTAATGAATGCGCTTAGCTGCACAGTCATTAAAGCGATTCATAAAATTATTCATAAGTAAAAGGACGGTATCATGCGCGGAGTTAATAAAGTTATCATCATCGGTAACCTTGGAGCAGACCCTGAGGCACGTCAATTTAATAACGGCGGTAGCGTGACCAATATCTCGGTTGCAACGTCAGAGCAGTGGACCGACAAGCAAAGTGGTGAAAAAAGAGAAGCGACGGAATGGCATCGTATTTCTCTATTTAATCGTTTGGGTGAAATTGCCGCGCAGTATTTGCGTAAAGGCAGTAAAGTTTATATCGAAGGCAGTTTGCGTACCCGTAAATATCAAGATCCCAATGGTCAAGACCGTTATATCACTGAGATTCGCGCTGAGCAAATGCAAATGCTAGATGGTGCGACTGGTGGTCAAAGTGATAATAGCTTTGGCGGTCAAAATCAGGGTCAAGGTGGTGGCTATGGCAATCAAGGTGGTCAAAGTAATCAAAACAACTTTGGTCAGCAAGCAAACAATCAGCCAGCACAGCAAGGCGGTTACAACCAGTCAGGTGGTCAAAACAGCTTTAACAATCAAAGCGCACCTGCTCAGCAGAATCAGTTCAATCAACCTGCGCAAAAGCCTGCACAGTCAAAGCCAACAGCAATGCCTGACGGTCCTGTCGATGATGATATTCCGTTCTAGGATATACTTTAGAGTTATCTGTTAAGAATAATCTATAGAAGACCCTGCAATTGCAGGGTTTTTTTATGCCTAGTGATAAATAATTTAAAAAATAAATTTTCTATAGTGCCCATAAAGGTCGTATGAGAGTGAGCGCGTTAAGAAAGATAGACTTTGTCAATTGCTATATTATCTCGCTAAAAAAGTAAAACGTTTGTTGGTTTTTATAGTTGTAACCTGATAGTTATTTGAAAGAATAGAAAATTAATTATTGGGTGGTAAACGATTTAGTAAGAAGATAAAACGGATAAATATTAGCCTGCCTTATTGAGTTTATCGATTTTTTTATTCTCATTATTTTATCAAATTTTATATTGAAATTTATGAAAACTACCTTTCATATCCTATATAGACCGTCTGTTCTATTGGATTTAATTAGTGCTAACGGTTCATTAAATGGATTGATATAATCCACTCGAATCAATAATTCAAACAATATTAAATGTGGGGCTTTGATTTAAAGCAATTTTTATTAGCCACTGAAAAGTCAAAATCTGACTGTTCAATGGCTGAAATAATAAAAATTCATCTGGTCGACTGCTTACGATAGGGTTGGTTCAATGTGAAAGGTTAAAGCTGTCACGCTTTTATAATCAATTGACTATAAAAGTGCCCACCTTACTGCTAGTGCTGAGTACAAAGAATGAAAGATGGTGATGTGTTTCAAAAAACTGATTTGGGCAGAGAAGAGATTAAATCTCAGAGTCTCGGCATCTTGCCGCGTGAAGCGAGAACATTGCTCATTATGATCGATGGCAAACGCACGTATCAAAGCTATCTTGATACGCTTGACCGTAGCAAAATGTTTGCCGATTTTGGCGGTGTTGCACCACTATTTGAGTTGCTGTTAGGGCTTGAGTGCATAGAGATAGTGGGCGCTGATAATGCTGCCTCCCAAATATCCACTGCGCCGCAAGCACCAACGGCTTATCAGTCTCAATCATCATTGTCTGAAAGAAATATTGAGACAGAGTTTGATCGCACCTTTAATGATAAAGGTCTCAATAAAATGGCAGCATTAGGCAAGAAATCAATCAGTAGTATTTTCAAGGCTAGGTTGTCTGGTGCGAGCTACGAAACGATAAAGTCAGAGTTGGCTAACTATATTGAAAAAAACGCACCACCAGTAGAAGCTTGGGGTTACTTGTTGAGTTTAGAACAATGCAAGGATAGCTCGCAATTATTGAGCTTGGTCAAAGAAATACAGAGCACCAGTAGCAGTAATTTATCACGCGGCATGAATGATTTTATCAAAAAAATTCAACGTTAATATATACGCGACTTATGTTATAAAAAAATGACTTATACCACAAATACTTGGTTATAAAAGAAAGTAGCTGGGTGGTGATAGGTGAAAAATTTAGCAAACTAATTGGAGTGTTTTGTGGAATCAGCTGAGCTTTCAGAATTAAATCGCCTAAAAATGCATCATGGCGAGCATATTATTCTACGTTTAACTTATATTAGCCGTTATAACACCGACAATCCTAAAGGTGAAGTAACGCGCATCCTGACACAAGCTCAGCAAAATAATGAGCGCAATGGTATTACAGGTGCTTTGGTGTTCAATCACAATTATTTTTTGCAAAGTATTGAAGGGGCGAGACCCGTCATCAATGAATTGCTCAGAAAATTGGTTAAAGATAATCGGCATCATAGCTTACAAGTCATCGAATGCCGTGAAGTAGAGCTGCGCCATTGGAGTAAATGGTCAATGAAGTATTTGATTCCGAGCGATGAAAACAAAGGACTTGCGCTCAAGTTTTCGACAGGTACTCAGTTTAATCCTTATTTGATGAACACCAATCAAATCATGATGTTAATTGAGACGTTATCAGATCTTCAAGAGCAAGAAGCAGTGAGCGCCGCCAAAAAGAAGAAACCATGGTTTTCTATTGGCTAATTGACTGACGTTTATAAACGCTAAGAACCATCACACCCATGACATTTTACAAGAGATAAGATATGACATCAGCAATGGAAGATGCACACATTTTGATGAGCATGACATACGCTAGCCGTGCCAACCCAGATGTATCGGCCAACGACTTCAACGAAATCTTGCAGCAAGCACAAGTAAATAATGCCGCCAATGGCATCACTGGTATGCTGACGTTTAATAAAGATTATTTTTTGCAAACCATTGAAGGGCCAAGAGCACAGATCAATCGTCTGTTATATAGTTTAATTGCTGATCCGCGTCATCATGACTTACAGGTTATTGAAACGCGTGAATTAAAGCATCGAGCATGGTCTAAATGGTCCATGAATTATGCTTCCCCGACTGAAAAAAATGCGGCGATTTATTTAAAATATTCGACAACGATTGATTTTAATCCCTATTTATTGAGCGCCGAAGCAGCCTATAATTTGATGAATGAGCTTAGTGATCAGCATGATTAATGAATGGCGCTTTTAACTAATCGGTAGGTATATATAAATTGGTCGCTATTTTTAATGGATTTATGTTTGCTGAGTTATTCATTTAACCGTTTTTAGGACATTGTTTATAGAGACTGATTTTATCTTAAAATTAATAACTGTTTATGAATAACTATTAAATAAATAGTGGTTTTTCATTTACCCGATTTTACTATTCACTGACCTTTGTTATAGTGGATATAATAATCTACTGTTGTGATAGCAAGGTTTTTTGTTTATATTATCTACGCCATTAGCTATTGTGGCTAACAATATTTTATTTGGTTGAAAAAATATCGATTTATGACATTCATCGTTGTATTTAATGATGAATACGTCATTCTTAGTTCTTAATAGTGAATAATATCTATTAAGGTTATATTTTTTATCTTACAGTTGGATTTATTATGAGCAAAAATACCGCCATTGATTTAGAAAACCTGAACGTTGATGAGCTACGCGCCATCACTGAAAATGCTCAACAGCTTATTGCCAAAAAACAACATCAGCGTTTGTATGACGCTTATATGCAGTTTGAGAAAATTGCAGAAGACAGCAATGCCTCTATCGAAGAGATTCTAAAAGCTGGTGAAACGTTAGAGAAAAAACGCAGCATCAAGTATCGCAATACTGACAACAACGAAGAAACATGGACTGGCCGTGGTCGCAAGCCAACGTGGTTGGTTGAAGCGCTAGCAGCAGGTCGTAGTATCGAAGATTTTGCTATCTAATAGTGTAGTGGCTAACAAGATGATGTCGGTTTAGATTTAGCAAGGTGCAATTTTTACTAAAGGCTATCTAAAATAAGCGCTTGTTTAAATAAGTCCTGTTTTAAAAAAGTGCTATGTTACATCTACTCTGATCATCGTGCTTGTTTCTCATGATTTGTGTGTAATTATAGTGTTTGATCGTGATAGTCCTTTCGTCTTAGAAGCTGATAAAAGCCAGTATCTTTATTGCCATTATGTTGGTAAAAAGATACTGGCTTTTTTTCTGTCATCTGTATGCCATTGTTTGTTATGATAATGACGTTTTTGTCTTATATAAGAGTTATGCAACCGTGCCCCAAGTATCTGCGTCGTCTCATAAGCGCCCTCGTAAGCTGTGGTGGCTGGTTGGGTTTGTATTATTTGCATTATTTGCTGTGTTGCAAATGCCAGCGGCGTGGCTGCTTGAAAAGTATGCTCCCGAAACGCCTTATGTACAGCATGTGTCGGGTAATTTATGGCAAGGCTCCGTTATTTGGCAGATGCCTTTAGCAGCCACACCGCTCACAGGTACGGCAGAATGGTCGTGGCAGCCATGGCATTTGTTATTGGGTAAGATAAGTGCAGAGGTCGATATTAATTCAGCACAAACTCGCCTAAATGGACAAGTAAAGATAGGCAGCAACTCATGGCAAGTGGATAATATGAGCGGCAAGGTAGCACCTGAGACGTTGGCAAGTTTGGTTGATTGGCAATTGCCCAATACACCGATTCAGGTCAATAACGTTTCGCTCAGCCGTCAGACTGGCTCAAGTGCCGCCGCAGAAAACGCTTCAACAAAAAATTCATCTGGTTTTAGTCAAGCGGATGGTCAGTTGACATGGGTCGGCGGTGAGATAGGTTATCCTAGCGGTGGCAAGGTTTTTTATCTGACCATGCCTGCGATGCGTGCTGAGTTAAGTGCCGAGCAAAAAAATAATAAAAACCTGCTCCATATCAATTTATTAAACAATCAAGATAAGCGCTTGGGCGACTTATATATCGATGGCGACAATATGTTGGATGTCAGTTTGACGCAGCGTTTATTAGAAAGTATGCCTGAGTATAAAGGGCAAGCACCCCAAGATACCCCAGTTGTTAGTGTGCGTCAGCCGCTATTAAATGGGCTGGGGACACGCTAGATGATGAATGTTTCTACAACTTTAAAACCTGTGCTTAACACCCTTAATCGATTCTCAGGTTGGGTATTGTTATTGGCTGTTGCTTGGTTATGCTGGACAGCGGCTCGATTACTATGGTTGTTGCTCGCAGCACCATTGGCACCGATGTTGCCACCAGCAGCTTTGCAAAATACATCGGCATCTGGCAAGGACTATAGTGGGTTATTTGCTATTTTTGCAGACCCTGATCCTATTGCAGCAGCAGTGCAGCCACCGCCCAATGTCAATCTAAAAGGCGTTCTGTTAGCAATGCCAGAGAGCATGTCCTCGGCACTACTGGATATCAATGGTGAAGTGAAAAACTATCGAATCGGTGATGCGCTAAAAGACAGTGGCTATACCCTTGTGGCTGTCGATTGGAACTCGGTTGTCATCGCTGATGCTAGCGACAAGCAAACCGTCATTAGCATGCCAGCCGCGATGCCATTAGACCAAAGTGACATGATCGCAGGTGCCGTCAGTAATCAGCGCTTGCCAGAGAACAGCATGTTGCCTAACGCCCCTCAGCCTACACAAAATACTGAGGAAGAGTCCGCTGCGACAGGCAGTGACAGTAGCCCGCAATCTGCTATCGATGAAGCGGTCACAGAATTGCAAGAAAACCCTGCCAGTTATTTGAGTAGGATGGGGGTTATGGCAGCAGGGGAAAGCTATCAAGTAACGCCTGCAATGCCAGCAAAGCTGCGTAATCGACTAGGGCTTGAGCCAGGTGATAAAGTGCTAACGGTTAATGGTCAAAGCGTGGGTAGTAATCCTGCTCAAGATGCTAGTGTGCTGCAACAGGTACAGCAATCAGGTGAGGCGCAAATAGAGGTGCAACGCGGCGATCAAGTCATTACCATTCGTCAGCAGTTTTAAGCACAATAAATGGGTGAGAACTCTTATTTTAAGCAAACAAGTTTTAAGTAAACAAGTATTTAGATAGTGCCACTTAAATAATGCCATTGTTGGCAGAACGTTAAGTGAGCAAAGCAATCCTTGAGCACCTTAGCACACAATAAATCCAGTACATACTAAGCGACATCACTGTAGGTAATCATCAATATGGTAAGTTTTCATAATTTTTCAGTCACGCCTCTGTACCATGTTTTGCAGCGCCTGATGCGCCTGTGTCGTCCTCTTTGCCTCGCCGTACCATTATGGGCTGCCAGTACGGGTCTTGCGAGTGCTGAGAGCTGGAAAGTCAACTTACAAGATGCCGATATCAAAGCCTTTATTAATGAGGTGGCAACCATCACTGACCAAAACTTTGTCCTTGATCCGCGTATCAATGGCAATGTGACTGTAATTTCCAACAAAGCCTTGTCGCGTGACGAAATCTATCAGCTGTTTTTGAGTGTGATGCAAGTCAACGGTATTGCAGCGATTGACTCGGGAACGACCATCAAATTGGTGCCAGATAATGTCGCCAAACAATCTGGCGTGGCAGTTGATTTACGCGGTGACAGTGTTGGTGAGGCATTAGCTACTCGTGTTATTTATTTAACCAATACCCAAGCTGCAGAAGTGCTGGGTGTCATCCGTCCGCTTATGCCTCAATCAGCTCATGCCGCTGCCGTGCCTGGTGTCAATGCTTTGGTATTGTCCGATCGTGCCGATAGTCTTAATCAGCTGACGTCGCTTATCCGCGATTTAGATAGCAACGTCAATGACAGTTTGCAAGTGATACCACTACGTCACGTCGATGCTGAACGTATGATGGAATTGATTAGTGCCTTGGTTGCAAGCGCTGGTAGCGGGCAAGCACAAGGTGGTAACAACCAGCTTAAAGTTATCGCTGATACCTCTAGTGATAGATTGTTGGTGAAAGGCAGTCCGGAGATGATTGCTAAAGTCAAAGAGATGGTCAATCAATTAGATACCACGCCTACAAGGCGTTTGAGTGGTCTGCGCGTCTTTCGATTAAAATACGCCAGTGCAGGTCATATTGCAGATATGCTACGCGGATTGCTCGCCAATCAATCTATTAATAGCGCTGGAGCAACGTCCTCGTTAGAGTCGGCATCATTGAACGATTCCAGTAGCACGGGCGCTACTTTGACTAATGAGTCTAGCACTAACACAACGAACAACGCGACGACCTCATCGACCTCTGGTGCCAATTCGAGTAGTACTGGTACAGGTGTTGGCGGGCGACCTTTTAGTATTATCGCTGATGAAACCCAAAATGCCGTTATTGTCAATGCAGCACCGGAGCTGATGTTTGAGATTGAAGATGCGGTCACTCAGTTGGACAGTCGCCGCGCGCAAGTATTGATTCAAGCGGCTATTGTAGAGGTGTCAGGTGATGATGCGACCCAGCTTGGTGTGCAATGGGCGCTTGGCAATGCCAATAGCGGCTACGGAGTCGTAAACTTCAATAACGTAGGCGCGAGTGCTACAGCACTTGCCGCCGCGGCGTTGGGTGGCGGTGCCGCCAGTATCAGTGCAGCAGCAGGCTCGATAGCTGGTGCTTTGATTGGTATTGGTGATAGCAGTAAAGACAGTCAGGGAAACACCCAGTTTTATGGGGCTATCTTGCAAGCACTTGATTCTTCTACCAGTGCCAATCTGCTGTCTATGCCATCAATTTTGACATTGGACAACGAAAAAGCCAGTATTTTAGTGGGTCAAAACGTGCCTTTTGTGACAGGCTCCTTTACCACCAGTGGCAACGATTCTAGCAACCCCTTTCAAACCATTGATCGTCAGGATATTGGTATCAACCTAAATGTCATTCCTCATATTGGCGACAATGGCACCGTACGCTTGGAGGTCTCGCAAGAAGTCTCGTCGGTGGTGCCGGGCAGTACGGGTAACGCCAGTGGTTTGATCACCAATAAAAGCCTCATCAATACGACGATTCTGGCTGATGATCAGCAGACCATTGCTCTCGGTGGCTTGATGCGTGAAAACAGCACCACGCGCCAACAAAAAGTCCCTGGATTGGGTAATGTGCCGGTCATTGGTCGACTATTCCGCTCTGACAATGACACGACGCAAAAAAGCAATTTAATCATATTTTTACAGCCAACCATCCTACGTGATGGCAGGGCAGTCGCCAGTGTCACCGAGCGCAAATTCAACCAAATGCGCGTCCTGCAATTGGTCATTGATAAAAACGGTACCATCAAACAGCTGCCATTGAGCGGTACGGAAGGTTGGAATGGCGATGTTAGCGCAGATTATGAATTGATGCCGCTCAATCCCCTTGTTCCTAAGCGCGATCAGACACCAAAGACTCAGTCTCAAGGTTTTACCAAAGTAGACAGTCCTAATAATGGTATGACAACTTACCCTTTAAACCGTTAAGAACTCAAAAAAGCGCTTTATTAATGATAGGTTAATAAAGCGCTCGCCTCCTATTCTTATAGCATGTAGAGACACGGTGTAATAAATAAGCTACGCCGTACATTAGCTTGCGTATTCATAACACAGATAAACATAGCAGTTTTTATATCGCAGTATACTAATGAGTAATTGAGTAGTAAGTATGAACACTTGCTGATAAATATAGCAGATAATGATATAAAGGTAGGGGTGGAAGTAATGACAAGTCATACAAATGCTAAAAAGTGGTTTTTATTAGCAGTCGCTGCCACCGCCTTATTGGTGATTCCTCGGCGTAGCAGTCGACAAGCTGATACCAGAGCGTTAGATAAGCACAATGTATCAGATGAGCACTCAGATGAGCACAATGCAAAAGCCAATCATGATAATACTAATAGGGCGTGTTGAAGGTCTCTTTACTTGCCAAAAGCTCTTTTGTTGATTGGCATTTTTTAACTGTCGAAATCATTTTAAATAAACTTGCCATCCTAAAGTGTTCATTGACGTAGTTATTTCTACAAAATGACAAATAATGTTTATTGAATGACAAATCACGGAATGCCTCACTGAAAACTATTAATTTTGGAGTCTATCAATGGCCCCTATCGCTCCACCTAAGATGATCAAACAGCCCTTACCTACTATTTATCCTCTCATTGACACGCATACTCATTTTGATGCCCCAATATTTGATGATGATAGAGAAATACTGACGCAGCAGGCTCACAATCAGGGAGTACGCCATCTGGTATTAGTGGGTTATCTATATCAGCATTTTGAGCGGATGTATGAGACTGAGCGCCTGTTAAATACGCTGTCATTACCTACGACAGCCAATGTCGATAGACAAAAAGTGTCAAATTTTAGTAGCCATATTGCGGTCGGTTTGCATCCTTTTTATATTAAACAACATACTGACGATCATTTAACTGCTATGGCAAAAAGGATTACTGATAAACGCCCATTAGCAATCGGCGAGATTGGTTTAGACACCTTTACTGAGGCGATGAAAGCGCCTGACATATTTGCCAAACAAGTACGATTTTTTAAGGCACAATTGGACATGGCGGTGACTCATCAGCTACCAGTGATGCTGCATATTCGTAAAGCACATGCAGAAGCGTTGGCCATACTAAAAGCGCATGATTACGATGCACACAAACTTGGCGGTATCGCGCATAGTTTTAGTGGTGGGACGCAAGAAGCTAAAGCATTTGTTAAGTTGGGATTTAAGCTTGGGGTTACTGGTCAAATCACTAATCCCAATGCTAAGAAACTGCGCCGCGCCATTCAAGCAGCGGTTGATAGCTATGGCGTTGAATGTTTGGTGATAGAAACGGACTGCCCTGATATGACGCCTATCATGTGCCAAATATCTGACCATGATTCATTAGTACCAACTCAAAACTCAGACAGTGCACGGAGGAGTACAGCCGTACATAATAGAAATGTACCTGCCAACTTGCCATGGGTGTTGCTAAGCTTGAGTGAGTTGCTTAATGTACCACCCGCCAGTCTTGCTAAGCAATTGTGGCACAACAGTTGCAGTGCTTTGCAAACAAAATGGGATTATCCGTTATCGTAGTGCCACAGATTTTAGTCAATGACGGTTTATTATATGGCTAGCCATTGATATGATAGTGAATGAGATAGCCGTGAATAAAGAAATTGACGTAATATAAGCGCCACCAAAATAATTTAAAAGAGCATTTAATCTGTTATGAGTGAAATACAACCATTTGAGCAAACAATGACAGAATCCATTGGCACCGAAGACGTTACAAAGACAGAAAAGCTCAGCGAAGACAATGTGCAATATGAACGCCGTTTTCAAGGTACGCGCACTCTTTATGGTACGGCAGCTGTCACTACTTTTGCCGATGCGCATGTATACGTTATTGGCGTCGGAGGCGTTGGTTCTTGGGCAGCTGAGGCTTTGGCAAGAACGGCAGTGGGCACTATTACGTTGATCGATTTGGACGTATTGGTTGCATCCAATGTCAATCGGCAGTTGCCTGCACTAGACAGCACCTTTGGTGAGAGTAAAATTGCAGCGATGGCCACCCGTATTCGTGAAATTAATCCCAAAGTAACGTTAAACTTGATCGATGATTTTTTAACTGTAGAAAATGTCGCCACTTTATTGCCAAGTCGCGATGAAGCAAAAGCCGCTGTTGCTCAAGGTAGACCTATGGTTATTTTGGACTGCGTAGATGATATGAATGCCAAGCTTGCCATCGCGCTACATTGTCGTTTTAATAAATTAAAACTGGTGTGTGCAGGCGGCGCAGGCGGTAAGATAGACCCTAGTCAGATTAGGGTGAGCGACTTGCGTGACAGTTACCAAGATCCTTTACTTGCCAAATTACGCAATAAGCTGCGCCATGAAAAAGGCATTAATAGTACACTAAAAGAAAAGTTCGGGATCAAATGTGTCTACTCTACAGAGCCACCGCGGGTAGATAAGAGTTGTCAGACAGGCGGTTTGCAGTGTGGTGGTTACGGCTCAGCAGTAGTGGTCACATCGGTGGTTGCGATGATTATGGTGAGTGAAGCATTACAGTTATTAATAAAACAGACGGGCATCAAGCCGAGCGTCTGATCTTATTTAATGGAGTCTATCTTGTCTATATTTAACGCACCTAAACACAGCTACCCAGTGGCGGCAGATGAAGTAGAACGCATCAATAAGCTTAGGAAGTATCAGGTGCTCAACGACAATGATGAGCCTGCATTTAAGCGTCTAATTGATCTGGCAAAGCTATTTTTTGATGTACCAGTTGTGACCATTACTTTCATGGACGAAGAAACACAGTATCTAAAATCTGTCCAAGGACTGGGCGGTGTTTGCCGAACGACGCGTGAAGTGGCTATTTGCAATTATACCGTGCTTTCTAACGACGTCTTTGTAGTACCGGACTTAACCAAAGACAGTCGTTTTAGCCACAATCTCTTAGTGACAGAATCGCCATACCTGCAGTTTTATGCTGGTGCGCCAATTATCCTGCATGAGGACAATAAAAGCTATCGTTTGGGCTCGCTGTGTGTGATGGATATGAAGCCCAATCATGACTTTGATGAGCAAAAAGCAAAGGTGTTGGCTCAATTTGCGATGATGGCGGCAGATGCCTTACAGCTACAGGATAAGCAGCGTGATGCCAAACATGCCAATGAGATGAAATCAGACTTTTTGGCCAATATGAGTCATGAAATTCGTACACCGATGAATGGCATTATTGGTATGGTGGAGATGCTTGGTGAGACCAAACTTAGCAGTGAACAACAAGAATACGTGGACAATATCAAAGTTTCCAATGAGCATTTGATGGCGATCATTAACGGGATTTTAGATTTATCAAAAGTAGAATCTGGGAAAATGACCATTGATTCTATTCCTGTTAACTTATCCGCATTATGTAATGAGGTGGTCAGCCTCTTTGCTGTCAAAGCACGTCAGCGAGGGCTCATTTTAGACTACCATTATACCGAGTCGTTATCGCCCTATGTACAAGGCGATCCGGTACGCCTCAAACAAATTTTAGCAAACCTTGTTAATAATGCGATTAAATTCACTCGTGAGGGCGGGCGAGTCACTATTGATGTCAAACACGTACCCAATTGTCATTGTGATGGTTTTGACGATGACAGCGCTGACCAATATCGCGCTCAAGGCATTTCGGCAAGCGATCTCAGCAAAATAACGGCTCAAGAAGCTATCAGTAATACCATCTATCATGAAGTCATGACCTTATGCATTGAAGTCACAGATACGGGTGTCGGCATCAAAGCTGAGTCATTGGATGCAATATTTGATGCTTATGACCAAGCAAATAAATTCACCCACCGTCTTTATGGTGGCACAGGTCTAGGACTCTCGGTTTGTAAGTCTTTGGTTGATTTGATGGGCGGTTATATCGATGTGGATAGCGAAGTGGGTGTGGGCACTACGTTCAGTGTTTTATTACCGCTACCGACTATTGATGAAAACCAGTATGAGATGTGGCAAGATTCAAATGACTTTACGATGATTGAGCCGACCCATGAGCGTGCTGGTCATATATTGTTGGTTGAAGACGATACCGTCAATGCCATCATCGCTAAAAAAGCCCTGAATAATAGTGGTCATACGGTCACACATGTCACTGATGGGCAGCAGGCTATTGAAATTTTTGCGCTCTCACCTGAGCGTTATGATGTCATTTTAATGGACCATCATATGCCTATTTTAGATGGTGTACAGGCCACTATTAAATTGCATGAACTCTATGATCCTCAATCATTACCACCTATTATTGCTTTGACCGCCAATGCAATGGACGGTGAGCGCGAAAAGTATTTAAAAGTTGGGATGCAAGATTACTGTACCAAGCCTTTTAAACAAGAGCAGTTGAATGCATTGGTACAATATTGGCTGATACAGAAACATTCATCAGCAGAAGAGTAGTGCTTTGGTAGGTATTTATAGAACGTTATTTATCATCGCTGTCATCAATAGCGACAGTTCATCCACTATAAAAAACCACAGCGCTAACCTTGTTTGACATACTCCATATGAATTTTTACTCGGTTACTTTGGAGTACTTTTCAATCAAATTAACTACAGAGACAATATTCATAAATAAAAAAAGCTGAACCGCTTTATCAGTGGTTCAGCTTTTTTGTGGAATAACAGCTAGAGGCTAACTGTTAAGTTCTACTATGTAAGTTCTATTATGTCGAGCGCTATAACTTTTACATACTATTGGCTAACGCGAGTTTGATAGTCACCTGTGCGAGTATCAACACGTACGATTTCTTCTTGTTGTACAAATAATGGCACACGGACGACAGCACCTGTCTCTAACTTGGCAGGTTTGCCGCCACCACCTGAAGTATCACCACGCACACCAGGATCTGTTTCAGTGATTTGCAACTCAACAAAGTTAGGCGGTGTTACTGAAAGAGGAGCACCGTTGAATAAAGTGATGGTACATAGTGCATTGCTGTTTTCTTTTAGCCACTTTATTGAATCGCCCATCGCTGTTTTGTCCGCTTGAATCTGCTCAAAACTTTCAGGGTGCATGAAATGCCAAAACTCACCATCGTTATATAGATAGTTCATTTCAGTGTCCATGACATCAGCAGCTTCTAAGCTATCGCCTGACTTAAAGGTTTGTTCCAATACTTTACCACTACGAAGGTTGCGCAATTTAACACGGTTAAAGGCTTGACCTTTACCTGGTTTGACAAACTCGTTTTCAAGAATGGCACAAGGGTTGCCATCGAGCATGACTTTTAGACCAGCTTTAAATTCATTAGTAGAAAAACTTGCCACAAGAAACTCCTAGGGGTTATAAATAGGGTGATAGATAAGGGGATGAATAGCTTGCTGCGTTAAAATCGCTTATTACGCTAAGTGTTTAAAGGATAGGTCGTATGCTTTGATAGGCTACGCACTAAGCGCGTATAATAGCGACTTTTGGGCACAGGTATTAGGTTGTCATGATAAACCATTTAATCACACAAAAAAACTGGCAAACGCAATTATCCGAGGCCATTACCTCTATCGATGAGCTGTTAAGCATCCTAAAGCTAGAATCATTGCGTGCAGAGGTTTATGTACCTAAGCATTTTGAGCTGCGCGTACCACGTGGATTTGTGGCAAAAATGATCATCGGCGATAGCAATGATCCTTTACTGAGACAAGTATTGCCTGATCAACGCGAGCAAATCAAGGTAACGGGCTATGTGGCGGATCCCTTGAGCGAGAATACGCAAAACCCAGTCAAAGGTATGCTGCATAAGTACCAATCCAGAGTATTGTTGACCGTGACAGGTGCTTGTGCCATTCATTGTCGCTACTGTTTCCGTCAGCATTTTGACTATAGTGCCAATATGCCGACGGCTGATGCTAAAGAAAATATCATTGATTACATTACCGCACACCCCGAGATTAATGAGGTGATTTTGAGTGGCGGTGATCCACTGAATGTGACAAATAGACGCCTGTTTGCTTGGCTAGATACTTTAGAGTCACTCCCGCAATTGACCACTATTCGCTTACATACGCGCTTGCCGCTGGTCATCCCAGCGCGTTTGGACAATGCGTTATTGACCAGACTGTCTCAAAGTCGCTGTCATATTGTGATGGTAATTCACTGTAATCATGCCAATGAAATCGATGCCTTAACAGCAGAGCATCTGCAACGTGCTCGAGAGGCTGGCATAACGTTATTGAATCAAGCGGTGCTATTAAAAGGCATCAATGATAGCGTTGCTGTTCAAACACAATTAAGTCAGCGTTTGTTCTCCTGTGGGGTACTGCCTTATTATCTGCATGTATTAGACAAAGTGGCTGGAGCCGCACATTTCGATAATGATGAGCGCTTCGCAATTGAGCTGTATTGGTCATTGTTGGCAGCACTCCCTGGTTACCTGGTACCCAAGCTGGTGAGAGAGCTACCAAATAAACCTTTCAAAGTACCGATTGATATTTACAATGATCGTTAATATAGGCACTATGGTATATTGAAAAATTAGTGAACAAAGCGTGGTTTTTAGAAGATGGGCGTGCGGTTAGATGATGCTATAGAACTTAATTGTTACTAAAAATGGGTGCTGTCGATTTTGATGGTTGCTGCTGATTTGTATCTTTTATCTTGTGTTGTTGCATACGGCATGGTTGAATATTTGCCTCCTGCCAAGTTACTCAAGGTTACTAGGAATACTGATGATAACTTTATCGACGTTTCAAGAGCACCTATCTTCTACAGAGGCATTGCCACTAGTTTCTAAGCGATCCGCTAATGGCCAAGAAGGTTATTTGCTAAAATTGTTGGCAGCGTTACCTTCGCAAACGCAAGCACAGCAAGCTGAACAATTGGCAAAAATACTTACGGTACTACGCGTGGCCAATATAGATGATTCGCAACGTCTTACCCTTATGGCGACAGTGATAGACGCCTCAGATCAGTTAATTGCCACTTTGCGACAGTCTTATATTTATGAGACAGGTGCGCTTAGCGATATTCAAATGGGTTATGTGGCTCAAATAAAGTCGCTATATTATTCAATAATTATGACGTATGACAGAGTCATACGTCATAAAACTTCATTGCTCAATAATCAGCGAAAATATGCTGCAAGTAATGGCTGGCAGCGCTATTTTAATGGTGATAAGTCTTCATCGACGACACTCGCCAGCGCCATTTACCAGACGCTGCTGATGTACCAGAAGCTATTGGGCGAAGAAGCACTGTGCTATCAAAAACCCTCATCTTACTTATGGCACAAAATCAATCAGCTGTATTACCTTGCTTATCAGTATCATGCGGCTGAGATTAATATGAGTGTGATGACAGGTACTCAGCGTGCTAAGACAGTCCATCAGCTGTACTGCCAAATTTGTTTATACAGTCTATTAAATGTACGTGCCATGCGTCGTCCCAATATTCTGCTCGTCCAACGTTTGTTACCTGAATGGGCTAAGCATATCGTTGCGACGATTGAGCCAACCACTGAGACACGCGTGTTCGTTGATTTACAAAGTGACAATCCGCCAAATTACCTGACGGCCAGTTCTACAATCAACCCATACGACGATCGCTATCACTGTTTATTTATAGAAATTGCCCCGCTGGTTGAGTATCTTAAACGACGCAAACAGGCTTTAGTTAAGGAAGGGGGTGACGGCGTTGAGAGTCACTTGCTTAATAAAATAGCGATGACGCTTAATTACCGCTATTTACAGCCGCCGCTCACCCTAGCGACTAAACATAGTGCGAAAGAAGACGCTGTTTTGATTACAGGTTTTAATAATATTCATTATCGGGTGAGCCATTCGCATAGCTTTACCAGTTTAATCGCTATAAAAGAGTTACCAGATGAGCAGCGTCCTCGTTATGATACCGTGAATAAAAAACAAGACAGCAGCCACGTATTAGCCAGTGAAACCTTTGATCGTAATGATGATTTATCACTATTTCGCACCCTGCGACTATCATCAACAGTAGATACTTTAAATAAAGACCGCTTTCATAAAGATGGCTTTTATAAAGAAAGTGTTCATAAAGACAGCCTTAACATAGTGGCTGATGAGGATACATCTGCGACGACTGCCCCGCCAGCATTACATATGATGAGCCTTTTTTTAGTCTGTCGATCTGATACAATCATGCCGCCTGATTGGTCGATGGGCGTGGCGCGCTGGCTTGATTTTGATAGTAAAAACCCGGAGATCGAGTGGCAAGTACTTGGACATCAGCTAGTGGCTTGTGGCTTGCGTTTAGAAGGTAAAGAAACGCGTAGTCGCCATTTTGTGCCAGCATTTATTCTTGGTAGAGATGAGCGACTACAAACCACTGGCACTCTGATTGTACCGACTTCTTACTTTCAGACCCATGATAGAGTCATTATGCGTATTAATAGCAAACAAACCCCTTTACGTTTGGGACAGAGGTTGCTGATTACGGATGAATTCAGCCAGTATGAGGTGGTGCAGCTATAGTTTGTTTGAGCGTCTATGGAAAAGTTGCCAAATAGTAATGTCAATAAATACTGGCTTAAAGGTTACTTCATTGAATTTATTATTCAATAATAGCAGTGAATAAGTGTACTGAATAATGATGATAAGTTAGTCTGCAATCAGTCAAGTTATTGTCTATAATGATTGATAAAATTATGTTCGTTTATACGATGTTTTTGCTTCGCCAAGATGTCGCCTTGATTCGAAAGACGATGCCAATCTACTAAAAACCGCTAAGCCTATCCCTGATAGTATTTTCCTTGCTGGGTTAATGCTTGGAAAAGGTGTAGGGTATCAAACATAAAAATAAGATTACAAGATCCAAAAGGCTTCTTATGCGTACTCAGTCCATCTTAAACCTCTTAGTCATTGATGACGATCAGCTCTATGCTGAGCGCCTTGTGCACTTACTAGGTTGCTATTATGACACCATCAATTTAGGGTTTTTGGACGATAAAGAGGAGCTGTTAAAGTCACTTCGACAACCGTGGGATGTCTTGGTGTTTGGCAATGCTTATGATATGAGTTTCACCGATGTGGTGGGCGTCGTTCAAGAGCAAAGTATTGATTTGCCTATGATCTGCCTATTCAATGAAGAGATGGCAGCGTCCGCCAATAACGATGAGGGGCTACCTGATATTATTAGCGGCACGATGGTCAAATCGCTCAAAGTAGACCAAGAGATGGCAGTAGTGATGTCTATCTGTCTACAGCATGATAATTTACGCAGTCGCCGTGAGCTTAGAGCGTTGCGACATGTTCTCTCTGAAGCAGAGCAACGCGCCAACGTATTGATTAAAAACTCTAAAAGTGCGGTCGCCTATATTGATCAGGGTATTCATATTTTTGCCAATGACCCTTATCTTCAGCTTTTTGGTTTTGAGTCAATGAATGATGCCATAGGCGTGCCTGTTGTTGACCTGATTGCAGGCGGTGATAACGTTAAGGGTTTCAAACAGTTCTTACGTCAATTTGATAAAGGTAGCCGCCAAGAAGTCGAGTTCAATTTTGAAAGTAAGCGGATGGATGGCAGTACTTTTGAAGCAAAGCTACAATTGGCAGCCGCGACCTTAGATGGCGAGCCAGTGACGCAGGTTATTATCCAACAAAACCATAATAACAGTGCGGAAGTCGCTAAGCGTTTGGCAGCCGCTGAATGCAAAGACAGCCTGACAGGAATCAACAACCGCCGCGGCTTTGAAGAACAAATGGCAATCGTGTACCAGCAAGCACGTCAAGGTGTAATGACGGCTGGGCTTTTGTATATTCAGCTCGATAATGTCGGTAAAATAAGAAGCAGTCTAGGTTTGCAAGGGGTAGATGCGACCGTCAAGCAAGTCGCCTATGCGTTAGATGAGCTGATATCAGACGGGCATGTGAGTCGTTTCAGTGATACCGCCTTTACCATACTGGTCGAGGATAAGAGCACCACAGAGCTTGAAACACTGGCTAAGCATATTGGTTCACGTATCAGTGATATGCTCATTGAAGTAGATAAGCGTACGACGAGTACGACTGTCAGTATTGGTATTGTCAAAATCGAAACCAATACAGCAGAGCCAAGTATCGTGCTCGAACGTGCGATGGATGCCATCAGTCAGATTATGATAGAGACCTCTAATCATGGCGGCACTTATCATTTGTACGATCCAAGCGAGCATGCCAATAGTGATGATCATGCGCTTGCCGAATCTTTAGTTGATGCCATTGCCAATAGCCGTTTTGAGTTATCGTTCCAGCCAATATATGATATTAACAATGACCGAAGCGACTTTTTTGAAGTATATCTGCGGTTGCCATTGGCGGATGCGGACAATACGATATTGACGCCTGATCAATTTATGGCAGTCGCCAAGACGCATAAATTGCTCGAAAAAATAGATCGTTGGGTGCTCATCAATGCCTGTAAAAAGGTCAATGAGGTACGTAAAACACATCCTGAAGCCAGATTGCTAGTGCAATTGACTAGTGCCTCATTGATAGACAAAAAACTGCCTAGTGTTGCCAGTCAGCTTATAAAAGCGGTGGGCGGTGCAGCTGGTGTACTCACCTTGCAGTTCAACGAAAAAGACGTCTCAGACCATCTCACAGTGGCAAAAACACAATTTGCCGCCCTTAGCCAAGTCAGCTGTCAGATGGGCATCAATAACTTCGGCTCTTCTGCCAAATCCATAGAGATTGTCAGTTTTGTGCAGCCAGATATGGTGCGTTTAGCACGTAGCTATGTGGATGGCATTGACTCAGCAGACAATTTAGAAACTGTCAAATCACTTATTATGCGTACGAATGAAGTCAATGTGGACGTATTGATGCCTTATATTGAAGATGCGGCGACCATGTCCGTTGCTTGGAGCGTGGGCGCGCGCTATTTACAAGGCTATTATCTAGAAGAACCCAGCAGTACGATAAAGGTTGCGACCTAACGTCATTTAGGATCCGTTTGATATGCAACTATCAACAGTGCCTATTTATGGAATACTCGACACGGCTTAATAGCTCATAAATTTTTTATCGTCATACATTACAAAAGCCTTACTCAAATTGTCCTATAAGCGTTGTTTATTGGCTCGATATGCCCCAATAAATAACGTTATGTTTTTACAAGCAGCTATTTAGACGTGAAGAGGGTTCCACTTTGCAAGTGTTTGACCCTACCTTATTATCTATATTGTTCACCTATAGCTGACATTCCTTAACCAAAGATTGCCGAAAATGCCCATCATTAATAAATATCAAATAAGCAGTATATTTGCTGCTGTTTTATTGCTCAGCGCTTGCGGAGAAAGTACGCCACCGGATCATCGTGCTGCTGTGACATTGCCGCTCTATATGGAAGGTGATGCTGATAACGGCGCGATCATTTATCAAGACGCTTGTGGTCAATGTCATCAGCTGAATGCGGGACTCAACAAAAAAGGTCCGCAGCTGATGAATATATACGGTGCGCCCGCCGCTGAGCTAGAAGATTACACCTATAGTGACGGGCTAAAAACATCAGGTTGGGTATGGGACGCGCAAACGCTTGACCCTTATATTGCGGATGCAGAAAAAGCCATGCTAGACTCAAAAATGCTATCAAACCCGATGCCCGATGCGCAAGAACGCGCAGATGTCATCGCTTATCTGTCAACGCTTCGTGCCGCCGTGCCGATAACTGAAGATGACTCAAAGCAATAGCCAGTTTATGGCGTGTCCTTAAGCTAAACGAAAGCGACTAAATGGGCTAAAGATGGTTAAATTTTGCCAAACCACGTCAAACAATTGGTTAATATCTTGATATTATCAGCGCTATTTTCCTTGTTTGGTTGCCATTTATCTCATTTTTATCACCACTTTCAAAATAAGAACACGCCCTAGAAACACTAATCCCATAAGAAATGAGCCAATAATTGACTATGACCCACGCAGCTATCGATAGAGCCATTATAACACCACATCCATCAGCAGCAGAGGTGATTCATAAGTTGACCTTTAGCGCTGCCGACTATCGTCACAATCAGCAAAAAATTGCCCAACTTATGGCGCAGTTAAATCATATTGTGTTAGATAAGCCGCAAGTGGTTAAGCTTGCGCTGAGTGGTATTTTGGCAGGTGGACATCTGTTACTGCAAGATCTGCCGGGTATGGGTAAGACGACGTTGGCGCAAGGCTTGGCGCAATTATTAGGCTTGAGCTTTAGCCGTGTACAGTTCACCAATGATATGCTGCCAGCAGATATCTTAGGCATGAGCATTTATGATCAAAAGAAACAGCAATTTGAGTTTCGAGCAGGTCCTATTTTTACTCAGCTTTTGCTCGCTGATGAGATTAATCGCTCTAGCCCTAAGACGCAAAGCGCGTTACTAGAAGCGATGGAAGAACGACAAGTCACCCAAGATGGGCAAACCTATCCTTTGCCGCAGCCGTTTTTTGTCATTGCAACCCAAAATCCTCTACAGCAAGCAGGTGTCTATCCGCTTCCTGAATCGCAGCTAGATAGATTCTTACTATGCTTGTCGCTTGGTTATCCGTCGCCTACCGCAGAGCGTGAGCTATTAAAAGGTCAGGATCGCCGCGAGCTACTAAAAAATTTAGATGCGCTGCTTGATACTGAGGCGGTGTTGTTAGCACAGCAAGGTGTTAAACACGTTTATGTCGCGGATGTGGTCTTGGATTATCTGCAGCGATTGGTCGCAAAGACACGAGCAAGCTCCGAGTATCATGGCTTATCACCGCGTGGAGTATTGTCGCTACAGCGTGCCGCGCAGGCTTATGCGTATGTATCGGGGCATATGGAAGTGACACCTGAGGACATCCAAGCGGTGTTTGCCGCGGTCACAGATCATCGTCTCGGTCAGCGCTTTGTCCTAGCGCATGTGACTGGTGGGCAGGCGACACAGACCATCGCACAACGTATATTGGCAGAAGTGGCTGTTGTTAGTTAAATGATGGTTATTTAAATAGTTGTTACTTCAATCACTATTATCTGAGTATTTATTTTTTAGCTGCTTGTTGTTTCATAGTGTATTTGTTTTAAAACTATCACCAATTGTGAATGAGAGTATCAATTTTATGGTAAGGATAGGGTAGTCATGAGCTTTTTGCCAAAAGCCTTAACCGTACCAGCCACTTCAGCATTAAGCCGTTGGTTTGCCTCGCGTGCGCCTAAAAGCGATAGCGCCACCCTCAATTTGCGTAACGTCTATATCTTTTTTAGCCGTGAAGGGGTGCTATATGCAGTGTTATTAATCATCACCTTTATCGCTGGCATTAACTATGGCAATAACTTGGTATTAGGTTTATGTTTTTATTTGGTCAGCGTCTGGCTTATCAGCTTTCATGTAACCTTTGCGCACATTTCAGGTCTGCAAGTACGTTTGCTTGAAGTGACTATGGCAGAAGCGGGCGCGCCTGTTTGGGTGACTTTGCAGTTGCGTAGTGAGAGCCGTCAACCAAGACGACAGTTGTTATTTAGCTTTGAGCAGACTGATGACAAGGCTAGTAGCAAGCCTAATAATAAAACAGATAAAAAAGCCCATAAAAAAATCAAACATAGCGCTGATAATAAACAGTCGATACTTGTGACACGACTGCAAGGTGAGCAAATTATTCGCTTGCCAGTACTGACGCAGAATCGTGGGCAGTTTGAATTACCACGCTTAAAAATAAAAACGGTTTATCCGTTAGGTATCATGAGGGCGTGGTCCTATGTTTATTTTGCCCGTACTGCTTGGGTCTATCCAAAACCTGAAGTGTTTGATTGGCAAGCGCAGTATGCCGTTGCCAGTCAGGAGGATTTGCCAACAGGTGGGCAATATCGGCAAGGTCAAGATGATTTTGAGCGGCTAGATAACTACGTTGAAGGCGAGTCGCTGGCACGGGTGTCGTGGGGACATGTAGCACGTGGTCAAGGCATGTTGACCAAGCACTTTGCTGATCCAGTCGGTCATGAGCAAACGTTAGATTATGCGGATATGCCAGCAGCACATCATGAGCAAAAACTGGCACAACTGGCGTATGGGGCGATGAAATTAGGTGAGCTGGGCGTGACATTTCATATGCGCTTACCCAATGACATTCATTCTACTGCACCAATGGGTGAAGGCGACAGTTTTGCACAAGCGTGCTTGCTAAGGTTGGCGAAAGCACAATGAATAATAGGAGCAACTCAAATAGGAGCAACTCAAAAAAACTCCCTACAAATGACGCTGAAAACACATTTATAGGTTTTCCTGAAACAAGTCCCACAAGCTTTGAGCAGTTGGCACTGGGTCAAAACGTCACTGATCGTGCTTTACAGGATAGCGCTGCAAAATGGACTCGTAAGCTATTCGCCTTGCCTGCTTATTATTGGGTGCTAATTGCTCAAATTACCGTTATTTTACCTCATGCGGCGCATCTGCCGTTTTGGTTGATAGGTTTTGCGGTGGTCAGCATCGCCGCACAGCTGCCGTCTATAAAAGCTAAGTTTAAAAAAATAGCGCATTTAGAACGTGTCTATCAAGGCATGCAAATGCTCGGCTTTTTATTGGGACTGGCAGGTCTATGGCTGACTTACAATACAGCGTTTGGACTGGATATGGGCGTGGCGTTTTTAGTGCTCTGTCTCATCAGCAAGCTGTGGGAGATGTATAAACGGCGTGATGCTTATGTGGTCCTAAATTTATCACTATTTGTCCTTGCCGCGCTGTTTTTGATGGATCAAGGTCTTGTGACGACTTTAGAAGTGATTGTTGGTGCAGTTATCATTTTATTGGCATTTATCGCGCTTAATGATGACGGCAACACTCGCGGTGATGGTCGCTTGCGTACTTTGGGTGTGCTGGGTATCGGGGCGTTGCCGTTATTAGTCGTGCTATTTTTGTTCTTCCCGCGCTTGCCACCACTATGGTCAGTACAGCTATCAGGTCAGCAAGCAACCACTGGCGTGTCCGACAGTATGTCACCCGGGGATTTTGCCAATTTGGGACAATCGACTGAGCTGGCGTTTCGGGTAGAGTTTGCAGATAATCGCCCGCCACAACAGCAGTTATATTGGCGTGGTTTGGTGTTTAGCGACTTTGACGGTATTACATGGCGTCCTAGCCCTCAGCAACGAAAATGGCGACCTGCACCGCAAATGCCATCTTGGATTGAGAATGCCTTTGCAACTGTCCCTGATGAAGTAAAAGTTGCGCCTACTAGCTATGAAATTATCTTAGAGCCGACGCAGCAAAACTGGCTATTTGGACTTGATTATCCTTTTGCCCAGCGCCAAGATGTCAGTATTACTTCAAACTTTACCTTATTAAAAGATCAGCCCGTCACTCAGCAGTTACGTTATGAAGTATTGCAATTTGCACCGATGCGCATTGACCCTGTTCTCTCTGATGAGTTACGACGTCTAAATCTTACCTTGCCAGCCGACGGAAATCCGCAAGCAAGAGCACTGGCACAGCAGCTATTTGCGCAATCAGACTCAGACCCAGTGCGCTATATGGCGGCTATTGAACGCTGGATTAACCAAACGGACTTTCGTTATACGTTATCACCGCCAAGGCTGAATAATAACCGTATTGACGAGTTTTTATTTGAGACCAAAGCTGGGTTTTGTGAGCATTATTCTTCCAGTTTTACCTTTATGCTGCGCGCCGCTGGCATACCCGCGCGCGTCGTCGCCGGCTATCAAGGTGGTGAGCTGAGCCGCGGTGGCAATGTGTGGGAGGTGCGGCAAAAGGATGCGCACGCTTGGACGGAGGTTTGGCTTGAGGGTCAAGGCTGGGTACGTGTCGATCCGACGGCTTTTGTTGCGCCTGAGCGTGTCGAGCAAGGGATGGATGCGCTGACGCAGGCACAAGGAGCGGCAATGTTCGGCGATGGCGCTAGCGCACAAATCAGCTATCAGCAATATCAAATGCTACAAACCTTACGCCGCCTCTCAGATCAAGCGAGCTACTATTGGCAAAAAGACGTCGTTGGTTACGATCAGGACAAACAAGCTGACTCGCTGCTTAAATGGTTTAATATCCGCTCAGTGATGCAGCAAATTATCTGGTTGGCAGCGAGTGCTATTACTGTCATGGTGATTTTGGTCTTTGTCATTTGGCAACGCCGCCGCAAGCGCTGGCATCCAGCAGACCAGCCGCTTGCACAGCTATCAAAACGTATTGGCAAAGCGGATAAATCACTTGCTCGTGATGAAAGTGAAGGTCAGCTGGCTTGGCTTGAGCGCTTGGCTAGGGCTGTTGATGACCGAACTAATGATATCGGTAGTTATGTAAATAGCGATGTAAATGTGTCACGTAGCGCTGATAGTAGTAAAGCTAGTAAGCTCACAGATAGCGGTCATTCAGATATTGTCCAAGCAAAAATCATGCAGATGAGGCAGGACTATCGTCAGCTCCGTTATGGGCGTCTAAGCACACTTGGAACCAATCATAGCGAATACCAAGCCGTACTCAAACAGCTAAAGAAAGATGCGAGTGAATTGTTCTAGTGGCTGTTTTGTGAAAGCGTTGCTTAGCACATGATAAAAAATTAAGGATAATAGAGGAGGCGGTTCTATGGCGATATATGTGGATTTTATGCAGATAGAATTTAAAGGCTATAAGTGGTGCCATATGCTGGCAGATACCCTGCAAGAGCTGCATGATTTTGCCGCACTGATTGAAGTGGATAAGCGTTTATTCCATCGAAACGCCAGCTATCCGCACTATGACGTCACGGTACAAATGCGAGAAACGGCGATTCAATATGGCGCTATTCCTGCTGGTCGAAAAAAGATCATCGAATGTGCAAAGAAGTTAAAAGTAGAGTTGCATGAGCAAATAGCACGGTCTGAGCATTGCTAGTAAATGAAGCTTTTAAAGATATAAAAAGGTGGGAGTGCTTTTGCATCCCACCTTTTTATATCTTTAGATTTTCACCCAACGCTTATACCCTCTCAAAAAATTAGAGTAGCAAGGAAAACGAGTGTAAGTACTACATCTAGTAGACTAAGCGAGCGGAACAAGCAAAAATGATGTCGTTAATCGTATTTTTTGGGTTTGGTATTACTTTGCAATAGCGGCTTTACTGACACCATCAAGGGCTTTTGCGATATTAGCTATTTCAGTATCACAACCTTTGATATTGTGACGACTCTTTAGGTATTCGGGATTGTTGTAAGACAACCAGACCTTTTTATCAGCATCTTCACTGATGAGGATTTTTTGCGGCAAGTCGATAGCGACGCTTTGCTCGCAATTCATCAATGGCGTACCCGCTTTCGGATTACCAAACATAATCACTTGCGTCGGTCTTAATGTTAAATTGACACCTTGGGCATTCTTTTGGTGATCGACGCGCGCAAATACTTTCATACCTTTGCTTTCAATAATTGCCGCCAGTTTATCAGCGGTATCTTGCACGGAATGATTGCTTTGCAGCGTAACCAAGCCTTTTTCGGCATCGATAGCAGTCATCGTTGCTCGCGTTGATGGCATCTTATCAGGCGCGTTTAAAATATTTTCAACACTGGCGCAAGACGATACGGCCAACGCTAGGGCAGCGATAGAGAGAATCTTAAGCATAAAAAGTCCTTTTATTGTCATTGTTCATTCAGCGATTGCTGGCTGGCAATATCGAATATTTAGTGTGAACCATAATATTCCTTGTGCTTAGTAGCATCGATAGTAGCATTGTGCGTAATAAACCGTGCATAGTAAAGCCTCGCATTGCAACACACCTTAAAAAATGCCTAAGCCAAAACGCATAGCTAAACCAAATGCTCTGCTAGATAATCGACGAGCAGTCTAATCTTTGGCGATAAATGACGGTTGTGCGGATAGATGGCCCAGATACTTTCTTCAGGCTCTCGATAGTTATTCAATAAGCTGACCAGCTCACCTGATGCTAAGTATTTTTGCACATAATAATCAGGTAGCTGCACGATACCCAGACCTTTTAACGCAGCATCGACTAGACTATGACCGCTGTTATATTGGACACTGCCAGACACGCGCAGGTTTTTTTCTTTATCAGCATTTTTTCCAGAATCTATTTTGCCATCTTCTATAAAGTGCCAATAGTCACGCGTGCCAAGTAAGCAGTTATGCTGACTCAGATCGCTCAAAGAATGTGGTATGCCGTATTTTTCGAGATAAGCAGGCGCGGCACAGACGAAATTGGTACGACGGCTGAGCTTTTTTGCCATCATCGTCGAATCGCTTAATTTGCCGATACGAATCGCCAAATCATAACTGCCATCAATGAGGTCGATTTTTTGATTGCTCAAAAACGCCGTCACTTCGATATCGCGATATTGCACCATGAAATCATTGATCAATGGCAATAATTGCTGCTCGCCATAAGTGACAGGAGCGGTCAGTTTAATCCTACCTTGAGGCTTTGATTGTAAATTGCTCACTGCTTGCTCAGCCGCATCCAAGCCATCGAGCACCCCGCGGCAATGCTGATAAAACACGCGACCTTCTTCAGTCAGTGATACCTTACGCGTCGTGCGATACAGCAGTTTAATATTCAGTCGCTTTTCTAAAGCGCTTATCTGCCGACTGACTTGCGCGGTTGAGATACCCAATTCTTTTGCCGCCCGCGTAAAGCTTTCGTAATCTGCTACATAAACAAATTCGCTAATACCATCCCAGCGCATGATTATTACCACTGTGTAAAAGATATTTGCAAATATAGCACATTGTTATCGCTATAGAAAAAACTATAATAGCCAGTATAAAGCTTTACAGACTGCTACAACTGCCGCTTGCCTCCATTCAACAAGCAAGATAAGCTGAATAGAGGTCTGCGCTTAATAACCCATAAAATGAATTAAAAAGAGAGATAACGATGTCAGATAAATTTATTAAATCAAAAGCCGCCATTGCTTGGGGTCCAAATGAGCCACTATCTATCGAAGAAGTGGATGTTATGCTGCCCCGTAAAGGCGAAGTATTGGTAAAAATCGTGGCAAGCGGCGTCTGTCATACTGATGCATTTACGCTCTCTGGCGAAGATCCAGAAGGTGTGTTCCCAGCGATTTTAGGTCATGAAGGTGGCGGTATCGTTGAGCAAATCGGCGAAGGCGTCACCAGTGTGCAAGTCGGCGATCATGTCATTCCTTTATACACAGCAGAATGTGGCGTCTGTAAAATGTGTACCTCAGGCAAAACCAACTTGTGCTCTGCCGTACGCGAGACCCAAGGTAAAGGCTTAATGCCAGACGGCACCACGCGTTTTTATAAAGATGGTGAGCCTATTTATCATTATATGGGCTGCTCAACCTTCTCTGAATATACCGTGTTGCCTGAGATTTCTTTGGCAAAAGTGAACAAAGAAGCCCCACTCGAAGAAGTCTGCTTATTGGGTTGCGGTGTCACCACGGGTATGGGTGCAGTGATGAATACGGCCAAGGTAGAAGAGGGTGCGACTGTCGCTATCTTTGGTCTCGGCGGTATTGGTCTATCAGCGGTCATAGGTGCGGCAATGGCAAAAGCCAGTCGTATCATTGCTATTGATATTAACGAGAGCAAATTTGAGCTGGCTAAAAAGCTTGGCGCAACCGACTGCATCAATCCAAAAGATTATGACAAGCCAATTCAAGAAGTCATCGTTGAATTGACCGATGGCGGCGTCGATTATTCATTTGAGTGTATCGGTAACGTCGATGTCATGCGTTCAGCGCTCGAGTGCTGCCATAAAGGGTGGGGCGAGTCGGTCATCATCGGTGTCGCTGGTGCTGGACAAGAAATCTCTACTCGCCCATTCCAATTAGTGACTGGTCGCGTCTGGCGCGGTTCAGCATTTGGCGGCGTAAAAGGTCGCAGTGAATTACCAGGTTATGTTGAGCGTTATTTGGCTGGTGAGATTCCACTACAAGATTTCATTACCCATACCATGCCATTAGAGGATATCAACGAAGCGTTTGATTTGATGCATAAAGGCGAGAGTATCCGTACGGTTATTCATTTTTAAAAATCATTATTAATAATAGTGATTATAGATTTAGCCTCATAAAGTAGCAGTATGCTAAACCAAAAATGCCGTCCTTATATAGGGCGGCATTTTTTTGGCATTGGCAATTATTTTTTAGTGGAAAAAATTATTTGTTCGGCAAGCGTGGTTAGATCTGCTGCTACAAAGTCTGGCGCTGGAACGTTTGGCGCTGATAATAAAGCGTTGTGCGGTCGCGTGAGAAACGCCCCTTGGCAGCCAGCCGCTTGAGCGCCTATCGTATCCCAAAGATGACAAGCGACTAGGCACAAATCTGACAACTCAACAGACAATGCGTGAGCGACCATTTGATAAGTCTCAGGCGCAGGCTTAAATTTACCAACAGTTTCAACACTAAAATGCTGTTCAAAGAAATGGCTGATGCCAGCTTTTTCAAGTGGGGTCGGGGAAGCGCTATTTGCTGAGTTGGTCAACGTTACCAGTCGAAACCCTGCCTCACGCAGTTTGGTTAATGCTGGAACTACATCAGGGTGAGCAGGCATTTTGCTCATACGCTCTTTCAATTCGTCGATATCGCTATCTATCAGCCTGACGTTATGAATATCAGCGGTCATCTGTAAGGCGCTGACGCCAAGCTCGCCAAAAGGCGTATAAAGTCCTGATAACGTCATGGTTTGTGAATATAGCACCAATTGCGCAAACCATTCTCTTAGTAGTATTTTATTGCCAAATAGGCGAGCGAATAATGGTTCAAGAGTGGTAATGTCGAGTAGCGTCTCATTGACATCAAACACGATAATAGGGAGAGATTTATCAGAGGACATAAGGGATCCTTTTAGGAATAGCTAACGAAACCTTGCCAAAAAACCTCGTCAGGAAAACTAGGGCGTGTCTTCATTTCAAAAATGGTGATAAAAATGAGATAAATTGCCGTCAAACGAGGAAAATAGCGCAGATAATATCGGGATATTAACCAGCTGTTTGACGATATTTGGCAAGATTTAACCATTTTTAGCCCATTTAGATGACTATCGAATGAACTGAAGATGCGCCCTAGTCTGGCATGTCAGCCAACTGCTGCAAGATATTTTTGAAATTTTCCACACCTTGTGCACCACTAACCAGATGACGCTTATTAAAAATTACCGCTGGTACGCTTTGAATGCCTTGTTGTTGCCAATGTTGCTCTTCTGCGCGCACCTCTTTAGCAAACCTTTGGTCTGCTAACACGGCTAGTGCCTCATCACGATCTAGTCCAATCTCTGCTGCGATATCAGCAAGCACGGCATTGTCAGAAATATTGCGACCATTGGTAAAATGAGCGACGAATAACGCCTGCTTTAAGTCATGCATGCGACCTTGCTGATCTGCCCAGTGCAGCAATTGATGCAAGTTGAACGTGTTATGCATGCGCGTGTCATCGTTAAAGTTAAACGTAAAGCCAACCTCATTACCCGCTTCCATTAATCGAGCACGGCTAGCATCAGATTCTTGCTTGCTCGACCCATATTTCTCCATAATATGTTCACGCATATTTTGTCCTGCGCTTGGCATATTTGGATTAAGCTCAAACGGATGCCAGTGAATCTCGTGTTCGGTGTTGGTTTGCTTGAGGGCTTCTGCCAGCTGGCGGTAACCAATGACGCACCAAGGACAAACAACGTCTGAGACGATATCGATGCGTAGTGGCTGCTCTGAGGGTAACTGCTTTGAGGGTAACTGCTTTGAATGTTCCATATCTATCTGCCTAATTCAGTATTTATTTTTTATATAAGCTGTCTGTGGTCGACCGCCTTATAAATCAATGCTAATTAACTAATGCTAAGAGAATGAGGGAACAATTACAATATCGTCTAAGTTACTGTTTCATGAGTCTCTGTCTAATAAGTATCTGCTTAAATAACTGTTCAAATGGCGGCTCAAATAACTCAGCGATGCACTGAATCATCAGTAACGTAATAACAAAATAGGTGACTACTTAACCAATCTGTAACGGTCATCAAACGGGTTTTTGCTTAAAGTGGCGGTACTAAAAATCTTGGAGTCATAAATGAAAAATATCACTGAAGCCATGAACTGGCGTTACAGCACCAAAGAGTTTGATGCCAATAAAAAAATATCAGCAGCAGACTTTCAAAGTTTAAAGGATATCCTACGACTTAGCCCATCAAGCACCAATATCCAACCTTGGCATTTTGTGATCGCTGATGATGATGCTGGCAAGGCACGTATCGCAAAAGGTACGCAAGGGATGTTTGATTTCAACATGGCAAAGGTGAAAGATGCCTCACACGTCATAATTTTCTGTAGTCGTATCTATGCTGATGATGAATTTTTGCATGAAGTATTGGATAAAGAAGATACGGATGGTCGCTTCGCAGAACCAAAATTCAAAGAGCAAATGCATCAAGTGCGCAAGATGTTTTTGGACATTCGCCGTTGTGAGCAAAAAGACGAGCCGCATTGGCTTGTCGAGCAAGTGTATCTAAATATGGGTGCATTATTGCTGGGTGCTGCTACTTTAGGCATTGATGCCGTACCGATGGAAGGCGCTGATCTAAAGGCACTCGATGAAGAATTTGAGCTACGTAGCAAAGGCTACACAGCCGTTGCCGTTATCTCACTGGGTTATCGTAGTGAAGACGATTTTAATGCAGATTTGCCAAAATCTCGATTGAGTGAAGCGAGCATAATTACTAAAGCGTAATGCCCGACTGGTATTTTTAACTGACTATATTGAACTCAAATAGCGTTATAAACGGCATGTTTATAGCGCTATTTTTTTTGCTAATAAAATGAGTTTTTGAGTTTCATTTATAAAATTGATAGTGAATAAGCCAGATAAAATAGTGAGAAGTAAAGTTTTCATAGATTAAAAACTACACTGTAATAACTACAAAGTAAAAACAAATCGACATTTCTAATAAGTCATAATAAATCGATTGGCGCGACTTTTAAGAAGCGTTTAACCCTATTTTTTATGATTATCTGCCAGCGAGAAGCCAGCATGTCTACCTTGAACTTAACCATTAATAAGCAAGATTATCAGCTCGACAATCTTGATTCACGCACGACCTTACTCGATGTCTGTCGTCAGCACCTCAAAATTACGGGGCCTAAAAAAGGCTGTGACCATGGTCAGTGCGGCGCTTGTACCATACTTATCAATGGGCGTCGGGTCAATGCCTGTTTGACCTTGGCAGTTATGCACGATGGTGATGAGATTACCACGATTGAAGGCATTGGCATGCCCGAATCTTTGTCAGCGTTGCAACAAGCCTTTAAAGATAATGATGCGTTTCAATGTGGTTACTGTACCCCTGGGCAAATTTGTTCAGCAACAGCGCTGATCGATGAGATTAAACAAAACTGGCCCAGTCATGTCACTACAGATTTGCAAAATCCTGATGGGTTGCTGGTTCAAGAAATCGCTGAGCGTATGAGTGGCAATATTTGCCGCTGTTCTGCTTATCCCAATATTATTAAAGCCATCTCACAAGTACTAGAAAATGAAATGAATGATTCATCTAAAACTGACGCAGTACAAAAATCAGAGGTGACGGGTATTTGGTCACCACCACCTAGTGAAGCGCAGCTAGGTAGTCAATCTATGAAGAATAAGACGGCAACTAGCAGGTTAGGAGATCGCTCATGAAACGTTTCGAGTATAGCCGTGCTACCGCGCCAGAGCAGGCAGCCCAATCTGCTAGTGTAAAAGACGCCTCATTTATCGCAGGGGGTACCAACCTTTTAGATTTGATGAAGTTAGAGATTGAAACGCCAGTTAAGCTGGTAGATATCACTCGCTTAGCATTAGCTCAAATTGAGAAGACTACAGATGGTGGCCTGCGCATCGGTACGCTAGTGACCAATAGCGACTTGGCCGCGCATCCTGAGGTCATTGCCAATTACCCAGTGCTATCACGGGCGATTTTGGCAGGTGCGACAGGACAATTGCGTAATAGAGCGACGACTGGTGGCAATTTATTACAGCGTACGCGTTGTTATTATTTTTATCAGACGGATAGTGCTTGTAATAAGCGCAAGCCAGGTTCTGGTTGCCCAGCGATAAATGGTGAAAATCGTACGTTGGCAATTTTGGGTACTAGCGAGTCCTGTATTGCTCAACATCCATCTGATATGGCCGTCGCGATGCGCTCATTAGATGCCACTGTTGAGACGTTAAAAACGGATGGTTCAACGCGTACAATTGCCATCAAAGACTTTTATTGTTTGCCAAAAGATACACCACATATCGAAAACGTTTTAGAGTCTGGTGAGCTTATCACTCATGTTGTGTTGCCAGCGCCCATCAAAGGCATGCACACTTATGACAAAGTGCGTGATCGCGCGTCCTATGCTTTTGCCCTAGTGTCTTGTGCCGCGATAATAGACGTGACTGATAATGGGCGTTTGGACACAGTGCGCCTAGCATTCGGCGGTATTGGCACTGAGCCATGGCGTAACGAAGCCGTTGAGGCATTGCTGACGGGTACTGATGGCAATGAAAATGTCATTAAACAAGCAGCGGACTTATTACTGAAAGAGGCTAAAGGTAGTGGTCAAAATGATTTCAAAATACCGCTGACTCGTCGTCTACTCAAACAAGTTATTCAACGCGCATTAGCGGGCAAGGGAGCATAATCATGTCGTTATTGGATTCAATATTACCAGCAGAACCGACCAAAAAAATGATGATGAATGCGCCTGTCGAATCACTTTTTGATAAAACAGCGAGCAAATTGGTGGGTAAGCCCATCAACCGAGTTGAGGGATCACTCAAGGTCAGTGGTCAAGCACATTATACGGCAGAGATTCATTTAGACAATCAAGCCTATGGTGTTTTGGTGAGTGCAACCATTGCTAAAGGGCGCGTTAAGCAAATTGATAGCAGCTCTTTAGAGGCTATTCCTGAGATTATTAAAGTGGTGACCGATCCTGAGCACTTTTTACGCAATGCCCAACAGGGCGGTGCAACCAAATCACCTAAGCAAGGCGTTAGTGAAATTTTTTATCATGGTCAGCCGATTGCGGTTGTCATTGCTGAGACGTTTGAGGCGGCGACCGAAGGTGCAAAAGCGCTCAAAGTGACTTATGAGGATGAGACTGAGCAGGCGGCATTGAACTTTACGACAGAGCTGCCAAATGCTCATGAGGTTAATGAAAAAAAAGGTTCGGATAAAAACTCAGAAAAGGGTAATCCAGAACAAAGCCTTGCAAATGCTGCAGTAACCTTTGATCGCTTTTATCATACGCCAAGTCAAAACAGCGCAGCGATGGAGCCTCATGCAACGCTTGCTCACTGGAAAGGTGAGAAGCTGATTATGTACTCCTCTAATCAAATGCTTGCCTCATGCAAAAAGCAAATCGTCGATGCATTGGATTTGGATCCAGATAATGTACAATTAATCGCTCGCTACGTCGGTGGGGGTTTTGGTAGCAAACTTGGGATTTCTCCAGAATCGATAGCCGCTGCACTCGCCGCAAAAGAATTGGGTCGTCCCGTGTTAATCACTATGACACGTCCGCAAGTAATGGAGGCAACGATTAGACGCTCAAACACGCGTCAACGCATCGCAATTGGCTGTAGTAAAGACGGTATTATTGACACCATGATTCATGAGACGGTCTCTAGTAATTTGCCAGGAGAAGCCTTTTTTGAGCCAGCAGCGCTCTCTACGCATTATCTGTATCGCGGTGACAATCGCCGAGTTAATTATCAGCAAGTAGACATGAACCAAGTATTATCAGGCTCGATGCGTGCCCCTGGCGAAGCAGTCGGACAGATTGCCCTTGAGTGTGCGATGGATGAATTGGCAGAGCAACTCAACCTAGACCCTGTCGAGCTGCGCCGTCGCAATGAGCCTGAGCAAGATCCTAGTAAAGGCATCCCGTTTTCCACGCGTAAGCTTATCGCTTGTATCGATCAAGCGGCTGAACAGTTTGGCTGGAATCAACGCAATGCTAAGCCTGCCAGTCGCTTAGAAGGTGATTGGTGGATGGGCATGGGTATGGCAGCGGCAGCTCGCGGCAACAGCTTAGCGCCATCAGAAGCACGGGCGACCCTGCAAGTAGATAACTCAAAAGCGCTAGGCGTCAAAGCCGTGATTGAGACGGACATGACCGATATCGGTACAGGTTCTTATACCGTATTTACTCAGGTTGCTGCAGATTTATTAGGGCTACCAATAGATCATATTGAAATGAAGCTTGGTGATACCAGTTTGCCACCTGCGATAGGCTCAGGGGGCAGTATGGGCGCTGCCAGTTCAGGCAGTAGTATTTACCTTGCTTGTCAGCAGCTACGTGAGATGATCGCAGAAAAAGTCGGTCTATACCCTGACATCATTCAGCTGGATAACGGTCAAATTAAGCAGGTAGGTGAGCATGAGGCTAACTTTGTAGAAACCGTTATAGAAGCAGGAAAAGAAAAAGTAGCAGGTTTGGGCGATAATATCGTAGATAAAGTGGCTGATTTAAAAGACAAATTAGCTGAAATAACTGGAATCTCACTAACTGAATCGAAAGAATATGACTTTAGTAATTTCCAGACTCATTCATTAGCCGATATCGTCGCTCAATATGATGACCAAAAGCTCAGTGCCAAAGGTCAAATTGCACCGGGTAAAAACGCCAAAAGTCATCGCCAAGCGTCATTTGGTGCCAATTTTGCCGAGGTCGCTGTACATCGAGTGACTGGTGAAATACGCATCAAACGTATGACTGGTGCCTTTGCAGCAGGGCGTATCCTCAATCATAAAACCGCGACCTCACAGTGCTACGGCGGTATGATATTTGGTATTGGTTCTGCGTTGATGGAGCAGGTGATTCACGATAAGCATGACGGTCGGCTATGTAATCATAATCTTGCAGAATACCATGTCCCAGTCAATGCGGATGTTCCTCAGCTTGATGTTATCTTGGTAGAAGAGGACGATCCGTACACCAATCCAATGCATATAAAAGGTATTGGGGAAACGGCGATTGCCGGTGCTGCCGCTGCTATTGCTAATGCCGTTTACAACGCCGTGGGTGTACGAGTTTATGACTTTCCTATTACTCTCGACAAATTACTTTATGAGCTACCAGAATAGGTTTTTAGTCAAATGGATGGACAATATAAACCCGCTAATTGTAGTCACTAGCGGGTTTTATAAGTGGGCTATGATGGATATAGACCGTATATAGACATCAATGATAGAGAGTATATAAGAGGCGTTATGAATCAAATTGCTGATATTCTTAAGCTGGCACGCGAGGCTCAGCAACAACAGGTCGACGCGGTATTAGCAACCGTCGTGCGTACCGAAGGGTCAGCCTATCGCCGCGCAGGCGCCATGATGCTCATCTGTGAAGATGGTCGTTCAGTTGGGATGATTAGCGGCGGCTGTTTGGAGCCACATATTATCAAACGTGCTTTTTGGCTCACGCGTCAAGGTGCGAATGTACAAGTCTATCAAACAGGCGATGATATTGAATATGCTGAAAATGGTAATGTGCCAGCAAGCGTATCAGACGATGATTTTGATAGAGGCAGTGATAATAAGGGCACAGATCATAACTACGATGAACAAGATATTGATCTGGACGAGTTAAATTTTGGATTAGGCTGTAATGGGCGCGTACATGTGTTGTTTGAAAGGCTAGTGACAGCAATGTCTTTGTTAAATGTCATCAGTCAAGTTCGTCAGTCTCAGCAGCCAGTAACGGTAGCAACTTTAATTCGCTCTACAATCCATTTTAATAACCAAAATAATACAAACTCTCAACTTCAAATTGGTGTGCGTCTTAACCTAGATAATTATATCAAGTCAGGAAACCTCACCGCTATCGACGCTAATCATTCAGATAAAGTGATATCTAATGCTTCAAGCACAGTTATCCATGCTATTGAAAGTTTATCCGAATATAAACTGCTCCATAAAAATGCTGAGTACGTCATCGTAAAAGATGACAATGATGATTTAGCCACAGAATGGCTGATTCAGCGCCTACAACCACAGATACGCTTGCTGATTTGTGGTGCTGGCAATGATGTGATGCCGCTAGTTACGATGGCAAAGCTGCAAGATTGGCATGTGACAGTGGTAGACAGTCGAGCGCAATATGCCACGCAGCAGCGTTTTCCTCAGGCAGATAGAGTGATGGTACTGGCATTAGATGATAGTGACACTTTACTAAAACTCAGTAAAAATGCTGCCGTTGCTTTGATGTCGCATAGTCTCAGCCAAGACCGTGCTCGCCTTGGCGTATTATTAGAGCATGCTAATCACTATAAATATCTTGGACAACTAGGGCCACGCTACCGTACCGAGCGCTTAATCGAAGAAATTAGTACAAGGTTTACAAATCCTGCCAGTTTAAACCTAGGTATCAAAAAACTGCATTATCCGATTGGCTATAAGCTGGGCGGCGATGGTCCTGAAGCATTAGCACTGGGTATCATGGCACAAGTCAATGCGGTCGTCCATAATCAAAACCTATCAGCAGAAAACTCAGACACTCATCTGTCAAACACTAACTTTACAACGCTATTTTCTACACATATTGATTCTATAGAGACGACTGCTACAAGTGCTCGTGCCACGATAAATTTATCATGAGCCGCGACGCATCTATTTTAGCATCTATGCAACTAAAGCCAATAAATCTATCAAAGCCACCAAACCATGCGGTCATTATTTTGGCCAGTGGACTGAGCCTGCGTTTAGGTCAAGCAAAACAGTTACTGTGTAAAGATGGCGAACCCTTAATTTGCTTCATGACCAAACTCGCACTTTCTACAAAACCGCAAGCAATTATTATAGTCATTCCTGATAATCAACCATCAATAGCCAGTGCGATGGATGAATTGGCTTTTCAGTACTCTATGATTCAAATGGTCGTAAATTCTACGCCTGAAATAGGTATGGCGTATAGTTTGAATTTGGCTATTGAGGCGGTCACGCAATTAACAAGTTCATTAATCGAGCGCGTCGTCATTATGGGTGTTGATCAAGTTCTACTCGATGAGCAGCATTTGGCAAAACTGCTGGCAGATAAGCGGTCTGTAGTGGCAAGTGCTTATAGTAGCTGGCAGTATTCAAATAATATGAATTTAAATGAAACGTCTGCTGCCACTGCATTAAAGCAAAACATTATCGGACTACCTTTAACGATTGATTATGATTTACTCAGAGAGTGGCAAGCATTGCTGGTAGGCGATAAAGGGCTGCGTTATTTAATTAGAGAATTGAAGCCCAGTCAGATAAGTACCGTTGTTAATCATCAACTGAGCTATGATATCGATACTCCTGAGCAACTTGCTTATGCCAAGCAACAAGGCTGGCTGGATAAATAAGTATTAACAGTGTCAATCCATAAGTGATAAAAATGATAAATGTGATAGAAACAGAACGTCTTTATCTCAGGCAATGGCAAGCAAGTGACTTTGCTGTTTTTGCTGAAATAAATGCTGATCCTGAGGTAATGAAGTATTTTCCCAAGTTATTAACGCCTAAAGTAAGTGACATCATCGCTAGTAAATGCCAGCAGCTTATTGCTAATCAAGGCTGGGGGCTTTGGGCCGTCAGTTTAAAAGATAGCACCAAAACATATGATGATTTTATCGGTTTTGTTGGCTTGAATGATACTCACGCAGATATGTCTTTTGCCCCGGCTGTCGAGATTGCATGGCGACTACATAAAGATTATTGGGGACAAGGCTATGCTACCGAGGCTGCACGTGCGGCGCTGAATTTCGCTTTTACTGAGCTGTCGCTCGATGAGGTTGTGTCATTCACAGCGGTTATCAATAAGCGCTCGCAATTGATTATGGAGCGTATTGGCATGATGGATACCCGCGCCAACTTCTACCATCCAGCCCTTGACCCTAACCATCGGCTGGCTGAGCATGTACTTTATAACATGACGCGGCAACAGTGGGAAAATCAGTTAGCAGGCTTGTAACCACAAATCAATGCCCACACTCTGATATTAACAGGACTACTCGAAGATATTACTACCGTTATACAACATAAGGTAAGGTTTGCGATATAATTTATTTTCTATTAAATGTAAAATAAGGTCGTCTTATGAATCGTACATTATGGTTAGTCATTGGCATCATTAGTATTCTTGGCGGTATCTTTGCATTTTTTAATCCTCTTAGCGCCACTTTGGCCGCTGAGCAGTTAGCAGGTTTTATCTTTCTTTTAGTGGGTGTTTTACAGTTTATCGCCTTGTTCCGAGCATATAGTACCACTGGAAAAGTGCTGGCTGCCATCGGCGGTGTACTTGGTGTATTAATTGGTATTGAATTATTACAAGACCCGTTGCAAGGAATATTAACCTTGACCATGGTAACTGCTATTTTATTTATGGCAACAGGTATAGTCAGAGTTGTTGTTGCTTTCGGTCTCCGTCGGACAGTGGCTTTTGTTCCAATATTACTCTCAGGGCTGCTATCGATTATATTGGCTATCATGATATTTACCAATTATCCGCAGTCAGCGACGTATATTCTTGGCATACTGTTGGCCGTCGAGTTGATATCTAACGGCATATCATTAATTATGTATTCACGTATACAATCAATTGTGGTGCGCAATATATAAATGTAGTTCTAGGGCGTGTTCTCAATTCAATTGATCATATCTAAACGGGCTAAAAATGGCTAAATTTTGCCAAACATCGTTAAATAGCTGGTTAATATCCCGATATTTTCTGCGATATTTTCCTCGTTTGACGGCAATTTAAATCATTTTTATCACCATTTTTGAAATGAAGGCACGCCCTAGCAATAAATAAAAAAGACGCTGTAAATAGCGTCTTTTTTTATTTCATAATTTATTTGAATATCACATCTTAATAATGCGTAAAGCCTAAGTGCAATTTGTAGTACTTGTCCTTGTGTGTAAATCGGCTATAGCAGAAGATGAAAGAAAAAAATATATTGAAAGTAAAGCAGATGTGAGAGATTGAAAGAAGTGCGCTTAGTTTGATATAAGCGCACTGGTCAGTATGGCAGCGTGTCATACTGATATTTGATGGTATATCAAGCGGTTTGGTTGATTTAGCTAAGAAATCTTAATCCAGATGTTTTCAATGCCCATACCATCTCAACAAAGGCGCGGCTATTAGTCAAAGGCTCGCCATCGATGATGAGGGCGTAACCTGACCCATCAATCCATAAAAACACAAAGCTGGTCTCAGGAATCAGTAAGTCAACTTGTTGAAAAAATGAGATGGCTTGGCTTTCGACCGCCCAGCCGCGTTGTTTTTGGCGAATCATGAAACCTGAAAAGTCAGCAGCTGCAACACTTAGCATGTCCGCTTCTTCTTGGCTGTAACCGATTCGTGCTAGGCAAAACCCTTCATCAGAGCCAATAGCGGCACGGCGTTTACCAGATAAGCTGGCAACCACATACGGTAAAAACTGATCCAACGGCAGATTGGGTGCGGGTAACAACAAAGACAGCTTTTCAATCCAGCCGTGTTCTATAAAGCTCTGTAGCCATTCGTCAGAATAACGCTCAAGCCAATCAGCGGCGAGCAACGTCTCCCCATAGGACATTAAGTCTTGTAATGACAGCTGTTCATCAGTGGGCTCACTTTGTGAAAATGCCTCAAAAATACCGGCTGGAGTGAGGGTTAGATACGTTTTATCAGCATTTAAGTAAGAGGACATAGCGGCTACCATTGTGATGAAAGGGTTAAATCGGCGATAAATTAGGTCTTGATGGTCTGATCAAGATGCTGTTGACAGTTATTCCAGCGCTCATCGAACTGCCAGTCGCTTTTACCCAAGCGAAACCATACTAACGAGAAGGCAAGTCGATCATTGCGAGCGATACAGTGAGCAAAGAATTCGTTTTCGATCTGCTCAATCGTGCCCCAATCCTTATCTTCACGCGCCTGCATGAGCTCAGCGGTGATGTCTTTGGATATTTCTTTGGCATCATCGCTACTGATAAGCAATCGCTGTTTTTGCTCATTGAGAGACGGCGATATCAGGACACTCCAGCGAGTCGCCAGCATACTATTGCGTTGAATATATCGCTTCTTACTAATACAATCGCGAAACCCTTGCTGGACATGAGGGTACAAGCGATCTTTAATACGCGTAAACAGATTATTTACATCGTAAGGAATGTCATACCAACAGCCATAAAAAAAGTCTGCGACGGCACCTTGTAGCGGCTCTTTTTCGGTCAAAAGTAATGCGGCATTGATACGTTGTTCATGAAAATGACGGTTATTGGGTGCCAAAAACACTTTACGCGAATATAAACGAAATACTCGGCGCGCTTCCATCTCATTTTCTTTGATAAGGTCTAAATCAGACATAATAGTGTCCTTTAAGTCATAGTGTCTATTATATGGCTAACAGCTTATGGCTAATATCGTATGGTCAAAATGATATAGCCACTATTGAGCGACAATAGGCTATGACTTCACTAAGCGAAACGGTGCAACGTGCCAATTAATAATTAATAATTAATCAAGTAAAGTTTGCATCAAATCTATCATAAATTCAGCATCTTCTTCGTCCATGGCTTCAAACCCTTGAGGCATGCCAAGTTCAGCCAATGCTTCTTTACCATCGTCATCATTATGCAAGTTCAGGATCGCATTCATGAATATTTCTGTATCAGGAAAGCCATCTTTAATCAGTAATACATGGCTAATGTCTGCCAAATCACTTTCGATTAGCACTGACAGCTGAGTTTTGGTCAAGCGTGAAAAGCTATGAAAAATCTCTGCCAAGAAAAAAGCCGCTTGAGCATCACCTTTGATGACTTTACGGGCGGCTGCCTGATAAGTTTCAGTGATATCCCAGTTAAGATCAGACTCTTCTATATCCACAGCTTCTAGTAAGCGTAAGCCAATCAGCTTAACATCACGGTTGTCCGCCATTGCTACGGTCGCACCCGCTTTAATGTCTTCTAAGCGCTTGATATCACTGTTTGCCGCAGCAGCAATAACCATCTCATCAGATTTACCGATAGGGCGTGCAACGGCACGATAGCCTTGTTCACGGATCAAAGTAGCTGCATCAAATGGGTTGGCATAGATAACTTGAATGTCACCTGCCTCAATGATTTGCTCTTGTTCAGCATGTGAGGTAGGTATATTCAGATGCATATTTAGGTTGGCACGTTTTTGAATCAAAATATTAAACATGTGCCAGCCTGCAAAACGCTCAGGAGAAAAATCAGGGGCGATTAACATATTGTGTGTCGTCATGATTTAGCCTTCCTCATTTTGATTCATTTGGGCATACTGAGCCATAGCAGCTTCGATTTTGCTACGTGATGGCTTACGGCGTACCGAGGTATAACCCACTGTTTCGCCGCGACGAATGTTTGGCACAACGGTCGCATAGACCCAATAGTGACTGCCATCTTTGCATAAATTCTTAACGTAGCCATGCCATTTTTGCCCAGCCGCTGCGGTATCCCACAAATCTTTATAAGCGGCTTTTGGCATATCAGGGTGGCGCAAAATAGATTGTGGCTGACCAATAAGCTCATCAACGCTGTAGCCACTGATTTCGACAAAAGCATCGTTGACGTGAGTCAGCACACCATCCAAATCGGTGCGAGATACAATCAGCTTGCCATCAGGATAAGGGCGTTCAATACCAGTATCATAGACAGTCCGTGATGTACCATCATAATAAGTCAGAGTAATCTGCTCAGCGGGCATATCAGGCTTATGTGCATCAGGGATTGGAGAACCCATCGTAATCTCCTTTATTTATCGTTATATTTATAATGATTAAAAAATCAATCTGGTATGGTAGTTGTCGATAACATCATGTTGCCTTTCAGCTCAGTCGTCGTCCCAATATTTATCAGGCCATTATTCCATACAAATAATGTGTGCCATCTTAAATATTTTTTATGAGACAGTCACCTCATTTTGATTTAAAGTCATATTTATCAGTCGCGCTATGTGCTATACGACGTTAAATAATAAAAAATGTGTTATCGACAAAAATCCAAATTTACCAATTAGATAAGTTTTGCAAGGGCTTCTGAGGCACGCTTGATATCTAAGAATATCAAACCAAGTTTTGCATTCGGTTTTGCCATAATAGTAAGTACCGCTTCATCTCCAGATGAGGTCATAATCACGTAGCCTTTTTCACCTTGAATCATAATACGATCGATACTACCACGTGCCAACTCACGACCTGCGCGGTCACCCAATGACAATAAAGCCGCTGACATAGCGCCAACACGGTCTTCATCAACGCCCGTTGGTAGTGCTGAGGCAATCATCAGACCATCGTTAGAAATAAGGGCAGATGCTTCAACATCGGCTGATGAGCTGTTTAGGTCTTCCAAGATTTGCTGGAATGAATCTGTACGCATATCGCTTTCTCTATGACGGGTTATTCAATTGATAAAATAACAGTTAGTAATGGTGGAGAATAAATGTTGACTAAGTCGGCTATTATAAACCCTTGCTGTTAATATTGATATACATCGGCTCAAGCAAAAAGCCAAGTTTTTGAGTTTTTTATACCGTTTGGTGCTGATTATTGACCTTTCGTCTTTATTAAACGGTTATCAATCTACAAATTTCCATTAATATTTGATTTGTTTACCGATTAGAAAAACGAAGGTTTTTTAGTAATGCAGGACTATTTTTAGCACAATCAATGAGATCTGTAAGCTTATCAGTCGGTATCTCAAGGTTCTATGAAAAGGTGCACTTTAGACTGTGCCAATAAAAATCGCTTATAACTTTTCATGATGGTGATATTTACTAGACTTATACGCCTCAAAAATGATATATATTATGGGATAAAAAATGTTCTTGTCTCTGAATGTGGCATCTAGGCATAAATTCAGTCAGCTTTTTTAATCCCATTTGTCTCTACACAAGCCAGCGTGTCGGGGCAATTTCAGTTTTACATCAGTGTCCACAATCCCCTCGTTTGCTGTCAATACGACGTGACATCAGTGTAAATAACCACGAACACCATTTTTACCCTAAGGAAAAGATATGAGTATCAGTCAGGCCATCGAAAAAGTTGAAGCACGTTATGCCCATCAACCTGAATTCGTTCAAGCGGTAAAAGAAGTTGCAATCACGATTGCCCCGCTATACAACGCCCATCCAGAGTATGATACTTTTAAAATATTTGAACGCCTTGTTGAGCCTGACCGTATTATTGCTTTTCGTATTAATTGGGAAAATGACCAAGGTGAAGTTCAAGTCAACCGCGGCTGGCGCGTCCAGTTCAGCAACGCCTTGGGCCCTTATAAAGGTGGCGTGAGATTTCATCCTACTGTCAATCAATCTGTATTGAAGTTTTTAGGCTTTGAGCAAATATTCAAAAATGCATTGACTGGATTGCCAATGGGTGGCGGTAAAGGCGGCTCTGATTTTGATCCCAAAGGCAAAACAGACAGTGAAATCCGCCGTTTTTGCTATGCCTTTATGCGTGAGCTACATCACTATGTAGATAAGGACATCGACGTGCCCGCTGGTGACATTGGCGTGGGTGGACGTGAAGTCAGCTATATGTTTGCTATGTATAAGAATTTAACGCATGAATACGGCGGCGTTTTGACCGGTAAAGGCGTTGGCTTCGGTGGCAGTTTGATGCGTACTGAGGCGACAGGTTATGGCGCGGTGTATTTCTTAGAAAACATGCTTACGGCGCAAAATGACGATATCAAAGGTAAGAGAGTATTGGTTTCAGGTGCTGGTAACGTCTCATTACATGCTGCTGAAAAAGCCCATATGCTGGGCGGCATCGTCGTCACTGTGTCAGACTCACAAGGGACTTTGTATGATGAAGCGGGTCTGAATCAAGAAAAAATTGATTGGCTCAAGGCGCAAAAAGCAAAAAGCAAACCGTTGGCTGAGTACGTCGATGTTTATGGTGGAGAGTGGTTTGCGAAGCAAAAGCCGTGGCAATTCAAAGGTGACATCGCGATTCCATCTGCGACGCAAAACGAAGTCAATGAAGAAGATGCCAAGCTCATGGTTGAAAATGGCATCACATACGTTGTCGAAGGTGCCAACATGCCATTGACTGCTGAAGCCATCGACTATATTCGTTTGCACCGGGTGCATTATGCCCCAGGTAAAGCCGCCAACGCGGGCGGTGTAGCAGTCTCTGCGCTTGAGATGTCACAAAACTCAGTCCGTCAGTATAAGAGCTTTGAGCAAATCGACTTGCGCCTCAAAAATATCATGAGAAATATCCATGACTGCGCAGCTGATGCCTCAGAACAGTATGGTCAAACGGATAATGGCTATATCAACTATATGGCTGGTGCAAATATCGTTGGCTTTAAACGAGTTGCCGATGCATTGGTTGCTTACGGTATTTTAAACTAAGCATTTTTATCATAGCCACCTATTAACGAATAACGCGTCTGTTTTAACGATAGGCGCGTTTTTTATGGATGAACCCTACCGTGAACAGTCAAAGTGGTTTTTATAAAGTGATACGATTGACCTATTGATAATGTGTGTTTTTTAAAAGATAATAATTTTAGAACACTCAATAAGATTAATTTTGTGGAGACCGTTATGAGCAAGATTTTCAAGCCATTTTCGCTAACGACTTTGGGTACTCGTGCTGCAGTAGTAGTGGGTGCGGCTATGTTGACTACGACAATCTATGCATCTGCACAGCAACCGCTAGCAAGTGAGGTGCAAGCCGCCAAAGCCAGCAGAATAAGCTTACAACAAGCAATAAATATTGCGGCGAAAAAGTCATCTGGTCTATTGATGAGCGCCAGCTTTGATCACGATGATGATAAAGCGCAAGGCGGTGTGTATGAGATGGAATTTGTAACCAGTAGCCGAAACTATGAAATCAAAGTCGACGCCATGAATGGTAGAGTGATCAGTACGGATGTGGAACGATTAGACAGTGATGATCTGGTCGATTATAAGGCGCTTAAACAAGCGAAGATTGATGTTAAACAGGCAATGAAAATTGCTGAAAAACAATCGGGCGGTCGTGTTATCGAGATTGAGTTTAAAAACGACCGAGATTATAGTGATCATGCATCCTATTATGAAGCTGATATCCTCAAAGGTAATAGTATCGTTTGGCTAAATGTTGATGCCAATACTGGCAGTGTATTTAACAATAAGTTTAAGAAATAGCTAAGTAAGTTAGACATACATACAGATAGATAGACAGGTATCGCTAATAGTCGTTTTTCTTGCTAATCAGTTTTTTGAAAATGGGATAGCAAAGCCGCGCATTTATTATTAAAAAGGCCCCAATCATTCAATGACTGGGGCTTTTTTAATGTGAGTAGTTAGATAAATTCGCTATACTGTCTCACGCCACTTGCCTTGAACCATAATGCCGTTAATAGGGTTTAGTCCCATCTGATAAGCCAAATCCGCAGGGCGGGCGATATCCCATAGGACTAAATCTGCATCACAGCCAACTTCTATTTTACCTTTATTAGATAGCCCCAGCGCTTGTGCTGCATAAACGGTTGAGCCTGCCAGTACCTCTTCAGTCGTTAAGTAAAATAGCGTACAGCCCATGTTCATCGCAAGCAATAATGAGGTAAGCGGTGAGGTGCCAGGATTGCAGTCAGTTGAAATAGCCATAGGTACTTGGTGCCTGCGTAATGCCTCAATGGGTGGCAACTTGATATCCCGCAGGGTATAAAATGCACCGGGCAATAGAACTGCAACGGTATCACTGGCCGCCATTTTTTTGATGTCGTCTTCTGACAAGTGTTCTAGATGGTCGCTTGATAGCCCTTTATATTCGGCAACCAATGCACTTCCGCCTATGTCAGATAATTGCTCAGAGTGCAGTTTGACTGGTAGGCCTAACACACGTGCTACTTCAAAAACACGTCTGATTTGCTCAGTGCTAAAGGCGATATTTTCACAAAAGCCGTCGACCGCATCGACCAAGCCCTCTGAATGCAAGATTGGTAGCCACTCGCACACTTGCTCGATATAGTCATCCGAGCGGTCCTGCATGTGAGACTTGTATTCAGGTGGCAAGGCATGAGCCGCTAGATAAGTGGTGCTCACATGGATATTGTGTTTGTGACCAAGTTGGCGAGCAACCGTGAGCATTTTGCGTTCAGTATCTAAATCTAAGCCGTAGCCCGATTTGATTTCGATACTGGTGACGCCTTCTTTCATCAGTGCAAGCAACCGTTTTTCACTTTGTGCAAATAGCGATTCGATACTGGCAGCGCGGGTAGCAGTGACAGTTGAGACGATACCGCCACCTTGTGCCGCAATGTCTTGATAACTAGCGCCTTGCAAACGTGCCTCGAACTCGTTACTGCGATTGCCACCATAGACGATATGAGTGTGGCAGTCGATAAGTCCGGGAGTTATCCAGCCGCCATGAGCATTTTTTATTTGCCCTGCTGAGTAATGAGACAGGTGATCAGTTATTTGTTTATTAGAGCCAATCCACGCAATTTTGTCATCAATAATACCGATGGCAGCATCTTCCAGTTGCCCGTAAGGCACATGGTAACTGCCATTAAAACCATACTGCGCCGAAAAAGTCGCAAGATTGGCATTGATAATGATGTGGTCAAACGATGTCAGGATGTCTTTATCATCTGTAGTATTAATAGATTTGTCGAGTATCTGTGCGCTAGAGTTGTTCATAATAAGCTCCTGCTTAATACTGATAGTCAGGTGAATATATAAAATTCATCTTTAAAGTTTTATTCATAAGTCTTTATTTATAGAGTCAGTAAATGCTGCTCTATAATAGTCGCTAATAGTCTTGCCGCAACTTTGCAGCTGCGCCCATCAATATCAAAGGTGGGATTAATCTCGGCAATGTCGGCCATTTTTACTTTACCAGTAGCCATAATGGTTTTTACCATGCGCTCAACAAACCTAAGCTCAATGCCATAAGCAGCTGGGGCACTCACACCGGGCACAACATTGGCAGGCAAGCAGTCCATATCAATGGTCAGATAAACCACATCAACTTGATTGATAAAGCTTATAACCTGATCGGCAAGTATCTGCCAAGGCTGATAATGGCAGTCTTCATCACTGATGATATGCACGCCCAATTGCTCAGCACGATCAAACAGCGCCGCGGTATTAGAAAATCGACTGACACCAATACAGCAATAATGAAAAGGCTGACCATGTGCGTCAAGATGCTCGGAAATTTGGCGAAATGGTGTACCAGAAGTCGCCACATCAGATTGACGAATATCAAGATGGGCATCAAAATTGATAATACCAATACGCGTCAGTGCATCTATATCATTGGTAACATCTGTCTGCTGTAGCGCTTGCCACAATCCCAAAAAGCTACCATAAGCGATGGCATGACCACCGCCAAGCCCGATGGGTAAGCCGCCTTGTTTGACGATAGCGCTTACCTTATCCGCATATTCGAGCTGAGCTTGCTCAAGAGTGTGCGCAGCAAAGTCATCATCGTCGTGACAATAGATATCGCCTGCATCACCTAGCAATGTTGCCAATTGGTTATCATAGCGTGTCTGCAACGACGCAATCACTGGCAGCGTCGCAAACGCTCGGCGAATCAGCGGCGGGGCAGCTCGTGCACCCACGCGGCCTTGATTGCGCCTAACCCCTTGATCACATGCAAAGCCAATTAGCCCAATATTTTGATCCTCGTAAGGCTGGGCGAGCTGATACCAGTAGCGGGCGCGCGCAGTCTCAAATGGCTCTGCACGACCTGTCCACTGCGTCATGTCAGCCGCTGTATGACTCACGGTTGTGCTACTTGTCGTCATAGCCATCGCTCATTTCCTTTAATTATCTAACGCTTATTTAGACTCATACCAGTCGCTGCGTAGTGACTGCCAGTGCTCAGCAAGTGTACCGTCTAATACCAACTGCTTGGCCGCTTCGATATCAGGGGCTAGGTAGCGATCTTTGTCATAGAAAGTCACTTGCGCACGCAGTTTCTGATGTGCCACTGTCAACGGCTCTGATGTCTCTAATCCGCGATGAAAATCAATCCCTTGACCGGCAGCCAATAGCTCAATACCGATAATGGTGGCAGTATTCTGTGCCATCTCATATAGGCGGCGTGCGCAATAGGTCGCCATAGACACATGATCTTCCTGATTGGCGGAGGTTGGGATACTGTCGACACTGCCTGGGTGAGCGATAGATTTATTCTCCGATGCCAGTGCGGCTGCGGTCACATGGGCGATCATAAAGCCTGAGTTCACCCCAGCATTGTCGACCAAGAACGGCGGCAGACCACCTGACAGCGTCGCATCGATTAGCAAAGCGACACGGCGCTCAGACATAGAGCCAATCTCGGCGATTGCCAAGGCCAGAATATCAGCGGCAAAAGCGACTGGCTCAGCATGGAAGTTACCACCTGAAATAGCGACTGGTCCATCTTCATTATTAAAAATAAGTGGGTTGTCGGTCACCGCATTGGATTCGATTAGTAGCGTTTTTCCTGCTTGGTTAATGATATCAAGGCAGGCACCCATGACTTGCGGCTGACAACGCAGGCAGTAAGGATCTTGTACTCGGTCATCCTGCTCGCCGTCATGCGAGGCGCGAATGGCACTGCCTTTAATTAATTGACGGTGCGCTTTAGCGATTTCAATTTGACCATGATGACCACGTACTTCGTGAATACGCGCATCAAATGGTGAGTCCGATCCTTTGGCCGCATCAATTGACAGGGAGCCAACGATAGTCGCTGTCTCCAGCAAGTCACGCGCTAAGAAATAACCCCGTAATGCCAATGCGGTTGAGACTTGCGTGCCGTTGATAAGTGCAAGGCCTTCTTTGGCTGCTAGGGTAATTGGCTCAAGTCCATGCTGGGCTAGCGCTTCTGCTGCAGGCACTTTTTCGCCAGCGACAAACACGTCGCCTTCGCCCATCATTGCCAATGTCATATGGGATAAAGGGGCGAGATCTCCTGACGCACCAACTGAGCCTTTGGCAGGGATACTGGGCGTAATTTGATGGTTAATTAAGCCAAGTAAGCTGTCCACTACCTCGCGACGGACACCAGAGACACCTTGCGCCAAACTGGCAACCTTCATGACCATAATTAGACGAACCACGCCGGCAGGAAGCGCTTCACCAGTGCCCACTGAGTGAGAAACGATCAAGTTGCGCTGAAGTAGCTCAAGCTGATCATCGCTAATTCGGGTTTTTGCTAACAGACCAAAACCGGTATTGATACCATAAGCGCTCTTATCACGCGCAATGATGGTGCGTACATCTTCGTGTGAGGCATCGATGGCCTTATAAGCACTCTCAGGTAATGTCAATATGACAGGCTGCTCATAGATATCACGTAGCATCTTAAAGCTAAGCTGGCGAGGGTGTAGCGTTAATTGTTTGATATCGTTCATAGGGTGATCCTAGTATTGTAAGACACATGGGTTATATTATTTTTGATTCATGCCTTGGTTGAAATGACGTTTTTTAAATGTTTTTAGTTAACATAATACTTGTTATTAAATTTGTTTTTTTAGCCAATCCAGTTGAAGTACATGGCTAGATGTCCGAATGCCGCAGCCAATAAAATACTGAGTACCACACGCTCAAACCAGATAATGACCATTTTGCCGACAGATAATGGTATTTCAGTGGCAAGCACACAAGGAATCATGGCAGAGAAAAACAACACGCTGCTAATAGAGATGACCCCTGCAACATAGCGAGTCAATATATCAGCCTCACTGAGGAGCAGTGCTGGCAAGAACATTTCAGCCAATCCCGCTGACATACCTTTGGCGGCAACCAGAGGCTCTGGTAAGCCGCTAAGCCATGTGAATGGATAAAGAAGCAAGCCTAAAGCATCGAATACAGGCGTATACTTTGCTAATATCAATCCTGTCAAGCCAACCGCGATGATAGAAGGCACAATCGCCGCTGCCATCGTCAGCCCATCGCGAAAGTTAGACCATAAGATTTGTTTTAGATCAGTGGCACGGCGCGAAGTGGACAAACCCAAATCAAATGCTGCCGCCAGACGTGTACCGCGTTTATGGTCTAAAGCGGGACGTTCAACGCTATCATCTACAAGGCTAATGGGTGGAATACGAGCAGTAATCGCAGTGACGATAAAGGTAATCACTAGCGTAGACCAAAAAAACAGGTTCCAAAACTCCATCAGACCAAGCGTTTTGGCAACAATGACCATAAATGCCGCTGATACGGTCGAAAATCCAGTCGCAATGATAATGGCTTCGCGCGCTGAATATTGCTTTTGCAAATACACGCGATTAGTAATGAGCAGCCCGATAGAGTAGCTACCAACAAAGGATGCGACGGCATCAATCGCTGATGAACCTGGGGTTTTCCAGATAGGTTTCATGATTGGCTGCATGAGCACACCGACCATCTCGAGCAAACCAAAACCCACCAAAAATGCTAAAATTAATGCCCCAAGCGGTACAATCATACCGACTGGTAATGCCAGTTTTTCAAACAAAAACGGCAGCATGTCCTTTTCCATCATAAAGGCAGGCGCTACGTCAGCCACATACATCACTGCCAAAAGCAGACCGATGATTTTAAAAACAGTCATGATTATATGGGTAATGTTTTTACGCCATGAGCCGTCTATAAATGGCTTGCTTACCCCAAAGATCATCAGTAAAAACAATAACGTCACAGACAATGTATGCTGCTGATTGACCAGATAAGTTGCCCCATGATCGAACAAAATCGTGCTTTTCTCACCAATGGTAAATGGCACAAAAAACATGACCAAGCCGATAGCACTAAAGACTATCAGTTGCAGTAACGCTACAGGTTTAGACAGTAGTGCTTCAGTTGGTGTCGCTGCTGCATCCTTGAAATTTAGTGTCGTATTTTGCTCAATCACATTATCCTCCTTGATAAAATGTCGATGATATCCTTATGTCAAGTAATCACTTATAAGGATAAAAGGTATGCTACTTAATCATCGGCAGATTCAGACCATAGTCTTTCGCTGTTTTGATCGCTAGCTCATAACCTGCATCGGCGTGACGCATGACGCCTGAGCCGCAATCATTGACCAGTACCCGCGCCAAGCGTTTGGCTGCAGCATCAGTACCGTCTGCGACGATGACCATGCCAGAATGCTGCGAGTAACCCATACCAACACCGCCGCCATGATGTAGTGATACCCAAGTCGCGCCGCCTGCCACGTTGAGCATACCATTCAATAATGCCCAATCAGATACGGCGTCTGAGCCATCTTTCATACTTTCTGTTTCGCGGTTTGGACTGGCAACAGAGCCCGTATCCAAATGGTCACGACCAATGACGATAGGGCCTTTTAGCTCGCCGTTTTTGACCATTTCATTAAAGGCTAAACCTGCTTTGTCACGCTCACCCAATCCTAACCAGCAGATACGGGCAGGCAAACCCTGAAACTGAATGCGCTCTTTTGCCATATCTAACCAGCGATGGATATGGGTGTTTTCAGGGAACAGCTCTTTGATTTTTTGATCGGTCTTATAGATATCTTCTGGATCGCCTGACAGCGCCACCCAGCGAAATGGGCCTTTACCTTGGCAAAACAGCGGACGAATATAAGCGGGGACAAAACCTGGGAAATTAAAAGCGTCTTTAACGCCTTCATCAAAAGCCACCTGACGAATGTTATTGCCATAATCAGTCGTTGGAATGTCCATTGCCTGCAAGTCTAGCATCGCCTGTACATGTACGGCACAAGACTGAGCCGCGGCTTTGGTCAATGCTGCATGTTGCTCTGAATCTTCTTGGGCAGCTTTCCAGCTATCAATCGTCCAGCCGCTTGGCAGATAGCCGTTGATTAAGTCATGCGCTGAGGTTTGATCAGTGACCAAATCAGGCTTCATGCCGCCAGCATTGGCGCGCTTTACCATCTCAGGTAAGATGTCTGCGGCATTACCAAGTAGGGCAATAGAGACCGCTTCACCCGCGTCGGTATGCTGTTTGATGAGCTCATAAGCATGGTCGAGATCATCGGCTTGCTTATCGACATAACCAGTACGCAAACGGAAATCGATACTAGACTGTTGACACTCAATGTTCAGTGAGGTTGCCCCTGCAAAAGTAGCCGCAAGTGGCTGCGCGCCGCCCATACCGCCAAGACCCGCGGTTAAAATCCAACGACCTGCCCAGCTACCATCATAATGCTGACGACCTGCTTCCACAAAGGTCTCATATGTCCCTTGCACGATGCCTTGCGTACCGATATAAATCCAGCTACCCGCGGTCATTTGGCCATACATCATTAAGTCTTTGCGATCGAGCTCGTTAAAATGCTCCCACGTCGCCCAGCGCGGCACAAGGTTAGAGTTGGCAATCAATACACGCGGGGCATTTTCGTGCGTTTGAAACACGCCAACTGGCTTGCCTGATTGCACGAGCAACGTCTCATCGTCTTCCAATTCTTTTAATGACGCTAGGATTTGATCATAGCTTTCCCAATTGCGGGCTGCGCGTCCGATACCACCATAGACCACGAGGCTTTTTGGGTTTTCAGCCACATCAGGATGCAAATTGTTTTGCAGCATGCGATAAGGTGCTTCGGTCAGCCAGCTTTTGCAATGTAGAGTACTGCCAGTGGGCGCGGCGATTTCGCGGCTCTCATCACGGCGAGTCAGCTTAGTCTCTTTATTGGTTCCATGGTCAGTAGTCATTATCATATCCTTGTGATATCTGTTAAGACGATAAAGTAATCAAAGTAAGTGTTTTACAGTCAGTCTATAAACTCAGCGAAACATCGATTAGATGACGCAAATTTTTTAGCACTGTCGTAAAGTTGTATATACAAATTATCAAAGATACTTTTTTCATGCAAGCAATTTTTTATAAATGACTCAATTATTTTTGTGAGGGTTTTGGTAGATAGATAAATGTCACAGTGTTTTGCTAAGGTTCATGACGTTATCTCGTGATATTATGGCGCTACTATTATTGGTGAAATTAACGGTTAAACACGGACATGACAAAGACAATTCCGGCATATCAGCGCATAAAAAACGCCATATTAGACAATATTCACTCTGGTAAATGGCAAGCGGGCAATGCAATTTCTACAGAAATGGCGTTGGCAAAAGAGTTTGGCGTATCGCGTATGACGGTCAATCGCGCTCTAAAAGAGCTGAGCGAAGAGCGAGTGCTAGAGCGCCGGCAAGGGTCGGGGACGTTTGTCGCCCAGCAGCAGTTCAATCACACTTTTGTAGAAGTGCGCAATATCGCGCAGGATTTAAAATCTGCCAACCGCGATTATCAGGCGCAAGTGGTGAGTAAACGCATACTTACGGCTGCGATGTTAGACGATGAATTACGGCGTAAATTTGATATTGATGAAGTAGCTGTGTCTTCTAATACAAGCGCTAACACAAACGCTGATACAACCGTAATGGATGACAGTACTGGCGCAGATAGTAGCAGCGACGTTGCTGTTTTATACGAGGTAAAAATCATTCACTTTGCGGATGGTCAGCCCATACAGTTCGAAGAGCGCTGGGTGGATGCTCAAAAGGTGCCAGAATTTATTGAGCAGGATTTTAGTGTGGTCAACACCAGTGATTATCTCATCGCCAAAAGTCCACTAGAGCGCGGTAGCTATACCATTCGTGCACTGGCGGCACCAGATAAGATAGCTGCGCTACTGCAAATCGCACCGCAGTCGCCGACATTGGTATTGCGCCGTCAGACGTATTCAGCAGGTCGAGTATTGACCTTTGTGAAGATGTGGCATGCAGGCGATCGCTATCAATTCTCCGGTGAATTATAATAGTCTTACGCATGCTCACTGTTTTTGTACGTTTATTCTTTCTGAAGTGCGCTAGTATATGAATAAATGGCTATTTAATCGGCAATAATAACGTTAAGATCTGCCTAAAAAATGTCCAAAAATTCAAAGATAATATAGAAACAGTATTGAAAAATATGCTGAGCATCCTCAAATCGAGCAGCCAAAGCTAAATAATGCGGCGCAAGTACTTTATTATAGTATTTGCCTGTGCTGGTCTTATCCTTATTTGTTGCTATGGTTTTATTGGCACGATACCTTTTTGCATTATTCATTCACTCTTATAAGGACGTCTTATGAAACGTCGTACTCTTTTAGCACTTGCCGCCAGTACTATGCTACTTGCCGCTTGTGGTCAGTCTCCTACCAATGAAGCAGAAACCAATGCGACAGACAGTGCCGCGACGGGTGGCTCTGATTTGCTGCAACGTATCAATAATGGTGGTACCATCAACGTCGGTACAGAGGGTACTTATCCGCCATTCACTTATCATGATGAGAGTGGCAAGCTAACTGGCTATGATGTCGAAGTGACACGTGCGGTTGCGGATAAACTGGGCGTAGACGTCGAATTTAAAGAGACCCAGTGGGATGCTATGTTGGCAGGTCTTGACTCAAAACGCTTCGATATGGTGGCCAATCAAGTAAGCTTGACCACGCCTGAGCGTTTGGCTAAGTATGACAAAGCCATGCCGTATAGCTGGTCGGGCGCGGTTGTACTAGCACCGACTGATGACGATCGTTATAGCTCGTGGGAAGGTTTAAAAGGTCTGCGTACTGCGCAATCACTAAGCAGCAACTATGGTGAGCTTGCAGAACGCTACGGCGCAGAAATCGTCCCTGTCGATGGTATGGCGCAAGCGATTCAACTGGTTAAGCAAGACCGTGCTGACTTCACGATGAATGACAATCTGGCAGTATTGGATTATCTCAAAAAATTCCCAGATGCAGCACTTGAGATCAAACTGACAGCGCCTGCGAGTGAGCAGACTGGTTCAGGTTTAGTACTCATCAAAGGGGATGATGACGTTGTGGCAAAATTGAATGAAGCAATGGCCGCATTAGCAGCCGATGGGACGCTGACCAAGCTTAGCGAAGAGTTCTTTGGTGCTGACATAAGTCAACAAAAATAATGCTAGCGTCTATCACGTCAATGCTAGCTGAGTTACTGGCACTACTACCATTTATGGATCCTGCGCGGGCGCAAATTGTCATCAATTCATTTTGGCCAATGCTTAAAGGCGGTATTTATTATTCGATACCGCTGGCGTTGATCTCATTTGCGATTGGTATGGCTATTGCGCTGATAGTGGCGCTGATTCGTATCGTACCGCGTGCTGGCTGGTTCCATGAAATCATATACAGACTTGCCCGTATTTATGTGTCCGCCATTCGCGGGACACCAATGCTGGTTCAGCTATTTATTATTTTCTATGGCTTGCCAAGTATCGGAGTAAAGCTTGATCCTTTTCCCTCAGCGATTATTGCCTTTTCGCTCAATATTGGCGCTTATGCATCGGAGACGGTGCGTGCCTCTATTTTGTCCATTCCAAAAGGTCAGTGGGAAGCAGGCTCGACCGTAGGCTTGACGTATCTACAGACCTTTCGTCATGTCATTTTGCCGCAAGCACTTCGGGTGTCAGTACCCCCGTTATCCAATACCTTTATTAGCCTAGTAAAAGACACGTCTTTGGCGTCATTGGTCTTGGTAACCGAGCTATTTAAACAGGCGCAAATCATCACGGCACGTAACTATGAATTTATGTTGGTCTACACCGAAGCGGCGATTATTTATTGGGGTATTTGTCTGTTCTTGACCTTTATTCAAGGTAAGCTTGAAACCAGACTTGATCGCTATGTGGCGAAATAAACCCTTGATAATGGTAGCAGTATAGGATGGTAATGCCGCGTCGATAAGCGTGTGTTATTAGCAAACAGATATCAGTACAACAGGAAGCTTTATGATTCAAGTCACTAATATTCACAAAGCTTTTGGTGGCAATCAAGTGCTTAAAGGCATCGACTTGACCATCGAAAAAGGCAAGGTAGTGGTGATATTAGGACCGTCAGGGTCTGGTAAAACCACTTTTTTACGCTGCTTGAATGCGCTGGAAATTCCTGATCAAGGCATCATTGCTTTTGATGATGGCAGCTTAACGGTTGACTTCGCTACCAAGCCCAAGAAGAAAACGTTGCTGGCGTTGCAGCGTAAATCAGGCATGGTATTTCAATCTTATAACTTGTTTCCACACAAGACCGCGATTGAGAATTTAATGCTTGGGCCAACGGTAGTGCAAGGGCAAACTAAGGCGCAAGCCCGCGAACAGGCACTGGCATTACTTGATAAAGTAGGCTTATCGGATAAGGCAGATCTGTATCCGTTTCAGCTATCTGGTGGTCAGCAGCAGCGTATCGGTATTGCTCGTGCACTGGCTATCGAGCCGTCATTATTATTATTTGATGAGCCAACGTCTGCGCTCGATCCTGAATTGGTACAAGATGTGCTGGGCACGATGAAGCAACTGGCATCTGAAGGCTGGACGATGGTCGTTGTGACTCATGAGATTAAATTTGCTCGTGATGTGGCAGATCATGTGGTGTTAATTGAGGATGGTCATGTGGTCGAAGAAGGTAGCGCTAAGCAGATGTTCGAAGTGTCTACTCATCCACGTACGCAGGCCTTTTTGCAGCGTATTGAACAGTAATATCATCAAGACAGTCCAAGTTATTTAGCAACCGTCTATGGCATAAATACTTACCTCTAAAGCAAAGTGTCAAGCAGAAAAAAGCCCCGACTATATCGATATAGTTGGGGCTTTTTTCGTCTAATAGCAATGGTACTAAGGCTATTAAAACTTTTTAAAAAGTACAGACTAAATTCTTTGTCGTCTTTTTAGCCAGCGTGGTACGCGAGTGGCAGTGCCGTTTAATATGGCATTAAATAAAGCTGCCAGTAAGATTAATACCACGCCCACATATTGAATCCAAGATAAGGATTGATGCAGTAATAGTATGGCAAGGGCAATGGCAGTCAATGGCTCAAAAATCGTAAATACTGATGCACGAGTGGCAGGTAATTTCTCTAATGCTTTCATATAAAGGGCAAAGGGCACGACGGTTCCAATCAAAGACAACCCCAAGGCATAGCCCCAAGTATGTAAGGGTAAGCTCAATAACCGCCCATAGGTTTGATAGGTTTCAGGTAATAAGAGCAGTACACCAGCACTGATGATAATAGAGGTAAAAAACACCAAAGGCGCAGGGTGTGCATCGTGCATCGCGCGCTTGCCCAGTACTCCGTATAAGGAATAACAGACGCCTGCTAGCAGTCCTAATAGGATGCCCCAATTGACTTGCGCCTCATCACCAAGCATCGTCAATCCAACACCAAATACCGCTATGAGCGCCAGTAATGCCGACTGGCGAGTGATAGATTCATCAAGCAAGAATGCCGAAAACAATAAGCTAAACACAGGTGCAGTATAAAGCAAGGCAACCGCAGGGCCAGCACCGACATAGATCACAGCAAAAAAGTAGCATACCGACATACCAAGTACGCCAATCAAAGACTGCAATGCCAGTCCAAGCCACTGCTTTCGACGAAGCTTGATAAGATGCGGCCATAATTTCGGTAGCATGACAAGAATAAGAAAAGCCGCGGTCACGATACGTAAGATCGTAATCTGCCAACCACTAAAGCCGATTTGATTGAGGTAGGTCGAAAATATCCCTAACGTACCCCAGCAGACCGCCGCCGTGATGATTTGAATGGTGCCTATCCATGACTGCCGTGCTGACATTACGCCATCGGTATTTGCCATATCGCTCTCTATTTTTATGTGATATCAAAACCCATGCCCAAACTCAAAACCTCAAACAGTTCAAGCCTTTTAGCTAATGGCATCATACAATACTGAAATAAGAAAAAGACAACCCGAGTAAGGGCTGTCTTTTGTTTATTTTTTCAATCTATCATTAAAGCGTTAATTAAGTTCGAACACAAGTCAGTTAGACATAAAATTCAATTTATTTGAGTTAGAGGTACGCTTGTTTTTAGCTTATGTCTTTAGATTATGTCTTTAGCTTATCACCCTTTGGTGTCATATCCCCCAAATTTAAGCATCAAGATTTACACTTGTAGTAAAAAATTCGTCAGCAAGCGTTTGGCACCTTCCGTCGCAAATGACTCTGGGTGAAACTGCACACCTTGAATGGGATAGTCTTTATGCTGTAATCCCATAATCTCCTCACCTGCTAGCGCAGATTCGGTTAGGCTGAACTCAGCATGAGCATTATTGGCGACGACAGCTGTGACAGCCAAGCAATCTGGGAAGGTGTCTGCTTTTACCATCAATGAGTGGTAGCGCATGATTTCAATCTCTTGTGGCAAGCCTTGATAGACACCCGCGCCATCATGGCGAATGGAGGATACCTTGCCATGCATTGGCACGCTCGCCCGTACCACATCGCCGCCGAACACATGCGCAATCCCTTGCATACCTAAGCAGACACCCAATAGCGGCGTCGTCTTACCCATGACTTCAATTACTTCGGCACAAATACCGAAGTAGGCAGGGTCGTCAGGGGCACCAGGACCCGGTGAAATGATGATGCGATCAAGATTCATGGCTTGTACATCTGCTAACGTTATCTCATTATTACGTTTAACAATGACGTTCGCGGCTTTATCGCCGTCCATCGTCTGCAAAATCTCGCCGATATATTGGTAAAGATTAAAGGTAAACGAGTCGTAGTTATCTATAATTAAAACATTCATGGGTTATCAACTCTTTGGCAAAATATAAGCAATTTACGGGTTCATAAAACTGTCTAATACCACTTTCATGGCAGACAATTTACGCTGAATTTCTATATATTCATCAGCAGGATTGGAGTCATAGACATTGCCGCCACAGGTTTGCGCATAGGCAGATTCGCCGTTGATGAATAGGCTGCGAATAGGGATGGCAAAAATACAATCACCGTTAAAATTAAACGATCCAAGCGCACCACCATAAGCACCGCGCCCATCTGGTTCTAGCTCGTTGATGACTTTAATCGCTTCAACTTTTGGTGCGCCTGACAACGTCCCAGCGGGGAAGTTACTGGCAAGGGCGCTAAACATATCTTCATTAGGATGCAAGATTCCGACGATCTCAGAAGAGATATGTTGCACATGAGAGAAGCGTTTGATATCCATGAGGCTACGTACTTTTACCGTACCAAATTGTGCCACACGGCCGATATCGTTGCGATGCAAATCGACTAGCATATTGTGCTCAGCAATTTCTTTGGCATCGTTGAGCAATGCACGGGCAAGCTGTCGATCTTCGATGACATCGACGCCGCGCTTGGCAGTACCCGCCAATGGATAGGTTTCCATCTCACCTTGACGCAAGCGAAATAGCAGCTCTGGTGAGGCACCAATGATGCACTGCTGGGCAAATTTCATAAAATACATGTGCGGCGACGGATTGACCGAACGCAATTTCTCATAAATGGGCATTTTATCGCCGGCAATACGGTATTTGGATTTAAAGCCAACCTCACACTGAAAGATACGCCCTGAGATGATGTCTTCTTTGACTTGCATCACGGCTTTAGCATGCTCTTCTTGACTCATGCCGTCACCCAAAAACTCAACTGTAGGCGGCTCATAGATTGGAATTGGTTCATCAAGTAGGGCTTTGATTTGCTCGATGCGGTTTTCTTGCTGCGCGGTAGGATAGTAAAAGTAGAAAATCTCACCGGTCATCTTATCGAGCGTTAGACCATCCAAATATACGCCAAATTTAAACGGTTCAAAGTCATCGCTCGCTTTAGCATTGAGACTGGGTTCAAAGAAATTGACACTGTCGTAACCCAAATAACCGACAAGACCACCGCTTTGGTCGCGAGCAATGACATGCTGCGGCGTAATTTTGCGCAGTAGCTCGTAAGGATTATCCGTTTGATAATGAGTGGTTTCAGCGGTTTTATTATCAGTAATCGCGAGGGTTGTACGATCGATGGCAGCAATGGTCATCACTGGATCAAAACCAATGGCATGATGACGCGCCATATGTCCATCTTCGCCCAATGATTCAAGCAGATAACAGGTCTCAAAAGCGCGCTCAATACGTTTGAACAACGCAAAGAAATCAATATCCTGCGTGAGTTTAATGCGCTGTGGTTTACTAGGGATATCAATAGCAGCAGGTTGCTCAGGTTTTGAGTTAGGAGAGGTCATAACAATATCCAAATTGGTTCAATGGTTGATCAAATAAAAAGTAAGAGAAATTAAAACTCTAGTTTCTGATTAATTAGGCGGCCTTTTCAGCTGTGTCTTTTATGAATGTTTTCTATGAGTCATGTCTATGAGTCATTAGTAAGGCACTCACATCGTGAACTTGCATGGCTTTGGCGCCGCGCGAGACGGTAGCGATACCGACACCTAGCTGCTCAGATATCTCGCGCTGGGTGACACCGCGCTCAAGCAAGTCAAAAATGCGGATACGATTGGCGATTTCCTGCTGCTCTTTTTCCGTCAATAGCGCACTGAATAGCAGGTCGATAGCGGTGCTGTCATGACAACTGGCTAAATGGCTTAATAAGCTTTGATAAGGGTCTGTGCTCATAACATTCATCTTAATGGAAAAGAAAAGGGAAGCTTACTTCGTTTCAGCATTCTAGTACGATAGTACATAAAAGGCAAGTAGCCTATGTAGATGTTTTGCTACTGCTGTTAAATGGGCACTGTGTTTTGGAAGATGATTATTTATATAGGATGGATCCCAAATTTATAAACATAAAGCCAGCTAATCTTTATTAACTGGCTTTATGTTTATAAATGGTTAACAGCTCGTTTACAGACCCTAATTAAACGGAAGAGTGCTCACTGGCAAGTTCAATTTGCACCTGCCAATCCTCTATATCCAGCTCATAACAGTTTTTGCCTTCGCCATTGATGCGATCTATCACCAAAAAATCAGAGTCACAACCCAGGGCAAGTAGCGGATGGTGCCAGACATTGGCATCGTATTGCACACCTTGATGAGATTGCACATAAAACACGGTCAAATCATCTGCAGACTGTGGCGGCGCACCAGCAGGCGCAACGATGACGATATAATCCTGACCATTCATCGAAAAGAACGCTTGCGTGCCAAACGGATGATATTCCATGACCGATAAGGCAATAGGAAATTCACGCTTTTTGGCGCGAAAGATACTCATGCCGACATCGCCGCCGTCAAGTTTGGCTTCAGCGATGGCGTGATGGCGGCAGGCATAGCCTTTATTGATATGGTAGCTATTTTCAGGCGTCTGTGCTGCCTTGTCATAGGGTTCTATTACGGTACCGTAGGGCGCAAACTCAGCTTTGGTTAAAGGTCTTGCAACGATCGTAGTCTTCATAAGAGTACTCATGACTTTGCCTTACTTTTGGTGATCACTGTTTATAATTGCTATGAGCCACTTTGCCATAAGCCCGTACGCGAATTAAATCAACATCTGGGAATAAATGACATATTCGAATGAACGATCATGTCTCTAGATGGCTTATTTTACTGGACGAATAAACGGCATATGACGATTCACGTCTTTGTATAATAAATATCTAAATGGACCAGGTCCACCAGCGTAACAAGATTGTGGGCAAAATGCGCGTAGCCACATAAAGTCGCCCGCTTCCACTTCTACCCATTCACCGTTTAAGTGATAGACCGCTTTACCTTCTAGGACATACAAACCATGTTCCATCACATGAGTTTCATCAAATGGAATCACGCCACCTGGTTGGAAAGTCACGATATTCACATGCATGTCGTGACGCATATCAGACTGCTCGGTAAATCTGGTGGTTGCCCATACGCCATCAGTACCCGGCATCTCAATCGCTTCAACATCGTGATCACTGGTTACAAAGGCTTCAGGCACTTCAATACCTTCACAGTGTTGATAAGCTTTACGAATCCAATGGAATTTAACGTGCTTGTCGCTATTGTTTTTTATCGTCCATTTGCAGCCGGGTGGTAAGAATGCATAACCGCCCGCTTCAAGATGATGCGACACGCCTTCGATAGTCATGTCCATTTCACCTTCAACAATGAATATAACACCTTCAGCGTTTGCATCTAGCTCAGGCTTTTCTGAGCCGCCATTAGGTTCAACTTCAACGATATACTGTGAAAAAGTCTCAGAGAAGCCTGAAAGTGGGCGTGCAAGTACCCACATGCGCATACCTGTCCAAAACGGCAGATAGCTGATAACAATGTCGGTCAGTACACGTTTGGGAATAATGGCATAAGCTTCGGTGAAGATAGCGCGATCAGATAGCAGTTGTGTTTGTGGAGGCAATCCGCCAGTTGGTGCGTAATAAGTACTCTTTGTTGACATTGTTGATGTTCCTTAGTGGTGTTGTGCCGCAATAAATTTGTGTCTAAACGTATGGTTACATCCAGTTCGCAGTGTTATCGGCAGTGGCTGGATGGTTTTTATACCAGTGTTTGGCAATGTCATCACGGCGGCATACCCACACATCGGGCTTGCTGGTGATATATTGCAAAAACTTTTTGAGGGCAATGATGCGACCGGCGCGACCAATGATGCGGCAATGCAAACCGATGGTCAGCATCTTGGGTGTGTGCGCGCCTTCCTCGTATAAGGTATCGAAGCTGTCTTTTAAATATTGATAAAAAGGCTCGGCGTTGGTAAAGCCTGGGCTTGAGGCAAAGCGCATGTCATTGGTCTCTAAGGTATAGGGAATGACCAAATGCGGCTTACGAGCGATTTTATTACCGTCTTCTACTTTGACATTGAGCCAGTAAGGGAGCTCATCCGCGTAAGAGTCTGAGTCATAAATATAGCCACCTTGTTCGGCGACCAACTCACGAGTATTCGGGCTATCTCGTCCCGTGTACCAACCGAGCGGCTGACCGCCGATCATGCGCTCGAATATTTCAGTGGCACGGCGCACATGCTCGCGCTCGGTTTCGCGGTACATATTTTGATAAGTAATCCAGCGTAGACCGTGACTGGCGATTTCGTGCCCATCTTCTAATACTCGCTCGATAATATGTGGCGTTTTTTCGGCAGCAGCGGCGCAAGTGAAGGTCGTAATAGGCAAACCGTATTCTTTAAAAGTGTCTAATACTCGCCAAACACCCACACGGCTACCATACTCAAATGCCGACTCAATCGACTGATGACGATTGTTAAATTCTGGCGTACCCAAGACATCCGATAAAAACCGCTCTGATTGACCGTCACCATGAATCACGCTATTTTCTGCGCCTTCTTCGATATTGAGGACGAACTGTACAGCGATTTTAGCGCCGCCTGGCCAGTTGGCTTTTGGTGGCTTGTCAGCATAGCCTTTTAAGTCGCGAGGGTAGGCGTCTTGATTGAAATCGCTGATTATTTTTTTACTCATTGTCAATATATCCTAAATATTTTAAAGCAACTTAAGTCAACTAAAGCAAAATAAGGCGTAACTTTGGATCTATATAATATTTATCTACGGCTTTTATCTATAATCCCGATGCGTAAGCCACCATTTGCTGACGTTCTTCATCCGTCAATTTTGTGAGATTACCCAGTGGCATATAGCCCGTTTGTACGGCAGTGACGATTTTTGCTTTATGAGTTTTCATGTCGGTCGGTGTTTGCAAGATGATACCAGCTGGCGGCGCGGCAAATCCTTGCTGAGTAGGCTGAGCGGCATGGCACGTGCTACAGCGCGTGTGCACGACATCCATAATGGCATCATCAGCAGAGGCAGTTGGCACGACGTCGGCAGTGATATTTTCATTTGAGGCGGCATCAGTGCTTATAGTAGAACCGTCGACTGCGCTATCAGTAGTTGTTGGTGGCACATTATCTGGTGTCGCCGTTTCAGCAGCGACTGCAGCATTGACAACAGGTAATGGCTCAATTGGTTCTGGGCGCATCCAAATAATTAATAATACAGTTAAGACAGCAGGGATGACCAAATAACGCGGCTTATGATTGTCTAAATGCTTTTGGTTAAAATAGTGACGTACAATAGCCGTGATGATACCCACAAATACCAATACCAACCAGCCGTGAGCATGAGAGTACATCATCGGATAATGGTTACTAATCATGGTAAAGATCAGCGGTAAGGTAAAATAGTTGTTCATCAGCGAGCGGTTTTTTGCTTGTAGTGCCAAGTCCGCTACTTCTTTGCCTGGTTTTTCGCCACGCCTCACGCATTCTACCAGCGCTCGTTGAGCGGGCATGATACCAAAGAACACATTACCTGCCATTACCGTACCTAAGATAGCACCGATATGAATGAACGAAGCACGGTCACTAAATAGCTGATAAGAACCCCAGCAGGCGATGATTAATAGGATAAAAATAATGGTGCTAAAAATAAACGAGTTTTTGCCCAAATGGCTGCGGACAATTACTTCATAAATGAAATAGCTGCCGAATAAAAATAACAAACTGGTCGAGATGGCACCGATACTACTACCAAAATCGACTTTGCTGGGATCAATCAAGTAGGCAGTCGCATTGGCATAATAGACGATAGAGAGCATCGCCATACCCGTCAGCCAAGTGGTATAAGCTTCCCATTTAAACCAGTGCAGGGTTTTTGGCATCTCTTCGGGCTCAAGCTTGTATTTGGCAATTTCATAAAAGCCGCCACCATGTACCGCCCATAAGTCGCCTGAAATGCCTTTGTCAGCTTTCCACTGTGGTGGTTTACGTAAACTAAGATCTAGCCAAACAAAGTAAAAAGACGCACCAATCCATGCCACGCCAGCGATGACGTGGAACCAGCGAAAAAATAAGTTAAACCAATCGAGATAATAAGCGCCCATGTTGCAAATGTCCTTTTTACAATTTTCTTTTGTTCAGCTTTTTTCAATCTTTCGACGCGTTTTGCTATGGCGACGTGCTTTTATGATGTGTTTTTATATAGTGATGTCAAAAACTAAGAGCCGCGATACGTGCTGTAGCCATGTGCGCTAAGCAGTAGCGGTACATGATAGTGACCGTTATCACTTATCATAAAATCGATGACTACTTGTGGATAAAAAGCCGTGAGATTTTGTGCATCGAAATAAGACTGCGTATCAAAGGTTAAGGTATAACGACCAACATCTAAGTGATATTCAGCAATATCAATCGTTGGGTCAAACGACCAGCTATCTGGTGCCACGCGTCCATCCGCGTTGGTGACGCCATTGGCTAATAGAGATGCCTCGCCACTTGCGCTTACGCGATCTAGCGTCACGGCAATACCAGCGGCTGGTTTGCCCAAATGGATATCTAAAATATGCGATGAGAGAGTACCTGACATAATAATTCCTTTTATATAAATGAGTCAGATGGGCTGAATGCGTTAAGCGTCACTCAGCAGTTTCTGTAAACGTAAGCGGGTGATTTTATTTTGCTCAGCCGCCGCATTGACCAGCTCAGTAGCGCGATCATTGGGCAGGCGTGCTAACAATAAATCGAGCATTTGCTGCGCGCTCTTACCGGTAGCAAATACGATAAAGATAAAGCCAAATTTATCAAGGTAGTCTTGATTGCCTTGTGCCAAAGCTTCAATCACATCGTCATTGGCATCATTGGCACCTGACTGCTCATGGGCAGCACTGTCTTGAGTATTGCGGTATTTTTCTTTTAACGAGTCGACATTGCCGATTTGTGGATGACCATCAAAAGCCTCTAGTAACTGGGCTTCTGCTGTCTGTGCTTGTGCCCAAGCATCATCACTATGAGCAAGTAATGTAGATATGTCAGCGAAAGGACGTTTTTTTTCTAAAGTCTGCGCCCAATGGGTGCTGGTACAGCAGGTCAATAGATGTGAAATTGCCTCAGCTGTTGAGAGCTCATTAAACTGCTGTAAAGATAATTTCACAGTGACATCCTTTTCTTTTCTGACAAAAGCAGTGGAGTAGCATCTCTCGATAACATCTCATGCTAAAGTAGTATTTATCGATTAATAATTGGTTTACTATGAGCTATTCTGCTTAAACCTGACCATTTGGTCAACTGCTTTATGCAAATATTTTATTTAGACTGGTGATATTTCATAAAAATTAGCATATGAATCCAGTTATTGGCTGGGATATGGCTCTCTATTCATCACAATAATGACAGGTAACATTAATCATGGCTCAACATAACGATATAGAACCACAAGCTGCGTCTGACGCGCCTGTACAGCGCAACCAGCAAGATATCCGCGCCCACAATCAAACCGTCATTTTGGCGGCGGCAGAAGAGGAGTTCGTGCTGCAAGGTTTCCGCGGTGCAACGATGCAAGGTATTGCCGATAGAGCCGAGCTGCCAAAAGCCAACGTGCATTACTACTTTAAGAATAAAAAAAATCTGTACCAAGCAGTGCTGCATTCTATTATTCAAGAGTGGAACGATGGCTTAGTCACCATGACAGTCGATAGTGACCCTAAAACGGTCATCGAAAAGTTTGTCCGTACCAAATTGCATCAAGCGTTTGCTCATCCCAATCGCCATAAATTATTTGCGCTGGAAGTCATCGGCGGTGCCCCGCATCTGCATGAATTTATGTCGGCGACCATGAAGGAGTGGGCGCTAGACAAGGCACAAGTGATGAAAACTTGGCATGAGCAAGGCAAAATTGGCATCGCTGACCCTTTACAGCTATTGATTTTGATTTGGGCAACGACGCAGCGATATGCAGAATTTGAGACAGAAATTGTCGGTTTGATGGAAAAGAGTGAGTACGATCAGCAGGATGAAGCGCGGGCGGCAGACTTTTTAGTGCCGTTTATTTTGCGTGGCTGTGGTCTTGAGTAGTGCTTATGTATTATTATTTTACGTCTATAACATGCCATTAATACGAAAGCACTTTAAATGTTTTCGTATTAAGGCGCGCTAAAAGAGTCAATTTTCAGAACCAGAACCAGAACCAGAACCAGAACCAAGAACCAGAACCAAGAACCAAGAACCAAGAACCAAGAACCAAGAACAGCAATGCTGATTGGTAAAGGATTAGGCATGCCCTAATGTACGTTTAAGAAGCCTTTTGTCTAAGAGGCTTTAGACCGTCATCCAGATGCTGTTCTACCGTATCAAATTCGACACCGTAGTTTTTGGGCAAAATCATATCGAGAGTAATGGCCACAATACCTGACATAGTAACCGCCGAACCAAAGATATTACGGAAAAGCTGAGGCGCTTGTGCGAATACATCAGGAACAAAAGCCACGCCCATGGACAGACCTAGCGAAGTGGCAATGATTAAGATATTACGATGGGTAAAGTTGACGGTTGATAGGATGCGAATACCAGCAGTCGCTACCGTTGCAAACATCAATAACGTCACACCGCCAACGACTGGTTTTGGCAATTGGGTAAAGATAGCACCCAAAATAGGGAATAGCCCCATAGTGAACAAGATAGCCCCAACATAAAAGCCCACATAGCGACTGGCAATACCAGTCATCTGAATCACGCCGTTGTTTTGGCTAAAAGTCGTCACTGGGAACGTGTTAAACACCGCCGCAATTAATGAGTTGACACCGTCTCCCAATACGCCACCTTTAATACGTTTCTCGTATAGAGGTCCTTTAATGGGTTCGCCCGATATCATCGAAGTCGCCGTCAAATCACCAGAGGTTTCAATACTGGTAATGACATACATAAAGGCGATAGGAATAAAAGCCTGCCAATCAAACCCAAAGCCAAACTTGAATGGTACAGGTAGCGTAAAAATAGGGGCATCAGAGACCAAAGAGAAATCAATGCGTCCCATAAGAATGGCTGCGATCAGACCAAGCATCAGCCCTATAAAAATAGCACTGGAGCGAATGACTTTATTATTAACAATACTAATCAATACCACACTGACCAAGACTCCGCCACCGAGCAGCAGATTCTGTATACTCCCGAAATCTTCAGCGCCCACGCCGCCTGCCAAATCCGTCAGACCAACCTTGGTTAATGACAGACCGATGGTCACAATCACACAACCCGTCACGATAGGGCTCATCAGAGATTTGAGTCTGGTGATGAATTGACTTAAGAAAATCTCAACAAAGGCACCAAGAAAGGAGACGCCAAAGATAACAGAGAGAATCTCCTCCGGACTCCCGCCTTTGTTTTTTACCACAAAACCTGCCGCCAATACCGCGGCCAAGAAGCCAAAACTGGTTCCTTGTAACGCCATAAGACCGGAGCCTACTGGTCCAACTTTATGCGTCTGAATAAAGGTAGCGACCCCTGATACCATCAATGACATGCTGATGAGATAAGGTATGTGTTCCCCCAAACCCAAGACGCCGCCTATGATTAATGAGGGGGTGATGATACCGACAAAGCTGGCAAGTACGTGTTGTACTGCGCCCAAAAAGGCTTTTGTAGGGGTAGGGCGGTCATGCAATCCGTATAGTAAATCGGGGTTCCCTTGAATGTGTTCGCTCATCTTGGCTTCCTCCTAAAGTGACTTTTAGTCCAAGCTCTGTGGAGAGAGCTAAGCAGTGTGATGAATTTAGAGATGGATATCGACACACCGGTTATCTTCATATTGCTTAGTTGTCTCACAAAGAGTCGCACTTATCCTTGTGCTAATAAATATCAGCAGCTAGCTATTATTTATCAATATGACTAATAGTCGTAGGTTTAAACCTGACTAATTGGTCAACTATCTAAGGGTATAGTGAAAGGGTTGGCTATTGCAACGTTTTTTTTCATGTTGATGGCTTTATTTCTTAAATAATAACAGTCTATTAGACGAACATAGCGCAGTGGATTTGGTTTGCTGGCTATTTCTACTCGTCTAAAAACAGTAAGCAACAAAATGGAATAAGCCAGCCAGATTTAGCGCTATTTTTTAATATTAAATTTCTCGCATTAATTATTGCCAAATTGTTAATACTTCGTTATTATGCCTCTCATTATTTAAATGCTAACAATTATCATTAACATTGTTATTCGTATGAAAGACTTTGGCTTTGTCAAGACTCCAATCGTCTAAAAAATGGTTTTCAACAATAAGCGGTGCAACTGCCACAAGCTGTGCTCAACAGTAAATAGCTCTTAAAAATTCTAATTTGTGATAGTCAATAAGGTGAGTGTGTTATGCGTGAAGTAAAGTTATCAAAACTATCTAGTCAAATGACGGTATTGTCCATGGGCGTGGCAGCGGTATTATGGTCACAAGCAGTCAGTGCAGCACCTGCAGAAGACATGCCAAGCACCACGTTGCAGACCATTACGGTGACAGCCAATAGCTCAGTACGTGATAAAGTGCAAACCGATTCTGTTTACATAGAAGACTATACGCCAGCGCAGCAAGCAAGCCATTTAAGCGATTTTTTGAATGTCGTTCCTGGGGTTACGGTAGGTGGTACCTCTGCGGTCAATCAGCGTATTCGTATTCGTGGTCTTGAAGACAGCAACCTAAAAGTCACTATCGATGGGGCGCGTCAAGAAGGCAAACTTTTTTATCATATGGGTGACATTACTATTGACCCTGACTTGCTTAAGCAAGCAGATGTGGCAGTTGGCAACAATTCTGTCACGCTCGGTAACGATGCCATTGGCGGGGCGGTGGCTTTTAAAACCGTTGATGCAGCAGACTTGTTAAAACCGGGTCAAAGAATAGGAGCTAAAGTTCACGCAGGCTATGCCAGTAATAATGACGAGCTACTAACGTCAACGACTGTATATGCCGCACCAACGGACAATGTTGACTTACTGGCTTACTATGGCAAGCGTGATAGCGATTCTGGCGAAGATGGTAATGGTCGTGAGCTGTTTGAAGACAGTAAAACTGAAAGCATCTTATTAAAGGCGGGTGCTTATATTGCCGATGACCATCATATTGGCGCAAATTTCAGCCAAACTGAAAAGAAGGGGATTTTCCCATTCCGTCCAGACTTCCCTAGCCGCTCTGAGCCTCCAATTCCGCAACAGGTGAAGCGCGATACTTATGGTATTGATTATAGCTTTAATCCTAGCAACCCACTGATTGATGTAGATACCAACGTCTATCAAACCAAAACCCGCATTTTGCGCGATTCTGATTATATCAATGATCCAGGTTTTGATTTTAACGCACAAGTTCAAACCACAGGCGCAAAAATCCAAAACACAAGTGACATTGCTACGAATGTTGGCACACACAAACTCATCTCTGGTATTGAGCATTACAAAAAAGAATCGGAGATGGAGCGCGACTTCGTCAAAGCAGGGTCAGATGAGGCAACCAATACATCAGTATATCTAGAAGACCAATGGAGAAATGGTAAGCTCACTTTAACACCTGGTGTGCGTTATGACCGCTACAAATCTCCTGAGTTTATCTCTGGTGGCAAAACCTATGATAATGTCGTTGGTGCACTTGCTGCCAGCTATGAGATTGCACCATTGACGCAAGTATTTGCAAGCTACACGCAGTTATTTAATGGTCCTGACTTAAGCCAAACCATTTTTAATTCAAATGGTGACAAAACTTACGTTAATAATGACTTAAAAGCAGAAGAAGGGTCTAACGCTGAAGTGGGTATAGTCACAACGTTACGCGATCTAACGGTAGCCGGTGATGCACTACAACTAAGCGGTAAGTACTTTGAAACTGATATCGAAAACTATATCGAATTTGTTCGTTCTGGCGGAACTCGCGTTGGCTTAGACTGTGTCACTGGACAATTAGGTGGTGAATGTCAAGGCGTCATCAATAAAGATGAAGATTTTAAAATTAAAGGGGTTGAGCTCGCTGCCGACTATAAAATGAATAACTTTAGTATGGGTTTGAGCTATTCACGCGCACGCAGCGAAGGTGAAAAAACGGGCTACAGCATTCCATCAGTGACCGGAAGCAGCTCAGAATCAGGCGACAAATATATGGTCAATCTGGCTTATGCTCCAACAGAGACCACAGATATCGGCTGGCGCAGTACGTATGTCGCTTCAGTGATGCCGAATACGTCTGAAAATGAGATTGAAAAACCAAGCTATAATGTTCATGATATCTTTATGAACTATTCGCCAAAACAAGTTGATGGATTAAAAGCCACGCTTGGCGTTTATAATCTTTTTGATGAAGCCTATGCGAGTCACTCATCTCGTCTAAATCCGATTGATGATGTTGCTACTGACTTTGAGAAAGGTCGTAATATTAAAGCGTCATTGACGTATCAGTTCTAATCTTATTGTCACTTGATAATAGATGAAAGGGCCAGCTGTCTGTATAAGATAGCTGGCTTTTTTATGGTCAGTAAATGATGAAGCATGTGATAGCAATTACAACTTTTTTTGAATACCAATCAAAATAACCAATGAATAAAGAAACGATGAATAAAAAACCAATACTAATGACTTCATTTCCCCCTACGTTGCGTCAGAGCTGTTTATGGATTCATCGTTATACTGGGCTTGCGATGGCAGCTTTTTTGATCATTGCTGGTATCACGGGCACGCTATTGGCGTTTCATGATGAGCTAGATGATGTGTTTAATCACAAGCTGGCAAATATTGAAGCGCAACACAAGCCGCCACTATCGATCGCCACACTGCATGATGCTGTTATCAGCGCTTATCCACAGTATCAATTTTCTAGTATGCCAACGTCAGTAGAGCCTAACAAATCAGCGGTTTTTTCGGTAGATAGAACGCGAGGTCAGGCAGCAGATAATGCTCCTAAAGCCCCATTTCAAGAGGTATATGTCGATCCCTTTACTAGTGAAATCATCGGTACGCGTGATAAAGAGGCGTGGGCATGGCGCAATACGATGTACAAGGTATTCTGGTTGCACCGTGATTTATTGCTAGGTGATATCGGCAAATTAATACTGGGTATCGTGTCTTTAATCTGGACGATCAATTGCTTTATTGGCTTTTATTTAACCTTTCCAAGAGCAGTTAATGCCAATAAATCTCAACAAACCGCATTGAGAAAATCATCTGGCAAACCCCGCGCTTCATTTTTTAAACGCTGGCTACCTGCTTGGAAAATCCGCCGTAAGACCAATACTTTTAAGCTCAATTATGATTTGCATCATGCGTTTGGCTTATGGCTCTGGCTCATATTGTTTGTCATTGCGTGGTCGAGTGTTGGTTTTAATTTAAAATCGGTATATCAGCCTGTAATGCAAGCGCTAGTAGGACTTGAAGGTAGAGATGAAGGCAAAGAAAAGAAACAAAATAAGCCTGCGATAAATACTGAATCTAGTAGTGATGAGGCGACTACTATTGGCACTAATATGAACAGTACTAATAAGGTAGACAAGGCTAATAGTATTGCTTATTTAAGCAGGCAGGCAGAGATCGCCGCGCAAAAAAATGGCGTCAGCGTCCAGCAGCTATTGGGAGTGCGTTGGGTAGAAGAGGACAATCAATGGCAAATGCGCTTTAAAACCAATAAAGATATCGGTAAAAAAGGCGGTGCGTCATCTATCACGGTTGACGCCGCAACAGGCAATGTCGAGCGTGTTAATTTTGGGTATCAAAGCTCATTTGGTAATCAAGCTGATCAATGGATGGCAACGCTACACATGGGTCATATCAGCCATGGCGTAGGTCATTTATTGTATCAAATATTTTTAGCATTGACGGGGTTAGCCGTGGCGGTATTGTCTGGCACAGGTGTGTATTTATGGGTCAAAGGGCGTCAAAGTCGGTTAAAGCAAAGGCAAAAATTGACGGTTAAAGACAACTCTTTGAAGCGATTACGCGAAACCAGCCATTAAAGAGCAACTATAAGATATGCTGTACTTAAACCATATCCATAATAATGATGATGCAACCTTCAGAGGTCAAGGTGGTAACGTCAATATTACAGAGTACGGCTATCTTTGATAGTATTTATTAAGATCGCTAACTAAAGCTTTAATTGCAAAAATATACTGTAGGCTATCCCAACGGTAAATATCAAAAAAGCAAATTTTTCACCCAACATTACCCATCTATGCCATCTGTTGTTTTCGTCAAAGTTTTTTGTATAATCTACTGAAGCAATATTTTGAGTAAAATCCATCGGAATAACCACCAATCTTAGCACATACAAAGTCATGCCTAACCAAAACAGCGTATCTGCTATCTCTTTATTCACAGCGTAATAAAGGCATAGGCAAAAGCTAATGGTTAAAATTAATAGGGATAAGTTTTTGTAATTTATCCATCGATGATTCAATAAGATTTTATGCATCAACAATTCCTTTTATTGTTTGCAAAGCTCTGTACTTAAACCGCATCGACAATCACTGGGCGACCTTGATGATTGAGCACGGTAACATCGACGTTATACAGATCCTTCATGGTTGCTTGGGTGATGACCTCTGCAGGTTGACCAACAGCCATCACCTGACCCTCTTTCATAGTGACCACGGTATCGGCAAACTGCGCGGCTTGATTGATATCGTGCAGCACGATGACCACAGTTTTTTGCTGGCTATGACTCAATTCGCGCAGCTCACGCATCAGGCGACCAGCATGATACATATCCAAATTATTGAGCGGCTCATCGAGTAATAAGTAAGGCGTATCTTGGCAAACGATCATGGCAATCAATACCCGCTGACGCTGACCACCTGATAGTGTCGATAAAAAACGCTCGGCTAATGGCGCAAGCTCAAAACGTTCGATAATTTCTTGCACTTTTTGCTGATCATCAGCCGTCGGCTGTCCTTGATGATAAGGATAGCGCCCAAACATCAGCAGCTCATGCACGCGAAGTCGTCCTTGTACTTGGTTGTCTTGTCCAAGCATCGCCACAGTTTTGGACAAGGTTCGCGCATGACAGCTAACAATATCACGTTCCTCATTATCTACAGCGAAACTGACCTGTCCCGACTGTAGCGGTTGCAAGCGCGCCATAACTGAAAACAAGGTAGATTTACCTGCGCCATTGGGACCAATCAGGGCAATCACCTGTGCGCTTGGTAACGACAACGTAATGTTATGAAGAATTTGCTGTTTGCCAATATGGTGCGAGATGTTATTGAGTTTAATCATAGTGGTTCTTATTTTTACAAAGGATCTGATTTTTCATTACTATATCAATGGTTTTTAGATGATTGGCGACTAGGTCAGTGATTATTAAATAAGTACGATATTAACGACGCTGAGTCATAAAAATCAATATTAAGAATACCAAGCCACCAGCCAATTCAATGACCACCGATAGTACCCCTGCCATGCCCAGTATTTGCTCAAATATCGTCTGACCCAGTACCAAGCAAATCATCGCCACCAAACTGACCAATATCAGACGCTCGCTGTGATACATATGCCGAGCGATACGATTGGTTAGCGCACAAACCAACAGCCCAAAGAAAGTCACTGGACCGACCAATGCGGTTGCCGTGGCGACTAATACCGCAATGACCGTTAATAGTCCAAACGCTAGGCGTTGATAGTTGATACCGAGGTTAATGGCTTGTGATTTGCCAAGCATCAATACATCACATTGATAACGCCAGCGCCAGATAAACAGTGCGCTAATGGAACAGATAATAATGCTGATACCAAGGAGCTGCGGATTGACCGTATTAAATTGCGCGTAACTGGCAGATTGCACGACGACGAAATCATCAGGATTGATCAATCTGGCAATCAGCGCTGATAAGCTACGAAACAAGACCCCAAAGATAACGCCGACCAATATCAGTCGCGTCAGATCCTGACTGCTTTTTGAAAATAGTAGTCGAAATAATAGTAAAGATGCGCCAAACATTAAAACAATTTCAAGGGTGAATTTGGCAAGAGGATTGATACTGGTAAAACTTATTGCGCCCAAAAAGAAAACCAACAGGCTTTGTAATAAAACGTATAGCGAGTCAAAGCCCAGCAATGACGGCGTCAGGATAGGGTTGTGCGTCAAGGTTTGAAACAATAAGGTCGATACGCCAATCGCATAACCGACGACCATTAATGCAAGCAGTTTTTTACCACGTAATGGCAATGCAAAGTCCCAATGCCCGTTGACATTGACTGTCAAAAATAGGATGGTTGAGATCAGCAATATGATAGCGGCAATGGATTTTGGGTGATTGACTATAAATGTCCAGAGTCGCGCAAGACAACTTTGTCCAAAAGTAGTTTTGTCGTTATTTACTGAAGCACTGTCATCTATAGCGTTATTGGCTGCGGCGCTAGGCTTAGACGGTGAAAACATGCGTAAATCCTATAGTGCTAGGCTTATCTAATCAGACAAAACAACGATAAAAGAGAGAGAAGAGGCAAAGAGGTTTGATCAGTCGTTATGAATAAAAAACTTTATGGCGAGTTATTTTATTGCTCAGCAGGCGCACGTAATAATAGCCATAAAAACAGTACCGTACCAACGACTCCAAAAACCGTTGCCACAGGCACTTCAAATGGATAGCGAATCGAGCGTCCAATAATATCGCACAATAGCACTGCCGAAGCGCCCAATAATGCCACCGCTGGTAAGCTACGGCGCAATTTATCCCCCATCAGTCGGCTGACGATATTAGGCACGACCAAACCAATAAAAGGAATCATGCCAACGGTTACAACGACAACTGCACTCATCATCGCCACCATACCAACGCCAACCCATGTTACTTGTCGTTTGCTGATGCCTAAATTGAGCGCGATATTGTCACCCAGACCGACGATGGTCAGCTTGTCAGCAATGATATACGCCAGCACGCACAATCCGCCCGTCAGCCATAGCAGCTCGTAACGACCTGCTAAGACGCCAGAGAAATCACCAAATTGCCAAACGCTGAGCATCTGTAACGATTCTGTTTGATAGGCGATAAAGGTCGTCACTGCCTCGATAATGCCACCAAAGACAATGCCAATTAACGGGATCATCAAAAAATCCGTCGGTGGAATACGGTGGATCAGCAGCATAAACAGCATCATGCCAAATACCGCGGCGATGGTAGCTACACCCATTTTAACAATGAGCGCACTGGCTGGAAATAGCAGGCTAACCACCAGCAAGCCGAGCGCGGCGCTTTGAGTTGCACCGACCATCGATGGCTCAACGAAGCGGTTTTTGAGCACCACCTGAATAATCATCCCAGCAACTGCCATGGAAACACCGGTCAAGATAATAGCGATGGTACGCGGTAGGCGACTGACCAGTAGCAGTGAGCTGTCGGAGTTGGCGCTATGGTTGATAAGGCTGTGAAATATACCTGACCACGAAAAATCAGCCACACCGATTGATAAGCTTAATAACACCAAAAGCCCCATAATAATGAGGCTGCCCGTGTTGATGACCCACGGCGGTATAGAAGCACGGCGATTTTTAGAGCTTAGACCACGGCTTGCACTTTTTTGCCAACTCGTTGATGCGGCTGGTAAAGTAGGGCGGGCTTTAACGCTGGTCTGCGCACGAGAGGAAAATAACGGCATATCAGCTACTGGCTTAAAGTGAGGGTTGGCAACTGACAGTGATGACAGTTGCCTAAAAACGAATGACGCTTATTTAACGCATCATTTATTTAGCGTTAGCAAAAGCCTCTTTAATGGTCGTCAAATCCTGCATCCACTGATAATAACCACCAAAGGCAAGATATGAGTCTGGGCTAAGATAGACCACTTGATTCTTACTCCATGCGTTGGTTTGCGCGACCAGTGGATTGTCCAATACGGCTTTGGCACCCGCGCCATCTTCACCAATGGCGGCGCTGCGATCGACGACGAATAACCAGTCTGGATTGGTTTTTTGTATGTATTCAAACGAGATTGGCTGGCCGTGGCGCGCATCGGCGATTTGGTCATCTGCCATTGGAATATCAAGTACGGTATGGATAAAACCGTAGCGGGATTTGTCGCCGTAGGCAGACAGCTTATTGCCGTTGACCATGACCACTAAGCCTTTACCTTTATCTTTGGTTAATGTTTTGGTCTCATCAATGAGCCCGTCGATATTGCCTTGCAGTTTCGCTGCCTGAGCACTCTTACCGAACAATGCACCCAAATCATGCAAACGCTGCTTGCTCGATTCATAGATATTTGCGGTATCAATCGTCATGTCGAGCGTTGGCGCAATACTGGACAGCGCATCATATTTTTCTGCCATGCGTGAGCCGACCAAGATAGCTTGCGGCTGCATCGCGTTCAACGCCTCAAGATCTGGCTCAAATACGGTGCCGACAGTTTTTGGTTCAGGCTGTGTCTTAGACTGTAAGTTGTCTAATTTTAGACCGCTTGGCATACCATCGACAGCAACATCAAGCGCGGCCAAATCCTGCATCAACGTCATATCATAGACCACCAACGGCGATGGATTCATTGCCAAGTCGACATTACCTTTTACCGTGTCGACCGTGATTTTTTCAACAGAGACCGCATCGTTATTAGCGACATTCGAGGCATGATCTGCTGTTTGATTTTCAGTCTTAGCGTCAGCGGGCTCGGAGTCGTTAGATTCAGGTGAGCTACAACCTGTCACACTGATCGTAGCAACCAGAGCGGTCACCATGGCAGTCAGTAAAGGGCGTTTGAAAAAAGGAGTAGAGCGGTTAGGCAATAAAGTAATAGACATAAATAACTCGGTATATCAGCTGGTTGGACAAAGGATGTATCAAATAATCGGTCATATAAAAGTAAAAAGAACTTCATCGATGTAATGCTTCACACCATACAATGCTCGACGGTATTACTTTTGACGTTATGATTTTTTATGGGTTGTTTTTACGCTTAGCTATTGAGACGTTCAACATGCCTTAATATCTTGAGATTTTGTAATCTTAAAGATTCGCAGTCGATTAGGGGCTATGATAAATTAATTGAGACTCATTATCAATACAAATGATAATGGTTTTTATTACGTCACTTTATTTATGATTTGTGGCGGCCTTGGCAAAATAACTCTGTATAGCGATATTTGAGAAAGGATGGTCGAATGATTAAGTAGGTTTTGCTTATTAATAACGCTAAATTATTAGCTAATCATTTGCCTGCTAAGCAAAATTATTATAAATTTATTATTGATAATAATTATCGTTTGCATTATTATCTACGCCATTCTACCTCGGTTAATGAATATTAGGGTGTTATGAGTTCAACGGATTTAGACGCGCCACCACTTAAATTGATACTCGCAGCTATTATTATAGTGGTGGGCTTGCACGTGCTGACGGCAGTCGCATTGGTGGCGATCAAGACGCCTGATATAAAAGTTGAACCAAAAAAAGACACACCACCTATCGAGATAGAGATGGTGACGTTACCTGTCAAAACTGCCGTCCCTGAAGTAGAAGAAGTTCAGGAAGTAACGCCCAAAAAAGCAGCGCCTAAAACAGAGTCAAAACCTGAACCTAAAAAACAAGCACCGTCAAAACCTAAAGTAGCTCCAGTAGTGAAGGCTAAGCAAAATACACCAGAAAAACCGGTGGTAAAAGCCAAAAAGGCTGATATAGCACCTGTCGTAAAAGTAGAAAAAAAGAAGCCGGATATTATTAAAAAAGAGGTGTCGAAAAAGCCAATAGTAGAATCGAAAGTCGATACCTCAATGGCTGATAGTCAACGTGAAGCTGAAGAACGACGTAAGATTCTAGCAGTAGAATCACAAAAGGCCGCTCAAGAAGCCCATGATAGAGCGGTGCAAGACGCTAAGAGAATAGCCGATGCCAAGGCTGCCCGAGAGGCTCAAGCCGAAGCGAATGCTAGAAAAGCAGCAGAAGACAAAGCGGCTAAAGATGCCGCGCAAAAAGCAGCAGCCGCTGCAAGTAATGAACCCGTGAGCTTTACTGCTAGTGCTGCAGACTGGGCATCAGCGCCAAACTTTAGCTTTCCTACTCGAGCCGCTCGTAGAGCATCTTCGGGTGATACATTCAAAGTGGTATTGATATTAAGAGTGAATAAGCAGGGCGGTATTGATAGCGCCCGGGTTGCTCAATCTTCAGGCAATTCAATAGTAGATAAAGAGGCGAAGCGTCAAGTAAGCTCTGGAAAATTCAGACCTTTTACTAAAAATGGCGTGCCAGTCGTCGGTAATGTGACATTACCTGTTACTTATAATGTGCCATAAATACATGGTTATTAGTACCAAGCATCGGCGCAATCGCAAATAATCGAACAATGGTAATAAAATACAAAGGAGTCTGACATGGACTTTATGCAATACTGGCAAATCAGCGACATGGTGACAAAAACTTTGTTCTTTTTGTTGCTTGCTTTATCTATTCTTTCTTGGGTGACAGGCATCATTCGTGTGCTACAAAGCCGCAAATTGGCCGCCAATGTTGCAGATGATTTGAGTCAGCAGATTCAAGTAAAACAGGCTGAGATGATAGCAGCAGATGCCACTACTCGCCGTTTGGTTACTGAGCAGATCTTGCTCAAGCATATTGGTCGTTACCGTTTTGCCAGTGAGCGCGGCTTACCTATTCTTGGGACGACGGCCGCAATTGCGCCATTTATCGGTTTGTTTGGGACGGTATGGGGTATTTTTCATGCGCTACATAATATTGGCATGAGTGGGCAAGCAGGCTTGGGACAAGTGGCAGGGCCAGTCGGTGAGGCACTTATCATGACAGGTTTGGGGATCGCCGTGGCGATTCCAGCCGTGGTGTTTTATAATCTTGCAGTGCGTATCAATCGCCGTGTGATGTATCACGCCAACGATAGAGCGCATGACTTATTGGCACGTTCTGCCGAAATGGTCGTTACCCAGCAGCCGTTAACGGACAGCAAATCGACTGTTACCCAAGATTCGTTAGCAAAGGGTATGCACTCAAACACAGCAGATGCTCAGCGAGTGACTCATTATCACAGTTCAGCCGCGTCGCAGCCTTAACGACTATCCATTGATGGGGCAGTTTGTTAGGCGATAGCCAAGCGAGCTATATTGCGAATAACCAAATGTATTGAGAGTGATTATGGCATTTCAATTGGGTGATGATGACAGTCAAAGTATGAGTGAGATGAACCTCATTCCGCTTATCGACATCATGCTGGTATTGATGATTATATTTCTATTGACGGCGACCGTACTGAATCCGACAGTGCCATTAGAGTTGCCGAAGACCAGTGCTGCGTTAAATGAGGCGCCACCAGAGGCTATTCAAATTAGCATCGATAAAGACGCAGGGATATTTTGGGACAGCGATGCGATTAGCATGGAGGAGTTAGAGGCAAGGTTACAGCAGCAAAGTGCTGGAGGTAAAGACCCTTCTGTACAATTGCGTGCTGACAAAGACAGTAAGTATGACACGGTCGCTCAAGTGCTAGCCGCTGCCAGTCAAGCAGGACTTACAAAGATAGCCTTTGTCAATGAATAAGGCGAGTCTATAAAAAACGTGATTATCATATGATGTTTGCTAGATAGCCAACCATCAAAAAGGTAGCTAATATAATAATAAAACAAAAATAATAAACTTTTCTCCAGCCTCAATGGGTACTTAAACCTCAAATTAAGTACTCATTGGGGTTTTCTTTTTACCAGCCATAGCCAAAGGGATGATAGCCGTAACCGAAGCGCCCAGGCCCGTAGCCAAACGGATAAGGCGAACGTAGGTAATCGAGATCACGTTGACGGATATAGTAGTAACGTCCTTGCGCGTAAGCTTCTTCTAGCTTTTCGATGCCTTCGAGCGGACAAACGGGCTGCCAGTCGTAGCCTTCGCGACCAAGTTTATAAGCATTGAGCTCGGTGCAGTAGCTTTTGAGACCTTGCTGTCGCCCTTGCTCCCATTGTATGCGGTTGGGCATGGGACCACCTACCTTTGCGCAGCTATCAGCGTAATGACCGAAATAAGCACCTGAACGCCCTTGCAAGCCATCAGCATAGCCGACTTCTTGCCAGTTGCTTTCCTGACATTGCTGCGGGGTAAGATTTTGCGTCGTTGCACAGCCTGATAGGGTAAATAAGGCAGCGCCTACTAGCGAAAGGGTAAGTCCAGTTTTACTCATGAGTTTATGGACACATTTGCTCGCTAGTGAAGCGGTCGATGAGTTTCGCTTAAGAAGATAATTCATAATAAACCTGCGCGCGTTTAAAATTATGGTTTATCATAGCACTTTTTGATGCTGACAACTTTTTGTATCTCCTTATTATGCTGTTTTTTATTCGAGTTAAGTGTTTGATCTATTAGCACATATAGCCAAGCCATCGAGATTCGAAAACGCAGGTGGTTGGTGATTATCAACTCATCATGCTTGATTTTTAACGGTTCGTGCTCATTATAAGCTTCTATATAGTAGCCAGTATTTAGATAATCATTCGTGAAACAGCTGCTAATTAGAACGCTACTGGTTAGAAAATGACTGGTTAAAAAGTTACTGCTCAAACAATCAATGATGGCTTTTTTATAGTTAGCTGGGCAATCACTGTCTTTGTTGTAGCCTGTTGTATAGATAGTAGCGGTTTTATTTTTTAGTAGCATTTTCATTTATCCAAAAGGCCGGACCATCATGGGAACATTCATTGGCGTTATCATTGTACTATTTGTATTAGGGAGTATGATGGCGCTCAAACCTAACGGTATCGATCAGCGTTTGGATAAGCTGCGCATGACCGCGCGTCGTTTGCAATTGAATCCAAAGCTGGTGAGCTGTCCTGATTGGATCAAAGGTAAAGACAACGAATATGGGCGTGGAATGTTAGGTCAATATTGTTTAGTGTTAGATGATGTGCAGCTGCCGCACACGCGCTATCAAGTGATTGATGGGCAATGGCGACCAGATAGTAGTTTTGTCGATACAACCAAAGATGATGTTAAGCTCACGATTCCAAGTGCGATTCGTGCTAATAACAGCACTAATAATACGATTGTCAAAAAGACCAATTTTAGCTTGGATAAAGCGCCGCTAGACTTGCCAGTCAGTATTGAGCCGTTTGTTAAAGGTTTGCTGACTAAGGCCAATAGTATCGTGATTTATTGGGAAGATATCGCTTATGTGCGTCCTTCATCCAATCCCGCTTATCAGCAAAAATTGATTGAAGCAGATTTGTTGGTGCTCAAAAAACAGCTTGAACAATGGGCGTCAGAGATGCAAAAGCGCCTATAAAACGGCTACAAGGTAGAAAATCATTTTTTAATCTCCATTTATAAGCAATATGCAAGCACTTTTGGCAAACTCTCAGTCATTTACAGTTGACAGTGTAACGCTTAGCAGTGTAACGTCTTTATAACTGACTCTTTATCTTATGGTTATTGTTTGTTTTATAAACGTTTTTTTAAGCAGCTATTACTATAATGATTCACCGCGCTACTATAACTCACAATTATAAATTGCCATGCTGCTGTATTTATTCTTACTTTTAATTTACTCATATAATAATGGTGTCGTCACATATGGCAAAAACCGCAACCAAAAAAAGTCCAGCGCCCGCTGCTGGTAATCCCAAAGGCAGTCCAAAGGGCAAGTCTTTGGTGATTGTAGAATCACCTGCCAAGGCAAAAACAATCAATAAATACCTTGGCGATGACTTTATCGTGCGCTCCAGTATTGGTCATGTCCGTGATCTACCAGTTGGCGCAAGCAAAAGTACAAAAAAACCAACAACGACCAAAAAAGATGACAGTCTAAGCAAAGAAGAAAAAACCCAGCAAGCCTTGGTACGGCGCATGGGCGTCGATCCAGAACATGACTGGGCAGCAGTTTATGAAGTGTTACCTAACAAAACTAAGGTCATTAAAGAGCTGAAAGCTTTAGCCAAAGACGCTGACAAAATCTATCTGGCAACGGATATGGATAGAGAAGGGGAAGCGATTGCGTGGCATCTTAAAGAAGTCATCGGCGGTCCAGACAGTAAATACGAGCGTGTGGTTTTTAACGAGATTACCAAATCAGCCATTCAAAATGCGTTTAAGCAGCCCTCCAAACTTGATATCGATCGTGTCAATGCCCAACAAGCACGGCGCTTTTTAGACCGTGTCGTTGGCTTTATGGTATCGCCGCTGCTGTGGCAGAAGGTTGCTCGCGGTCTCTCTGCAGGTCGCGTCCAGTCCGTTGCTATGCGTTTGGTCGTAGAAAGAGAACATGAAATTCGCGCCTTTATACCAGAAGAGTATTGGCAAATTCATGCCGATACTCACGTTGCCAGTAGCAAAGAGGACGCTGAGCAAATTGCGATTCGCTTAGAGGCGACCAAGCAAGGCGGCAAAACGCTTAAGCTCGTCAATAAAGAGCAGACAGATAAAGTTTTAGAAATTCTTAACTCAAGTGACTTTATCGTCAAAGAGCGTGAAGAGAAGCCAACGCAGTCGCGTCCGAGTGCGCCATTTATCACCTCGACATTGCAGCAAGCAGCCAGCACACGATTGGGCTTTTCAGTTAAAAAGACCATGATTTTGGCACAGCGCTTATACGAAGCGGGTCATATTACTTATATGCGTACCGATTCGACTTTCTTATCTGGTGATGCACTTGCTGCGGTACGTGGCTATATCGAAGACAGCTATGGCGCAAAATACGTACCAGAAAAGCCAAATTTCTACGGCAACAAACAAGGCGCACAAGAGGCGCATGAGGCGATTCGTCCTTCTAACGTCAATATGAAGTCAACGCAGCTTAAAGGGGTCGAGCGTGATGCCATCCGCCTGTACGAGCTGATTTGGCGTCAGTTTGTCGCTTGTCAGATGCTGCCAGCAAAATACTTGTCAGTGAATCTATTCGTCGCTGCCAATGATGTCGAGTTAAAAGCACGTGGTCGTACGTTAGTATTTGATGGTTACACCAAGGTTATGCCACCAGCGAAGACTGACGATACCTTATTACCAGATGTGAAAAAAGGCGATAAACTAATACTAGATAAGCTCGATCCGAGTCAGCATTTCACCAAGCCGCCACCGCGCTATACCGAGGCAAGTTTGGTGAAAGAGCTTGAGAAAAAAGGCATCGGGCGTCCATCGACTTACGCCTCTATCATCTCGACCATTCAAGATCGCGGCTATGTGAAGCTTGAGAACAAGCGTCTGTTTGCTGAAAAAATGGGTGATATCGTCACCGACAGACTAACCGCAAGCTTTCCAGATTTGATGGATTATACCTTTACCGCCGCGCTAGAGGACAAGCTTGACCATGTCGCAGAAGGCGATACAGATTGGAAAGATGTCCTTGATAATTTCTATGGCGACTTCAAAACGACGCTTGATCGTGCCAAAGAAAAAGATGGCATGCGCCCAAATGATCCCACTGACGTACCGGACGTGCATTGCGATCTTTGCGATCGTCCAATGCAATTACGTACTGGCTCAACGGGTGTATTCTTAGGGTGTACTGGCTATAATTTACCGCCAAAAGAGCGCTGTAAAGGCACTAAGAATTTAATGCCCGTAGAAGCTTTTGCCAATCTTGATGAGGCAGAAGGCGATGATGAAGCGGCAGAAGTTCGCGATTTGATGGAGAAAAAGCGTTGCCCGAAATGTAGCACGGCAATGAATGGCTATATCGTCGATGGCGGTCTGAAACTGCATGTGTGTGGTAACAATCCTGATTGTGATGGTTATGTCTTAGAAGAAGGCAAGTTCGAAGTGCCTGGCTCTGATTCTCCAACTATTGACTGTAATAAGTGCGATGGACAAATGGAGCTAAAGACGGGACGTTTTGGTCCTTACTTCGCTTGTCAGCAATGTGATAACACCCGTAAAGTATTAAAAACAGGCGAAGCCGCACCGCCGCGCATGGATCCTATTCATCTACCAGAGCTGAAATCAACCAAGCACGATGATTACTTTATCTTGCGTGAAGGGGCAGCTGGGATGTTCTTGGCAGCGTCTAAATTCCCGAAAGTGCGCGAGACACGCGCACCCAAGCTGGCTGAGCTACGCCAAATCAAAGATAAAATGGAAGATAAATTCCAGTATCTGTTTGAAGGTCCAGATGAAGATCCAGATGGTAATCCAACCATTCTACGCTGGTCACGTAAGAAGAAAGAGCAATATATCGGCTCTGAGAAAAATGGTAAGGCCACACGTTGGGGTGTGTATTGGCGTAATGGCAAGTGGGTAGAGGAGTAAGTCTTCTTTACCTTTTATATTGGTGATTGATTGTTAATATATGAGCTTCTGTATCACCAATATTGTTTTAAGCTATAAAATTTTAAACAAAAAAGACCTCTTAGAATCTAAGAGGTTTTTTTGTGCTATTCATATTTGTGATATCAATAACAGCTAAGTTCAGATGCTATTAGTTCTTTTCGATGATACCGCAAGCAACGCGGTCACCTGCATTACCAGCTGGTTGGCTAGTATAGTCATCAGCACCGCTATGCACGATAAAGGCTAGACGATTAACGCTATATTTACCTGCATCAGCGACAGAGATTTTCTTATTCACATAGTTAAAAGTAGCCACGCCATCTGCATTGGCAGTCAGGTTAGGCAAGTCGCCAGCATGACCATTCATGTCGTCAGGGTTAGAGTGTGGTTTATTATCTGGATTAAAGTGACCACCTGCCGCTTTACCCATATCAGCACAGCTACCGGTTTCATGAATATGTAATGATACTGTTTTGCCCGGCTGCAAATTCATCAGCTTACCGTAGACTTGTACGCCGCCATCAACTGGACGTAAGAATACTTGACCCACTTCATTTTTATTACCAGCGACTGCATTGATAGTAGATTTTAAGGCAGGTTGGCTAAGTGGATTGCCAGTTTGCATTTGACCTTCGACGGTTTGGCAACCCGTCATTACTAACGCTGAACCACATAATAGGGCACTTGCAAGCATCGTCTTATTCATTATTATCTCCAATTATTTTTAATATTTAGTTATTTTTGATAAAAAGCTAACTCTTGTTTATAGGTAAGTATCTTTTGATTTCTATAAACATTCGTTAATGTCGTCATCAGTATAGCTAAGGATTAGATATAGTTATTCATCAACTGCGCAACAATCGGTTAATAAATGTAAGTATCGTATGGGTTTGAAACTTGTTCACGGTATTTTCTTTACTTCGTTTTGCCATACTAAGGTTTCGGCAGTCTCCATTGTTTGCAATAAATTATAGCGAGGCATATCAGTCTGATCGTCTGCTGTTGGCGATATTGATTGTGAAGGTTGCAAACTCAAACTAAGAGTGCTCTGGCTATTACTAATAAGCTTAGCAAGCTCGCCCTCAATTCTATTACCAGTAACACCGCAGCCCATGAGCGTTTGTGGTCCCGAGCCAACTAGCAATGTATAATCTTTCATCAAAATATAAGGACCACCGATATCATTGCAGCTAGAACTAAAAAATGCGTATTGACTATCGTCATACCCTCTAAATTTTAGCGACACTGGAAACTCTGGATGATAAAAATGACCAATAGACTCTCGAGATATTACCTGCCCTTTGTCATTAAAAGTATTATGAACGGCGCTAACCAGCCGCCAGTCATAGTGCTCTAATAATGCCTTATCAATAGGGATTCCAGTCGGTTCTTTAAATGTCCTAGGCGTACCATCAAATGTTAACGTATTGCCATTTTCGATTTTAATGACCAAGTTTTTCGATGCCATTTGAGTATTAACGAGTTTGATTTTTGCGACTGGTAATAGCTCAACATCTAACTTAATAATATTATTATCGTTAGGAAATAACTTTTTGATATTTGTGTTACTTACTTTATTTTCAGTAGCACTTTCGCAGGTCGAGGATCTTTCTCTAAGCTCGCTACCATACTCAAAAGGCGGTGCGGACATCCATACGAATCTGATAGCAAAATGTTGGCAGCCTTGAAACAAGCTTAACGAACTGGGCGCTACTTCTAAAGTAATCGGCGCGTCAGTGTTAATATTAATAGCGTTGCTTTTTTTGTCTTCAACTTGTGTTAACTGCCAATGATAATTACTTGCCCATTGCAGCGTCGTAACTTCGTTAGCTGTTTCATCAGCTACCACTACAATTTTTTCTTCCAGCTTTTCAGTTTTTATGATGGGCTGATATGATATTGGGGTAGAAGTGCTAAAGCCAGTCATCATTGAGTTAGTAGGTATAGAGTTATCTTTTGCAATATTGGACTGACAGCCTATTAGCGCTGCTGGAAAAGAGATAGCGAGCAATAAAGATAGAGTTAAGCGGTTTAAAGTCATTTTCGTTACTACATCAACATTTGTCTAAAATATAGCATAAGGTATTATTAAGAGTGTTCTTTATTTTTGCCAAAAAAAAGCCGCCCATCGTTATGATGAGCGGCTTTCTGATTTATAAGACTGGATTAGTAACTAATCAGATTAATTATGCAGCGCTTTCCCTGCAGTTTTATCGACCGTCACTTTCGCAGGCTTAAGCGGAACTGGCATACTGACCAAGGCAACCTTCAATATCTCATCAATCGTTGCCACTGGCTGAATGGTCAGACCAGCTTTAACGTTATCAGGAATATCGGCCAAATCACGCTCATTAGTCGCCGGAATCAACACATGCTTGATACCGCCTCGATGAGCAGCTAGCAGCTTCTCTTTTAGACCACCGATACGCAGGATTTTACCGCGTAAGGTAATCTCGCCTGTCATCGCAATATCTGGACGAATAGCAATACCAGTTAAAGCGGATACTAACGCTGTCGTTAGCGCACCACCAGCAGAGGGACCGTCTTTCGGTGTGGCGCCCTCTGGCATATGCACATGGACGTCAGTAGTCTTAAAGGTCTCGTAATCGATACCTAAGCTATCGCCGCGAGCACGTACCACGCTCATAGCAGCGCGAATCGACTCTTTCATGACATCGCCAAGTGAACCGGTAAAGCTCAACTCGCCTTTACCTTTCATCGCCACCGCTTCGATGGTTAATAGCTCGCCACCGACTTGTGTCCAAGCAAGACCCGTAATACGACCAATCTCAGGCTCTTCTTCTGCTAGACCGTAGTCGTACTGGTGCACACCTAGATAGTCATCGATGTTTTTGTCATCGACCACGATTAGCTGACGTTCTGCTTTCTTCGGAGCACGTGCGCCATGGGTTTCAACCGAACCGCGAACGACTTTACGGCAGATTTTATTGACTTCACGCTCAAGGTTACGCACACCGGCTTCACGGGTATAGCTACGCACGATGCTATGCAATGCCGCCTCAACAATCTCAATTTCACCTTCTTTGAGACCGTTGTTTTTAATCGCTTTTGGCACGAGATATTTCTGGGCGATATTGACCTTTTCTTCTTCGGTATAACCCGGTAAACGAATGACTTCCATACGGTCAAGCAGGGCAGGCGGAATATCCATGCTGTTAGCGGTACAGATAAACATCACTTGTGATAAATCTAAGTCCATATCTAAATAATGGTCGTTAAAAGTATCGTTCTGTGAGGGATCTAACACTTCAAGCAATGCTGATGCTGGATCACCGCGGAAGTCTTGCGCCATCTTATCGATTTCATCTAATAAAAATAGCGGGTTTTTAACTTCGACTTTAGCCAGTGATTGGACAATTTTACCCGGCATCGCACCGATATAAGTACGGCGATGACCACGGATTTCCGCTTCATCACGCACGCCGCCAAGCGCCATACGTACAAATTTACGACCAGTCGCACGGGCAATAGACTCGCCTAATGAGGTTTTACCAACACCCGGAGGACCGACTAGGCAAAGAATAGGGCCACGGAGTTTTTTCACTCGTGACTGTACGGCGAGGTATTCTAAGATGCGATCTTTCACATCTTGCAAGCCATAATGATCTTCGTCTAATACCGTTTTTGCTTTTTCTAAATTAATCGAAACCTTGGTTGTGGCATTCCACGGTGTGTCCAAAATCCATTCAATATAGTTGCGCACCACGGAAGACTCTGATGAGGCAGGTGGCATCATTTTGAGCTTTTTCAGCTCCTGATCCGCTTTTTTGCGCACATCTTCTGGCAAGTCGGCATCTTCTAGACGCTGCTCTAGCTCAGCCACATCATCTTCGCCATCGAACGCACCGTCATTCATATCTGACAGCTCATTTTTAATGGCTTTCATCTTCTCGTTTAAGAAGTATTCGCGCTGATTGTCTTCCATTTGCTGACGGACCGCTTCTTGGATATCTTGCTCGATATTTTGTTCAGCACTCTGCTTAACCAAATATTCGGTTAAGGTGTTGATATGGGTTTTAAGGTCATCATTTTCTAAGAATGATTGCTTAATATCTAAATCCATCGACACACGGGTCGATATGAAATAAACCAACTCAAGCAAGTCATCGATACGTTTTGCCACACGAGTCAGCTCACGAGCATTACGCAGACGCGCATCGGCATAGCTTTCAAACAATGTGGTTAATGCTTGAATCGTGTTTTTCTGCTGGCTCTCATCCATACTGACATCAAGGTCAGCACGCTCAAAGCTTGCCATCAATAATGTGTCGTGATTTTCTATATTATCAACGCGCGCACGATATTGACCTTCGATCAATACTTTGATGCAATTCTCATCACTGTCATGCGGCATGGTACTGACGATGCGGCAAACCGTACCGTATTGATACAAGTTATCTTGATCAATGTCTTCGGTTAGCGAGTCTTTTTGTGCCACGACCAAGACTTTATTGCCATACTCAGCCTGTGCCAACTCAACGGCCTTTACCGATGGCTCACGACCGACGAACAAGGCAATCTGCATGTGCGGATAAACGACAACATCGCGCAATGCCAGTAGTGGTAAATAGTTTTCTGTACCGTCACCTTTTATACTATCGTCTTTTGCGTCATCGTCTTCAATAGTGTTGTCCTTGTCATCACTATTTTTGCTATCACCATCTTCAACGCGATCAGCTGTTACAGCTACATCACCTGTCGTATCGTCAGGCGCGTTGTCTCGCTCTTGATCATCAGCAATAGTAGATGAAACGTCGACATCGATGTCGATATTGTCTTGGGCAATTTTATGTTCACTCATATATTCTTCCTCGTTCACCAGACTTGTAAAGTCAAGTTCGTGGTTCATGTTTAGATAAATGGTGCTCACCGATAAAATTGCAAGGCTTGTGGGCAAAGTCACACGCTTATCTGCGCAAAATAGTTATATCTATCTAAAGACTGCGAGTCATATTGTTATTCATAATTTTAAATAACAGGTGACATTCAATGTGTACAGAGCATGGATAAGAAGTGCCTAGCTAACACCTATTGGGTTCTGTGCGTAGGATTTGTGTGCAAAATAAGGTAAACTGACGCGCGTCTTAAACGGTAGTTTTAGCGTTAAGTGGTTTAGAGACAAGGGTGATATCTATCGTCCATGAGATATTAATAGGTCTTAATCAGGCTATAGCAGACAGAATAAGAGGCAATATATGACCATCAATGCGGTACTGCTGGCAGTCATCATCATGCTAGGGCTGTCTTTGGCGCGTGTACACGTGGTACTCAGCTTATTAATCGGTGCGCTGGCAGGCGGACTCATCGCTGGTTTGGGTATGACCGATACTTTGAATGCCTTTCAAGAAGGTATCCGTAATGGCGCACAAATTGCGCTGTCCTATGCGCTACTTGGTGCTTTTGCAGTGGCGATTGCGCATTCAGGATTGCCACAGTCACTGGCAGGGGCGGTGATCAAACGCATTGATGCGGGCGGCACCAGTGGCATGATTAAATACATGCTGTTTGCAGGTTTAATCACCATGAGCTGCTTTAGCCAAAACTTAATTCCCATTCATATTGCCTTTATTCCATTGCTGGTACCGCCATTATTGCTCGCCTTCAATCGCATGCACATCGATAGACGTTTAATTGCTTGTTTGCTGACTTTTGGTCTCGTGACTACTTACATGTTTATTCCGTATGGCTTTGGCGATATTTATCTCAATCAAATCATGCTGAAAAACGTCGGTGAAGCAGGCATTGATATCAGTAACATCTCAGTCACCAAAGCCATGGCAATTCCGGCTTTGGGTATGTTTGTAGGCTTGCTCGTCGCCGTATTTATCAGTTACCGTAAACCGCGCCAGTATCAGCAGCTAGCAATTGATAAAGCTGCGCATGATGAAGTATTAGAGGGTGATGCGTTAAGCAAAACCGCGGCTAGTGCGCAAACACAAAGCAAGATGAAAACATTGGTGGCGCTTGCCGCGATTGTGACGGCATTTGTGGTGCAGATGTATACCGACTCACTTTTGCTTGGTTCAATGTTTGGCTTTGGTGTCTTTATGGCAACGGGTGTCGTTAAATGGAGTGAAGCCGATACAGTCTTTAACGACGGTATCAAATTGATGGCGATGATTGGCTTTATTATGATTACTGCGCAAGGTTTTGCAGAAGTGATGAAAGCGACTGAGCAGATTCAGCCATTAGTTGATGGTGCCGCGTCATTATTCGCAGGTAATAAAGCGATAGCTGCATTTATTATGCTGTTAATTGGTTTAATTGTGACCATGGGTATTGGTTCGTCATTCTCGACCATTCCTATTTTGGCCGCGATTTATGTGCCGTTATGTATCTCTTTAGGGTTTTCGCCCTTAGCAACCGTGGCGATTATTGGTACGGCTGGCGCGTTGGGCGATGCAGGTTCTCCAGCATCAGATTCGACTCTTGGACCCACCTCTGGTCTAAATATCGACGGTCAGCATGATCATATCAAGGACAGTGTGGTGCCGACATTCTTGCATTACAATATTCCGTTATTGGTATTTGGTTGGATTGCGGCGATGGTGTTGTAAGTTTTTAAAATACCTAAATTATAAGATAATGAAAAAAGACGCCTTTCTAAGCGTCTTTTTGGTTTTTTAAATCATTTAATTAGGAAGAATCTTAAGAAACCAATGTTATCTCTTCGTTGTCTGAGTCTTGTTTAAAGTCTCTTATCCCTTTAGATAGAAGGTATAGGAAAAATAACTCAATCACAGGATCATAAATTCGCTCTAGTTTTAGATTGCCATTATTATAGTCTATGATTGATAAACCAAATAAAACTAGCAAAATTAATAAGACTATAGGAGAAATTATGGCAATAAAGCGGTGAAAAAATATATTATTAAGCTGCCTTATTCGTTTTATTTCAATATAAGTTGTCAATGCAAAGGCATAAAATGCAACTAACGCAAAAGAAAAACTTCTCAGCTCGGCAAGATCAAAATCATTGTAATCATAAATATAAGCAGCTGGTGTGAGAAATAACATAATTACCCAAAGGTAAAAGCAGACTTGTAATGAAGCGGGTGACAGGAACTCTTTTTTTGCTTTATTCATGGTAGATTGAACCAGTGTTGTAATGATAATTATTTACATAAATTGTATTTCATAATTTAAAAATAAACAATAGTCCATATCATATATCAAGAGATTACTAATAGAGTAACTCTTCAATTTACCAGTTGGGGAGTTTCCCAAACTTTGTGTAACTGCTTATAATCCACTAACCAGAGAATAAGCAATGACTACTCAATCTGACATTAAAAAACTGGCTGAGCAAATGGCTAGTAGCATGAATAGCTTTGATGATATCAAAGACTTCCAGAAGCAGCTCATGCAATCCTTTATCGACACTGCCCTTGAGGCTGAGATGGAAGACCATCTTGGCTATCCCAAGCATGAAAAAGCCGATAAGCCTAACAAGCGAAACGGACACACTAAAAAGAGAGTCCGCAGTGACACAGGCGATCTTGAGATATCTACTCCAAGAGACCGCGGTGGCAGCTTTGAGCCTGTATTGGTTGCTAAGCATCAAACCCGTATTAGTGGTCTTGACGATAAAATCATCTTCTTTTACGCTAAAGGTCAAACCACCACTGAGATCGTTGATACCATCAAAGAGCTCTATGACGTCGACATCTCAAGCACACTGGTTTCAAGAGTCACCGACAATATCATAGACGACATCACCGCTTGGCAGAACCGACCACTGAGTAGTGTTTATCCTATCGTCTATTTAGACTGCATCGTCGTGAAGATACGTCAAGACAAGCAGATCATCAACAAGGCTATCTACCTGGCGCTAGGTGTTGCTCTTAACGGTAAAAAAGAGCTGCTTGGTATGTGGTTATCAGAGAATGAGGGCGCTAAGTTCTGGCTGGGCGTTCTCACTGAATTACAAAACCGCGGAGTACAAGACATCCTCATTGCCTGTGTTGATGGTTTAAAGGGCTTCCCTGATGCCATTAACACCGTCTACCCCAACGCTCAGGTTCAGCTGTGTATCGTACACATGGTACGTTATTCCATGAAGTTTGTGCCATGGACGGATAAGAAGGCAGTAGCCGCTGATTTAAAGGCCATCTATGGCGCTGATACGCTTGAGATAGCAGAGGCTAACCTTGAGCACTTTGATGAGGTGTGGGGTGATAAATACCCGCACGTGGTCAAGTCTTGGCGCAGCAATTGGGAGGGCTTAACGGTGTTCTTTAATTATCCTAAAGACATCAGAAAAGCCATTTATACCACCAATGCTATAGAATCACTGAACAGTGTCATTCGGACGGCGGTGAATAAGCGTAAGGTGTTCCCCTCTGATCAGGCAGCGTTCAAGGTAGTCTACTTAGCAACCTAGCAGGCGTCCAAAAAGTGGTCGATGCCAATCCGTAACTGGACGTCTGCTTTAAATCGCTTTATGATTATGTTTGATGATCGTATCAGCAAGCATTTAATCTAAAGGGCAGTTACACAGAATCTGGGATACCCTCACCAGTTGGTGATTTCTTAGTTACCTGTACTTTTATCAAAATCTTTTATCCCATCATTCAAACCACGCAAAAACGCATCGCTTTGCGCCATCAGCTCATTCAAGCGTTCTTCATTAATAAGCCGTGCTAGCTCATCAGCACTAAAAGTCTGCTCTTGACTGTAGTAACGTGTCTCCCTAGCGTCATCGCTTCCTAATGTTTGCAAATACGCTTCCACATGATCAGCGCTAGAGTCTTTTTTATCAGATTTTTTATTTTTCATCAAAACCACCTTATGCCGCTTGGTGTAATTAAGCCATCTAGTGGCACATCCCACGGTTGCCGCTGTAATTGTTCGACTACTTGGAAGTCATAACACCAGCCAATTTTTAATGGCTTTTTAGCGCCTGACCGATAGCTTTTGTTAAGGGTCGTATCATAAAAGCCGCCACCCATACCCATACGGTTGCCATTCAGATCTACTGCCACGAGCGGACAGATAATCACATCCAATTCTCGCGCCCAAAGTAGACGGCGATGATGGTTTTGTTTCATGCCTAAGCTATGAATACGAGTCGGTATGTTTAACAGCTTTGATTGATAAATAGGTACGAAACGTAGATGTTTATCATCGCTGCCATCGCTGCCATCGCTGCCATCGCTGGCACGACCAAGCGAGCCGACGACTGGTAAATAAGAAAAATAGCCTAAGCGTTGACACCAAGTTAGCAGTGGCTGGGTAGGTAGCTCGCCAAAGCCGTCATAATATAAGCCAATACGCGCACGCGGCGGCAAGCGCTGTTGTAGCTTAGATAGGTGCAAACTTGCCATGCGCGCGTAATGTCTACGTTCGCCAGCCGTTAATTGCCGACGCTGGCGGGTAAATTGCCGTCTCGGCGGATTGCTAACGGTAGATGTCTGAAACTCAGAATGTTTTAACTCAGGATGCATAGATAGACTATCCCATAATGTATTAAATTGATGATGGCTGTTGCTTGTAGAGAGCCGCAATGGCTATTTGTGAATATTCAACACGGTCTAGTCATGCTATCATAACGCCACTTTACAGCGTATTTTCCTTTATGTGCAGCGTGTGTTGCACTTTTTTCGAAGCAGCTATACAACAAACCATCAAAGAGGGTAGTTATGTCGACACAGAATCAGGCAACTCGTACCGAAAAAGATACCATGGGCAACGTGGAAGTCCCAGCTGACGCTTATTGGGGTGCGCAAACTCAGCGTAGCCGTGAGAACTTTAAAATCGGTGGCGAGACTTTGCCACGTCCAATGATTGAAGCAATGGCACTGGTCAAAAAAGCCGCTGCAATCACCAATGCTAGCCTAAAGCGTATCGAAGGCGACAAGCGTGATCTCATCGTACAAGCTGCTGACGAAATCATCAATGGTGGCCTAACGGATCAGTTTCCATTGGTTGTATGGCAGACGGGTTCTGGTACCCAGTCAAACATGAACATGAATGAAGTACTCGCCAACCGTGCCAACGAAATTGCTGGTTCTGAGCGTGGCAGCTACACGCCAATTCACCCAAATGACCATGTGAACCATGCACAGTCTACCAACGACAGCTTCCCAACAGCGATTCGTGTTGCCGCTGCTCGTGAGATCAATGGTTTATTGATTCCAGCGGTAAAAGCACTACGCGATACGTTAGCTGCAAAAGCGAAAGAGTTCGATAGTATCGTAAAAATCGGTCGTACGCATTTACAAGACGCCACACCTTTGACTTTGGGTCAAGAGTTTAGCGGCTATGTTAGCCAACTTGACCATTCATTGACTCGTATCGACAACGCGCTACAAGGTCTATATGAATTGCCACTAGGCGGCACCGCGGTTGGTACTGGTCTAAACGCCCATCCTGACTATGCAGTAAAATCAGCTGAGCAACTGTCAACTTTGACTGGCTTGCCGTTTGTCACGTCACCAAACAAATTTGAAGCACTAGCCGCCCGTGATGCTGAAGTATTTGCGTCAGGTGCACTAAAAACGCTAGCCGCTAGCTTAAACAAAATCGCTAACGACGTCCGTTGGTTGGCATCAGGTCCTCGTTGTGGTCTTGGCGAATTGACGATTCCTGAAAATGAACCAGGCTCTTCTATCATGCCGGGCAAAGTAAACCCAACTCAGTCAGAAGCGATGACTATGGTTGTCGCGCAAGTGATGGGTAACGATGTCACTATCAGCATGGCAGGCGCGTCAGGTAACTTTGAGCTTAACGTTTATAAGCCAGTAATTGCCTTTAACTTGTTGCAATCTGTCAAACTACTTGGCGATGCGTGCAACAGCTTCAACGAAAACTGTGCGGTTGGTATCGAGCCAGTAAAAGATAAAATCGATGACTTCTTGCACAATTCATTGATGCTGGTCACTGCGCTTAACCGTCATGTTGGTTATGAGAATGCTGCGAAAATCGCTAAGACGGCTTACAAAGAAAACAAAACCTTGAAGCAAGTTGCAGTTGAGTTAGAGCTATTAACTGAAGCACAGTTTGATGAGTGGGTAATTCCTGCTGATATGGTAAATCCTAAGTAAGTTATTTAATAGTTTCTTAGAATAGTAAAAAGATTTTGTCATGTAATGTGGCAAGGTCTTTTTTTTTCGGAGCTTATTTTGATTTTAGCTCCTATTTTGCTCAGTCAATTGAATATAGAGTGGAAATATCTTTGAATCCTAATAATGACTACCAAATTTGCCAATATAGAAATCCATTAAACCTATTAACAGGTATACTTGAAGAAAAGAATTATTCAGTCTTATAAGGCATGCTGTATTTTTTTATATTATATAACTGTAAGGAGACGTTTTTTGGAAGTACTATTTGGTGATTGGAAAAATAGAGCGTCGCATAAGGGTAAACTATTCATAACAGATGGAGTAATTGACAAGGAGCTTTGGGATAATTCTAAAAATAAAGTATTATTTTTGCTTAAAGAAGCTTATGACTCAAAAAGAGTTGAAGGATTATGGGATTTGCCAACATTGATACGTCGTAAGAAGGTTTCTGGTAGAACTTTTAAACCTATGGCGCAATGGGCATATGGTATTCATGGTCTTATGGAAAATAAAGAAATTATACCTTTTCAAGAGGATGGACCCGATGTAAAGCTTGCTTTATTATCCTCATCTATTATCAACCTCAAAAAAAGTAGTGGTGCAAAAAAATCTAGTAGTAAAAACTTAGCAAGATATGTGGAAGAAGATTGGGATTTAATTTCTGAACAAATTGCAATAATTCAACCGAAAATAATAATTTGTGGAAACACTTGGTCTCTAATAAGGACAAAAATTTCACACCATAAAATTTCTGATAGAGCTTACTTATCAGGAAGTGTTCTTTATATTGACTACTGGCATCCTGCAAACAGAGCTTCTAATAAAATGAATTACTATGCTTTGTGCGCTTTGGTTCAATTAGCTATTAATAAAATTGAAAATAATTCAATTAAGATCGCTACAGAGTCATAAGATAGGGCAGGTGACAATCTATATCACCCGCTGAATAAACTGATCAGCCAAAAAAAAGACCTTATCACATCACGCGACAAGGTCTTTTTACTATCAAATATTCAAGCCTAGTTAGAATTTATAAAGCAAACCAAGCGTCGAAGTTGACTCAGTACGCGAGTCAACCATTGGGCTATCGTATTGTTCATTCGGCAAATAGCTTAAGCTTTGATTGGCAAACAATGCCCAGCGTTCATTGAAATCATAGTTGGCACTAATGTTAACGTAAGGGTTCAAGCTCGAATTAGACTTATAAGCGGCGACGCCAGTTTCCGCTGACTCTTTTTCACTGACGCCATAATAGTATTCATTATATTCAGCATCGTTGTATTCAAAGCCAATGCTTGGATAGACTGTTAGCTTGTCTTTCGTAATTCGAGCAAGATAGGTCAAACGAGCTGTGTTACCACCACTACGGTCTAAAACATCAGTCGCGATTTGAGCACGGAAACCACCGACGGGCGTGCGGCGCAAATAAGTTAGACCAGCAGCGACTGATGCTTCACGCTCATCAAGACCTTGTAATGCGCCTCTAGCATCATCAGGATCGAAATCGTTGCCAGCGAGCTGAGCATAAGCCGACAGCTGATTTTTGCCATCATTAATAATATAAGCACCCGCTTGAGCGCCGCGCACATAGAATCTATTGTTGTCATAAAACGCGCCCGGCAACACACGTACATCGAGGCTTTCTTCCATATCGTAGGCTGAGTTGACGGCTATGACGTTGACACCCACGCTTAATACAGCGTCTTGGTCAGTAGGTAAGTTGTCCTTAAAAAGTGCAGCATTGGACATACTGGCGACACTAAATAACGCGGTAGCCGTTAATGCGCTAAGCATGACGCGCGTAGAAATATGAGGTAGCGCTACAGGTTTAAACATAATAGAGTCTCGTGAATGGATGAAATAATTGGGGGCAATCGTGTATAGTCAAGGAATTTTAGAATCGCTACAAGGCGACCGACCGCAGATAGTACACTGAGTACATCTAGGGCGGGTAACACCGTAGCGGTTTAAAAGTGCTCTGACTTATAGCAAGAAGCGAGTAAGGAAAACCTAACCAGTAAGCTGTTATCATGAACTATTTAGCAATGATAAATAACTATGAAGGTTTACTCAATGGTTTTTAATACGTGTAGTATTTGATCATGAATATCTTGCCACCACCAAATAAAGCCAATGCTAATCAGTAGCATCATTAGCCATGGTAGTAATTGCCAAATAAGGATAGATTTGGTCGGTGTTTTTTGTTCACTAAGGTGGCTGTGATTAGCATGAGTATTTAAGTGTGAGTTTACAGCAGAGTCGGGGTGGAAACTGCTGTTATTGTCAAAACCGACATTATTAAAGTGCTCATTATTAGCAGAAAAATCAGTATCGCTGCTTGCTGGAAAATTGATATAAGTCGTTCGATAACGGTCTTCATAAGTAGCTGGGTTAGGCATATTCTGTAACGCTATTGTCATACGCTGACGGTAGGCGATTGCGAATGCCAGTGCAATCACTAAGCCAGTCACCGCGCCGCCGATATGCCCCGCATTGTCGATACCCGGTACGGCAAAACCATAAACAAGGTTAATGCCCATGATAAATATCAAGCTCTTAAGATTGAGCACCATGCCATTGACCGATATTTTAAATAGTGCGGCTATTAATAGTGCTGCGCCGATACCCATGATGCCACCTGATGCCCCAGCCGATAGACCCGGTTGACCAGTTCCTTCTACGATACTATGCCACGTGACATAGTTATTCAGTAAGTTGCCCCCGATCGCCGCCAGTAAAAACAATGCCAAAAACTTGGCTGAGCCAAACATCGGCTCGGCAATCTGCCCAAAGAAATACATAGCAAATCCATTAAACAATAAATGCATCAAGCCGATGTGTAAAAAGGCACTGCTGACCAAGCGCCACGGCTCATCACCCATGGTAAATGGCAATGCATTGGCACCCCATTTTAAGAGCGCCTCAGTCGATGGGTTATTGGCATCGACGCCTGTCAGTACCTGCATGATGAATAACCCAATAAAGCTGGCTAGTAATAGGGTGGTGACAGGGGCTGTTTTTAATAATTGTTGAATGGTCATAAAGGTGAGATATCATTAGAATGTTATAGATAGAGTATAAAGGGTATGATCAAATAATGTCATACATCTGCATGACATTATGATTTGATGATTAGTACTCTTAAACAATTAGTGCCCTTAATAGTGGATCGTTTTAACGACCGTTTTAACGACAAGTTTAACGATTAGCAACTTTGAGGTTCTCATAAGTGCCTTTTACCAATATATCAGTGGTGACCTTATTGATATCAGTGTGACCACAGAACGCCATCGATAGATCGCATTCTTTATGGATGATTTCCAGTGCACGGCGCACGCCATCTTCGCCATAAGCGCCCAGACCATAAAGAAAAGCGCGACCAATCATCGTGCCTTTTGCACCCAATGCGCGCGCTTTTAGCACATCCTGACCCGAGCGAATGCCGCTGTCTAACCACACCTCGATACCGCTATTTTCAGCCTGCACTGCTTGTACGATATCAGATAGGGCAGATATGGAAGAGAGGGCGCCATCTAATTGACGACCACCGTGGTTTGAGACGACCAGTGCATCGGCACCGCTACGAGCAGCCATAATGGCATCTTCAGGTTCCATGATACCTTTAATAATTAATTTACCGCCCCACATATCTTTGATGCGTGCCACGTCATCCCAGCTCAAGCGCGGATCAAATTGCTCTTCCGTCCAAGCGGTGAGAGAAGATAAGTCATCCACTCCTTTCGCATGACCGACGATGTTGCCAAAGCTATGACGTTTGGTGCCCAGCATATTCATACACCACTGCGGCTTGGTCATCAAGTTGACGATATTGGCAAGTGTAGGTCTAGGCGGTGCAGACAAGCCATTTTTGATGTCCTTATGGCGCTGTCCCAGCACTTGTAAATCCGCGGTAAGAATCAACGCCGAACAATTGGCATCTTTCGCCCGCTGAATCAAATTGGCCACATAGTCATGATCGCGCATCACATATAGCTGAAACCAAAAGGGCTTGCTGGTATGGGTGGCGATATCTTCGATAGAGCAGATACTCATGGTCGATAGCGAAAACGGTATGCCGAATTTTTCTGCTGCCCGCGCGGCATGAATCTCACCATCCGCCCACATCATACCGGTAAAGCCAGTGGGCGCGATGGCGACGGGCATTTTTACTTCTTCACCAATCATCTGGGTTGCCAGACTGCGATTGTCCATATCTACCAATACCCGCTGGCGTAATTTGATACGGTCAAAGTCGGTTTCATTGCTACGATAAGTCGTCTCAGTCCATGAGCCTGAATCGACATAATCATAAAACATACGCGGTACTTTACGTTCGGCAACGCGGCGCAGGTCTTCAATTTCAGTAATTTTGCTCAAATTTTTCATTATGTTCTCACTACATCGTTTTTTTATTGTTGGTTTGCTATGTATGATTGTATGAAAAGTTGCTGTAAATCCATGACTGAAAATGGATAGTTTAATCGTGTTGATGGTGTCAAAATCACCGGAATAGTGGTGGCAAATTCCATCATCAATGGTTCATCGAAATGAGCGATATCGACCTGTTGATAGGCAATCGGCTGTACAGCTTGAAATTGAGTCAGCACTTGCTTCGCGATGTCGCACAAATGACAGCCAGACGTTCCAAGTAACCACCATTTATCATTATTTTCAGCATGACCAAGATTGGGGTTTGCAGCAACCATACGTTCCCGTAAGGCTTTTATATTATTATCATCGTACATATTTATTCTCTTGTCTTAATACTTGTCACAAAGTTTCGGTTTTTAGGACTTCGATTGCCAGCATAAATACCGCCTGATCTTGTTTACGTAGACTCTATGGCATGATAAAGAAGTGGAGTAAATAATGACAGCGATTGTGAGATTAGGTAAGATGACCTGCTGTTTTTAATTACTGGCTCTTCAGCTCATCTTATCTTATTACCTTTTCAATCACTTGGATATCGCGCATGGCAAGTTTTGGCAAATTTTTCAAACGATTATTGATGGCAATCATGCTATTGGTCGTTGCATTTCATGTATTAGTCGCTGGGCTACTATTAATTTGGAAAACGCAGCCGATTAATAACAGCATGTTTATGCTGACTCATCGTTTGACGGGTGGTACTGTCACCCAGACTTGGGCGGAATACGATGCCATCGCAAAATCTGCCAAACAAGCCGCGATAGTGAGTGAGGATTCGACATTTAGTCAGCACAATGGTTTTGATTTTAAAGGCATTGAGGCGGCACGTAAGAAAAATGAAGAGACGGGTAAGATGTCCGCTGGTGGCTCGACGATTACCCAGCAGCTAGCAAAAAACTTATTTTTGACCTCGCATCGCTCGTATGTTCGTAAAATTGAGGAAGCGATTATCACTGTCATGATTGAGACATTATGGGACAAGCAGCTTATCTTGACTGCTTATCTCAATGTGGCAGAGTTTGGCAATGGTATTTATGGTATCGAAGCAGCAGCTCAGCATTACTTTGATAAATCTGCGGCCAAGCTGAACCGTGATGAATCAGCCTTACTTATCGCTATGTTGACCAATCCAAAATACTACGAAGACAATCAGGGTGATAGACGTTTACGCAATAAACAACGTATTATCAAAAAGCGCATGAGCAATGCGGTGTTACCACAATCGGCTTAATGGATTGTACCTATGACCATTTAATAAATAGCACCGTGTTTTTGCATGATAGTTTTAAGTGACGGTTTTAAGTGATAGTTTTGAATGGCAGTTTCAAGTGATAGTTTCGAGTAGTAATGGATGAAAAAAGAACCCTGATAAATTTCTTAGTGGAAAAGCGATTATAAAAGACAATTGATATTGAAGATGATGGCGTATCGATAACGCAAAGGAGTAGTGACGTGATGGATGTGAGTAATAAGCAGGACACTGATAGCAATAATACAGTGATAGCAGTTGATAATAAAAGCCATACAGAGAGTCGCAATGACAATTTAACTGAGGTTGCATGGCAGCGTTCAGAAGACGGCAGCTATTCACCCAGCAGTTATATCAATCGCGACTTGTCTTTATTACAGTTTCATTTACGTGTCTTAGCGCAGGCGGCAAGTCCTCGTCATCCGCTACTTGAGCGCTTGTTTTTCTTGATTATTTTCTCATCGAATATCGATGAGTTTTTTGAGATTCGTGTCGCAGGCATTATGCAAAAGCTCAATATTGGTGATGTCTCGACCAGTGTTCATGGCATGCGTCCCAGTGAAGTGCTGAATGAGATATCTACCGTAATGCACGATGCCATCGCTGAGCAATATCGTATTCTCAATGAAGATATCTTACCAGCACTGGCGCTTGAGGATATTCGTTATCTAAAACGCGACGAGCTAAATGCTGAGCAGTCGGCATGGATGAAGCGCTACTTCACTGAGCAAGTATCGCCAGTGTTGACACCGATTAGCATCGATCCGGCGCATCCGTTTCCGCGTTTAGTCAATAAGAGCTTAAACTTTATCGCTACTTTAGAAGGTAAAGATGCCTTTGGTCGTGATATCAATCTAGCGATTGTGCCCGCACCGCGCAGTTTGCCGCGCGTGATTCGCCTGCCTGATGAGCTGACAGGTGGCAAAGAACATCACGTCATGCTCTCAGCTATTATTCATGAGCATATCGGTGAGCTGTTCCCTGGGATGAGTGTGACGGGCTGCCATCAGTTTAGACTGACGCGCAATGCTGATTTAGATTTGGCTGATGATGTTGAGGATATTGCTAAGGCTCTGGAGGGCGAGCTAGAAAACCGTCGCTTCGGTGATAAAGTACGGCTAGAAGTCACAACCGATTGTCCAACGCCTATCAGTGATTATTTGCTCAATGAGTTTGATCTGCATGACAATCAGCTGTACCGCGTCAATGGTCCTGTCAACTTAACGCGCTTATTGTTTGATTTCAATATTCCAGCGCTGCGTTATCAGCCCTTTACCCATGTGGTGCCAAAAGAGTTCCGCCGTGAGATGGATAAGCTGGACAAAGCAACCGGTATGTTTGCCGCCATGCGTAAAAGCGATGTGCTGGTGCATCATCCTTTTCATGCGTTTTCACCGATTATCAATCTGCTTTGGCAAGCGGCGAGCGATCCAAAAGTGTTAGCGATTAAGCAGACATTGTACCGCTCAGGCACCAATTCAGAAATCGTTAAAGCATTGGCTGCTGCTGCTCGTAATGGCAAAGAAGTCACTGCCGTCATCGAGCTGCGTGCGCGTTTCGATGAAGCCTCTAATATCGCCGTCGCCAATTATTTGCAAGAAGCGGGTGCGGTCGTCGTGTACGGGATTGTCGGCTATAAAACCCACGCCAAGCTGATGCTCATTGTGCGCCGTGAGGATGATCGAATCCGCCGCTATGTGCACTTAGGGACTGGCAACTATCATGCCGCCAATGCCAAAGTTTATACCGATTATGGTTTATTTAGCGCAGATCCTGATATCTCAGAGGATGTACATAATATATTTCAAGAGCTGACGGGAATGGGCAAGCCTGCCAATCTCAAAAAGCTGCTGCATGCGCCTTTTACCTTGCATGATAAGTTGATAAGCTTTATCGATGATGAAATTGCTCATGCAAAAGCCGGCAAGCGTGCTCATATTATCGTTAAAGTTAATGCTTTAACCGAACGTCGACTGATTAGCAAGTTATACGATGCCTCGCAAGCAGGCGTCAAAATCGAGCTTATTTTACGCTCCATGTGTTGTTTGCGTCCGCAAGTAAAAGGTCTATCGGAAAACATTACCGTACGCTCTGTTATCGGGCGTTTTTTAGAGCATACGCGTGTTTATTATTTCTATAATAATGGCGACGAGCGCTTATATTGTGGTAGTGCAGACTGGATGGATCGTAATTTATTCCATCGCGTCGAAGTGGCATTTCCAATCGAAGACAAAAAACTGTTTAAACAAGTATATCAAGACGGTTTACTTAACTATCTGAAAGACAATACCCAAGCGTGGATACTTAGCGGTGATGGTGTTTGGCAGCAGCTGCAACCAGCCGCAGGAGAAATGCCGCATACTGCTCAAGAGTATTTATTAAAAATGATTAATGGCGTTGACGCATCAAGCTAGCCTAATATTTCAACGACATCCTCAAAGCGGTAGAGACGTCTTTACGATCACTAAATATCAAGCAAAAAACCAAGTATAGAGTACTTTCTATGCTTGGTTTTTTTTGGATAAACGATTTGTCTAAGTTACAAACTGTCTTGTAACCTCACATTTATTCACATATTGATACGGCAGCACACTGGTGCAGTCCGTTATCTCATCCTTATAATCAAGATCAGCCCTCACGCTATTATTAAACGGATTTGATGGTTTAATAAATAATTAGCACTCTAGTAATTCATGCAAAATTGCTCGTATTACTATTATTGATCGTATTACGAAAAAGAGCAGGGATTGCCTAAATCAACGAATTATAAAAATAGGAAACACCTTATGAGCAATACCAATAACGACACATCAGATATCAAAAAAGCTGCTGAGCAAGCAGATAGTCAGCAAATTGCGCGAAATCTTGAAGACAATAAAGAGGTCGATGCGCCTGAAGCATTAAGTAAAGACGAGCAAACTTCTTTTATTGAAGATGATTTGCGTACGGATAAATGATAAATAAGCTGTGATATAAACATTTGGATTAACTTATTTTATCTATGAATGACATATTGATGCGAGGGATCTGCAATGCCAAATAATAATCATCCAAATCACGAAGAAGCGGTACCAGTTCGTGATCCAGCCGCTTTACACCCAGACAATGCACAAGACAGTTATGAAGGTCGTAAGCACAAACCTAATATCGATGGTCCACAACAAGAGTCGCAAGAAACCGACGAGATATATGTTGACCCTCGTAAAGAAGAGAATTTACCCGCTGGTGGCAAGAACGTCGCAGATTTGAATGCCTATGACCTAAGCCAAGAAGGCAATGAATAGTACGGCTTACAGGCTAGGTTGAGTTGGGTATTAAATCAGACTCACCATTTGCTAAACCGCCATGAAAACTCTAAGCACATTAAGCAATTGCCAAAACACGAATAACAATAATAAGGATATAGCCATGCAAACCAATGATCCAGCACTCACCAAGACACGCATCAGTGAAAATGATGACTTAATCGATAGTCATGATTCTGCTAATAGCTTCTCTAGTAGTTCTACTTCTAATGAGCATAGTGATACTGATAGTGGCATTGAAAAGAACATCACTGAAAATAAAGGAACGGATACTTTTAAAGAAGGCGTCGTCCACTCAGAGCATGTCAATGATAATGACAACCCCGCACGTCAGCCTGATCGCCGAGACCAAGAAGGTAATGCTTTTGATGATGGCGTGAATGAGCATACGATGGTTAGCGAGACATCCAAAAGCGGAGGTATTAACAACATGAATCGTTATGCAAATATCGATAATGCCCAAACACGGGTGTTAAATCCTGATGAAAAAGATTAATAGCTTTTTATGAAAAATTGATTAAATACAGATTTTTTATCTTTATAGAATGATTATGATGATAATAATAAGGAGTAATGATGAATACGCCAGATGACAAGGCTGTCAACCAAGAAGACCATCAGTTAAGAGATGCGAACGATAACCATGGCATCGTACCTGATGATGCGCTACAAAAAGTCAATCCAGCAGCGGCAGAAAGGGCAACCGATAATCACGATCCTCATCATGTTGCGAAGGATAGTAAACAGTATGACAGCTCATTAATGAAAGATGATAAATAACCATTCATTTTGCTATAACGAAGTTTAAATAAAATGTTAATAAGTGAGGTAACAGACCAGAGCATTAAACTTGGCTAGTTACTTCACTTTTTTGCTGTATAACGTTCACTGTATAAGAGGGTATCTAATCTAAAATGATACCTAATATTACGTATTTAAGCAGGTGTACCGCTATGAAAGCGTAGCTCATTATCTGGGCTAGAAATCAGTTCTGCTTCTACTTCTTTAAAAAATGCGACGCGCTCATCAATATCATCCTCAGACAGTGATTGAGCCAAGGCTAAATAATCCTCAAAGTGACGACTCTCCGACTTAAGTAAGTAGCGATAATACTTTGCCAAGCGTTCGTCGTCGATGACTTCAGCAAGGGCGGCAAAACGTTCACAAGAGCGTGCTTCGATAAATGCGCCAATTATCAACACATCCACCATCGCTGCTGGCTCATAAGTACGTTTGTGTTTTAGCATGCCTTTGGCATAACGTCCAGCACTCAGATATTTCCACGCCTGACCACGGTCATTCATAATACCTAAAACCTGCTCATAATGAAGCATTTCTTCACGTATCAATTGTGCCAATTTACGCTGCAAATCATAAGAAAACTCATAGCGGAATATGAGATTCATGGCAGTGCCAGCGGCCTTTTTTTCGCAATTGGCATGATCTTGAATGATCAGCGGTACATTCGCAATCGCCGCATCAACCCAAGCTTGTGTTGTGCGCGCACCCAAAAAATTATAAACAGCAGATAGGTCAACCTTTATCGGGGTGCGTAGCTTTGTGATATCAACATCGTCCTCATCTATCTCGTCTTTTACTATACTAGGTTCTTCTATATTGCTGTCGTTCATAACTTTGTCGTTACTGTTCTTGGTTCTTATATCTTCTTTATTCATAGTGTTTGCCATAATCGAACGTTTAAAAGGTCTTTTTCTAATATTAAATAGATAACAGTTAAGCATAAATCCGTGAGGTAATGATTACTGACAGTTTGTCTATGCGATATCAAGTATTGATGGATAAGCACTAATAAAACCTCTTAGCGCCTGTCTCATATAGATTATCATTATAATACAACCCCAGTATTTATCTAGTGAATGATGTTTTCTTGTTTATTTCTTTATTTGATAGTAGGATGATATTTTGCTTAAGCGCTATTTTGTCTTACTATTGATGTGTCGCCATATTGTGTTGTCGCAGTGGTGATGCTTGCCAATGTTATGCAGTTGAAACCGTTTACAGTAGGTGCAAGGCAACCGAGCTCAAATCGTACACTGAGTACATTAAGCAAGGTTGATACCATCATCCGTTATAAATGCGTTGACCATGCTAATGGCTAATGCAGCAAAAATATAGGTTAATAGCATAGCATAAATAGTTAATTCGCTAATCACCACCAGCTTGTATGATATATCAGTAGGTTTGCTTAGTATTTCATCTAAATTTGGAATAGATGCCTAAGACCGACAATGTGTAATCATTGCGGTAGCAACTTCGTATTCACACCCCTCACGAACAGATAAGGATAACAACATGAGCCAGTCTTCTAACGCCAATCGTATTCAAAAAGGCATTCTTGCCATCGACCAGCAATTGTATGACTTTATTGAAAACGAAGTGCTACCGAAAGTCGGTGTTGATTCAGACAGTTATTGGTCAGGTTTTGAAAAGGTCATTAAAGAGTTTACGCCGCGCAATAAAGCATTGCTTGCAACTCGTGACAAGATTCAAGCGCAGATTGACCAGTGGCACCTGCAACATCCTGCCAAAGACGGCAACATTGATTATCCTGCTTACAAAGCATTCTTACAAGAGATTGGCTATCTGTTGCCAGAAGGCGATGATTTTAAAGTTAGCACAGAAAATGTCGATGACGAGATTGCTCATATTGCAGGCCCGCAGTTGGTCGTACCAGTACGTAATGCGCGCTACGCATTGAACGCAACCAACGCTCGTTGGGGCAGCTTGTATGATGCTTTATACGGTACTGATGTTATCAGTGACGAAAATGGTCAAGAAGCAAAAGGTGGTTACAACCCAACTCGCGGTGCTGCTGTCGTTGCTTATGCCAAACAATTCCTAGATGAAAACTTTGCATTGGCGTCAGGTTCATATAACGATGCGACCGGCTTTAAAGTGGTCGATGGTAAGCTTGAAATTGTCCAAGGTGATAGCAGTACTGAGCTAAAAGATGCCGAAAAATTCGTTGGTTTCGTCGGTGATGCAGAAAGCCCAACGGGTATTTTATTAAAAAACAACGGTTTGCATGCAGAAATTCAAATAGATGCCAACCATCCAGTCGGTAAAGACGACCCTGCACATATCAAAGATGTGCTGCTAGAGTCAGCTATTACGGCAATTCAAGATTGTGAAGACTCAATCGCTGCCGTCGATGCAGAAGAAAAAGTGGAAGTGTATCGCAATTGGCTTGGTCTCATGAATGGTGACTTGCAAGAAACCTTTGAAAAAGGTGGCAAAACCCGCACACGTCAGCAAAATCCAGATCGTGAATACACCACCCCAGATGGTGGCAAGCTGATCCTGCCAGGTCGTTCGTTATTGCTGATTCGTAACGTCGGTCACCTCATGCAAAACCCTGCAATATTGGTCGACTTGGGTGATGGTCAAGAACAAATATTTGAAGGCTTAATGGATGGTCTAATTACACCACTATTAACGCTCAATGACCTTAAAGGTAAAAATGCGCTATCGAATTCACGTAAAGGTTCAATGTATATCGTTAAACCAAAAATGCATGGCCCTGAAGAAGTCAAAATGGCCAACGATTTATTCAATGCTGTAGAAGACTTATTAGGCTTAGAGCGTAATACCATCAAAATCGGTATCATGGATGAAGAGCGCCGTATGACGGTCAACTTGAAAGAAGCCATTCGCCAAGCGAAAGAGCGTGTCATTTTCATTAACACAGGTTTCTTAGATCGTACTGGTGATGAGATGCATACCAGCATGAATGCAGGCCCATTTGTACCTAAGGGTGAGATGAAGTCACAAGCATGGCAGCCAGCTTATGAGCAGTGGAACGTTGATATCGGTTTAGAGACTGGTTTACAGGGTGTTGCTCAGATTGGTAAAGGCATGTGGGCGAAGCCTGACGAGATGAAAGAGATGATGGACACCAAAGCTGCACATCCTAAGTCTGGAGCCAGTACCGCATGGGTACCATCACCAACAGGGGCAACCTTGCACAGCATGCACTATCATCAAGTGAGTGTTTCTGATGTTCAAGACAGCCTAAAATCACGTGAGCGTGCCAGCTTAGACGACATTTTGACCATTCCTTTAGCAAAAAATACCAATTGGACTGATGAAGATAAACAGCAAGAGCTAGACAATAATGCTCAGGGCATCTTAGGATATGTTGTGCGTTGGGTAAATCAAGGCGTTGGTTGTTCTAAAGTACCGGATATCAATGATGTGGGTCTGATGGAAGACCGTGCGACTTTACGTATTTCAAGTCAACATATTGCCAACTGGTTGCATCACGATGTCGTGAGCGAGCAGCAAGTGATGGATACGATGAAGCGTATGGCAAAAGTGGTGGATGAGCAAAATGCAGGCGATAGCGACTATCAGACGATGGCAGATAGCTTTGACCACTCTTATGCATTCAAAGCCGCCTGTGACTTAGTGTTTAAAGGTCGTGAGCAGCCGAGTGGTTATACTGAGCCATTATTGCATCAGGCACGTCTTGATCTAAAAGCAGGCTGCTAATATTGCGTAGGTTAACATTAAAATATGGCATGCTTGATATTACATTATGAGACTTATATGATTGACTAAGCTTCTTCTTGGTTTCTATATTTAATAAGGAGTCTGTAATAGCCATTGACTAAGGTTATAGTCTGGAAACAAGAGCAGTGAAAACACCTTTTTTACTGTTCTTGTAGCAATTTTCCGATCTCAATTGTGACTATCAATATGTCATAAATCACATTTATTAATTCTTATTAGCCCTATTTGTTAATGAACAAGTAGGGCTTTATTTTTGTTAATGAAAGGGTATTCATTAAGCTAGTTTCAAGTTCTTGGTAATTATATTAATCAATAGTATCTTTATCTATTTGAGCGGATAGGGATTTTTTTACAATGACCTACATTCTATAGTAGATATGGCATTCAACAAATACTGGGTTTAAAAATCTAAAAAAAATGTTGCAAATTATGTCAAAGTTGTTATGCTTGTATTCGAAGTATGAGTTTGGTAACGGATGTTACGCAACGGAGCGATAAAGACCTAAGATTACATGGCAGTTACTTTTTAATCCCAGTTATGTAAGTCATTGTTTTTTTCATCTTACTGTAATAGAACTTCGCCACACTTGTTTCTGACTAATCTCGGTAGCCAGTTACACATTATATCTTTGAGGATTTGTGACGATACCATTATGAGCACCAGCTAATCATAGCTAGCTTATTACTAAAATTGTAAAGTGGAGATACCCCATGAAAAAACTACTTTTAGCTACAGCAGTTGCTGCCTTATCTGTATCTGCAGCCAATGCAGCTCCAACTATCTACGGTAAAGCATTCGTAACTGCCGATTATGTCAATGCTGAAATTGACTACCCAAATGGTGCCGATAATGCAGACAGAGATTCTGATTCAGTACAGATTAACTCAAATTCTTCACGTATCGGTCTAAGAGGCTCTGAAGCCATGACTGCTAACACTGATGTTATCTATCAGTTAGAGTATGGCACACGTGTCGATGGCGATAGCGATGGTTTCAGCAATCGTGATACGTATCTTGGTGTTGTAAACAAGCAGTTTGGTGAGTTCCGTGCTGGTAAAAACCAATCTACTTTAGACAAGATTAACAACGTTGTTGTAAACGATGGTTATTGGGATAACTTAGGTGGTAATAAGCTTGAAGAAGACGAAAACTATGGTGGCCTAAATATGGCTGATAGTAGACGTATCAATAGCTCAGTTATTTGGATGGCTCCAAAGTATAACGGTCTTCCATTACAGCTTTCTGTAATGTACAGTGCTGACGAAAGCTTTGTTGAATCAAGCAAAGATCGCGATAGTGGCTTTGGTGCTGCATTAATGTTTGACCAAGGTACTGGCTTCACTGCTGGTGTTGCTTACGACAAAGACCAAAATATTGCTGGTGATATCATCCGTGGTACAGCGACTGTAGATTTAGGTAAATACATGGCAGCTCCTGTGACTCTAGGTGCTTTGTATCAAGTAGCTGATTTTGACTATGATTATTCTACTAAGAAAGAAAAAGGTCTAGTAGTTAGTGGTGCTTTAGGCCTATCTAACTTTGCTCGCCCAGCAACTGTATATGTTCAGTATAATAAAACTGATAACTTGGATGGCATTAACAACTTTGACTCAGATCAAATCGTTGTTGGTGGTAAATACTTCTATCAAGACAATATGATTGTGCACGCTTATGCTGGTAATAACTCAGCTGATATTGGCAATGCTGATGCTGACGTATTAGCTATCGGTGGTGGTCTAGAATACTTATTCTAATCTAAGCATTAGAATCTGATTATAAAAACTCATCCTTCGGGGTGAGTTTTTTTTGTTATATCCTTTTTGAGTGGGTAGTGCGTTATAATAGCTAAGTACTAAAGATTGAATGTTTCAAAGAGTTTGTGCTTTTGCCCTATATTTTTTGACGTATTTTTAGTAAAATCCTTCTTTACCAATTACCGACAGAGTACTATGACCAAGTTTATATTTGTGACCGGTGGGGTAGTGTCCTCACTAGGAAAAGGTATCACCGCAGCCTCTCTTGCAGCGGTCTTAGAAGCCCGTGGCGTGACCGTCACGATGACCAAGATGGATCCTTACATCAACGTCGATCCAGGTACGATGAGCCCATTCCAGCATGGCGAAGTATTCGTCACTGAAGATGGTGCAGAGACTGATTTAGATTTGGGTTACTATGAGCGCTTCTTACGCCATTCAAAAATGAGTAAGAGCAATAACTTTACTAGTGGTCGTATCTATCAAAACGTCTTGAATAAAGAGCGCCGTGGTGAATATCTTGGTGGTACAGTACAAGTTATTCCACATATCACTGATGAAATTAAGAGTAAAATCTTAGCCAGTGGTGAAGGTTATGATATCGCTATTATTGAGATTGGCGGTACCGTTGGTGACATCGAATCGTTACCATTTATGGAAGCCGTCCGCCAAATGCAAGTGGAGCTTGGTCGTAATAGAGCTATGCTGATGCATTTGACGCTAGTTCCTTACATTGCTAGTGCAGGCGAAACCAAAACCAAACCAACGCAGCATTCAGTAAAAGAGCTACGTTCTATCGGCTTGCAGCCTGACATATTGATTTGCCGCTCTGATCACCACATCTCGCAAGACAACCGTCGCAAAATAGCGTTGTTCACCAATGTGGAAGAGCGTGCGGTTATTATGTGTGAAGATGCGCAAAGTATTTATCAAATACCACGCACGCTTCATGAGCAGGATCTTGATGATTTGATCTGTGAGCGTTTTGGCTTAGATGTACCAGAAGCAGATTTAAGTGATTGGGATAAAGTAGTTGAAGCGCAGCTTAATCCTGAAATGAGTCTTACGGTAGCGATGGTTGGTAAATACGTCGAGTTACCTGATGCTTATAAATCGATCAACGAAGCACTGCTGCATGCTGGCATCACTCATAAAGCCGATGTCAAAATTGACTATGTTGATGCTGAGCGTCTAGAAGACGATGACAGCCTATTGGCGCAGCTACACAATGCCGATGCCATCCTAGTACCGGGTGGTTTTGGTGAGCGTGGTACCAATGGTAAGATAAAAGCCATCACTTATGCTCGTGAAAACAACGTGCCATATTTAGGTATTTGCCTTGGTATGCAGCTAGCAGTGATTGAGTACGCGCGTAATGTACTCAAAATCGATGCCAACTCTTCTGAGTTTGATCGCAAAACGGCAGAGCCTATCATTGGTCTCATCACTGAGTGGTTAGATGAGCGAGGCGAATTACAGATTCGTAGCGATGACTCTGACCTTGGTGGCACTATGCGTCTAGGCGCGCAGCAAGCCGAACTGGTTGCTGGCAGCAAGCTTAGCCAAATCTATGGTGCCAAAAATATCACTGAACGTCATCGCCATCGTTATGAGATGAACAATCGCTATATCGAGCCATTAGAGCAAGCAGGCATGACCATATCTGGTTATTCTGCCAAGCAGCATCTAGTAGAATCGGTCGAGATTGCTGATCATCCTTGGTTTGTCGCCGTACAGTTCCATCCTGAATTTACCAGCTCGCCACGCGGTGGTCATCCACTGTTCAACAGCTTTGTAAAAGCGGCTAAGAACTATAACGAAAACAAATAATCGTTAACGTATAAAAATTTACATTTATAAAAAAGACTGATCTTCGGATTGGTCTTTTTTTGCGTTTAATTTTATGACTGTGGCTATGAATAAGATTGTTTTTAAGCAATAAACATGACAATTTTTTTAATGGTTGGTCAGCAATTACGCTTAACCCCTTTTTTTACTGAGTCTATCGGTTACAATATGGGAGAGAAATATTAATAACAATAAAGAGGGCAACGACTTCATGGAACATTTATCAACAGCGCAATCACATATCAAACTTACTACGCCAAATGGCAATACTCTTAATATCGGTAACGACCAACCATTTGTGTTATTTGGTGGTATGAATGTTTTGGAATCAAAGGAATTGGCGTTCGAGATTGCGGAGCAATATGTCGAAATATGTCAGCGTTTGGGCATTGGCTATGTCTTCAAAGCCAGTTTTGATAAAGCCAACCGTTCAAGCCTGCACTCATATCGAGGTCCTGGATTAGAGCAGGGTCTTGATTGGCTGGGCCAAATCAAAGAAAAATATCAAGTCCCTATTATCACGGATGTCCACGAACCTTATCAAGCGGCACCCGTCGCTGAAGTCGCAGATATCATTCAATTACCAGCATTCTTATCACGTCAGACAGATTTAGTACACGCTATGGCGAAGACAGATGCGATTATTAACATCAAAAAAGCACAGTTTTTAGCGCCGCATGAGATGCGTCATATCGTTAACAAATGCCTTGAAGGCGGTAACGATAAGTTGATCCTTTGTGAGCGCGGCAGTGCCTTTGGTTACAATAATTTGGTCGTTGATATGCTTGGTTTTGATACCATGAAGCAGATGGATATCCCCGTATTTTTTGATGTGACGCACAGTTTACAGCAGCCAGGCGGCCGTAGCGATAGTGCGGGTGGACGCCGTGAACAAATCACAACATTGGCACGAGCAGGGATGGCGACAGGATTGGCAGGGTTGTTTCTAGAAGCGCATCCAAGCCCAGAGACTGCAAAATGCGATGGTCCGTGTGCGCTACGTATGAGCCAGTTAGAGCCGTTTTTGCGTCAGCTGAAGCAAATTGATGATTTGGTTAAAGGCTTTGAGGTGTTAGATACCCATTAATGTATTCACAGACAATAAGAGGCTGAGATCATGGCGATGCAAACAGCAACAGTCAGTATCGAAAATATCGATGATGATGAAGGGTTAAAGAGTGTGATGACAGCGCTGAAAAATATCACAGGGGTGACGGCCATCGAGCTTGATCCTGATAATAATGTTGCCACCATACGTTATGAAGATACAGACACCAGTATCCATGCGTTTACGGCGGCAATCAGTACGGTCGATTATGTGACCCAGCCGTTTCCTCTTGATGCACCGCAAAACCCACGTCATGATGATTAGACGTTATTCTAAAATAAGCGCTATTGTCTGTCACTTAGGCATAAATTCACGGTTCTATTATTTACAGTTCCATTATTTACGGTTCTATTAATAAAGTGATAATCAAAGAGCCTTGTTGTTAACCGTGATAGGGCTTAAGCTGGTTAAGTGCTATTTTTATAACGTCTTAAAAGATAGCCGTCTTAAAAAGACAATTATAAAAGCAATTCTTTAATAAAAGTATTTACCTATAAAAACTCAGTTACAAAAATAAGGAGCCTCTCATGGCAAACCAAACACGTATTATTAAAATTGATGGCATGACTTGCGGTGGCTGTGTGGCCAGTGTGCATAACGCTACTGCCGATATCGATGGCTTAGACGATATCAGTATTGAGCTGGCAGATAATCAAGCGACGGTTACTTTTGATGATAGCAAAACCAGTGTAGAGACAATTGCTGCTGCTATCGACGATGCAGGCTTTGATGCCACTGTTGCTAATGTTTAACCTGCTTCATTTGTATTAAAAAACCGGCTATCAAGGCTGGTTTTTTAATGGTTAAAAATTATTGATAGTAGCGTACTCATTATTCAGTACGACCATACCAATATCAAATTTTAAAGTGTGCTATTTGTTTGACTTAGATATTCCATCCACTGAGTTGCTGTCCTAGCTCAGACGACTTTATAACGCATAAACGCCATACCGAGTTTTATTTATGAATGATACTACCCAAACCGACAATCATGACGCCTACGATGTAAAAATTGACATTCAATCCAATACGCCGCTCGCGCCGCAGCGTGCACACTTGCAGCTAGCAATTGAGGGGATGACGTGTCAAGCCTGCGCCTCGCGAATTGAGAAGGTGCTCAATAAAAAGCCGTCGGTATACGAGGTGAGTGTAAACTTCGCTGGCGAGACTGCGAATGTTGATTATGACCCAACGCAGACCACGCCTGAACAAGTGACAGAATGGGTAAATAAAACAGGCTTCGTTGCCAATTTGCAGGCGGCCGATAGTTTGTTCGCAAAAACAGACGAAGATACCACGACTCAGTACCCATGGCGCTTGATTGGGTTATGGATTTGTTTGGTGCCATTCTTAGTTGGTATGGCAGGCATGCTCGTTGGTCAGGGTATGGCGTGGATGCCGCCGATTTGGACTCAATTTATATTAGCAACCATTGTACAGTTTGGATTTGCCTTGCCATTTTACAAAAGCGCTTGGGCATCGATTAAAGGTGGTCTTGCCAATATGGATGTGCTAGTCGTCATCGGTACCGTGACTATTTGGGCGTATTCAACGTATCTGTGGCTGACCCATGGCGATGGCACTTTAAACAGTTTGCTGCAAAGTGGTCATGCTGGTGGTCACGGTGCGGATGGCAGTCCTGCGGTGTATTTTGAAGCAGGCGTCATGGTCATTGCTTTTGTACGTACGGGTAAGTATCTAGAAGAGCGTACTAAGAAACACAGCCTCAATAGTATCGATTTATTATTGTCTTTAACGCCCGATGAAGTCGAACAGCAGCAGCCTAATGGTGATTTTCATAATGTTGCTCTTAAAGACGTGCAAGTTGGTGATATTTTGCGTGCCAAGCAAGGCAGCCGCGTCGCAACCGATGGGGTGGTTATCGATGGTGCTGGCTGGTGTGTCGAGAGTCATTTAACGGGTGAGTCGGTACCGCTTAAAAAAGAAGTTGGAGATAAATTATTAGCAGGGGCGTTGGTTGAAAATGGCAGCTTGTTATACCGCGTCAGTGCTAAAGGTAGTGATACAAAGCTTGGTGATATGGTACAAGCCCTCAGCGATGCCCAAGGCTCAAAAGCCAATTTAGCCCGTCTCGCCGATAGAGTGACGGCGGTATTCGTCCCAGTCGTCGTTGCCATTGCGCTTATGACCTTTGGAGTGACGTGGTGGCTGACTGGGATGATTGATACTGCCTTGATGCATGCCGTCTCGGTGTTGGTCATTGCATGTCCTTGTGCTTTAGGTTTGGCAACGCCAGCCGCTATCATGGCTGGTATGGGCGTTGCTGCTCGTCATGGTGTCTGGTTCAAAGACGCAAAAAGCCTTGAAGCGGCAGGCAACATCGATACAGTAGTGCTCGATAAAACAGGTACTTTGACCATTGGTAAGCCGACTATCGTGGACCATGTGATGGTGGATAAATCGATCGCAGTCGATGATGTGTTACAAATTGCCGCAAGCGTTGAAGCACATGCCAGTCATCCGCTAGCAACAGCATTGGTTAACGCGGCTACTGAGCGAAATTTGCCGTTGATGAATGTGACTGATATTAGGGTCATTAAAGGCGCTGGTATACAAGCCAATATTGAAGGTTTGGGTGTGGTAAAAGTCGGTACCGCAGAGTTTGCTAATTTAACACTGCCTAAGCTGATGCCAAAGGTATGGCAAATTGCCAGTACCGTTGCCGTTAGTATTAATGAGGAAGCTTTGGGTGCTTTTGCTCTAGCTGATGACTTAAAAGTAGATACTCCAAAGGCTATTACTGCGCTGCAAGATGCAGGTATCAATGTCATTTTGATGAGTGGTGATAAGCAGTCTGTGGTCGATCATGTGGCAGGGCAGCTAGGTATTGAGCAGGCTTATGGTAAAATGAGCCCACGTGATAAGGCCAGTCAAATTGCCTTGTTGCAAACGGCTGGTCATAAAGTTGCAATGGCAGGTGATGGTGTCAACGATGCGCCAGCTATGGCAACTGCCGATGCAAGCTTTGCCATGTTTGAAGGCACAGATGTCGCCCAGCATAGTGCATCTGCACGCTTGATGGGTGAGTCACTGATGCATATTGATGCCGCGCAAAAAATCGCTAATGCAACAGTGCGCAACATCAAGCAAAATCTGTTTTTTGCTTTTATTTATAACTGCTTGGGTATTCCGTTGGCCGCTTTTGGTTTCTTAAACCCTATGATTGCCGCCGCTGCGATGGCGCTTAGCTCTATTTCTGTATTAATGAATGCGTTACGTTTGACCCAATTTAAAACAAAGGTTGAGCTGGATAACACAGTATCTGGCTCCCACGCTAAAACAGAACGTCTAACAAAAGCATAAGAGTCATATGGCTTTTAATATTATAGGTGCTGAGACAAATCCATAATTGGTAATTTGTTTGTCTAAGTGTGATTTTATCAGCGCCAGTCGGTGCAAGATAAGGGAAGTTTGGCAAAATTTATGCTATGATGCCAAGCACTATAGCTGACGATTAAAGTATTAAAATCACCTTTAATCCTGCTCAAAACTTGCTGACTATATAGATAAGCAAAGCTGGTTTGAGCATAGCACTATACGATATTTTGCTTTATCTTTTTTGTATTCTAGTTGCCGTTATTTATCCCACAAACTTGGCATGACCAAAGGAATTAACAGACATTATGTACGCTGAAGAAACCACCAACGTCACCGCAATTAAAGACATTCGCGCCCGTGAGATTTTAGACTCGCGTGGTAACCCAACCATCGAAGCTGATGTAATCTTAGCTGATGGCACTATCGGTCGTGCTGCTGCGCCAAGTGGTGCATCAACTGGTTCACGCGAAGCGCTTGAGCTACGTGATGGTGACCAAAGTCGCTATATGGGTAAAGGCGTTAAGAAAGCCGTTGCTAACGTCAATAGCCAAATTCGCAGCGCGTTGATGGATAAAGACGTCACCGAACAGCAAGGCATTGACGATGCAATGATTGCGCTAGATGGCACAGAAAACAAAGATAGCCTTGGCGCTAATGCCATGCTAGCGGTGTCTCTTGCCACTGCAAAAGCCGCTGCCAAGTCACAAAATCTGCCATTACATCAATATATTGCAAACTTGCGCAATCAGACGTCGCTGACGATGCCTGTACCGATGATGAACATCTTGAACGGTGGTGAGCATGCGGATAACACGGTTGATATCCAAGAGTTCATGATTGAGCCTGTTGGTTTCACCAGCTTCTCAGAAGCATTGCGTGCTGGTACAGAAATTTTCCACAGCTTGAAATCTGTGTTGAAATCACAAGGCTTAAATACTGCGGTTGGTGATGAAGGTGGTTTTGCGCCAAACCTGCGTAGCAACGAAGAAGCCATCACCGTTATTATGCAAGCGATTGAGCAAGTCGGCTACAAAGCGGGCGAAGACATTCATTTGGCGTTAGACTGTGCGGCTAGTGAGTTTTATAAAGATGGTCAATATATCTTGGCAGGCGAGGGCAACAAAGCATTTGATAGCCAAGGATTCTCAGATTATCTAGTCGGCTTGGCGCGTCAATATCCTATTATCTCTATCGAAGACGGGCTTGACGAGTCTGATTGGGATGGTTGGAAATATTTGACTGAGCAGATTGGTGATAAAGTTCAGTTGGTTGGTGATGATTTGTTTGTGACCAATCCTGCTATCTTGCAAGAGGGTATTGATAAGCATATTGCCAATGCAATTTTGATTAAGTTTAACCAAATCGGTACTTTATCAGAAACGCTAGATGCGATCTATCTAGCGAAGAAAAATGGCTATGCAACCATTATCTCACATCGTTCAGGTGAAACTGAAGACAGCACCATTGCAGATTTAGCCGTTGGTACGGCTGCTGGTCAGATTAAAACTGGCTCTCTATGCCGCTCAGACCGTGTGGCAAAATACAATCAGCTGCTACGTATCGAGCAACAAGTACGTGCAAGCTATCGTGGTCGTGAAGAATTCATCGGTCTACGTGGTTAACAAGCCAGATTTCTTGCTACAGCTAGGCGATATGTCATCATTAATCTGGTGATATATCGCTTAGCAAGCTTAGCTGGTTTTTTATTTTTATTATTGTCTCTATGTTGTTCGGCGTTATTATCTTATGAAATACTTTAGCCAATTTATGCTACTTGCTCTAGCCGTTGCCGTCCTTTTGGGATTGCAATATCAGTATTGGCTGGGCGAAAATGGTCGCTTTGAGCATAATAAATTGCTGACTCAAATCGAAGAACAACAACGCCTAAACGAAAACCAAGTGGCAGCAAATAACTTATTGCGTACTGATGTGCATGACTTAAAAACTGGTCTTGAGGCAGTGGAAGAGCACGCTCGTTTAGACTTGGGTTTGATTAAGCCGAACGAGACCTTTGTACAAGTATCTACGGCGCCCACGACGCATAGTCGTTATTAATTGCCCTTAACTGTCTAAAATTATGATCTTCTATTGTCTATAATAGAAATCTTATTCCTCGTCTATCCCTAGCAATACTGTCATGGGTTCTAACCATGAATACTACTTTATGAATATTGCCCTATGAATATCACACCTAATGTACATGCCATGATCGTTGCTGCGGGTCGCGGTAGTCGTTTTGGTGCGTCTATTGCCAAGCAATATACGATGTTGCAAGGGCAGACCTTGCTACAGCATAGTGTGGCACGGCTTGCTAGTAGTGCTTATATTGATACATGTTTATTAGTCGTCGCAGCAGACGACAGTACGGCACAGACATTGGATTTTGCTCTACCCATACATTATGCCATGGGCGGCGCTGAGCGCTGGCAGTCCGTACAGGCAGGGGTAAAGGCGATTATTGAGGCGGGAGCCGACGACTCAGATTTGGTTGTTATTCATGATGCTGCGCGTCCTGCAGTTCCCAGTCATGATATTGAACAAGTCATCGAAGCGGCGATGCTAGAGCCCTATGGTGCTATCTTAGCGACACCGGTGGCTGATACTTTAAAGGAATCCTATCCGCAGTCTACCGCTCAATCTGAGCTTGTAGGTGAGACGCCTGTAGTTAACCTGACAGTGAGTAGCAGCCCACATTCTTATGTTAAATGTACTATCGATCGCCGTCATATGTGGCAAGCACAAACGCCGCAAGTGTTTCGCTTAGGTCAGCTGCAAAAAGTATTAATTTATGTCGCTGAACACAAGCTCACCATTACTGATGAAGCCAGTGCATTTGAATGTTTAGACCTACCCATTCGCATCGTGACTGGCAGTCGCCAGAATATCAAGCTCACCTATCCTGATGATGCTATCTTACTCGCAGCGATTATTAACGCTCAGTTCTGTTCTGAGCAGACTAAAAATAATTGAACACTCGTAATAGACATCAGTCTGTATCAATCTCATTAATGAGCCAGTGGTCTTATCGCTCATTGGTGACGATTTTTATCATCACTTTCCTCTCCCATATTACCTATTTATCCTATCGCTGCCCATGAACCACAGTGCAAATTCTCGATATAAATAATTGCGAATTATTGTTTGGTTTTTTCAATTAATGATATAAGATAAACATATATTGCTTTGATGACTAAACTAGCCTATGATGTAACCAACTTAATACAATTAATATAAACATTTATAAAATCAATAATATACCAAGCCTATTTGATATTTTCAAAGATCTTGTTTCTATGTTTTTTCTAAATTTAGTATGGTTGTCTTAGCTACATTTACCTAAAAATAGGGAGAAGCTGATTGTCAACAATCAACGATTCGACAAATCCAGTGACGACAGATCTCTGCCAGCTTATATATATAAGCCAAATTACTTCGACTGGTCTTTCAAGCCCCAGCACGCTTAACGACATCTCAGAGGTCGCGATTGAGCGTAACCAAGCCGATAATGTTACGGGTATTCTTTGCTATGGCAATGGCTACTTTTTTCAATGTGCAGAAGGGTCAGAACAAGATTTAACTAATCTAAAGAATCGCTTATTATTAGATAATCGACATAAAGAATTAAAAATCTTAGACTTTTCAGAAATTACTGAACGCCGTTTTTCGAACTGGTCTCTACGCTCCATTACACTTGAACGTTGGATGACCAAAGAACCTGAGCTGAAAAAGCTCATGCCATTTAAACCCTATGATTGGGGCTCTAACGCATGGCGCGAATTTTTAGATATCTTACAAGGGTATTATGAGGAACAAGCAAGAACTGGCAATATTGACACGCCACCTATCAAATACAGCACGTTAGGGGTGACGTTAAGTAAGGTTGTTGGTCAGCATCAAGCATTCTTCTTGATTCAAACGGTACTCGGTATCATGATCGTGATGACATTGTTGTGGCTAATGCTATCAGATAAGATTTGGTAGTTTTTGTAAAAATAGACTGTTTGATTTAAAAGTCCAGTATTCAATGCTGGATTTTTTTTGCTTAAATTTATGATGAAGAGTTCAATAAATAAACAAAATATCAAGCTAAGTATAGAAACTATGGATAGCGACGCTTAGTAAATATACCTTAATATCTTGAGCGAACTTAATACCGAATCTTATCTATAAAATTAATTATGCTTCACTTATTAAGTAAATCGGCGATGACGAACTGAGTGCTAAGGTATCAAGAGCCTCATGATATAAAAAACAGGCATAAAAAAAGCCCAATTACAATAGTATGTGATTGAGCTTTTTGGTGGTACGCTTGTTAGTCTTATCAGATGCTTTGCAGCAAACTTGCTAATAAGTGACGCCAAATAGTGGCGTCCCCAGGGGGATTCGAACCCCCGTTACCGCCGTGAAAGGGCGGTGTCCTAGGCCTCTAGACGATGGGGACTAGTAACACAACACCTCAGCTGCTTTCACCTTTATGCTGAAGTGGTGCGTATTCTAATAGCGTCTGCGCTTGCTGTCAAGCCTTTTTCTTCTTCTTTTTAAAATTAAGTATCTTTTTTTGATCGCACGGCGAGGATGTAAGTCATTACGCTTTAAATGATAGCGAATCCATAGAGAAGTACAAGCACTAATAGTCAATGCGAGCAGCATATAACCGAGGATGGTTCCCCATAACTTAAGCTGTGGATCCATAATAGAGTCCCTCCTATTACGCCTCGATAGCATGAATCGTACGGGCTATCGAGACAATGTGGGCAACTTAAACCATCTATAGGATATAACGAGACGTTCTAATGTTAGTAATTACAACAACTTATCTGTTTTTTGAATTGTTTTACACAATATGATATTCAACGGTTAGACAAGAGGCTGATTTATTGTGATATCAATCATATCCCTATTGATTGTAAAACCAAGATGTTAAAGTCATCAAGTATTACAAATAGCACTATTAAGGGTAGTTGGCAATATAGGATATGTGATAAATGGATTATTTGTGACTACTCTCAGTCGAATCCTCTTTATTTTCTTCAGTATGCATCGCATTAGCTAGCATAGGATAATGGTTTAGAATATGGCAAAACAGCTCAGCGGTCTTTTGTGTATCGTATAGGGCAGAATGCGCATCATTGCCATCAAAATCAAGCCCTGCTGCCTTACAAGCCCGTGCTAGTACTGTCTGACCAAATGCCAGCGCAGATAAGGTCACTGTGTCAAAAACTGAAAAGTTATGAAATGGGTTGTGACTTTTATTATTGGTACGCAGCACTGCCGCATTCAAAAATGCTAAGTCAAAATGGGCGTTGTGCCCGATTAAGACGCACTGGCGGCAGTCTTCAGTACGGCGTACTTCTTTTAACCCCTTAAAGATACGGCGTAGTGCTGTTTTCTCATCTTCGGCGATGGCTTTACGCATTGGATTGTTGGGATCAATGCCAGTGAAGGCAAGGGCACTTGGCTCAAGATTCGCGCCTTCAAAGGGTTCGATATGAGCATTGAATGCTTCCCCAGGATAAAACACGCCTTGCTCATTCAGTAGTACAGGAATGCAGGCAATCTCTAGTAAAGCATCGGTTTGCGCATTAAAGCCGGCAGTTTCCACATCAACGACGACAGGCAGAAACTTACGAAATCGGTCTTTTAGACGCATGGGTGCTAGCTCGTCTGCTGCGGCATCTTCTGTGTGATTATTTGACGCGATCTTAATGCTATTATCTATAGGGTTTGATGGGTTTTCGTCAGGTAAGGCGGCATCGTTTGGAGTGGTCATATCTGGTTAAATCGCTTTTATCAGTCGTACTGTTATATTGAATTAAGACATTAGGGTCTGTTGAACATTCACAAATAGGCACTGCTGATTGATCAAATCGTTTCAGACAAGGCGCAAATTGAAGATAATGCCCGTGCCTTAGCTAGACTTGCAACACAGTATGAAGCGATTTTAACATCAGCTCAAAGAGACAGGACTCTTTGTTGCCGCTTCGTCATTAAAAACATCCGCTTAGAACGACTAAACTAGATATTTTTAATCTAAAATCGACTAAAAAATAGTCACTGTCAGTGCCGTGGTCGAATGTTCAACAGACCCTAAATGAAAAATAAATAACCTATGATACAAATCACACTGCTGGTTAGCAGATGTCATTCTTATCATAGGGTTAAACTTCTCAAGTTAAAATAGAATACAGATGGTTTTGCTTAGTGCGTTTTATGCTTTGATAGACCAAGGCAGTGTCTCGCCTGCCATAAGCGGAGTCAATGATGAGCCATCAAAGTAGGGATAGGCTGCTGGCACTTGCATAGGCGTATTGACAAGCGTAATCGTGTTTTCATTGACTGGCAGTCCATAGAACTGAGCCCCAAAACGACTGGCAAAGCCTTCTAACTTATCTATTTTTCCCACGCTATCGAAAGCGGTGGCATACAATGGCAAGGCAGTTGCGGCACTATAGCAGCCAGCACAGCCACAAGCGGCTTCTTTTTTATCCGTCGCATGCGGGGCTGAATCCGTGCCTAAGAAAAACTTGGGATTGCCACTGGTTGCCACATCTAGTAATACTCTTTGATGGCTTTCACGCTTCAAAATAGGCAAGCAATAAAAATGTGGCTTGATACCGCCAACCAACAGATGATTGCGGTTAAACATTAAATGCTGCGGAGTGATAGTGGCGGCAATGTGATTGCCTTGTGCTAAGACAAAATCAGCGGCATCACTGGTAGTAATATGCTCGACGACAATCTTTAATGTAGGGAATTTGACAATGATTTGTGCCAATACTTCGTCTAAAAAGCGCTTCTCACGGTCAAAGATATCTACATGATCTTGCGTCACTTCGCCATGTATCAACAGTGGTAGGTTGTACTTTTCTAATGCTTCAAAAACATCGACACAGGCGTTAATATTGGTGACGCCATCAGCCGAATTGGTAGTCGCGCCAGCAGGATAAAGCTTGACCGCTTGTACGATACCTGATTGTGCTGCCATCTCGATATCTTGGGCAGTGGTTTTGTCAGTGAGATATAAAGTCATACGTGGATCAAATGCAGTTTTGCGCTCAGCATTCAGCTCACTGGCTACTAAGTGCGCCATGATACGGTCGCGATAGGCACGCGCATCGTCAGTGTTCTTAACAGGAGGCACTAAGTTTGGCATACATATGACACGGTTAAAGCTGTTTGCTGCGTGCGATACAGTCGTGCTCAATGCTTTGCCATCACGCAAATGGATATGCCAATCGTCTGGCTGAAGGATGGTCAACTCTCTAATCGAATCAGTCATAATGTCGTCGCGCTCTATATCGTCATATACGGAAATAAAAGGAAGGGATACTGTACTGCTATCATAACAGATTTGCCTACTTGACTAAATATGCGGCTAAATATCTGTACATAATACATGGGTTGTTTTTTAATTTGCGGCAGTTAACTGTCACTTACATGTGAATAATTGAAATCTATCGACCCAAAATTTAAATCAAAAGCTTATGCCATGGGGCAGTTGCACTTTTGCCTATAGTAAATATGATGTACACTGAGCAAGTAATTTATCTTTTGATTGAATATTAGCGCTTTTCCTAACACTAAATGCTCACAATAGGAGTTCTTCATGGCTCAACTTGATCCAAAAAATATTAATAAAATCGTCTTGGCCTATTCAGGTGGTCTTGATACCTCCATCATCGCTAAATGGTTGCAAGAAACCTATGATGCAGAAGTGATTACCTTTACTGCTGATATCGGTCAAGGCGAAGAAGTTGAGCCAGCACGCGCTAAAGCTGAAGCTATGGGCATCAAACATATCCATATTGAAGACTTACGTGAAGAGTTCGCCCGTGATTATGTGTTCCCAATGTTCCGCGCCAATGCTATCTATGAAGGCGAGTATCTGCTAGGAACTTCTATCGCGCGTCCGTTAATCGCCAAGCGCTTGGTTGAAATTGCTAAAGAACACAATGCCGATGCGATCAGTCATGGCGCGACTGGTAAAGGGAATGACCAAGTCCGTTTTGAGCTTGGCGCGGTTGCTTTATCGCCTGACGTAGTCACCATTGCCCCTTGGCGTGAGTGGGACTTGTCTAGCCGTGAGAGCTTGATGGAATATGCTAAAGAGCATAACATTGCGATTGATTATGCGGGCAATAAGAAAAAATCTCCGTACTCAATGGACGCCAACTTACTACACATCTCTTATGAAGGCGGTATTTTAGAAGACCCTTACGCCGAAGCAGAAGATGATATGTGGCGCTGGTCAGTAAGCCCAGAAGAAGCACCTGATGAAGCACAATACTTAGAATTAGAGTACGAAAAAGGTGACATCGTTGCCATCGATGGTGAAGCACTTAAGCCGTACGAAGTCATGATTAAGCTAAATGAGATTGGCGGTCAGCATGGTATTGGACGTTTGGATATCGTTGAAAACCGTTATGTTGGCATGAAATCACGCGGTTGCTATGAGACGCCAGCGGGCACCATTATGCTAAAAGCGCATCGCGGTATTGAGTCATTGACGCTCGATCGTGAAGCCGCACATTTGAAAGATGAGTTGATGCCACGCTACGCTAAAACTATCTACAATGGTTATTGGTTCAGTCCTGAGCGTATGATGCTACAAGCATTGATTGACAAGTCACAAGAATATGTCAATGGCACTGTACGTGTGAAGTTATACAAAGGTGCTGTGAGCGTTGTTGGTCGTAAGTCAGATGATTCGTTGTTTGATGAAAAAATCGCCACTTTCGAAGATGATGCGGGTGCTTACGATCAAAAAGACGCAGAAGGTTTCATCCGTCTAAATGGTCTACGTCTGGCGATTGAAGCCAGCCGTGGTCGTGATTTATCGAAGTAAGCCTGTCTTAATAGACTGTGCTAGATAAAGCATGAATAAAAAATATGAATAGAAAAGGCGCTATATGAACAGCGCCTTTTTTTGTGGATTTTTTGAAGGTTTGTTCGATGATTTTTTGCTAGTCAAAAAGTTCTGTATTCAGAGCTTTTATTTATCATTGAGCCGCTTTTGTTTCTTTATCATCAGGCTCCTCATCGTCAACCATGACAATAGCCACATCCTGCTGTTGACGTTCTTCGATAATATCTTGTTCTATGACCTCTTCTGTCGCCAGTAACACACCGTCAGATTTTTGGCTTTGATACTTGAGCGCTGCAAGCCCGCCAAGCACTCCGATGACAGCAATAATAATCAGGATAACCGGATTTTTCCAGAGGGGTATGGATGCCTCGTATTCAATGGGCTTTTCGCTGGTGGTGGTCGGCGTATTGTCGTTATTACCACCAATTAAACCTAAGCTTACCAAAGGCGGTTTGGGTGCGCTGGCAGGTTCGGAGGTAATACGTAGGCGATTACGACTGAGATAGATATCTGAGATTTTGGCGAGCTGTAATAGCCAGCGTTGGTGTGGCAAGGCAATGGCTTGCATTTCTGTAAAGACTAGCATGTCGTTATGGCGACCTTGCTGCAAGTTATCAGGTGAGCGCCCAATGGCTTTTAAATAATTACCAGTTGCCAACTGCATATCTTGCACAGGCTGTTGATTTTCAGGCTTGAATGTCGTCAATTCATGCCAGTAAGGATTGAACGCTGGTGGGGTGTCAGCGAGCTGCTCTGTACTTAATAAGGCACGTTCTGTATTAGGATTGTTGTCGGATTCAGCTGCTGATTTTGTTTTTAATGTCGAGTCTAAATTGATCTCTGATGCTGCGACTAGACTGTTATCTTCATTTACCTCATTCAATTTAACAGAGACAGACGCTGGCTCATTGATGGCAAAGCGAGCAGCTGATAAAAACTGTGGCTGTAAAGCGAACCACTTATCCATCTCGTCGTTATCAAGTTGGCTATAGTCAGCTAAAATAGCCAGTTCACGTAAGACAATCACGCATAGAGATGTGAGGAGTATCTGTACTTGCTGCGTTGTTGCGTCAATCTGCTGAGCAATATAGTCACTCGCTTTAATCACGCGAGCATTATCATAAAATATCGCATCCGCCGCTTCATGGCGGTGATATAACGTCGCATTCATGGTCGAAAAATTCATCGAATTATATTGGCGTAGCTCTTTAACAGCGCCGCGACTAAATAGCTTTTTGCTCACAGCTTGTCCGTCATTGTGCTGCTGGTAAGCAAGCAAGGCACTGATAATGGCCTGCAAACTGGCATCCATTGCCAATCGAGCTTGTGGTAATGAAAGCTTGGCGGCATCTGCCAATAAAGATACCATTGGCTTGGTATCTTGATAGAGAAAATCATACATCGACACACGTGTCGGTGAAATAGTCGTCATAATCTGCTAGCATCAAAAAGTGTGCCCCTATATTACGGTGCCAAAAGCCTTGATACAATCCCTTAATAATAGAAAAAATCAATCAACTTACTTATCACGCGGTCAATAATGATATCTATTGGGTAAATGACCGTTGGAAACATTCTATGAAAAATAACGAAAGCTATAACGAACAATTTAACGAAAGTTCTGATGTGCAGTTGGTGGTCAATATTGCTAAGCAAACATTAACGCTCTACCAACACGATAAAGAAATTACTCAATATACGGTATCTACCGCCAAAAATGGCATTGGCAGTCAGCAAGATAGCGGCTGTACACCTCTTGGCAAACACTTTATCGCCAAAAAAATTGGCGCAAATGAACCCATAAATGCCGTGTTCATCGGACGCGTCCCTACAGGCGAGAGATATAGTGCTGAGCTTGGTGAACGACATCCTGAACGCGATTGGATATTAAGCCGTATTCTTTGGCTAAGTGGTGTGGAAGAGGGCTTTAATAAAGGCAGTAATAGTCAAGGTGGCTGCGATACTTATCAGCGTTATATCTACATTCATGGTACGCCAGACAGTGAACCGATGGGTGTGCCACTCTCGCATGGTTGTATACGTATGCGTAATGAGGATATTATTGAATTGTTCGACCAAATTGCAGAGGCCATATCGGTGACGATTGTTGCTCATTAACCATTTTTAGCCCATTTAGGTACTTTCGTTCAGGCTCAGGACATGCCCTAAGTAAAACAGAATAATGTTATAGAGTGATTGATAAAATAAACTTTATAAATTGTGGATATTATTTAGTATATTGATATAATAGCTTGCTTATGAATGATCGACTTGTCATGCTAAACATGGCTCGTTTGACCTATATTTTATGATAATTATAAGGATAATATCGATGTCTAAAGAAACCCTAGTCACTTTACAACAAGCCTTTGATGAACGCCGGTCAATATATGCTTTAGGCAATGAGCTGCCAGTAGAGCCACAAGCAATTGTGAATATGGCAGAGCGTGTTTTATTACATACGCCTTCTGCTTTTAATTCACAATCTTCGCGCTTGGTCGTACTGTTTGGTGCCGAGCACCAGAAATTATGGGACATCGCTGAAGAAAAACTGCGTGTAGCCGTCGGCGATGGCGACTTTTCTGGGACTAAGCAAAAACTAGATGGCTTCCGTGCGGCGGCGGGTACGGTGCTGTTTTATGAAGATAAAAACGTGACTCAGTCACTGCAAGAGCAGTTTGCGTTATATGCAGATAGATTTCCAGTTTGGGCTCAGCAAACCTCAGCCATGCATCAGTATGCGATGTGGACTGAGCTACGTACTTTAAATGTTGGTGCCAACCTACAGCACTACAATCCGCTTGTGGATGAAGACGCAGCTAAGGCTTTTGCCATCCCAGATAGTTGGGAATTGGTGGCACAAATGCCATTTGGCAACATTGTTGCGCCTGCTGGCGAGAAAACGTATCAGCCAGTTAGTGAGCGTATGAAAGTGCTAGGTTTATAAAATACTTAAGCTTATAAAATACTTAGGCTTATAAACGCGCTAGATGTAGAAAACGGATAGTGATTTTTGAAATATGCTTAACTCAGTTGAAGTATTACGTTTTTCAAATGGCTGAGTTTAAGCATTCAATTAAAAAAAGCACCTCAAAGCAAGCGCTTAAAAAAAGACAGCCCATATAAAGTGAGCTGTCTTTTTTATTCTAAGCTTGGCTTATTTTAAGCATGGTTCATGCTGCTACAGTCGATTCAATTTAAAAGTAGTACAAGGCAACCGAGTGTAGATGTATATGTGATACTTCAAGTGAGGTTAACGCTATAATACTTTTATAGTGGAATGACTATAAGAGCCTTTTTACCGAAATACTGAGCTGTCTGCCACTTTAGCCAAGCGTTTTTCTGTGCGCTTAAGGTCTCTCACTAGCATGGCTGCAAACCACCCAGCGCCATACAATGCACTGCTATCTGTCTTCGACTTTAATTGATAGCGCTGTTGGTACATTTTATGATGATGATATTTATTCAAAGTCTTTTGTGCTTTTGCTAAGTATTTTAGCCAGCGTTTGCTTTCCTTCTTGGCTTTTTTCTTTTTTGATTTTTTCTTATCTAATAATGGCGTGGCAAACTCACTGATATAAAGTAAGGTGGTTAACTGCTCATGCAGCTCATGCTCTGCATTATTATCGTCTAGATCAATATTTTCTATATCGTCACTTTTTGAATCTACGTTTTCTAAGTCACTATCGTCTAAGTCAACACTTTGTAAATCATCATCTTTTAAATCATTGCTTTCTATATTAATGTTATTTGAGCCAAGGTCTTTTTTACTCTGTAGCTCTTGTACTGCCTTGCCAAGCTTTGCCTGCTGTTTGGATAAGGTTTTTGCCAGTTTATCGATGGCGAGTTGATCAGCCTGTGGTTCAAGGCTTGGGTCGCTCATTGTAAAGGCGATCAGCTCAAGTAAAGTCAGCTGAAAATCGTTGGCACTGATGGCATCTTTCGGAGTAATCTTCAGCGCATCCATATCTGTTGCCCAATCGACAGTAGGTGCACCATGCTGCTGTAAGTCAGGCTCTATATGTGAGGCAAGATGGGCAAGCTCTCGATATTCATTCAATAACATGGCTGTTTGTTTCAGTATCGGCAGCCAGTCTGGATTGATTTCGTCAGAATAGCTGGCAAATGCTTGTAGGGCAGCTTGTAAGCGGGTAATACCAATGTATAGTTGTAATGCATGGTCATCGTCTTCGCTGCCAGCGACGATAGCGCTGCTATTGGGCAGTATTTGCAACAGACAGTTGTGTACCGCTGCTCGCACAAAGGCAGGCATACTGATTTTCTTATCGATATTTAGCTGATCAAGGTCAGCGTGGACAGCTGGACTATGCTGCTGTTCTGTGATGAGTAAACCACCGCGCTCAGCTTTTGTCACCGTAGACAAACAAAGCTTGTAGCGCTTACACCAAGTTTTGGCGGTTGCAAATAAAAAATCGATATCTCCTGATATCAGCTCAAACTCAATCTCTTGAATAGCATCACGCTGAGTATCATCATTACCGTGAATAATTTCTCCATAATCGTACGCCATCTCGACATGGTTATTTGCATCACCATCACTACCACTATCATCCACTAGCAATCGTGTGGTGCGCTCTACATCGGTCACATATAACCGTGTGAGATTTTTAGCCAGTTTTTTTAGCTTAAATTCAGCTAGGGCAGGGGCGACAGAGGTGTTTTTATAAATGGTTAAATCAGGCATGAGCGTATTATTATCGAGCATCGCTTGTACTTGTTCATTATCCAGTACCGCATTATGCTCTAGGCGTGCTGCAATGCCATCGCCGCCCGCTTTGATGGTCTGTACCCAAGCATCGCCTTCTTTACGAATACGCAAGCCAATGCCTGCCTCTGCAAGCTGTTGGTCTGGGGTATCATAATAATGGGCAGCCAGTTGTGTCACCTCAGAAGACTTGACTCGTGCTTGGCGCATCAAACCTTTCAGTCGCGACTCTGGTACCAAAAACTTTAGCTCTATCTCTTGCATGATGGCTCCCGATTATTTTAATAAATTTGAATGACTACCATCGTATGAAAGCTATCAGCGAATAACAAGCAAAATTTTTTCTATAAATAATCTGAGCCAATATTAGAGATATACTTTTAGTAAGTAATCATTATAATTAACGTTAATTATTAAACAAAAGTAGGATAAAGGTGGTTGGCTTTATAATAGAAGCTAAAATATTTTTATCCAATATATTTATCATATCTCATAAAATGCCGGATTATAAAATAATGACGCGATGCAATCAAAAGAAGTATGACACGCAGCAGTCTCATGCAATATTACTGTCTAAAGCCTTGTTTCCATCAGTTTTATGTCTACCAATAATGCTTGGGTCTGTTTTATTGATAGGCGGCTGCGATAGCTCTTCTGAATATGCAGAAAGCAGCGCAGATCTGACAGAGGTGGCAACCGAAGAAGTTGCAGACGCTACAGAAGGGGAGATGGTTGGCATCATGTCCGATGTGGCAGCTGATAATGCCTCTAACGCTGATGATTTAGAGGTTGCAAACCTATCGAGCACTAGTGAACAGACCCTTGGTAGTCAGGCAGCAGACATTAAAATTGCGGGCAAAGCGCTATTGATAACTGCTAGTGCTGATTTTAAAGTTGAAGATGTTGTCAAAACTAGTGATGCTATTGAGAGTTTGACACGGCAACAGGCTGGTTATGTGGCACTTAGCAATATTAGCAATCATCCTCGTGATAGCCGAACCTTTGTACAAGGCAATAAAAATATCACAATTACAACCTACACTCGTCAAGCTGACATGACGGTTCGTATTCCTCGCGCCAATGTCAGTAAGTTCCTAGCGCAATTACAACAGCAAGTCGCATTTTTAAATGGGCAGCAGTTTAGTGCTCAAGATGTGACATTAGATATTTATCGTGAACAGCTAGCGAGCCAGTTAAATAGTGATATGGCAAGCGAGCTTAGCCAAGAACGCCTCAATAGTAAAAATGATAAAGACCAAAGTAGCAATGTTGATGCTATTACCGCGACTTATGCGGCACGTCGTCAGCAAGAGCTTGCCAAGCTTGAGCAACTGGCTATTGCTGATAAAGTTCAATATAGCACCATTAACCTGACCTTTATGCAGCCAGATATCAGTTATAAAGAAACCACACAAAATCTGGATGTGCTATTAGATGCTGAGCAGCCAAGTTTTAGTAGTCAAGTGGGTCAAGCATTTAAAGATGGCTGGGAGATACTTAGATCAGTAGCGCTTGGATTGATACAACTGTGGTGGCTGCTTGTACTTGGCGGTATTTTTTATCTAATTTACAGAATGATAAAGTCAATCTATCGTAAATTTTTTAAACATGATCCCCGTATAAAAAATATGAAGCGTGAGCTGATGGGTGAAAATCCAAAAAGTCACGATTCAGTCGGTATACAGAGTAGTCAGGAAGAGGATAATAGCAATAATATGAAAGAGGCTGATAGTAAGGATAATAACCACACAAATTAAGAATTAACAAGCTCACAATGCTCAAAATCTTACAATAATAGAGTGCAAATAAGCAGACATAAAAAAGCCGCCCTACAAGATAGGACGGCTTTCTCTATAACTGGTACTTACGAGATGTACTTATAAGTGGTCGGTGATTAGAACTGGTTCATCGTGTTCTTGCCGCCGCCAGCTTTAAGGGCGTTTTCACCTGAGAAGATCTCTTTGTGATCATCGCCAAGGTCAGAGCCAGCCATTGCTTGGTGCTTCACACAAGCGATGCCTTCACGGATTTCTTTACGTTGTACGCCAGCAGCATAAGCAAGCATACCATCTTCACCGAAGTAGCCTTTAGCAAGCTCATGCACGCTAAGCGCAGTGGTGTGATAAGTAGGTAGCGTGATTAAGTGATGGAATACACCTGCTTCACGTGATGCATCACGTTGGAAGTTTCTAGCCGCTTCGTCAGCTGCTGTATCAAGTTCAGTACCATCGTAATCAGCACTCATCAAGTCATCTTTATTGTAGGCAGATAGGTCTTTGCCTTCTTCTTCCCACTGAGCGATGATTTGCTTACGGAAGTTCAGTGTCCAGTTGAATGATGGGCTGTTATTGTATACAAGCTTGGCTTTTGGCTGTTGCTCTTTAATACGATCAACCATCATTTTGATGTGTGCGACGTCTGGAGTCGGTGTTTCGATCCATAGTAGATCTGCGCCATTTTCTAGAGCCGTTACACAGTCAAGTACGACACGGTCGATGTTCGTTTCTTCACGGAATTGATATAGACCATTTTGAAGACGAACTGGACGTACTAGTTTGCCGTTATGCTTAAGCAAGCTGTCGTTCTCTTTGGCGTTTTCTAGCGTGACTTCTTCCATCTCGATAAAATCGATGTACTGAGAAGCAAGGTCGCCTGGCTCATTTGATACTGGGATTTTTTGCGTTAGTGACGCGCCTTCAGAGTCAGTACGAGCAACGATAACGCCGTCTTCAACACCAAGCTCTAAGAATGCATAACGAATAGCGTTGATTTTTGCGATATAGTCTTCATGCGGTACAGTGACTTTACCCGCTTGGTGACCACATTGCTTCGCGTCAGATACTTGGTTTTCAACCTGAATAGCACAAGCACCAGCTTCGATCATTTGCTTAGTTAGCAAGTAAGTGGCTTCTTCGTTACCGAAACCTGCATCGATGTCAGCAATGATTGGCACAACATGTGAATCAAAGTTTTCGATTTTTTCTAGGATGGCTGAGGTATCTTGACCCGCTTCTTCTGCAGCGTTTAGCTCACGGAAGTAGTCGTTCAATACTTTAGCATCAGCTTGACGTAAGAAGGTGTAGATTTCTTCGATTAGCTTAGGTACAGAGGTTTTTTCATGCATAGATTGGTCAGGAAGAGGACCAAACTCAGAGCGAAGGGCTGCAACCATCCAACCTGATAGGTAGATGTAAGTTTTTGCTGTAGTACCGAAATATTTTTTCTTAGCGTACATAGTTTGTTGAGCCACAAAACCATGCCATGCACCTAAAGACTGCGTGTACTGAGACGTATCATTGTCATAGTCTTCCATGTCTTGACGCATGATTTTTGCAGTATATTTGGCGATATCTAAGCCCGTTTTAAAACGGTTTTGTGACATCATACGTGCCGCATCGGTTTCGCTGATATTCTGCCAGTTACCGTGCTTTTGCTTTAATTCACGTACTAAGTCGATCGCTGATTTATATGCAGTTGACATCTATGTCTCCTTGGGGTGGTGAAAATTAGTAACTTAGAAAATTACAAGTATTGAGGTAATTTTGATATATGTAGAAAGATGCTGGCAGAAGTAAAAATCTAAAATATAAACCTTGTGCGTTAGCAATCTCTACTAAACTATAAGAAAATTATGATAAAAGCAAATGAAACCTGTCGAATTGGTCAGCTTTTATTATTGGGTCTTTCGTTTTAGGTTGAATGCGCTTTTTTATAAGTCTTTTTTGACTGTTAAAGTGCTTATTGCCCTAAAAAGTGCCAACTACTCATTCAAGCTTAAAAACAAATGAGAGCAAAAAATTAAGTTTGCGTAATAAAGGTTATGTCCGTATTTCTGCATGAAAATGCGATAAAATACCTGTGGTAGTCAATCCATCAAAACGCACGGCGACTGCCTAACATTAGACAAGGACTGATTAAGCGCTTGCTAGCCACTATAGCTAGGTTGCCTTGATTTATCTAGTTTATGATTATTATCTTGGGTATTTAATTTTATGATAGTATATATAAAACAATGACTTATGATGAATGATTTCAGTTATAATAAGCGTATATCAAAATAATTAATATAAAATTGTCCTTATTTCATGCTGTCATAGATGATTTATACTAAATAACAGGGCAAAAAACGCCGCGTTTGTAGTGGTATTTATTTTAAGGTAAAGAGACATATATGAATTTGCAGCGGGTAGATTTAAATTTATTGGTACATCTAGATGTGTTGCTACGAGAAAAAAACGTCACTCGTGCAGCTGAGCAGCTTGGCATTACCCAACCTGCTATGAGTAATATTTTGCGCCGGCTGCGTAAGCTATTTAATGATCCGTTGCTGGTACGCTCATCCGAAGGCATGACGCCGACTGAACGCGCTTTGGAGTTACAGCCTCGTATCCGTGAAATACTGGCAGATTTGACACAAGTATTAGAGCCACGCACAGAGTTTCGTCCTTATAGTACCTCGCGCGTTTTTCGTATCATGACCTCAGACTATGCTGAAGCGACATTGGTACCAAAATTGGTCAAAGCATTGCGCTCAGAGGCACCAAATGTCATCTTAGATTTCTTAACGCCATCGGACGTCTCATATCGTGATATGGAGCAGGGGCGAGTGGACTTGGCGATCAACCGCTTTAATGAAATTCCGCAAAGTTTCCACCAAGTTTTGGTCTGGCGTGATACCTTTAGCTGCCTATTGTCCTCTGACAGTCCCTATGCTCATCGCTTTAATCTCAAAAATTATCTTAAGGCGCAGCACGTTTGGGTCTCTAAAACTGGTATGGGTGTGGGATTTGGTGTCAATCCAGAAAAATCTGGTGGCCTAGGTTCAATTGATCAAGCACTGCAACGTTTAGGTCAAAAACGTCAAATCAGTGTTTTTACCCGCCACTATCAAATGCCAGCCATGCTTGCAGCCAATAAAGATTTGGTTGCAACTTTGCCTACGCGTGTAGCAAAAATGCAGGCTAATAACGATAGTATCATGATGGTCGAGCCACCATTTTTTATCCCTGAATTTGAGCTAACGATGGCGTGGTCGCCTTTGTTGCAGCATCATCCCGCCCATCGTTGGTTGCGTCAGCTTATCATGCATGTGGCTCGTCAAATTGTTGACGAAGAAGAGAATCCACCCCAAGAAATTCCTGTGATGAATCATTTGTTTTAAGCCATTTGTTTTTGGTTATCGATTGCTTATTTATTAAACCAGCCCAAGCGCTGGTTTTTTATTGGCGTAATTTTACTGAAAAATCTCGTCCAATATTTCGACCCAATAAATCAGTCAGTCACATTCTTAACATCTTACGAACACTTCTTTATAACTTGTAAAACTACTCGTTGTACATTTTGCTATGATAAATCCCACTTAAGAAAAAAGACAAATACATAGCCTATTGTTAAGTTATACGACAGTATCGGATTTCATAAAATCGTTGATGAGGTTGTCCAATTTAATCATATGCGTTCATAAAAATGACCATTCTTGGTTTATGTGTTTCTAAGGTTTATGCGTTTCTAAGATTTCAGATATTGAAGCGATCAATTTTAAACCAATAAAATAGTTGAATAAATAAGGATAATAATCATGGCAGATATTACTACTATAAACCCAGCAACGGGTGAAGCGATCAAAGAATACGATTACATGAGTAATGACGAGGTGAACAAGATTGTTGAATCCTCGCACCAAGCATTTACTGAGTGGCGTAAAACCAGCCACGAAGCGCGTGCAAAAGTCATCAATTCTATCGGTGAGACATTGCTCAAGTACAAAGAAGAGTTGTCTAAACTCATGACTGAGGAGCGTGGTAAGCTCTATAGTCAGAGTTTGCAAGAAATAGATTTGTGTAAAGCAATTTGCGACTATACCGCAGAAAAAGGGGTGGCTGCACTTGCTGATGATGAACGTGATATTGAAGGCTTGAAGAAAGGTATTGTGACTTATCAGCCTATCGGTGTCATTTATGGCATGCAGCCATGGAACTTTCCTGCTTACCAAGTATTCCGTTATACCATTGCAAATTTGATGGCAGGTAATAGTATTTTACTCAAGCACGCGTCAAACGTGACTGGTTCAGGCTTGTTAATCGAAAATATCTTCCATGAGTCAGAGTTACCAAACGATTTATTCCGTACGATTTTAATCGATCACGACCAATCAGAAGCATTAATCGGTCATGACAAAGTGCGCGGTGTCACACTGACAGGTAGCGACGGCGCTGGTAGCATTGTGGGTCAGCAAGCAGCAAAAGCCATTAAAAAGGTGGTGCTAGAATTAGGCTCAAACGATGCTTTTATTGTCTTAGAAGATGCTGATGTAGAGTTAGCGGTAGAAACTTGTACCCAAGCGCGTCTCATTAATAATGGTGAAACTTGTGTCGCCGCTAAGCGCTTTATCATCGTTGATAGCTTATACAATGATTTCCGTGAACGCATTGTCAAAAAGTTTGCAGACGCTAAATCTGGCGATCCGATGGATGATGCCTCTGATCTTGGTCCATTAGCTCGTAAAGATTTACAAGAAAAATTGCATGAGCAAGTAGAAGATAGTGTGGCAAAAGGCGCAACGATTGCTGTTGGTGGTCAATTGCCAGAAGGCAAAGGCAGTTTTTATCCAGCAACTATCTTGGAGAATGTCGAAAAAGGTCAACCTGCCTATGATGACGAATTATTTGGTCCTGTCGCCTCATTAATACGAGCCAAAGACCAAGATGATGCATTACGCATTGCCAATGACAGTCGCTACGGTTTGGGCGGTGCTATCTTCTCTAAAGACGAAGACAAAGCCATTCGCCTAGCGCGTGAAGAGTTTGATACGGGCATGGTCTACATCAATGGTTACGGTCTTGCAAATCCAGCGTTGCCATTTGGTGGAGTGAAAAACTCAGGTCATGGTCGCGAGCATGGCGGTTTTGGTATCAAAGAATTTGTAAATATTAAAGGGCTACATGTTCATAAAAGTCAATAATAGCTGACGTCTTCGGGATTAATATGCTTTAGAAGATTTTAAAGGTAGCTATTAGAAAGCCCAGTCATTCATTGAGTGACTGGGCTTTTTTATGCAAAGAGTTTAAGCTTGATAGTTGGTGCCTGATAATTTGTGACTGTCGCTACTTACTCAGTCGTTCAAATATAGTTTTAATGGTAGCGTTGGTAAAGACATACTTTGTTGATTGGCTGCTTGAGCATGGTCTAGCGAGAGTGCGCCTTTGGCCAATAATAAAATCGTCCAAGGGAGCAATTGATGCTCAAGCTTTTGCACGCGTGCTTGCAAGCTATCGGCAGTGTCTCTTTGATGTATCTCTAACAGCGCTTGGGTCAAAACAGTACCCGCGTCAAGCTCAGCGGTGACGACATGAATACTACAGCCATGATGTCGCTCACCTGCTTGTATCGCACGCTGATGGGTATCAAGGCCTTTATAGATAGGTAGTAAAGAGGGGTGCAGATTAATCATCGGCGCTGGTGCATTATCGATAAAATCTGCACTCAAGACACGCATAAAACCAGCTAACACAATGAGATCTGGTTGCCATAAGGCTAGTTGGCTGCTGGCATGATTCTCAAAGGTCTTGATTCCCATGCGTTTGCCGCTAGCAACATGTGACAATACTGCCACAGGAATGTCAGCGTCTTTTGCACGGGTGATGGCATAAGCATCCTCACGGTTACTAATGACGCCAACAATCTCAATCGGCAGTGCGCCAGCTTGCATGGCATCTATCAGTACTTGCAAGTTGCTACCACTACCAGATACCAAGACAGCAATGCGCAAAGGCTTACTGTCTTGGCGTATATTGGTTGATATTAGCGATATTTCTGACATTAACGGTACACCACAGCATCCGCTTCGCGCTTCACCATTTCGCCTAATTGCCAAGCTTTTTCGCCAGCATCATTCAATGTATTGATAGCCGCTTCAGCTTTATCTTTAGGCACGACAATGACAAAACCAACGCCGCAGTTAAAGGTGCGGTACATCTCGCTTTGTTCAATATTTCCTTGGGTTTGTAGCCAAGTGAATAGCTCTGAGAACTGCCAGCTAGCCGTATCAATACTAGCAGCTAAATTCTCTGGTAATACACGTGGTAAATTATCGGTCAAGCCGCCACCAGTGATGTGTGACATTGCATGCAGCGCTGAGCTACCAAGAGTATCTTGTAGCGCTTTAATCGCTTTAACATAGATGCGAGTAGGGGCCATTAACGCGTCTTGTATAGGCTGACCATCTAGTTGCTCATCGCTAGTAGTCACATCAATGCCGCTAACTTCGATGACTTTACGCACCAATGAATAACCGTTTGAGTGTGCACCACTTGAGGCAAGAGCGATCAATACATCGCCTTCCGCGACATTTTCGCCAGTGATGACTTCCGCTTCTTCAACCACACCGACACAAAAGCCTGCCAAGTCATAATCGTCGTCTTGATACATACCTGGCATCTCAGCCGTTTCGCCGCCGATCAGAGCACAGTTTGATAGCTTACAGCCTTCACCAATACCAGTGACCACAGTCGCTGCTACATCAATATCAAGCTTGCCAGTTGCATAATAGTCTAAGAAAAATAATGGCTCTGCACCGCAAACCAATAAATCGTTGACGCACATGGCGACCAAGTCGATACCGATCGTGTCGTGACGGTTTAGCTGTAACGCCAGCTTGAGCTTAGTACCGACGCCGTCAGTGCCCGACACGAGTAGAGGAGAGGTGTAACCAGTTGGTATACGACAAAGCGCTCCAAAGCCGCCAAGTCCGCCCACAACCTCAGGACGAGAGGTGGCTTTTGCCACTGATTTAATACGTTGTACCAACGCATCGCCAGCATCAATATCAACACCAGCATCTTTGTAGCTTAAAGAAGGCTTGTTACTCATGGTCATCTCACAAATTTTATAGGGAATGAAGGTCTGTCAGTAGAAAATCGAGTTGGTCGTGTTAATTCTGAATATAGTGCGCGCATTATACCCAAAAATGACCCTTACTCGCAAAGCAACTTGCGGATATTTGGCGGATATTTCACGAAGACTGACTTTAAGTGGGAAATAAAAAGTTAAGAAACAAAAAATGACGGATTTTTTGCTGTACTCTGCGATAATAGAACGCTAAATTTATTGTCGATAACAGTTCGCTATTACACCGTTGTTGTACGATAAGACGTATCATTTCTTTCAATTATGCTCCCATCTTAAATCAGCCTATCATAGGATTCCTTGTCATGATGAACCAACCAATAGATCCTTTTTTTCGGCGCTTATTTATTGTCGTTGCGATGGTGGTGGGTATATTGTTACTGTATTTGATGATGCCAGTCATTATACCGTTTGTCTTTGCTTTCGTACTGGCTTACTTGTTCAATCCGCTGGTCAAACGCTTATCGAAGTATATCAAACGCTGGGTGGCGATTATCATTGTCTACTCCACCATCACTTTAGGAATGGTGTTACTGCTTTGGTGGTTGATACCGACTTTGTGGCATCAGTTGCAAGCGGCGTGGGAGTATCTGCCTAAGGTCTTAACTTGGTATAATGAAGTCGTACGTGAATGGTTCGTTAACAACAGTCGTATCAATCTGCCAGAGTTGGAGTCTAAAGGGTTTTCTGAGACATTGGTTGAATATATGCAGACCAATTATAAGTTTGAAGATGCCAGTACCATGATGAACCAAATATTGGTATCGAGCATGAACTTTATTAATAATGCTGGACTCATTGTGCTAGTACCGATTTTAACCTTTTATTTTTTGTTCAATTGGGATCAGCGTCTGCAGACATGGAAGCTGGCAATTCCCGCTGCGTATAGTGAAAAAGTCATTCAGATTGCTCGAGAGTGTGACCTTGCATTGATGGCATTTATCAAAGGTCAGCTATTGGTGATGGTATTATTGGGTGCTATTTATGCGGTGCAATTACAGCTTATTGGGCTTGAGCTTGGGCTGATTATTGGTATGGTTGCCGGTATTGCTAGCTTTGTTCCTTATTTGGGTTTTGGCATTGGTTTTATCGCTGCCATTATAGCCTGCCTGTTCCAGTTTGGGCTAAATTGGACGTATTTGTCGCTGATCGTCGGAGCGTTTTTAGTTGGGCAAGCCGCAGAAGGTTATATTCTACAGCCGTTACTATTGGGTGATAAGATAGGTCTATCGCCGCTTTGGGTGATTTTTGCCGTATTGGCAGGCGCAAGCTTATTGGGTTTCGTTGGTATGCTAATTGCTTTGCCAGTGTCTGCCGTGCTTAATGTACTGTTTCGCCATTTATACATCTACTATCGTTCGACAGATTTTTATAAAGGTCGTAAGCAATTGGCATTGTTTGAGAAGAGATAAATATTTTATCGTTAAATTGATAGAGTCAAGGGGAATTAATAGTAAATGGTGTGAGAGATAAACAGCGATGGATAAGGCTTAATAGGTAAAAGACTTGTCAGTCATTTTGCAAATATGTTATATATAGGCGCAGTATTGACAGTATCAGCCGTTATCCAGTTGGTCGTTAACAAGATGACTTTTGATTAGGTGATTCTCAGATATACTCTCGATTAAAACAACGAGATGCTAACGCAGCAAGTTTATATCAGGTAGTATAAGAGCATCTCAAAGACAGTTATTAATAATTTATCCTTTTATTTATTGCATTACGCAAAACGAGTTGATGATTCATGGCAGAAGCACAGCTAAGTCTCAATCTGGACATTAAGCATGATGCAAGTCTAAGTGACTTCGCCGGTCCTGGTTGGATGTCGATTATTGATGCAGTGCGGCAACTACATGTCGGCCTGATCGGTCAGCTGTACCTATTTGGCAGTCCTGCTACGGGCAAGTCGCACTTATTATCCGCTATCTGTGAGTCATTTATTGAGATGGACAAGTCAGCGATTTGTTTGTCACTCAATGAGTTGATTCATACCGATGTGCACGTCCTCTCCTCTCTAGAAAACTTCGATCTAATTGCGATCGATGATTTAGAGGTGCTGGAGCAAAGCAGTCAATGGCAAGAAGCCTTATTTCATTTGATTAACCGCAGTCGTGAAGGTCAGCGTCAATTGTTGTTTGCAGCCAATAAGCCTGCTGGTGATTTGCCCTTTCAATTGAGGGATTTGCTGACTCGTTTGGCACAAGCACCTACGTTTAAAGTACCTAATGGTCATGACTTAGCCGACCGTCAGGCGTTATTACAATCTATCTTGCGTCGGCGTGGTTGGCAGTTTGATGATCGAATTATTGATTATTTGCTTACTGAAGGACCGCATCGCATCGGTGCGATGATGGAAGTACTCAATTATATTCAGCCGATGTTTTCGAACCTTGGGCGTAGCAATATATCCAAAGCAGTCATCACTGACGCATTGCGTACCATTGATGAGCAGACACTAGCAGCAGAGCTTGCTGATATTGCGCAAGAGACACAGGTAGATAACGATTCAGCGGAACAAGATCAACATACGATGCCACTTGATTTTTAGCATTAAAAACTAAAGTCTTTTATCCAAAGCGCTTTTACTATTGCCAAAACGTTTTCACTATTAATGGAATCACTTATGAAATCCAATGCTTCTTTGCTAAAAAAACTGACCATCAGCACGTTGCTTATTGGTGCAGGCTCTGTCTCTATGCTGTCGCATGCTGAAGTAACGCTACTGGTTGATGACCATATCAAAGTCACGGCTATCAATGGGCAAGAAGTGCAGCAGAGCGCTTTTCAACCATTGACTAAAAAGTTCACGCTTCAGCCAGGTCAACATGCGATTACTGCGAAGTATGATCGCTTATATGACTTGCGCCGTGATGAGCATGATTATTTACGTTCGGGTAATGTGAGCGTGACGGCAGAATTGGCGGACAATCAAACCTATCGTCTGACCATGCCGAATCAGCCAGAAGAGTATGCAGCAGCTAAAGAATATGCCAAGCGTCCGATACTGGCAGTAGAGAAAAACAATACTGTGGTTGCAAGTCAGCAAGGTATCGCTGGTAATCAAGGTGGATTGTTGTCAGGTTTAGGCAAGGCGTTCGGCGGTGTGTTTGGCGGGGCAGATGATGCAGAGCTACAGAATCAGCGTGCGATTGCCGCATTAGATCAACCAAGTGTGAATACGGGTACGGTAGCGACTACTAAGCAAACCACTAGCGTTAATTCATCTGCTAATACCTTAGATCAATTTATGCAAATTTGGTTACAAGCCACGCCTGCTGAGCGCGAAAAAATGCGTCAATGGATGCAAAAATAAGGTTTCATTAGCAACAGCAAGCACAAAAAAAGCACCTAAAGTAGGTGCTTTTTTATGATCTAGATTTTAGGGCGTGCCCTCAATCCAATCAATTACTCTCTAAATGGGCTAAAAATGGCTAAATTTTGTTAAACATCGTCAAATAGCTTATCAATATCTCGATATTAACAGCGCTATCTTCCTTGTTTAACTGCAATTTATCTCATTTTTATCACCATTTTTAAAATGAGGACACGCCCTAGTGATGTACTGTTTAATTAGTAATGATTAACCCAAAAAGGCGTTATACATCCAGATGAGCTTTTCTTGCTCTTGTACATAGGCATCTACGAGGTCAGCTGTTCCTTGATCTTCGCTGTCTGCTGCTAGAGCAGATACTTTACGCTGCTCTGTAATTAAAGCTTGTAAACCAGTTACCACACCTTTCACACAAGCATTGCCATCTTTGACGTTTTTATCTTCTTGAATGCTAGTATGCTGAGTAAAATCGCTATAAGCATGCAGCGGTGTGCCGCCCAAAGTTAAGATACGTTCAGCGATTTCATCAATTTGTAACTGTAGCGCGGTATACAGTTCTTCAAACTTTGGATGCAAGGTGAAAAAATGCTCACCTTTTACATTCCAGTGATAGCCACGGACGTTTAAATAAAATACGTGATAAGTTGATAATAAATTGTTTAGTTGTGCAATGACTTCGCTCATGTCAGCTTTTTCTAGACCGATTTGATTAGTAGCGTTACTCATAATATTATCCTTATAGTTTGAGTGTTGATATAAAACATTAAATGAAGAAGATGAGAAGTGTAGCAACTCGTGTGCTGCATTACTATGCTCGTTAATATATTAACGCTTTTCAGCCTTAAAAAGTAACAATCTTAGAAAATAGTATGGTAAAACTGCCATATAGAATGGCATCAGCTTAAGCTGAAATCATAACTATACATTCATATAATTTAGAGCAATTATCACCTTGCTTTTGATAGCTATTATAATAGCAGAGCACCATCGATAAGTTAAATTCAATAAATTTATAATTACGATTGATTTTGTAAAAAGTATTTTTTATTGATCATTTCTTTATCGCTCATATAGTAAGCGATAAAGAAGTCTTCTACTATTTTATGCTGGCGGCTGTAAGTTTTCAGGATTTAAGCCTTTAACGGGGATAACTTCTTGCAAATGCTGACGTACCGTATCGATCGGGAACTTCTGTGCTTCTAAGCGTTTTGGCACAATTTGGCTGCCTTGTTGACCTTTCATCTCAAACATCATAAAGATATAGTCGTCCGTCTCATCCCAGCTTTTGACAGCTGACCATGGAATGACGGCTTGCTGGGTCGTGCCTGCTCGCATTTGCATGCCGCGCATTTGGTTGTTATTAAATGTGTCAGGCTGGTTCACTGGCATCGCCATGACGAGGCCATGCTTTTGTACGCCCAATTTCATCTGACGCATCTCGTCTGGCATTTCTTGATCGGCCACTTGCTTGTCAAACTCTCTTTTGACATACCATTTAAAGCCAAGGGTACGAACTAGTAAATAAATGACGACTGAAACTAACATCAGCCAAAAGATAATGGTTGAGTAGCCGGTGACAAAAACCAACCCTGCGATCGCTAGTACCACGGTTACCGCCATAATGATCCATTCTTTCATTTTGATGCTTTTTAGACCGAAAGAAGGGCTGGCACTGGCAAATAGCTCGTATTGTGCTTGGTGAAATTCTGCCTCAGTTAGGTTTAAGGCGACAGGTTGTAGCGTATAGGGGTACAAGGCCATAAAGGTTTCTCAAATACTTGTATTGAAAGTGTTGGGTTTAAATCGACAAAACGTAGCAGCTACGTCGTACTTGGCTAGAAGTCGAATAAAAGGTATGCGCTTATCTTACCGAAAAGTACCCCTAAATGAAACATATAAGCCGCTCTGTTCGTTGATAGAGGTGATATTAATGGTTTTAACAAAGATGGGCGAGGCTTATTGAGGTAAGCTGAACTTTGAGAGATGTATTTAAAGCAAATATAACTGGCTACGGATAATGAAAGTAATAAATGAAAATTCAATCAGCAGAGGTCAAAACATGGTCAAATCTGCTGTGTCTTGGTATTATAGCGGCTATCACTTATTTTGATAAAATCAGCACCTTTAAAAACAGTATCTTTAAAAATAACACTTTCGAACCTCTTCCTCACTTCTAGCGTTACAGGCAACTATTATGATTGATCCAAAACTCTTACGCGGCGATTTAAGCGATTTACAACAGCAACTGGCCACTCGTGGTTATGCACTTGACATAGATTTTTGGCAAATGGTTGAGTCAGAACGTAAATCTTTGCAGATCAAAACCGAAGAGTTGCAGTCGAGCCGTAATGCGGGTGCTAAGCAAGTGGGTGCTTTGAAAAAATCAGGCGGAGATGCCAGTGAGCTATTGGCTGAGATGCAGAATGTCAGCGGTGAGATTAAAACAGCCGAAGACGAGCTGCGCACTCTACAAGAGCGTATCAACAAAGCTGCTATGCAAATTCCAAATATTCCAGCAGCTGATGTGCCAGTGGGTACGTCAGAAGATGATAACGTAGAAGTGCGCAAGTGGGGCACGCCTCGTACGTTTGATTTTGAAATTCAAGATCACACTTATATTGGCGAGACACTTGGTATGCTCGACTTTGAAGCAGCGACCAAGCTGACTGGTAGCCGCTTTAATGTGCTAAAAGGACAGTTGGCGCAAATGCATCGCGCGTTGATTCAATTTATGCTCAATACCCATACCATGAAGTACGGCTATCTTGAGACCTATGTGCCTTATATTGTGAATTCAGACAGCCTCAAAGGTACGGGGCAGCTGCCTAAGTTTGAAGATGATTTGTTTAAGCTGAAAAATCACACAAACAATGAAGATATGGATTTTTATCTCATTCCTACGGCCGAAGTGCCAATGACCAACTTGGTACGTGGCGAGCGTTTAGATATTAGCGAGCTGCCACTTAAGTTTACCGCGCATACGCCTTGTTTCCGTAGTGAGGCGGGCTCTCATGGGCGTGATACTCGTGGTCTAATCCGTCAGCATCAGTTTGAAAAAGTCGAGATGGTTAACATCGCTACCGCTGAGCAATCTGACGACTTACTAGAGGCAATGACAGGGCAGGCCGAATACATCTTGCAGCAATTGAACCTACCATACCGCACGGTGCAACTATGTACTGGCGATATGGGCTTTGCAGCACAAAAGACTTATGACATCGAAGTCTGGTTACCGAGCCAAGACACCTATCGTGAAATCTCAAGCTGCTCTAACTGTGGTGACTTCCAAGCGCGCCGTATGGGCACACGTGTCAAAGACGGCAAACAAACCAGCTTAGCACACACGCTAAATGGTTCAGGCTTGGCAGTGGGTCGTACACTATTGGCAGTGATGGAAAATCATCAAAACGCTGATAGTAGCATCACCATTCCAGAAGTATTGCGTCCGTTTATGGGCGGTGCTGAGACGATTAGATAGATAATAACATCAGGTCATTATACTAACTAATGACCTGATCTTTAGGTTTATAAATTTCTATCAGAATGTTTTTCAACCCTAATATTATAGCTATTACCTAAAGGAGTGATAAGTTTACTATTTATTTTATTAACCATATCCTCAATCCTTGTACTGTAGTTGACAACTAAAAGAATTGCTTCCGTAGGTATTATTTCTTGAAGTTCTAACCCGTCCCAATACATTATTAGTTGGTATAAATGTATCGGCTGAGCATCTCCAACCTTCAACTCATAAATAATTACATTACCATCTGCTTTTTCTCTGTACACATCTATTTTCACACCACTTGACCAAACAGAATATTCATCTGTAACATCATCTTCTGGAGTTGTGGCTTTTATCATATCTATCCACTTCTGTTTCAGTTCTTTTTCTGTTTCTTGACGTACATCTTTAGGTGGCGGAAAGTTGTTTAATTGTTCAAAAATTTTGTTCCAACCTTGGTCGTCAAGATTAAAATCAGTTTTATTATTAACAGTGGTTAAGAAACCTCTAGGAATATTGGGGATACGTAATTCACCTACGAAATCATTATATGTATTGTGGCGATTCAACTGTGAAGTACCATTTTTTGTCTTCCATATGTGGTCAAACATAGAAGTAGCCAGTACTCTTTTGCCTAACCGTATATCAATTCCTTGAGTTGGAATATTGTTAAGATAGTAGTATTGGTTTTTGTTATTACTAACTAATGATTCACATTTTACTTCATCAAGAGTACCGTATTCATATTCAACCTTATAAACCTTACTTCCGAATTCTACTTCAAAATATTTTATTTCTGATCTACCAAATGGTACGTGAACAGGAGGTACTCTCATCCTATCCTTTTCGATAGAAACTTGAATAGTTCCTTGATTATCTCCAGTGCTTTTGTCTAATTCTAAGTAGCCTCTATAGAATACACCTAAGTGTTCAATTAACCATCTTCTAAGTTTGATCAAATCATTAGTAGGACCCCCTCTGCCTTGTACTGTTCTAATATATTCTAAAGTAGTTTCTGCATAAACAAGTGTTGATATTTCGGCAGGCAGGAAGTCATTGTCTGGAAATTGATCATTGTCTTCTAACTGCATCGTTGGACCAAATGGTCCTTCGACAGAAGATATTTTTCCTTCAGGTTGCTTTGTCCATATTTTCCAATAACCATCACCTCTAGTTAATGTAGCCAAGGAATTTTTTAATCCAAAACCATGTTCATGTAATCTATCTGAATCAGGAGATGGAGTCCTACCAAGTTGAAGAGCTTCTTCCAATATTTCTAGAGACATTCCTAGTCCGTTATCAACAACATAAACTCCAATTTTATTATTATCTACTGGCTGAAAAATAATTTCTACACGAAATTTTTTAGAGGGTTGAGTAGAGGCAACTGCATTATCGACTAACTCGCTAATACATTGATGAAATAACATATTTTGTTTCGCTAGTCCCATAAACACACCTTTAGTTGCAACTAGTTGTACATCATGCTTTGCCATTTATAACCTTCCTTATTAAGTTTAATATTAATACTTTTATTTCATAAATTAATATAGCAAATAAAGTCGCTCTTGACTCCAAGTCATTAACAGATCGTGGTAAAATATCCTCTTTTTGATTCAAGCTGTTGTTTCTTCTTTATTATCGCCACAACTGTTAGGACACTCTATGCCAGCTCCAATTAGCGAACGTAAATTAGCCAATGCCATCCGTGTACTGTCGTTTGACGCGGTTCAAAAAGCCAACTCTGGTCACCCAGGTGCCCCAATGGGTATGGCTGATATTGCCGAAGTTTTGTGGCGCAAGTTTTTGAAGCACAACCCAACCGATCCACAGTGGCACAACCGCGACCGCTTTGTCTTATCGAACGGTCATGGCTCAATGCTTATTTACTCATTGCTGCATTTATCTGGTTATGACGTCAGCGTTGATGATCTGAAAGGTTTCCGTCAGTTGCATTCAAAAACCCCAGGTCATCCTGAGCTTGGTTATACACCAGGTATTGAAACGACTACTGGTCCACTAGGTCAAGGTATCGCCAATGCCGTTGGTTTTGCAATTGCAGAAAAAACTTTAGCGGCGCAGTTCAATCGTGACGGCCATAACATCGTTGACCACAATACCTATGCATTCTTAGGCGATGGTTGCTTGATGGAAGGTATCAGTCATGAAGTGTGCTCACTGGCTGGCACGTTAGGTCTTGGTAAGCTGGTCTTCTTCTATGATGACAACGGTATCTCTATCGATGGTAATGTCGAAGGCTGGTTCACTGATGATACGCAAGCGCGTTTTGAGTCTTACGGCTGGCAAGTTATCAAAGTAGATGGTCATGATGCGGATGCGATCACTCAAGCAACTGAACAAGCGCTTAACGAGACTACCAAACCAAGTCTTCTGATTTGCGAAACTACGATCGGTGCTGGTAGCCCGAACAAACAGGGTCTAGCAGCCAGCCATGGTGCTCCGTTAGGCGATGACGAAATCGCCTTGACTCGTGATGCATTGTCTTGGAAGCATGCCCCATTCGAATTAGATGATGAAATCTATGAAGCGTGGGATGCTAAAGCCAAAGGCGACGTACAACAAAAGAACTGGGAAGCTGACTTTGACGCGTATAAAAAGGCCTATCCTGAACTGGCGTCTGAGCTATTGCGTCGTCTAAATGGTGATTTGCCTGCTGACTTTGATAGCCAAGCACAAGCCTATATTCAGCAAACGCAAGAAGCGGGTGGCGATGTTGCCAGTCGTAAAGCCAGTCAAAATGCGATCAATACCTTACAGCCATTATTACCAGAATTGCTAGGCGGTTCAGCGGATTTAGCTGGCTCGAATCTAACGCTATTCAAAGGCGCTAAGGGCATCGAAAAAGACGCTGACGGTAACTATATCTATTATGGTGTACGTGAATTCGGTATGACCGCGATTGCCAACGGTATTGCATTGCATGGCGGTTTTATCCCTTACGTAGCAACTTTCCTGATGTTTATGGAATACGCACGTAACGCGGTACGCATGGGTGCATTGATGAAGCAGCGCGTCATCCATGTCTATACGCATGACTCTATCGGTCTGGGTGAAGATGGCCCGACGCATCAGCCAGTTGAGCAATTGACTAGCCTACGTACCACGCCAAATCTACGCACATGGCGTCCGTGTGATGCGACTGAATCTGCAAGCGCTTGGGTAGAAGCAATCAAGTCAGAAAACAACCCGTCAGCGTTAATCTTTAGCCGTCAAAGCTTGCCTCATCAAGCCCGTGATAGCGAGCAAGTAGCCAACATCACTAAAGGCGGTTATGTACTGGCAAAAGAGCAGAGCGAGCTACAAGCAATCATCATCGCAACTGGTTCAGAAGTTGGCCTAGCAATGGAAGCGTATGAAGCACTAAGCGCAAATGGTGTTGGTGTCCGTGTGGTATCTATGCCATGTGCTGAGATTTTCGTAGAGCAAGATGCTAGCTATCGTGAAGCCGTGTTGCCTGCCAATATCCGTGCTCGCGTAGCAGTTGAAGCCGCGCATGTAGATTATTGGTATAAGTTTGTTGGTTTAGATGGCAAAGTCATCGGCATGACGACTTATGGCGAATCTGCTCCTGCAGATCAGTTATACAAAGAGTTCGGTATTACCACTGACGCTGTGGTTGAAGCGGTAAATAGTTTGGTGTAATAAACCTAACTTAGTCAGTATTTAAAAAAAGAGCTGCCGGAGAAATCTGGTGGCTCTTTTTATTGGCTAAATAATCAGTATATTCATAATGGTATTTAGTCCATAATTAAAAAAAACAGAGTACGGAATAATTATGAACTGGGATTTGTTGAGTATTTTTATCACGGTCGGCTTGGCACATTTTCTTGCACTATTGAGTCCTGGACCGGATTTTGTATTGATCGTAAAGAGTGCGATTAAGAACGACAGTAAAGACGCAATAGGGGTTGCGCTCGGTATCACCTTTGCTAATGCTGTGTACATCGGTCTATGTCTAATTGGTGTTGGCTCAATTTTAGCCGCCTCTGCACCTATTATGATTACGCTAAAAATCATTGGTGGGTTGTTTTTAATGTATCTTGGTATACAGGCGTTACGCGCACGAAAAGATGCGTATGACCAATTTCAGGTAGCCCAATCAGCCCATTCAAATATACCTAAGACAACTTTTTTAAAGGAATTTACTGCAGGGTTTTTGTCTGGAATATTTAATCCTAAAAATCTACTCTTTTATCTCAGTTTATTCACTGTAGTGTTGACACCAGAAATAAGTTTTGTGTTCAAATTGGGCTTAGGTATTTGGATGACTGTTGTGGTATTCGCGTGGGACACTGCTGTCATATTTCTATTGTCGACTCGCAAAGTACGCGCTAAATTTACCCAAGTTGCTTATTACATCGATAAAGTTACAGGGGCGTTGCTTGGCGTCATTGGTTTAACTATCGTCAGAACAGCAATTGTAGATCGGTAATTTTAACCAAAAGTAATTAGTATATTGATATTGAACGTTATTTATTTTTTCATAACCACTTTCAAGAAAAAAACCATGTCCATCAAATCCACTTTCAAAGGCTTTCTAGGCGAGACCGTTATCAATGTCGCCATGTGGCTAAAACTTGAAAAAGATGTCTATCACCGATTAAACGGTATTACCTTGCCAAGAGCCAATGGTGGCAGTACCCAAATCGATCATATTATCGTCTCTGTATACGGCATCTTTGTCATCGAAACCAAGAATTATAAAGGCTGGATATATGGTAGCGAAAAGCAAAAGCAGTGGACGCAAGCTTTCCCAAATGGAAGTAAGTATAAATTCCAAAACCCATTACGCCAAAACTACTTGCACATTAGGACTCTCGCAGATTTATTAGGATTGGAGCTGAGCTACTTTCATTCGATGATTGCTTTCATCGGTGAGTGTGAGCTGAAAACTCGTGATGAGTTACCTGAACACGTATTGACAGGTGGGATGGTCTCTTATGTGAAGAAGAAACAAGATGAGATACTAAGTGAAGACGAGGTTAAATCCATCGTTGAGCAGATTAATAGCAACAGACTTAGCAAATCTTGGCGCACCAATAGAGAGCATAAAGCCTATCTAAAAGACAAGCATAGCCTCTCAAACAAACAGCCTAGCAGTAACGCTACTGATAAAACAATTGCTAAAACTGCCAGTAAGCCTACACTCGAGCCGGTAATAAAAGAAACCGCTAAACGAGCCACGCTGAAAAGCCGAGAAGTGCTGCGATGGTCGGGTCAGACTGAGATTGAATCTAGCGAGTTGCTAACGGACAGTCTGAATACCCAGCAGACAAACACACCATATGTCAGTATATCGCATGATGTTGCTAATAAAGTGTTTCTTACACCGTTTGAGGTTGTAGAGCTTGAGCCACAGGTGGAAGCACCTGCAATATTTGAGGCGACAAACCCTACTGCTAATCTCGTTCAAGCGCCAACTTGCCCGAAATGTAATGGAGAGATGGTTAAACGCACTGCAAAAAAAGGCGAACGCCAAGGACAATTCTTTTATGGGTGCGCGCAGTTTCCAAAGTGCCGAGGTGTAGTAAATATTGCTTAGCCTTTAATTCTCTTACCCATATATTTCTTCCAAACGTAAACAAGCAACCAATCGACCATCCCATTCACGCAGTTGTGGCTCGACTTCGCTGCATTGCTGCTTGGCATACGGGCAGCGTTTGTGCAGTGCGCAGCCACTTGGTGGATTGAGCGGACTTGGTAGCTCACCTTGTAGCGTTAAGTCGTTTTTATGACCGCTGATAGTCGGTGCCGCAGCCAACAGAGCGATGGTATATGGATGTTTTGGCGCGTTATAAATTGCTTCTTTCGGGCCATGCTCAACTGCCTGACCTAAATACATGACCATCACATCATCAGCGACATGACGCACGACTGATAAGTTATGCGAGATAAAAACGTAAGCAGTACGATATTCATCCTGCAAATCCATAAATAGGTTCAATACTTGCGCTTGAATCGATACATCGAGCGCGGAAGTTGGCTCATCAGCGACGACAATTTTAGGATTGAGCATCATGGCGCGGGCGAGAGCAATACGTTGGCGCTGACCCCCTGAAAACATATGTGGATAGCGGCCAGCATGTTCGGGTCGCAGACCCACATTTCGCATCATCTCATTGATTTTGTCACGCTTGTCGTCTTTAGAGAGTTTGGTATGAATATCCAATGGTTCAGTCAATTGATAGCCGATAGTATGACGCGGATTGAGGCTGCCATAAGGATTTTGAAAGACCATTTGGATTTCAGTACGTAGCTCTTTGAGCGCTTTTCTGCTATAGCCAGTGGTGCCTTCATCGTTGATAAATAGCTCGCCATCAGTAGGCTCTTCAATCAGTGTCAACTGGCGGGCAAGGGTAGACTTACCGCAGCCTGACTCACCCACGACGGCCAGCGTCTTGCCTGCTTCAAGCTCGAATGAGATACCATTTAACGCTTTAACGTAGGCCTTCGCTTTGCCCAAACCTTGAGATACAGGATAATGCTTGTGTAGATTGTCTGCTTTTAGGACCACTTTATTACTCATACTTGTGACTCCAAGGTAGCAGCGTGAGAGGGGCGAGCAGAAGGATCAGAATAAATACAGCGCACTTTGCCAGTAGGTGTATCTAAAATAGGGGGTGGTACTTCGCAAGCGGGCTCTTTATACGGGCAACGCGGAGACAATAAACAACCAGTTGGGCGGTCATATTGACTCGGCACGACACCGGGCAAGCTATTCAGACGGTCTTGACCGATAGCCAATTCAGGGATTGCTTGCAGCAAGGCTTCAGTATACGGGTGCGCAGGCTTTTGAAAAATCTCTGGCACAGTACTGGTTTCTACTACTTGTCCAGCATACATGACCGCGACATCACGCGAGTTCTGCGCGACCAGTCCTAAATCGTGGGTAATCAGTATCATCGCCATTTGTTTTTCGCGTTGCAATCGGCTTAGCAAGTCCATTATTTGCGCTTGTACTGTGACATCGAGCGCGGTGGTAGGTTCATCTGCGATGAGTAGTTTGGGCTCACAAGCAATTGCCATCGCAATCATAACTCGCTGACTCATGCCGCCTGAGAGTTGATGTGGATAAACCTTGAGGCGGTTTTTGGCATCGGGCATCTCGACCAACTCTAGCAGCTCTAAGATACGTGTCTGTACTGCTGAACCTCGCAAGCCTAGATGCTTGCGTAAGACTTCACCCAGTTGCATCTCAACCGTGAAGCTTGGATTTAAGCAAGACATAGCATTTTGAAAGATCATTGAGATGTCTTTGCCAATGATGCCGCGTTTTTCTTTTGCTGACATACTGAGCATGTCTTTATCATCGAACATAACGCGCTTGGAACGGACAGTTGCAGAGGGTGGTAGTAGCCCCATCAGTGCCATCATCGTAACTGACTTACCCGAGCCAGATTCACCCACGACTGCGATGACTTCGCCTTGTGTAATCTTTAACGACACATCATCGACTGCACGAAAAGCGCGCACCCCTTGCCCGAAAGTCACTGAAAGATTTTCAATATCTAACAACAATGGTGATTCTTTTTTTGATACGTCATTCATAGAAGTGTGAGTGGTAGGCGTTTTAATTAATGGTTCAGTCATCTTAGGTCACCTGCTTTAATTTGGGATCTAGCGCATCGCGTAGGCCATCACCAGTCAAGTTAATCGACAATGCGGCTAAGAAAATAGCGACACCGGGCCAAATCGCTAGCCAAACATTACTTTGAATATATTGACGCGCCGTACCAAGCATTGCACCCCATTCAGCATCGGGTGGCTGTACACCAAAGCCTAAGAAACCAATTGCACCTGCTTCTAAAATAGCAGAAGAGAAAATCATCGTTGCTTGTACGATAAGCGGTGCCATACAGTTGGGCAAAATGGTGATAAACAATAAGCGTAGCACGCCAGCACCCATCACTTGCGAAGCGATAAAGTATTCACGCTGTAGCTCTACCATCGCAGTTGCGCGCGTCAGACGAATAAAAGGTGGCGTACAGACCAAGGCGATGGTAATAATCGTATTGGTCATAGAAGGGCCTAGGATGGCGGCGATAATGATCGCCAATAGTAAGCTCGGATAAGACATCAAAATATCATTGACCAGCATGACCGCTTTGCCCCAAACCTTGGGCCAAAATGCAGCACTAAGTCCCAATGAAACACCGACTAACATGGCAAGAGTCGTCGCGCTCAGACCGATAAATAGGGAGTAACGCGCGCCATACATCACCCGAGACAAGGTGTCTCGTCCAGCATCATCCGTGCCTAGCCAAAACATGGTATTGCCGCCATCCAGAAAGGCAGGCGGCAACTGCTCTTGACCAGTAAATAACTCGTAAGGGTCATGGGGTGCAATGGCAGGCGCAAGGATAGCAATAATGACCATCAATGCCAGTACAATAAAACCAAGCACCGCGCCTTTATTTCGGCAAAACGTCGATAAAAATAGCTGCCAAGATGACGGCGGTGTGGCGGCCATAAGGTTGACATCAGAGGGAAGAACAGAAGGCTTCATGAGCAGTTCCTATAGTGGCTAGCGCGTTGAAAGTATGTCAGTCTCGTTTTTAGTAAGCCTTTAAAATGTGCTAAAACTCACTCAAGACCATACAAACACCAATAACCACTACTTATAATATGAGTATTTATCAATGTTAAATTAAGAAGTATGGCGAATACGTGGATTAATCAGACCATACAAAATATCAATAAATAAACTAACCAAAATCAGAGCAGTGGCGACCAATAAAATACCGTTTTGCACGATAGGATAATCACGAGTGAAAAACCCATCGAGCAGCCAATTACCAACACCTGGCCAACTAAAGATAGTCTCAGTGATAATAGCCCCCGCGAGCAAGGTCGCCATCTGTAAACCAATCACAGTCACCACAGTGATTAAGGCATTACGCATGACGTGTACCAATATCACGCGGCGCGGCGATAGGCCTTTGGCGCGCGCTGTACGCACGTAGTCCTCATCTAACACCTCTAGCATCGCCGAGCGTGTCATCCGTGCAATCATTGCGAGTGGTATGGTCGATAAGGCAATAGACGGTAGGATAAAGTGTTTGACCACATCCCAAAATGCGCCAGGTTCTCCTGATGTTAAAGAGCCAAGTAGCCATGATCCATATAAAGGTTTGACGTCTAAAAACTGCGCGACAGATATGACACCGGCGACGGGCAACAGGCCGAGATAATGGGCGAATATACCCGTGAGAATAGGCCCTAATAAATAGATGGGCATAGAGTAGCCAGCCAGCGCCCCTGACATTAGAGTGTAGTCAATCCATGTACCACGTCGTAGCGCGGCAAAGATACCTAAGCTCACACCGACAACACTGGCAATGACAATGGCACACAAAGCCAGCTCTAAGGTTGGTACAAAATGAGCAAAGAAGTCTTGTAATACCGGAGTACGAGTACGAAAGGATTGACCAAAATCACCGGTCAATATTCCGGTTAAGTAATCCCAATATTGGACAATGAGGGGTTTGTCTAAGCCAAGTCTTTCTAACGCTCGAGCATGTAGCTCTGGATCGACCATACGCTCACCCATCATAATCTCGACGGCATCTCCAGGGACGAGCCGAATTAGGGTAAATGTCGATAGCGTTAAGCCAAGATAGACAGGAATTAGAATGGCAATGCGACGCAATATATAAAGTAGCATGGGCTGCTCAATTCAATAGTTGTGGTTCAATCGTTTTAGATCGATGAGTAGAATGTTGGCAGAGATGAAAGATTCGGTGACAGCATGCTTAAACAGTGATTAGAAAATGCTTAATAAGGCGCTTAACTCATATAAATACGGCTGGAGCAGAGTGTCTGACCCAGCCGAATATAAATTAAACAATCATGCATGTCTTACCGGACTTCATCAGATCAGGTTATTCAACCTTGACACCATCGAAGCGTATTGAGCCAAGCGGACTAATTTTATAATCGACCACATTTGGTGCGGTGAATACCGTGACCACCGAATGCGCCATTGTCGTCCAAGGCAGCTGCTCTTTGAATATCTGCTGAGCTTGTACATAATCGCTGACACGCTCATCTTGATTGGTAATCTGACGGGCGTTAGTCACCAAAGTGTCAAAGTCTTTATTACACCAGCGTGAGTAGTTATTGCCACCGACCGCATCACAAGATAGTAATGTACCAAGCCAGTTATCAGGATCCCCATTGTCACCAGTCCAGCCTGCTAGAATGACATCAGGCTCACCTTTAGCAGCACGGTTTAGATACTCGCCCCATTCATACGTCACAAGCTTGGTATCGACACCAATTTTTGCCCAATCTGCTTGTAGCATTTCAGCCATGAGTTTGGCGTTAGGATTATATGGGCGTTGAACGGGCATATACCATAGATTAATGGCAAGTTTGTCCGCGCCTGCTTCTTTTATAAGGGACTTGGCTTTTTCCACATCGTAAGGCGCATCTTTGATAGATTTGTCGTAACCCCATTGTGTGGGCGGCATAGGATTGGTGGCTTTTAATCCTTCGCTTTGATAAACCGCATTTATAATAGCGTCTTTATTAATTGCCATGTCTAATGCTTGGCGAACTTTAAGGTCGCTAAGCTTCGGTTTTTCAACGTTATAGCCGACATAACCGACGTTAAAGCCGGGTTGATCGAGAACGGTGGCCTTACCAGATTTTTTGACAGAGTCAATTTCGGCAGGTTTTGGATAAGCGGACACATGACATTCACCTGCTTGCACTTTTTGCGCACGCACTGCTGAATCTTTGGTGATGACAAAGACTAGATTATCGATATGAATATCATCTTTGTTCCAGTAGTCTGGATTTTTGGTATAACGAATTTGCGCGTCTTTTTGATAAGAAGTAAAGACGAAAGGTCCTGTACCAACGGGTTTGGTGTTGATATCAGCAGCATTACCAGAAGCCATTAACTTTTCTGCATACTCAGCAGAATCGATATAAGCGAAGGGCATCGCTAGGTTCTGTAAAAATGGCGCATTGGTCTCGCTTAGGGTGATCTTGACGGTAGAGTCATCAACTTTTTCGATATTGGAGATAATATCAGGTAGCCCCATACCGACCGAATAAGGGAACTCAGCAGGATAGGCTTTATTAAATTCAAACTCTGGATTGGTGATACGCTCTAGAGTAAAGACAATGTCATCTGCGTTGAAATCACGGGTTGGGGTAAAGTAATCGGTCTTACCATATTTAACCCCTTTACGTAGGTTAAAGGTATAAGTCTTGCCGTCTTCACTAATATCCCAGCTTTCGGCTAAGGCTGGCTGAATCTCAGTACCATCTCTTTTGAATTCTACTAAGCCGTTGTAGATGGGAAAGGCGCTCGCATCAAAATCGGTACCTGCAGTGTATTGTGCTGGATCGAATCCAGCCGGACTACCTTCTGAGCAATAAAGTAAGGTTTTGGCTGCTTTAGCATCTGAGCTGGCAGCAGAGTCATCGGTGGTTTTGTTGTCGCCGCTACAGGCACTGATGCCTAGAATAACTGTCGCCAACATCGTCAGTTTGAAGAGTGATTTTTGCATTATTACATCCTATGTAATGATAAATAGTCGCCAATATATTTATAAGATCGTTTTTGAACTATAAATATAATGAGCGTGCTTTTAATTCCCTTTAAAGCAATTGTTTATATCGTGTTTCTAATATGCAAAATAAAAAATATTTTAGGTTGTATTAACCATTATTCAGATTTGCAAAAAATACCGATATAAATAAGTGGTTTAAATATACTCTGTTCAACAGTGGTAATGCAAGACATCCGTAAGCTAATTTGATAGAAAACGTTCTGTTTTACTATCTTTATTGCCGAATTTGTTAGAGTTTCTCCTTATTTTAGAAATGCTGATAAAAATAACCACGAAAAAATATGGGTTAAACTTTTATACAATCTGCTTATTTTCATTTTATTGAATATAAAGTTTTAGTAAATAAGTTTCTTAAATAAAAATACTAATTATAAGACGCATATCTTCCTATGTTTTATGGCGTGATATCATTCGATATGACCGTGATTTGCTTTGATAAGATCTGCGAGTTTTTCAGCAATCATAATCGTTGGCGCATTGGTATTACCGCTGATGAGAGTCGGCATAATTGAGGCATCGATGACCCTTAAGCCATTTACACCGCGTACTTTTAATTGCAAATCGACGACTGAATTGCTGTCTGAGCCCATACGGCAAGTGCCGACAGGATGATAAATGGTATCTGATTTGTTGCGGATATAACCGAGCATACCGTCTTTTTCGATATAGGGAGCAGGGTAGTCTTCAGTAATATATTTGGCGATGGGTGATTCTTGCATGATGGCGCGCGTACGCTCCGCGCCTGCAATCATATATTCCACATCTTTTGGGTGCGAGAGGTAGTTTGGATCAATCAATACCGCGTCTGAGGGGTCGGCGGAGTCCAGTCTGACCGTACCGCGGCTTTCAGGGCGTAGGTAGCAACTGTGACAAGAGACCGCAAAGCCACGTCTGAGATCACGACCGTGCTCAATCACGCGGGATATGACAAAGTGCAGTTGGGTATTTGGCCACTCTTTTGGGTCGTCACCGACACTAAAGAACGCGCCCGCTTCAGCATAGTTGGTAGACAAAAGGCCTGTACCATCCTTTCTCCACTGCCGAATACTTTTGGTCAATGTCGAAATCGTCGCCATACCAATACCGATGACGTCAGTGGTATTGACCTCGTAATCAAAAACGACGTCCAAGTGATCTTGTAGATTACCACCAACATCGGGCGCATCTACCACGACGTCGATGCCATGTGATTGTAGATGCTCAGCAGGTCCAATACCTGACAACATCAGGACTTTGGGTGAGCCAAAAGTGCCCCCAGATAATATCACTTCATGACGCGCCATCACCGCATGCTCGACGCCATCTTTTTCATAAGCGACACCAACGGCTTGTTTGTCTTCAAAAATGACGCGGTTGGCTTGGGCGTGGGTGATGACGGTCAGATTTGATCGGTTTTGTACTGGATGTAGATAAGCGGCCGCCGCAGAGCAGCGTTGACCTTGTTTTTCGCCATGAAAGTGGGTGACTTGATATAGCCCTGTACCGTCTTGCTTTTCGCCATTAAAATCTTGATTATGATCTAAACCATTGGTGATAGCGGCTTCTACGAATGCTTTGGAGATATCACGCGGACTCAGTAAGTTGCTGACATGCAGCGGTCCGCTATCACCATGCAGCTCGCCGCTACCATGAATATTGTTTTCTGCTTTGATAAAGTAGGGCAGTACATCATCAAATCCCCAGCCTTCGCAGCCTTGTTCTACCCAACGTTCATAATCGAGCGCACTACCACGCGTATAAATCATGGCATTAATAGCCGATGAGCCACCCAAGCATTGACCACGTGGTTGGAAGCCGCGTCGATTTTTCAAGTGCATCTGCGGCGTAGTTTGAAAGCACCAATTATTCAGTTTCAGCGGCTTGCCTGGTACCATCAAAATCAGTCCAGCAGGGACACGGACAGCAAGGTCTTTGCCTTCACCACCATATTCTAATAAGCAGACACTAATGTCTGGGTTTTCTGTTAATCGGCTAGCAAGTACGCAGCCAGCTGAACCACCACCAACGATGACGTAATCAAATTTTTTATCAAATTCCATTTTACATTCCTTCTAGCATCCATGCTGAGTAAAACGTGCTCGTTAAAACGCGTTTATTGAAATAGGGTACGCATTACAGTATCTATTATTTTGCTGGAATAATAAAATAAAAATGACTAAGGGGTGTTTATCGATCAACATATGGCATGGCAAAACAATACTAGGTCGTTAAAACGCTGGTATAGGCTATTTAAACTTATATAGTACATATCTCTGAACGTACGATAAAGCGTTTACCTTCTGGTATTTCAAGCGAAAAACTGGCTCCGCGTCCATCGACTACGTCTATCGTTAGATCGGTATGTTGCCAGAGCTTATACTGAGCTTTACCCATATAAAATGGACAGCCAACCAGCTCGCCGATGAGTACGTCTTGTCCGCCTACTTTAAATTCGCCCAATGGATAACACATGGGTGAACTGCCATCGCAGCAGCCGCCTGATTGATGAAACATCAGCTCACCGTGCTTAGATTTTAGTAAGTCGATTAATGCTTTGCAGGACTCTGTGGCTGTGACTTTCATAATGATTTCCCTATCGTTAGACCCGAACGGATATCTTTCATAATCATACTGAGTAGAAAATAAAGGGTCGCATCATATTCACTCACATCATTTATCATATGTGGTTGAAAACGATACGACCCTTTACTGATGATTACTCTAGCCAGTCATTGAGATGGTATTACGAGTCTCAAAATATCATAAAGCATGTGGCTACATAATGGTTGCTACAGACTATAGTCAATGACAATGCGACCTTCGATTTTGCCATCACGCATACGATCGAAGATATCATTGATATTTTCTAGTGGCTCAGCGGCAACGGTGGCTTTTACTTTGCCTGCTGCTGCCATGTCTAACGACTCTTGCAAGTCGAGACGCGTACCAACGATTGAGCCACGAATGGTAATACCGTTTAAAACAGTATCAAAAATAGATACTGGGAATTCGCCCGTTGGTAGACCGTTACAGACCAAAGTACCACCGCGTCGTAACATGCCTAATGCTTGATCAAAGGCTTTTGAAGATACTGCTGTCACGAGCGCACCGTGAGCACCGCCGATTTCTTTTTGTAGATATTCAGCAGGGTCAGTATTTTTCGCATTGACAGTGACTTTGGCGCCCAGTTTTTTAGCGAATGCCAGTTTTTCGTCATCAATATCCACAGCAGCAACGTTCAATCCCATTGCAATGGCATACTGAACAGCCATATGTCCCAGTCCACCGATACCTGAAATGACAACCCAATCACCTGGCTTGGTGTCAGTCATTTTAAGACCTTTGTAAACCGTGACGCCTGCACATAACACTGGTGCAATTTCAATAGAGTCAACGCTTTCAGGAATGATACCGACATAGTTGGCATCTGCTAGTACATATTCTGCAAAGCTACCGTTTACGGAATAACCAGAGTTTTGTTGGCTTTCGCATAAAGTTTCCCAACCACCTAAGCAATGGGTACAGTGTCCACAAGCAGAGTAGAGCCAAGGGATACCGACTCGGTCGCCTTCTTTGACATGATGGACATTTTCACCAACGGCGGTGATAAGACCAACGCCTTCGTGGCCTGGGATAAACGGTGGGCTAGGTTTCACTGGCCAATCGCCCTCAATGGCATGCAAATCGGTATGACAGACACCTGATGCCTGCATTTTTACGACGATTTGACCAGCACCTGCGGTTGGAATATCTACTTCTTCAATTTCTAAGGGTTGTCCGAATTCATGCAGCACGGCCGCTTTCATTTTATTACTCACGTTGTAACTCCTTGTCATCGTTCTTTACATTAAGATGCTCAGCGAGCATCGAGGTCGCACTTTACAGTTTTGCCATAAAGTGCTTTGAAAAACAGAATTAAAAGAAGCCCATCGCTTTAGGACTATAAGAGACCAGCATGTTCTTAGTTTGTTGATAATGGTCTAGCATCATTAAATGGTTTTCGCGGCCGATACCAGATTGCTTATAGCCACCAAACGCAGAATGCGCAGGATAGAGATGATAGCAATTCGTCCAAACGCGACCGGCTTTAATGCCACGACCGAAACGATAAGCGCGAGTACCATTACGCGTCCAGACGCCAGCACCAAGACCATATAAAGTGTCATTGGCTAGCGCCATCGCTTCTTCATCGTCTTTAAAAGTGGTGACAGCGAGTACGGGGCCAAAGATTTCTTCTTGGAACACACGCATATCATTCGTGCCTTCAAAGATAGTCGGCTGCACATAATAACCGTTTGCCATATCGCCATCATGCTTGGCAAGTTCGCCACCGACTAAGACTTTGGCACCTTCTTTTTTACCAATATCAAGATAAGATAGGATTTTTTCTAACTGATCTGAGCTGGCTTGCGCGCCAATCATGGTGTCAGTATCGAGCGGGTTGCCCATTTTGATGGCTTTCACGCGAGCGATACAGCGTTTCATAAACTCATCATAGATGCTTTCGTGTACGAGCGCGCGTGATGGGCAAGTACAAACTTCACCTTGGTTTAGCGCAAACATGACCAAACCTTCAACCGCTTTATCTAAGAAGTCATCGTCTTCATCCATGATATCAGCAAAGAAGATATTTGGGCTTTTGCCGCCCAGCTCTAGCGTTACTGGAATGATATTTTCACTGGCGTATTGCATAATTAAGCGACCAGTGGTGGTCTCACCAGTAAAGGACACTTTATCGATACGTGGGTTAGAAGCGATTGGCTTACCGGCTTCTACACCAAAGCCGTTAATAACGTTTAGTACGCCTTTTGGTAAAATATCCGCCGCGCCTATGACGTCAAGCATGTATAAAACAGACGCAGGGGTTTGCTCGGCAGGCTTGAGGACGATACAGTTACCCGCAGCAAGGGCTGGGGCAATTTTCCAAATCGCCATTAAAATAGGGAAGTTCCAAGGAATGATTTGACCGACGACGCCTAGAGGCTCATGGAAATGATAGGCAACGGTATCTTCATCAATTTGACTAATGCCGCCTTCTTGTGCGCGGATAACGCCTGCAAAATAACGTAAATGGTCGATGGCGATTGGGATATCAGCGGCAAGGGTTTCGCGAACTGGTTTACCGTTTTCATAGCTTTCAGCGATAGCGATTGCCTCTAAATTGGCTTCGATACCATCGGCAAGTTTGAGCAACATATTAGAGCGTTCAGTGACACTGGTTTTGCCCCATGCGTCTTTTGCGGCATGAGCGGCATCTAGCGCCGCTTCGACATCGGCAGCTTTAGAGCGCGCAATTTGACAGAAGGTTTTACCATCGATTGGACTTGAGTTGTCAAAGTATTCGCCATCGATTGGTGCGACCCACTCACCATTGATGAAGTTGTCATATTTTTTGCGGAATTGGACAGGACTATTTTCAGTATTGGGATAGGCGTATAACATTAACGACTCCTTGTTGTGTATTATGGCTAGTTAAGAACAAACGACTTAAGCATAAATATTTGGCCATCCTGACCAAGCTATGACCCTATCGTACTGAGCTTTAGCGATGAGCGATAATGACTTTTTATAATGATATATTCCGTATCGTATAACTTTAAGTTATGTGGCTTATCAGGGTTAAAGTCGTCCGCGAAACGGATGTAGCTGCTATAATTGTTGGCAGCTTTTTCTCTTATTATTTGCTCTTAAGCTGTTTTTCTTATTACTATTAACTTAATTGGTTTAGATATATGCGTCAATCTTCTGCTCTTGATATCTTAAAAACGGGTCAAAATGTCTTTTTGACTGGCTCAGCAGGTTCAGGTAAGACTTATACTCTCAATCAATATATCGACTACCTGCGTGCGCGCCGTGTGCCTGTCGCCGTCACTGCGAGTACCGGTATTGCTGCCACACACATGAATGGCACAACGATTCATAGCTGGTCAGGCATCGGTATCAAAGATGAGTTAAGCGACCGCGACTTGACTACGTTATCACGCAAGCAGTTTTTGGCAGACCGACTAAAAGACACCGCGGTATTGGTCATTGATGAGATATCGATGTTGCATGCTAAGCAGCTCAATTTGGTTAGCCAAGTACTCAAGCATATCCGCAAAAATGACAAAGCCTTTGGTGGTATTCAGGTCGTCGTTGCGGGCGACTTTTTTCAGTTGCCACCGATTGGTAGTAAAGGCGAGACCAACCGTGAAAAATTTGCCTTTATGTCGGAAGCGTGGCTTGATGCTAAGTTCCATATTTGCTACTTATCTGAGCAACACAGGCAGGTTAGTGAAGCGGCAAATGGCGGGCTTGATTTGGACGATATTCTCAACCAAATTCGTCGTCAGGAAGTCACTTTTGAATCGATTGCCGCGCTGGAGGCGACTTTTGACCAAAATGTCGATATCAAACGTACCCGTCTTTATACCCACAATCTCAACGTTAATAGCATCAATGATAAAGAGCTTGCCGCATTAGATGGCAAGATGATGCGCTTTACCGCCAGATCTACGGGCGACAGTAAATTGGTTGAGACGCTTAAAAAAACGGTACGTACCCAAGATGATTTGGTGTTAAAAGTCGGTGCCAAGGTAATGTTTATCAAAAACAATACCGAACTTGGCGTGTCCAACGGTACGATGGGTGAATTGATTGGTTTTGCCGCTGTTAAAATCGATGATAGCAAAGACAGCAGTGATGATTTAATCGAAGACGATAGTGAAAGCATTGCAAATGAGACTGATAAGACTGTAAAAGGCAAAGGTAAAAAAGCCATAAAAGAGAAACCCAAAGCCAAAAAGCCAACGACGCAAAAAATGCCCGTGGTTCGGCTCAATTCAGGGCGTGAAGTCATCGCTGAGCCTGAAGAATGGATCATCGAAGATGAGACAGGAGATGTGCTGGCAAGCTATGAGCAAGTACCGCTTTGTTTAGCATGGGCGATTACCATTCATAAGTCACAAGGCATGACCCTCGATGCTGCTGAGATTGATTTATCGCGTACTTTTGAGCTGGGGCAAGGTTATGTGGCATTGTCACGATTAAAATCGCTGGCAGGTCTGCAGTTGCTGGGTATGAACGACATGAGTTTGCAGCTTGATCCGCTAGCACGCGGCGCGGACAAACGGTTTTTGGTGCTGTCAGAAGAAGCTGATGCCAATTATGCGATGCTTGATGAAGAAAGCATGACGCAGGCGCATGAGAAATTTATTTTAAAATCGGGCGGTACGCTGAGTAAATCAGTGATTGATGCTTATGCCACTTTGCAAAAAAAGCGCCGAGAGCAACAACAGGCGCAAATAGACAAAAAACAGAAACTGGGCAATCAAGTTTCTGACAAATCAGACAGTACCTTGCTTGCGACCAGAGTGTTGTTAGAAGAGAGCTTGTCGATTGCAGAAATCTCGCAAGCCCGTCAGCTTTCACAATCAACGATTATGCGTCATATTGCTGACCTAAAATCTCAAGATCCAAGCTTGGCTTGTGATCATTTGCGGCCAGAGGATGAGGTGATGACGGCGGTTGGCAATGCCTACGTCGCGATTAAAGTCGCCAATAATCCAAATGATTTCAATGATGATGGCAGTATTAAATTGCGTCCAATATTCGATCATCTTAAGCAAAGTATTGATTACAATGCCATTCGTTTGGCACTGATTTTTATAACGCCTTAATGCCGAATGGCGTCTTGATACTGAGTATGACAATTCAGGGTTCAAGCATTCACCAAAGCCATTTAGCTGTTATATAACAATCCTTAGAGCCGATTAACAACTTGTTGGTTTTATTTCATTGTAGCGCTGACTTTGTAGTGCTCAATTTTTTATCCCTTTATAGCGATATCTTTTTATGCCTGATTTTTCGAGCGCCACTTATCAATTAACATCTGACCCAGTAGCAGCAGCGGCGTTTTATGCATCTAGTGATGACACACAGCCACTGAGGGTTGCTATCAATGGTTTTGGACGTATAGGGCGCAACGTTTTGCGGGCATTGCTAGAGCGCTTTGAGGTATTAGGCCGTGCGATCCATGTCGTGGCAATCAATGATTTAGCCCCAGCGGATATTTTGCTGCATTTATTAAAGTTTGACAGTACGCATGGTCGCCTAAGTCGCCTTGGGGTCAGTGCTGATATTGTGGCAAGTAGCAACGATGAAGCGAGCGATGACGGTAACAATAATAGCGCCACACAGCTTTGTCTGACAAAAAACAATTATACCTATTGTATCAATTTATTCTCAGAACCTAACCCTGCGCAGTTGCCTTGGCAGGCGCTGGGTGTCGATGTGGTACTAGAGTGTACCGGACATTTTCGCTCTTATGAGCAAGCACAACTGCACATAGTGGCTGGCGCGCAGCAGGTGATTATCGGTGCGGCACCATTCGATGATGTCGATGCTTGTATCGTTATGGGCGTTAATACCGACGAGCTAACACGTGAGCTGCCGATTATATCGAGTGTCTCTTGTACCACGCAGGCCTTGGTTCCCTTGATTGCGACGCTTGATACCGCATTTGGGGTAAAGTCAGCGATGATGACGGAGATTCATGCTGTCACCGCTGATCAGACAGTGCTCGATCAAGCGCACCGTGACCCAAGACGCGCGCGCGCGTCTGGTTATAACATCATCCCAACCACCTCTAGCAGTATCGCGGCGACAGAGCGTGTGCTACCTGCTATGGTAGGCAAGATAAATGGGCATTCGATACGCGTACCTACCATTGATGTAGCAGCTATTGATGTGACTTTTGTTTTTGATACGCCCGATGTGTCTGTCGAGGCAGTCCGCGAGGCACTCAAATCTGCCAGTCAGGCACATTTGCGTGACATCATGGCTTATACGGATGAGCCATTGGTATCCAGTGATTTTATCCATCAGACTGAGTCTTTGATCATTGATGGTCAGCAGCTCATGCAAGTGGGTAGCCAGTACAAGGTTTTTGCATGGTATGACAACGAATGGGGTTATGCCAATAGACTGCTAGATATGTGTCTACATCTGGCTTCTCATAAAAAACCTATCGTCAATTCTCTATAAAAAAGTGGCCGCGTTAACCTCGCTGCAAGTATCATATATACCTCTGCATGCAGTTGCCTTGACTCTCTTTTAAACTGAATCAACGATAGCATCAAAATAATTTAAATTCGTTCAATTAATTGCTTGCATTCTTATGTTATATCGCTATAATAACGCACAAATGGAGACGTGGCAGAGTGGTTGAATGCACCGGTCTTGAAAACCGACAAGGGTTTGTAGCCCTTCGAGAGTTCGAATCTCTCCGTCTCCTCCAAATTCGAAAGCCGCAATCATTATTAATGATTGCGGCTTTTTTTGTTGCATTTTTATTTTATATCGCTATAATAATGCAACAAATGGAGACGTGGCAGAGTGGTTGAATGCACCGGTCTTGAAAACCGACAAGGGTTTGTAGCCCTTCGAGAGTTCGAATCTCTCCGTCTCCTCCAAATTCGAAAAAAGCCCTAATCAATGATGATTGGGGCTTTTTTTATGCTGGATATTTATCCTATTATTTTATAAATATTCTGTAGCGTTTTTTTATTTCATTAGCGACTCATCAAACTTAATTTCCTGCCCATTCTCCAATATCAATGTGCCTTTACTGATCATGATGGTCAAGTCTTTGGTGTTTTTAATGGCACGCATAACGTTGATGTCTTCAATACTGCTCTCGATGATAATCTTGCCAGACTGCTCTGGTTTAATAGGCGGGTCAAACTGTGTTAGTGGTACGTTAAAGCTTTTGCCCTGCGCCAAGTTAGCATCTTGCATGGTCAGTGTGCCCTTAAAGCTTTGAATGGCGAACTTGCCGTGATTAGAGAGCATAAACTGCAGTTTTACTTGATTTAAGCTGTCACTATCGCTGGTTTTGACTGGTAGTAGAGCGACAGGATAGTTTTGCGCATTGGCACTATAAGCTGGCTGGCTGCTGACGATGGGGCTTTTTTTACCTGTTGGATTGTTTGGATGTAGTCGTTCGTATTCACGCTGTTGCACAAGGGCTTGCTTGATAGTGGTACGCGGCATCGCCCCCGACTCATAGGCACCGCTGAGTTTCATTCGCAACATGTAGCGGCTGAGTAATTGCTGCTCAGATTGAGGTAACTGCTCAAAAGTGGTGCCGAGTTTTTTCTGCCACTGGTCAGAGTTGGTCGGTATGGTTTTTTTTGTTGGATCAGCGGTTGGCTGTGAGCAACCAGAAACGATTGATAGTATCGCTAAGGCAATCGTCAATAGCAAAGCTTTATTTAAGCGTTGATGTAAACTCGCCATCGTACACCTCCTTAAAAATCTTTATGGATAATAAAGAATGACAACAAAATAATGAGCGTTTTCTTAATATACCTCGTTTGATGAGAGGTTGTGTTTAATTATCGCTAAATGCTGTATCGCAAGCAAAATAGGCATATTTTTATTACGCCCACAAAAAAAGACTGAGTGCTGTAAAGCAAACTCAGTCTTTTTGTATTAACAGCAGTAACACCTAATGACTGTTTGAATGGTTAGTCATGAGCTTGGTCATTTTCTTGCAGCTCAGATAGTGAGTGAGTAATATTATTATTATGGGTCACAACAATGGCCTCATCAATAATATGCTGGCTGACCCCGCGTTTACGCAGGCTTTCGATGAACACCTCGTCATGGGCTAGGGTGTAGTCTTGATGATCGCGGTCAAGTCCTTGGCGAATATATAAACGAATAAGCCCTTGGATGCGTTTAAACCCCAACTCTTTTGAAGTGGCTTCTAATAACGAAATCATCTCTTCAGACAAACGAATACTGATCGGGCGCATGATTTTTTGCGGATGATCAGAAAACTTATTTTTCACACGTACAGGTATCATAATAAACCATTATTTTTAGTGAGTAGGAGTAAAGCACTCAGACAAAAACTAACCCAATCAAAACTATCCTTACCATACAACAAAAACGCCTAAAAGAACACCGTAGCATGCCAATCGCACTAGGGCATGTCCTCAATTCAATCGATTAACCTCTAAATAGGCTAAAAATGGCTAAATTCTGCCAAACATCGTCAAATAGCTTATCAATATCTCGACATTATTTGTGCTACTGTCCTTGTTTGACGGCAATTTATCTCATTTTTGTCACCACTTTTAAAATGAGGACACGCCCTAAGATTGCGACTATCTTCTTAATTGAAAACGGCAACCATAAAAAAACCTTCATCAAATAATGATGAAGGTTTTTAGTATATGGCTCTCCAACCTGGGCTCGAACCAGGGACACACGGATTAACAGTCCGTTGCTCTACCAACTGAGCTATTGGAGAATAAGTTGGTATAACGATAAGTTAGATAAGCGCTATTGCTTGTCTTGTTTGCGTTATGTGGGGCACATTTTAGCCAAGTTGTTATAGGCTGTCAACCTTATTATGCCATTAATTATAAATATTGTTGTTATCTGTCAAAAATAACCAGTAATCCCTTATAAAGCGGGCTGTTTTGGCAAATTTTGACCGCTAAAATATTATTTTTTGACTAGGGCGTGTCTTCAATTCAATCGATAAATCTCTAAATGGGCTAAAGAATGAGCTAAAAGTGGTCAAAACCCTTATTTATGTAGGTTGGATATAAAATCTAGCGGTAATTTGATTAGACAAGTCGACTATCTTTTTGAATAGTAAAACAATCTGTATCTCCCTCGAAACAAAAAAGTCATAAACAGCTCTTCACATTGCTAGAATATTTCTATAGAATACCGACCGTATGGTTTCTTTAATGTATATACATTATTAATATGTGATCAATCTGAGACAGGTAACCTAATTATGAGTCCCACCACTATTGCCTACGGTTATCTAGCCATCGCCATTATTTGCGAAGTGGTTGGCACGACCTTTTTAGTCAAGTCAGAGCAGTTTACGCGTTTGGTGCCGACCCTGATTATGGGTGTGCTTTATGCCATCTCGTTTTACTTATTAACTCAAACCATCAAAACCATACCGCTTGGTATTGCTTATGCACTATGGGGCGGGTTGGGGATTGTGCTGACATCGCTCGTAGGCTTGATGTTTTTTAAGCAAAGTCTTGATACAGCAGCTGTGGTTGGTATCGCTATGATTGTGGGCGGTGTCGTGGTGATGAACTTATTCTCTAATTCTGTGGTGCACTGATATGGAAATGGAAAACGCTTACAAACGTAAAAAACAGCCCGAAGTTGTCCGTCGTGCGCTACTAGATCAGGCAGCGCGAATCACGTTAGAGCAGGGCTTATCAAAAGTGACCTTTCAGGCGGTCGCTGATGCGGTCGGGGTGACCAAAGGCGGGGTGATGCATCATTTCACCACTAAAAATGCACTCATCCTTGAAGTGTTTCATGATGCGATGGCAAAATTTGAGGCAGAAGTCAATCAAGCCATGGCAGAAGACCCTGTGCGTTATGGCTCTTTTACTCGTGCCTATATCAATGCCACGATTAGCTTAGGCGAAAAAGGGCAGGAAGAGCTCGATAGTCAAGCAACCTTATATGCATTGATGCTAGGCGATAGCGAGTTACGTGAGTTGTGGGCCAAGTGGGCAAATGCGCAATTAAAGAAACATCAAGCAACCGACAATACCGAAACCTTATGTATGGTACGTCTGGTGGCTGATGGTATTTGGCTCTCTGATTTTTCGGGGATTAGTATCTCAGATAAAACCTCTATTCATAAGCGTTTGATAAAAATGACGCAACCTGAGAATGAATAAAATACTGTTCTTAAATGATTGATCAAAGCAGCTTTTTTATTAAAAAAGCATTGAAAGTCAGGCTTGTAGTAATAGCCACTATAAATTTATTTTAAACATTTAACCCATGACGACATTATTTAGCATTAGCTTGTTTATAAGGCTTTTGCCAGTCGTTAATAGGAGCACCGCATGACAGATTCAAAAACACACCTAAGCAACTTAACAGACATCATTGATTTAGAGAAGGTTCAAACTGCTTATATTAATGGTCGTTACTTAGCAATCGACGAATCGCTTGCTACTTTTGAAGACATCAATCCAGCCACGGGTGAAGTGTTAACTACCGTTCAGCAAACGACCAGTGAACAGATTAATGAAGCGGTAAAAGCGGCACAAAAAGGTCAAAAGGTTTGGGCGGCGATGACGGCGGTTGAGCGCAGTCGTATTTTGCTAAAGGCGGTTGCGATATTACGTGAGCGCAACGATGTACTCGCGTTACTTGAAACTAAAGACACGGGCAAAGCGCTCTCTGAAACCAAATATGTCGATATCGTGACTGGTGCTGATGTCGTTGAGTATTACGCAGGGCTTGCGCCGATGATTGAAGGTCGTCAGATTCCATTGCGTGATACTAGCTTTGTCTATACTCGCCGCGAGCCGCTCGGCGTCGTCGCAGGTATCGGCGCGTGGAACTATCCGATTCAAATCGCGATGTGGAAAGCAGCACCAGCTTTAGCCACTGGGAATGCGATGATTTTTAAACCTTCTGAAGTCACGCCATTGACTGCATTAAAGTTAGCGGAAATATTGACAGAAGCGGGTCTGCCAGATGGCGTCTTTAACGTTGTGCAAGGCGATTATAAAGTCGGCGAAGCGTTAACACAGCATCCTGATATCGCCAAAGTCTCATTTACCGGTGGTGTACCAACGGGTAAAAAAGTGATGGCGAGTGCCGCATCTTCGTCGCTGAAAGACGTAACCTTGGAGCTTGGCGGTAAGTCGCCCTTGATTATATTTGATGATGCGGATATCGATACCGCCGCTGATATCGCGATGATGGCGAACTTCTATAGCAGTGGTCAGGTCTGTACCAATGGCACGCGTGTGTTTATCCCTAAAGCCTTACAAGCTAAGTTTGAAGAAGCCATATTATTGCGTGTCGAGCGTATTAAATTGGGCGATCCGATGGATGAGAACATCAACATGGGTCCATTGGTCAGCTTCCCACATATGGAAAGAGTGCTTAGCTATATCGAGCAAGGTAAAGCGAGTGGTGCACGACTGCTAACAGGCGGCGACCGTATCACGTCAGGCACACTTGCCAATGGCGCCTTTGTCGCACCAACCGTATTTACCGATTGCAGCGACGATATGACTATAGTACGTGAGGAAATCTTTGGTCCCGTGATGTCGATATTGACTTATGAGACTGAAGAAGAAGTGATTCGCCGTGCCAATGATACCGAGTATGGTTTGGCTGCAGGAGTCGTGACTGCTGACTTGACCCGAGCGCATCGCGTGATTGCACAGATTGAAGCGGGTATTTGCTGGTTAAATACGTGGGGCGAGTCGGCTGCACAAATGCCAGTGGGCGGTTATAAGCACTCAGGTATCGGCCGCGAAAACGGCATTGAAGCCCTTGAGCATTATACGCAGACCAAGTCTATCCAAGTAGAGCTTGGTAAGTTTGAATCGGTATTTTAATCACTTTTGCTGTGAAATTTTTAAAACGGTAAGGCTGAATTATTAGGACTAATTTGTCCTTTTGGCACCGCCTTACTGATATGAAATGATGGATTTTTTAATATTATGGAGCGTTTTATGACATCAACCACACCTGAATATGACTACATCATCGTCGGCGCAGGTTCAGCAGGAAATGTGCTGGCCACCCGCTTGACCGAAGATGCCAACATTAAGGTGTTGCTGTTAGAAGCGGGTCGCCCAGACCACCGCTTAGACTTTCGCACGCAGATGCCAGCAGCGCTCGCTATGCCGTTGCAAGGTACTACTTATAACTGGGGTTATAAAACCGATCCTGAACCCTATATGAATAACCGCGTCATGGATTGTGGTCGCGGTAAAGGGTTAGGTGGCTCATCACTGATTAATGGGATGTGTTATATCCGTGGTAATGCCTTGGATTTTGACGATTGGGCGAAAATCAAAGGTTTAGAAGATTGGACCTATTTGGACTGCTTGCCGTATTTCAAAAAGCTAGAGAATCGCGATGCTGGTGAAAATGACTATCATGGCGTCGGTGGTCCTGTCGAGATGACCACTTCAAAACCAGGGGTCAATCCGCTGTTCCAAGCGATGATCGAAGCAGGCGTGCAAGCAGGCTATCCAAGTACCGATGATTTAAACGGCTATCAGCAAGAAGGTTTTGGGCCGATGGACCGCTTTGTCACGCCTAATGGTCGCCGCGCTTCGACTGCTCGCGGTTATCTCGACCGTGCCAAACCGCGTAGCAATATCACCATTTTAACGGGTGCATTGACTGACGTGATTTTGTTCGATGGCAAGCGCGCTGTCGGCGTTAAGGTAGAACATCAAGGTCAAACCAAGAATTTCTACGCGTCTCGTGAGGTGATTGTTTCATCAGGTGCGATTGCCTCGCCGCAATTATTGCAGCGCTCTGGTATTGGTTCTGGTCAATGGCTCAAAGATTTGGGTGTCAATGAGATTTTAGATTTACCGGGTGTTGGTAATAATCTACAAGACCATTTAGAGCTGTATATGCAGTACGAATGTAAGCTGCCAGTGTCGATTGCGCCTGCCAATAAATGGTGGAATAAGCCAGCCATTGGTGCCGAATGGTTATTTAATGGCACAGGACTTGGCGCCTCAAATCAGTTTGAAGGTGGCGGTTTTATTCGTACCGATGAGAAGTTTACCCATCCTAATATCCAGTACCACTTCTTGCCATTAGCAGTGCGCTACGATGGTCGTAGTGCAGTGAAGTCGCACAGTTTCCAAGCGCACGTGGGCTCATTGCGCTCGCCAAGTCGTGGTCGCGTCAAGCTGACCTCAAAAGACCCAAGCGTGCATCCGAGCATCTTGTTTAACTATATGTCTCACGACCAAGACTGGCACGAGTTCCGTGCGGCAATGCGTATCACCCGTGAAATTATGCATCAGCCAGCGCTCGATCCTTATCGTGGTCGCGCCATTGCGCCAACGGATGATCTAGTGACCGACGCACAGCTAGACGAATATGTCCGTAATCATAGCGAAACGGCTTATCATCCGTCGTGTACCTGTGCGATGGGTGAAGGTAATGATTCAGTCGTCAATGGCGAAGGACTCGTACACGGCATCGATGGCTTGCGCGTCGTTGATGCATCGATTATGCCAAATATCATCAGTGGTAATTTAAACGCCACCACCATTATGCTTGCCGAAAAAATCGTCGATAAGATGCGCGGCAAGCAGTTGCCACGCTCGACGGTAGACTATTACGTTGCCAATGGTGCACCGCTTAGAACTGAGCCGATGCGCGCTTACCGCTCTACTGTCTAAAGAGCTATATGAGCTATTAGGCAATGAAATATATAAGCAATTTCAATAAGAAGACCTTTCCACGCAAAGGTCTTTTTCATCAGCGCTAACGTATTAAATATTTTTAATACTGTTGTGGCTGCCTTTGATTGTCATTTAAATTTTTATTTACATCGCAATTTTCATTTATTGGTACTGCTTTGTGCGTCATACAGTCATCAAGTTATGACGGACAAATCAATATCAGACCCTGTTTAATTTACCTATTGAGGTCTTTTATGTACAGCTCGCCATCAAAAGATGCGACGAAACCCCTGACTCTAAACAAGACGGTTTTTTTAGGTTCAGCTATTATTTCTATTTTATTAATTATCTGGACGATTGCGTTTCCAGATTATAGTGAGACATTGTTAAGCTCAAGCATGGCATGGGTATCAGAGAGTTTTGGCTGGTATTACATGCTGGTGGTTGCCGCTTATAGTATATTTGCACTATTTGTTGGTTTTTCTAAATACGGCGATATCAAGCTTGGGCAAGATCACGAAAAAGCCCAGTTTCCTTTCCTAGCATGGGCCGCGATGCTGTTCTCTGCGGGTATCGGTATTGATTTACTGTTTTTTGGTGCCTCTGAGCCATTGATGCATTATTTAACGCCGCATACGGGGCTGGAGCCTGCCAGTGCAGAAGCCATGCGCGAAGCACTTGCGCAAACCTTTTTACATTGGGGTCTACACGGTTGGGGTATTTATGCCTTAATCGGTATGGCACTGGCGTATTTTGCGTATCGTAAAAACATGCCATTGGCACTGCGTTCACCACTGACGCCTATCTTTGGTGAGCGTTTAATTAAGGGCTGGCTTGGCGATGGCATTGATACCTTTGGTGTTGTTTGCACCTTAATGGGTATCGCCACCAGTTTGGGTATTGGGGTATTGCAAGCCAATGCTGGACTGACTCATGTCTTCGGTATCGAATCGAGCAAAACAGTACAGACGCTTATTATTGTAGGTGTCGTTGCTGCTGCGGCTATTTCGGCGATGACAGGTGTGGAAAAGGGCGTACGCCGCTTATCTGAATTTAATATGCTATCGTCGATATTACTATTAATCGCCATATTGGTGATGGGTAATACGGTGTATTTGCTGAATACCTTTACCCAAAATATTGGTCAATATTTCCAAACCATTCTCTTTAAAACTTTTGATGTATATGCCTATGACGGTACTGCTGGTGCTGATTGGAAGTCAGGCTGGACAATCTTTTTCTGGGCATGGTGGGTCGCTTGGGCACCGTTTGTTGGTCTATTTATCGCGCGTATTAGCCGTGGTCGTACCTTACGTGAGTTTGTCTTTGGCGTGATGTTTATTCCGCTTGGTTTCATTTTTGCCTGGTTCTCTATCTTTGGTAATTCGGCGATAGACTTGGTTGCTAATGGGGCAACTGAGCTTGGTGAAATCGCTGTTAATGACGCCGCCATGGGTATGTTTGCCTTGTTTGAGTATTTTCCTTACAGTGACGTTTTATCATTCGCTGGTGTGGTTATCGGGCTAGTATTCTTTGTGACCTCAGCGGACTCAGGCGCGTTAGTATTAGCGAATTTGAGCTCACGCGGCATGACCAATGACACTGACGCTCCTGTTTGGTTGCGTCTGTTTTGGGCAGCGGCAACGGGTCTTATCACTTTAGGATTATTATTTGCTGGTGGCTTTGCGTCATTGCAGTCAGTATCTGTGATTGCAGGTTTGCCATTCTCACTCATTCTTGTGCTCTATATGATGTCAATGTGGAAGTCGCTAAAAGAGGAAGGCAATAAACGTAAGGCCAGTACGATTGGTACGGCTAATGTGCTGGATAGTGGTAAGAGCTGGAAAGCACGCTTGCAACGTATCGTCAGTTTCCCTAGACATGCTCAAGTTGAACGCTTTTTACAAAATGTGGTTAGACCTGCCATGACGGAAGTTGAAAAAGAATTTGCGGCAGGCGGTCTAAAAACCTCTTTGGACATCCGTAATCCTGAACATATCGGACAAGATATAGATGAAGGCATGGATGAAAGTAGCGGTCAAATAGATGGTCTAAAATTGCGAGTTGGACATGGCGATGAAGACGACTTTATTTATGAAGTGAATTTGATCAAAGCTGAGCGTCCTAACTTTACATTGAGCACATCAACTAAGAATGCAGAGTACTATTATCGTGCCGAAGTGTTCTTGAGTGAAGGCTCACAAGAGTATGACTTGGTAGGTTACTCCAAAGAGCAAGTATTGGTCGATATCTTAAATCAGTACGAGCGCCATTTGCAGTATCTACATTTAGAGCGTTAATTGATTTATCAACACGTCCTGAATATTTAAGTAAAAACACTTAAGTAAAAACATCGTAACAAACAACCCCATAAGTTGAATGCAGCTTATGGGGTTGTTTTATGAAAAATAAAATAAGTAGATATAGGGTAAAATATATAAAGATACGTTTCGGATTATCAGTTTCGAAATATTAGCAAAGGATAAGTTTGTGACCACATTAAAGTATATCGCTCATTATTCTGAGCAAGTTCAAACCCAAGCGGCATTGCTGATTAGCGATGGTAAATTGGGCGCGTATCTAGAAAAAAAGTATCCCACTCAGCACCAAATAAAAAGTGATAAGGCGCTTTATCAGTATATCAATGAGATAAAAAACCAATATATGCGCAAAGTGGGACAGCTATCGAATGTCAGCTATAGCAGTAAATTAACGATCCTCAAACATGCGCTGGGTATTCATACCACCCAGTCTCGCATACAGGGCAGCAAGCTCAAATCGCATAACAGCATTACCGTGGCCAGTTTATTTCAGGAAGCGCCGCCTGAGTTTTTGCGCATGATTGTTGTGCATGAGTTGGCGCATTTTAAAGAGCACGACCATAACAAGGCGTTTTATCAATTATGCTGTCATATGGAGCCTGAGTATCATCAGTTTGAGCTTGATACGCGGTTGTGGCTGCACTGGCGCGAACTGAGTTGATCGCAGTGCTGTATTCTTTTCTTCTCAAAATGAGGACACGCCACAGATTGTATTTCTTATCATAACTTTCTTATCATAACTTTCTTATCATAACTTTCTTATCATAACTTTCTTATCATAAATAATATTATACCTTTTATTAATATATTTTAGTGTATAATTTAATAACGATGATTTTAATGATTGTTGATAAATGGAGAAGATGATGAAACGGATAGTTGCTACTGCACTTGCTATAAGCGCCGCCTCACTGATGGTTGGCTGTACAGCGACCAATGCTATGTCACAAAAGAGTGACGTCATTCCAGAGAATAAAAAACCGACGCCATCGGTGTTGATAAATGTGACATCAGAGGATGCTCAAGTGCAGCTGATGTCGATGGTACTGACCATGCAATCCGCGCAGCAAGGTGCCAATACTCGAGTATTGCTCTGCGGTCCAGCCGGTGATATGGCACTCCGTGATGCGCCAAAAAGTGTGACCACAGCACAACCGCCTAAAAATATGAGCCCACAGGGTTTGATGCAAATGGTCATGAAAAATACCAATACCAAGGTTGAGGTTTGTGCACTTTATCTACCGGGTAAGGGTATTGACCAGTCGGCACTGATTGACGGCGTGAGTGCTGCTGATCCTGCTGATATCGGGGCGCTAATGGTCGATCAAACCACCAAGATAATGAGCTTTTAGGCAGATAAAAAATAATTAGTAGTTTGATGAATAAAAAGGGTGTGATATCGACTATCGCATCCTTTTTTTGTGTCAGTCATTTTGGCTAGTGGAATTGCGTTATAATCCCAGCTAAGCACTGTTTACCAAGTAATATTCGCCAAGTACTCTTGGCTGAAAAACAAGTACCATAGATCCTAATTCATAAAAGGTTATGAGCAATGATTAATACCAAAATTTATAAAGCAATTTATACCTTAGCTGAAGAGTTATTGGAAGCTGATCGTATAGGCAATCAAGCAGCATTTGATGGGTTTTATGCTGAATTAGAAGCCATTTGTAATGATAATGAAAATACCGATAAAGACCATCCAGAACAGTGGGAAACATTGGCTGACTTTACCGAAGATTTAGACGAAGCCTTAGTTATTTATGACAAGGCCTTAGCCAAAGCGACTGCGATTAATTCAAAAGACCACATGTCATCGATTGCCTTTTCTATGGCGGTTCTAGAGATCGAAATGGGTGAAAAGGATGCGGCTATTCTAAATCTACAGAATGCTAAAATTACGGCTAATAAGATTGAAGATAAAGAGTTTAAGGTTGAGATAGACGAGCTGCTTACCAAGTTGTTGGCTGAATAACTTCGATACTGAATAGCTTCAACTAAGCAGGAATGATTTGTTATGCAAAGCCTACCTATTGCAATTATCGGTGGTGGCTTGAGTGGCTTATATGCAGCGTTTTTGTTAGAGCAACGAGGCATCGATTGTATATTGCTTGAGGCGCGTGATAGATTGGGAGGGCGCATCGCTGTTGCGAAATCATCAGTAGATCAGAATGCTAGTAGTCAAAGTGTCGATAATAAAAAATCAAACAATGGCTTCGACTTAGGGCCATCGTGGTTTTGGCCAGAGTATCAGCCGCAGTTGAGCAGTCTTATCGAGGCATTAGATTTACCACGTTTTGCGCAGTTCGAGGACGGCGACATGATGGTTGAACGTGCTGCCAATCAGTTACCTATCCGTACCCAAGGCTATCAAAGCTCGCCACCGTCTATGCGCCTCGTCGGTGGTATGGCAGCGCTCATTGATGCTCTGTATGCGGGCTTAAATCCTACGCGCATGATCACAGGGCAAATCGTAAAGTGTGTGATCAAGACTGAGCGCTGTATCAACATAGAGAGCGAGAGCAGCGCTGAACAGATGACAGCTGGTCAAATAACTACTTATCACGCGCAGCATGTGCTCCTTGCGCTACCGCCTCGTTTGGCAGCGGCTAATATTAATTTTGAACCTGCTTTACCACAGGCGTTGATAACAGAATGGCAAGAGACCGCGACATGGATGGCGCCACATGCCAAATATGTGGCGGTTTATGATTCGCCGTTTTGGCGCAATCAAGGATTATCAGGGTCAGCGCGCAGTGCAGTAGGACCGCTTACTGAGATTCATGATGCGTCCTTGGTAGAGGGAAAAGGTGCATTATTTGGCTTCTTTGGGGTTCCTGCTCACGTCCGTCAAAGCGTCTCTGAGTCAGAGCTAAAAGCCCATTGCCGCGCGCAGTTGGTACGTTTATTTGGCGCACAGGCAGAGACGCCAACGGCTGAGTATCTGAAAGACTGGGCGCAAGATTCATTGACAGCGACGCCTGCTGATGCCAGTGATGCTAGTCAACATGCTGTCGCACCGAACGCTAAGCCAAATAGAGGGGTATGGCAAGACTGCCTAACGGGCAGTGCTAGTGAATGGTCAGAGTCATTCTCTGGTTATATTGCTGGTGCTATCGACGCGGCACATAAGGCAGTACAAGGTTTAGATTTAAGTTTGTCTGATGGGCTATCGTCATCAGCGTCACCATCCAATAGGATAGTTGATGAGTGAGTCTTCAGAACAGCAAGCTTCTCGCAACACCAGCACATGGCTCATCCCTTTTGCTTGCTTGTTAGGCGGAGGAGGTCTGATTGGTATTTCTACCAATTTGGCAAAATATGCTGGTGAGATAGGTGTTACACCACTGGCATTTCTCTTTTGGTCCATCACGGGCGCTGCTGCTATTTTATTGATCGTTGCCTTCATACGGCACGAATTACCTCCCTTAAATGCGCGTAGCTTTGAATACTATTTTGTGGCGGCGCTCATCAGTGTTGCAGGTTCTAATTTACTACTGTTTTCGGCTATTCCACATGTAGGTGCAGGTTTCGTCGCGCTCATTATCTCGCTTCCACCATTGCTGACTTATCTTGGCGCATTGGCACTGAGGATGGAGCGATTTAATATCGTCCGTGCTTTGGGTGTGGCCGTGGCGCTTCTTGGCGCAGGAGTATTGGCAGCACGTAAGTTTTCGACGCCAGACGCCAGTACTTTTTGGATTTTGATCGCGCTTTGCGGTCCAGTATTATTGGCTATTGGTAATATATATCGCACCTTACGCTGGCCTGATAAGGCATCACCTAGTGCACTCGCGCCAGGTATGCTAATCGCGGCGTCGCTGTTGCTACTGTCATTTAGTGTATTGCCTAATTTTTCAGTCAATATGCCGCTAGACTGGTTGCCGCTAGGTTTGATTGGCATACAAGCCGCCGTATTTGCGGGTCAATTCTTATTGTTGTTTTTACTACAAAAAACTGGCGGTCCTGTTTTATTAAGCTTATTAGGCTCGGTCGGCGCAGTTGTCGGTGTGCCAGTGGCTATTTTTCTGCAGGGTGAGATGCCACCAGAAGGGTTGTTTTTGGGTGCCTCATTGATCGCACTGGGCGTTGGTTTGGTAACATGGGGCGGGGTGAAAATGGCGACCACATCGACGGAAACTACGTAAAGATGATTATTGGGATATAGCGCTCATAAATACGCCAATCTATAGACTAATGACGCTACTAGAGCATATGTTTGCACTGCAACTATCCAAAAATGTAGCCATGTAGAAATGTCGCTATGTAGAAATGCCACTATGCAACCCTCACAATAATCATTTTTTATCTAATCCAACTTCACAAAACCTCGTTAAAACGTAAATATTACCGTTACTGCCAATCTATAATTTATCTACAGCTATTTTAGCAATCAACATCGCTAGGTATGAGTGTTCAACAGGGCATCATAATTGGTTACGATTATCTAAAATCAGTTTTTGTGAGTAACACAAAAAAGGAGTATAAATATCGTGGTTATTCCTATCATGGATTAGGGCGATGCATGCAGCCAAGCGTTATCGATTGTTAAATAATGTCACGATTGTCATTAGTATTATCGGCGTAGCCATTGCTTTATTAGACAGTGGTTTCACGCTGCCGATGTGGCTACAACAGGTTTTCCATATTTTTTATCTGGCGATTATTTTTTTAGGCTTTGTTGTGACGGCAGGGCGTTACCTCTATAGCAAAAAGCCACTGACCCTAAATAAAGTCGCGGTCTTTGACTTACTGACCAGTATCGCGATTGTCATTTTACTGGTAGCGCATTTCACTGATTTGGTGCGCTCTGGGATGTCGGTCGCTGTTGATGGCTTCGTTGCCATCAAAATTGCCGTCTTTGTGACCTTTATTCGTGAAATATCTGACCACGATTTTAATCTCAATCGTACCTTTCTAAACCCTGCACAGTTTTTTATCTTAAGCTTCCTGTCATTGGTATTGGTCGGTGCATTGCTACTGATGATGCCCAATGCAACGACGCAGCCGCTGTCTTTCATTGATGCGCTCTTTACCGCGACCAGTGCTGTCTGTGTGACTGGTCTCATCGTGGTAGATACGGCGACTTATTTCACAACTTTTGGGCAAGTCATTATCATGGGGCTGATACAGATCGGCGGCTTGGGTATTTTGACTTTTGTGACGTATTTTAGTTATTTCTTTAAGGGCGGTGTCAGTTATGAGACGCAGGCGAGGATCAGTGAGATGTCTTACATGCGCGGCATGGGTGATGTGGTATCGACCCTCAAATCCATCTTATATGTGACGTTTGCCGTTGAGGCAGCGGCTGCGGCACTCATTTACATTAGCATTTATGACATACCGGATATGGATTGGTCTGAGCAGTTATTCTTCTCTGTTTTCCATGCGATTTCTGCGTTCTGTAATGCTGGATTTTCTACATTTAGCGCTGGCATGTATGATGACGCGCTACGTTTTAATTATCCATTACAACTGATTATCGCCACGACCTTTATCTTTGGTGGCATGGGTTTTGTCATTGTGGTCAATGTGCTGCGTTATTTACGTGATCGTGCCGAGCGCCTGATATATCGCCATGATCAGCGTTATATTTATCGACCGTGGTTGCTTAATATTAATAGCCGCATAACCTTGATTACGACGGGCGCTTTATTGCTGGTAGGTCTCATCGGTGTGATGATATTTGAATATAACAATGTGCTGGCAGACCATCGCAGTTTTTTCGGTAAGCTTGTCACAGGGCTGTTTACTGCTGCCACGCCGCGAACCGCAGGATTTAATACCATCGACATGGGTGAACTCGCGTTTCCCACGATTATGTTGACGATATTTTTGATGTGGATTGGTGCCTCGCCAAACTCGACGGGCGGTGGTATCAAAACCAGTACGTTTGCGATTGCACTGTTAAACACTTTGAGTTTGGCACGTGGTCAGACCAATGTTGAGGTCTTTAAGCGCCAGATTGCTGATATCTCGATTCGCCGTGCATTTTCTATTATGTGGCTGTCTTTATTGGTCATCGGTATGGGGGTGACGCTCATCAGCTATGATCAACCGGAGCTTGATTTAATCAAGGTGGTTTTTGAGTGTTTTTCAGCTTACAGCACGGTGGGATTAAGTTTGAATTTGACGACAGAGTTATCAGATTTTAGCAAAATGGTGGTATCTGTCATTATGTTTGTTGGGCGCGTCAGCATGTTGACCATCTTTATTGCCCTACTTAAAAATAGACGCCAGCGCAATTATCGCTATCCAACTGAAGAAATCACGATCAATTAAATGGTCGTAAATAAGCCATTTCATCATTAAAAAATACTGAAAAAGGTTAATAAGGTTATGAAATATATCATCGTAGGGTTAGGGAACTTTGGCTCATCGCTAGGCATGGCTTTGACCCGTCAGGGGCACGAAGTGATTGCCATTGACAGCAGCATGCAAAAGGTTGAGGCGTATAAGGAAGTCATCTCTCATACCATCTGTATGGATGCCACGGATGAATATACCGTCAATGGTTTACCGATTATCGACACCGATATCGTTATTGTCGCAATCGGTGAAGACCAAGGCGCAAACGTCATGGCGACGGCATTATTTAAAACCCTAAAAGCGAAACGTTTGATCAGCCGTAGTATCAATCCACTGCACGAAAAAGTGTTGCAAGCTATCGGTGTGGACGACCTTATTCATCCTGAAAAAGAGGCGGCCAATCGCTGGGCCAAACGGCTGTCGCTACGTTATTTCGTCGACTCGTTTGAGCTGAGTGATCATTTCAGTATGGTAGAGATTAGCATTCCCAAGTCGTTGATTGGTCAGACCGTTGATGACTTGCAGTTGGAGCAAAAGTTCAATATTCGATTGCTTAGTACCCTGCGCTATGAGTATTATGAAGACAGCTTTGGTCGTACGCAAAGTAAGCCTAGTATTAAAGGTTTGGCTGCGCCTGAGCAAGTATTGCAAGAGAAAGACGTATTGGTCATCTACGGTGCTAACAAACATATCAACGAGTTTCTGCGTAGTGTCGGTGTAAAAATCAAATAAACATTTGCAACAGCCGTGACATGAAAAGGCAAAGGGGAAACTTATGAGTAAGCGCACTATATCCATTTTGTTGCTTGCGACGATGGCATTGTTGTCAGGCTGTGATCAGACGCCGCAAGACCCGAACGTGTTATATTCAGAAAAACATCAAGACCCCATTCAAGAGCTGGAGATGACAACAGCTGTTGATCGTAGCCAGTTTGCCTATAAACAAACCTTTTATGTGCCCATTTATTCTGACATTTATACCGACAGAGACAATCGTAAAGTCTTGCTATCAGCGACTCTGAGTGTACGCAATACCACGCTAAAAAAATCACTGTATATCAATAAAATTGACTACTATGGCACTGATGGAACCTTTATCAAATCCTATTTAAACAAACCGATTGAGCTTCCAGCAATGGCCACGCTCAATTATATCGTCGAAAAAGAAGAGGATAAAGGCGGATCGGGCGCCAACTTTATCATTGAAGTCGAAGGGATAGACGAGACGGTCAAGCCCGTCATTGAGGCGGTGATGATCGGTAATTTTAGCAATAAAGGCTTTGCATTTAGTACAGAAGGTACGCCAGTGGTGCATTGATTAAGGATAATGAAATCCAAGGAAGGGATATGTCTGCAACCAAAGAAGAAATTGTCGCCTTTATGGCGTTGGAATTTCCACAAACCAAATGTGTCATCGAGGCAGTCGGCGACAATCGCTCGACCTTATCACACGATATTGGTATCAATGAATTGCGTCCCGGTGGTACGGTCTCTGGACCAGTATTGATGAGCATCGCTGATGTGGCTCTCTATGTGGCGATACTTGGTAAAATAGGTATTGTGCCATTAACGGTGACGACGAGTTTGACCATTAACTTCCTGCGCAAACCCTCAGCAGAAGCACGTATTATCGCTGAGTGTATGTTGATAAAAGTAGGTCGCACGCTAATCGTTGGCGAGGTTGCACTTTATTCTGAAGGCTCTCGCGACATGGTGGCTCACGTAGTTGGCACGTATTCCGTACCGCCTCAGCACGTTTAGCTATTTTTAGCCCATTTTTAAAATGAGGACAGTCTCTAAAAAAGCAGTGCTATAAAAATTAATGTCATAAAATTAATGCTGATAAGGACTGCTACTGTTTGGTTGCCTCGACCTGAATGTTTAAATGAAGGTTTTTAGTGACGCCAAACCACGCATATTTATCGATATTCCATTTGGTGCGATCAATCATCGCCGTAAAATCCCCACCACAAATATCTTTTTTGAGCGCGGGATGTAGATAACAGTCAAACTTAGTCGCTGTTAAGCTAATAGGATGGGTTTCGCCATGCAGCGTTAGATGACCGTCTACTTTTGTGACCATTGGGCGTGATTTGTCTTGGCTAAAATACCATTTGTTAGAATCAAAGCGTGCCAACGGAAAGCGTTGCATATCAAAGAAGCTAGGGCCTGTCAAAGTCTGGTTAAATGCTTTATTTCCCGTATTTAGAGAGCTGATCGGAATGACCAAGGAGATATTGCCAGTTTTTAAACTTGAGTCATATTGCAGTTGACCTTGGACATTATAAAAGCCGCCCGCAGTGTCAGGGGATTGGAAGCGTTCAATGGCAAAGCGCACATGGGTGCCAGCAGGATTGATGGTATAACTGGCGGCATGGCTGCTATGTGCAGCGCTTATTATTAATAATGTCAATGTTAGTAAAGGGTAGATATTTGATTTTTTTAGAATAAAAGATAGGATGCTCATAGCTACATTCCTTTGCGGGCTATTGATAAATAAAGAACGTCGTCGACGAGCGCAATCCATGCTGTTACTCAATATTAAGTCAGTCAGCAATAACTATTTATACATTATTTATCAAATGCTTAGTAGCTTTATTTTTATAAGGATATCATTGTTAATTTGGCTATTATTCAACAGCTAAGATTGGGTTTTCGACGATTTTTGAAAGCTTGCCGTATCAGATTTTTTGCCATTAGCATTGATACTGTTGGCTTTATTCGCTACTGGATATTTAAAAAATAGCGTTGCAAGTGCGCAGGTTATGGTCAATGACAGAAGCATCGATACTAATGTATGACTAAAAAAGTGATCACCAAACAGCATTTTATACAATCCCATCGTCCATCCTACGACCGTGACTATTTCAAATATTCTATAGCGATACTGATGCAGAGTGGGTAAAAATGCCAAGCCATATAGAGAAAATCCGGCACTGGCATGAGCCGCTGGGAAGCACTTGGCAGGCGTGTTAGCGGCTATATTTTGCCAAATATTTAGATAAGGCAGGTCGCCACCAAACAGTATTAAATGATTGGGGCAACTGACATGAGTGACACCTTTGAGTAGCGCAATCATACTGGGAACGGCAATTAAAACAAGCAGTAGATAACCTATTTCACGCGTGGATAAAGGCGTGAGCCGTTTATCGTACTGAGCATTTTTTATTACCAGATTGATGTCTGAATTCTGTTTATGTCTCAGAATTAGAACGGCTATGAGATAAATGCCAAGCAAGATGAGTAGCAATTTAGGCAAGTCATAAAAAATAAAGGCAAAAGGTTGTGTGCCTTTTTCTAGTAGCCAGTGTCCATTAGTGTAAAAAAGCTTGCTAATATGAATGTCTAATTGGCTGTGCTCAAACAACAGTGTCGCTATGATGGTCAAGCATAGGAGTTTAAGCCAAACTCCATTGGCTGAATATATTTTCAAAATACAACACTCAATAATGCCATCATCCACAAGATAAATAGCAGTAGTAATGCCAAAAATTGTGCCGCAGAGCCAACATCTTTGGCTATCTTTGCCAATGGATGCTTGGCGGTCGATGTGTGATCGACACTGGTTTCGATTCCCGTGTTAATGAGTTCGACAATTAACGATAAGAAAGAAGCAACGACCAGTAGCATTTTGACGCTGATAGTGAAAGGGCACAATATAATCGCCGTGAATAATATGAGATTGAGCCAAAATACTTGTCGAAAAGCCGCCTCAAATTTGTAAGCTGCTTTAAAGCCGTCCAGAGAGTAACCAGCGGCTTTTATAATACGGTAAAATCCTGTTTTACCCTTGGCCTCACTGGCATAGCTATGAGGTAGCAGTTGTTTTTTGCCTGCTATTGGGCTTAAACCCCCACGACTCGTCGACTGGTTTTCAAGATTAATAGGATTTGCTTTATTCATATCAAATGCTTCACAGTCTATTAATATCAAGGTATGCGATAAATATTAATCATTTAACCATGGTCGAATGTTTAATATGCCCTAAGTATAAGCGGGTAGGCATTAAGAAAACGTTAAGCTTTTTTAAAATAGAGATCTGCTCTAATGATAATTGATGATAAAGGTACTGCCACCTAACGGATTGACTTGATGGGTAAGCTGCCAGCCCATATGTGTCATGATGCGCTGTACGATACTGAGTCCCAAGCCTGTGCCTTCTGCTGGATAATGGGCGTCAGCTGCCGATGACGATTCTGTATCCAATGAGATGTCTTTATAATGCTGCTCTAGACGCTCAAATCTCTCATATAGCAGCGGCATCATCACCTCAGGAATACCTAGACCAGTATCAGTGACGGTGATTTTTTCAGCATCGATAGTGATGATGACCTCACCCTCATCGGTGTACTGAAACGCATTTTTTATCAAATTACCCAGTGCCATTTTTAGTAGTTCAGGTCGTACGTGTGCGACATACAGCTGTTCTGCGACTATTTTACAAGTGACTGACTTATGGCGAAGCAAGTAATTTAAGCGCTGTACTTCATTTAACGCGATGTCATTGATAGACGTTGCTGGTGCATCCAGTTTTTCAGGAGCACGAGACAGCAATAATAAGGCGCTGATAATCTCCGAGGTTTCTTTGGCGGTCGTACTGATACGAGTGGCAAATGCGCTCAAGTGAGGGTCGTTTTCTAGTTGTGAGGACAATACTTCTGATGCCCCCATGATAATCGTCAAAGGCGTGCGCAGCTCGTGACTGACATCACCAGTAAATAGCTGCTCGCGTTTGAGGTACTGCTCAAGTTTGTGGTTTTTTTCATCGATTGCGCGTGCTAACACGCCAACCTCGGAGGGCAGATGTGTCAATTCCGTCAAGTTGCGATGATCTGTTTCTACGGCTTGCTTTAAGTCTAATAAAGGTTTAATGATTTGCTTGGAGGACAGCGATGAAAATATCGCTGCAATCAATAAGCTCAAAATGACCGCTATTTTTAGGGCATTGGCAAATATGTCTTCTAAATGCTCAAATATGGCCAAAACAGGGTAATTCCCCATCACCATTTCAGTGTTTTCTAAGTAGGTTAAAATGTAGTTTTCTGTGTCTTTTTTATAATTAAAAAAATGTAACTCTGTCGTCGATTGACCATTTTTAGTGGTGACAGTGACGGGCATCTCTTGTACGGTTTGGGTGGCCAGTTTTTGTAGATTGCTCGGTGCGTTATCGAAGCGATAAATTTTAATACCCGGTTCAGCGGTATAAATAGGCTGATCGCCTTCTTTTTCTTGGCTAAGCTCTAACTGTTGCAATAAGCGAGCTTTGACCAGCTGTTGCTCCATTCTGACTTCGGCATACATGAAAATACTGACGAAAGTGGCACACAGTAATAGGGCAAATAACAAGTAGGAGAGTCGAAACTTATTGGCGATGGAGTCGATATTAAACATGGTGTTTACTTCGTTGTGAAAGAAGATATGAAAGACAGTAAGAGTCAAATAAGGACGTTAGACGATGATTTTTTAGGCTTTATCTGGATCAATAATCTGATAACCGACACTAGGCAACGTGACTATCATGATTTTATCGAACGGCTTATCTACCTGCGCACGGACCCCATGCATGTGAGTACGCAGTGCATCACTGCTTGGTATGTCTTCGCCCCATACTTTTTCTTCCAGCTCGGTTTTGCTAACCACGCGCGGCGCCGCACTCATCAAGGTATGTAGTATTTTGAAGCCTGTGGGTGTGAGTTTTAGCGACTTACCTTCACGTGTAATCGTATGCTCACTATGATTTAAAGACAATGTGCCAACGGTTAAACCATGCTCAAAATGATCGTCTTTATGTCGGCGTATGAGAGCCTTAATACGAGATTCTAATTCCACCAATGAGAAAGGCTTAACCAGATAATCGTCAGCGCCACTATCGAATCCTGCCACTTTATCTAAAATCGTATCGCGAGCGGTCAGCATCAATACTGGCGTTTTGTCATGCAGCTCTTCCCTGAGCTTTTTGCACAGTTTAGTGCCATGCATACCCGGCAGCATGACATCTAACAAGATGACGTCATATCGATTATTCGATGCGAGCGTTAAGCCACTAATGCCATTATGGGCATTGTCTAGCTCAAAGCCTTTCGGCTCAAAAAAAGCATAAATATTGGCGACGATATCGGGATTGTCTTCAATGATTAGTATCTTGTACATGAGTATTATTACCTAAAAAGGCGGAGCGATGATAAAGAATTCAATTAGCCACTTTAAAAAAGGTGGGTGCTGCTTTGGTTTCGTCAGTGGTGATACCAAAGAACTGAAGCAAGGTTGGCGTAATAAAATCATGTGATACGGGCTGATCAATCATGTTAGCTAGGCTACTGTTAGCAATAGTGCTGCTATCAATGCCGTTGCCAGTCGGTGACCAAATAATCACTGGCACGTGCTTTTGTGCATTTGGCGCAATAGCATATGGCAGACCATGCAAGTAAATATTGTTTTCGCCCAAACTTTCTCCATGATCACTAATATATACCATCATCACCTCATAATCTTGCTCATAGGGTTTTAAGGTATCGATCACGCTATTTAAAAAATAATCTGTATAACGAATGGCATTGTCATAACCATTGATAACCGATGGGTTATCGCATTTTGATAGCTCATTGGTCATACAGACAGGGTTATATGCTGCAAAATTTTTAGGGTAGCGCTTAAAATAGGCGGGTCCATGATTGCCCATTTGATGCAGCAAAATAAGTGTGTCTTTCTGTGAGCTGCCTGACTTAACCAGTTTATCAAAACCATCAAGCATACCTATGTCTCGACACTCAATATCACAATCTGGATTGAGCGCGGCTGTTTTATAATCCTCAAAAGTTACGCGGTCAGCCACCCCTTTGGCGCTAGAGTTATTGTCTCGCCAAACGACCTTGACGCCTTGCTTGTGTAGCGTATCGAGCACGTTTTCATTATAGCTAGCGCTATCAGGGTCATAATTTTCTCTATTGGCGTAGCTAAACATGCAGGGTACTGAATAGGCGGTGGATGTGCCGCATGACGAGGCGTCTTTAAAGCTGTAGATGTCTGATTGTTTTGAAAGCAAAGGCGTGGTGTTGCGCGCATAACCGTTTAAGCCAATATGGTCAGCGCGAACGGTTTCTCCTACTACAAATACCATCAACTTAGGTTTTACAGTGCTGTTGCTAGTGTTAAAAGAAATGCTACGCTTTGCATCTGTGGCATGAGGGATTAGCGTATCGGGACGACGGCGCTCAGCGATATAATCAGTACCCAGTTTGATGACAGAATAAACAGGAGTAATAGGATTGACATAACTACGGACTATTTTGTGCTGGCGAAAAAAGCTGGCGTATTGGTCACCAAATGGCACCAGACACACCGCTATCAATACGATAGATAATAATAGGGTGACTGATTTTTGAAGGGTTGCTTGTTGCCAAGATAATCGCTTTAGACGAATGTTGCCAATCATGAAAGCAGGCACTATGCCTACTAAAAACAGGCGAATAAATAGACTGGGTGCCATCAATCCCATGGCTTCTGCTTGATCAGTTTGTAAGCCGTTAATGAGCATATCACGATTAAATATCGTCCCGTAGGCGTCGGTAAAGTAACCACAGATGGCTGCAATCAGCACCATTATGATAAGCACTACTTTTGCCGTTGAGCGATAACATAGCAGTGACAACACCAACCACATCAGCCCAAATAATAAGCCTATGATGGAAAAAATAAAGCCCGTGTTTGTGTTAAATGGGTAAACGCTAAGTACCTGCTCGAAAAAGCCAATATTCGCCGACGCTACTAAATACAGAGCCACGACTATGATCAGATGATTGAGATTGATCTCACGATCATAGAGCTTGCTTAGGGAGCGGCTTTTTTTATTAGCTTTGGGCGCATCGATTTTGGCGGCTTGAGATATTGACATACAAGTACTTCTCAACAGGAGTGTAATGCCTTACAGTAACAAGTACGCTGTTAAGAAGATGTTAAGGTGGTTGAATTCAATAAGATATTAAGACATATCAATAACCTAAACGATGACACATCCTAATTTAATCCTGTGCGAAAGAGCGTGCCAACGACAACAAAGGCGACAGAAAACAAAGTGACCAATATGATATTGATTGAAAATCCTTTCAGGGTGTGAATAGACAATCTGGGTATTCGATAGAAACGAGCGTGCAGGGCAACCAGAACAGTCATTAGCAATAATAGTAATTTGAGACTAATAAGAATACTAAAATCATTATCAAGTTTAAACCATGCAGCAATGTTGGGTAATAGCTGGTAGGCCATCCAAAGTCCAGTGATTATTTGCAGCACCAAAGCCGGCATCCCAACCCTTTCAAACAGCTGCTCAAATTGCATCAGACCATCAATATTTCGGGATGATAGTGCTTTTGGTAAGACCACCAAGGTCAAAATCAGATGACCACCTGTCCAGACAGTAGCGCCTAACAAGTGTAGTATGAGTATATAGTTAAGCATAGATAACAATCCTTAAATGCCACTGACATAGGGCTTTATGTCGATTAACTGAGGTACTTAATCATGAAACGCGCCGCACAATTGCAACCATTATCTCGTCAACATCATCTAGGTCTGAATCTATCTCGCCATGCTAAAGAGTGTGCTGATGAACCTAACGCAATTGCCGAGCATTGGCTAAATATCACGTCTTATATTAACGAGATGCAACAGCATTTTCAGATTGAAGACAATCTAATGGCTCATGCCTTACAGCCTCATAGCAGCTCCAAACCTGAGGTGGCATCGGTACTAAATACACTTGATGCGCAGCACAAGTCCCTGCATGCACTCATGGCAGAGGTTCAAGATTTGCCGCAATCTCAAAGCAATCACGTCACCGTTGGACAAGTCAAAGAACTCGCCACCTTGCTATACGATCATATTCGTTTTGAAGAACGAGAATTGTTTCCTATCGTTGAGCGCTATCTGACAACAGAAGAATTAGAGGCTATTTATGATGCCAGTCCAGACAGTATCAAACGCTCCGATGAGAACCGCTAGAGCACGTTTTTTATCAAAGTTGTCTTACTCTATAGCGAGATATCCTGCGTCAGAAAAATACTGTTGTCCAGCAGGCGAGCGCAGATAGTTTGAAAAATCGGTCGCGGCAATAGTGTCACTAATCACCAACCCGTCTTGCAAAATAGGGGGATAAGTGTGTGGCGCTAACGTATAGAACTGCTCAGGCGTGGCTTTAATCGCTGTCAGTTGTGATTGAGCGACAAAGCCATAATCGACATTACCAGTGTGCGCATATTGAAACGCTTGCCCGATATTCTCAGCTTGAATAATGCGACTTTGCTCAGTGAGCGTGTCAAAGATTTTTTGTGTTTGTAGATAGGCTTGTGCCGACTTGCCATAAGGGGCAAGTTCTGGATTGGCAATGGTGATTTTGCTATCAGATTCAGACATCAATAATGCATTTAAGGTAGTAGGATTGAGTCCTTTAAGGGATTTGTTAACACTATAAAGTGCCAGCTGACCTTGGGTATAAGTAAAGGGCTCATGGGTTGCTTCGTCAGCAGATTTTGCGTTATCTAGTTTTTCTTTGGCAAGTTTGGCAGGGAATTCTTGATTGGCGGATAAAAATATATCGTAAGGTGCGCCAGAGGTAATCTGCGCATATAACTTACCTGAAGAGGCATAAGTCACGTCAATCGCTTGTGCAGGTGGAGTTTTATCCGCTTGATAAGCAGCAATAATCTCAGGCAATACATCTGATAAGTTGGCAGCCGCTGCGATACGCAGTGTTTGACTTTGTTCAGTGGCGTTGTCGGCGTCCGATTGAACAAGCTCAGCGGTTTGCTCTTTGCTACAAGCGGTTAGCGTTAACACTAAGCAAGCTGATGATATGGTTATTAGTTTAATCATTATTATAAAACCTTCTTATTATTGCTCGCTAGTGTCGCTCACTGTTATTGCTAAAGGTTAGCTATCGCTTTGAGTAGTCATTATTACCCATTATTACTAAGCCATTTAGATGAATCATCTTGGTAATATTCTTGCTTCCAAACTGGAATGTCGGCTTTAATCGTATCTAATATCCAGCGACAAGCATCAAAGGCAGGATAGCGATGGGCGGAAACCACGCCAACCCAAATAGCGACATCACCAATCTCTAATGCACCGATACGATGGATGGCAATGGCATGGGTAATCTCAAAGCGCTTTTTGGCTTCTTCAATAATGGCGCGACCTTGATTGATGGCAAGATCTTCGTAGCCATAATAGGTCAAACGATTGACGCTACTGGCATTATTATGATTGCGTACCCGTCCTTCAAAGCAGACAAACGCACCGCAGCTGTCATTATCAAGGGTGCTTTTAAGCCGATTTTCATCAATATCGGTATCTAACAGCGCAAAACCATCACGTTCAGCGATGAGGTACGCCTCATCAATGGTACGTTTAATGCTCATCGATTGACCGTGTACATTGTCTGTCATAACCATTTTCTCTTATTGTTTTTAAGATTCTTAGTGATACAGATGATAGTTAAATGGTTTTAACCACCAGCCACTGGGGTGATAAAAACCACACTATCACCCTCATAAATCTCATCTGTCCATTTGGCAAAATAGTCATTTACTGCCACGCGTAGCTCCGACTGCGGACGACTGAAGCGATGTTTTTGGCGTAGTTGTCCGTACAGTTCGGTCAATGAAGTCGACTGAGGCACAGTGATTTTTTCTTCGTGACAATTGGCTTCATCGGCTAAGCTGGCAAAGTATAAAACGTTGATATTCATCATGGTATTGATCTCTGAACCTGTATTGCTTTCTACTAAAGTGCTCATAGAAATCTCCTTTATTTATTCATTACTAAGCTTTTTGTAGATGATATGCATAAAGCCAATTTACGCATGTTGATAGTCGGACTTACCGCCCGTTTTTTTCATTAAATGAATATTATCAATCACAATGTCATGCGAGATGGCTTTGGTCATGTCATAAATGGTCAAGCAAGCGACACTGACGGCGGTTAATGCTTCCATTTCTACCCCAGTTTTATGAGTAACTTTAACCGTGGCAGTCACAGTAATGCTATGGTTTGCATCATCGTATGCAAAGCTTAAGCTGATTTTATCTAAGGGCAGAGGATGGCAAAGTGGAATCAAGTCGTGGGTGCGTTTGGCTGCCATGATACCGGCAATATGAGCAGTCTGAGTGATGCTGCCTTTTTTTGTCATGCCGTCAGCGGCTTTGATTTGCGTATAAATGTCCGCGGGAAAAACCACTTGTCCAAATGCACAAGCTTCTCTGGTGCTAGCCGTTTTGCCACTCACATCGACCATGGTGATATCACCGTCGCTATCTAGATGGGATAAGCCGGATTGGTTGCTTGGTGGATTACTGTTTTTTTGACTGTCGCTATTCATTCTTTATTTCTCTTAAATGGTCAGTTTTTCTGAAAGCTAGTTTCTCTCAATAAACCTTTTTATAAGTTGTTCAAAGCTAAACAAGCATGCTCAAAATCTTTAGGCGTATTAAAATTGGTCAAATACTGCCAGTTTTTTGCAAAAGGGATGGGCTGCACAAGCGGCTTAATAAACTTCATCACTTGCCGCTGTCCATCGTCAATATAATGCTTCAAATTAGGCTCAATACTTAAACGATATAAACCTAACAAGGGGTATAGGTGATGTTCATCGGTTAGGCAAATGACAGCTTTATCAGGATTTTGCGTCATATAAGGTTGCAGTTTTTGCCATAAATCATTGACAGGAATTAAGCTGTCACAGCTGATAACCATTAACCAAGATATATGTGGGCTTTTGTCTGTCATTAATTGGTTTGAACTTACCAAACTCTTTAATGATTGCAGCGCTGCTTCAATCGCTACCAACGCGCCGCCTGTTGCAATCGGCTTATCATCATTGCTTGACAGAATCTTGTTAGAAAGACTGTTAGCAGATAGATAATCAGTAATATGAAAGACTGGCGATGGCGAATTCTTAAGCAAATCTGGATTGATACTAAATCCACGCCCATTATCCGCAATCATAATAGGTAAGTTACTTGTCAATGCAGCACTCAATTTAAGCGCTTGTCTAACATGATAATCAACTAAACGCTCACCTGTCGGGAGTATCAACTCAGCTTTTGGCGATCCCATACGTTTGGACGCGCCGCCCGCCAAAATCACGATACCTGCTAAATAACTGAGTTCATCTGCTTGGATTAAGCTATCCGCCACTTCAACCATGAATTAATCGTGACCTGGATTGGTGCGCATAAAGTGCGGCACAAAATTACAGGGGCGTGTGCGACTATCGAGCTGCTCTTGTAAGATACCTTCCCAAGCAGTGCGGCAAGCGCCTGATGAGCCGGGTAAGCAAAAAATGCCCGTGCCATTTGCCATGCCAGCCACAGCGCGAGATTGGATGGTAGACATGCCGATATCGTCTTTTGAGATTAAGCGGAACATTTCACCAAAACCATCAACCGATTTATCAAACAATACGCCAACCGCCTCTGGCATACTGTCGCGAATATAAAAGCCAGTACCGCCAGTGGTGATAATAGCGTGCACATTTGGGTCGGCAATCCAACCGCTGATGACGGCTCTGATTTTATAAATATCATCAATAATCAGCTGACGATCGGCAAGTTGGTGTCCTGCTGTGGTCAGCTGGTCAACTAAATACTGCCCTGAGGTATCCTCTGCAAGAGTACGACTGTCAGAAACCGTTAAGATGGCGATATTAAGCGGGGTAAAGGGTGCTTGCAGCTTACTCATGAATAATCCTTAATAAATACGCTTGTTATGGGAATAAAAGTTTTTATTATTGATACATTATTGATTTTATCCACCAATCATCGACAAATTATTCATCATGCCGCTGTTTGATTCGTGAAGATGATGATGTTCAGGTTTGATTGGCATAAAGCTATGGAGGGTATTAACGAGTCCTGTGACATCATCGTGTGCTAGATGCTGACGAATATCGTAATTACCTTGGTCAAATAAGCACAAATGAACCTTGCCTTGACTACTAACCCGCAAACGATTGCAGCTATCACAAAAATGAGCGGCATAAGGGGCAATCATACCAATACGACCTTTATAATCTGGATGGCTGTATTCTATCGCTGGTCCATCGTTGCTACCGCGTATATGAGTTTGCCAGCCATTTTTTAATAAGTAATTGGTAATAATATCGGACTGTGCATGCTGCGCAAAAAATAAATCGCTATTATCACTGGTCTGCATAAATTCAATAAAGCGATAAGTGACCGCTCTGTTTTTGATGTATTCGATGGCATTCATTAGATTTTCAAAGGCGGTTTCAGCCATTAAAATACTGTTTATTTTTAGCTTAATATCTGTGGTCGCAAGCAAAGTATCCATATCAGCCAAGAGCTGCGGCAACATATCAAAGCCAGTCATTTTATGGAAGGTGGCAGCATCAAAGCTGTCCATACTGATATTAAGCTGATTCAGCCCAGCGGCTTGCCAGTTAGCTAAGTGCTTACCAAGCTTATACCCATTACTGGTCATGGCAACCGTTTCAATGCCTTCGGTATTTTTGATGGTTTTAATAATATCTACCACATCACGGCGTATAGAGGGTTCACCGCCCGTAATCCTGACTTTTTTAGTGCCAACTTGGGCAAATCCGCAGATTAACGTGGCAATTTCAGTAACGCTAAGTTCGTTTTGTGGTGGTTTGCCTTGATAGCCATCTGGCAGGCAATATTCACAGCGAAAATTACAGAAATCAGTAATCGATAGACGCAAATAGGTGAGACGTCGTGCGAAACCATCGGTTAATGGTTGAGAGAGCGTGACCGGAAAATACGTCGACGTGCCCGCAGCTTTCGATGCAACGTTCGATGATGAGTCACCGTCAAAAATAACGGGTGCAGCGGCAGGCGAATACAATTGCGCATTACCTAGGGTAGGGGCAAGATGGTTCATAGATGATTACCATTAATATTAAGTATAGTGTGTACTTTTAGGCGTTGCCTCAGGTTGTGAGTGGGAAGTTCTATTTAAACACGATTATGACAGCTTGCTAGCAAATAACCATTCACCGTAAGTGACCCAAAAACTACCACTAAAGTAGTAGATGCTACTTAGTTATGATTCTTAAAATCAACATACGCCCCAAGCAGTTTCTCATGATTCATGGCTAATCAACAGTATAAAGAGTTATTAACTGTGTAACGCTTTATACCATTGATTCGCCATGCAGCTTTTTAGCTATACCGTTATTAATGACTCAATTATTTAGCTGTTGTTTAGCGATTATTTAGCAATGTAACCAAGGGAAAGGTTGCACTTTTACGGTTTCACCAGCGGCTACATTGCCAGAATCTTGTGCTAGTACAATAAAGCAATTGGCATGGCTTAGTTGTTTGATACGGTGCGATTGTTGCTTGGTAAAGCTTTCAACTTGGAAATCGCCAAGTTCGTTTTGGGACAATATGCCTCTTTGAAAATCCATCCGTCCCGCTGATTTTTTGATATCATTTTTAAGCGTTGCAGTGAGACTTAACTGCGTAGGTCGCTCTTGTGGCGCAGCGCCTGCCATTTGCCACAAGGCTGGGATCACAAATTGTAGGCTACCAACGATGGTCGATAAGGGATTGCCGGGCAAGCCAAAATATAGCACGGGTTTGGCAAGATCTTTAGTTAGCTCGCCAAAGACAAATGGCTTACCGGGTTTCATCGCCACTTTATAGTGGTTAATCTGCCCAAGCTGTTCAATGACGGTGGTTAAAAAATCATAGTCGCCAACCGATACCCCAGCCGTGGAGATAAGGACGTCGCACTCTTGCATGGCTTGGGTTATGGCGGTGGTGGTTCTATCTAAATCATCTGGGATAATGCCATAATCACGAATAGTGATGGGCAAATCAGCGAGTAAGCTTTTTAGGGTAGGCGTGTTCGAGTTATAGATTTGCGCCAAACTGGTCAGCTCATTGCCAATTGCAACCAGTTCATCACCTGTTGCGAGTACACCAACGATTAAAGGCTGATATACCGTCACTTGACCAAAGCCCAAATTAGCCAATAAGCTAATATCAGCAGGATTTAGGCGTTTACCCTTTAACAAAACCGCTTCACCAGCTTCAATTTCTTCGCCTTGTTTACGGATATTGTCATCATACTTAGCGTCTTGACTGAGGGTAATAGCATAAAGCTGCGATTTATCAATGCTGCCTTTTATGGCGGCAAAGTTGGTGTTTTCTTGCATGATGACCGTATCACAGCTATCAGGAACGACCGCACCGGTAAAGATACGCATCCCTTGTCCTGCTGAAATGTCGCCACTATAAGGACTGCCCGCTTGTGATTCACCTACGATATCAATCGTGCTGTCTGCTGAGAGTAGACTGTCTTTAGCGATCGCATAACCATCCATCGCTGATAGATTTTGTCTTGGTATTGCAAAAGGCGAGACAATATCTTCCGCCAATATATGATGACGGCTGTCTAATAAGTCGTAGCTTTCGACCACTCTTTTGTGTAGCGGATAGTCGTTAGTATTATAAGTTTCTATGCGCTGCTGTATTTCAGAGATAAGTCCTGCAACCGTAATCATAAACGTCTACTCATTTTATTAATATTGAACTGTGTTATTGGTATTGAACGACACATAGCATAAAAGGGGTGTTGTATCACAAGAACCTTTATACCATAGCAGCTACTTTATAACATAAGAATTAAGTGACCGACAGCGGACTGCTTAGCCGCGGAATATATTCTCTTGCTCAAGCGTCATCTCGATACCTTGGATATCAGCCTCATGCGCTAAGGTAAACAAGTAATCGCATAATGATTGGTGAAAGGCTTGTTGGCTCAATTTGTTATGGATCGCAGGGCTGACTTGCTCATAAGTCATCTGTATCCCAGGTTCTTTATTGAGCACCTCAACGATATGAAAACCGTAACGGCTTTCGATAGGGCTGGGGGCAAGCCCTTTATCGAGCTTAAATAATACACCTTCAAATTCTGGTACGGTTTGACCTTTGCTAATCACACCCAGTTCGCCACCTTGCTCTTTTGAAGGGCAAGCAGAATGCTGGCGTGCTAACTGGATAAACTCTGCATCAGGATTGGTGTTATTTTTGATTTGTTCGATAAACTCATACGCGGTTTTTTTAAGTTTTAAGCGCTCATCACCATCTTCAGGCGGGCATGCCAATAAAATATGGCGTACAGTCATGATGGGATCAGTCTTAAAGTCAGTCATATTCTGCTTATAATAGCGCTCACAGGTTGCCATATCTGGCATCGTTGCTTGAACGTTTTTGTCTATTAAAGTAGAAATGGCTTGCTCTTCGTCGTTTTCCCATGCCGCTTCACCAAGACTTGGCTCATCTAAAACTGCCAATCTCAATAATTCGCGCACAACCAGCGCTTGCGTCGCTAAAAAGACGGCGTCTTCTTTGTTTTCTGCTGGATGATATTGCAGCTCTTGGGCGATATTGGTTCTATCTATCATCACCCCATTGACCGTCACAGAAGGCAGCTCATCACGGCTAGAGGCAATCAGATTTTTATGGTTGCTGCGCTCTTCTGCCATTGCTTTTTCGATGAACTCTTGGTCAGAATGCGGTTTTTGCAAATCAGACAAGGTTGGCATTACTCTAAGAATATCATCACCGCGACCAGTAGGGGTGTGATCGGCATGACTGTGACTGTGATTATCATTACCATGGCTGTGATGATTACCACTATGCACATGAGCGTTTTGGTTGGTCGCATGGTCGGCTGGATTGTAGGTACTGACAGTCATGGCTTTGCTCCACTAAGGGTTCTGGTAATAGAAATTCTAAAATATAGGGCGTGTTGATTCATCGTTAAAGGTAGGGTAAAGAGCAGTATCTAGGTGAGGATAGGGTTAAAAACGCCGTTCCATTTAGATACTGCTATATAGCCTTACTGAGAGTTCTTTTGTCTGACAATTTGATAGCGACGCCCGAAATACCAAATTGGCGCGCTAATGATATGAATAAGCCGTGTAAACGGAAATATCGCAATCAGGGTGATGCCGAGCGCCATATGCAGCTGATAAATTAAGTCAGTTTGCTCAATGCGCGCCGCTGCCTGCAAAGGTCTTAAGATTGTGATGTCCTGTGCCCAGCCTGCCAAATTCATCATGGTATAGCCATCTAAATGTTTCACTGACGTAAAGATGGACAGTAGACCTAAGTTCAGCTGGATAAATAACAGCACCAGTACCAGCTTGTCTGAGAACGATGAGGTGTTTGAGATACGGTCATCGGTAAAGCGTCGCCACATGAGCATGACTAAGCCAAACCAACAAAACACCCCTGCGATACCCCCAACGACCACTGCTAAAATCTGTTTATGCCCAGCGCTAATAAATCTGTCATAAAGAAAATGCGGTGTCAACATACCAAATAAATGACCCAGCAAGACCACGATAATGCCAACGTGGAATAAGTTGCTGGCAAGGCGCATGTTTTTGCTTCTGAGCATCTGCGTCGAGCCCGTCTTCCATGAATACTGAGATAAATCAAAACGTACCCAAGTACCAATAATAGCGATGGTCAATGCCACATACGGATAAACGCCAAAAAGGAAAATTTGTAGCCAGTTTAGGTTGGCTAAAGACTGCACACTAGGATCTGCGATATTCATGTCCTTTCTCCTTATTATGATTTAACCGGTTGGTTGGTTTTAAAATCTACCCAGTGCACTGGAGCATCGACCGCATTTGTAGCAGAGACATTTTTTATACCAGCTTTTGCTGCAAGATTTTGTGTACTCGTTTGTGACGGGCAGCGCTCTTCTTGTTGCGCATCCAAAAACGTCACCACTTCTTCTTCCCATTCTTTATCTAATGCTTCAAAGCTGTCATCACGCTTTTCTTTGCTGATTTTTTCTTGGTACTCTTCAACGATATCGAGCGGTTTACCAGCGATTTGCAATAGCGCATTAAAGCAGCCTTTATACAAGCTACCGCGACCCTCTAATCTGGCGGCAAGCAAAGCGAGGATATGGCTAACATCAGCGATATCCATACGAATTTGAATGTCGTCTTCGATAATGGTTGCTTGATACGCTAAAAATTCAAGATACAAAGGCAGATAATCAGGCAGCTCTTTGACGCTAATCTCAAAGCCAGCTTCCTGATATTGACCCATCAAATCGACCATCGCTTGACCACGGTCGCGCGACTCGCCATGTACATGCTCAAACAACCATAGTGATAAAGAACGCCCGCGCTCAAACAGACCGTCATAACGCGCTTGCGCCTCAAGAGAGCCGGTATCGATTAAATCTTCGATCAAGTCGATGATTTGCGTGCGTACTTCTGGGCTAATCAGCGTTGATTTGGCGACAATTTCGGTGCAATCGGCAAGCGTATCGCCGAGAAACAGCTCATTACTTGGATAATCAATAAGTAGGCTGAGTACCTTGAGTAGCTTCAAATCCGAGTTGCCGATGGTTGGTTGGGTAATTGGCTCATGCACTGAAGTGCTGTTATTAAGTTGAGTAGTTTGCATCTTATGACTCCCACTTTTGGACAGTATCGATGAAATCGCGGCGATTGGTTTTGCGTTGTCCAAACATGCTATTGTCCGAATGTCCTGAACAGCCTTCGCCAAAGGTGAATCCGCAACCATTACGCTCAGCGAATGCATCACTCAATGCTTCTTCACGATGCGCCGTTGGAATTACAAAGCGATCTTCGTAGTTGGCGATAGCCAAGTAGCGGTACATCTCTTCCACTTGCAGCTTGGTCAAACCCACATCATCCAAGATACTTTGGACTTCTTGTTTTTCAACCAATTGCATACGCTTGTAGCTACGCATAGCAAGTAGGCGTTTCAATGCTAGACGAACTGGCTCTTCATCGCCTGCGGTAAGCATATTTGCTAAATAGCGCAAAGGAATGCGTAAACTGTCGACATCTGGAATCAAACCATCCATACCAACTTTGCCTGCTTCAGCAGCATTTTGAATCGGTGATAATGGCGGTACATACCAAACCATCGGCAGCGTGCGGTATTCAGGATGTAGCGGTAGCGCAAGTTTCCAATCCATCGCTAGTTTATAAACTGGTGAGCGCTGGGCTGAATCAATGACCGATTGCGGTACACCGTCTTTTAATGCTTGGGCGATAACAGCAGGGTCGTTTGGATCTAAAAATACGTCTAACTGTGCTTGATAAAGGTCTTGCTCGTTAGGGGTGCTTGCTGCTTCAGCGATTTTGTCCGCGTCATAAAGCAGTACGCCCAAGTAGCGGATACGACCAACACAGGTTTCTGAACAAACGGTCGGTAAGCCAGCTTCGATACGTGGATAACAGAAGATGCATTTTTCAGATTTCCCCGACTTCCAGTTGTAGTAAATCTTTTTATACGGGCAGCCTGAGATACACATGCGCCAGCCGCGACATTTTTCTTGGTCAATTAAGACAATGCCGTCTTCTTCACGCTTATAAATCGCGCCACTTGGGCATGATGCGACGCAAGTTGGATTCAAGCAATGCTCGCACAGACGTGGCAAATACATCATAAAGGTGTTTTCGTACTCGCCATAAATCTCCGCTTGAATGTTGTCAAAGTTCTTATCTTTGCGACGTTTTTCAAACTCTGAGCCGAGAATTTCTTCCCAGTTAGGACCCCATTCAATTTTTTGCATACGCTTGCCAGTGATGGCTGAGCGCGGGCGGGCGATAGGTTGATGATTACTAATGGGCGCAGTATGTAAATGTTGATAATCGAAATCAAACGGCTCGTAATAGTCATCAATCTCTGGCAGGTCAGGGTTAGCAAAGATATTTGCCAATACTCTAAATTTACCGCCGATACGCGGATTGATGGTGCCATTGGCATTGCGTATCCAACCGCCTTTCCATTTGGTTTGGTTCTCCCACTCTTTGGGATAGCCGATACCGGGTTTTGATTCAACGTTGTTAAACCACGCATATTCCATACCTTCACGGCTGGTCCAGACGTTTTTACAGGTGACTGAGCAGGTGTGACAACCGATACATTTATCAAGGTTAAGCACCATGCCGACTTGCGAACGAATTTTCATGGATCTGTGCTCCAAATAATAGTAAAAAAGCAGCTTTATGTTCTTCCTAGATATCCTGAAATCAGGATATCTTTTCGATAGAAGAAACAGCTTTACCCTTCAATGCTGGTTGGTAATGGACGTGGCAATTCGTTATCTGGCTTATCTTCTAGCCAGTCGATTTTTGACATTTTACGAATCACGACAAATTCATCACGGTTACAACCGACGGTGCCATAATAGTTAAAGCCATAAGACTGCTGGGCATAGCTACCAATCATATGCGTCGGTTTCAAAATCGTCCGAGTGACCGAATTATGGATACCGCCACGCGTGCCTGTTTGCTCAGAGCCTGGAATGTTGACCAGTTTTTCTTGGGCGTGATACATCATGGTCATGCCTTCTTTCACCCTTTGACTGACGATGGCACGGGCAGTGATTGCTCCATTAGCATTGAACAGCTCAATCCAGTCGTTATCGACGATACCAGCTTTTTGCGCATCGACTTCCGACATCCAGACACAAGGTCCGCCGCGACTTAAGGTCAGCATCAGCAAGTTTTCAGAGTAGGTACTGTGGATGCCCCATTTTTGGTGCGGTGTTAAGAAGTTCAGTACAATCTCTTTATTACCATTTGGTTTAGCGTCTTTGAGCAGCTCAGTGGTCTTGGTGTCGATAGGTGGACGATACTGCTGCATTTGCTCACCAAACGCCTGCATCCAAGGATGGTCTTGATAAAACTGCTGGCGACCAGTAATCGTACGCCATGGAATCAGCTCATGGACGTTGGTATAACCAGCGTTATAACTGACCTGATCCGACTCAATGCCTGACCATGTCGGGCTTGAGATGATTTTTCGCGGCTGTGCGACGATATCTTTAAAGCGGATTTTTTCGTGCTCGCTAGATTTGGCAAGATGAGTATGGTCGCGACCAGTAAATTCAGAGAGCGCGCTCCATCCTTTTACGGCGACATGACCATTGGTCTCAGGCGCGAGCATCAAAATCATCTCAGAAGCATTAATGGCTGTATCGAGACGTGGTCTGCCTTCAGAGATACCCGTTTCAGTCACGCGGTGGTTTAAATCCCCCAGCTGTTTGACCTCGGTTTTCATATCCCAATTCAAGCCTTTTGAGCCATTGCCCAGTTTTTCTAAGGCAGGACCCATAGAAGTGAACTTTTTATAAGTGCTCGGATAGTCACGCTCAACCACTTTAATCATTGGGCAGTTTTTACCCGGTACAGGTTTTTCGCCAGCCGTTTTCCAGTCAGTGCCACCAAATGGCTGTGCCAATTCACCTGGGGTGTCATGTTGCATCGGCAAGGTGACAACGTCAGTTTCAACACCTAAATGACCTTTTGAGACTTCAGAGAAGCTCTTGGCAATGCCTTTATAAATTTCCCAATCGGTCTTAGATTCCCACGCAGGGTCAGTCGCGGCGGTTAATGGGTGAATGAATGGATGCATGTCTGAGGTATTCATGTCATCTTTTTCGTACCAAGTTGCAGTCGGTAGCACGATGTCAGAATACAAACAGGTAGAAGACATGCGGAAGTCTAACGTGACAACCAAGTCTAATTTACCAGTCGGTCCTTTTTCTACCCAATCGACTTCTTTTGGTTGCAGGTGACCCTCGGCGTTTTCTTTATTGAGCAAGCCGTTTTTGGTGCCCAAGAAATAATGCAGCATATATTCATGACCTTTACCTGATGAGCCCAATAGGTTTGAGCGCCAGATAAACATGTTGCGAGGGAAGTTGGCTGGGTTATCAGGTGATTCACAAGCAAAGCGTAAGCTGCCATCTTCGAGAGAATCGACCACATACTCTTCCACGCCTTTGCCGCTTTCCTTGGCTTTAGCAGCGATGGTCAGTGGGTTACGGTTTAATTGCGGCGCTGAAGGCAACCAGCCTGCGCGTTCTGCTTGAATGTTGTAATCAAGCATATGCTCAGGGAAGAACTTTTTATCGACGAGAGGCGAGAGTATCTCATGGGCAGAAATGGTTTCGTGACGCCACTGTGAGCTGTGATTGTAGAAGAAGCTCGTGCCGTTCATATGACGCGGCGGACGATGCCAATCAAGCGCAAAGGCCAATGGCAACCAGCCCGTTTGAGGACGCAGTTTTTCTTGACCAACATAATGTGCCCAGCCGCCGCCAGATTTGCCGATACAGCCGCACAGCATCAGCATGTTAATCACGCCGCGATAGTTCATGTCTAGGTGATACCAGTGGTTCATACCCGCGCCGATGATAATCATCGATTTACCATGAGTCTTATGGGCGTTTTCAGCGAATTCACGCGCGACTTGAATGACGCGCTCACGGCTTAGACCGGTGATGACTTCTTGCCAAGCAGGCGTGCCCGGTACGGTGGCATCGTTATAGTCATCGGTGACATGCTCGCCACCAACACCATTATCCACCCCAAGGTTGGCAACGGTTAGATCAAAGACGGTCGCAACGATAGCGGTGCTGCCATCGGCAAGGGTAATGGTTTTACAAGGAACGGTTTTTTGCTGTATCGCTTCGCCCGGTACCGAAGTGAAATGTGGATGATCCACATGACCAAAGTAATCAAAGCCGACTTTGCAAGTCTCATTACTGTCTTTTAAAGTCAATGTTAGGTCAATCTCTGCGCCTGTCGTGCCGTTTTTTTGCTCAAGGTTCCATTTGCCTTTTTCGCCCCAACGATAGCCAATCGAGCCGAGTGGGGAGACCAGTTCACCATCACTATTTAGACCGATGGTTTTCCATTCAGGATTGTTTTCTTGACCTAAATTATCGATTAAGTCAGAAGCGCGTAGATAGCGACCAGCACGGCGTGCGCCTTCTTCACCTTCTAGCATCACAAGGACTGGTAAATCGGTATAGCGTTTGGCGTAATCTAAGAAATAGTCACTTGGCTGCTTAAGATAAAATTCTTTGATAATGACATGACAGAATGCTTGCGCAACAGCCGCGTCAGTACCCTGTTTTGGATTTAGCCATAAGTCAGTTAACTTAGAAACCTCAGCATAATCAGGGGTGATAGAAACGGTCTTAGTGCCTTTATAACGAACTTCGGTAAAGAAATGCGCGTCTGGTGTACGCGTTTGCGGAACGTTTGAACCCCAGGCAATAATATAGTCAGAGTTGTACCAATCGGCTGATTCTGGCACGTCAGTCTGCTCGCCCCAAACCATTGGCGACGCTGGTGGCAGGTCACAATACCAGTCATAGAAGGACAAGCAAACACCGCCGATAAGTGATAAATAGCGACTCCCAGCGGCATAACTGACCATCGACATCGCAGGAATCGGAGAGAAACCGACGATACGATCAGGACCGAAAGTTTTGGCGGTATAGACATTACTAGCGGCGATGATTTCATTAACTTCCGCCCACGTTGAGCGAATAAAACCGCCCAAACCGCGCTTGGATTTATACTGTTCTGCTTTGATAGGGTCTTGGACAATGCTGCCCCAAGCATCGACTGGATCAGGATACTGCGCTTTGGCTTCACGCCATAATTTGAGAAGCGGCTTACGTACTTTAGGATATTTCACACGGTTCGCTGAATACATGTACCAGCTATAACTTGCGCCACGAGGACAGCCACGCGGTTCGTGGTTCGGTAAGTCTGGACGGGTTTCAGGATAGTCAGTTTGCTGAGTCTCCCACGTGACCAAGCCGTTTTTTACGTAGATTTTCCATGAGCAAGAGCCGGTACAGTTGACCCCATGCGTTGAACGCACGACTTTGTCATACTGCCAACGGCTACGATACACATTTTCCCAGTCACGAGACTCATCGCGCGTCTCACCATGCCCATCGGAGAATTCGCCCTTTTTACGTTTAAAAAAACGGAATTGGTCGAGTAAATGGCTCATTTCGCTATCCTCTGTATTATTGCCTATGGGGTATCTAAAGCTGAATGGCGTGGTAAAAACAACCCATTGCCCAAGCTGTAAATATTTTTCGATGGTATTATTTTAAGTAAGCCATTGCTCTCTTGCTATCCGCTAACATGAGCAGAGCACTACCACCTTAGTAGTAGCGGTAAATGATAAAATTTGCTTAAAAAATCGTTAAGTATTTATGAGTTGGGCTTATTTATAAGCAGAATATGGATTGGTAAAAATAAAAAAAGTGCTACTTACGCTGGCAAGTAGCACTATAAAGAGCGATGTTTTTAATTTAAAAATCTGTTTTTAGCGGATGATTTATACAAGGCTGCTTTAGCAAGGAATCTCAGCATTAGGGCGACTGTAATACCACCATGTCAACACTATACAGAGAACATAAAAGACAATTAAAGCGATAAAAGTACCATCAACACCCAATCCTGAACCAAACATTTTTGGGACAAAGAATGCGCCATAGGCTGCTATCGCTGAGGTAAAGCCAACCACTGCTGCTGATTCTTTACGTATCTCGACAAACAAGTCCTCTGTACCTGCTTTTTGAGGTTCAAGGCGTTCATGAAAGGTTCTGAAGATAACGGGAATCATGGTAAAGGTAGAGCCGTTACCGATACCCGTGGTAATAAACAGCACCATAAAGGAGATAAAGTATCCGACAAAGCTGCCCTCATGAGTCTCGCTAGGGAGGAAATACATCACCGCCACTACCGCCAACACCATCACGATATAGTTCCAAAAAGTCACTTTTGCGCCACTGGTTTTGTCAGATATCCAACCACCTAAAGGGCGAAATAGCGCACCAACTAAAGGACCCAAGAAGGCAAACTTAAGCGCATCAATGGCAGGAAATGAGTTTTTAATCAGCATCGGAAACGCGGCTGAAAAACCAATGAACGAGCCAAAGGTCGCCATATATAGGATACACATGATCCAGTTATGTTTGCGTTTAAAGATAACCGATTGGTCTTTAAAGGAAGCTTTAGCAGTGGCAATATCGTTCATGCCAAACCATGCCAGTGCTGAAAATAGCAGAATAAAGGGTACCCAAATAAAGCCTGCATTTTGTAGATAGAACAGCTGACCGCTTGCAGAGACTTGCGGGTCGCCGCCTAAGCTACCAAAGGCTGCTACCAATATAATCATCGGTACAACGAACTGCATGACCGACACGCCAAGATTACCCAAACCCGCGTTTAGCCCAAGAGCAGTGCCCTGTTCTGCTTTTGGAAAGAAGAACGAGATATTGGACATGGAGGAGGCAAAGTTACCACCACCGAAGCCACAAAGTAGGGCAATAATGGCAAATATCATAAATGGCGTATCAGGATTCTGAACCGCAAAGCCCATCCATAATGCTGGAATTAACAGGGATAAGGTAGATATCGCTGTCCAACGTCGCCCACCAAAGATAGGCACCATAAAAGAGTAAAAAATTCGCAGCGTTGCCCCTGATAGTCCGGGCAGCGCGGCGAGCCAAAACAACTGCCCATCATCAAAATCAAAACCAATCTCTGGCAGACGGACGATGACGGCACTCCATACCATCCATACTGCAAATGCCAATAGCAACGATGGAATGGATATCCATAAATTTCTACGCGCGACTTTTTTGCCGCCTCCTTCCCAAAATTCTTCTACTTCAGGTCGCCAGTCAGTGATGAGCTTACCACCTTTGAAGTTGTAATTATTGCCCATGTTATTCCTCACTTAGTATCAGCTATGCCTAGTTATGTTCAGTGTTTTTTATCATCAAATGGCTGTCTAAACTTACAGTAAACCGTAGCGCTTACTCCTGTTAATGTTGATAACAAAGAGCCGCCGTAATGGCTTATGAGCGCTATGAATCACTTGCTCTTTCAAAAAATGATAACTCACGGTACTGTGTTATCACGGTGAGTAGTATTCATACATAGTGGTATACTGATGACTAAAAGGGGTATATTGCGGGCAGGTTTATCACTAAAGTTTTGCTTGTCGATGGACTGATAAGTGCGCTGTAGTATTTTTTATGCTGTGTATTTTTTGCTTTTGCGACGTTCAATTTTAAGATCTCAAATCCTTTGTGCAGGAAGTGTTTGATGGGAGCGCTATTAATCATGTCTAATCTACGACGGCAGTCTTTGTTCCTTCATACTTGGATTGCTATTACGATCATTGCTACTTTGTTTTTGATGTCAGCGATAGGCAGCGGTGCGCTCGCTTGGGTCGCAAAGTCTGATGCTGAGGCGATTAATACCGCAGGCTCGATACGCATGGCAACGTATCGCATTAGCTTTCAGTTAGCGACTGATTTTGCGGATAACCATCCCTTTAGCTCAAGTCTAAATATCAAACAAGATGGCTTAGATAGTGACAATGCGTCGCAGGTAGAAAAGCAAGACAGACTGGATTTCTCCAATAAAAGTGAGTCTGAAAAAATAGACATACTGGTTGAAGACATGGAGAGTCGTCTCAACAAATTACAAGCGTATCAATTGACCAGTGCCAACAGAGATAAGGTCATCAGTGAGCAATGGAGCCAGATAAAATCACAATGGTTTCGTGATTTAAAACCAGCATTGTTGGCACAAGACAAGCAAGGCTTTTATAGTAATTCAACCAAGTATATTGACGATGTTAATCGTTTTGTTGGCGCGTTACAGGATAGAAATGAGCAGCGTCAGACATGGCAGCAAAACCTACAAATACTCTCACTGATACTGAGCATGATTATTATGCTGATAGGCGTACGGAGATTACAGAACTCAGTGCTAACGCCTATTCAACAACTCATTAAAGCCAATCGGGCGTTTAAAGAAGGCAAATATGATACGAGAGTGTCTATCAGCGGTTATAGAGAATTTGAAGCGCTTGGCAATTCTTTTAACGGTATGGCCAGTACCATTGAGAGGTATCAGCGCTCACTTGAGAGTGAGGTACAGACAAAGACTCAGCATCTGGTAAAAGCCAACCAAGCCTTATCATTGTTTTATGATTTTTCAAAGCAATTGACCAGTAGTCCTGTGAGCTTACATCGGCTTGATGAATTGATTACTGGCTTTGGGTGTATATTCCCATATTTAGATTTTACGCTGTGTATCCAAAGCAATATTCTCACCAATAAAAACTCTATAGCCCTGCACGATGATAGGATGAAGGAGCTATGTACCAAACTCACTTGTGAAAGCTGCTCTATTAAAGAAGACGTTTATACCAAAACGTTTCCGATCATTCATCAAGATATAGAGTTTGGTGAGCTAAAGGTCAGACCGAAATCTGTCTTAATGACCAATAAAGCTTATGCAGAAGATAATAAAAAAAGCGAGGAAGATTCAACACGCATCAAAGTAGTAGAGGTAGATAGTAGTTATTTAATTGCTAAAAACAATGAGTTGATCGTTGTGCTGACCAATCTCGTCAGCACCGCCTTATCGCTACGCAGACAAAGGCAGCAAGACCATCAGCTTATTCTACTTGAAGAGCGCTCGACCATTGCTAGGGAGTTGCATGACTCTTTAGCACAGTCATTGTCTTATCTAAAAATACAAGTCAGCGTGCTCGAAAAACATCTGCAACTGTCTGCTGATAAAGACAGTGGGCTGGTGGTGTTTGATGAGAAAAGTCAAATCAAGGTTGGGCAGCATATCAGTCAAATAAAAATGGGTCTGAACTCTGCTTATCATGAGCTGCGAGACTTATTGACGACTTTTCGCTTGACGATTGATAGCGGCAATTTTGATGAAGCTTTGTATGAGGCGGCTGATGAGTTTGCTGTAAAAGGGCAGTTTGACATAAAGGTCAACAATCAAATCCTATCTTTGAATCTAACGGCAACCGAACAAGTGCATCTCATTCAAATTATAAGGGAGGCGCTGTCGAATATCAGTCGCCATGCCCACGCTAACAGCGTCACTATCGATTTGGTTTATGATGATGAAAGTAATTATGTAGCGATGATGGTCAATGATGACGGCATCGGCATATCAGGGACTGTCAATCAGACCCAGCATCATGGTCTAATGATTATGAAAGAGCGTGCCTATAAATTAGGCGGTGATTTGATTATCTCTAATAATGTACCCGCAGGTACCAGCGTCATCGTCAGGTTTGTACCCAGTTTCTTTACGGATTATATGGCTGAGCAAAACTAAGTGAATAGGCTTAGTAAACGCTCTTAACCACTGCATTGTATTTTTTGTAGCATTTTTCAATTTGTGAGTATTTTATGACTACTAAAGTTTATACGTCTGCTTCTCCTGCTCGTCTATTATTGGTCGATGATCATCCTATGCTGCGCCGCGGTGTCGCAGAACTGCTCAGTCTCGAAAGTGATGTCACCGTCGTTGGTGAGGCGAATAACGGACAAGAAGCGTTGGATTTTTTGGCAAACAATCCGGTCGATCTGGTCATTCTAGATCATAAAATGCCAGTGTTGACTGGTATCGAAACCTTAAGAGAAATCAAGGCCAGAAATATTGACGTGGCTACCTTGCTATTTACAGTTTCTGACAGCGGAGAAGACGTGCAAGAAGCGTTGAAATTAGGGGTGGATGGTTATTTGCTAAAAGATATGGAGCCTGAGTTAATCATCGTCGATATTAGAAAAGTGTTGCGCGGTGAGCTGGTTATCAGTCCCAATTTGGCCTCAATCTTGGCGCAAACATTACGTACACCAAGTATTGAAGATATCGCTGGCAATCTCACCACTAGAGAGTTGCAAGTGATTCAAATGATTGCGGAAGGCTTAAGTAATAAAATGATCGCCAACAAACTGGATATCGCAGAATCCACAGTAAAGGTGCATGTTAAGCATATTTTGAACAAAACTGGACTACGCACACGGGTGGAGGCAGCAGTATGGACTGTGAATCATTTATCAAAGTAGTCGTTTGTCAAAATGGTTATTTATCGAAGTGGTTGTTTTTTGAAATCGCTACTTTTTGAAAGTGCTAATTTTATAAAAAATCATAGGTCATCTCAATAACCCCTGTTACATGTCTGGATAGCTCTCTATATCAGTCAAAAAAAGCCACCGAGCAGTGATGCTGGGTGGCTTTTTTATTTTATAAGCTAATCAAATTAGCCTTCTTCAGCGGCAATTTGACGATCGACCGAGGACATTTTGTATTCGTCACCAAAGGCATCTTCAGGCTCTTTTAACCAGAAGAAACAAAGTACCCAAGCGATAAATGCACCTATCGCAATGATAAAAAAGAACTGATTTGGTTCGACCAAGGTAAATATAAATAGATAGAACACAGCGCCCACGTTGCCATAAGCCCCCGCCATACCAGAAATTTGACCCGTTAAGCGCCGCTTAATTGAGGGGATAATACCAAAAGTTGCGCCTTCTGCCCCTTGCACAAAGACTGAGCATAGAATCGTAAAGACGACCGCGATAAACAATGGCCACTCTGCATTCAGCAATCCCATCAATCCAAAGCCGATACCGATACCGAACATGTATACCAACATCACCAAGCGACGATTGCCAACCTTGTCAGAGATATAGCCGCCAAGTGGTCGCGCCCATAAGTTAACAAAAGCAAAGGTCGATGCAACTAACCCTGCGACGGTAGGATCGAGCTTCCACGTTGCGGCAAAGAACATCGGTAGCATAGAGACGACCGCCAGCTCTGCGCCAAAGTTAGCAAAGTAGGTGACATTTAGGGCGGCAACAGAGGTAAAGGGGTATTTGTCATCCTCAGGGATACCCGCTTTGAGCATGGGTACGTTGACACTGATGGCTTTATAAATTTGATAAATAACCACCACTGCGATGAGAGTATAAAACCCCCAAGCACCTGTTTCGCTCAGGAATCCCATGTTTTTAGTGCGATAAACCAATACACCCAATACGCCATATAAAGGAATAATAAATAGGCAGTATAATAATAAATCTCTCCAACTCGATACCTCTAAAGCACCCGCCTTACGTGCTTTTTTATGGGTATCTTGTGTAGGACCATCGGTGATTAAAAACCAATAGGCCACCCCGTAAGCGGCCATCAGTAAGCCAGATAATGCAATTGCCCAGCGCCAACCGTCATCACCACCAAAGAACTGTAGCGCAACCGTGGGAATGGTAATCGCTGCGGCAGCTGAACCAAAATTACCCCAGCCGGCATAAAATCCTTCGGCAAAGCCAATGTCTTTTGGCTTAAACCAAAGGGCAGTCATGTGAATGCCAACGACGAACCCTGCGCCCACGATAGACATAAATAGGCGAGCGACGAACAGCTGCATCGCGGAATCACCAAACGCGAAGAACCATGTCGGTATCGCCATGACGACCATCAGTATGGAAAACACGCGACGCGGACCGAAGCGATCCAATGCCATTCCAACCACCACTCGCCCTGGAATGGTCAAAGCAACGTTGGCAATGAGAAATAATTTGATGTGTTCAGAAGTTAAGTAGCTTTCGGCCTCTAGCATAGAAGTGGCTAGTGGTGCCATATTGAACCAGACATAAAAGGTCAGAAAAAAAGCAATCCACGTATAGTGAAGCGCTCTTATATCACGGCGTTCAACCTCAAGTAGCTCTTTTGCATGCATGACAAGTATTCTCCACCGTCGAACTGGATAGTTTAGATGGAGTTAATGTAGCAATAAGTAAGCTCGCTAACCATTAGGCGAAAGCAGTATGAATGTCATTTCACATACTACTTAATGGGGATTAAAAAGTGGCTTTAATATCCTATATATTGATGGTTAACTAAGATGATATGAGGATAGCAATACATTTGAAAATATGATGCGCTATAGTAATAACCATTACTGTGCGTGCTTTTCTCGTTTATCAATAGAATTTTATTCTCAAGTAAGCTGTTAATAAAAAGGATTGGGATACACCCATCAAATTAGCCAAGGAGTTACCATGAGTCATACTGTCGCCTCAAACCCCGTCATACCCAGCCATTGGAAAATAAAGCGTTCGACCCACTTTTTTACTAAAGATAAAGTCCCAAAAGCCTTGTTGACTCATCACAATACAGCAGAGGGCGTATACGGCCAAATTTGTGTCATGCAAGGCACGGTTACCTTTTATGGCTTTGCCGATGAAGCCGCCACTGAACCTGAAAAAACCATTGTTATTAAAGCAGGGCAGTTCGCGGTCAGTCCGCCTCAATATTGGCACCGCGTAGAATTAAGTGATGATGCCCAATTCAATATTAATTTTTGGACAGAAGCGGATACTGGTAATAAGTCGCTGTTCAATAGCTCAAAGATACATAGCAAGCCTATCGAAAAGTTATTTGATCAGTCGGATGAATCATAAGGGCTATATATATGAATCAGCTATTAAAAATATCCTATTCATAAGCAAAAAAATAAGGCCACGAATGGCCTTATTGTATTAAGAGTTTTGATAGTAAGGATAATCATTATAGCCAATTTCGGTGCCGCCATACATCGTGGTAGGATCTGCCTCATTGAGTGGCCAATGATTGGCGATGCGCTCAGGTAAATCGGGATTAGCAATAAAAGGACGACCAAAAGCAAATAAATCGCCATAACCTTTAGCTAGCATATGCACCGATTTTTCCGTCGTGTATTTACCTGCATAGATAATGCGTCCTGAAAACTCAGCTCTGACGGCTTGATAAAACGTCTCTGGTAAATCAGGAGCATTGTCCCAGTCAGCTTCTGCAATAGATAAATAAGCGATACCCGCTTGTTCAAGTAGTTTAATCGCTTCAATATACGTATGATGTGGATCTGATTCCACTAGCCCTAAATACACGCGAGTTTCATCTGTGCTAGCAAACAGCGGTGCGAAACGTACGCCTAAGCGATCAGCACCAACCACTGCACTGACGGCAGCAACGATTTCTTTTAAGAAACGCAAGCGATTGGTCAATGAACCGCCATATTGGTCATCACGTGTGTTGCTATGCTCAGAGATGAACTGATTCACCAAATAGCCATTAGCACAATGCAGCTCGACGCCATCAAAACCTGCTTCCAATGCATTGCGTGCGGCTGCCGCATACATAGCGACCAGTTCACTAACTTCATCAGTACTGAGTGCGCGTGGCTCACTAGGATCGGCTAACGCGCCTGCACCTGGTGCTGTTTCGATAAATACTTTTACATTGTCAGCAGTGATAGCTGATGGTGCGACTGGCTGAGCGCCTTGTGGTTGTAAGCTGGTATGAGACACGCGGCCAACATGCCAAAGCTGAGCGAAAATGATACCACCTGCTGCGTGTACCGCTTGAGTGACCTTTTTCCAGCCTTCGATTTGGGCATGCGAATGTATGCCTGGCGTCCACGCATAACCTTGACCCCTCGGCTCAATTTGCGTGCCTTCAGTGACCATAAAACCTGCAGAGGCGCGCTGTGTATAGTAGCTTGCCATTAATTCATTAGGAATATTGCCCGGTTGCGTGCTGCGAGAGCGTGTCAACGGTGGCATGATAATACGGTTTTTTAACGTATATGGTCCGAGTGTGACAGATGCAAACAACGGGCTGGTATCGATATTAGATGGTTCCATAAAACTCTCTTTTAAAACAAATAGATGGGGTTATTGTTTAAACCACTGAGCTTGTTTTGATGCTTTATTACTGCGTAAGTAAGGTTGGTAAGCATAGAGTTTTATAGATACAATTGGAAACAGGATTTTCTTGTTTAAGATACAATTATTAATGGTATATGTTATGAATGGAATTAACCGACTCGATATCAAGCAGCTGAGAGTGCTACATGCGTTGCTTGATCTAAAAAATCTCTCACAAGTCGCGCGCAAAATGGGGCTGACACAGCAGGCAATCAGCGAACAGTTACGTAAGCTGCGTGATTTGTTTGATGATCGTTTGTTTATTCGTCAAGGCAATCGCATGGTGGCAACCCCCAAAGCGCTATCGATGCAGCAACCCATTAGTCGCATATTAGAGCAGTTAGAAGCACTGTTAGAGCCAGATGTGTTTTCGCCGCAGACTTATAAAGGCATATTTACGATTAGCGCGACCGACTATGCGACGCAGGCATTATTACCGCAGTTGTTTCATATAACGCGCCGCGACGCGCCTGATTTGAAGTTAATCGTGCGTGATTTTGCCTCAGACAATATCAATCAGCTTATTGCGGCAGGCGAGCTTGATCTGCTGATTACTTTCCCAGAATTTATTCCTGATAACTTGGCTTATGTGACGCTGCTTGAAGAACAACATTTTTGCATTACTGGTTGCAATAATAGTTTGACAACAGAGCCGCTGTCACTGGCGCAAATTGCTGCACACTCGCAGTTGGTGGTGTCACCTTCACGCGCTAACTTGCGTGGTTCTCATGACCAATGGTTTGCAGAAAAAGGTCTTAAACGAAACATCGTTATGTCCGTTCCTAGCTTTTCTGCGGTGCCAGATATCCTTTATACAACCGATATGATCGCATTTTACCCTTCGCGTTTATTGCCAAACAGTCGGGTTAAAGAGCTTAAAGTGGAAGCCCTGCCACCCACATTTAAGGTAATAGCAGCATGGCACCCACGTACCAGTCACAGTGGTATACACCGTTGGCTGATTGAGCAATTACAGCGGTTATCCAAGTCTGACTAAGGCATGTCCTTAGTTCAACCAATGAACATTTAAATGGGCTAAAAACGGCTAAAATTTGTTAAAAATCGTCAAATAGCACTGTTAGTATTCGTAACGGTGCTATTTTCCTTGTTTAACGGCAATTTATCTTATTTCTATCACCATTTTTAAAATGAGGACATGCCCTAGAGCGTTATCGCTTTTATTCTTCGTCATTAGTTTTACTAAAGCCATTTTTATCAAAGCTGCTTTTATCAAAACTAACATTACTGATGCGGGAACTACTTATGCCAAAGCCCTTTGATTGCCTCCCACTGCTGAGTAAATATTGAGTCATTGCCGTTGGTGGATTGATTGGCTTTTGGCAATATGTGCTCGTAATAAGTACCCTTAAGGAGCTTAGTTAATAGACCTTCGCCGATGAAACCTTTACCATCATTGAGTGTATTCGCGGCTTTTAGTAATTGACGGATATCGTATTGTAATGGGTTTATATCGGGGACTTGTTTTTGCACATTTAGTAGCTCATAAACTGCGACACGAGCAGTACGAACAGAGCTCTCCATGGTAAATACCACATCATTATGTGTCTCGACGAACTGACCGACTAGACCCATATTGACACAACCATCAGGGACTATCTCAGGACGATCGCCTTTAGCACGGGGCATAAACATCGAGGTAATGTAGGGCATATAAGCCGTTCTGACGATGGTATTGGCCATGATATTCTCTATATCATCGAGGATGCCAAGGTGATGACAGAGTTCGCTCAAGATCTCTTTGCCTGTACATTCTGGGATGGGTTTTTTTACATAATTGCCTTCTTTATCCATAAACAAGGCATATAGCCATACGACTAGCGTGTCTTTTGGCTGATCAGGGAAATGCGGTTGACGGTTACAAGTAAAGCTCATCAGCCAGTTTGAATCCGTAATCGTAATGATGCCACCGGTCACTGTTTTACCCGTATAAGGATCGTTGATAGACAGGATTTTGAGCTTATCAATAAAGGCAGACGGCTGGCAGGTCAACGTCGCCGACATCCAAGCAGATTTATCCACATGCTGATTAAATTTTTCTGGGTGACCAAAGACGTCAGATTGCTTAGCCAGATTATTCCATACTTTCCAACCAGAAGATTGCCCCATGCTGTCTTTTGTGAAGTCCAGCGTCGGTGCAGTATTATCGTCACCATAGCGGGTATCTTCGGTCATGGAGCCAGTCGTCACGATGACGAAATCATTGCTACCCATAGGAATGGTGGTTTGCTCACTCGCTTTCTCCGTGATGATGGCTTTGACCTTTTTGGTGCCTGTTAATTTATCAGCATGCTCAAATTCAATGTCTAAATCGGTAACGAGCGTGTCATACTGAAACTGCACACCTTTATCTTTTAAATAATTTTGTAGTGGCTTAACAAAGCTATCAAATTGATTGTATCTTGGGAATACCAGCGCAGACATGTCGTTTAGACCGTCCAATGCGTGTAAAAATCGATGCGTATAAAGCTTAAACTCAAGTAAGCTATGCCAGTTTTCAAAAGCAAACATGGTTCGCCAAAACGTCCAGAAGTTACTATTCAAAAAACTGTCATCAAAATACTCTTCAATAGTGATATCGTCTAGCTCTTCCTTAGGTTTTAATAGCAAACGAATTAAAGCGAGTTGGTTGGCTTTACTCAATCCCAGTTGACTGAAGTCTTTTATCTCACCTTGCTTATGGATCAGGCGTGCAATAGAGTAATTGGGATCGGTGTCATTTGCTATGCGATACTCATCCAAGGTGCTATAAGGCGCAGGCATTTCAAGAGCGGGGATATCTTGGAATAAATCCCAAAAGTTTTCGTAAGTGAAATCCATTTCACGACCGCCGCGCACCATATAACCCGTCTCAGGATTGCCGCTACCATCTAAGGAGCCACCTGCCACGTCAAGATGCTCTAAAATGGTAATGTTTTCAGCGGGTACTTTGCCATCTCGGATGCAGTAATAAGCACTGGCCAAACCTGCAATACCGCCCCCAACAATATAAACCTTACTGTCCTGATAAGCGTCAGTGGGCGTCCCAATATTGCGCTGATAATTACCAATTTGATCAGGGAAGGGTAAGCGTTTGCCTGGTATGTTTGCTACACGGGTTTTACTGGCATCAGGCTGATGGATAAATGTGTCGTGGTCTACCGGATTATTGATTTGAGTCTTTATAATTTTCATAGGTTCATCCTTATTGAGTAAGACTGATATAAAAGGTTATTTGACTAAAATGAAGGGTTTATAGACAGACTATAGTGTCTTTCTATTAAACAATAATGACATCGGTTGAAAGTAATATAAGTACTTATTTGCCAAATTATGCGTTATCCATTGGCTAATGGCTGACTATTTATGATAGTTGCTAACCACAATAAATTCTATGCCATTACGTAGGTGCTGTTTCATACGCTCCAGCAACGGCGCAACCTTGATAGCTTTTATTATCATAAGTTAACGTCACCGTAAATTCATTCTGATAGCCATTATCATCGGTACAAATCTGGCTATTTATATTCATAATAATAGGTTTGCCGCTAACGGTACTCACGTATTCCACACCTTCGGCATAGGTCGAACGAGAGACAACGATGGTCGTTGGTTTCAAAAAATCTGCTTCAATGCTGAGTTGGTTGCCATCAATTACTGTGCGCCAACTTTTTTCTGTATTACCAAAAGCGGTGAACGCTGATAACGGTTCTTCGGGGCTGGACGGCTCCATGCTTAGCTGTTCGTCAGCGTTCTCTTTTGCCGTGTTGTTAATGATAGCTGCTGATTCTTTTGTCGTGGTTGGTTGATGACTACTACAAGCCATTAGTGAAAGACTACTTGTTAAGCACAAAGTACTAAAAAACAAAGGACGCATCGCTTTTCCTTTAATATTTAAAAGAGAAAGACTTTGTGAGCCTCTTTCTTTAGGGTTAGTTAAATAGCTGTATGAGCGAGTGATATCAAGCTCTGAGTGTACAACAGACAAGCTTTGCAATCAGTGATAAGTGACGGAGATCCGCGACATTATATAAAATACAAACACGCCCTCTATATTAGTATTATTAATATAACATATTTATAAAATTTCACAGTACAGAACAAGATAAACTTGGTAGACTCTATAATCATAGAGATATTGATGACATAAATAGAAAAATTAGCGACTGACTTGAATATGAAGAAGCCACTTAAACAATAAGTGGCTTTTTTGTGCCTTGCAATGGCTGATAGTACAGCTATAGTCAAGGAATTTTAGAATCGCTACAAGGCGACCGACCACAGATAGTACACTGAGTACATATAGGGCGGGTAACACCGTAGCGGTTTAAAAGTGCTCTGACTATATGCGCTCAATAAGCTGCATGATGTTATTGATGATAAAAAGAGAGCAGCGCTAAATGAGTACAAGGTTGTATTTACCAACGGCAAGCTAACTGTTGTTAATTAAAAGGTGCTAGTCAACAGATAAGAAAACAAAACTTTTGTCATCATATTGTCATGACGGCATCGTATCCTTGAGCCCACTATAAATGGTGGTTTCGTATCACTGGTGTCTTTATTCATTAAGTGATGCATTGATGATGGTAGACGCATCAATATAAGGTTTATCTATGAGTGTTGCTGGTCGGCTTGGTAGTATTTCCACACGCATGCTGATTATTTTAGCATTGGCTTTTTTACTAATTATCCTGATGGTGTACTGGGTCATCGAAACCCAAGCTAAGCCGCGCATACTGGAGATGACCTCAGAGACAGTGGTTGAAACGGGTAACGAAGCCATTAATAGCATTATGGCGAATATCAGCCATGTTGACGGACTGGCAAAGGCAACCAGTGCGATGGCGGGCGGCTTGCCAAAAGAAGACAGCCTTTATAGAGAAACTTTTGGTAATCTTATGCAACAAACCGATCAACGGATTGTGGGCGGTGGCGTGTGGTTTGATCCAAATATGTACGCTCAAAACCGAGAGCGGCAGTCGTTTGTGTGGGCGCGGGATGACGCAGGCAACATGCAGCCGTTAGAGCAGTATAATCAAGTGCGCCAAACGCCGAGTCCTTATTATCGAGAGTGGTGGTACATTCCTGCGATGTACGCACGCCATGACCACTGTGTCTGGAGCCGTGCGTATGTTGATCCGCAAAGCAATCAGCCGATGATGACGTGTGCCAAGGCATTGTATGACAGTCGCAATCAGGCTTTTGATGGGGTAGTGAGTTTTAATCTGCTATTAGATAACCTCGATGAGGCCATGAAAAAGTGGCAAGATAAGCTGGGTGGTTATGTCTTTTTGGTAGACTTGGACAATCGATTTTTGACCTTTCCTGATCAATCTATGGTCACGCAAGCGACTAAAGATAATCCGCAAGGTGAAATGGTAACCGCGCATCAATTGGCCGAGAAACATCCTAGCTTTGTCCCTATTGCGGACAGCCTAGATAGCATTAATCAAACACTCATCGATGAGGCTGTTAACAAAGATGAGAGTCGTTATACGCTCGCGGCACGTAGTATTTTGAGTACGACCAATCTGAATAAAATAAGCGAACAAGAATCCAAGTTGCTGTCAGCATTGCTGCTATTGAATATTGACCAAACGTTTAATCTGGTAGACAGTCACTTGATTGAGACCATCGCTGTGCCCAATGACTTTGTGTTGCAGCAGCCCGCCACCGCCTTTGTGTTTCGCATGCCATTTACCTATTGGAAGATGGTTATCGTCAAGCCCAATAATGACATGATGAGCGTGGCAAATGCGTTGTCGAACCAGCTGATTCAAACCATGCTACTGGGTTTTATTCCTATCCTGTTGTTGACCGCGTGGGTGTTTCGCCGCTACTTTACGCGACCGCTAAAGCACATGGCACAGTCAGTGGCTGATATGGGTGCATTAATTGAGCAAAAAAAATACCAACAATTAAGCGCGCTTAAACTGCCACACTCAAATGTTAGCGAGATTCAAATCATCAGCGAGCAGACCAATCAACTGATCGACCGCGTCGTCGAAAACGAAGGCGCACTTGCCGAAATCAACGTTCATTTAGAAAAACAAGTCGCTGCCCGCACCCAAGACTTGCAGCAAGCCATGGATGAGTTGAAAGCCTCACAAGTGCATCTGGTACGTTCCGAAAAAATGGCGACATTAGGTCAAATGGTGGCAGGCGTGGCACATGAGGTCAACACGCCGCTGGGCTATGTGCGTAGTAACATGGAGCTGGTCGGCGATAATCTTGTTCGTTTTGATGAGATGCTACAGCATACCGATCAATTATTGCAGGCGTTAAAAGCGCCAACTATCAATCAAGAACAAGTCAAGCAGCTAATAGAGCAAACCTTACAATGCTGCGAGGCAATCAAAGAAGATGAAGTCAGTGAAGATTTGGCAGATTTGATTAAAGACGGACTGTATGGCGTCGATCAAATTGCTGAACTGGTCGTCAGCTTGCGCGACTTTTCTCGACTAGACGAATCCAAAGTAAAAGATGTCGATATCAATGATTGCATCAATACCTCATTGATTATGGCTCGCAATAATTTAAAAACCTTAGACGTCAAAACCAATCTAGCCGAGCTGCCGCTCATTCAGTGTAATCCTTCACAAATTAACCAAGTATTACTAAACCTATTTAATAATGCCGCGCAAGCCATACCGCCAGATCATAAAGGGACATTGCAAGTCAGCTCGTCTGTCGATGAGGCGCAGCAATATATCGTAGTACGCATTATAGACAATGGTGTCGGTATCGCAGAGCATATTTTAACGCATATCTTTGAGCCGTTTTTTACCACTAAAAAAGCAGGCGATGGCACAGGTTTAGGATTGGCCATTACGGCACAAATCATCGAACAACATAGTGGACGCATTGAGGTTAGCTCAGTCGTTGGCGCGGGCACGACGTTTACCCTCATGCTACCGATACAGTCTATCGTTCATGAAAAGAAACCTTCGCAAGCCTTATTTGAAAGTTGAGAGACTTCCAACCATTTATTTAAAGAGAGCGTCATGCAAAAACCAAAAATCGCTTTTATCGATGATGAGCCGCGTATCTTGCGCAGCTTAAAAATGCATTTTCGCCAGTCACATGACGTATTTATTACTACCGATGCCACTGAGCTAATGGAATATGTCAGCACGAATGAAGTACAAGTGGTCATCAGCGACCAACGCATGCCAGATAAGCAAGGTACAGAAGTATTGAGTGACATCAAAGCAGCTTCACCAAATACTATTCGTATCTTGTTAACTGGTTATGCGGATCTAAATGCCGTGATGGATTCTGTGAATGAGGGCGAAATTTATCGCTATATCACTAAGCCATGGCAAAATGACGAACTCAAAAAAATCGTTAATAAAGCCACAGAAATTGCTCAGCAAACGCAAGAAATCACACAAAACGCTATGGAAAATGATGCAACTCAAAACTGTGTTAATAGTGGCACGGTTAGCAATCGCAATATATTGGTATTAGACGATGATGAAAGTGTGTATCAACAAATAAAAAGTCATTTTAAGAGCGCTTATACCGTGAGCTGGGCGAGTAACCTTGAACAGGCCGCAAAGTTATTACAAAAAAAACGCTTTGGTGTCACGATTACAGATTCGACGCTCAATAAAGAAAATATTACGCCCATCGTTTATGCCTTAAAAAATATCCAGCCAGATCTGATGGTGCTGATGTTGACTGAATTCAAAGATGCTCATATGGTCATTGATTTAATTAATAGGGGTCAGGTATATCGCTGTCTACCACGTCCGACTAACTTCTCTATCATGAGTATCAGTCTTGATCGTGCTTTTGATCATCACGAAAGATTGGTGCAGCAGCCGATACTGGCAGCTCGTCATCATGTTGAAGAAGTGCCGGAGTCAGAGGCTTTTAACTTTTCTGAAAGGCTAAAAGGTTTCTTTGCTAAATTCAGAGGTTGGCGCATTAGTAGATAAAAAAATAGGGCACGCTAAAAATGCCCTATCCATAGTTTAAAATATCATTGCCTCCTATGTACATGAGAGACGTTTTTATTGCTCGTGATTCATTTGCTCGTGATTCATTTGCTCGTGATTCATTTGCTCGTGATTCATTTGCTCGTGATTCATTTGCTCATGGCTTATTTTCCCGTGTCCACCATGCATATTGGCCATGATCATCGGCACCGCTATGACGGCTAAGCCAGATAACATCATGATTACGCCATTCACTTGCCTTAAGCGCAAACGCCCGATTTGATTGCGCATCCAGTTGACCGTTCCGTGCGTAGCGACGAGCATGGGTACGGTTCCTAGACCAAAGACAAACATTAACACGGCACCTGTGAGCGGGTCATGACCGACGACCGCAATAAGTAATGCGCCATAAACGAGACCACAAGGTAAAAATCCCCATAATAAACCTGCTGTTAATGCTCGAGGAAAGGTGTTTAAGGGGAATACTTTCTGCCGCAGAGGTGATAAAGCTTGCCAAAAATGCATACCAAGGCGTTCAAGCTTGTTCAAAAAAGGCAACCCTAGCATGGTTAATCCTACAAATACCAAGACCAACCCTAGTAGAATGCGAGGTGTGCTGTTGCCAACCATCAGAGGGGTTAATACTGTGGTGCCAATCACTCCAGCAATTAAGCCCAGTAGGGCATAACTGAGTAAGCGCCCCAAATGGTAAGTCGCAATGAGGCCGCGTTTTTTTGCTGGACTGGTTTCTTTCATCGATAGTCCGAATGCGGTGACGATACCGCCACACATACCTAAGCAATGCGGCGAACCAAAAAATCCCATTAAAAATGCTGCAATTAATAGTGCCATAGTCATGAAGGTGCTTCCTAAAATATAAGATAAATAAAATCTGTTGAAGGTTTAATCATTATGTTAGTCAGTGAATGACCTATCTTAATGACACCTAGAACTTATAGTTGACACCCACATACAATGATCGTCCCGCGCCAGGAACGGCAGTACCCCAATTAGAACCGCTACCTATTTCGCCATTCATCGACATGGTTTTGCCTTGACCCATGTATGCGCCTCCTAGAGGTAGGGCATAGTTTTTATCGAATACGTTATCGATACCAGCCTCAATTGCTACCTCTTTAAACTGATAGCCTGTACTGAGGTTTAAGAGACCATAACCCGCCGTTTTAATTTCGTTGCGAGGGGTTGAGATATCATGTTTAGCCGCGACGCCCACCACTTCGATTTGGTTTGTCCAACCGTTATTTTCCCGATTCAGGGCCACACTGCCATTGAATGGCATAATGTTATATAAGTCTGAGCCACTGTCTTTATTTTTCCCCTTGGTATAGCTTAACGACCCTACTATATCCCAGTACCCCCAAGCATTTGCTGCCAGCTCCCGATTGGCTGAGATATCCATGCCATATATCTCGGCATCTTGGTTGGTATAGCGCAGCACATTATATTGATTAGCTGTTTGAGTGCTAGCTGCTGTGTTTGCCATGGGATTCCACTGTATGGCATCGACATAGTCATCAATTTTTGAATAGTAAGGAGTGGCTTTAACGCCCCAGCTATCATCAGCACCGCGCCAGTCTAGGGTGGCAGATAGGGTGTTGGATTTTTCTGGGCGTAGATTAGGATCACCAAAATAGCCATTACCGTCACCAACGGTATTATTCATGATGGCCGCCATTTTCCAAGTGGACCAAGTATAGCGTTCATATAAGCTTGGCGTGCGCTCTTTGTGCGACAGACCTAAGGCTAGATTTTTTTGTGAATCAATGTCGTAGCGTGCGAGTGCAGTAATATCAAAGTTGTTATCGGTGGTTCGGCGGTCACTGGCATTAAAGTTAGCGCTATCTCGCAGCTGATTGGTCATATTGTTTTGACCATCGATTTGATAGCCATGTACTTCATCAGCACTGGTACGTACGTTTTCATAGCGAGCGCCAAGCTGGGTGCTCCAGTCAGATGAGATGTCTTTTTCCCATTCGCCATAGATACTGATACGCTGACGCTGACCATTGTTGATATTTTGAAAGTCGTTTGGCGACATCATACCGTCGCCAGATGCCGCCCACGTGTCATCGATCGTGTAGTCTTGATATTCAGCACCTATATTGAGCGTACTTTGATTGGTTAAATCAATAATACCTTTAAGATTGGCACCGATGGTCTCGCTACTGGTGTACATCGGCATACCTTTGGCATTACCATATAAGAACTGTTTGTCTTCCCCAAAATTCATATAGTGATCGACATCTTCATGATAGGCCTGTGCTTCTAACTGTCCCCAATTTAACTCGCTTTTGTAGCGCAAATTAATGCGGTCAAGCTGATTGTCGAGCATGTCCATCCGCTGATTTGGATATAACTCTTTTGGGACGTTTTGCCACAAATAAGTGCCTTGTAGCAGATGATTGCCGTTCTTATAAGCCACATCTACTGACTGGTTTTTGCTTTCATAGGCGGTTGAACCAACTTCGTCTTTCGCTAAGGTTTTACCAGCGTTCCCTGTCTCTGTATAAGATTTAAAATCACCACCAGCTTTATAATTATCCGCCTGCGCAAAGCTGCCTTTATAGGTGAGGCTAAGCTGCTCGTTTGCTGCTGTGGTAGATACATTGGCACCATAAGCGTCACCATTACTACGATAAAATGTGCCGATTTCACCTGAGGTTAATATGTCGCTATCCGTTGAAAACATAGGCTCTGCTGTTTCGACAACGATAGTACCGCCAATACTATTACCACCGACACTCACAGGCGTCACACCTGCATAGACGGTGGTCTTCTCTATAGCGCTTGGCGCAATATAAGACAAGGGTGAGTTCATACTGTTTGGACAGGAGGCGATTGAGTCAACGCCATCCACTAAGATACGCAGACGGTTGTCCGCCAAGCCTCTTATCACGGGCAGGTTTGAGATACCACCGGCACTTTGTACATTTAGACCGGGTATTTTTGTCAGTATAGTGGCTGTATCACTGCTTGCCACTTGTTTGCTGCTAATAAATTTTTGATCAAGGGTGGCGGCTGTCCCAAGTGCCTTGGTACTAGAGCGCTTATCCGCTGCTGTCGCATAAACGACGATTTCTGGCAATTGAATATGTGGCTCATCATCCGTAGTAGGCATGTGCGCCTTTACGGTTGTGGAATCTGCATAAGCGCTACTGATATGCAATAAAGACAAAGCTAAAACACTTAGTTTTAAAATAGGTACAGCATTCATTGATGAAGATAACATCTTACTTTCCTAGAAATTCGCAAAAATATTTTATGAAATCGGTTATTCAGTTTTTACCAAGCTGTAATGTCAGCCAAGCCATTTATTGACTTAGACTAGGTGCTTACTGAATATTTTCCGATATAAATAGATAGCATTTTGAGCACAATATTATGAGCACAGTTTTGAGCGCAATGTTTTAGGCAAACGCATACAAGTGCCTCAATCAGAGCGTCAAATGAGCGCGTTGATTGAGAGCCTTGTCACTAATGCTCTAGGGCGTGTCCCCAATTCAATTGATTACTTTCGAAATGGGCTAAAAATGGCTAAATTTTGCCAAACATCATCAAATAGCTTATTAATATCTCGATATTATTTGCGCTACTTTCCTTGTTTGACAGCAATTTATCTCATGCTTATCACCATTTTTAAAATGAGGACACGCCCTAAAAATATTGGACTATAAATGTAGATAGTTATGTGAGTGTGACTGGAGGAGCGCGTGCGAGGGGTCGTAAAAAATTACTAGGAGAGTAGGTATGTGAGCGATACAAAAACGTGACTGAGACAATAGACAGCTCAATCAAAGCCGAGTCAGTATGTGTAAAAGCGACTGGCAATAGTGCCGCAGACATGGCAGTGCAAAGGTCACAGCCAGTGTATTTTACGGCAGCAGGGTTAGATTCAGAGCTTTCAACCTTATCTTTGCTATACAAAGCTTCCTGTGAAGGTGCGGCGTCAACCGTTATGACTGGCTTAACGGTCGCAGGCGATGCTAAAGATAGGGATGCATTATGATGAAGTAAATGACGAGCGGCACTATCAATGGGTATGTTGTGATTTGTTTGCGCAATATCAGTCTGTATTTGCTCATACTGCTTAGCTGCCGATACAATCGGTGCAAGCTCTGCACAGATACCATGACCTAAGTGGGCATTATCATCCCACAGAGGTGTGAGCAACAGCGTGATGTGCATGATCCAAGCAAAACATGCGACCAACATGCCGAACCACATCGTTACCGGTGATGAATATCGTAAAACAAGCTTACGGCGCTTAGTAGACATGATAGGGTCATCGTATTACCAGCATGCTGATGATGCATAGGTAACATTTATAAGTAAGGAGGTGTGCTAACTTGAAACGTCAGTTTAAAGCATTTTAGAAAGAATACTTAACAAAATAGACATTATCATTAACAATGCCATTCTAAGACAAGGGGTATGCTCTTTACAAGTCTTGTATAGAGATATATCGGGCATTCTAGAGAAATCGGTCACAGCGTCGTCATGTTTGCTCAGCCTGCTATTTGCCGTACTTTAATTTGTCGTACTATCCTTTGCTGTACCTATTCATCTTGTACTGAGAAGACTATATGACTGAAGTAGCTATACGATAACCAAGCAAATGGGAAAGAGCTAATAAAACCCAGCGGAAAAGATAGGCTAATGTAATGCGGAGTGCGATTTTTTATTTTACGCGACCAATATTGATGGTGCTAGCGACTTAAAAATAGTGAGATTTTTCGGTAAAAGAGAACACTTTAACAACTATTGCTCTCTATATTGTTTTTTTCGATAATATCGATTTTTCTCTCTAACTCTATAATCTGTAACTTACAGCTCTTATAGTGACCTTCTTGATTGCTCTTTATGTCTTTAAGGGTTCTTTGATAGATACGGTCATACAGTGAGGTTAGGGCTTTTTTAATTGCTTTGATTTCTTTCGAGGATAAATCCATTTGCTTATCAAAATCAGGTGCTTTTATTTTTGCACATAGCTCAAAAAGTGTGAGATTAAAATCTTGATAGTATTGCTGCACTGAGTTTTCTTTTGATTGATCGCTATATTGGATGTTTTTTTTCATCAGAATGAGCAAAGCACTATCAATCAAGTTTTTTTCATAATCTGTCAAATATAAGTAATGGTTCATTACATCGATTCTCAGTTATTTCAAAATTGCTATTCAGAAGGCCATCAGTTGGCTACTTTAAAAAAATCCCAACTCCAACGACTCTTGCAGAATACTTATCTCGCCTGCTTAGTTTGGTCTTTACTCTTTAAAAGACTTTATTGTGATGCGGCATATCGTCAATGGCTTTGAATAATCAACGCATTTTATAGGGTGAAAATGAAAGTATCGTGACAACGTCTACGCTTTATAAAAAATATGCCAAAGCCAGTCATCCTAAGCTATATATAAGATATCTTTTCATTCGCTATTACTTGCCCGTCTAGAAAAGCGCCAATATGACGCTTATAGCGTACCACTTAAGAAACCTTCCCTCATTAAGGTTACCTTTCTTCAATCTTCATAAATCTACTTAACGTTTGAATCATTTATCATTCTCGTTGTCGATAGAGCAGATTTTTATCATGATGCTTTTTATCACGTGAATGCTTTACTCGATATTGAGTAAGGCAGTTTCAACCACACCTCATAACTAATATGACTTTATACGAGAAAAAATAATGAAAAAAATAATGATAAGTTCAATCCTAGCCATTACTGCTTGCTTCACAATGGTTAGCCAAGCAAGTGCTGCGCCGCAAATTGCTAAACATCATGTTGCTCAAGTGAAGCATCAAAAGGTCAATGCAAAGTTTGATAATAAACATCAGCATGTGAAGAAAAAGGCAGTAGTATCAAAGCATCAATCAAAAAAACCAGCGGCTCATCTCAAAGCAAAAAGCAAGTATCAAGCTAAGCATACTCATGGACATCGTTCTTAATCGTTCAGCTGACTGATATAAAAATAGCGCCCATATTAGGCGCTATTTTTTTGTTTCGTTGTTATGTAATAAATGCTATGTGACGAAAGCTATGTAGCAAGGCTATATGATAAAGGGCATGTCACCATGATAATAGCTACTGACTGTTTAAAGTAACCGTCTTAGTACTACCATTACTACTAGGCTGACTCAGTGTCACTTTGCTTGCTAAAATATCGCCTTTGGCATTGATCTTGTAGCATTCTGATGAAGTGCCTGTAGGGTCAAAGCTGAGTAATAGATTGCCTGAGGTTTCTATACAGAACCATGCGGTATTATTTGTATCACGCGACAAAGACCAGTCTTGGTTATAAGTCCCTATCTTGTTACGCATGCTACTATCGGCATAGACATTTTCCGTCAGTAGCTTACTAGAAGCGCCCACCGTCGCCATTTTAGGAATGGTGGTCGTCTGGTTAGATAGTGAGTATTTACCTGTACCGTCTGTAAAACCATGGAATATCAGTGGATTCAGGGTGAAGTAATTGATAGCGACTGATTGATTGGTGATTTGATTATTAATCTTATTAATGGTGTTTATTTCGGTACCTTGTACAGACTTATTATTAAATACCATACTGCCTTTAGGCGTCACTTGAATCTCTGCTGACACGCTTTGACTGCCGACAACCGCAACTAATTTATCACTGCGTTGTTTGGTATAGATGTTGAGCATGGCAGTCTCAACAGGGTATTGAGTGACGATACCATTGACATTATTGTTTTGACCCGTGTTCCCTGTCATTCCACCAGCACAAGCGCTTAAACCTAGTCCTGCTGCAATACATAAACTTAGTGTCTTCATTATTTTGTCCTCAACTTTTAAATGTATGATTCGATATCTACTATAATCGAATTTTTAAACAATGACATCTGCTAACTGTCTTAGACTTTGCTATTTTTAGTCCGCCCATACCAACGGTACTTCGTGAAGACACATCCTAGTTATGAGTTGGCTTTATAATAAAAAATATTTGGTTGAGAAAATCTGCAGACCACAAAAAAGCCAGACAATTTAAGTTGTCTGGCTTTTTGTGCAGTATTTCTTATCAGCTGTCTTAATTAGTTAACCATTAACCATCAATCTATAGTCGCGATACTGCTACCGCTTAGAACTTCGACCTTTTGCAGGGCGCTTACCATTTGTAGTAGGTTTGCCATTGCCCACAGCCTTCTTGCCATTACCAAAAGGACGTCTATCTTTACCTTTAGAACCCGCTGGTTTTCTAGCATCATCCTTGGCGTGTTTTTTATTGCCCTTTGCTGCCCCCGCTGATTTCGAGGACGTTTTTGTCTTTGATGAATCATCAGTACGAGCATTTTTTCGTGGCGCATTACGAGATTTCTTGCCCGGATTACTGGCATCTGAAGAAGAACCTTCTATGGACTTAAGTAAAACAGACAACTCTTTTTCGGTTAAATCTCGCCAGTCTCCAACGGGAGTACCTTTAAGACTGACATTCATAATCCGCGTACGCTCAAGCTTCACCACTTCATAGCCAAAATGCTCACACATACGACGAATTTGGCGGTTTAAACCCTGCACTAGCGTGATGTTAAACACGGTGGGTGCCACCTTAGTAACCTGGCATTTCTTGGTCATCTTCCCAAGCATTGGCACGCCACCAGCTAAACCCTCAATAAAACTATCTGTTATCGGCTTGTTCACCGTCACCAAATATTCTTTCTCGTGGTTATTACCAGCACGTAATACTTTATTAACCAGATCACCATTACTGGTCAAAAAGATTAAACCCTGAGAGTCTTTATCCAAACGTCCAATTGGAAAAATACGTGTACTATGTCGAACGAAATCAACGATATTATCTTTTTCTGAAGCTTCTGTGGTGCTCACAATACCTACGGGTTTATTCAAGACAATGAACACAAAATCATCCGCCTCTCGCGGCTCAATGAGTTGCCCGTTGACTTTTACCGTATCTCCAGCAACCACTTGATCGCCTACTTGAGCACGCTTACCATTGATGTATACATTACCTTGTTCAACAAAGCGGTCAGCGTCTCGCCTGGAGCAAATACCGCTTTCGCTGATGTATTTATTTAAACGAGTTGAGGAAGCGTTAAACATAAAGCACCGTTTTACCTGATAAGCAGCATTTTTTTACTAAGAAAAAAGCCTAAATTAAAGGGGTTATCAACAAAGAGATGGTTCACATTATATAGGAAATTCAATATCCATTTCGGGAGAGAAGGGCAAAACCTTAGAAATATATCCAGTATCGTATTTGTACCTATTAAAATCAATATTATCCCATGTTAGCTCGCCAGTCTCACTAGTACGCATATCTTTCTCGTTTTCCTCTCAAACGTATAAAATACTATGATCATCGAACGGACGTATATAGTGAATCCCTTTGATGAGCACCGTCTCTGTAAGCTCATTATCTATCGTAAGTGCGACAGGGGTTAGTAAGACCACTCTGCACAATATAAGGAGATTAGCGTTTTAATCCTTGCATATAATTGAGAAAATATGAAGAATATTACCTATATTCACTAAAATCTATACTGGACTGAGTGGTAATCTTTACCATATCAAGGTAGGTCAACGAACCACCATAGAATGCTTGAGTTATGCGGTTTCAATCCACGCAACCGTGAAGGTGCGAACGTCTTGTTGACGAGCTTTGGCTTGCGATGCAAATTTGTTTCAATCCACGCGCCCGTGATGGACGCGAAGTACCTTATTTGCACCACAACCGCAAAATAGAGTTTCAATCCACGCGCCCGTGATGGACGCGAAACCATTAGCGTTTGCCCAAAGTGCTGCGGCTCATGTTTCAATCCACGCGCCCGTGATGGACGCGAATATTTACGTGCCGGAGGGTGTTTACTGTATTAGCGTTTCAATCCACGCGCCCGTGATGGACGCGAAGCACAGGCTGTTATTGATAAGATGGATAGATTGTTTCAATCCACGCGCCCGTGATGGACGCGAAATTAACGGTATTGAGCGACCCGTGGCAGCGTTTGTTTCAATCCACGCGCCCGTGATGGACGCGAATCTAACAGCCTCAGCACCGCCCAATCTCAACTCATGTTTCAATCCACGCGCCCGTGATGGACGCGAAGCAAAGCCACTGGTTTAATTGCTCACTATGGGGGTTTCAATCCACGCGCCCGTGATGGACGCGAAAACCTGCTGTAAGTTCTCTTAGACCTCCAGTAAGTTTCAATCCACGCGCCCGTGATGGACGCGAAGAATCATGCTGACCGACATATCTTGATAGTTGTGTTTCAATCCACGCGCCCGTGATGGACGCGAAAGTAGCTATTCACAGATGGCGGATAATCTAGCGAGTTTCAATCCACGCGCCCGTGATGGACGCGAAGCAATATCTTCATCACGGTTGATAATGACGGCGTTGTTTCAATCCACGCGCCCGTGATGGACGCGAATATGCTCACTCACCACTTGCTCGTAAATCTCTTGTTTCAATCCACGCGCCCGTGATGGACGCGAACAGTTACGTTGGTATCACAGCAAGCATCTACGATGTTTCAATCCACGCGCCCGTGATGGACGCGAAGTTGCAGAGCCTCGCCTAGTGTTTGTGGTATCTGTTTCAATCCACGCGCCCGTGATGGACGCGAAAAAACAATAACTGATTATTTGGAGACATGGCCATGTTTCAATCCACGCGCCCGTGATGGACGCGAAACGACAAGGTGACGTTTGAGCAAATGCACAAGGCGTTTCAATCCACGCGCCCGTGATGGACGCGAAAATCATTGAAACTAAAGAGGAGTTGGTGTTTAAGTTTCAATCCACGCGCCCGTGATGGACGCGAAGTATACACCGGTACAACAGGGCACAGCAGCAAGCGCGTTTCAATCCACGCGCCCGTGATGGACGCGAATGCTTGCTCAATCAGTGAATCACTGCTTATAGTGTTTCAATCCACGCGCCCGTGATGGACGCGAACTCCTTAGCTGCATCGCGTAACCATTCGCTAGCTGTTTCAATCCACGCGCCCGTGATGGACGCGAAGAGCGGTACTGATCTCGCAGGACCAATACTAGCGTTTCAATCCACGCGCCCGTGATGGACGCGAATACAAGAGGAACGCTGGTACAACCCTACCAATAAAGTTTCAATCCACGCGCCCGTGATGGACGCGAACAACCGCTACCGCAAGTCTAGGCTTTGCTTATGTTTCAATCCACGCGCCCGTGATGGACGCGAATAACCATGAATGATATTGACAAGCTAAAGATAGTTTCAATCCACGCGCCCGTGATGGACGCGAATCGTATTCCCGTTCTCTTAATGTTCGTATATTAGTTTCAATCCACGCGCCCGTGATGGACGCGAAAGCTACTGTATGTCTATCCTTAAATGCCGTTCCTGTTTCAATCCACGCGCCCGTGATGGACGCGAAGATAGCACCGTTTGATTATGACGGCAAAGACCAAGTTTCAATCCACGCGCCCGTGATGGACGCGAATTCTCAACACTGCCAAACGTGTTGTAATGCTCGTTTCAATCCACGCGCCCGTGATGGACGCGAACCTGTGCTATAAAGTTACGACGGTTACTGGTATGTTTCAATCCACGCGCCCGTGATGGACGCGAAAATCCTGATTACCAGCCACCTAGCCAACAACAGGTTTCAATCCACGCGCCCGTGATGGACGCGAATGTCATGCCAGCGCGTGTCGAGCCTATTATTAAGTTTCAATCCACGCGCCCGTGATGGACGCGAAGGCAAGGCGTGGGTTTTCTTAGTGTTTAAGCCTGTTTCAATCCACGCGCCCGTGATGGACGCGAAATAAGACGCTTAACTGCTGCGCTAGGCTCATAGTTTCAATCCACGCGCCCGTGATGGACGCGAACGATAGCGTGGTCGAGCAATGGGCTATCGTTGAGTTTCAATCCACGCGCCCGTGATGGACGCGAACCAGAGAGTTGTTCTTACGTCCAATGAGCGCCAAGGTTTCAATCCACGCGCCCGTGATGGACGCGAACGAGCTAGGTCAGCAGGTTTTAGATAAGTTGAGTTTCAATCCACGCGCCCGTGATGGACGCGAAAGCCTGATGTAACAGTTATGGATTATGGCGATAAAGTTTCAATCCACGCGCCCGTGATGGACGCGAACAAGCAAGATTCATCGTTTATTAACGCAGATGGTTTCAATCCACGCGCCCGTGATGGACGCGAAAATTATTTCTACGTGCCTAAAGATCATCTTTAAGGTTTCAATCCACGCGCCCGTGATGGACGCGAACACTGGCATACCTTACGGCTATATCCGCGATATGTTTCAATCCACGCGCCCGTGATGGACGCGAAGTTTTGAATTACACACAGGCAGGTGAGTTCTGCGTTTCAATCCACGCGCCCGTGATGGACGCGAAACTTGATTAACTCATTTGCCGAGGTGGTGGCATGTTTCAATCCACGCGCCCGTGATGGACGCGAATTGCAAGTTGTTTTTTGGTGTACCGATACTTTGTGTTTCAATCCACGCGCCCGTGATGGACGCGAAGGTGTGTCAAAAGAACCAATATGCTTGTTTTTTGTTTCAATCCACGCGCCCGTGATGGACGCGAACATTAGTGATACGCTAAGCGAATTACGTAAAGCGTTTCAATCCACGCGCCCGTGATGGACGCGAAAAGCGCAGGGCATTGTTAGCACGATGGATAGATTGTTTCAATCCACGCGCCCGTGATGGACGCGAAACCAAAATCAAGATGGGGTAAGAGCCGCGGTCATGTTTCAATCCACGCGCCCGTGATGGACGCGAAGGGCCGCGTCGGTGAGTTTTTTAACCTCACTCAGTTTCAATCCACGCGCCCGTGATGGACGCGAAAGCCCCTAGTCTAAGTCGCTAATAAGGTTAAGAAAAAACCTTGGCATTTGCGAACGTCTAAACCATAAGCGAATTTGGCAAGCATCTCGCTTACCAAAGTTTTAATATACGAAAATAAATTCAGTAAAATCAAGTTGTTAAATAACATTGCGACCCCTTTGCGAGTCTCTTAGAGATTTCATGTACGCTATAGGTTCGCATTGACCTTATTACGGTCAAACAATAGATTTTATGATAACAACCGCTAAAATAGCAGTACATCGTTTAAGTCTAGCACAGGTTTTGCTCCAATGTGTTCCACTTTATTCCGCCAGTTTTTACCAAGATAATAATAACGTAAACTATCCACATCATGATTAATAATGTCCTCAAGCGTGGCTTTCAGCGTCGTCCACTGAGCCGGATTGACCTCAATCTCAAACACCGAATATTGCACCCGTTGCCCAAAGTTTAAACAGTGCTTGGCAACGTGACGTAACCGTTTTGCAAAGTTTGCGTCCTCTGAGCTAATGTCATAAGTCACCAATACCATCATAATATGAATCCTTTTTATTACGTTTATACTTACTGTTTTTATAATTATCGTTACTTCCACAAAAACGGAATATAAGCATCAATATCGCCTCTGATATGCCGCGCCATAATGGTCGCTTGCAAATGGGGGAGCAACCCAAACGGTACAGTTTCTTCAAACCATTCATGATAAATGGTTTGCTGCTTACGGTCATGCCATGCCTTAAAAAAGGTTTGCCTAGCATCATCTTTAAGCCAGACCGCGCCGCTTGCCTCTGTTTTAAAATCTGACTTGCTCAGCTGCTTTTTATTGACCAGCGATAATACAAACCGATCAACAATAGGGCGGAACTCTTCGACTAGATCCAACGCTAGTGAAGGACGACCAGGGCGCAGCTGGTGAAACACACCGCAAGCAGGATCAAGTCCGACCGTTTCCAGCGCACTGCGACACTCATGGGTCATCAGTGTATACGTAAAAGACAGCAGCGCGTTCATCGCATCAGTCGGCGGATTACGCGTGCGTTTGGCAAAATGAAAATCAGGATTACGAATAAAATGAGGAAACACACTGAAGTAAAGGCTTGCCATTTCCCCTTCGCGACCTAGTAAATCAGGCAAATTTTCGGTCGCTAGAATTTTATGCAGTCCGCGTTCAAGTCGTACTTGTACCGACTCTAAACGATCAACTATATTGTCATCTAACCCAGATTTATAATCCCGCAGATAGCGGCGCACCACTTGGCGCTGATTGTGTACTTTACCCAAAATAATACTATGACAAATCGGCTGCACCCGCGCCGCATCATCACTAATGCGATACTGCTCACGGCGCAGCAGCACATTACCACTGACCGCGCCCTCAATACGTGCTTGAAACTTGCCATAGCGATTGAGATGCGTAATGGTCATCGCGTTGTCGGTACAATGTGCCATAAGGGCTGGTGAAATTGAGACTTGCCCAAAACAAACAATAGCCTCCAGCTTATGAATAGGTACACGACCTTTGACTTCATGGTCAATATTCATGACCACATTTTCGCCTTGCTTATTCAGCCATGCACCTTGGGTTTGCACAAATAGCGTATTTTTTAGTGGGCGCATGAGTATCCTTATCTAGGCTAAAAAGTAGTGAAATTAGCAGTCAATTAAATAGTGAAGCACTGCTAATTCTCTAAGCTCAGATTGATTTTTTTGTTCAACCAAGCTTGAGCATTTTTATTAAAAATCTTTGGGTGACAGATATCTTTAAGTGAACAGTTGCGGCACTTGCTAGTGCTATAGGTAGGCTTTGGCGTCTGTCCGCTCTCTATAATATGACGGCACTCGTCAATCGCATTTAAGGTAATTTGCCGCAGCTCGTCATCAAAATCTACCGCGTGACGGCGGCGCGTTTTGCCATAAAAAAGTGCGCCTTTAGAAACAATACAGTCGTGCATATCTTCTAAACACAACGCTTGGGCGCACAGTTGCACTTCATCGGCGCGGTGTGATTTGGGCTTACCGCGTTTATACTCAATAGGGAAGGGCGTCTGGGTACCAGTGTCATCAGTATGATATTCAACCACATCCGCCACGCCCTCTAATCCCAGTGCGTCATGACCTAACCGCAAGGTACGCACGGTTTTAATATCACCGCGCGTATCATGCCCGCCAGAGTTGACCTTTTCGTGCATGACTTGCCCTTCAGCGGTAAACAAGTTCTCCTCCCACGCGCATTCCAGCTCAATCAGCGCAAATTGACGCGGGCAAAAGAGATAGTGTTGTAGACGAGATAAGTAGAGGGTTTGCATGGCTATGACTCCTCATTGAGTAATATGGTTTGAACAAACCTCACTTGGTAAAGTTTGCTCAGATGTTTAAAGGCTAAAATTAACTTAAAACCCTTCAATAATCTCAGGCTTTAATCCTGCAAGCGCCGACGTTAACGCTGCCTCATCAAACGCGCCTTTGTTATCTAACAGCTCTTTTAAACTGCGATGTACTTTTGCAGAAGAATATTGTCCTGACTTACTACTATGCTCCCACCAAACGACCTTTTTGACTTGCATACTGCCTTCAGGACGCGCTGATGACGCATCACCTTCAAATAACTTCGGTAAAATCTCTTTTAGCTTTTCAGCATCGTTATCACTAAAGCCCGTGCGCTCAGCCAACTGCGGTGTGATAGCGCCATAAGTCACATAAACACCTTCATCAACGCGGTGTTTCATGCCCATGGTATCGCTGCCTTTTTTGGTGCCATCGCCTTCACCGCTGACGCTTTTGGTGATTTGAGTGCTGGTAATATCGACAGGTTGTAAGCTAAACGCAGATTGAATGGTGACAGGACCGCGAATTGGAATAGATACGCCATCGGCATTTTTAGTGTCTGCTTTAAAGGCAAATACTTGACCAAAAGCGCGCACATCAAACCACTTATCACAGGCTTTTTTTGCGGTTTCATCACGTTTGGCTTCGATATTGTCTTTTTTATCAGCCTCAAACGCGCCTTTACCTAAGCCAACCACTTCGTCATAAGCACGGTTCTTTAGACTGGTCATGCCGTCGATTTTTTTCTCATCAGACTGGATAAATATCGCCTCGCCTGACTCTTGCAGACGATCACGAATTTTGCGTTTTAGACACACATCAGTGATTTCACCATTGCCTTCAAAGTCCGTGCGTGGACGGTTGCCGTTTAGTGGGTCGCCATTGGGGTTGGCATTGGTTACGCCCATGATGATGGCAAAGTCGATTTTATTATTAATAGGGTTTTGAGTAGAGGCGGTCATACGGTTTCCTTTTATTAGGTTTTAAATACAAATATTCAAAAGTTTAGATTAAGCCGTTGTATCAGTGTTTTCTAAATATTTTTCGTCTTCACGATTCTTTTTTGCTTGCTGTTTATCCAGTTTTATTTGCATTTTTTGGCTGTGATAACCCAGTAAAAACTCACCTGACAAGGCGGCATCATTGGTAAAGTCTGCAACATTAAATAAGCTCATGATTTGGTCCATTAAATCTTGTTTATTAGCCAAATAACCGCCACGATTGGACTTTAGGCGGTTCTCATAAGGCTTGAGAGCCAGCTCGATATTGCGCCATGTGGTAAAGGGGCGATTGGCAAACTGCTGCATGTAACGCTGTGCGGTGGTGTTGCGTTTTTCGCCTGCTATAAATAGCGCTAAGCTCTCGATATCTTCAGCAACCGCCAATAGGCGACCGTATAAATAGTCACGGCTGGTATAGTCAGTTTGTAATGCCACGGTATAGCTCCTTTTTTTAGATTCTGATTGACGCAAATAATAGCCACGGTATAAGGCACAGGCAATGCTAATAGCTTGCTCCCACTCCCAGTTGTCTAATGCCAGTGGGTTACAAGCGCGTTTGATGGACAAATCGACTAATTGCCAAGGAAACTGCCTTGCCGCGCCCTCAACGATACAAGGCAGTACTTGCGAGACGACTTGTTTTTTTAGCGCATCAGACAGACGCGCGCCATAAGCCACTTGGGAGATTTGCTTAGGGGTTGGCGCTTTGAGTGTTAATTTACGCTCACCACTTTCGGGGTCAGCGTAAGTAAAATACCACGCAAATTGTCGATGCCAAGACTCTAGCGCATCAATATAATCGTTGGGCATACTCTCATGATAATACGTCACTGCCATACGTCCAGGGGTCGCGGCTTCCAAAGTGATGATAGAAATTTGGTCATGTGCGTCAAGCTTCTGCCGATAGCCTTGCATGGTGTTGTTTAAATGGGTCGCGAACAGATGACCTAAATTGTTACTGTGCTTAAAGGGTAAAGGCGCTTCCTTATCAGTGCCAGCGATCTCTTGTTCACTGTCTTCATCATCTTCACTGTCCATATTTTCGAATTCGTCAATATCGTCCGATTCAAAAAGCATCTGCTCACTTTGTTCAGCATTTTTGACCACATCAAAAGTGGCGCTTTTATTCAAGGGTTCGGTTGGCTGTAACGTCTCCTCACCAGATATTGCCCAAGCGACGACCGCTTGTCCTGCTTCCTCGCGCCCTTGACGTGCCAGTAACCAAGAGAGCGCGGCATGGGCTTTTTCGGTGACCACGGCACTGATGTTCGCACCTTGCAAACCTTGCGCTTTGATAGAGGCTTTATTATCCGTAAAGCGCCCTAAAAAGGTAAAGCTGTCCATATCATTGGCGGAGATGAGCTTGGCATTGGTCGCGCTTCGCAAAATACGGTTAGGATGTTTGCTGGCAAGTGGACGGTTTTGACCCGTGATATAACAAAAGCCATCGGTGCTATCAAGGGTGGCATAAAACTGCTGCCATGAGTCAAACAAGCTGTCATCTTTCCACGTTTCGGCTTGGCTTGGTTTAGCTTGACTGCTCAATTCACTATTGATGACTTGCCATGAGACAAATGCCGCTCCTTGATCAAACACACCTTTATTTTTATTTAATGAGGATAAAATACTGTCCGGATAATCGCCGGCTTGCTCAGGATAAGCCAGTTTATTATTATCCTCAGGATCAGCTATCAGTACTTTAGCGTTGAGTAAATCTTTGACCAGCGTACCTTTTTGGACATAATTTAGCACCGCTTGTGCTTTTGGGTGGGCGTATTCTGACTCACACCAAGTAGAAAGCACTTCTTCGTATAAAGGATAGACATCCTTTTTATTATCGCTGTAGCTATAGAAGTCTTTAGCCACATATTGCAATTTATCCGACAACGGATGGGCAACTGCTCCCGAGGTGCGGTTAGCAGAATCGTTAGTTGCAGGAATTGCAAGGTATTTAGACTTTACTTTACCGCTATCCTCTCGGCAAATCTCTGCTCTAACAAAGTCGCCTTTATTATTGATGGTGGCGATGATTTGTATGTTTTGATTGACATGGTAATAAGGCATCAAAGCATGATCTTGCGCTTTGATATCTTCATTTTTACTGGCAAGCTCGTAGGTTTGATATAACCGTTGTAACCAACTCATAGCGTTGCCTCCGTTTGCATGACTGATTGAAAATTATCATCAAGCGCAAAGCTTTTGGCAGTCATCGCGCGCACAAAGCGATTGGGCATACCATTATTGCTATCGGTTTGCAAATCATCCGTCGGCTTGGGAAACTCTACGACACCATACTCCATCACTGCTCGAAAAAATCGACTGTGTAGCTCATCTATGCCAGTTTCATCAGGATAGGCAAAGCTATGAAACATCAGACCATAACTTAACTCTGGCGTATCATCATAAGCGCCTTTACCACTACCAAATTTGCAAGGCTCTACATAGCCTTGGCACTCTCTTGCACCTAAAAATATATCTTGGCGACCGCCTTTATCGACCATACGCTGAGCAATACTATAATGCTTGCCATCAATACGATCAGCGGCAAGCTCTGGGCGGTGCATATTCCACTCAAAATGTGCTTGCACTTGATAAGCGACATCATGCAAATAAGTGTAATAAGCCAAATCATTTTCATCTTTGTGAAATTTAATAGGCTTCATGCCTTTGGTTTGGGTACGAATGGGGTTTATCACGCGCACTTTATCGATGTACCAAATGATGGAGGGTTTCCAGTAGATGCTTTTGCATACGCCTTTTAGCGCTTCATACGTTGGCAGATGATAGCTGGTTTTTTCACCGCCAATACGAGTGATGGGATCGGTAAATAGAGCATGTCGTCCGGTGAGGAGGAATTCGATTTTATTTTCTTTCATATCATGTCAGTTCCTTTTAATGAATAATGCAAGTCCCTAAAAAAGAACTTGCACCCTTCAAATTTTTAGTTTGTTAGATTACTATTTAACCAGTCATTAATTTCGTTAGAACCATAACCAGCACATGGCTGTTTTAGCGTAATAATATAAATACGATCATTAGTATCTAACTGTGGTTTAAACTGGTCATAAACCTGCTGAGGCGTTAATGAAGTAGCTACAGCATAGCTTGACTCTGAAAGCCTAGCCCATCCATTAAAAGTCTTTATTTTGTCAAGAATCTTATCATGCTCTTGACCAGGTGCATTTAAGTCGTAAGTGATCAGTAGGGCTGCCATAATCGTTTTCCTTTTGATAGTAAGCTAACAGAATCTTAGAGAATAAAAAACTTCGTAAAAGAAAATATGTTTATATAGAAAATTACCTTCAAAACGATAATAGCGTATAATGGATCACTTCATCAAGCTATTTTTATTTAAAATCTTGATGTGGATTGAAACGTAAAGGAAAATATGAGTATATTTGCTCGGCAATGACTGTCTTACCACGGTCATTGCCATTTCATATCAACTGCTACATCCCAAAATCTACAAAATCAAGCTTGCCTTTTCCTGCGATATCTATCCCCATGTGCTCATCATAAAACTGCTCATTTAGCGTTAGAATACCCGTGTCTCTGACCATGACTATTGCCTTATCATCTTGTAATTTTTGCAGCATCCAAGGGAACACATTGACACTATATTGCTGAGCTTTATGGACTAGTTTATAAAATTCACCATCGCTAACGAGTGTACCGTGCAAGTCATTAATCAGCTCAACACCTGCTTTATGATAAGGAACGATGATCGCTTGCGTTGGCGCATCAATCGCCTTAAATGCACGCCCTGCATCCATAAAAGATTGCCAAAGTTTTGGATATTGACCGTTTTTAAGTCTATTTGGATTTTCATTATTGACGACAGGGTTCGTGGTGTTGTTGCTTAGCCAACCATATATGGTCTCAGTGCCAGAAGATTTGCCATTTTTATTTTTAATAGGATAAGCCATCTCTTTTGTTGCATGTTCTGTGGTATAAAACACCTTAAAAAACTCAGTCATGATATCGGGATCGAGTAGGTGCTTGCCCTCATTTTCAGGCAGTCTTAAACTGTGAAGAATATCAGACATTTTATTTCTACCCAGCTCAATAGTCGGCAGCTTGCTTAGGTTTTCTTTATCAGGACGGACGATAAATACTTGTCCTCTTAAAGAGGCTCCTGTCTCATCACCCATCTCGCCATGACGGTTACAGCGTCCAGCAGCTTGCGCGATACTGTCGAGTCCTGCCAAAAATCGAATCACGGACTTAAATGAGACGTCCACGCCAGCTTCAATTAATTGCGTTGAGATAACTAGCGTCGGCAGACCTTGGTCTAACCGACTTCTAATCTTAGCCAGTAAGTCTTTACGATGGCGCGCACATTGCCCCGTACTCAGATGAAATAGCTCATCCTCAGCTATAGAGGCTGATAGCGACTGATACAGCTGAGTTGCCCACGCTTTGGTATTCACAATTACTAAAGTGCTGGCATATTCTTGAAAGTTGTCTTCAATATAAGCTGTTAAGTTGTCTAAATCTCTAAGTGTTTGAGTGTGGTCGTGAATGTCCACGCGCTTTAGGGTGTCAAATAGGGTGGCTAACTGTTCGCGGTTGCCAATAATCTCTGTTGAGGGGTTGAGACTGCCATTATGCGCGATGGGAAGATTGTCTAGCACTGGTTGCGTCGCCGTACATAGCACCGCTGTAGAGCTAGCATGACGGGTTAAAAAGTTAATGGCATTACAAAACAGATAATAGCAACTGATGGGCAGCGTTTGAATTTCATCAAATATAAGTACCGCGCGGCTTAACTGGTGCAAACGCCTGACACCTTTAGTACCGCCGCCAAAGCAGCTTTCTAAAAACTGCACCATTGTGGTAAATACAATCGGCGCATTCCAATTGTCCATAATTAGCTTACTTTGCCATGTCTGCACATCAGGCTCTAGGTTTGAGTGTTGCTCTAATACCCATTTGCCATCAAAACTGCCATCGGCTTGCTTTTCTTCTAGCACCTTGCGAATCTCAGCGGCGTTTTGCTCAATGATGCTGGTAAAAGGAATGATATAGATAATGCGCTCAAGAGTGTGTTTTTTGGCATGCTGGAGCGCAAAGCGTAGGCTGGCAAGTGTTTTGCCGCCGCCCGTTGGCACGGTTAAAGTATAGATACCTTGCGCTTGTTGGCCGCTAGCATAACAAGTATCCGCAATATGGGTGCGCTGCTCATTAATGGGGTTATGAGGACTGTTTTTTGCTTGATTGGCAAAATCCTCATACAGCGCTTCCACTTTATCTATCGCAGTCTGCCAATTTGGGCGCTGATAATCTAATAGATGCGCTTGGTCTGGATGTTCAAAAGCGATGCTATTACTACGATCAGCATCAATCAGACAGCTGAACAGCAGACGTGCATAGAAGCCAATATAGAAGTCTTTTTGTTTGTCTTTCGAGGATTTATCGTTTAACACATTGGCAATCGCTTTGCTAAATTCGCCCAGCATTTGATTGTTAATCTTGTCATCTAAGTGAGCAAATAACTCATTATCGCGAGCATTGGTTAAAGACTCTTGATAATGAGATTTGCCCTCGATTTTTTGCTTACGATTTTTAAGGTATTCATTGCCTTCTTTATCAATGACATTGACCATGCCGCTATGATGGGAGGCAACACAAATGAATAAAATATCGGCAAGCAGTTGTCCTTGACCTATTTTTATTTTTTCTTGAGTGCTGTCATTGATTCGGCTGGTAGATAAGCCTTTAAGCTGTTTATATAAATAAATTGCGCCAGCGGTAGAGTGATCGACAGAACCGCGTTTTGGTTTGCCTTTTAGCAAGATTTCGGCTTCTTCGTCCTCATCTAAATCTAGGCTTTTATAATTATCATAAGTGATACTGTCTTTAATATATTCTTGAAATTCTTGGCTATATTTGCCTAAATCATGTACCAGTCCAATCAACTCACCCGCTAATGGCAAACCAATCTTAGTTGCCAAGTTTTTGGATATTTTTGCTGTGCCTGTTAAATGGTCATAGAGAGGTTGCTCATGACCGTCGCTGGCACGAACATGCGCGATAAAAGTATTACCAGCAACTATCGAACAATTCTGCTCATTATCATTATTCATATTCAATTATTAATCCAAACAAATGTTTTTTAAAATTTACCTGAGTTTATCCTTTCTCGCAATAAGGATTTTTACGTGGATACATTCCTTGCGATCTTTTAAAGCTACCATTTCTGCCGCCTTGTCACTTTTTGGAAAGTACTTAGCATAGTTGAACAAACCTAGGATGATTTCTGCTTCCATTTTTTCAATCACCTTCTCAAGCTTTTTGCGATTCGCTGGAGTGTCGGTCAGGTTTGTCGTCTCCCGACAGCGCTTACCCATATAGTAAAAATCCAAAATAAGCTTGCCGTATCTACTTATGATACTAGCCATTCTATTTCTCCTTATTGAAGTGCCATGGCATTGATGCTATCGGCGACGCCAGTGCGCATATCTTTTTCAATATCTTCCCAAATGTACAAGATCTTACGACCGCCAAATGGACGTATGTAATGAATACCCTCGATAAGCACACTATCTTTGAGCTCATTACGGATAGTACGGGGGTTATATTTGATGAGATCAGAAAGCGCTTGGGTAGTTAGGTATGTTAAATAATATGTTACTTATATAAAGTTTAACCATAATGGTAATTTTTAATACCACAGTTGTAATTTTCCATAAATTTATAACTATGCAAGTACTTTTTATAATTATAATGGGGGTTTATAGGATGATAGTTAACCATCTTCCGACTTTGTTGGCTGAAAGAAGGCTAAAAGTAGCGGATGCCGTACGAGCGACAGAAGTAAGCAAAACGACGTTACATAAGATATACAATGATCAGTCATCAAGAATTGATTTTGATACTATAGATAAGCTTTGTGAGTATTTAGGAGTAGGAGATCTTTTTGAATATGTAACAGAAGTTGAGGCAGAGAATATAAAGAAATAGACGTTAATCTAAAATTCGAAGTAGAAGTCAAAAAGAGAATTTTTAGTTTAGGGATTTTTAAAGACTGGTCACGTTTTGGTCACCGTCGTTTTTTTTAGCAATTTAAAACAGCTTACATAGTGATGATTATAGGGCGTTACGAGTAAAGATTTTCCGCTACAGCCCATATTTCACGGACAAAAAAAGCCCCAATCGTAAGATTGGGGCTTTTTAAATATTTGGTAGGCATAAGCAGACTCGAACTGCTGACCTCTACCATGTCAAGGTAGCGCTCTAACCAACTGAGCTATACGCCTATTTAGGTTGAGTATTCTATCAAGTTTTTGAGATTTTACAAGCTTTATTTCTAATAAATTTTTTTATTAGCATAATAATGATTATCTCACTTTATATTATGCGAATTTTAATATTTTTTTATGTAGTTATATTAAATAGTTATTGAAATTGGTTTATTTTTTATTGTCAGTAGAACTACAAACCCTAATAGCTAGGCAGTATATAACTGGTATCATCATTCTCAAAATAAAGTGAGGAGAGTGACATGGGTCTATTGGTTGATGGTCAATGGCAAGACAAATGGTATGACACAGAGGCGAGCGGTGGACGCTTTGAGCGAGAAGATGCGGGTTTTAGAAATTGGGTCACGGTCGATGGCAGCGCAGGCCCATCAGGTGTTGGCGGTTTTAAAGCCGAAGCTGATCGCTATCATTTATATATCTCGCTTGCATGTCCTTGGGCACATCGTACCATTATTTACCGTCAGCTAAAGGGTTTGCAAGACCTGATTTCGCTGTCAGTGGTGCATCCATTTATGGGCGATAAGGGCTGGACGTTTTCAGAGGGCGCAGGCGTGATTGCTGATCCTATCGTAAATGCTAATTACTTATATGAGATTTATACGGCGGCAAAGCCTGACTATACAGGACGGGTGACGGTGCCAGTATTATGGGACAAAAAAACCGATACCATTGTCAGTAATGAGTCCTCTGAGATCATTCGTATGTTTAACTCAGCTTTTGATGAGGTTGGGGCGCTAGCAGGTAATTTTTTACCAACCGAGTTATTAGCAGAAATTAATGCAGTTAATGAGCTCGTTTATTCTACGGTCAATAATGGCGTTTATAAAGCAGGATTTTCAACCACACAAGAGGCTTACGAAGAAGCGGTGACGGAGCTATTCGATGCATTAGAGACACTAGAGGCACGTTTGACAGGCCAGCGTTATTTGCTGGGTAATACGATAACTGAGGCGGATTGGCGCTTATTTACTACGCTGGTGCGTTTTGATGCGGTATATGTCGGACACTTTAAATGTAATATTCGCCGCATTGTTGATTATCCCAATCTTTGGGGTTATCTGCGTGATTTATATCAAGTGCCAGGTATTGCAGAGACGGTAAGCATCGAGCATATTAAGCAGCATTATTATACTAGCCATGCCAATATCAATCCCACGCGTATCATTCCTGTTGGTCCAGTGCTTGATTTTAATGAGCCACACGAGCGTACACGTTTATAAGTTTTATTGAGATGTTAAAATAAGGTAATAAAAATCGCGCCAGCTGATTAATCACAGTTGGCGCGATAGATTGATGGTATAAATAAAAAGCTGCTTAATTTATATTAGGCATTATTCAACTGACGAGCGGCTTCTAGCGCAAAATACGTCAAAATTCCATCAGCACCCGCACGGCGGAAACCAATCAAAGATTCTAAAATAACCGCATCGGTTAGCCAGCCGTTTTGAATAGCAGCCATATGCATCGCATATTCGCCAGACACTTGATAAGCAAAGGTCGGTACGCCAAAGGTATTTTTAACTTCACGAATAAGGTCTAGATACGGCTGACCCGGCTTAATCATGACCATATCTGCACCCTCGGCTATGTCCATCGCCACTTCGTGCAGCGCTTCAGCACGATTACCGAAATCCATCTGGTACTGTTTCTTGTGTCCACCTTTTAGGTTGCCAGCACTGCCGACTGCATCACGGAACGGGCCATAGTATGCAGAGGCGTATTTGGCAGAGTAAGCCATGATAGCGGTATTCACAAAGCCTTCGGCTTCAAAGGCGTCACGCATGGCTTTGATACGGCCATCCATCATATCACTAGGCGAGATGATATCAGCACCAGCGCGGGCATGTACCAATGCTTGCTTGACCAATACTTCGACCGTTTCATCATTAATCACATAGCCTGAATCATCCAGCAGTCCATCTTGACCATGCGAGGTATAAGGATCTAACGCCACATCGGTCATTACCACCATTTCAGGCACAGCATCTTTGATCGCTTTTACGGTACGAGCAGTAAGGGCATTTTCGTCATAAGCTGATTTACCGTCGGGTGTTTTTAAGGAATTATCAATAACAGGGAAGATGTCGATGGTAGTGACGCCCTCGCTTAATAATTCTTTGGCATAGTTGATCAGCAGGTCAATCGATAAGCGTTCAACGCCTGGCATACTAGCGATTGCTTCGCGCTTATTTTTGCCTTCTAAGACGAAGACAGGGGCGATAAAGTGCTTAGGATGCAGCTCAACTTCACGAATCATCGCGCGTACGTTATCGTTGTAGCGTAATCGACGTAGACGAGTTTCAGGGAATTGACGGTTAAAGGTATAAGTCATGATTTGTCCTCATTTGATTTTAGTCATTGTTATTTATCAGCTTGATTAAATAAGCTGTTTTGAAGCATATTTTTTTATAGAACGGACATTAACAAGTGGATAAAAATATGTGTAAGCTAATTTCTCTACTATAACTAAAAGCGCCTTACAAAAGCAAAAAGCCCTACCAAGTCGGTAGGGCTTTTTGTACTTATCGACTATCAATGTGAAGGAAATCACCTCACACTATTTATGAGTGTTTAAGGCTCAACGATCTGCGTGACCGATACTTGCTCAACGCTGGTTTCGTTATACGTCGTCTGTTTGGTAACCACTCCTACGGCAGCGTCTTTTTTGCCATCATTATTGACGTCAACGACAGCGGTTGGCTCAAAGGTGGCCGTTTCCGATGGTTGCGCTTGTTTAATGGCGTTTGCTTCTTGTGCAGAAGCAACTCGCGCTGAGCTAGCCGCATCGATAGCATTTGCCGCTTTTGCTTTATTGCTATTGGCAGGTAGATTCACTAGTTGCACTAAGTTTTTATGTGGTACAGGAATCGCCGTTGGTACATCCAGATTGGCACCGCCACCCAGCACTTGGTATAGCTCGACTTGGCTCACAATTTTTTGTAGCTCTAAATCCAAAATACCTTGCTGCGTTGAGAACAATGAACGCTGTGCATCTAGCACATCTAGATAGTTGGCAATACCTGCTTTAAAGCGTTCATCTGCTATCTGGAATGTTTGTTCAAAGTTATCTTGTAGACGGTATTGTGCTTCGAGCTGCTCACCCAATGTGGCTCGTGTCGCGAGTACGTCTGACACTTCACGGAATGCGGTTTGGATAGATTTCTCGTAGCCTGTGAGCGTTTGTTCACGCTCAATTTTAGCCACATCGTAATTGGCATCTAGGCGACCAGCGTCAAAGATAGGCACGCTAATGCTTGGACCAAACGACCAACCGACAGCGCCGCTTTTGAATAAGTCATCTAAACTGCCGCTACTAACCCCAATGCTACTGGCTAAGCTGATAGACGGGAAATAAGACGCGCGTGCCACTTCGATATTGGCACCAGCGGCTTTTAGGTTGTATTCTGCTTGCAGTACATCTGGGCGATAACGTAGCAACTCACTTGGTAAGCCTGCACTAAATATCTGCTGGCTAGTGATGTTGCTGACTGCTGGTGTTGGAATTAGATTGGTTGGAATTGGTCCACCCACCAAGAACTGTAAGGCGTTACGTGATTTTAAAATGCTGCTTTGTGCCCGTAGGACAGCAAGTTTGGCATTTTCTAATGACGCACTGGCTTGCAAAGATGGCAGCTTCGGATCAATGCCTGCTTCAAAGCGTTTATCAGCGATAAACAGAGACTTTTCACGACTCTCAACCGTCGCTTCAGCCAGCTTTAACTGCGCTAAGCTATAGCTCAAGTTGGCATAGCTCTGAGCGATGTTACTAATCAAGCTGATTTGGGTCGAATCTTTGGTCGCTGTAGTGGCTAAGAAATTTTGTAGCGCTTGATCTTTTAAGCTAGCAATTTTGCCCCAAAAGTCCAACTCGTAATTAGCCAAGCCTAGGTTGACGTTATAACTACTATTGGGGTTTTTGTCGGTTCTATTTTGTGCTTGACGCGTGTATCCACCATTACCATTAATCGCTGGTAGATCATTAAGATCGGTAATTTGATACTGTGCGCGTGCTTTCTCGATTGCTAAACGAGCACTTTCAAAATCTTTGTTGTTCTCTAACCCTAAAGCAATCAAGCCCTTTAAACGCTCGTCACTATAAAAATTCTGCCAGCGTTGACCCGCAATACTTGCTTGATCAGCGCTACTAACCGTTTCTTTATCGAATGCCCCATAGGTTTGTTCGATAGGAATATTTGGCTCAGCAAGCACAGGGCGCATATCTGCTTTTGGAATCGTGTTACAAGCAGCCATGCTCATCGCTAAAACGGTCAAGCCGATTAGGCGACCAGCATTTCTGCGCATATGTGAGCCCGCTGGTTGCGCAGTGATAGCAATGTTTGCTACCGCTACTGAGTTGGTGTTATATATTTTCTGAACACTCATTGTGTATTGTCTCCAAAGCTTGCAGGCTGATAATTCTCAGAAGGCGTTGGGTCTTGCGGGTCAGGCGTACCATGACCATCATCTTTATCATTTGGTTTATTATTCTCGTATTTGTACGGGAACATACTACGTACCCAAATATAAAACATGGGAATAAAGAAGATACCTAACAATGTCGCGGTCACGACGCCACCTAGTACACTGGTACCAATGGCATTTTGACTGCCTGAACCAGGACCTGTGGCGATAAATAATGGCACAACACCCAGTCCAAAGGCAAGCGAGGTCATGATAATCGGGCGCAAACGTTGACGCGCTGCTGTCATAACGGCTTCTCTCAGACTATAGCCTTCCTCTTGGTGCTCTTTTGCAAACTCAATAATTAAGATAGCATTTTTAGCGGATAGACCAACGACTGTGAGTAAACCTACCTGCAAATAAATATCGTTATTAAATCCACGTAGCCAAGTAAAGAGGACTGCACCTAATACCCCAAGTGGAATGACCAATAGCACAGAGAAGGGGATAGACCAGCTTTCATACAAGGCTGCTAGACATAAGAACACCACCAAGATTGAAAGCGCGTATAGCATTGGCGCTTGTGCACCTGACTTTTGCTCTTCAAGTGACATACCCGTCCACTCATAGCCCACACCTTCAGGCAGATTCTCCATCATTGCTTCCATCGAACTCATCGCTTCACCCGTACTTAGACCGGGTGCAGCACTACCTTGAATATTCATCGATGGTAAGCTGTTATAACGGGTCAGACGCGGTGAGCCAGATTGCCATTCGCTGCTAGAGAACGCATCAAATGAAATCATTTCACCTACATCGTTGCGTACATACCATTTAGCAATATCTTCAGGATTAGTACGGCTGCTTGGTTCACCTTGAACAAAGACGCGTTTAATACGCCCGCGATCGACGAAGTCATTAATATAGCTTGAGCCCCAAGCGGTAGAAATAACGCTATTAATACTAGCAAGTGACAAGCCATAAGCAGCGGCCTGCTCTTGATTAATATTCACTTTTAACTGCGGTGCATCTTCTTGACCATTTGGACGAACGCCTGCGACTTTGTCGTTTTGCGCAGCCATGCCAAGCAGCATATTACGTGCTTCGAGTAGACCCTCATGTCCAAGGTTACCGGTGTCTTGAATCATTAAGTCAAAACCACTGGCGTTACCAAGTTCGGTAATGGCTGGCGGTACAATCGCAAATACTTGTGCTTCATTTAGTTGGGTAAAGAAGTAACCCATGGCGCGATCAGCGACAGCCTGTGCAGTGTTTTCTTCACCGGGACGATCAGCCCAATCCGATAAACGTACAAAGGCCAGTCCCATATTCTGCCCTTGTCCTGCAAAACTGAAACCTGCGATCGTAAAGACTGAAGCGATATTATCGCCTTCTTGGGTACTGTAATAATCACTGACTTTATCGAGCACTTCTTGCGTTTCATCAAGCGTCGCACCAGCAGGTAACTGAACCAAGGTAAACATAATACCTTGATCTTCTTCTGGTAAGAACGAGCCGGGAATACGTAAGAATACCACTGCCATAATACCGATAATGGCAGCATAAAGAATTAAGTATAGCCACTTCAAGCGGAAACTTTTGCCAACTAAATTCTCGTAACTACGACTGACTTTATAAAACGAGCGGTTAAACCAACCAAAGAAGCCTTTTTGCTCTTCTGTATTGCCTTTATCATGGCTCTTGCTACGCTTGAGTAAGGTCACACAAAGGGCAGGGGTAAAGATAAGCGCTACTAAGGCTGATAGCACCATACTGGTAATCAAGGTGATAGAGAACTGACGATAAATCACACCTGTTGAGCCACCGAAGAATGCCATCGGTACGAATACGGCAGATAGAATCAGCGCAATACCAATAACGATTTTACTAATCTCGCCCATCGATTGTACGGTAGCATCCTTAATAGAGATATCAGGATCTTCTTCCAAGATACGCTCGACGTTTTCGACGACGACGATCGCATCATCGACCAACAGACCGATGGATAGTACCATGGCAAACATGGTCAAGACGTTAATACTAAAACCAGCGATGTAAAGTACAGCGAAGGTGCCAAGTAATACGACAGGTACGGCAAGAGTAGGAATGATGGTCGCACGCCAGTTCTGTAAGAAAACGAACATGACGATAAATACGAGAACGATTGCCTCAAGCAGTGTCATAACCACTTGTTCGATAGACAAGCGCACAAATGGTGTGGTGTCATAAGGGATAACGGATGTTAGACCTGCTGGGAAGTTTGCTTCCAGCTCTGCCATACGAGCGCCAACAGCTTCACGAGTTTCCAGTGCGTTTGCACCACCCGCCAATGAAATACCAAGACCAGCTGCTTCTTTACCATTGTATAGCGACACTACGCCGTAGTCTGCACTACCAATCTCAACCTCTGCCACATCACCTAAACGCACTTTTGCGCCAGCAGTATCTGTTTTTAATAGAATGTTTTTAAATTCATCAGGCGTTTGTAGATAGCTTTGAACCGTGACAGTCGCATTGATAACCTGTTGACTGGTATCAGCAGGTGCTTGACCTAGCTGACCGGCAGATACTTGGGCATTTTGTGCGCGTACTGCCTCAACTACATCCGCTGGCACCATGTTATAGCTACGTAAGCGCGCCGGATCTAACCAAATGCGCATGGCATAAGCAGAACCGAAAACTTGTACTTCACCAACACCTTCCACACGGCTTAACTGGTCAACAACGTTTGAGTTGACATAATCGGCGATATCCGCACGATCCATACTGCCATCTTCAGAAATAAAACCTTGCACCATTAAAAAGCTGCTAGAGGATTTATTAACGTTGACGCCTTGACGCTGTACCGACTCGGGTAGTGAGCTCATGGCGGCTTGGAGTTTGTTCTGTACCTGTACCTGTGCAGTATCAGAGTCTGTACCATTTTCGAAAGTGAGCGTAATGGATGCAGCACCATTCGAGGAGCTCGATGACGACATATACATCAGACCATCAAGACCCTTCATGCGTTGCTCAATAATCTGCACGACTGAATCTTCAACCGTTTGAGCATTAGCACCAGGATAGCTTGCGCTGACTGAAATCGTCGGTGGTGCAATACGTGGATACTGCTCAATCGGTAAGTTAATGACCGATATCACCCCGATGAGCATGACTAAAATAGCCATAACCCATGCAAAAATAGGGCGATTAATAAAAAAACGTGACATAGTATATTCCTAGTCTTCCTATCTTTGAATGGAATTAGTTAGCGGTAGACTCTGCTGGTTTCTGAGCAGTGGCATCTTTGCTAGCTGGCTTATCCATCGCTTTAGCAGCTTGCGGCGGCGTCTGGGCATTAGGGGCACCTTCTTTAGCTGGTGCTGGGTTTGGATTCTCTAATGGCTTAACGACCACCTCTTGTTCAGGCTTAACTTTTGAGCCGCCGATAACAACTATCTTGTCCCCTGCTTGTAAGCCGTCAGTGACAACCCACTGGCCTTTATAAGTGCCATTAATAGTGACAGGACGTACTTGGATTTTATTATTTTCATCAACGATGTAAACTTGCGTCTCACTTTTCGGTGTACGCATCACGGCGCTTTGCGGTACCAATGCAGCATTGGTAATCACGCTCTGTGTCAAACGTGCCGTCACATACATACCAGGCAGCAAGATATTATTGCTGTTGGGGAAAATAGCACGCAAGGTCACAGCGCCTGTTGACTCGTCAACCTTTGCTTCAGATAAAGCAAGCTTGCCGCGTGCTGGGTAGACTGAGCCATCTTCTAATACCAACTCAACCGAGTTCATTCCTGCTTGTGCTTTGCCTTCAGCGATTTGCTGACGCAGTTTTAATAGCTCAGAGGATGATTGACTGATATCAACATAGATAGGATCTAAGCGTGAGATAGTCACCAGCGGATCAGCTTGACCTGCGCTGACCAAAGTACCAGCGGTGACACTAGAGCGGTCAGTACGACCTGACAGCGGGGCACGTACGATGGTACGGTTAAGATCTAGGTTACTAGCATCTAAACCCGCTTGAGCAGTTTGAATGCCTGCTTTTGCACTTTCGATGCCTGCTTGTGTCTGTCCAACAGCGGCGGCCGCACTTTGTACCGCTGCTTGTGCAGTACGTACTTGTGTTTGTGCTTGCTCATACTGCTGCTTTGAGATGGCGTCGATGCTAACCAAGCCTTGTAAGCGCTGTAAATCATTTTGCGCTTGTGCCAATGATGCCTGACGGCTGGCTAGCTCGGCTTTTGCATTGGCATTGTTTGCTTGTGCTGTCTGGTAATTTGCCTGTGCTTGTTGCACTGCTGCTTGACCACTGGTGACAGAAGAAGCGTAGTTATCAGTATTGATACGATAAAGTGGTTGACCTTTTTTGACGTTGCCGCCTTCACGGAACAATACTTCGTCAATAACGCCATTAACTTGTGGGCGGACGTCGGCAGTCTGATAAGCCGTAGTACGTCCAGAAAAAGTCTGTACTTGGGGTACAGTATCGAGCGTGACAGTCTGGACGTTAACAACCGCAGGCGGCATCTGCTGCTGTGCGGCATCTGCGCCAGCGGCGTCCTCGTTTTTGTCACAGCCAATCAGTACAGCTCCAGATAGTACAGATGCTATTACAAGCGCAAGAGTAGAGTGCTTCATCAATGTCCTCGGCAATAGGTATAAAATAAGTAATGACAGTATAAAAAGTTTATCAATAAATCTAAGCGTATTGAATATAAAAATGAGTATTGATTCTAATGATCTTTACTTTCTCGGCTAAATTTGTTCTTAATAATATGAATTTAGCCAAACATCACTATTAGAACCTCTAATAGCGATATAAGTATCAAATATCGGTGTAAGAATCTTAAGCATCAAAGCTGTAGCCAAACCACAACCTTGATTAGTAAAGTTAACGAGTAATTATAAACTATCGGGATAACCCCACAGTCAAGTAGTTGAGCGCAGGATTTATGGTTAGAAATCGTAATATCAGCTTTTGTGAATGCATTAAATGCTGTCATGGCAAGCGCCATCTTCATTAACAGCTAATGTACAGTCATACAATGGTCAGTGAGAAATAATTGTAAATTTTTGTGAAAATAGCATAACCATATAGATTGTAAGGTCTTTAATGAATGATAAATAAGGTTTGCTAACAAAACAAAAACTTTAGCAACTATTAACTGTGACCATTAACACAATTACTCATTAATGGTCTTTATCAACAGCTAATGGCTGCTAGCCGCAAGTATTGACAGCTGTTATGACGATACTGACTACAGCAAGCGTGCGCTAGCCAATTCAGTCAATTGATATAAGCCTGTGCGATAACGATTGTCAGGTAGCGTACTCAATGCTTGTTGCGCCAGCTTGGTTTCTTCCCAAGCTCGCTGCTTACAGTAATCTAATGATCCTGAGCGGCGCACTAACTCAATAAGTTGTTCAGCGTTCGGTGTCTTTCCAGTTTGTACAGCGACACGCAACTGCTCATAGCCTTCGATATCGCTGTCTTTTAGCAGCTCAAGCGCTTTGATGGTTGGCAGGGTTGGCTTACCTTCAGCGAGGTCGTCTCCTAGGTTTTTGCCCATTACCTCACTATCACCACTATAGTCGAGCACATCATCGATAATTTGAAAAGCATTACCAAAGTGCTGACCAAAATCGCCTAAAGCCTGCATATACTCTATTCTGTCTTGTAAAATTGCAGCGCCCTGAGTCGCCATCATAAACAGCCGCGAGGTTTTACCATCAATAATGCGCAAGTAATCCTCTTCTGTCGCGGCAGGGTTGTGCTGATGCTGGAGCTGCAATACTTCGCCTTCAGCGATATCGCAGGTGCCATCTGAGAATACTTGCAACAGTGGCAGGCTTTGGAAGCCAACTAATAAATTAAAGGCGCGAGCTATCAGATAGTCACCGACCAGTACCGCGGTGGCATTATCCCATGTGGCATTAGCAGTCGGCTTACCACGGCGCTGTCCTGACTCATCAATCACATCGTCATGAACCAAGGTCGCTGTATGCAGCATTTCAGTAATAGCGGCTAGATGCATGGCTTTTTCTGAGGGCTTGTCCTCAAACATGCGTGCACATAACAAGGTAATCAGCGGGCGCATGCGCTTACCACCAGCATTGATTACATGCTGTGAGACACTCATTACCAGTTGAACTTTGGAATTAAGACTACCGAATACTTGCTTGTCCATAATCTCAAAATCATCCGCCACGATACTTTGAATATCAGCATAATTAGGCGTTGATTGAGTCATTGAATCTGTTTTATGTGAAGGGATGCTGGTCATAATAAATAGTCATATTAATAAGAATAAAGAGAATTTTTTATAGCCTTAGTTTTATAGATAGGTAAGGCATTATTTTCTATAATAGCATAGCTATGCCTTTAGATTGTGGGTTAAAACGTGCCTAAAACATCGCGCCTATCTTTTAAATAAGATTTACTATATATAGAAATTGACATAAAAACTGTAAAAATTGGCTGAAATTTCACTAGAATTAATGGTCATTTATCGGCGATATCTAAGGTCCTTTAAGAGATGTATAAAAGGCTGTAAGTTGCTGATTATATAAGTTATAATAGCCGCTATTATTATATAGTGTTTTTTTGTTGGAATAGCATCTTGGATGCGCTCCTAATCAGCAGTAGATATAATAAAAAGTGAGGTGGTTATTCGTGTAACTGCCTTACAAAAACCAGTTAAACAAGTGAGATAGACGGCTTGCTTTTATGAGCAAAAAGCCGTAAAATCTTGCCTTTAATTTTTCCCTGTCGTGTTCGTCGTAAAAGCGTTGGTATAACATCAGCCACGGCACACGGGTTAAACGGAGTCATACAATGTACGCAGTAATCAAAACTGGTGGTAAACAGCACCGTGTAGTTGTCGATGAGTTGCTTAAAGTTGAACTACTAAAAGCAGAAACTGGCGCAACAATTAAATTCGAAGATGTATTGATGATTGTTGACGGCGAAACTGTCAAAATCGGTCAGCCTATCGTTGAAGGTGCTAGCGTTGAAGTTGAAGTGGTTGAACATGGTCGCGGCGAAAAAATCCGTATCGTTAAGCACAACCGTCGTAAGCATTATCACAAAGAGCAAGGTCACCGCCAATGGTATACCTTGTTAAAAATCAAAGCTATTAATGCCTAATTATCCACTTAGCAATTACTGCTAAATAGTGCACTAAACGCTTAAGAGTTATCGCATCAGCGATAAGTCAAATTAACAAGGAGATTTTCCCATGGCACATAAGAAAGCTGCCGGTTCAAGCCGTAATGGTCGTGATTCAAACCCAAAAATGCTAGGCGTTAAAATCTTTGGTGGCCAAGCTATCACAGCTGGTAACATCATCGTTCGTCAACGTGGTACAGAATTCCACGCAGGCGAAGGCGTTGGCATGGGTCGTGACCATACTTTATTTGCACTGAATGACGGTGTGGTAAAGTTTGCGACCAAAGGTAAGTTCAACCGTCGTTATGTAATGGTTGAAAGCGCATAATTGCCCATCTAGGTTGTTTTAGTCAAAGACTAAAATAATCCGATGACTAAAAAGCCTCTATTACCGTTTGGTAGTAGGGGCTTTTTTTTAGTTATTTTCGTAGGGGTTAAGGATGCTAAATTGGCTTTATGCTGCTAAACAATATTAGGGCGTGTCCTCATTTCAAAAATGGTGATAAAAATGAGATAAATTGCCGTCAAACGAGGAAAACAGCGCAGATAATATCGGGATATTAACCAGCTATTTAACGATGTTTGGCAAAATTTAGCCATTTTTAGCCCGTTTAGATATTATCAATTGAATTGAGGACATGCCCTAGTAAATAACGTTAGGAAATAATGAATAGTTAAAAAACTCACCATCCATGCGGTTTATTATTGTGTAGCCGCTTATGATCACAAAAATGGTCAAAAGAGTAGTTACAAGCGTGTATGGCAGCGGTAGTAAAGATTGCAAATCATGACTAGGCGTGTAATAAAAAAACTGGCACACTGTTGTCATTGTTTATGAGCACCCGTTTTATGGCTGCTAGATAAACATTTATGGAAAACAAAAATTTTAATAAGATGTCTTATTTTAAAGCGACAATTTTTAAGCGATTATGCATTTTTAGAGAGGATTTATGATGACTTTATCAACCAACAAAACAACTTTAAAACAAAAAATGATGAGCGGTGCTTTAGCTGGTGTATTACTGACATCGCTTGGTGTCGCAGCCCCAATGATGGTATTGACACAATCAGCTACTGCTGCACCAGCTGATAATTTGACCGCTGCCAAACGTTTAAACAAGCTGCTGACAAATACCAAAAGCATGACGGCTAACTTTAGCCAAACGACCAAAGGTGCCAACAGTGGTACTTTTACGGGTACGATGAGTGTACAACGCCCAAATAATTTCCGCTGGGAAACAAAGTCGCCGTCACAGCAACTGATCGTCGCTAATGGTAACTCCATGTGGGTTTATGACAAGGATTTAGAACAAGCGACCAAGCAAAACGTTGACAGCCAAGTTGGTAATACACCAGCACTGCTGTTGTCAGGCGACCCAAGCCAAATTGACAAGAATTTCAAAATTACCCAGCCATATGATAATAAAAATTACTATGTGCTGTACCCAAAATCAGACAGTGCTAGCTTTAAGAGTTTATCAATGAGTTTTAGCGGTGGTAAGCCAGTGATGATGGTGCTAAATGATAGCCTTGGTCAAACCACTTCCATCAAATTTAGTGGTATCAAACTGAACCCAAGCATTAGTAGCAGTCAGTTTAAGTTTACGCCACCAAAAGGCGTTGATGTTATCAATCAATAATAGGCCGTTAGCAAGAGCCAATTATTAATGGCTAATCAACGGCTTTATTGATTAAATAAAAAAGACAGATCCTATGCGGTCTGTCTTTTTTTTGAATGAAGATTCTCTGGAAAATACTGCTAAATCTCTTCTATACTATGTTTTAAATGCTTAACGCTTTTTTAAATGCTTCACGCTCTAAAGGCTTAAGACATCGCTTTGATGGCGCTGATATCTGGCATCGGTGGTAACTCGCCCAACTCACTCAGTCCAAAGGCATCTAAAAATTGTGACGTGGTGTGTAGCAATGCTGGGCGACCCAAAGTGTCTTTATAACCATCCTCTTTAATCCAGCCTTTATCAAATAGTTGACGCAATATATTGCTTGATAGCGTCACACCGCGCACATGCTCTATGTCGCTACGAGTCACTGGCTGCTTGTAAGCAATCACACTAAGCGTCTCAAGTAAGGCTTGGCTCAGGCGTTCTTGCCGCTGCGGGAAGACGCGTTGAATTAAGGCACTATAATTATTCGCGATTTGCAGTCGATAACCGCTGGCAGTTTCGTGCAAGCTTAGTACGCCCATATCCAAGCGCTGTCTTAGTAGCGCCAAAGCCTGTGTTAGCTCTTTAGCCGTTAAAGACAGGTGTTTTCTTAAGACAGTGGCGGTGAGGGGCGCTTCGGACGCATGTAATAGCACTTCGATATGCTTGCTTAAGTCTTCTAGATGCTGTCGCTGCTCATCGGTCAATGACAGTAAAGCGCTAGATAATGAAGATGTTTTGTCATGATCTTGCTTGGTATTGTCAGTATCTGTCATTAGAAAGCGACTCTTTTTAAATGATAATGTGTATCGATATTTATAGGAATAGACAGATGGATAATAACTATGCCAACCACTGTAACGTTAAGGGTTTAATATGACGGTCTTCGGCATCATTATTGTCAGTGGTAGGGTGACTTTCTAAATCAGCATTTATAATACCAACCAACTGTCGTTTTATCAGCTCTAGTATGGCGACGAAGCTGACAATCACACCTATTTTACCTTGTGTTTTATCTAGTAGCTCATAAAAAGAGCGCTCGCCATCCGTACTGAGCTGTCGGCTAATACTGGCAATACGATCAGCAAGAGGAACAGCATCGACTTTGATGGTATGCATTTGATAATCGGGCTGCAGTTGCATTTTAAATAGGCTGTCAATCAAAAGGTTTGGCGAATAGCTAGGTAATTCCGCATTCATGACGTCTTGACCGGGCATACTGACCATGGCCAAAAACACATCACGCTCAAGACGCACCAGATTATCTAAGCGTTGACTGGCTACTTTGATTTGCGCATATTCTTCAAGGCGCTCAATCAGTTCTGCTTTTGGATCACGCTCATCGCTGGGAGTTTCAGGCTTGGGCAGCAACAGCTCGGTTTTAATGGCAATCAACGTGGACGCCATCAACAGATAATCGCCTGCCAATTCAAAATGCTCGGTATCTAATTCGCTGATGTAAGCCAAATACTGCTCCGTTATGGGTAGTATCGGCATTTGGGTCAGGTCAACGTTATTTTTTTTGACCAAATATAGCAAGAAATCTAATGGTCCGGCAAACTGCTCAAGCCAAATAGCAAAGGCTTGCGGCGGCACATAGAGATCTTCTGGTAGATGTTGTACGGATGTCTGGTAAATGCGTAAAGACATATCATTGATAACTGAGCCGTCGTGTGCGCGCTTAGTATCTAAAGAATCAGAGGCTTGAGGCACAGTTAAAAGAAGAGCGGCTTTTGGTAAAGCCGCTTGTTCATTTTTTAGCTCAGTCTGCACGCTTAGTATCCATCTTGGTTAACATAATCAAATGATTATTTAAGTTTGGCAAGTGGACGGATACCAATGGCACGACGAGTTTTGTCTAGTTGCTTACGGCTATGACGACGGGCTTTTTCTGCCCCCATTTGTAAGATTTCTTCTAGCTCTTTTGGGTTAGCCATAAGATGCTCATAACGCTCACGGAAAGGTGCTATTTCCGTATTTATTTTCTCAAACAGGGCTTGTTTGGCATCGCCCCAGCCGATACCAGCGGCAAACTGCGCGCGCATATCAGCAATTTCTGTAGGAGTAGCAAAGGCTTTATAAATCTCAAAAATAGCAGAGTCATCAGGGTCTTTTGGCTCGGAAGGCAGTTGTGAGTTGGTCACAATTTTCATGATGGCTTTATGCATCTGTTTTTCGGCGCTGACTTGTGGATTACCATCACCAAATAGCGGAATGGTATTGCCATAGCTCTTGCTCATTTTGCGACCATCCAAACCCGTTAGTAATGGGATATCGTCATCTACAACGGCAGATGGTAAGGTAAAGAGCGTTTTATAGCGATGGTTAAAGGTACCAGCAATATCACGTGCCATTTCAACATGCTGAATTTGGTCGCGACCGACAGGTACATGTGTGGCATTAAACATCAAGATATCTGCTGCCATGAGTACAGGGTAGCCAAACAATCCCATATTAATACCTTGATCAGGATCGACGTCTTCTTTTTTCATATTAATATCAACAGCTGCTTTATAAGCATGAGCACGATTCATTAAACCTTTGGCACATGAGCAGTTCAAAATCCAAGCAAGCTCTGGTATTTCCGGCACATCTGATTGACGGTAAAAAGTGACGCGTTCAGGATCCAGACCACAGGCAAGCCAAGTCGCTGCAATGGCTTTGGTCGATTCATGAATAATAGCAGGATCATAACAGCCGATAATGCCATGGTAATCTGCTAAAAAAAAGAATGCTTCGTCATCACTGTTTTGGATAGACTGAATGGCTGGACGAATCGCGCCAACGTAATTACCCAGATGTAGGGTGCCAGTCGGTTTGATACCAGTAAGGATGCGTTTGGCTGCTGCTGAGCTATTAATAGTAGGTTGGCCGTCAGAAATCTGATTATTACTCATGGGAAATCCGTTATTTATTGATCAATTTATTATAAATTCATTGTTATTTATATGTAGGTAATATAAAAAATATATACTGCAAAGTATAGCAAATTTTTTGGCGATTTTTCGTAGTAATACACGCTTACTTATAGATATCAGTACGACCATCAGGACCATTTTTGAAACGACGATGGAACCACATCCACTGAGTGGGATCAATACGAATCAATCCCTCTAGCAACTCATTGACTCGCGTCGCATCAGCCAATTCATCGTTACTTGGATAGTTTTGAATTTCTGGGGTAATCGTTAGATGATAGTGCGGGCGTTTGCCTTTGGGTAAACTGTCTGGTGTCTGCCGGTAAGTATGCAGCGCCATTAATGCGGGTGGATGTGCCTTGTCGCCCAATTTTGCCATGCGCCGTGATGCTGTAATAGTCGCTGCTGGCACACCAAAGAATGGTGCCATGACGCCTTGTTTTAGACCATAATCTTGGTCAGGTGAGTACCAAATCACGTGACCAGCTTTAATTGACTCAACAAAACTGCGCATGTCACGACTGGCTATTTGCTTGCTAAGAATACTGGCACGACCATTATAAACAAACCAATCAAGTAGCGCGTTATTCTGCGGACGATACATCCCATCCATCGGAAAAAACTGCGTACAGAGCATGCCGCCTAGATCAAGCATCGTATAATGAGCGCCCAGTAAAATGACAGGACGACCCTCATTCTGTGCATTGACAACGTGCTGTAATCCCGAAATTGAAACGGTACGAGTAAAAACATTTGGACGATACCAAGCACATAAGGTTTCAAACACACCAATGCCCTGATTGACAAAGACTTGTTTTGCCATCAATTCGCGCTCGACGTCTGGCTTTTCTGGAAAAGCCAGTTTCAAGTTGATAAGCGTATCACGCCGACGTGAGCCTGCTATTTTATAGATAAATATGCCCAGCTGACGTCCCAGCCAAAACTGCCAACGTAGCGGCAAATATATGATGGGTAAGATCATTGCTGCCAATAGCCAAATGCCCCAATATTTAGGCAACAAAAACTGCCATTGAAAAGGCTTTTTTTCGATGGGTGCTGTGCGCTTATGATTTTGGGTAATCGTTGGCATGCCAGCAGGTATCGCTGGGGACTTAGCAGGCTGCTGCGTACTTGATGGTGGCAGGCTGCTTTTGGTAGATGGTTTGCTAGGATCGTATTGTTCAGGCGCTTTCATAAAATTGTTACTAATAATGAAAAGTTATCATCATGATGGGGTAGCCAGCATTGCTTTGCAAGGTGGTTTACGCACAAAATCACGAGCAAATGCAAAAGTCATCAGCCATAAAAAAACCTTATAAGCTGCGAACAGCTTATAAGGTTTTGCAAATCTACTCTTTTCTTTAATATTGTGACTGTCGCTCTGAGATAAAGACAACAGCCGCAAAAAGATAAGAGATAGCTTTGATTAACGTTTCGAGAATTGTGGACGTTTACGTGCTTTACGTAGACCCAATTTCTTACGTTCAACTTGACGTGAGTCACGAGTAACAAAGCCAGCTGCTTTTAGTGCAGGTTTGTTGGCTTCGTTTAGCTCAATCAATGCACGCGTGATGCCGTGACGGATTGCGCCAGCTTGACCACTAATACCGCCACCTTTTACAGTGATGTAAAGGTCATAAGCAGTAGGTGAGTCAAGTAATTCTAGAGGCTGACGAACAACCATACGTGAAGTTTCACGGCTAAAATACTCATCAAGTGGCTTACCGTTAACAACGATGCTACCAGTACCTTTAGCTAAAAAGACACGAGCAGTAGACGTCTTGCGGCGACCAGTTCCGTAATTGCGTTCCATAAGTATATCCTTAGATGTCTAGTTCTTTAGGTTGCTGTGCAGTATGTGGATGTTCAGTACCCGCATATAGCTTCAGCTTCTTGATCATCGCATAGCCAAGAGGGCCCTTTGGAAGCATACCCTTAACTGCTTTGTGTAGAACATCTTCAGGCTTATGTGCAAGCAACTTACTGAAGTTGGTTTCCTTGATACCACCTGGGTAGCCACTGTGACGATAGTATTTTTTATCTTGCGCTTTTTTACCCGTTACCGTGATTTTATCAGCATTGATGACAACAATGAAGTCACCAGTGTCAACGTGCGGCGTAAAAGAAGGCTTATGCTTGCCACGTAAGCGACTAGCGATTTGAGTGGCTAAGCGACCAAGGGTTTTGCCGTCAGCATCTACGACATACCAGTCATGGGTCACTTCAGCTGGTTTTGCACTAAGTGTTTTCATGATAAAACCTTAAAATTAGAATTCGTTGAGAGTTTAGCTGGGAACGGGGCTCTCAAAAAACAGACTGCACATTATAAGCAGTAGTGCCTACGCTTGCAAGCTGCATTGGGGTTTATTTTCGCCTTATATACATTAAACTGCAGCGTTGGCCAGTTTTTAGCGGTTCTAAACATTTGTAAAATTTGTTAATGGCAGGCATTAACCCGACAATTATGACGATGATAAACGATAAAGTCCAGCAACAACTTGTCCAACCTTGGTCTGTTTCACACATTCAAAGCGGATTATTTGCTGAATAGCACTTGATTGGATATCTGGATTTTTATTAAGCGTCTCTTCCAGTTGTTTCAATTGGCTCTCTAAATCTTTATCTGCTTCTAGATAAATCAGGGTTTCACTATCAATTAACGACTGGGTAATTAGTGCTATTAAAATAGGTTGCCACAGATCTTGAGCATAGGGTGGATCGATGAATACAATATTGAAAGGGCGTGGAACAATCTGCTCTTGCATCAATACTCTTTCTGCAGTGCCTTGGATAATTTGATGGGTATCAGCGCTCAGATGCAACTGTTCAGCACTTTGCCGCAGCATATTACTTTGCGCAGGATTTATTTCGATAAAGGTGGTATGCGCGGCACCACGAGACAGTGCTTCAAAACCTAAGACACCGCTACCAGCACAGCTATCAAGCACATAAGCGCCATGAATATCAGGAAGTAGCCAGCTAAACAGCGTCTCTCGCAAGCGATCTGGGGTCGGACGTAGACCCTCTGCGTCGATAAAACGTACAACACGGCGTTTAAACTGACCACCAATGATCCGCACGTCGCCCGCAGCTATATTTTTGCTCTTATGATTGTTCCTATGCTCGCGGCTGCTTGTAGATTTTTTCATAATATTTATATGTACCGTATCTCGTTTAGCGTACTTTTACTCAGAGGTCGTGGCGGCTATGGCTGCTTCCACCTCTGCCTTTTCTTCTAGCGCTTTTTCTTCTTTTTCACGCTGGGCATCACGCATCAATTTTTCAAAAGCTTTTTGGCGTTTGATGACTTTTAGTTGATCAGCCGTTGGTGGCAAGATAGGGTCGTTTTTGCGCTGTAATATCCAGTAGTCAAATAGTGCGCGACCGATAGGTGCTGCAACCACACTACCACCGCCACCATTTTCGACCAGTACTGCAAGCGCAATCTCAGGATTTTCTACGGGTGCAAAACCATTGAACCACGCGTGATCCCAGTGACGTTTGTCTATGGCAGATTTATCATAGCGTTTGCCTTGTGCAATGGACTTGACTTGCGCAGTACCTGTTTTGCCCGCAATACGATAGCGCGGCGTATAAATCCCACGTCCGGTACCTGCCTTGACGGTTTCTTCCATTGCATCGTGCATACGTAGCCAGTCAGACGGTTTGCCATTATATTCGATTTTACCATCAGGTTTGGTGATTACGTTAACTTGTGCTGCACCATCGCTACTTTTTAGGAGATGCGGAGTAATGTGATAGCCTTTGTTCGCTGTCATGGCGGTTGCATTGGCAATCTGTAATGGTGTGGCTAAGAAATAACCCTGCCCGATACTGACTGAGATGGTTTCGCCCGGCAACCAGCCTTTATCATAGGTGTCTTTTTTCCATTTTGGTGACGGCATAATTCCTGATTTTTCATTGGGCAAATCAATACCTGTTGGTTCACCAAATCCAAAACGTGCCATCCAATCATGTAGGCGCTGAATACCCATCTCATAAGCCAATTTATAATAATAGGTATCCACTGACATCACGATAGATTTTTTAAGATCTACCGTACCGTGACCACCGCGTTTCCAGTCACGGAATCGATGTGAGTCTCCTGGTAAGCTAAAGTAACCGGGATCATAGATAGTGGTTTCCCAATTGCGCAGCCCATAATGAATGCCGCCTAAGCCTTCAAAAGGTTTAATCGTAGAGCCGGGTGGGTATGTCCCTTGTAGCGCACGATTATAGAGCGGCTGATCCAGATCTTCACGCAGATTGCCATAATCCTTAAAGGAGATGCCTGAGATAAAAGGGTTGGGGTCATAGCTTGGATTACTGACAAACGCCAATACATCCCCATTTTTTGGATCGATTGCTACGATAGCGCCGCGACGACCGTCTAGCTGCTGCTGGGCGACTTGCTGTAAACCATAATCCAAGCTCAGCGTAATGTCATTACCAGCTACGGGTGGTTTAGTGTCTAATTGACGCAAAATATTGCCAAGAGCATCGGTTTCTACCGACTGATAACCCGGTTGCCCTAGCAATATGTCCTCGTAATAATCTTCGATACCGATTTTGCCGATAAGGTCAGTGCCAGCGTAGCGATCTTTGTCAATGCGTTTGGTTTCTTTATCATTGATACGCCCAACATAGCCGATGACGTGTGCAAATAGCTCGTCATAAGGGTATGAACGTGTCAGCTTGCTTTGAATGGTCACACCACGAAAAAAGGGTTTGCGCTCACTAAACTGCGCCAATTGGGCATCGGTTAAGTCAATTTTAATGGTCACAGGATCGTTTTTGCTTTTACTCAGTCGCGCTAAAATATCGGTAATATTTTCATCTGTTAGCTCAAAAATAGGCGCAAGCAAATTTAGCGTACGCTCTGGATTTTCGACTTCATCAGGGCTTAACATGGCCGTAAATACGGGCTGGTTGTCTGCCAATATGATTCCATTGCGATCATAAATATAGCCGCGGCTGGGCGGTGCAGAGATCAGCTTAATACGGTTATTGTCTGCTTGCGTCGTATACTTATCGTGCGCATAGACTTGTAGGTAACCATAACGCACGATCAAGCCACTCAATCCAATGAATATCAGAATTCCAAGGATAATAATACGACTGGTGAAAACACGATTGACCTGTTCAGTATTGGGAGTTAGCGGTTTATTCATAGAAAGTAAGAGCCCAAACGGTCAGTGAGTCAATAAAAGAGAGTAAAAGGGCAGGGTCGTTCACCAAAGTGCGGCGAGCATAAAGGATAATAATAAGAATTTCAATTACATGGACTGATATGAGTTGAAATAATAATCTCTCAATCTATATACAGCGATGTGCGGTCATACAATCACAAATTATAACAGAACAAATGAGGCGCCGCAGTACACCGCCATTTATTTTGTGGTCGTTATTATCTAAAGCGCCTGTAGATGATATTAATATTGTTACTATCGAAAGTAATAGTAAAACGTGTCATCCCTAGTCACAACTTACCTAGGCTCGACGTGTGCTAATGAATGGCAAGTATGCTAAAATCAGGCGATTTATTTGATAATAATTATCATGGGCAGAGCGGCTTTTTGTTAAGCGTTCTAATTTGCTAATCCTTTTTAATTAGCGACGACAATTAACCTGTCAGGGGCAAGATAAGTCATGGATGCAACTTCATTGTGGCAGACAATAGCTGAACACCCAGAGTTTTTTGCCATGCTGACTATTCCGCCTGTGACCGCATTTGTCACATGGATACACGTGTGGATGGCGCTTAAAATGCTGTTCTATCCGATTAAGTTTCGGGGTATTCGTATTCCAAACTTCCCGTTTTTTGGGTTGCCGGGTATTGGCTGGCAAGGTATCGTCCCACGAAAGGCTGGCAAGATATCAGGCGTTATCGTGGATCAAACGCTATCAAAGCTTGGTTCGCTTGATGAGTTCTTTCAGGCGATGGAACCTGAGCAGATGGCGGTATTTATCACGGATACCGTGGACAAAAACCTTGAAGCATTGATTGATGAAATTATGTTGGACCATTCGCCAGCGCTGTGGGGTAATCTGCCTTATGCGTTGAAGCGCCGTGTCTATGCTCAAGCGCATCAAGAGCTGCCCAATATCATGCAGTCTTTGGTGACTGACTTGACCCATAACGTCGAAGACTTGGTTGATATGCGCAAAATGATTGTTAACACGATGGAAAGTGATCGTCGTTTAATGGTCAATATGTTTTTGAAGGTTGGTCAAAAAGAGATCGATTTTATTTGGCATATCAGTGCTTTGATTGGTTTGGTCTTCGGTATTATCCAAATGTTTATATTTTTGGTGGTGCCGCAGCATTGGACAGTGCCGTTTTTTGCCGCTATTTGGGGTTTTCTTACCAATTGGATTGCTATTTGGATGGTGTTTAATCCTGTAGAGCCGCGATTTATTCCTTATGTGAAGTTTTTTGCCGTCCAGAGTCGCTTTCCCTTTATTAGACCGCAATTACCACATATCGCCCAGTACCGTTTGCAAGGCGGTTTTATGAAACGCCAAGAGGAGGTTTCTGAGGTTTTTGCTGAGATTGTCGTAAAAGATTTGGTGACGCTTGAGAACATCATGAATGAGATGATGTATGGCGACCGTGCTGCGCAAACGCGTGAGTTGATGAAGTCGCATTTATATAAAGTGCTAGAGTCGCCAGTGATTAGTACGACACTGCGCCTAGGCTTGGGTCGCCGCGAATATGGACAGCTAAAAAACACCATCATTGATAAGTCAATTGTTGCGACAATGGTGCCATTGCGAGATCCTGAGCTCAATGAAAGCCGTGCCAGTAAAATTTTTGGGCTGTTTCGTGACCGTATTCGCGCGCTGACGCCAGATGAGTTTCAGAACTTATTACGTCCCGCTTTTCGTGAAGATGAGATGACGTTAATCGTGTTGGGTGGTTTGACAGGGTTTTTAGCAGGCTGGTTGCATCTGGTTTTAGTGTTTTTTCCTGCGATTCAGTAATGACGCATTTTTTAGGTCTTTATACACATCGCATACAGAGTGGATACAGAAACGTGACAAGTTGACGCTAATGTACCTTGCTGTAAGCGCCCTCAGCTGCAATGGCTAATGGCGCTTTTATAATAAATTATACTAATAAAGATCAGCAGTATAAATACTCGTAGTAACGATTACTGGATGCTTTCGAATATCCTAAAAAACCAATCCCTAAAATAAACAATGACCGTATTAAGGTAAACAAGGTTAGACCGTATGTTAATCACAGAATTGGGTTATTTTGCCTTGCTAGCCGCCTTTATATTGGCGATTTTGCAGGTGGTATTACCAACCGTCGGTATTATGCGTGACCACGTTGCGTGGCAGCGTTTGGCACCAAGTCTGGCGTGGGCACAATTTGCTGCCATGATCACATCATTTGCCGCGCTGATGGCAGGCTTTTATTACAATGACTTCAGCCTCGTCTATGTCACTCAGCATTCTAATACGCTGTTGCCTTGGTATTATAAGCTGTCGGCAACTTGGGGTGGTCATGAGGGTTCATTGCTGCTTTGGATGACCATCATGGCTACTTGGTGTGCGCTGGTCTCTTACTTTAGCCGTGGTTTGCCACTGTCTATGCGTGCGCGAGTGTTAGTAATTTTGGCCGGCGTGCAGATGATGATGCTAGCGATGCTGATTTTTACCTCGTCGCCATTTGATCGTACATTACCAAACTTACCTGTTGATGGTGCGGATCTAAATCCTGTGCTACAAGATTTCGGTTTGATTATTCATCCACCGATGCTGTATATGGGCTATGTGGGTTTGGTCGTGCCGTTTGCCTTTTGTATGGCGGCATTGTGGGAAGGTCGTTTAGATGCAGTGTGGACACGCTGGTCGCGTCCGTGGGCATTGGCGGCTTGGGGCTTTTTGACCGTTGGTATCGCGCTTGGCTCATGGTGGGCCTATTATGAGCTTGGCTGGGGTGGTTGGTGGTTCTGGGATCCAGTAGAGAACGCTTCATTGATGCCATGGCTGGCTGGTACTGCGCTGTTACATTCGCTTGCCGTCACAGAAAAACGTGGTGTCTTTAAAGCATGGACGATTATGCTGGCGATTTTTGCTTTCGCACTCAGTCTATTGGGCACCTTTCTCGTGCGTTCTGGCGTTATTACCTCGGTGCATTCGTTTGCCGCCGACCCAACGCGTGGTCTGGTCATTCTAGTCATTCTCGGTGTGATCATCGGCGGTGGCTTGCTGATGTTTGCGGTACGTGGTTGGCGTTTAACGGTCGAAAGTCAGTATCAACTGATCTCACGCGAGTCGTTTTTAGTCATTAACAACGTTATTATTTTGATTTCGACTTTGGTCGTACTACTCGGCACGCTGTATCCTATCATTGCTGACTCCTTTAATTTAGGTCAGGTGTCTGTCGGCCCTCCTTACTTTAATGCGCTATTTGTACCGCTAACGTGGCTGATCTTAGTGGCAATGGGTATGGGCTCGAACATTCGCTGGAAAAAAGACAGCCGTCCGCTATTGGGCGCTGGTATGGTCATTGCAGCCAGTAGTTTAGTGCTTGCAGCAGTTATCACGTATTTTGTGAGCCCGTCTGCGATGCTTAATATTGGCGTTACCTTGGCGGTCAGTTTTTGGGTACTGCTATGGATGGTGGTTGATTTCAAAGACAAAACCAAAAACGCACCCAATTTTGTTAAAGGGTTACGCCAGTTACGTCTGAGCTATTGGGGTCAACAGACCGCTCATATCGGTGTCATTATTGCTGTCATCGGCGTCGCATTTACCAGTACGTTAAGTATTGAACGTGATGTCGCGCTTGGACCAAACGATAGCGTTCATGTCCAAGGCTATGACTTTACCGTTAAAGGCTTTCGTGAAGTCAAAGGCAGCAACTTTGATGCCACCCAAGCTGAGGTTGAAATCAGCAAAGATGGCCGTGCTGTGACTACGCTGTATCCTGAAAAACGTAATTACATCATTAGTATGATGCCAGTCACAGAAGCCGCGATTGATGCTAGCCTCATGCGTGATGTTTATGTGGCACTGGGCGAACCTATCGCCGAAGATAGCAACGAATGGGCAGTACGTATTTATGTGAAACCGCTTATCCGCTGGATATGGCTAGGCGCTCTGATTATGGCGTTTGGTGCAGTACTGAGTATTCTTGATCATCGGTATCGTATTAAAAAAACCAAGACACCTGCACAAATTGCGGCGAATAAAGCAGGCTTTACCACCGTCGCCGATTTGGATGCGTCAGCATTAAAGACAGGGGATAATTAATATGAGCACATCAAAGCAATCCCCTGATCAAAATGCAAAGCAAGATAAGGTAGGTGGCACGAAAACCATGAACAAAAAGCAACTTAAGCTATGGTTTTTGATTCCACTGATCGTCTTCATTGGCTTAATCATCATGCTATATCTGCGTTTGGGTAAGCCGACGGATATCGTTACCAATACGGCACTTGAGCGCCCAGTGCCCGCTTTTGAGTTGCCTTTATTATCAGATACCAGTCGTATCATGACCAATGAGAATCTGCCTGATAAGCCCTTTTTGATGAATATCTGGGGCTCTTGGTGCCCAACTTGTATTATTGAGCATCCTTTTCTTATGCAACTAGAGGAGCGCGGTGTCAATCTGGTCGGGGTCAACTATAAAGATGACATTGGCGATGCCCTAGGCTACTTAAACCGAGGTGGTGATCCGTTCTCGATGTCCATTCAGGATTTATCTGGTCAGTTTGCTTTGGACTTAGGTTTGACGGGTGCGCCTGAGACTTTCATAGTCGATGGTAATGGTATTATTCGTCAGCACATCATTGGTGAGATCAATGAAAGCAACTGGCAAAGTCGTATTACGCCTTGCTTGATGGTGCTCAATGAAGCCAATAATAACAACGTCAGTCCAGATCCGACTCAGGTTGCGGAGGCGTGTAAATGATAGCCAATAAAATAACAGCCGTTACGTTAAAAGTAGCGAGCTTATTAATAGCTTGTCTAATAAGTATGGCAAGCTATGCTGCTATTGAGGTCTATGACTTTGATTCTGTGCAGCAAGAAGCCCAATATCGTGGTCTCATCGAAGAGCTGCGTTGCCCAAAATGTCAAAACCAAAATCTTGCAGGATCGGATGCGCCCATTGCTCAAGATCTAAAGCAAAAAACCTATGATTTGATAAAAGATGGTCGTAGTGATGGCGAGATTCGTGCTTATATGCAGGAACGTTATGGCGATTTCATCACTTATAAGCCGCCTGTCCGTCCATCAACGTGGATTTTGTGGTTTTTTCCGCCACTATTACTCATCAGTTTACTCATAGGCTGGTTCTGGCAAAGTAAACGACGTCAGCTTGTCGCTAGTGGTGAAAGCGGGGTAACGGTCAATAGTACGGCTGCTGCTCTGTCTGCTGCTGAAAAAGCCGAGATTGATCGTCTGTTATCACGTGCTTCGAGCGATGACAAAAACGACCATGATATTACAAGCCTCAAGGACAAAAAATGACCATATTCTCTACTGTGGGCTTATTTATTGCTCTAAGCTTACTCATCGCCCTAATACTCGCTGTTATTACTATCATGCCTTGGCTGCGAGCATCACGCTCGCCAGAAAAGCCTCTGGACAATCAGCTGTTGGATATCAACGTTGCTGTGTTCCGTGAGCGTCTAGCAGAACTAAAAACAGATAAAGATAATGGCACTATCGATGACAGCCATTACCAGAACCAAAAACTGGAGCTTGAACGCCAGTTATTGGATGCTCAGCGTGAAGTCACACCGATGGTCGCGCCTGGTATCAAAAGTCGATTGATCATTACTGTCTGGGTGCCTGTCTTGGCAGCGATGGCCTATTTGATGGTCGGCGATCGTACGCCTGTGTTCGAACTTTGGGCAGCTGAAGACAAGGTGGGTCAAGTGGCTGATGACTTATTAACGGGTAAGATTGATCAGCCGCCTGCTTGGGCGATTGAAGATGGTCAACAGCTGATTAGTGCCATGCAGACCAATGTCTATCGTCACGCTGATGATCCAGATCGCTGGATGCGTTTATCAGAATTATTCTTATCATTAGAAGCGACGGATTCCGCAATTGAAGCCTTGTCGCGTGCTTATCGTTTGTCACCAGACAATGAAGAGATTGCAACCACCTATGCACAGATTAGCTTCTTTGCCAATAAAGGCCAATTAGACGCTAATAGTCGCCGAGTGCTACAAGACGTGTTGGCTAAAAATCCAGAGCATGAGGGCGCGCAAATGCTCATGGCAATGGGTGAGGCACGGAGTAGTAATTTCGATCAAGCACAAGGCTGGATTAAGCGTCTACGTGACAGTATTGCAGCTAAACCTGGTGATCATACCAAAGCATTGGCGAGTCTAGATGAGCTAAGTGCTAATGTCACCGCTCAGCAACAGCAAGCCTCTGAAGGTATTGAAGTGACTGTTACAATTAATGCTAGCCTGCTGCCGTTAGTCAAAGCCGACGATGTGTTGTTTGTCGCCATACGTGATGTCAATGGTGGACCACCATTTGCTGCCAAACGTTTGCCGATCAGTGTCATCAAGCAAGGTGAAGCCAGCATTAGCCTAAGCGATTTGGATGCCATGATGCCTGAACGTACTTTGAAATCGGCTCGAGCGGATAAAGTTCAGTTGGCTGTCATCGCTCGTATCAGCCATAGTGGTACTGCCAGTGCAGAGTCAGGGGATTTGTCAGGTAATCCAGTGGTGATTAGTGCGGAACAAAATCAGGTCAATGTTGAAATTAATCAACAAATTCCATAGTATTTATATCTGTTGCTGTCAGCACCTCTGACGTAAGCGCTGTTGTCCGATACAGCAGCGCGCAACAGCATTATATGAACAGATAAGTCATGACAACTTATCACTGCAAATAATGAAAATACTTGAGCTTTGCCAAGCCACAAGGTAAGGTAGCTTGGCAAACAACCAATCCCTGAGTTTTATTAGTCCCAAAATCCTATCTATTAAGGAGAATCGTGTAATGATGCGTATTATTTTGCTAGGTCCACCAGGCGCCGGTAAAGGTACCCAAGCCCAGTTTATTTCTAAAGAATATGATATCCCGCAGATCTCAACTGGCGATATGCTGCGTGCAGCAATCAAAGAAGGCAGCGAGCTTGGCAAAAAAGCCAAAGACATCATGAATGCTGGTGGTTTGGTTTCTGATGACCTCATTATTAACCTAGTGAAAGAACGTATCGCTAAGCCTGATTGTGCCAATGGTTGTATTTTGGATGGTTTTCCGCGTACGATTCCACAGGCTCAAGCACTTGCAGATGCTGACGTTGCTATCGATCATGTAATCGAAATTAGCGTGCCGGATGACGAGATTGTCAAGCGTTTATCTGGTCGTCGCCAACATCCTGGTTCAGGTCGCGTTTATCACGTTGATCACAATCCACCCAAGGTCGATGGTATCGACGATGTTACGGGCGAAGCGCTAATCCAGCGTGAAGATGATAAAGAATCTACCATTCGTGATCGTCTAGCGACTTATCATGAGCAAACATCAGCGCTTGTTGGTTTTTATCAAGACAAGGCCAAAGAAGGTGCCGATGCCCCTAATTATGATAAGTTTGATGGCACGCAAGGCATCGATGATGTTAAGCAACAAATTTTATCAGCGTTAAAAGGTTGATCATCGATTTTAAATAATTGATGACGCGATTGAAGACCCTGTTTATTAGCAGGGTTTTTTTATGTCTGACGGTTTTAACTGTATGTCTTACAATATTACTCAGTAGAACTCTCGTTGCTTAACGATTCTTTTGAATAAGCGCTTAAACAGCATCCACAAAAAAGCCGCTCACTCCTGATGAGTAAACGGCTATTTTATCAAAATATACTGCGAATAAAGCTAGCACATTTTTGCTTAAAACTTATGCATTACCTTCAGCATCAACTTGTGCTTGTTGCTGGCTTTGCGCGTAAGCTTGGTCAAAGTTGACAGGGGCTAGCAATAACTGCGGGAAGCTACCACGCGTTACGATGTCGCTGATTACTTCACGAGCATACGGGAACAAAACGTTCGGGCAGTATGCACCTAAGATTTGACCGATTTGGTCTTCTGGGATGTCTTTTAATAAGAAGATACCTGCTTGATGCACTTCAGCGATAAATGCCGCTTCTTCCGCATTTTTTGCTGTAACGCTCACTGTTAAGATGACTTGATAATGATCATCATCCAGTTTTTCAGCGTTGCTAGACAAATTGATATCAAGCTCTGGGTTCCACTCTTTGGTGAACACACTAGCGCCTGGGACTTCAAGTGACATGTCTTTTACGTAGATACGCTCTAGTGCCAATTGTGGTTGTGCTTGTTCTTCAGCCATGATAAATCCTCTAAAAGTTGATCAAGTAGTTGGACAAACTGTCATTTTAATAAAAGTTCATTGTAATATAAATCGAGACAAAATCTGGATGTTTTTATTACTCTCTTTTATCTTTGCCGCTGTCTATCATTGCACAGGCAAAGACAGACAGCAACGAAAAGTAGCAGATTAACCTGCTAATAGCTCGTCAAGTTTGCCTTGTTGGTTCATTTGATTGAGCTCATCAAAACCACCGACAAAGGTCTCACCGACGAAAATCTGTGGCACAGTGCGATAGTTATTGGTTTTTTTCATTAATTCTTGACGCTCTTCGCGGCTCATATCGTGCATGCCAATTTCTTCGTAGTCAACGCCTTTAGTTTTTAAGAGTTGTTTGGCGTTTGAGCAATATGGGCAGATAGGGGTGGTGTAAACTTTAACAGCGACAGTCATGGTAAATCCTTATTTATAAGTTTAGAAGGTAATCGTTTTATTATAAAAAGTATTATAAATAATTATTTGATAAAAATTCTTATAATCCGTTACCAGCAAGTAAATTGAAGATAGATTCGGTGATGCTCGTTATTAAAGTGGGGATGAGCAGAGCAAATTCAAGATGCTTGAGTATAAAAGCGCTGACGGTAGCATAAATGCCACAAACAAAAAAACACCTATCGATAAGGTGTCTTTTTTATTTGTGAATATTCAACGCGCCTCAATCATATACCAATTGATACGGGCTGAATATTTTTTAAACAGCAGTATAACGGACTACTTATGTAGACTTGGTTTGGCTTTGCCTTTATTTTTAGGCTTTGCATCTTTTAAGCCAACCAATGGCATGCCCGCTGCTTGCCAGCCACCGATACCACCTTCTAAGCGATAAACACTGTCCTTGCCGATCATCTGAATCGCCGCGCCTGCTTGCACACCCATATCACAAATGATAATCACTGGCTGCTCAATTGCACGGATTTCTTCTAAGCGGTCTTTGAGCTCAGTGAACGGTATGTTACGGCTGCCTTGAATGTAACCAGTCTCAAACTTCTTTTTGGCACGAATATCGATTAGCTGCGCGTTTTGCGAGTTAACCATCATACCTAAGGTATTGGGCGATATTTTTCTGCCACTACGTTTGTTTTCAATCGTAAAAAATAGCACGGCAAGTACGGCTAATATACCAAATAAAAACGGGTGGTTGCCCACAAATTCCAGCGCACGATCCAAACCATACCTCCAAAAAAATAAGTGTTCGGTTAAGCTGAGAAGACAGCCTAACGATACTGAACAAGGCGCTATTATACCGATTAGACCATCCATAGTAAACGGGCGATGGTCAACCAAGCGATTAACGAGCTATAAGACAGCGATTACGATTGATAAGGCGGATACTAATAATGCCAATCTTAATAGGGCTTAGTATCTGCCTCTTCTCTTAGGGTAACGAGGTTTTCTACACGGCGCTGCAATACCACGCCGTCAGCAACCGCTTGCCATAGTGCGCAGCCTTTGCTGTTGTGAGTATGACGACAATCACGGAACTGACAGTTGCCAGATAACGGTGCAAGTTCCACAAATCCTGAAATGATATCATCGGGTGTGAGATGCCAAATGCCGTACTCGCGGATACCTGGCGTATCGACGATACCGCCTTGGGTCAAGTCAGCTGGATTAAATGGTAATAAGCGACTGGTGGTGGTGGTGTGTTGACCAAGTTTTGAGTTATCAGAGATGATATTGACGCTTTGTGCCGATTCAGGGAGTAGTGCATTGATTAAACTGCTTTTACCGACACCAGATTGCCCCGCAAAAATAACCAGTTTTTTATCGATATAACGTTTTAATTCATCCAGCCCTTCTTGCTCATCGCTATCCGCAACGTTTTCAGGGCAGTCGACTGAGGTCAAGACGCTCTCATAACCGAGAGAAGCATATTGTGCGAGTAATTCTTTGGTATCGACGCCGTTTTCTTCTGCCAATAAATCGGCTTTATTAAGCACCAACAGCGGCTTTACGCCAGCATGATGACAGACGACCAAATAACGATCGATGAGGGTTGGCGCGGCAGCAGGTAGCGGCGCGAAGACAATGGCTAAAATATCGACATTGGCGGCGACAGGTTTAAGTTTATGATAACGATCAGGACGCGAGACCAGAGAGGTACGCGGCTTGACCGATTCAATACGTCCAAAGCCAGTATTAGGATCAGCAATCCAGCGTACTTGGTCGCCAGCGGCTAGCATCGGTAAATTGGTACGCACATGACAACGCCAAATATCGCCTAATGCCAGCTCTTGCCAAAACGGCTCAGGATCATCGGGTGCAATCTCCGGCTGCACGGGTATCACCGCAGGCAAGCTGGTCACTTGTACTTCCAACTGCTTGCCATAATGCGCCATGACCACGCCATCCATCAAACTGTCATCGATGCTGTCTTGACTTGCCAGCTGTTGTTTGTCGATGCGACGAATCTGTTGCTTAGTCAGTTTGCGTTGCCGAATTAATGCCATGGGTTTTGAACCTATTAAAAAAATATTGCTAAGTGTAGCGTGAAAGTTTGATAACATACAGCCTAAAGCGCCTGCTGCAGACAGAGATTTTGTAACGTTTTAAGGGTTATAAATCAGTAGATGCAACGTTTTGCTACAGTTTGCTACTTATGCATGAACATTAACAGGCGATTTATCTAATTAATATTGCTCCAAAGTTGTTCTAAACTTTATTGACCATAGGATATTTTATGAGTACCGGTGACCACCCCAACAAGATTAAAATCAGAAACCAAGGCAAAAAAGGGCTGGTATGGATTGACCTAGAAATGACCGGACTGGATACCTTGAATGACGAGATTATCGAGATTGCTACCGTTGTCACTGATGAAGATTTGAATGTCCTTGCCGAAGGGCCAGTGTTCGCTATAAAAGTATCGGATCAAACGTTGAATAAAATGGATGATTGGAATACCAAGCAGCATGGTCAGTCAGGATTGGTCGACCGTGTCCGCCGTAGTACCGTGACATTGGCAGAGGCCGAAGCTGAGACGATTAAGTTTCTCAATAAATGGGTCGATAGTGGTAAGTCGCCAATGTGCGGCAATTCCATCTGTCAAGATCGCCGTTTTATGGCGCGTCAAATGCCGGAGCTTGAGCGCTTCTTCCATTATCGCAATCTGGATGTGTCGTCAATCAAAGAGCTTTGCTTCCGCTGGCGTCCTGATATTCTCAGAAACTTTGAAAAAGGTGGTAGTCACTTAGCGTTAGATGACATTCGTGATTCTATTCGTGAGCTAAAGCACTATCGTCAACATTTCTTTAAATTAATACCGTAAAGTAAGAGTTGAGTGATCAATAGTTTCACACTTAAATTCGCTTCAATTATGCAGTGTAATTTAAAGAAAAAAGGTCTATTGATAATTCAACAGACCTTTTTTATTGTTCAGAGGCGCTCAAAAAAAATGATATTAAATGAGCGACTTAAACTCAATCAATCTAAATTCAGCAGCATTACTACTAAAACTGTCATTTGAATGCTCGTCGCCTGTGACTGCGCCAATCACCGCACTTACTTTTGGCTGGCGAGTATCTTTATCTAACAATCTCCAGTCGCCGAGCACGTAGCGTTTTTTATCAGTGGTAGCCTGACGAATATCTGGACGATGGGTGTGACCATGTAGTAATGCATCGCTATCAGCCACTGCTTGTATCACTGCATCTTTATTGACATCCATGATATGCGCCGCTTTATTGGCATTATTCTGCTGGCTTTTTTGCCGCATTTTATCGGCGATAGCCAAGCGTTTTTCTAATGATTTATTGAGCAAATACCACTGAGTCAAACGATGACGCATGATTTTACGAAAAAACTGATACTTTTTATCATCAGTACACAAGGCATCACCGTGCTCTAGACGATAATTTTGCTGACCGACAGTCAAAGTATACGGCTCGTAAATAAGCTCGCCACCAAATAGATTGCAGAATGGCTGACCTAACAAAAAATCACGGTTGCCATGCATGACCAAAATCTCACAACCAGCTACCCGTAGTTTTTTTAATTTAACGATAAGCGGAGTGAGCCAATGACTTTGTCGTTCCTCGTCGGATAAAGACAAATAAAAATCATCACCGAGCCAGACCTCAAACCAATCACCTAAGATAAACAAGCGTTTGAGCGCAGGCAGAGCAAGGCAATCATCAAGCAGCGCCAAAAAAGCCTGCACTAAGGCAGGCTCTTCAGGCGATAAATGCAAATCGCTAATCAATACTTGCCGCACCTCATGAGGGCGGGTGGTAATTAGGTGGTCAAAACTTTGCATTTATCCTTATCCTCGTAATTTTAAACAGTAACGACTCATAAGCTTTTACAGACTCATCGCTACTGAGTAATAACTATTGAAGAATGATTACTGAGAGACAGTTATTTAGTAGCAGTTACTTAGTGATAATAGTTGCTGAGTTGATAACCACTGGCTCTTTTGGCACATCAGCATGCATGCCGAAACGACCAGTAGGTACGCCGCGCATTTTTTCGATGACGTCCATACCGCTGGTTACTTTACCAAATACGGTGTAGCCCCAACCTTGCATGTTTTTGCCAGAATGGTTTAGGAAATCGTTGTCTTTTACGTTAACGAAAAACTGGCTGGTTGCTGAATGCGGATCTTGCGTACGCGCCATCGCAATCGTACCAGCGTCGTTTTTTAGACCGTTGTCTGCTTCGTTTTCAACTGGAGCATTGGTCGCTTTTTCATTCATTTCAGCGTCCATTCCGCCGCCTTGAATCATAAAGCCGTCAATAATGCGATGGAAAATCGTACCGTCATAATGACCAGATTTTACATAGTTTAAAAAGTTTTCAACGGTTTTTGGTGCTTTTTCTTCATTGAGTTCGATAACGATCGCACCCATATTGGTGTCTAGTTCTACTACTGGTGGCATGTCTACCATGTGATATTCCTCTTTGATTGCAGCGCCTAAAATGACGCTGTTAAGTGGTGGCTAAAAAGTTGGTGATTAAAAAGTTATGGCTAGTCTAACGGCTTTTTTATCTCGTGTCATGTATCAGGCTGTTAATGCCTTTGCAAAAGCTGATAGAATAACGCAACTTTAGCTTTTTATTATCATTTTTAATAACTTGTTTTTAATGATTTGGTTTGAATTTTCCATGCTGCGTGATGGCACGTAGCATGAACTGACAATTTGCGTTAGGAGCAATGCCCGATGAGTGAACACTCAAGCAACAATGCACAAAAAGACGAACAAAAAAACGATTTTATTCGCAATATCATTCGTGACGATGTCAAGGCGCAAAAATACCCACAAATCGTGACGCGATTTCCGCCAGAGCCAAACGGCTACTTGCACTTGGGGCACGTAAAATCTATCTGCCTAAACTTTGGCGTGGCTGAAGAGTTTGGTGGTGTTTGTAACCTGCGTTTTGATGACACTAACCCAACCGCAGAAAAGCAAGACTTCATCGACAATATCGAAAATGATGTCAAATGGCTTGGATTTGAGTGGGCAGGAGAGGCGCACCATGCGTCAGGCTACTTTGACCAGTTGTATGCATGGGCTGTGCAGTTGATTGAACAGGGTGATGCCTATGTAGACTTGCAGTCACCTGAGCAAATTAAAGAAAACCGAGGCTCATTCAATGAGGCAGGCACAGCGTCACCACATCGTTCTGCCAGTGTTGAAGAAAACTTGAGCCTCTTTAACGACATGAAAGAAGGCAAGTTTGCGGAAGGTAAAGCGGTGTTGCGCGCCAAGATTGATATGGCAAGCCCAAACATGAATATGCGTGACCCTGTCATCTATCGCGTCATGCATCAAGCGCATCACCAAACGGGTGATAAATGGTGCATTTATCCGATGTATGATTTTGCCCATCCGCTCTCTGATGCACTCGAAGGCATTACCCATTCATTGTGTACGCTGGAGTTTGAAGATCATCGTCCATTTTATGATTGGGTCATTGACAAAATTGGCTTTGATGTACCACCGCACCAGTATGAGTTTAGCCGCTTAAATGTCGATCATACCTTGACCAGCAAGCGTAAGCTTAAACAGTTGGTTGACGAAAATATCGTTAGTGGTTGGGATGATCCGCGTATGCCGACGATCGCTGGCATGCGTCGCCGTGGTTATACACCAGAGGGTTTACGTGATTTCTGTGAGCGTGTTGGTGTAACCAAAGTAGACAGCGTCGTTGACTTTCGCTTATTAGAATTTAGTATTCGCCAATCATTAGAGACGACTACAGGTCGTGGTATGGCGGTACTTAAGCCATTAAAAGTGACCATTACCAACTTTGCAGAAGCGGTCAGCAGTTGGGAAGCGCAAAAAGCGGACAGCGTCAACGCGCGCTTTGATGATGAAGCGCAAACCTTATGGCTCACGCAGCCAAACCATCCAAATGTCGATATGGGTGAGCGTGAGATTCCATTCACTGAGACTCTCTATATCGATCAAGGCGATTACGAGATAGAGCCGCCAGCAGGGTATAAGCGTCTATCACCAGAAAAGCCAGAAATTCGTCTGCGTAACACCTATGTGTTGGCAGTGACCGAACATGTGCTAGATGACGCAGGTAATGTCGTTGAACTAAAAGCGACGATTGATCCGGCGACTTTGGGTCAAAATCCTGAAGGTCGTAAGGTTAAAGGCGTGATTCATTGGGTATCAGCTAGCCAAGGCATCCCAGCAACAGTGCGCATGTATGAGCAGTTATTTAGTGTCGAAGACCCAAGTGGCGTCGCTGACGTCCATCAAGCATTGAATCCTAACTCGTTGACTGAACTCAATGCCGTGGTTGAACCGTCATTGGTGAATGCGGACGCTGGCACACGCTTCCAGTTTGAGCGTGAAGGTTACTTTATCTCTGATAGCGAAGACCATAGCACTGATATACCAGTCTTTAACCAAATCGTCAGCTTGCGTGACAGCTATAAGCCAGCTTAATTTATCACTATTAGCGGCATTAGCGCTTATTTGAAAAACTACTGAACAATAGTAGTTTGCAAGCTTGCCCATTTCTAGTACGCTAGGGATGGGCTTTTTTGTGCATGATTATAAAGTGATTGATCGTAAGACTTGAGGAAATAATAATGGCAAAATTTTTAAACAGCAGTGGCACGACTTACCATTTAGAAGAATTGATTAAAAGTGCGTCTGATAGGTTGATTATCATCAGTCCCTATCTAAAGCTGAATGAGCGTATTAAAGAGCTATAGTCATTCCACTATAAAAGTATTACTGCGTTAACCTCGCTTGAAGTATTAAATATACATCTACGCTCGGTTGCCTTGTACTATTTTTAAATTGAATCGACTATATTGGAAGATCGTAATCGTCTCAAAATTGATATTAGAATCGTTTATGGCAAGAATGATTTGCACCCAGAAGAAATAAACTGGCTCAAAAACCTGACCTTTATTCGCACCAGCTTTTGCAAAAATTTGCATGCGAAGTGCTACCTCAATGAAAACGAATGCATCATTACCAGTTTGAACCTTTATGAATTTAGCCAAGTCAATAATAATGAAATGGGCGTGCTGATTTATCGTAATGAAGATGCCAAACTATATGCCGATACTTATGAGGAGGCACAGCGCATTATTCGTATCAGCGATGAAGTGCGCATGTCGCTTGAAAAAGTGACCGAATCTGATGGTAGGACTGATAATACTGCTACTGCCAGTCATACAATGCCCAGCAATAATGCTAATACAACGGTCGCACCTACTGCTATAGAAGCGGCAACGCCTAATTACTCTAAATTAACGACGGCGAAGCTTGCCAAAGAGCTGGGTTTTAAGACACAAGAGTTAAATGATAAGTTGCTTGCAGCGGGATATTTACAAGAGCAAGAAGGTGAGCTTACATTAACAGATGCTGGGCGTGCAGCAGGTGGTACCAGTAAAAAAGGTAAATTCGGTGATTTTTGTTTGTGGGATTCTGGGATGGTGATTTGATTCATTCGTTAAGTCTATGCTAAATTACTTAGTAATAAACAGAATAACCGCATTACAATCCTTCACAAGACAGTCATAACCAGTTTGCTAAGATAAAATAGAATTTTTGCTGACGTGCTTTGAGTTATTGTGTAATATCTGACAGGATACGTTGATAATAAGAAGTACGTTGATAATAATAGAGCGCGTGAATATCTTTGGATATTAGTGCTCATCACTAACATAGCTAAGGAATTAAGCATGGCACATTTACGTTTAGGCGATACCGCACCGAATTTTGACGCTGCAACCACAGAGGGTAATATCAATTTCCACGAGTGGGCAGGCGATAATTGGGTCGTTTTTTTCTCCCATCCAGCTGATTTTACGCCAGTATGTACTACTGAGCTTGGTCGTGCTGCGGCATTGAATGGCGAATTTCAAAAGCGTGGTGTCAAGCCAATCTGTATCTCTGTTGATGGTATCGATGACCATCATGCGTGGGCAAAAGACATTGGTGAGACTCAAGGTACTGAGTTAAATTTTCCAATCATTGCTGATCCGAACAAAGAAGTCGCTGAGCTATATGACATGATGCATCCAAATGCAGATAGCACGCATACGGTACGCAGTGTCTTCATTATTGATCCAAATAAAAAAATCCGCTTAACGCTGACTTATCCTGCGAGCTGTGGTCGTAATTTTGACGAGATTATCCGTGTTATTGATGCTCTGCAACTGTCTGATGAATATAATATTGCGACGCCAGTTGACTGGAAAGACGGTGATGATGTCATCATTCCACCAAGTGTCAAAAACGAAGATATCGCGGCTAAATACCCTAAAGGTTATACAGAAATTAAGCCTTATTTACGTACCACGCCTGCACCCAATAAATAAGTAGCATGACTGGATGAATGAAATGAAGCCTCATGACGTAACGTTGTGGGGCTTTTTGTTGTTTAGTCTCTGATCAAAAAAGCAAGCCTAATAAGGCTTTGCTATGATGAGCAGAGTAGGATATAACTGTTGTATAAAGGATGGCCAGTCTTTATCTATCATCAACAGTGTAATAACCATAATAAAACCAGATAGCGTTGAGTCGCTTTTGTCTAATCTTACAAGGAGTTTGCCATGAAAAAACTATACGTCACCCGTACTGCGCCCAATCCACGTAAAGCCCTTATTTTGTTAGCATCAAAAGGCATCGATGTCGATGATATGGATGATGTGGACGTGATTGACATTGATTTTGCTGCCAATGAGCAAATGTCAGACGAGTTCACCAAAATAAATCCAATGCAGACCGTGCCAGTTCTAGTACTAGGGGATGGCACGGTACTTAATGATTCACAGGCTGTATGTGAGTATCTCGACCGTGTCTATGGTGAGCGTTCGGTGATGGGTAATGATGTAATACAACGTGCGCAAGTGTGCGCTATGCGCCGCATTGCTGAGTTTGAGGTATTATATAATTTTATGCTGGCTTTTCAGCACAGCCATCCGTCCAAAGCCCAACGTGTTGAGCAAGTCCCAGAGTTCGTCGCGCCATCTGTTGCACGAGCTGTTAAAGCCCTTGCTTATTTTGAGAATATTTTAGAAGGTCGTGAGTATTTGGTCGGTGAACAATTAAGCTTTGCTGATATCGTCCTATATCTCGGTTTGGATTTTGGTAAAGTCCTGAACGTAAATCCGAATGAGCAGGGCGAAAATCTTGCGCGTTTTTATCAAATGATGAATGAGCGTTTCAGTATTAAAAATATGGCAAAAGCCAAAATTGCTCATACAAACGAGTAAGACTAGCGCGAAAAATTAAAAATGTGACATCATTGATGGTCTTGAATGATTGATGAAATTTTCAATTATCTGAGACCATTGATTTTTTATGGTACTTTTAAATATTAAAATAGCAGTTACGATGAATCCATAAAAATAAACACTTTGTTACAACCATGGTAATCAACGGCGCTATAGTGGTGAATTGTGACGCTTTAATAAAGTGGATATCATCAGCCCCTTATTATTAAATATTTAACCTGATTTTTTAAATACTTTGACTTAAAAAAGGGATAACCACAAGGTATGACTGCTATGACCTCATCTGTTAAAAAACGGCCAATTCGATTCACTTTACTACCAAGTTTGTTGGCACTAAGCTTGGTAGTAAGTGCCTGCCAAGATGCCTCTTTGCCCAATGAAAGTGACGTACAAGAAGGCACTCAGACAAGCGCTGATACAATAAATGATGATGGCATAGATATGAATGCTGATGCAGTAACGGATGATACTCAGATGGATAACATGAGCGATGAAGAGAAAATGATTGCCAATCTTTCACGTTATCGTTGGACATTGATGTCTGTAATGGACAAAGGCGCACAGCCATTAAACATGCTGACGGATATTAAAGACCAAGTGCGTTTGTCTTTTAATCAATACCAAGGTGAGAATACGTTAAGTTATAGTGTTGGCTGTAATACCATGAGCGCCGGCTACCAATTGCAAGATCATACTTTGACTATTGAAGAGGGTATGAGTACGAAAATGTCTTGTGGCGAGCTTGATAAGGCTGAAAATAGTTTAAGTCAGCTGATGCAAGGTGAAAGCCAGTTAACATTAGTGAAAGCTAGCAGTACTGGAGATGGCGACGCCAAAGACAACAACTCTAACGGTGATAGTCTCAAGAGTGATAAGCCAATATTAACCCAAGTTACCAGTGATGGAGCAACGTTGATTTGGGAAGGTAGGCTTACCTCACAAGCCAAGTATAATAGTAAAGGTGAGACCGTATTCTGGGCAGTAAGCTCGAAAATGATACCTTGCACCGATAATGGCTTAGAGATGTGTCTACAAGTGAAACCCATTACCTATGATGACCAAGGTATTAAAACGAGCGAAGGCAAGTGGGCAGTCTTTACGGGTGAAATCGATGGCTATCAGCATGATGGCATGCATGATGAAATATTACGTCTACAGCGCTACCCATTAGACAGTGACGATAGCAATAGTACAGAAGGCGAAGAATATGCTTATGTGTTGGATGCAGTGATTGAAAGTGCCGTCGCAGAGTAGTCGGTTTAAGCCGTTGCATTTTTATAGTAAAGCGATTTTATAGCAAAACGATAGTGTAAATAACTTAGACAGTTTGAAAAACACGCGGCATTCGAACGCGTGTTTTTTTATGCTTGTTTTATAAGCGTTCTTAACGCAAATTGCCTAGGTCTTCTTCTGTCAAACGCCAGCGACCTTTTTTCTTAGACGCACCGCGCCCACGCATGGCGCTGTTTAATATTAATTTATTCATGGAATGGCTTGAATGCGCATGACAGATGGCGCAGGCAAGACCATCGGCGGCATCTTGCTGTGGCACGACATCCAAAGATAGTATTCGGCAGACCATCTCTTGCACCTGCTCTTTGGCCGCTGCACCATAACCGCAAACGGCTTGCTTAATCTGGCGTGCAGTATATTCTGATACTTCTAAGTCTAGAGCAACCATAGCGGCAATAGCAGCACCTCGCGCTTGCCCAAGTTTCAACGCTGAGTCAGGGTTTTCTGCCATAAACACCTGCTCGATAGCTGTATAAATAGGCTCATCTGCATATTTCAAATGATGCTGTGTGATGCGCGTTAAGCCATTAAAAATCCGCTTTAGACGTTCAGGCATCTCTTTGGTGTCGGTACGTATGGTACCTGCATCGATATAGGTGAGTTTGTCGCCTGTTTGCTGCACGATGCCATAACCAGTCATGCGCGAACCAGGATCAATTCCAATAATAATTGCCATAGTATTCCATACTTGCTTATATTTTATTTTATCGTCAAGCCTATATAAATCGGATACAGTATCAGGCTCGTTCAGCCTCCTACTCGTAGAATTTCTACTTACCTGACTTGTATTCAAATCATATTGTACCGACTATATGGCTTAAAAATCAGCCGTAAGTTTGATAGTATAGCAATCAATCCCCATATACATCATATGTTAGCCATCTTAATTTGCATGGCGCTCAATTTATTGGTTTTTATTTTATAGGACGACACTTTATGGGTCAGATAGTTGGTATTGCCATTGTTTGGTTTATTATCGAAATGCTACTTTGGTATTTGCTTGCTCAGTTTATGAGTGGTTGGTGGGTATTTATGTGGTTTATTATCGCCGCAGTCATCGGTATCTCCTTCTTGCGTAAAGGGATGGCTGCCCTCAATCCAATGGCACAGCAGATGAAAGCAGGTGGCATGATGAACCCATCGATGCGTCCGCAAGAATCAACCATGATGAAAAGTGTGGCCATGGCAGCGGCTGGTATTTTGCTACTCATTCCAGGTGTGCTGAGCGATTTGCTCGCATTATTGGTGATATTGCCACCCGTGCAAAAGAAGCTTAAAGATTTTGCTAATAATTATGTCATGAATAATCAGCAAAAAATGATGGAAATGATGGCCAAGCAAATGGGTGGACAGATGGGCGGCGGACAAAATCCGTTTGGTGGTATGGGCGGTCAAAACCCATTCGGCGGCGCAGGAGGTATGAATAATCAAAATCCGTTCGGTCAACAACAAAACCCGTTTGGTGATGGGTTTAAACAGCATACAACGATTGATGGGACAGCAAAAACCATTCCCAAGGATGTGAAAAAAATCACCAAATCTGCCAATGACGAATAGTTAAATTAATAGGCAAGCATAGAAAAACCCCCTTTTATCAATGATAAAAGGGGGTTTTTAATGGTTATTACTAATTCTTTATGAAGTGATAAGTAAACCTACCAAATATAAATAAAATAATAATTAACCGAATAGAACAACCGAAGTGCCGCTGTAAGATGGTGACCCATGAACCGTGAAGTTCAGGGCGGATGCGTCACTGCCTCTGCAGGTTTCCTGATACACCGCAAGCGGTGCAGGCATACACAATGAAGCAATAGGTACCACATCCTGGTAAAGCATTATCGGCTCAGGGAATAAACATCTACTAGCCAACACTTCAGAATATAATTATATTAACGAATGGTTTGAATGATTGCAAGTATGATTTACAGATTGATACGTAGATTTAGAGAGTGGCATTATTGCTATTAAGTTTTAACCGCCTTTTCTACTGATAGATGTGCTTTAAATAAGTATGCTTTAAACGCTTGAGAGTGGGCGTAAAATGACGATTTTTCAGCTATTTTAAGATGTGTGTTAATATAGAGGGCTTTAAACATCCTAATATAGCATTATAGGCGTTCATTCACTTGAGGAGCGGTAATCCATGACCAATACCCAGCAACAATCAGCATTTATCGATGATAATCAGGCTCAGATCAATAGTAAGCAGGATGGCGATCAAAATAAAAAAGTGCCGCATGTCTTAATGATATTAGATGGTTTTGGGCATCGTGAAGACGATAAGGATAATGCGATTGCTGCCGCCAATATGCCAAATTTGGATAGGATTTATCAGCAATATCCGCATGGATTGATCTCTGCTTCTGGAGAAGATGTTGGTTTGCCAGATGGGCAGTTTGGCAATTCAGAAGTTGGGCACATGAACTTAGGTGCGGGTCGCGTTCTGTATCAAGATTCGACTCGTATCTCAAGTGAAGTAGCCAATCGTGAGTTTTATAAAAACGAAGCATTAGTAAAGGCGGTCAAAGCCGCGAACGAGTTGGGTGGTAATGTGCATATCATGGGCTTGTTGTCAGATGGCGGCGTCCACTCTCATCAAGATCACATCGAAGCAATGTGCCACTCGGCGTTAGTGCACGGCGCCAAAAATGTCTTTGTACATTGCTTCTTGGATGGACGCGACACCCCACCTAAATCGGCGGATAAGTATATTAATCGTCTGCGGGATCATATCAATAAGCTTAATGCCCATTATGAAGGCGGCCGCGTACAGATTGCCAGTATCATTGGGCGCTATTATGCAATGGATCGTGACAATCGCTGGGATCGCGTCCAAAAAGCCTATGAGCTTATCACTGAAGGTAAAGCTGATCGTCTGTCTACACGTGCAGATGGCGCAGTACAAGCTGCTTATAAGGCACGCGAAACCGATGAATTTATCAACCCGACCGTAGTCATTGGCCGTGATGAAGTGCCTTATACCGTTGATGACAATGACGCGCTTATTTTTATGAACTTCCGTGCTGACCGTGCCCGTGAGTTGGCGCAAGCCTTTGTATTACCAGATCATGAGTTTTCAGGGTTTGCCCGCAATAAGCAGCCAAAACTTGCCGCATTTGTGATGCTGACCAAATATTCTGACGTTTTAGCAGACAATCCCAAAACTAGCGTTGCTTATTATCCCACGTCGTTGACCAATACGCTTGGCGAGTATTTGCAAGACAATGGTAAAACTCAGCTGCGTATCGCTGAAACTGAAAAATACGCGCATGTGACGTTTTTCTTTAGCGGTGGTCGTGAAGAAGAGTATGATGGCGAAACACGTATTCTCGTACCCTCTCCAGATGTGGCGACTTATGATCTGAAACCAGAAATGAGTGCGCCTGAAGTGACCGATAAATTAGTGGCTGCCATCGAATCAGGCAAATATGACGTGTTAATCGTTAATTATGCCAATGGTGATATGGTCGGGCATACAGGGATTTTTGATGCGGCTGTAAAAGCAGTAGAGGCACTAGATGTCTGTGTTGGCCGCATTGAGTCAGCGGTACGCGCTGCTGGCGGCGATATGCTTATCACAGCAGATCATGGCAACTGTGAGCAGATGCAAGATTACGAAAGCGGTCAAGTACATACTCAACATACCACTGAACATGTGCCACTCATTTATGTGGGCGAGAAAAAGCTACAAGTACGTAGTCGTGGTAAGTTGAGCGATGTCGCACCGACTATTTTGGCGCTGATGGATATTGAGCAGCCTGCTGAAATGACGGGCGAAAGCTTACTGGTTCCAGCGTTGTAAGTCAGGCATTTAATACTATTATATTGACAACTTACTAGCGTTGTTAGAAGTAATAGAAAGGGGAGAGATATTTATTGTCTCTCCTTTTTTTGATCTGTTTTTTAAGAGATATTTGGCTGACTTTATTTATCTTTAAATGTTTGGATAGTGAGAAAAATAAGGGCCAGCATGATATTTCGCCTGCTAAACAAACTTGACACCGCTACTCATCATTTGATGAAATCATATCAGTTATCGTGAATGTTACTTGCAATACTCTCCTAGTCTTAGACTGGCTCTTGATGCTATCTTATGAGATAAATATTCATCCATATATCTATAAAAATAATTCTATTATTAAACGAGTTCTCTTATGCGTTCTATTTATTTTATGCGCTTACCAGTGACGAAGCGATTGGGCAAACAAGCAATGAAGGTATTCACTGCGCCGACTATTTTTAAACCTGCATTGATGATAGGTCTGCTTGGGCTCAGCACTGCTAGTATGTACGCACAAGCAGCGAGGTCACCAGCTAATGCGACCATCAATAATCCCACCGCCAGTCTACAACTGATTAGCTTAAATGCTAATGAGATAGCCACAGAAGATGACACTAATAATTTATCAGATGTCGCTGATATGCTTGAGTCGGCCGACCAAGTTGACGATTCGATAGACAGTGTCGCAGATGAGAGTGCCTTGACCGATGATACGAACGAGATCGATGTCAGTATTCCACCTGAGGTTGCGCAAGTATCATTGAATGCCATTTCTCCAGAAACGCTCAAGACGTTTGTTGCGGTAGTGGATTTGGTACGCCGTGAATATGTAGATGCGGTCAATGATGAAGAGCTGTTCAATAATGCGTTGAGTGGTATGTTGACTAAGCTAGATAGTCATGCTGAATTTTTAGATGCTGAGGCTTATGAAAACCTGCGTGCCTTTACCGAAGGTGATGTAGGTGACGTCGGTATCAAAGTCAATTATCAGCCTACAGATGGCTATTGGGTGATTACAGAGGTTATTGATGCATCGCCTGCAGATAAAAAGGGCATTGCGGTTGGCGATTATTTACATCAAGTCGGTGATTTCAAGCTTGATGAAGATAAAGAAAGTAACGATATTGAGCAGCTTTTGACAGGGATTGCGGGGACGCAAGTAGATGTTGTCACCTCAAAAGCTGGTCGCCGCAAACATACCACGACCTTGCAGCGTAATAACAGCCACCCTCAAACGGTCGAGGCAAGTCTCATTGACGGTATCGCTGTTATTAAGTTGCCTGCCTTTCAAAATAATAGTCGTGAAAAACTCTTGGAAGGCTTGATAGATCTAGACGCACCTATCACAGGTATTCTGCTAGATATGCGTGATAATCCAGGCGGGGTGCTAACGTCGGCGGTGAGCGTAGCCAGTTTGTTTATGAGCGACACTGATGTGGTACAAGTAAAGGGTCGTCAAAGTGACACGCGTACGCTATCCACTCAAGGGCTGGCGATACTTGAATCATTGCCAGTGGTGGTGCTACAAAATCGCTATTCGGCGTCAGCGGCAGAGGTGCTGGCCAGTAGCTTACAAGCACAAAAACGTGCCACAATCGTTGGTGAAGTCAGCTATGGTAAAGGGTCGGTACAGTCAGTCATCCCACTGAATGATGAGCAGGCTGTCAAACTCACCGTCGCCAACTATATGACAGCGTCAGGCAATAAGATCGATGGAATCGGTGTAGAGCCTGATATGACCCTGTCAGGAAGTGAAAGTACATGGGAGCAGCAAGCGCTCGCTTTACTAAAAACAAAAGCACTTGATTCGGGCATTCGTTTTGTCCGAAAACCTGCCAAAGTCGATCAAGCAGTGGCAGGCAATAGGGTTCAGTAAGGCTCGCTTAAAGATAGGCTATCGCGATGTATTAACGTTAAAATATCATTTGTCATTATTCAAAAATGGCGAATGCTATGGCTCAAATTGATCCTCAGCTATCTCTAGTTTTTTCATGCGATAGCGTAACGAGCGAAAAGTGGTGCCTAGTAGCTCAGCTGCTTGCGTTTTATTCCAAGCAGTTTGTTTTAGCGCGGTAATAATCAACTGTCTTTCTTGTTCTTGTAGGTAGTGTTCTAATCCTTGAGAGGGCAACTGACCATCCTCTAATTTGCTTAGAATTGCTTTTTCATCACTTTCTTGCAGAGTAGATCGATTAGTGACAGATTCTTCATGATTATGACGGGCCGTATGGTTTGGGCTTTCTGCATGATGGCTTTCTGAACGCTGTATCGTAGAAGGGTAGTGCTGAGCGTTAGTACGATAAGGGTGCAAGTTGGTCGTCACTTGCTTGACCTGTGGCGCTATTGTCTCATCCATAGATTGAATGACTTTTTCTCTATTTTCTATCGATTGAGCGATCATTTGATGGTTTGTTTGACGCTCAGAATGTTGAGTATTATTGACAACCACTGGCTCACTTTTCTGATCTTGAGAGACTGCGCGGTGATGGGTTATATCAATATCAGGCAAACCCAAGTGGCTGATGTCAATGTGCGGTGTCTCTGCTAGGGTTACTGCACGTTCAAGGACGTTACGCAGTTCACGAACGTTGCCCGCAAAGTTATGATCTTGCAAACGCTCGCATGCCTCAACAGTGAGTATCGGTGGATTCTCTAACTGCCATTCATCAGCAATTAATGCTAAAAAGTGCTTGGCTAATACAGGGATATCATCACGACGTGCATTGAGCGTCGGCAGTTTTAACTCAATCACATTGATACGGTAGTACAAATCTTGTCGAAACGCACCGTCTTGCACCAATTGGTTTAAATTTTTGTGGGTGGCGGACAAGATACGAATATCTACGGGAACCTCTTTGGTATCACCAATGGCTCTCACCGTTTTTTCTTGAATGGCGCGCAGTAGTTTTACCTGCATGGCTAAAGGCAAGTCTGCCACTTCGTCTAAAAATAACGTGCCGCCATTGGCTTGCTGAAACAGCCCTTGCTTGTCAGCGACAGCTCCTGTAAAGCTGCCTTTTTTATGACCAAAGAACTCTGACTCCATTAGCTCTGATGGTATTGCTCCACAGTTTACTGGTACAAAGCTACCATCACGGCGTGGGCTTAAGTCATGAATCAATCGGGCAACCACTTCTTTACCAGTACCCGAAGCGCCTGACAAAAATACAGGTGCTTGTGAGCGTGCCAATTTTAAAATAGTATTTTTCAGTGGGTGCATCACCGCAGAATCACCAATGAGCCTACTGTCCAGCAGTTTTTGTTCAGGTGAGCATTCGGCTGTGGCTTTTGCTTCATTATCTTGATGAATAACTTTTAAAGCATTTTCCACCAGTTGACGTAGGCGCGGTAACTCAAGAGGTTTATTCACAAAGTCAAAAGCACCAAGCTTCAATGCTTCAATGGCGAGATCCATACTGCCGTGAGCAGTAATCACGGCAATGGGCGTACTAGAGCTATTGCTAATTTCTTTTACCAACTCTAGTCCTGACCCATCAGGCAGCTTTAAATCGGTCAGGCAAAAATCGTAATCATTGTCTTGCCAGTATGATCTTGCTTGTGACAGAGTATATGCTACATCACTTTTAATGCCCATTTTGGTCAAAGTAATTTGCATCAATCGGCACAGATCCACTTCGTCATCAACGACTAGCGCGGTTGTTGTCATACATCATCTCATCGTATTCAATAGCTATAAAATGGTAAAAACCAAGAGGCCTTAATGGCAAAGTATTCCATATAATATTAATACTTGGTAACGTTAATATTTATAAAATAGTGGTATTAACATTATGTTCAATTGTATTAATATGACTATCGGCGCCAATAGCAGGTGCTATCAAGCGAAAACAGGTTTTCTCATGTTCAGGAATATAAAGCAAGCGAGTTTGATTGGCCTCACAAAAAGCTTGTGATAGATACAGTCCCAAGCCTGTCCCTGCTTGATCTGTCGTAAAAAATGGATTGAACAAATGTTCTAAATCTTTGGGGCTAACCCCGCGACCAGCATCCAAGATATCAATTATAACATCGTTATCCGCACAATAAATCTCGATTTCCACATAGGCATGAGGGTGGGCGTAGCTACTGTAGCGCAAGCCATTGTTAATTAAATTGATTAAGACTTGCTCTAGTTGATGCGTGTCGAATGATATGGTCGGTTGTGTTTTTACATGTAGAAAAACATCGTGTCCTTGAAAGTAGTTCTCTAAAAATGTTGGCATCCACTCTGCCAATATAATCGCCTGCTGGTTTGCGGTTTGCTGGCGCGACAGTTTTAGTACATCTTCGATAATACGATTCACACGTTTTGTTTGTGAAAATATCATTTGATAAAGCTCATGATTCGCTGCCATATCATCACTTGAGATAGGCGGCGTTATCGTATTATCTGCTGTATCGACTTTTAGGTTGGCCTCTATAACATCTTCCATTAATAATTGGCTGGCTTGTGATATCGCTGCCAAAGGATTCCTTATTTCATGGGCGATGCTCGCTGTCAATTGCCCTAAAGAAGCCAGTTTTAATTGTTGGGCACTGGCTTGTTCGCGGCGTAAATCCTCTAACATTATCAGTTTACTGTCATCTTTTAATGGAATAATTTGTACGCGCAGTTTACCAAATATGGAAGCGTTTGCGACTGCAGGCAAATCATAAATAAAGGTGCGTGATTGGCCTGCCGCTACTGACAAACAGGCTTTAAATAGCTGCGTATGTTGTTGACCAAGCTGCTGCTGAAAGTTAGATAAGAGTGCACTGCGAGTATTGTTCCTAGTATCTTTTGTATCAATAGAGGTGTTATGCAATGATGCGGAAGGGGTGGGCGAAAGGCTAAGTAATTGGTGAGCGGCAAGGTTTGCTAAAACGATATGCTGTTTATCGATGACGATGACACCATTAACCATTTGCGTGATGACTTCTTGGTTGATGACGTTTAATCGTTCAACTTCTTTAGCGTGACTCGCTGCTACTTTTTCAAGTTGTACCAAACGCTGTGAGATGGACCAGCTCAAACCACCAACCGCCAAAAAGCTGGCTGACATGAGCAATGCGTCCCCTAAATTTGTTAAGCTCATGCTATTGGCTATGGCATAAAAGAATTGCTGATAAATGACAAAAATAATAGCGAGTAAGGTAATAATTAAGGCTTGTGAGCCGTGTAGCAACATAAAACTCGCTGCGACGACCACCATATATAGCATGGTCAACTGTAAATCAGGCGCACCCGCTGTATATAGCAATAAGCTTAATATAATGACGTCTAATACTAAACCAAAGGCCAACTGCCGCCGCATTTGCTGATTAACGACATAAAACAAGCCAAGTAAAATAAGGCTAAGCAGGAAATAAAAGCTAAGCGTTGTTTGTTGTAAAAAGCTTGGTAGAGAGAGGCTGTTGTCAGAGTGAGCGGTGATATACACCATCAGGAAAGAAAACAGACTAACAGCAAAGCGGTAACTGCTATAAATAAGCCCTAACCTGCGCAATTGAGGTAGAGATAGCGTGTCATCACGATGCAAATAGTGAGTAACAGCAGAGACGATATTAGTAGCAGGCTTCATAGATTGACCGCAATAAGGGAACAGTTGCTAGGGTGTATCTTCATTTTAAAATAGAGATAAAATGAGATAAATTACAATCAAGCAAGGAAGATATCGCCATTAATATCAGGATATTTGACGATACTTGATAAAATTTAGCCATTTTCAGCCCATGTAGATGTCCATCAATTGAATTGAGGACACGCCCTAATGAGTTAGGGCTGAATTAGACCATGACGAATGGCCAGATGTGTTAACTTCACATCGCTATCAACCCCAACTTTTTCATAAATACGATAGCGATAAGTGTTGATGGTTTTGACACTCACAAATAGCTGATCAGCGATTTGCTGCGGGCTTTGACAGTTAACGACCATCATTGCCACCTGTTTTTCGCGATCACTCAGTAAGTCAAAAGGCGAGTTGGCATTATCTGACAGCAAAACATCAGCCAGTTGCTCAGCGACATCTTGGCTAAAATAACGACCACCTTGATAGATTTTTTTGACAGCGCGAATCATCTCATCGAGCGGCGTGCCCTTCGTAATATAGCCATTGACCCCCGCTTTAATAAGCATAGAAGGGTAAGGCTGCGCTGACATACTGCTGACGGCCAATATTTTGATACCCATATCCAGCTGAATTAAGCGTTTGGTTGCTTCAAGCCCACCAATATTAGGCATATTGACATCAAGCAAAACCACATCAGGGCATAATTGTTTGGCCAATTTGATGGCCATGTCACCGCTGTCCGCTTCGCCGATTACTTCGATATCGATACTATCTGACAACATGCGGCTAATACCCATTCTCACCAAATCATGATCATCTACTACCAGTACTTTAATCATAACGATACTCTTTGTTGTTTGTCAGAATGAAGGCTTTTATTGACGCTAAATGACAAAAAATAAAATCATTAGAGTCGTTTTTTTAGTTTTTGAAAAAAATAAAATATTGCTAATCTTTTAGATAGATACCATTGTTTAATATAACAAAAAACGAATAATTACAGTGTTCAAAGTTAAGATATATTACTGAAATGTGAGTCAATGTTTCTGTAATATAAAGTGGTTGTAGTAAAATTTGAATTATACCAAAATAAATTATTAAATCAGCTTGATACATTAAACTTAAATGCAAACCATGATACACTAAAAATACAAAAACTCTATACGAGTACTTATAAACCCATTCATAAACGCTACGTACGTTGTTGCTATTGGTTAGTATGTAACTGATTCTCTAATTAACAGCATCGTGACAGCAGGAGGCATAATGAAGCAACTACCATTAACCAAACAGCAATTAATCGCTGCTATGATTTCATTGAGTTTGGGCAGTGTTGCACAAGCCGCACTTACTATTAATGGTAGCGCCGACACTAGCTCTAGTGCTCGCATGAGTTGGGGCGGTGCCGATAGCTTGTCTGAAGCACGCAATATTATGTACAAATCCAAAGGCTCAGCTATCAAGAAAGTTGATAGTGGCAATGGTACGACCAGTATCACCAACGCCAATAGCTTCGGTAGTAGTAATAACAGTTACAATAGCAGTAACAGCTACAATACAACGTATCGTGGCTCATTTGGCAGCAGTAACATGATACCAATTAGCACTGATTCGCGTAGTGTTGCGGTCATCGATGCTGAAACGGGCGAATCTATTTATGAAAAAGATGCTGACATTGCGCGTCCAATGGCCAGTATCTCTAAAGTGATGACGGCCATGGTCGTATTGGATGCTGGTCTCGATATGCGTGAAGAGCTCACACTCGATCCAGAAGATTTCGTCGGCCCTAAGCGTGCCAGCTCTAACCTTAAATCAGGCGATCGTTTGAATCGTGCCGAGATGTTGCTCATGGCATTGATGAAATCAGAAAATCCAGCAGCAAAGAGTTTAGCGCGTAATTATCCAGGTGGCTATACTGCCTTTATACGTGCCATGAATCGCAAAGCTCAAGATCTGGGTATGACCACGGCGTTCTTTGGTGATCCAACGGGTCTTGATAAGCGCAACGTCGCTTCATCAAATGACTTGGTTAAAATGGTTCGCGCGGCGGGTAACTATGACGTGATTCGTCGTTTCTCGACCACCAAGAGTTATGACTTTTATGTGTCTAACTACTCAAGTGGTAACCGTACTTATAAAGCCAATAACACCAGTAGCTTGGTTCGTGCCGGTGATTATCCAATTGGTATCTCAAAAACAGGTTTCATCAATGAAGCTGGTCGTTGTGTAGTAATGGAAACGCGTGTGAATAACCGCCCAGCAATTATCGTCATCTTAGGAGCGAACAGCTCAGCCACACGTTGGGGTGATGCCAAAAATATTCTAAACAGTCTAGCGACACGCCGCACGGTATAACTTTACTGTTTTAGCATTTATAAAAAGGCTGTTATTCGATATAACAGCCTTTTTATTGTGTTGAATTTAAGGTGTGTCTTTAATTTAATCAATGGAATTCTACATGGGCTAAAAAATTATCTCATTTTTATCTCCATTTTTAAAATGAGGACACACTCTAGGAAAAATAATATGACTCAAATATCGACTGTTATATCAGCGCCAAAGCTATATTTACTGACCAATGACGATGAGTTTGCGCTGCTGTATCGCAAATTAGAAGCAGCATTAGCAACAGGATTCATTGCGCTGTTACAAATTCGTCGCAAGCAGATATTGGCGCTATCTGATGGTGAGCCTCGTCTATACGAAGAGGCTAGACAAATAGTTGAGTTGGCGAAAGCGTACAACGTACCAGTCGTCATCAATGACAATATTAAACTGGCTGCCAAGCTCGGCGTTGGTGTGCATTTAGGTCAACAAGATGGCGAAGTCACTGATGCTAAGCATGAACTACAATCAAACCAAGTGATCGGACGCACTTGTCATGGCAAGATAGAACTGGTTGAAGAAGCAAAAAATGAGGGCGTAAGCTATGCCGCTATGGGTGCGATTTTTATCTCAAATACAAAACCTAACGCCAATGTTATCTCGCGCCAGCAGCTCATAGATGGCTGTCAGCAAAATATAGCGATATGTGTCATCGGTGGCTTGACGGCAGAAAATGTCACCGAGCTGGCAGGTTTGCCCATTACTTACGTGGCGGTCGTTGGGGATATTATGGATTTGCCCGTGGATCAAATCGCTGCGCGCTGTAAACAATGGCAGCAGGCGTTCTCTCAATGGAAAACGCCTGCTTGATCACTGGAGCTTTGACTTGGAATGGCTGTCTTAGAGTAAAATGAGTCGTTATTCAGCATGTTCCATACATAGGGTAGCGTAAGGCAGTGCTTGTAAGCGTTGCTCTTCAATTTGCTCACCGCAGACTTCACATTTACCATAAGTCCCGTTTTCAATACGGCTTAGTGCATTTTCGACATAGATCAAACTTTGACGGGCTTCAACCATCAAATTTGTACGCATGTCGTTTTGACGATAAGAGATGGCTTGGTCTTCCCAATGTTCATTGAGGTCGTCTTGCGGGTTTTGGATATGATCTTCGATTTTATCGATACGAGTCTCATATTCTTCTTTAAGTGTGAGTAGGTTTTGTTTGGCAGCTTGAAGGTCGATACTCATTGGGTTCTCCTAATGGGTTATTTTTATTGTGGGTATTATTTATTATCAGTGCTAATAGTATCTTAAACAGCCTTATTACTAAGTGCCACCACGAAATGTTACTGATTTTTATTAAAATTTAGCCATTTGTCTTATTTTTATCCCCATTTTCAAAATGAGGACACGCCCGAGTAAAATTTAATCGTGCGTTCTTTATGAGCACTTGCTAGAAAACTGCTAGAATACACCGCCTCAAATTCTTGCTTGGTTACTTTTATAAAGCCACAGACAAGAGCAGCCGATTTGATAAATATTTTTAGCAATGAGTAAAAAGCCAACCGATAGATTAACAAGAGATGATGCATAGGAGCAGGTAATGAATTTTTTGCGTATGAGTGAGCTGAGCTTAACGGATAAAGTGGTGTTGATTCGTGAAGATCTCAATGTGCCTATTAAAAACGGTAAAGTCGCCAGTGATGCACGCCTGCAAGCCAGTTTGCCTACGATTAAGATGGCGTTAGAAAAAGGCGCGGCCGTTATTGTTTGTTCACACTTAGGTCGTCCAACTGAAGGCAGTCCTGAGTCGATATATTCGCTAGCACCAGTGGCTGAGTATTTAAGCGATAAATTAGCCACAGAGTTATCAAAGCCCGTTAGCTTAAACAATGACTACCTTACTAAAGGCGTGGCAATTAAAGCAGGCGAGGTCGTGCTATTAGAAAACGTACGCTTTAATCAGGGCGAAAAGAAAAACGATGCGAATTTAGCACAGAAGTACGCTGACTTATGCGATGTATTCGTGATGGATGCATTTGGCACCGCGCATCGTGCGCAGGCCTCAACAGAAGGCGTTACCCAAGCTATGCATCGAGCAGGAAAAACAGCTTGTGCAGGACCTTTATTGGCGGCTGAGCTTGATGCGTTAAGCTTGGCACTTGAGACCCCAGCGCAGCCAATGTTGGCAATCGTTGGTGGTTCAAAAGTATCGACAAAGCTAGAAGTGCTGCACAGTTTGTCTGAATTATGCTCGCAGATTATCGTTGGTGGCGGTATTGCAAACACCTTCCTAGCCGCGCAAGGTCATAGCGTTGGTGCATCACTTTATGAAGCGGATTTGGTTGAGACAGCTCGTGACATTATGACTAAGACTGAGATTTTATTACCTGAATATGTTGTCGTTGCTGATAAAAATGAGATTGATTTTTCTGACTTCACGGGCTCATTACAACAAGCCACTGCGACCATCAAATCTGTCGATGCGATTGGCGAAAATGACATGATATTGGACATCGCTCCAGAAAGTGCCAAGCAATTAGCGGATGCTATTATCAACGCAAAAACCATTTTATGGAATGGTCCAGTCGGTGTTTTTGAAGTCGATGCTTTTGGTCAGGGCACACAAATCATAGCAAATGCCGTTAAAAACAGCGAAGGATTTTCGATTGCTGGTGGTGGTGATACGCTTGCTGCAATTGATAAATATCAAGTGGCAGATGGCGTTAGCTACATGTCAACAGGTGGTGGCGCATTTTTAGAGTTTGTAGAAGGCAAAGTATTGCCTGCGGTTGCTGCTCTACAGATTGATGCGTAACGCTTTAACGATATTTAGCAGATGAGTAACATTAGCCGTACAATTTAGCCTCACCATCTCATGTACGCTGTATCAATAATATTTTGGCTACTATTCTTATGTTATTGTTTTAAGAGAAATAAGAATCAGTGGCCACTCATTATTATTAAGTAGTAATTATTTGTTTCTATACTGAAAATTATGATTGCATGTCTAATTTGCACTCTATAAAATAGCGCAAATCATGTATTTGACATGCTTTATTTATGAGGGATTTATTATGTTAAAACGCCATTTATTACTTGCTAGCGTACTTGCTGGTACTTTTGCAATCACTGCATGTAGCCAACAAACAGAAGAAAACGCCGAAGCTGCTGTTGAGTCTGCTGGTGATGATGTTGCCGCTAATGCTGATACTGCCGCTGCTGAAACAGAAGCCGCTGCTGCTGAAGCTGAAGTTGCTGCAAAAGATGCTGGTACTGAAGTTGCCGAAGGCGCTGAAACTGCCGGTGTTGCTGCTACAGATGCACTAAAAAACACTGGTGAAGCAGTTGTGGTAGGCGCAAATGAAGCCGTTGCCAAAACTGCTGAAGTGGTTGCCGATGGCGCATCTGCTGTTGAGAATAAAGCCAGTGAAAACGCAGTAGAAGCAGAACAACAGTACTAATCATCAATACATAAGCAACTGAACCTAAGCTATTGATCTACTAATTTATCGATTGATGAATAGTTTATTAAGCTGTTGGTTGCAGATATTGATTGCTGTATAAGCCCTCAAAATATTTAAAAAGCTTTGGTGATAGCCAAGGCTTTTTCGTATTTAAAATCATAATCTAGAGGTTATGGTGTGTCCTCATCTTTAGCGCATTTAAATATCCATTGATTGAATTGAGGGCAGGCCCTATTCAGTCAAAAATATGGTGCACAAGGTTTATCCATTTTTTCAATCAGCTGCGTATCATATGGAACTTATCAAATTGTTTTATAAAACTCGCTATTATTCTGTTTTATGAATCAAGCAAAGAAAGAAATAGTCGGTTAACCGCTACGAAGCGCTGGCAATTTTTGCTATAATCACGGCGTAATAATTACGATCAAAAAACACCGGTTTTTTGCTGGTCTGACTATTATCAGGCTAGGGTTTTAGGGCAATTGTTGCAACATCGTATTTTTAAGAATGATTTCTTAATATCATATTCAAAATTTAATCAGAGAGCGTCTTATGGCTTTAATATCGTTACGTCAACTTCTAGATCATGCCGCCGAAAATAACTACGGTGTCCCTGCTTACAATGTCAATAATTTAGAGCAGATGCGTGCAATCATGATGGCAGCCGACGCCTGTGATTCTCCTGTTATCGTACAGGCTAGTGCTGGTGCACGCAGTTATGCAGGCTCTGCATTCTTGCGTCATCTGATTATTGCTGCTATCGAAGAGTGGCCACATATTCCAGTCGTTATGCATCAAGATCACGGTATGTCACCAGCGATTTGCCAACGCTCAATTCAGCTTGGCTTCTCATCAGTGATGATGGACGGCTCGCTCGGTGAAGACGGTAAAACGCCAATGGATTATGATTACAATGCCAGCGTGACTCGCGAAGTTGTTAAGATGGCACACGCGTGCGGTGTTTCAGTAGAAGGTGAAATTGGTTGCTTAGGTAGCCTTGAGACCGGTATGGCTGGTGAAGAAGATGGCTCTGGCGCAGAAGGCGTATTAGATCACGAGCAGCTATTGACCAGTGCTGATGAAGCAGAACAGTTCGTTAAAGACACCAACGTCGATGCGTTAGCGATTGCGATTGGTACCAGTCATGGTGCGTATAAATTCACCCGTCCACCGACAGGCGACATCCTATCGATTGAGCGCGTCAAAGAGATTCATGCTCGTATTCCTAACACGCATTTGGTCATGCATGGCTCGTCATCAGTGCCGCAAGAGTGGTTAAAAGTCATCAATGAAAATGGTGGCAACATCGGTGAGACTTATGGTGTACCGGTTGAGCAAATCGTTGAAGCGATTAAGCATGGTGTGCGTAAAGTAAATATCGATACCGATTTGCGTTTGGCATCAACGGGCGCTATTCGTAAATTCCTTGCAGAAAACCCTAGCGAATTTGATCCGCGTAAATACTTCAAAGCCTCTATGGTTGCGATGTCAGATATCTGTACCAATCGTTTCGAGGCCTTTGGCTCAGCTGGGCAAGCGCATAAAATTCGTCCAATCAGCCTTGAAGGTATGGTTGATTTTTATAAATAAGCGTGTCGGTGAGATATGCTTATTTAATAGCATTTATCATTAAATAGCAGCTCAGTTCATTTGTTATATCAGCTTTAATAGAGGTAGTGGATTATGATTGGATTGATTAGTGGTCAAGTGCAGTATTTGATGGCACCGACTGCCTGTGTCATGACTACCTCTGGTGTCGGCTACGATATAGAGCTGCCGCTACCGTCATTTTGCCAGTTGCGTCTCAATGAGCAGGCGAGCATTTGGACGCACTTTCATGTGCGCGAAGATGCGCAGCTGCTTTATGGCTTTATCGATCGCAAAGAGCGTGATGTCTTTCGGCAATTGATTAAAATCAATGGTGTTGGCGCAAAAATGGCGTTAGCAATGCTATCTGCGATGTCAGCTGCTGAGCTAAAGATGCATGTCGAGCAAGAGTCAGAGACGGCATTAACCCGTATTCCGGGTATCGGTAAAAAAACAGCGCAGCGCTTATTGATTGAGCTAAAAGATAAGCTGAAAAATATCGAAGTCGATAGCAGTAATTTAGAGTTTGCTATGCAACCTGCTGAGGTGTCTCACGAGGGCAGCATCATCGCTGAGGTAGAAGGCGCGTTGATTAGTTTGGGCTATAAAGAAAGAGAGGCACAGCAGGCGATTAAAGCCGCTAAGAGTAATGGTAATACCTTTGCCGATACGCAAGGTTTACTAAAAGCCACATTGCAACAGTTGTCAGGATTTTGATTCATTCAGCTCACTACCATCAATAAGTATCAATAACTCTTAAACAGATAAGCGACATTCATTGTCGCTTATTTTCGTTTTAGGCTGTGCTTTATTTAGTCGCTGCTTTATGATGTTTTGCATGACTTATACGTAGCGTTTGGTTATGCTATTTATACCTATTCTTTAAAAATAATGATTTAATATAATGATAAAACCTATGATGCAAGATCGTTTGATTAATCCATTTGAAGGGGCAGGCGATGCGCCTGATTCTAATATTCGACCGGCATTACTGGCTGAATATATTGGTCAGCCAGTGGTACGTGAGCAGATGGAAGTATTTATTGGTGCAGCGCGTGGTCGAGGTGAGGCATTAGATCATACTTTGATTTTTGGTCCGCCCGGTCTTGGAAAAACAACGCTTGCCAATATTATTGCTCGTGAAATGGGTGGTAACTTGCGTTCTACCTCAGGGCCTGTGCTTGAGCGCCCCGGTGATTTGGCAGCCATGTTGACCAATCTAGAAGAGGGTGATGTGTTATTTATCGACGAAATTCATCGATTGAGTTCCGTTATTGAAGAGATACTATACCCCGCCATGGAAGACTTTCAGCTGGATATTATGATTGGTGAAGGGCCCGCGGCACGCTCTATCAAGCTGGATTTACCGCCGTTTACCTTGGTTGCGGCAACCACGCGAGCAGGATTATTGACCTCACCACTGCGTGACCGTTTCGGCATCGTGCAGCGGCTCGAATTTTATAATATTGCTGATTTGACCACGATTGTGAGTCGTGCCGCACGCTTGATGCGTGTACCGATGAGTGAAGATGGCGCGGTGGAGATTGCTCGCCGTGCGCGTGGTACGCCAAGGATTGCCAATCGTCTATTACGCCGTGTACGTGATTATGCTGAAGTGAGAGGCGACGGTAGTATCAATGGCGCGATTGCGGGTAGTGCGCTCGATATGCTGGCAGTTGATAGACGTGGTCTTGATCATTTGGACAGACGTTATATTGAGATATTGCACGAACGTTTTGATGGTGGTCCAGCTGGCGTTGAAGCGGTAGCAGCAGCAATGGCTGAAGATCGCGGTACGCTTGAGGATGTGATTGAGCCATACCTTATTCAGCAAGGCTACGTATTACGTACCGCTCGTGGACGCGTACTGACACAGATGGCGATTGACCAGATGTTATGAAATTAGCCTAAAAAATGCGCCTACGTTTAACTAGAGTATTAAACGTAGGCGCATTTTTTAGGCTTTGATTTCTTATAAGCACTATTCAACAGTTAAACAGTGGGTAAAGGCTCAGGCCATATTTTACCTGGATTTAAGATGTTTTTAGGGTCAAGAGCTGATTTAATTGCTTGCATCAGCACTAAGGCATTACCGTGCTCTTGCTGCATATATTTTTGTTTGCCTTGCCCGATGCCATGCTCACCTGTACAAGTGCCATCCATCTCAATAGCGCGGGTAGCTAAGCGGCTAATAATGCCGTCAGCGGTAGCAACTTCTTCAGGGTTATCGGTATCGACCAATAACAAAACATGAAAATTACCATCGCCGACGTGACCGACGATAGGCCCAATCATACCTGACGCTTCGATGTCTTTTGCTGTCTCACTGACACATTCTGCTAAGCGTGAAATGGGCACACAAGCGTCCGTCGATAAGGCGCTGGCTTCAGGACGTAGAGCAGAGCTGGCATGATAAGCGTTATGCCGTGCTTGCCACAGACGCTTGCGCTCGGCTTCATTGGTATCCCAAGCAAAGTCACGACCGCCGAATTCTTCGATAATATCCGTAAAGATTTGAGCTTGTTCAGCGACGTTGGCATCTGTGCCATGAAACTCTACAAATAGGGTAGGCGTCTCATCCAGATCAAGATTGGCATATTGATTACAGGCTTTAATTTGCATGGCATCAAGTAACTCAATGCGCGCAATCGGCAAGCACATTTGAATGGTCAGCATCACTGCCTGACAGGCATCTTCAATCGTTGGGAAATGGCAAATACCGCTACCAATGCATTCGCTAATACCGAATAGTTTAAGCGTCACCTCAGTAACAATACCAAGTGTCCCTTCTGAGCCGATCATTAATCTCGTCAAGTCATAACCCGCTGCAGATTTTTTGGCACGGGTACCAGTGCGGACAATCTCTCCACTAGCGGTGACTATCTCAAGCGCGAGTACCACATCTTTCATCGTGCCATAACGTACCGCATTGGTGCCTGAAGCGCGAGTGGCGACCATACCGCCGATACTGGCATTGGCACCCGGATCTATTGGAAAAAACAGTCCTGTATCACGTAAGTAGTGATTGAGCTGCTCACGTGTGACGCCTGGCTGTACGGTCACCGTCAGATCTTCATTATGTACCTGCAATATTCCATCCATCGCATGCATATCGATGCATAATCCGCCATATGGCGCATTTAATTGACCTTCTAAGGATGAGCCAATACCAAATGCAATCACTGGCATTTGATACTGATTGCAAATCTCCACCGCAGCTGCTACCTCGTGCTTATCTTGTACTGTCAAGACGGCATCGGGTGGCTGATTGGCAAGCCACGTCATCGTATGCCCATGCTGCTCACGTACCGTTATATTGGTAGTAAGTTGTTTACCGAAACGAGTTTGTAAGGCAGCAATAGCCTCGCTGTGGTCTTTTTTAGCAATTGATATTTTAGAGGTAGACATGGGTGACTCCTATACATGGTGTCTTTTTTACCGAGCCAATGAAAAATGAAGCAATGTAAAAGCTAAGCTCTCACTCACTTTCATTGCTTTTTAGTGACATTTAAAGTGAGTGAGAGCTTATTGAATAAATACTAGATAGTACTGGCTATTAACCAATACTTATTTTCATTAAAAATAACGAAGCGTTAAGCTAAAATACGCCAAACGACAACCAAAATAGCCAATATATAAAAGATAGGCGAGAGCCAGCCAACAACCTGTGTCGCAATGGCAATGAAAATGGCAAAACCTGACAGTGCTAGCCAATCTCGGCGTCGATCATTAAGCATATCCGCACGAATTTGTTGTATTTCTCGCAGTTGGCTGTCTTGGCGTGATCCTTGTGAGGCAAGGCTTTGTAAGCCTTGATCCAGTAGCCTTGGAATATCAGTCGTAGATAATAAAATCTCTGGCAACTGTTGGCGTAAATGTTGTAAATTACGCATCGGATCGAGCTGCTCTTTAATCCAACTGCTTAAAATCGGCTTGGCAAGTGACCAGATATCAAGGTCAGGATACAAGTCGCGACCGAGCCCTTCAACATGTACCAAGGTTTTTAGCAGTAGCATGAGTTGCGGCGGGATACTCATATGGTGACGACGGGCGATATCTAAAATTTGCATTAAGACACCAGCAAAGTCGATATCATTAATAGATTTTTGTAGCATAGGTCCAACCGTGCGTTTCATATCGCGCATTAGGGCATGCTTGTCTGTATTTGGTGGAATCCAGCCAGCTCTACTGACGATATCAACCATCGCCGTAAAGTTGTTATTCATCACCGCCAACAGCATGCGCGCCACAATGAGCTGATCGTCTTTTGATAGCGTACCCATGATGGCGCAATCAAGCCCGATATAGCGCGGCTCGTGCCCTAAGTCAACCGCTGCCATATCGGCAGTGAGCGTTTTAACCGGCGGCGTCTCTACAAAGACATTACCCGGATGCATATCGGCATGAAAAAAGTTATCGCGGAATACTTGGGTAAAAAATATCGTTAAGCCTTTTTCTGCTAGTGCTGCTCGGTCATAACCAAGTTGATCAAACACTGCAACTTGCGAGATAGGAACGCCTTGGATACGCTCCATGACCATCACATTTTTGGCAGAATCATAGACTTCTGGTACATACATCAATGCCGAACCCAAGAAGTTGTTGCGCATCTGAGTGGTATTGTCTGCCTCTAAGGTCAAATCCAACTCGTTTAACATCACTTGGCGATAGTCTTCGACAATATCGACGATATGGATGGCACGTGCCGCTTCAATACGCGCTGATGCCCAATTGGCCAGCTCACGTAGTAGCTCAAAATCAGCAATGATGGTGGTACGAATATCAGGACGCACCACTTTTACCACCACTTCACGACCATCATGCAGCGCAGCAGTATGTACTTGGGCAATAGAAGCCGCCGCTAGAGGTTTGACATCAAAGCGTGCGAACAAGGTACCAATCGATTGACCAAGACCGTGTTTAGGGTCTTGGATTTGGGTAATGGCCACATCAGAATTGAAAGGTTTGACTTTGTCTTGTAGCTGAACCAATTGTTCGATAATCTCAGGCGGCACTAAATCGCGACGCGTTGACAGCAGTTGGCCAAGCTTTAAAAACAGCGTGCCCATGTCTTCAAGCGCATATTTAATCGCATTGGGTTGGTGTTTTTTACCCCACGCCGCTGGATGTAGGCGAATCAAACGCGCCAAAGGTTGCAGCTGTGGCGCGTCTTCGATAGAAAGATGAGTATCGATGCGATAAGTTGCGGCGATACGCCAAAGCTCAAGTAAACGGGCGCGATGAGATAATAGCATGAGGTATGGGTACTCTAAAGAAAGTCGAAAATAGGGTGGGCACTGCACTTGTTTATAAATTGCACTTATCTATAAAAAGCGCTATCAATAATAGAATTTAGCGATCATCGACGACAACAGTTATTGATGAAACGAGTTATTGAGAAAACGTGCCTGTTCATCTTTGATAGCAGCAAGTTTGGCCTCTTCACGTTCGACATCAGACCGCAGCTTTAACAGTTGCTGCTTAAGATCGTTTACTTCTGCTGTCTCGGTAGGATCAGGAGCACTATTACCTGCTACCTCATTAGCCCAGTCGCTGACGTCATCAAAAGCGCGTTTGGCACTATGACGCCAGTTACCTTTTAGCTGTGATATAAGTAGATGTAACTGACTGGCCATCGGCTTACCAATAAATGGCTCAAGCTGTCCTGCGACGTCTGGATCGAAACCTGCGACCAGTTGTTTGAGCTGCATTAGTACCTTGTAGTCACCCGCGATAGGTAAATTGCCTTCGGTACCACGCATCAGATTCAGCAGTTGCGCTGGGTTATCTACAGTAATGGTACAGTCTGGGCGACTATGACCAATCCGTGCGCGCTCCATAGTGGCTTGTTGGTGCTCGTTCATCGCGCCACTTTGCTCAAACACGCTGTCTGTTGTCACCGGCTCAAAACGCAAACGCTCATGAGTGAATAAAATATCCAAACGAATCTCAGGCATGGCCATATTGAGTCGCAACACTTTGCCAGCAAGCGGTGCCAATCCTGATTTGGTAATTTCATCACTCGCAATAGCAAGGTTAATCAGCTTTTCGGCACCCGCCAAAAGTAGAACAGTCAGCATAAGGCTCTCGCATAGTCAGTTGAGCGCCTTAAAAGAGCGCATCATTTGTAAAGGTCAGTTGCCACCACTTTACGTGATGGCATGTCTATTACTATGTAATGTAATTTAAAACTTAATCTTACGCTTTAAAGCCGCGATGGACAGCGACAATACCAGCCGTCAAGTTATGATAATCACAATTTTCAAAGCCCGCTTGCTGCATCATTTGTTTCAACGTCTGTTGATCAGGATGCATACGAATCGATTCGGCCAAGTATTGATAACTCTCAGAATCATTGGCAATCAGCTTGCCCATAATAGGTAAGGCGGTAAATGAATATAAGTCATAGGCTTTAGACAATGGCTCAAATACAGGTTTTGAGAACTCCAAAATTAATAAACGTCCACCTGGCTTCAGCACGCGATACATCGATTTGAGCGCTGCGTCTTTGTCCGTGACATTACGTAGACCAAAGCTGATAGTAACCAAATCAAAGCTATTGTCATCAAATGGTGCGAGTGTTTCTGCATTGGCAAGTACAAAATCGACGTTATTGCAGCCAGCATTGATTAAGCGTTCACGACCGACTTCTAACATGGCGGCATTGATATCTGATAACACTACATGACCGTTTTTGCCGACTTCACGACTAAATACTTTGGCTAAATCACCTGTACCACCAGCGATATCAAGCACATGTTGACCCGCACGTACGCCTGATAAGCTGATGGCATAACGCTTCCATAGGCGATGAATACCAAATGACATTAAGTCGTTCATGATGTCGTATTTTTTGGCAACTGAGGTAAAAACATCGGCGACCCGTGCTTGCTTTTCAGCCTTATTGACGGTCTTGTAGCCAAAATGCGTTTCTTCATTACCGTCAGTATCAGGCGTATGCGGATTATTGATGTCATCACGCTGATTAAAAAGCGTTTGCTTAGCAGTTTGTGTTTGTGCAGATGCATTATCTACAGTGTTGCTGCTGGTATTGTTATTTGGCATAGTGGTTTGTTGGCCTTGTGGCGTTCCCGTTGGTAGGTCTTGGACTTGTGTAAAGTCATTTTTCTTGCTGTTTTCGACGCCAGCATCAATACCCGTATTAAGCGTGGTATTAGTTTCATAGTTCTGACGTGCTTGCACTTGTGCCGTGATGTTTTGATTGTGGGTGATGCTATCTCTGACCAATTTATCTTGTAGATGACCATTGATGGTAGGTTTTTGATCGAGATGAGCGTTGTTATTATGGATGTTATCGGTCATAGCATTATCCTGTTATTTACTTTTATGATTATTGGTTTGCAAGGTATAAAATAGCAGCTAACCAAGCAAATGATGCGTCTATCATACACCAAACGTCATTGGCTTACCGCCATTATCCGTCTCATGAACACGGTCAATAATCTCAAGCTCACGCTCACAAAACGGTTCAATAAAGCCGCTGACACTTTTTAGTGGTTTCATCGCTTTAAAGCCTGAATCGATAAATTCATACAAAGGCTGATAGTTGTAACGGTAGGCGGTGCCTTTAGCCAAGGCAAAGGCTTTTTGCAACATAAAAGAGTTTATATACTTATCAGTACGATAGCACACCTCTTTTAAATGACCGATTTGGATACGTCTGGTGTCGGCTTCATTGACCGCACGATAGGCGGTCAGCATGTTGTCTTCGTTAACGGCTAAATCTTGAGCCAATAGCCATTCTGCTAAATGTAAATCCAGCTCTATCGCTAAGATAGCGGCTTGTATCGCCATGCTGCCAGTCTCTAAAGCCGCTGCTGGCGCAAAACGCTCGACTTTTTGTGCCTTGGGTACAATGCGTTCTAACTGTTTGGCCAGCAATTTAAACTCATCGCCGCCATACAATTGTGTCAAAAAATAATCTGCCATTAATTGATTTTGAGGTTGCTCAAACAAGTCTTTATGAGTGTTCTGAATACGATCTCGTTGCCAAGCTTGCACCTCACTAAGTTTATCGTTTAATGCCAAATCTTCATGATAAGGCAGTGCCCAAAAACGGTTCAAATGTTGTTGTAAATCGGCTAAAGAGGCCATGGTTAGTAAACCTGCATAAAAGTAAAGAGGGTTAAAAGGTTGCGAATAAAAAGCTCAGAATAAACCATGTTTTATACTTTTGGTTTTTGTATTTATAGAGCGTGATTACAGCATGTGTCTGAGATTGTGTTCACCTTAAAAGAAAATAAAGCAGAATACAAATGTCAAACTGTTACATAGCAGCGTTATTTACCGAATTGCTGCAATGCTATGATGACTCTAACACGCTTTCAATCATAGGATGATGACAGTTATGAGCAAAAATAATAAGACGACTGAACCCACCGCACCACAAGCGCTAACTGCACAATTTAGTGAGCAGATTATCGATGAGCGCTTAACTCCCAATCCCCTGAGCCAGTTTTCTATGGACAAAGATGCACTGAGATTGGCACTGGTCACGGCCCAATATGCTCTACGAGCAACGCGGCAACAGACGCCGCCAATCCTCAATAAACCAACAGGGCTATTGGTATTGGTCAATGGTATGGAGCAGGCAGGCAAGGGCACTGCTGTTAAGCAATTGCGCCAATGGGTAGATCCTCGACTACTTAAGGTTGAGGCAACCGTTGGTGATTGTCCCTTAGCGTATCAGCCGATTTGGCAGGCACATACCAAGGCATTACCCCGTCATGGCGATGTGATGGTTTATTTTGGCAACTGGTATGCGGACTTGCTTTATAACGTCATGCGTATGGCAACGTCAGACAATGACAAGTCTGCCAAAGACAAAGCGTTACCGATTGCGCAATGGCAAGCATATTTACAGCAGCAGCTTATTAAGCTACAAGCGTTCGAACAAGATTTAGCTGCCAATCAAACCCGACTGCTTAAATGCTGGTTCCATGTGGATATTGAAACATTGCAAGCGCGATTGAATGACGATGAAGCCGATCCGCAGTTTTTATACCAAATTGACTGGAATAGTAAAAAAGTTATCGAAACCTTTAATCAAGTGGCTACCGTTCTGTTACGCCAGCAAGATGATTGGATCATCATTGATGGTGATGACAAGTCAGATGCGGCTGACCATTTTTGCCATGAAGTGCTACAAGCGATGCAAACCGCGCTAATGAGTAGTAAAATAAATACAGTAAAAATCTCTGTTAAATCAAAGGCTAAGAAGCAAGCTCAGCAAGCACTCAAATCAGCAAAGTTTGAACCTGTAAAAATTCCTAAATATTTAAAAGATATCGATGATGCAGAGATTGATAAGTCGGACTACCGTGATGTGTTGGTAGAAAAACAAGTTCGCCTTGCCCAGTTGCTGCGTGCGCGCAAAGGGCGTCATATCGTTTTTGCCTTTGAAGGAATGGACGCTGCTGGCAAAGGTGGCGCGATCAAAAGGTTGGTTGCGCCGCTCGACCCACGCGAGTATCAAATTTATAATATCAGTGCGCCAATGTTGTATGAGCTGCAACATCCTTATCTATGGCGTTTTTGGACCAAACTTCCGAACGAGCAAACCGACCGTATTAGCCGTATTGCCATTTTTGATCGGACTTGGTATGGGCGCGTTTTGGTTGAGCGCATTGAGGGTTTTGCCACTGATGAGGAATGGCAGCGTGCTTACGATGAAATCAATCGCTTTGAGGCGGATTTAGCCGCGGCGGGGACAATCGTTATCAAATACTGGTTGGCTATTGATAAAAAAGAACAGCTTAAACGTTTTGAGGCACGTCAGGAGACACCGCACAAGCAGTTTAAGCTGACGGACGATGACTGGCGCAACCGTGATAAATGGTCAGATTATGTGCAGTCTGCGGCGGATATGCTGGCACGTACCGATACAGAGTACGCACCGTGGTGCGTCATCGCGACCAATGAGAAGCGTCAAGCACGTTTGGATGTTTTAGATCATGCGATTAAGCAACTATCAGCGGTGTGTGGCAGCTGATATGTGATTGGTCATTATTATATATTTAACGTTAAATAAATTCAGGGAAAGAGAGTATAATGCGGCGTTACAGCAGGATGTTTTCTAACACATATGCTGGCAGTTACAAATCTTGCAATATCATCATGCATTATGCGCTTATATTTAATATAATAGGCGCGTAATAGCTCCTGCTGTGCACGAAACTCACTGAGTGAGTAGAGTGTTTTTACCCTTTGACACAGACATTTTAATCACTCTGGTTAATAAGTTTGGCAAAGGTTCTTACAATAGCAGTTATTAGCACCAAAATTATTACTACGACATCTCTAAGCCGCAAGCTGCTGTAATCAGACGATTTGGCAATATTCCTTGCGGCTTTGTGACATATTGAGTGATGTGTTTTACCTTATTTGCTGCCTTTACGCAAAATTGAATACGAGTAAATAAAAGATAAGCGTTAGGGTAGAGCACCAAGATAGCAGTAAGAAAAACCGTTTTTAGCAAGCATATTGCGCGTTTCATATACGTTATATTAATGTCAGAAGCTATCACGAGCATTATTAATAGCCGCGCAATGTCATCAACCGCCTATAATTTCAATCAGCTTACGCAGGACGTATCAACGTATGGGTATTAGCAACAGTTCTACAGAGCCAGTCAAATCAGTCGGTTCTATGAGAATAAATCTATTTTTTGCCATTTTACTGATTGCGATGACCGCCTACTTTTTGTGGTGGGGTCTAGATTACACGATGCGTCAACAGACGACGCTATTTATTGTGGCCACTGCTTTTGGTGTCTTTATGGCATTCAATATTGGTGGTAACGATGTCGCCAACTCCTTTGGTACCTCAGTAGGTGCAGGGACGTTGACTATCCCGCAGGCACTGGGTATCGCAGCGATATTTGAAGTGTCCGGAGCCGTACTGGCAGGTGGTGAAGTCACCGATACTATTCGAAGCGGCATTGTCGATTTAGATGGTCTTTCAGTAACGCCCAACCAGTTCATTTATGTCATGCTGTCAGCGCTCATCGCTGCCGCATTTTGGCTGTTATTTGCCACCAAAAAGGGTCTGCCCGTTTCAACCACGCACGCCATTATTGGCGGCGTTGTTGGTAGCTCTATTGTATTAGGTATCACGTTAGGTGGTACTGAAATGGCATTATCAACGGTGAATTGGAGTACGATTGGCACCATCGCGATTTCTTGGGTATTATCACCGCTATTGGGCGGCGTTTTGTCCTATGTATTATATGGACAGATTAAGAAAAACATCATTGAGTATAATGATAGAACAGAGGCGCACATTGCGACTTTGAAAGCCGACAAAAAAACCTTAAAACAAAATCACAAAGAGTTTTTGGACGGTTTAACAGAATCAGAACAGCTGGCTTATACGTCAGCGATGTTACGTGATCAAGAAATCTACAAAGATGATGATTGCGATGTTGAAGACTTAGAGACCGATTACTATAAACAGCTTTATGAAATTGAAAATGAACGCAGCAACCTTGATACGCTAAAAGCGTTGAAGCAATGGGTGCCTATCATTGCGGCTGCAGGCGGCGCGGTCATGGCCTCTTTGGTCATCTTTAAAGGTCTAAAGAATGTCAATAATGGCATGACGACGCTGCAAGGCTTTTTAATCATGGGTATGATCGCGGCGCTGGTGTGGCTTGCGACCTTTATCTATACCAAGAGTATCCGCGGTAAACATAAAGAGGATTTGACCAAAGCGACGTTTATTATGTTTAGCTGGATGCAGGTCTTTACCGCCTCTGCTTTTGCCTTTAGCCATGGCTCAAACGATATTGCCAATGCAGTCGGTCCTTTTGCTGCGATTATGGATGTTATCCGTACCAATAGCATTGCGACTGAAGCCGCTGTACCACCTGCGGTTATGCTGACCTTTGGTGTTGCGCTTATCGTTGGTCTTTGGTTCATTGGTAAAGAAGTCATTCAAACGGTTGGTACCAACTTGGCAAAAATGCATCCCGCTTCTGGTTTTTCAGCTGAATTGGCTGCGGCTGCAGTGGTAATGGGCGCGTCAACCATGGGTCTGCCCGTATCGAGCACGCATACCTTGGTCGGTGCAGTACTTGGCATCGGTATTGTCAATAGAGACACCAATTGGGCGTTGATGAAACCTATCGGTTTGGCATGGATCATTACTCTTCCTGCAGCAGCGGCAATGTCTGCAATCAGTTATATTATTTTGGTCAATATTTTTTAACACGTACGCTTATTAAGGTTTTTGCTTAAATCTTATTTAACGTTATTTATAAGCACGTTTCAAATAAAAAACGCTTATCAGCATCACGCCGATAAGCGTTTTTTTATGTCAAATTAAGGTCTATTCGGTACCAAATTGTTTGCGCTTTTTGGCAAAGAAGCGATCTAAGCGATCCATGGCATCCTCTAAATCATGTAGGTTTGGCAAAAACACCAAGCGGAAATGATCGGGCTTATCCCAGTTAAAGCCTGTTCCTTGCACCATTAAGACATTTTCTTCCACAAGCAAATCCATCATAAATGCCATATCATCTTCGATAGGGTAAATATCAGGATCCATCTTTGGAAAGCAATAAAACGCGCCTTGTGGCATGGTACAAGAGATACCTTTGATCGCATTAAGCCGTGACACAGCCATTTCACGCTGCTTATATAAGCGCCCACGCTCTGACGTGAGCTCTTTCATGCTTTGATAGCCGCCCATCGCCGTTTGAATGGCATACTGACCTTGGACATTGGAACACAAGCGCATAGACGCTAACATGTCCAAACCTTCGATAAAGTCAGTGGCATGGTGCTTTTTGCCAGACACCATCATCCAACCTGCGCGGAATCCCGCGATACGATGCGATTTAGATAATCCATTGTATGAGAGCACCAGCACATCATCAGTCAACGTGCTCATTGGGGTGTGTACCATATCATCATAAAGAATACGATCATAAATTTCATCGGCCATGATGATTAAATCATGCGCTTTAGCGACCTCAATAATTTGTTTCAGTAATTCATCACTATAAAGTGAACCCGTTGGATTATTAGGGTTAATCACCACGATACCTTTAGTTTTAGAGGTGATTTTAGATTTAATATCTTCGATATCAGGATGCCAATTGTCGTCTTCATTACAGCGATAATGTACCGCTGTGCCGCCAGCTAGGTTCGCCGCTGCCGTCCAAAGCGGGTAGTCTGGCATTGGGATAAGCACTTCGTCACCATCATTCATCAAGGCCTGCATGGTCATTACAATCAGCTCAGAAACTCCGTTGCCCAAATAGACGTCACGGACATCAACTGCCGATAGCAACCCTTTTGATTGGTAGTACTGTAAGACGGCTTTACGCGCTGAAAAAATCCCTTGCGAGTCGGAATAACCGGTCGCGTCTGGTAGGTTCATCGCCACATCGCGCAAAATCTCATGCGGGGCTTCTAAACCAAAGGGGGCTGGGTTACCGACGTTCAGCTTTAATATACGTTTGCCTTCTGCCTCCATCTTATTGGCTGTTTGTAATAGCGGGCCGCGAATGTCGTAGCAAACATTTTGTAATTTATCCGATTTTTTTATTGTGTTCATAATGTGACCACTCATAGGGTTATTTTGTGAGTTTGTATCTATAGTAGGAGTTGTAGCTGTTTGATTGATTTGGGAGTCATGTATCTTGTCAGTTTGAGCAGATGACGTGTTTTGACTATTCTTATTATGAGAATGAGCGCTCTTACTCACCTCTTTATTATCACTGTCGTTTTTTAGTTCGCCGCGTAACAGATAGCCTTCGCTGCAGCCTAAAATGTGTGCTAGCGTTGGTAGTTTAGATGACACAATGCCATTAGTACCACGCTCCCAATTCGAGATAGCACCGCGACTGACTTTTGCGCCTGCTGCGGTCATGGCTTGCGCTAATTGCTCAGCAGTCAGCCCTTTATCACGACGTAGCTGTACCAGTCTTTCGGCTTGTGTGCTTTTATTTTTGTCATCAGCCATAATCATTCAAGCCTTTATTCAGTAGTTGGTAATCGAGAGAAGGAAAGCAGGCATTTGTTTTAATTAAGCCTTAATGCAAGATATTATTGCATTGATACTAACAATGCAAGATATTATTGCATTGATACTAACAATGCAAGATATTATTGCATTGTTAGTATCAATGCAAGCTTTTTTTAAGGAAGATGTATTTATTGATGCAAGAATAACTTGCATCAATAGTATTATAGTTGCCTTACTGCTGTTCTACTAGATATCAAACTTCTTTCAGAGAGTTATTGTCATGGCTACATCTGTATTCATTGATATGTTAAGAAAATTTGCTGTATTTTATTTATCATAGCTTTTTCAATACCTTACGCCATCACTTGTTTATGATAGTTTTCTTGTAATGTATGCCTTGAATATTGAATAGATAAACAATAGATAAGGCCCATCGTTTTTATAAAAATATGGCGATAAAGTGTTAGTTAATAGCAGATAAAAGCTAATGCTAATGGACGAGATAATACATACCCAAATTAAGGATACATTATGCAAGACAATCAACTTAGCCAAGAAGAGATCAGCCAGTTAACAGAAGCTGATTGGAAAGAGCGTTTGAGTGCTGATGAATATCACGTGATGCGTGAAAAGGGTACAGAACGCCCATTTACGGGCGTCTATAACGATGCGACTGATGACGGTATTTATCGCTGCAAAGGCTGCGGTGCGAGCTTATTTGACTCAAGCAATAAATTTGATGCCAGCTGTGGTTGGCCAAGTTTTGACCAAGGAGTTGATAACAGCGCTATCGAGGAGCATGTGGATAATTCGCTGGGCATGACGCGGACAGAAGTGACCTGTAGTAACTGCGGCGCACATTTAGGTCATGTCTTCCCTGACGGCCCAAGCGAGACGACGGGGATGCGCTATTGCATCAATTCTGTGTCTATTGATTTAGATAAATCTGAAAAGTAATTGGTGAAAAAATTGCTTAGAGTATTTTAGAATCATGGCAGGGCAGCGCGAGATGCTGCCTTGCCAGTTATTAGCATTATTAATGTTTTCACTGTTATTGAAAAATGAGCACGGCTTAAAAGAACATCAAAATAATAACTGAATCGATTGAAGGACAAATGATGAGCACGATTTACGATTTTACTGCTGAGCGTATGGACGGTACTGCAAAAGCCTTTGCTGATTATCAAGGTAAGGTGTTATTAATCGTCAATACCGCCAGCAAATGTGGGTTTACGCCGCAATTTGAAGGCCTAGAGGCAGTATATCAGCAATATAAAGATCAAGGATTGGTCGTTATTGGTTTCCCTTGTAATCAATTTGGCGGGCAAGATCCAGGCAGTAATGAGGAGATTGGCGCATTTTGTCAAAAGAACTATGGTGTCAGTTTCCCAATGATGGCGAAGGTTGATGTCAATGGCAAAGACGCTCATCCTATTTTTGATTGGCTTAAAGAGCAAAAGGGTGGCGTATTAACAGACGGTATCAAATGGAATTTTACTAAATTTTTAATTGGTAAAGATGGACAGGTCATTGACCGCTATGCGCCAACCACCAAACCAGAAGCCATAAAAATGGATATCGAACAAGCATTAGCCAGTAAATAGGGTCATGCTTGAAAATTTATTGGTTTTTTATAAAAATATAAATCCAATGAAAACATAGGCTTGTCAGATTAATAAATAAAAACCTATAAAATAGGTTAAAAAACTGAAAATACTGTTTGACAGCCATGTGTAAATCTATATAATACACACCCACAGCAAGGGGACTTAATTAAGTTCAATGTTGTTAGAATTTTTACTGACTTAAAGCGTGACAACTTTAAAGATTAAACTTTCTATAAAATTCCCTTTAAGGAATTTTAACTTGCGAAGCTAAAATTGCACTGCAATTCTTTAACGCTTCTCAGGGTGATTAGCTCAGTTGGTAGAGCGTCTGCCTTACACGCAGAATGTCGGCGGTTCGAATCCGTCATCACCCACCACTCTTTTTAGCGAGTGTCTCTGTAATAAGAGAAGATGCTAAGACGACCTAAGCAGCGGTAGTTCAGTTGGTTAGAATACCGGCCTGTCACGCCGGGGGTCGCGGGTTCGAGTCCCGTCCGCTGCGCCATATTTAGTAAAAAGCTAAAACGAATTTTAAACTTTTGAGTTTAAGCAAGTTTCGCCTCAAACATAATTTTGTTTGGGGTTTTTTTTGTGTTTAAAATTCCTCTTACAGCCTTTATCTATAAAGGTTGGCTATTTTTCTTTATCAACTGATAGGGAATAGTCTATCTTCAATAGTGTATTCTCTATCAGTTTGGTTGCATACATTCTAACTTTTGAAAATCGCTGATCACCCGCTTTCTGACCACCTGTTCGGTGACCAAATGGTGACCATTTCTCGATCAAACCCGCCCTATGATTCTTTTAATAACTGTACGTTAACTTGAAAGTAATACTCATCCTTAATGGTAATAATGACTTTGCCGTTATGGGCATTGACGATTGCTTGTACGATGGCCAATCCCAGCCCTGTGCCCGAATGCTGATTATTGGATTTGTGATGACGATAAAAGCGTTCAAACAGTCTATCTGCTTCCGCTTGAGTTAGTGGCGTCTGCAAGCGATTAGTGATAGTAATATTTAGCGATGGCTGCTGAACCGTTTCTCTAAGGGCGTGAGCGTTATGTTTTATGAGGCTAGCAGTCTTAGAAACGGCGATAATAGTAATGATACTGTCGCTGGCGGCGTAGTAAATCGCATTAGATATCAAGTTGGCAAACAGCCTTTGTAACAAGCTCTCATCCCCTAATACCACATCAAATTCCCCTTTTTTCTCAAAAGAGATACCGCGCTCTTCGGCTATCAGTTCAAAATAATCGATGAGCTTAATTATCAGTGAGTTGGTATCGACAAGATGACGTTGTGAATCGTAGAGACCTTTTTGAGTTTTTGCCAGCAATAGCATATTGTTAATTAGCAGGGATAGTTGCTTGAGCGTGTCGTGTTGATGATGTAGCTGCTCGACATATTCTTGATGGTCTCTAGGTTTACTGAGCATCACTTGAGTTTGAGTGCTTAACGTTGCCAGTGGTGTGCGCAGTTCGTGAGCAATGTCATCTGAAAACTGTGATAATGAGGCAAAGTTGTGTTCAAGTTTATCCATCATGGCATTATAAGCGTCAGCCAAGGGTCGCAGCTCGCTTGGCATTTCAGAGACGATGATTCTATCGTCTAACTGCTCGGCGTTGATACGTGCCATTTTTTGACTGATGGTCGCTAAGGGGGCGAATCCTAGATAGACGCTAAAAGCCGCCACTGATACCAAGATAAAAGTGATCGCAATAAGTATCAGAATAAGATGGTGATTAAACTGGGCAAGGTATTGATGATGCACATCAATCGGTAGCGCGATTAATGCCAAGCGATTAGAGTGCTCAATGACCAGCGCGCGATAATGACGATGATTAAGCTGCAAGTCAAAGGGTTGATCGCGGTGCTGCTGCCATAGTTTTTCGACCAATTGGGAGTCATTGAGTTTATCAATAAAATCCTTTGGCTGACTATTGATGACACGCCCATTATGGTCAGTGATAATTGTTTTGACTTCATAATCTGGTCGAAAGATATCTACCACAGATGATGCTGTATTGGCGAGATAAGCAGGGTCGGCAAGGTTGTTAGAGCGCTGATCATCCAATGTAATCTCTGTCATGTACTGTCGTAAATTAAACGCAGCATGAGTCAGGATCTCTGAGTCCATTTGTTCAAAATGATCATTGACCGAACGCTGTATCCATATGTACAAAAAAGCTTGAGATATCAGCACGCATACTGTTAATACTAGAGTAGTGCGCCACAGTAATGATAGGCGTCGATGCTCCGATTTATATGCCATGCTATTTCACTTCAACGTGGTTGAGTTTAGAAACTGTATTAGCCTCATTACTCATATCAATGCTAGTTTCACTATTGACTGTAACGGCGCTATTGTCCGCTTCTAGTTTATAGCCCATACCGCGTACGGTATGAATGAGCTTATTTTCAAAGCCATCGTCGATTTTACTTCGTAAGCGTCTTATCGCCACATCAATCACATTGGTATCGCTATCAAAATTCATATCCCATACTTGTGAAGCGATGACAGAGCGGGGCAATACTTCGCCTTGATGCTCAAGTAAAAACTGCAATAGCGCAAATTCTTTGGCCGTCAATTTGATAGAACCCTTATCTCGATGTACGCTACGTTTGGCGATATCCAGTTTTAAATCAGCCATTTGAAGCACTGTGCTGGCGTAATCTGCTTGATTGGCACGGCGTAGTAAGCTTTTGATTCTGACCAACAGCTCAGCGAAGGCAAAAGGCTTAGTGAGATAATCGTCACCTCCAATCTCAAAGCCTTTTATGCGGTCGCTAAGGTCATCTTTTGCGGTCAAAAATAATACAGGGATGGTGTTACCAGCAGCGCGATAATTACTGACCAGCTCAAAACCACTGACATCAGGCAGCATCACATCCATCACCACGACATTGAAGTCCTCAGTCATCAGAGCATGATAACCATCTAAACCGGTGGTTTTATGCTCAACGATAAAACCTGCCTCGCTTAAACCTTTTTTGATGTAGTCGCCAAGCGATAATTCATCTTCGACTAACAATACTTTCATAGCATACTCGCACCAATTATTTAGGATGAGATCAATATAAAATGTCTCTATTGTTATCAATCATAGAGGAATACTGGTAATAAACCTATGCTCAGTCTAGAAGATGACAAAATTGTCATCTTGGCGTCATCTGACTGTCAGAGTGGTTATGCTAGTTTGGCTTCAATACATCCTAATTTTAATATTCAACACCATGAAATATTCAACACTATGAGAAGCCTCTATGATGCCTTTTACCGTTAAGTTTGTTCGAGGGTCAGCGGTCTTATTAACCGCTGCCATATTGTCAGCATGTGGTCAACCTGACAGCAATGCTTCTAATGCTAGCCCCTCTACTGCCAATGCCGCTAACGCCAGCAGTGGTGAGGCAAACGCTATACAGAGTAGACAAACAGTGACAGAGACAACAGCCAACAACCCAGACCTGCTCAAGAACGTGTCAGCCACTGTCTATAAAGATGCCAATTGTGGCTGTTGTAAAGAATGGATAGGGCACGCAGAAGATAATGGGTTAACGACAACTGCCCATGATGTTGCAGACTTGTCATTATTTAAAGAGCGTTACGGTGTACCTGCTGAGATGCGTTCTTGCCATACCGCCGTTACCAGTGATGGTTATGTCATCGAAGGTCATGTTCCTGCTAAGTATGTGGCTGAGTTTTTGCAAAATCCACCAAAGCATGCCATTGGTTTGGCGGTACCGGGTATGCCCGTCGGTAGCCCTGGTATGGAATATCAAGATAAGTTTATGCCATACCAAATTATGCAAATCAATAAAGATGGCACAAACCAAGTATACGCTGAGATTGAGTCCGCAGAGCAGCAGCTATAAGCCAATACTTTAGATAGTTTTTCAAATTTCAGTTACTCATTGTAGTACTGATAGCAGCATTGATGGAGACTGACTGATGAATCATACAGAGCAAAAACAGATGAACCCTTATGTAAAGTTCACCCTCATGATTCTGACGTCTACCGTGGTGATGTATATCATGATGTACTTCAATACTTATGAGTGGGATCATATTTATTTTAGTGAGACCAGAGCCTATATGGCGCTATATATGGGCGCAGGCATGGCAGTGATTATGCTCGCCTTTATGAGCAATATGTACAAGAAAACTAAGGTCAATTTAATGATTTATGGTCTTAGCGTATTGCTATTTACCGTGGGTATCTGGGGCGTCAGATCTCAAGCAACCGTCGATCAAGTGGATTGGATGCAGGCTATGATACCGCATCATTCAATTGCGATCTTAACCAGCTCAAGAGCCGATATAGAAGACCCTAGAGTACAGCAACTTGCTGACGACATCATCGAAGCACAAAAACGTGAAATCCAAGAGATGCAGGCACTGATCGAAGCATTAGAGTAAATAACCTTAAAACACACTGCTCTTAGTACATAAATTAAATGATTTTTCCAACTGGTGGATCTTAGCTGATTTGCCAGTTTTTATATGAACCATAACTACCAAATGATTGTAATTAAGGATCTACCATGAAAATGATAAGAAATTCACGTCTTGCCATGCTTGCAGTTAGTGTCAGTGCCGTGATGATGCTTAGCGCTTGTCAGCCGACGAATGACGTAACAGAGGCTACTGTCAAAGACGAGGCGGCTCCCGTTAATAATGCTACAACAGACACTAGCGCGATGGATGCTCATGCAGGTCATGATATGTCAGGCGATGCGATGACGGGCATGCATGGAGAGTATAATGACTCTATGACTAAGATGCATGATGAAATGATGGCAGGCATGGCATACAACGATCCCGATGCTGCCTTTGCCCAAGGAATGCTTGGTCATCATATAGGTGCTGTTGATATGGCAGAGATTCAGCTAAAGTATGGTACGGATGCAGAAATGCGTCAGTTGGCACAAGAGATTATTGACGCTCAGAAAGCTGAGATTGAGCAAATGCAGAACTGGCTTGCCAACCACCCTGATGCTGCTGAGCCAACGTCTGATACTGAAGCCATGCAGAAAGCTTATGCTAAAGGTATGGATACGATGCATAGTGAAATGATGGCAGGTATCGCTGACCCTAACCCAGATATGGCATTTGCTCGCGGTATGTTGCCGCATCATATTGGCGCAGTAGATATGGCAAAGATACAGCTAAAGTATGGCAAAAATGAAGAAATGCGTCAATTGGCACAACAAATAATTGACGCGCAGCAGCCTGAAATTGAGCAAATGCAAAACTGGATAGCCAAGCACAATAGTTAAATGATGAGTGCTTAAGGATATTTTTTTGAACATGCATTTGCTTTTTGTAGGTAGATAACAACTATACTACTTATCGATTTATAAAAATAGCAGCTATAAAAAAACCCTCATCAAAGAGATGAGGGTTTTGGCAAATGCCATAATTGAATTAAAGATAATTCAAGAAATTTACAACTAAAATGTGGCTCTCCAACCTGGGCTCGAACCAGGGACACACGGATTAACAGTCCGTTGCTCTACCAACTGAGCTATTGGAGAATAAGCTGCAAGTGTTTAAAACCTTACAACGAGCCTTAGAAGTCTCTAACGAGTTCTTGCTAAGTGGGGCGTATTCTAGCAAAAATAAAAAATACGTCAAGCCTTTTCTGCATAATTATCAAAGATAATTATTTTAATAAGGGGATAAGGCGTTTTTCGAGGTTTTTTGCCAAAAAAACTCCCAATTGTGAGATGAATAAAAAGACGCCACATAGAGGATAGGTGGCGTCTTCGTTTATAAGCACATACTTAAGCGTAGTAGTTTTAAGACAGTGGCTGTTTAGTCTTTATTCAGCAACGTCTAGATCAGCAACCGCTTTTTCGATACGTGATAACGCATCTTTTAGCGTTGCTTCATCAGTCGCGTAAGAGATGCGCATATAGCCACCAAGACCAAAGGCGTCACCAGGCACCACTGCAACGCCAACCTTCTCTAACAACCATGCTGAAAATTCAGTACATGATGACAGACCAGCGGCTTTGATGAGTGGTTTGATATCAGGATATACGTAGAAAGCGCCATCAGGACGCAGGCAGGTGATACCTTTAATCGCGTTCAAACCATCAACGACTAGATCACAACGCTTTTCAAAGGCTTCTACCATCGGGGTGAGCACGCTTTGATCACCACTGATAGCGGCTTCAGCAGCAACTTGGCTGATCGATGTTGGGCATGAGGTTGACTGTGATTGTACTTTTTTCATTGCCCCAATCAGCTTGGCAGGGCCACCAGCATAACCAATACGCCAGCCAGTCATCGCATATGCTTTTGACACGCCATTTAAAATAATCGCCCGTTCTTTTAGCTCAGGTGCGGCATTCAGAATATTGTAGAACTTATCACCCGTCCAGCGGATGTGCTCATACATATCATCTGAAACGACATAAACTTGTGGGTGCTTTTTCAGCACGTCAGCGATTGCTTTTAGCTCATCCAACGTGTAAATCATACCGGTTGGGTTAGAGGGGCTGTTCAATACCAGCATTTTAGTTTTGTCAGTGATGGCGTCTTCTAACTGCTCAGCGGTGATTTTGAAATCTTGCTCAGCAGGGCATTTGACGATGACTGGTACGCCTTCTGCAATGATGACCATGTCAGGATAGCTGACCCAGTAAGGTGCCGGAATGATGACTTCATCACCTGGATTGATAAAGGCTTGCGCAAGGTTAAAAAATGATTGTTTACCACCGACCGATACTAGGATTTCGTTTGGCTCATAGCTGATGTTGTTGTCACGTTTGAACTTCTCAATGATGGCTTTTTTGAGCTCTGGCGTACCATCGACAGCGGTGTATTTGGTAAAACCGTCATTAATGGCATCGATTGCTGCTTTTTTGATGTGCTCTGGCGTATCAAAATCAGGTTCACCCGCACCCAGACCGATTATGTCTTTACCAGCTGCTTTTAGCTCTTTGGCTTTATTGGTAATCGCTAGCGTAGGCGATGGCTTGATGTTGTTGACGCGGTCAGAGAGTTGCAATTCGCTCATGAGAGATCCTTTTTATAGTGGAGTGGGATTGGTGAAGCGCTATCATCAATTGTATAACGTTTGAGATGTCATTAGGACACGGTATCAGGAGGACACGATATCAGGCAGTTTCAAAAACTGTCGCAAGGGAAGTTGATTTTTGAAAATAAATAACCGTTAATAAAGACAAGCGCTTTTAACAGGTTGGATATTTTCATGATAAATACGCTGACTAATCAGCCATTTAATGTAAAGCTATTTTTGATTTTTAGTATTGTAGCATGCCGTAATTACGCTGTCTTATAAGGCTAGTAACATAAAACGACAGACCTAAGAGCAATTTTTCCAGTGCGCGAGAGTAGACAGGTTCAGTCAATTAAGAGACGCATTGATTGCGAAACCACAACAATAAATCGATAGCCGTGCGCTATGATTGTTTAGATTTAATAAATAAAATGGATGATACCTTAATAAGAAAAGGTTAATGCCATCAGCTGACTAAAGATGATACGCAAGTATTTAGCACTTAAATGCATGGTAAGTTTTGTACTATCAGCACAAATAAAAGGACGTTTACGATGACTGACTCTACTAAGAAATTACATATACTTATTACTGGCGCGACGTCTGGTATTGGCAATCAATTGGCAAAAGACTATCTACTAGACGGTCATCATGTCTATGCCGTTGGTCGAGACGATAGCGCATTGGCTGAGCTTGAGTCACTAGGCGCAGAAACGGTTGATTTAGATCTCATGGATCGGGATAAAGTTATCGACGCTTTTGAAAAAATTGAAGAGGTTGATTTGGCGATTTGTGGCGCTGGCATGTGCGAATATTTGGACATGCCAAACTTCGATAGCGCCTCTTTTATGAAAGTGATGTCGGTAAATATGGGTACATTGTCACATGCGATCGAAGGGATATTGCCAAAACTAATCGCCTCAAAAGGTCGTCTGGTTGGCATTGGTTCAGCATCTGCTTATGTGCCATTTGCTCGTGCCGAAGCTTATGGCAGCTCAAAAGCTGCCATCCATTATCTAATGAAAACTTTGCAAATTAGCCTTGCACCGCATGATGTGTCGGTAAGTTTGGTCGTGCCTGGTTTTGTCGAGACGCCAATGACTAAGCAAAACGATTTTCCCATGCCCTTTATCCAAACAACAGCGCAGGCAAGCCAAGCTATTCGTGATGGTATCGCGAGTGGTCACGATGTGATCGAATTTCCCAAAAAGCTCACTTTACCGCTAAAGGTATTGGGTACGTTGCCAGATTTGGTGTGGCAGCAAGTCAGTGAAAAAATCAATAAAAAATAGCTTATTATATTGAAAAACGGCTAAAAATAAATTACTAAAAATATGGAAAGGAACGCATCAATGCTGTTTAACCGCCGTAAACGTAAGAACCTAGAGACAGTCTCTCATGAAGCCAGCAGCCTCTCAAAACAGACGACTAACGCTCAAGCTAAAAAACGTATTGCTATCATTGGCTCAGGTGTATCAGGATTGACTTGCGCTCATTATCTGGTGGCGCAACATGAAGTGACAGTGTTTGAGGCTAATGATTATATTGGTGGGCATGTAAATACCATCGATGTGGCGCTACAAGACGGCAAAAAAGCAAAGAGCAGAAATGTGGAAAACAGTGCCATAGATACTGGCTTTATCGTCTTTAATGAGCGTACTTATCCCAATTTCTTTCGTCTACTGCATGAGCTACAAGTGCCGTTTCAATCGACTGACATGAGCTTTTCGGTAAAGAATACAGCGCGCCATTTTGAATACAATGGTCACACGCTCAATACTTTATTATCGCAGCGTAAGAATGTTTTCAATCCAAAATTTTGGCAATTTATCAAAGATATTTTACAGTTCAATAAACATATCAAGCAGCTACGCCAAGACTACGAAATGACACGTGCTAACGGGCAAGATGTTAGTATTTTTACTGAGCAAACACTGGGCAGCTATCTCACAGAAAAAAGCTATGGCAAGCTGTTTATAGACAACTATCTGCTGCCAATGGTTTCTGCCATTTGGTCAACCAGTCTGCATGAAGTACAAGACTTCCCACTGGTGTTTTTTGCACAGTTCTTTGACAATCACGGCTTGCTTGATGTGGTTAATCGTCCGCAGTGGTTTACGATCAAAGGTGGCTCAAAACAGTACGTCAATAAGTTGATTCCACGCTTCATCAAAGCGGGCGGTAAGGTGAGAGTAAACAGTCCCGTACAGTCTGTGGTTCGCGATGGTGAGCAAGTATTATTGACGGTTCAAAATAAAAGCATTACTGATAACAATATCGAAAGCTTGAACGAAAAATTAGTATTTGACGAAGTTATCTTTGCTTGTCATGCAGACACCGCGCTCAAAATTTTAACAGACGCCAGTAAGGATGAACATGAGGTACTCAGTCATTTTCGCTTTACCAAAAATACCGCCGTATTGCATACCGATGTCAGTGTCCTACCGAACAAGCCGTTGGCATGGGCCAGCTGGAATTATCTGATTGATGAGAGTCTCGCAAATCAAAAAGCGCAAACATCAGCAAAACCAGTGCTGACTTATCACATGAATATTCTGCAACGCCTGACCAAAAAGCACAATTATTTGGTTACGCTGAATCCAGAAACCGTTCATGACAATATTGATGATAAGCACGTCATTAAGCGCATCGATTATAGCCATCCTGTGTTTGATAAAGCGATGATTAAGGCGCAAAGCAGATGGTCGAGTATCTCTGGTAACGGCATGCACACACATTTTTGCGGTGCCTATTGGCTTAATGGTTTTCATGAAGATGGCGTACGTAGCGGTCTACGTGTCTGTCAGGCGCTCGGCCATAATATTGCCATAAAAGACGAGGTGGATCCGACTCATCTACCTGATGCCGAGAGCGCACATACGCCGTTTCGTTATAAAGACCTGCCGGTAAAGGCAGATACCAAATTGCGCACACTTAATAAGCGTGAGGTGGTCACGGCGCTTACCAATCAGGAGCTGATTGAGTACATTGAACGTTTACAACCGACTGTTAAAAATGATGAACCAAAGCGAAAGCGTCGCTTATTCGGTCGTCATAACGTGCAGTGATTTTGGTCGTGAGATCAACGAACACTATTGAAGAGAATGCTATGTCTATTGAAACCGGCACGCCTAATAAGCTGTTACCCCATCAGTTGTTCCATGGGACGACTTGGCACAGTCGGTTACTGCCAAGTGTGCATAAATTTGCGTATCCATACCGTTATTGGGGCATCAATATCAGCGCATTGGCTAAAGGGCTGGAGCTTCCTGAAGTAAGTACAGGTATTAGTAGCAAAAATAAGCTTTTAAAAAAGTTGCTTTCAAAAGGGCGACTGGTCAAAGGATTACCATTATTTTCAGCAAAGAAAAAAGCCTTGCAGCAGTTTTGTCCTGATGATTACTTACAAGGTCTACCTTTACAAGAGTCAAATAGCCTAAGTGATTTATCAATGAGTGGTAAGCATGATAATTGTCGTTCAAATTCTGTTCAAGCACTTAATCATCGCTTAAACCAAGCGTTTACTGAGCAAACGGGTAGTGCGCCAACAGGCGATATTATTGGAATGCTCGTTTGCCGCAATGCGGGCATATATTTTAGTCCAGTCAATTTTTACTTAGGTTTCGATGAGCAGCAGATGCCCTCGCATTTATTGGCTGAAGTCTCTAATACACCATGGGATAAGCGCCATTATTATGGGTTTACACTCAATGGTGCGAATACTGAATTTTGTCATAATAAAGATTTTCATGTCTCACCTTTTAACCCGATCGACCAGCTATATCGTTGGCAGGTTAAGGTAAAAAAGCAGCCGGATAATTGCTTGCAAGTTCGTATTGCTATCGATATCAGCGATGAGCGCGGTGAGGTATTAAAAACGGGTATAAAAATGGTTGGCGTTCTAATGACCGCCACAACGATTCGCAACAGCTTGCGAAAAAACCCGCTAATGAACATGACCTCTGTAACCCGTATTTATTGGCATGCTTTCAAGCTTTATGCGATTAAAAAAGTGCCTTATATTCATTATGATGAAAAACTGGCCGATAGCCAACAGAACAAAGCACCGACTCCAAAAGATATTCTTTGATCGTTTAAGGGCTAACGATCAGCCAAAGAAATTTATCAGCGTAACGCTTAAGCATAGAGCATTTAAACAAGGATGAATATACGATGTCAGCACGACCAACCGACCGAGCACCCGTTTCGACATTAGGAAAATTGACCGCACAGATGAGTAAGGTCGTCAATGAGAGCGCCATTTTTCAGCCCGTCAGTGCGGGAATGAATCAATTGGCAAGAAAACTCATCTTCCGCGCATTAGCGCATATCCAGTTTGGTAGTCTGACTATAGTCGAAGCCTTCGATGAGCAAGCACCTAATACCGTTAGCTTTGGTAAAGTATCCGATAGTGTCGCGAGCAGTTCGGCAGTGGGTCGCCATTCACTACACGTTACCTTGATGATTCATGATCCTACTGTATATCGGCAGCTGTTGCTTGGCGGCTCTATTGCGCTAGCAGACAGCTATATCAATGGTGAGTGGGATACGGACGATTTGACAGGGCTAATTCGGTTGGCAGCGCGTAACTTGGCGGTGTTGAATAAATTAGAAAATCGCTTTGCAGGTGTGAGTAAGGCGTTTGAAAAAGCGAAGCATCGGCTACGTAGCAATGATCAGTCTGGTGCCAAGTCCAATATTTTAGCGCATTATGACTTGGGCAATGATATGTATCAGCGGTTTTTAGACGATACGATGATGTATTCAGCAGCAGTCTATCGTACGCCTGATGTATCACTGAGCGCAGCACAGCAGTATAAACTGGCGCTCATTTGCCAGCGATTACAATTGACGCCTGATGATCATGTGATAGAAATTGGCACAGGGTGGGGTGGTTTTGCTATTTATGCCGCCACACATTATGGCTGTCACATAACGACGACGACCATCTCTGACGCCCAGTATGATGAGGCGCAGCGCCGAGTTGATGCGGCAGGACTGTCTGATAAAATTACCCTGCTGAAGCAAGATTATCGTGAGCTGACAGGGCAGTACGACAAGCTAGTCAGTATCGAGATGATTGAAGCCGTTGGGCACGAGTACTTACCGACGTTTTTTGCCAAATGTAATAGCTTGCTCAAACCCACAGGGCTTATGGTACTGCAAGCCATTACCTTTAATGATCAACACTACCAAGATTATGTTAATTCAGTCGATTTTATCCAAACGCACATTTTCCCTGGTGGTTGTTTGCTCTCCAATCAAGAGCTAAATACACAGTTTACGGAACAAACCGACATGGTCATCAAGCAGCTACATGATTACGGTTTTGACTATGCTCATACCTTGCGCGACTGGCGTGCCGCGTTTATGGCGCAGCGTGAAGAAATTAAGGGGCTTGGTTATGATGATGCCTTTATTCGCTTGTGGGATTTTTACTTTTGTTACTGTGAAGGTGGGTTTTTAGAGCGCACCATCGGCGTGGTACAGTTGACCGCAGTGAAGCCAGACAATATTGATGTGATGCATTTCTCTGATTTGTCTTCTCATGACACTCTCACCGATGAGCAAAGCAGCCGTCTGATTCACGATATTATGAATTCTAATGAAAGCGGTAATGTTAACAGTGATGGCCAAGACGCCTCCAAACGAAACATAGCGTCTTAACAAGTTGGGTTTCAATAGGCAGTGTCTTAACAAGCACTGACTTAACAAGCGATGATGGAAATAAGCTGGGATTAAAAAACGCTAATTAAAAGGATGTGGTTATGGGTTATGTACTTATATATCTGGCTGCTGTGCTTATATTTTTGGGTATTGACGCAGTTTGGCTCAAGACTATGACTGGCTTATTTTACGAAAAGCGTATCGGGCATCTGCTTGCCGATGAGCCAAACATGATTGCTGCTGGCGTGTTCTATATGTTTTATCTACTGGCTCTCTGTGTCTTGATTTTATATCCACAAATCAAAGCAGGCGCTTCGATTGGTCATATATTCTTGCTTGGTGGCCTAATAGGGCTGATGGCTTACGGTACTTATGACTTTACCAGTTTAGCGTTGTACAAAGGTTTTACACTGGATACAGCGTTGGTTGATTTTGCTTGGGGCGGTATCTTGACAGGTTCAGTGAGCGCCATTGTCGCTTGGCTTGCTTATCGTTTTCATTGGTTGAGCTAAAGTTAAATAGCTTAAGGTTTACATAACCTAGACCATTCAATGACAGAGTGCTGTTTGTGCTCTCTTGTGAGCTGCTGTATAAATGATACTTACTATCAACACGCCCTAAATCATTCAAGGATTTTTATGCCGCAATACAATACCAGCTCGACTGCCAAAAAAGCCCCATTAAATCATGAGCTATATATGTCGATACTTATGACGCCTGATATGGCGAATTTTATTGGCAATGTGCATGGTGGTGATTTGCTTAAGATGCTTGATCAAGTCGCTTACGCTTGCGCCAGTCGCTATAGCGGCAATTATGTGGTGACGCTGTCTGTCGACCAAGTGATGTTTCGTGAGCCTATATATGTTGGCGAATTGGTTACCTTTGCGGCAAGTGTTAATTATGTGGGGAATACTTCGATGGAGATTGGCATTCGCGTCGAAGCAGAAGACGTCCGCGCCCGTACCGTACGCCATACCAACAGCTGCTATTTTACGATGGTCGCTATCGATGATAATGGCAAGCCCACACATGCGCCGCCACTTGATATCAAAAACCCCATGCAGCAATGCCGCGCTGATGCCGCACTAGAGCGTAAAAACCTGCGTCTGGAAAGCTCGCATCGACCCAGTTGTGATATTGGAGATATGATTGGTGAGCTGGCTAATTCTCATGATCGTTAAGATAAGTAGACTCTGCATAGTCAGTTAAAATGCTTTCAATATACGGTCTATTGATCTGGTTAAATATATACATATCTGCGTTCAAAAAGCCTATATCGAGATTATTATGAGCTTAAAACCATCGGAAGCCGAGTCACCTACGCCTATTTCTCATCAGCCAGCGCCGTGTAGTAGCCGTGCTCGGGGTGCTGGCACGCTCATTAAAGACACCACTTCTGATGGTAATTCTCACTCTGTATTAGGCGGTTCTGCTAATTCGACCACCAATAAAGACAAGCAGCATTCCGCTTCATTGGTAACGGTATTAATTGCCGTTGGAGCCAACATTATCATTGCGATTGCCAAAACGGTTGCAGCATTTATGACGGGTTCTGCTTCTATGATCGCAGAGTCAGCGCATTCGTGGGCAGATGCAGGTAACGGTACTTTATTAATTGTCGCCGAGAAAAAGGCGATCAAACCTGCTGATGAAAGCCATCCCCTCGGCTATGGCAAAGAAGCTTATGTCTGGTCGATGATTGCCGCTTTTGGTGTCTTTATGGCAGGTTCGATTGTCTCCATTTATACCGGTATCACCGAGTGGAATGCTGCGGAAAGTGAGACCAACTATACCATCGGTTTTATTGTATTGGCGATTGCGTTTGTGCTCGAAGGGTTTTCGTTAGGGCAAGCTTACTTACAAAGCAAAAAGCATGGTGAAGCGATAAATGTCAGCGCCATTGGCTATGTGGTCGATACGTCAAATCCAACTTTACGTGGTGTATTCTTTGAAGACTTGGCAGCTGTCATCGGCTTGGTTGTCGCTGCTGCTGCCATGGGTATGCATGCTTACACGGGACAGCCGTTTTGGGATGCGCTCGGCTCTATTATTGTCGGAATATTATTGGGTGCGGTAGCCATCTTTTTAATTAGCCGTAACCGTGACTTTTTGGTCGGTTATAAAGTATCAGAGAGGATACATGGCTATGCATTGAGCGAGTTACTCAATCATCCAGATATCGATAGTGTGTCGTACTTACATTTGGAGTGGGTGGGACCCAAAAAGATATTTATGGTGGCAGCAGTCGATATCGCTGGCAATCAAAAAGAAAAAGAGATTGCCCAAAAATTCGAAATTATTGAAAGTCAGTTCCGTGCCAATCCTTTATTTCAGGAAGCTATCCTGACATTATCTGTACCTAATGCTGAAACTTTGAGCTTACCCAATAGTTATAATCAAGATGCCTGATAAAGAGAAACTAATATGAAACTAAGTCTTCAGTCTGCTATAGAGAGCCCTGTTGGGCGTTCACTCATGGTTCGCTCATTAAGTATGACCGTTATCACTATTAGCGCAGTAGCCAGTCTGACTCAAGCACAGGCTGAGCTGGTAATTCATAGTGAGCCTGCTCAACAGCAGACAGTAAGTATCAATAGAATAAGTGCGAATAGCGCTTCTATTAACAATACCGCTTTTATGAATAAAAATATCTCCCCAACAGATACGTCTATTATTAAGCTAATGGAAGTGATGCACATTGATGAGCAAATAGAATCTATCGTTAAAGGAAAACAAGCAGCTATCGATGCCATCAACGTACAAACGCAAAATCGTACAGAGTCAGTAGGTGATGGTAAATTAAATAAACGTCAACAGGCGCTACAAGAGCAGATTCAAAAAGTGCTGGGTCAATATGCCAAGATAATGACCAATAGTATCGGTGATACCACTGATAAGCAGACGTTAACGCAAGCTTATATTGATGCAGCAAAAACTTACTATACGCAAGCGGAAGTTGATGCTCAAATTGATTTTTATGATACGGCGATGGGTCAAAGTATCTTGTCGAAACAGCCACAGATTACGGCAGCTTTTTTAAAGCAATCTTTGCCTGACGATACTAGTGAGACAGAAGCACAACTGGGTGAGCTTCTACCGCAAATGCAGCAAATAATTCAAGGTACTTTTTAACTCATAAAGGATTGTTTAGCTATTTTAAAGACATCTTCTGAAAAGACAGCTTCTGAGCAGCAATCTTAAAGTTAATCCATAAAAAAAGGTCACTATAAAAGTGACCTTTCTGCTGATAGATACTATCTATTGATGTAACTGGTTTAGGTATAAAGTTATTATTTTTTTGGCGCATTAGCACCGATGAACCACGCGTCTTTATCAACGATACGGCTTACTTCCGTTAATAGGTCAGCGGTATCTTCGTCACCCGCATCACTAGCAGTATCGATTCCTTCGCGCAATGATGCTGCAATGGTCTTATAACGATTGGTAAGCTCACGAACATGCTGATCAACTTCAGTGATATCAGTAGGGTAAGTCTCTAGGATAGAGTCCTCAACGACACGTTTAGAGATACCATTGGCTTTACCGCCAAGGATAACAATACGCTCAGCGACCGTATCATAAGCTTCAGTTAAGCGACCATAAGTATCATCTAATAACTGATGAACACCGATAAAGCCAGTACCTTGCAAATTCCAATGACATTGCTTACTGTCCATACTCAAATCAATGAGATTCGCTAGATTAGCGTTCAATAAGTCGATCATTTTCTTTGCGGTTGCGTCATCTATTCCACTTGCGTAACGTTCTCTCATGTTCTACTCCGTTATGTGTATTATTTTAATGAAAATCTCATTTGTTGTTATTGGTATCTTACTAATGAACTACTTGTTGATTCGTTATAAATAATAGCAGCTTAAATGAAGATTGAAAGCCTCAAGCGTAGGCTTTATTAGGTGGTCGTGTAATGAGTTTGTTAATCATGAAAAGCTTTGTAAATTTAGCAGATGCTGTGTGCGTTTTTTATAACGAAGGTACTATTTATTCGTTATAAATAGGGCGTGTGACGTCATATCTAGATGCTAATATTGTAAGAGAAGATGACAACATAAAACCCTTAATTACCTTTAAAAACCCTAGCTTAGACCCCACATTGTTATAAACCTTCAGAAGAAGAAAGTCATTATGCGAATGCCTGAACCGCGCTCGTCGCGTCAGTTAAATCAATTGGCCACTCAGCTACAGGGCGAAGCTGAAATTAGTGGTGTCAATGCGTCTGGGACGCAAATATCAAGTCGTGCTTTTGAGATGGTCACCGAATTTGAGCCAGCAGGCGATCAACCGCAAGCGATTAAAAAACTCGTCAACGGTATTAATTCTGGCATGGATGAACAGTTACTACTGGGTGTAACGGGCTCTGGCAAGACCTATACCATGGCAAAGGTCATCTCTGAGACGCAGCGTCCAACCATTATTATGGCGCATAACAAAACGCTTGCCGCGCAGTTATATGGTGAGTTTAAGTCATTTTTTCCAAACAATGCCGTTGAGTATTTCGTCAGTTATTATGACTACTATCAGCCAGAAGCCTATGTCGCGGCGAGTGATACTTTTATCGAAAAAGACAGCGCCATTAACGATCATATTGACCAAATGCGCTTGTCAGCCACGCGTGCCCTTCTTGAGCGTCGTGATGCGATTATTGTTGCTTCGGTATCGTGTATTTATGGTTTGGGTGATCCAGAAAGTTATTTAAAAATGCTGCTGCACGTCGTCGTTGGGGATAAAATCGATCGCACTGCTACCATTAAACGCCTCGTTGAAATGCAATATACGCGCAATGAACTAGACTTTGGACGCGGTACGTATCGGCTGCGTGGCGAGCTGCTCGATATTTATCCTGCTGAGTCAGAGCAGCTGGCGGTACGTGTGCATTTATTTGACAATGAAGTGGAGAAAATTACTTGGTTTGATCCATTAACAGGTAAGACGGTACGTAGCGTGCCGCGTATTACTATTTATCCAAAGTCGCACTATGTGACGCCGCGTAATAAACTAGAAGCTGCCAGTCATACCATCCGTGCTGAGCTTGAGCCACGTTTAGAGTATTTCCGTGACAATAATAAACTGATTGAAGCACAGCGTCTTAAAGAGCGTACTCAGTATGATCTTGAGATGATTCAACAGCTCGGCTACTGTAACGGTATTGAAAACTACTCACAGCATCTGTCTGGTCGTCCATCAGGGGAAGCACCGCCGACCTTATTTGACTATATTCCAGAGGATGCGTTGTTATTCCTTGATGAGTCACATGTCACTGTTTCGCAAATTGGTGCAATGTATAAAGGCGATAGATCACGTAAAGAGAACTTGGTCAATTATGGCTTTCGTCTGCCAAGTGCTATGAATAATCGTCCGATGAAGTTTGAAGAGTGGGAGCGTATCAAGCCTAAGACTATTTATGTCAGTGCTACGCCTGCATTGTATGAGCTTGAACACAGCGAGCAAGTCGTTGAACAAGTCGTCCGTCCAACGGGTTTGATTGACCCTGAGATTGAGATTCGTCCTGTATTGACGCAGGTCGATGATGTGTTATCAGAGATTACCAAGCGCCGAGAAAAAGATGAGCGCGTGCTGATAACTACCTTGACCAAGCGCATGTCAGAGGATTTGACCAGTTATCTAAAAGAGTACGACGTCAAAGTTGCTTATCTGCACTCGGACATCGATACCGTTGAGCGGATGCAAATCATTCATGAGTTGCGGACTGGTGTGCATGATGTACTGGTCGGTATTAACCTATTGCGTGAAGGTTTAGATATGCCAGAAGTGTCATTGGTCGCAATATTTGATGCGGACAAAGAAGGCTTCTTGCGTTCTGAGCGTGCCTTGATTCAGACCATTGGTCGTGCTGCGCGTCATATCAATGGTAAAGCTATTCTTTATGCCGACCGTATTACCAACAGTATGCAAAAGGCGATAGATGAGACGGATCGTCGCCGTGAAAAACAAGTGGCATTTAACCTTGAGCATAACATTACGCCGAAAGGGGCACGCCGTAGCATCACTGATAAAATCGATACGGGTGACGATCAGAATGCCAATGACAATCAAGTGATTCCTATCAAGAGCAATCTACCTGATGTCGATATTAGTATCTTACGCAGTCCTGATTTGCTGGCGAAAGAAATCAATCGTCTTGAAAAGCTTATGAAGCAAATGTCACGTGACTTGAAATTTGAGGATGCAGCGAAAACGCGAGATAAAGTGCTAGAGTTAAAAGCGCATTTGATCTAATAGGTTATTTGAACTTCCGTTAATATCAGTTTGTATCTAACAAAAAGGTGAGTTGCCAATGGCGCAGCTCACCTTTTTTATAGTCTTTTTATCAGCAAAACAACCTCGCCTTTGTTCGAGATTATTAATAACTAATAATTGGTTATATCAAAACTTGTGTTTATAACAAATGCCCCTTAATATGATATCAATGAGCAATATGAACTTATAACAACGGACGTTGAGGCATATAATCGATCATGCAAAATAATAAATTCTTAGAATTAAATGCGAATGAAAACTCACTAGGTATGGCAGATTCTGCTAAACAAGCCATTATAGAGTCTTTAGGCGAGGGCTTTCGTTATCCAGATAATCCACGCGCAGCGCTCATTAGCAAAATTGCCACCATCCATGGTGTGACAGAAAACCAAATCTCATTAGGCAATGGCTCGACTGAAAATATTCGAGCTACCTTACAAATGTTGCAAAACAAAGCATTAAAAGAGGGCAAGCAGTTTCAAATGGTGATTCCTGTGCCAACGTTTGATTGTGCAGAGATGTATGCAAATTCCATTGGCGTGCCTGTGGTCAAGATACCATTAACTGCTGAAAACCATGATTATGATTTTGATGAATTACAAAAAGTAGCTGACGATTTTGATGGCATCAGCCTGATCTATATTTGCAATCCAAATAATCCAACTGGCATTATTACATCAACGGAAAAGCTCAAAAATTGGGTAAGTAATGCACCAGATAACCATTACTTCTTGCTAGATCAAGCTTACTTGGAGTACGTGTCAGATCCGAGCTTTGAGAGCGGTATTGAGTGGGTGAAACAAAGGTTATCAGACAACCTTATTGTTATCCATACTTTCTCAAAGTTATGTGCCTTAGCAGGTATGCGAGTGGGATACGCAGTTTCTAACCCTCAAGCTATTGAGAGTGTCGAAGCGTTTATGTCTATGGACAACACCAACTTGTCAGGTGCGGTTGCTGCTATTGCCACGTTAAATGATGCAGAGTTTTTAGCGCTCAGCTTACGCAATACCAATCAGTCGCGCCAGATGATTGAGACAGTATTAGATGACCTTGGATTGCGTTATTTACCCTCACAGACCAATTTTATTTTTCATGAAATAAAGGGTGATTTAAAAACATACATCGATAGAATGCGTGACCATGGCATCAAGGTTGGTCGCGAGTTCCCACCTGTGACAGGGTTCAATCGCTTGACGCTTGGCACACCTGACGAGATGGCAGCATTTATTAAAGTATTAAAGCTGTTCCGTGAAAAAGGCTGGGTCTAAGTAGTGCATTAAAAAATTGCTAATTTGAAATATCGATAAACTAGCAAGACTAGCGCATGTCCTCAATTCAATCGATTACTTGCTAAATGGCTAAAAATGGCTAAATTTTGCCAAAAATCGTCAAATAGTTTCTTAATATCTTGATATTATTTGCGCTACTTTCCTTGTTTGAAGGCAATTTATCTCATGTTTATCACCATTTTTAAAATGAGGACACGGCCTAGTATTAGCAAACATGTTAAGAATTTTACAAAGTGAGTTGCCTATAGGGTGGCTATTTTTTATTTAACGGACACTATCAATAAGTGAGCATCTTACTCATAACAGCTGCTAACGAGTTTCATCGCTCAGAGCGCTTGTAATCAGGGTAAATGCCACTTACCATAACCATTATTATCCGAATGCATCTCACCATCCATATATAAACCCTACTAAATAATCAGAGTAGCAAAAAAGACGAGCGCAAGTGCTACGTCCGCTGGCTGAGCGAGTTTGACATTATTCATCGCATATTTGGTATGGGTATCAATTAGGCGTATTACTATTGTGCTTACCAATCCATTAATAGAATTAAACTCTAACGAAAACTCACTAGGTATGGCAGACTCTGCCAAAAAAGCGGTTATCGATGCTTTAGATATCGGCTTTCGTTATCCAGATGACCAGCGTGCAGCCTTAATCACTAAGGTTGCGAAAATTAATGACGTGACTGAAAGTCAAATATCTCTAGGCAGCGGCTCCAGTGAGAATATCCGCACCGTCGTACAAATGCTGCAAAACAAAGCGTTAAGGGAAGGCAGAAATTTTCAAGTAATTGTGCCGCACCCAACCTTTGCTTATGCGGAACTATATGCAACATCTATCAATGTGCCCGTGGTAAAAGTAGCACTGATGCCTGAAAGCTATTCTTTTGATTTACAAAATATGCAAAAAGTGGCTGATGATTTTGATGGTATAAGCTTATTTTATCTCTGCAATCCCAACAATCCTACAGCGACGATTACTGACACAGATGAGTTAAAAGCGTGGGTAGGAACGGCACCAGACCATCATTATTTCTTGCTAGACGAAGCCTACTCAGAATATGTCACTGACCCAAGTTTTGAGAGTGGGATTACGTGGATAAGAGAGCAGCGCTCAGACAATATTATCGTGGTTCGGACTTTCTCCAAACTGTGTGCGCTAGCGGGTATGCGTGTCGGCTATGCGGTTGCCAGTCCGCAAATGATCACTGAGTTAGAGGCGTTTATCTCAGTAGATAATACCAATCTGTCTGGTGCTGTCGCTGCGATAGCAACCTTGGATGATGAGGCGTTTTTGGCGTTGAGTTTGCATACTGCCAATCAATCGCGTCAGCTGGTTGAGCAGACGCTGGATGAGCTTGGACTACGCTACTTACCATCACAAGCCAGCTTTATATTTCACGAAATCAAGGGCGATGTACAAACCTATATCGATAGAATGTGCGACCATGGCATCGCTGTTGGTCGCGAGTTTGCGCCTATCACTGGCTTTAATCGCTTGACGCTTGGCAGAGCTGATGAGATGGCAGTGTTTGTTGAGGTGTTGAAATCGTTTCGTGAAAAAGGCTGGGTGTGATTAAGCCAGATAGAGTAGTTTCATCATTAAAAAAGGGGAGTTGCCTAGTTTGCCACTTCCTTTTTTTATTGCAATAGGATAAAGGAGCCACAGCTAACATTCTATTTTTACCAACATCAAACGCAGTTTTACATATCCTGTCTTAAAAAATATCACGTCATCTTATAGTATTGATTCATAAAGCACGAACGAGCAGGCAGCAGATTACATGCTGGACAGTGGCTGTAAAATCAGGCGTGCTAACGTATATTATAATTTTAAGGTCAGGGATATATCCATGTTTGATATCAAATCATTTTTTAAGAGAGAAGTAGAAAAAAAACTCATCAATGTAGACGATTATATTTTTATGCCTGAGCGAGTAGAAATGGAGCTGGAGGGCGGAATATTAAATTGTGTACTCAACAGTGATGGACGAGTCGATATTTTTTATAGTAAGCAAGGTGTGACAGAGGTCGGCTCGGCATCGCGTAAGCATCCCTTTACGGCATTCGAAACTGAACTATATCATGGTGTTTATGATGACGTTATTAATGAGTTAATCAAAGAAGTAGATAAGATTATCGATGGCTCTTCTAAGTATTTTAGCCGCAGTAAAATACTGCCTTTTACAGCAGCATTGTCACAGAATCCAGTTGACAAAAACAAGTTCTAAGCCAAGTTAATAAGATAAGTGGATGGTATAAAGACTTAGCAATAAAAAGGGTGCGTTATTTATAACGCACCCTTTTTATGGTCTTATTTTAATGTCTTAAAACTTGAATGTTATGCAACTATATCTACTACAAATCAGTAGATATATCATATTTTATTTCATAAAACTGGTATAGCAACTTTGTAGAGATTTTGCGACGACTTTCGTGACCAGCTGTGTGCGATATTGCGAATCGATAGCAGCATTGCCCAATTCAACGAGTGTCACTTGCTGCGGCGCTTGCTCACTGACGCAGCCACAGACGTTGGTTTTAACAGTTTCTTCCTGAGCATCAGTCATCGCAATACTAGCAACCTGCCATGCACTTTGTTTTTCGATTTCGCTGCGGCATTGTGTATCAATGGCTGATGTAAATATATTCATACCAATACTACTTGCAGTCGTCATGGCTGTGCTAGCAGTAGTGCCTGTAGTCGTGCCAGTACCTGTCGATGTACAGCCAGCTAGAGCAAGAGTGGCAAGCATAGCGGTCGAAGCTAGAAGTTTTTTCACAGAATTTTCCTTTGAGGTTTTTATGAGCTTTTGAAGCATATATTTGATAGCAATTAATATTTGCCAGTCGAAATTTATTCTCGTCCTGAGTAAGTCGTATATTATCAGCAAAATACGTTAATAACACTATCAATGCTTACTTAAGCAAAATCAAGCCACTTTTTATGTTAATCCAGCCAAGCATGAGGATGATAATAAGCGTAGACTTTATAACCAATATATCCAGTAATCATTAGTAAACTACCGACGATAAATAACCATGTGTTGATGTGCTTCCATGAAAAGCCGTCAAAACTGTTATTGAATGCTGCAGAAATACAGGCAATGAAAAGCATGATGCAACCTAGTAGCAGTATCAGTGTTGAGGTTAGCTCATAACTATCTACGCTAAAGTTTGGCATACCATAATCCAAGAATAAAATTTATCTTACTTTAACGAGTTCATTAACTGAGAGAGGTGAAATATTCATGAAGTATTGCTATATTTGGGTAGCGTGTTTATTATTTTCCACTGTTAATGCTATGCATCGAGATATCATGAAACATGCATGGACAGGAATATTTATTTCATCAAAATAGGTTTCCTAAATTCAATTAGAGATTCAATGGATAAAAAGCTATCAATACCCTGTCTTTTAATTGCTTTGACACTCAGCCTTTTTTTTATAAGAAGTGTATATGTGATGTCTGATTATCACGTACAGCAGTGTCATTGGAAAGGCTCTACATCAAAAGTCATGGGAGATGGATTTAGTTTTGATAACGATGTTCGGCTCAAAGATGGCGTCATTTTCATAAAGAACAAACCAGCGGCAAAAATAATGGTTAGAAAGTATCGTCCTTATGCAGATAACATTATTATAATTAGTGACATAGAGTATTCTGAGTTAGAGATGTATTATGAAAAAGGCTATTATTAAATTGAAAAATTAAACCCATATATACGTAGCTCAGCATAAAAAAACCAGCTAAGGCAATGGCTCTTAGCTGGTTTTATCTTATAAAGTTGATGTCGGTTTTTTAACTGTTTTAGACATTTTTACCGTGTTGCTTTTGCTGAATATCTTTTGCGAGCTTGTAGCACTCATTGATGTGATCATTGGCGATTTTTTTGAAAATCATATAGCCCATTGTAGCAGCAACCATTTGACCCCCTAATGGGATAAATTTCGTTACTTGTTTGGCAGCGATACGACCACCAAAGCCTTGTACGGTCTTTTTAACAATACCACGTGTCGCCATCAACCCTGCAAAATCGACAGTACGATCTTTTAATGCACCCCAATGAATGGCTCGTGATTCTAAATCAACTGCCGCCTTACGATCTTCAAGTAAGCCAAATCGCTCGCTAATGTCAGGTAATAGTTGAGTAAGCATACCTGCATCTACTGCGACATCAAAAAATGGTACAGGAACGATGGCAACACCAGCAGAATATTTGGCGCGTTTTTTAACCAGCTTTTGACATTCTTTTTTTACTTGTTCAAGATCCAAGCTAGGGTCAATGGTATTTGGTAACTTTTCAGCCAGTGGTGTGGTTTTCATAAAGCATCCTTATAAATGGTTAAAATAAAAAATCAAATCTCAATAGATAGCAAGTATCTCAGTTGCTTACCATTTTATGGATTTCTGAGCGGCATACAATCATTGCTTTGTAGCAAAATGCAGAAAAATGCAGTCGCTATGCACCGTTTTTGTAAATGAAATATTATTCATACTATATGCACAGAGTATGAATTATTTGCTCTATGCTAGTATGAAAATATGGCTTATCACAATGTGCTGCAACAAAAAACGATAAACCAAGCCACCAAAAATTGTCATTGTGACCCTCTGCCAAAGCCAGTAGAATATGCACATGCTAAATTTAACCCCCCGTTATACCAGCACTCGCATCGACGAGTTGCCCGCCGCGCTGCAACCACTTGCCGCCCAATCATTGACGCTTGCCCGCTTATACGCAGGTCGCGGCATTACTCGACCTGATGAGCTAGAGACGCAACTCTCTGCGCTATTGCCAGCCGAAATGCTGCATGGTGTCACCGAAGCAGTGCGTCTATTAGACGTCGCCATCGATGCCGGTCAGCGTATCCTTATCGTGGGTGATTTTGACTGTGATGGTGCGACCAGTACCGCATTGATGATGCGTGCGCTCACAAAAATGGGCGCAGTCGTTGACTTTTTAGTGCCCGACCGTTTTAAGTATGGCTATGGTTTGACACCAGAAATTGTCGAATTGGGTATTGAGAAGTATCATCCTGAGGTGATAGTGACTGTTGATAATGGTATCTCAAGCCATGAAGGCGTGGCTCGTGCGCAAGCCGATGGCATCACTGTGATTATTACTGATCATCATTTGACGACTAAAGAAACACCGCCTGCGGAGGCTGTGGTTAATCCCAATCAGCTTGATTGTCACTTTAGCAGTAAAGCGCTCGTAGGGGTGGGCGTGGCATTTTATGTGCTGGGACGCTTGGCCAAGCTGCGCCGCGAAGCTGGTAAATCTACCGTGCAAGTGAGTCAATATTTGGATTTGGTGGCATTAGGGACGATTGCTGACGTTGGGGTGCTTGATAAAAACAATCGCATTTTAGTGCATCATGGACTGGCGGCTATCCGCCAAGGGCGCTGCTCGCTCGGTATCTTGGCACTTCTTGAACAAGCAGGGCGAGATTCTAAGCAGTTGCAGGCACAAGATTTTGGGTTTGTCTTAGGACCTCGTATCAATGCCGCTGGTCGTATGGACAATATGCGCATCGGTATTGAGTGTTTGTTGACGGATGACTGGAGTACGGCGCAGCGTTTGGCGCAAGAGCTTGAGCAGTTAAACCGGACGCGTCGGCAGGTAGAAGGTGAGATGCGCGCGCAAGCGGATAACATCGTACAGACATTAGCCGCTGCGGATACAGACATGGACGATGAGGCTACGGCGGATAACCATGAAAGCGGGGATGTTATTGTTCAAAATAGATCTGAGAAAAAGACGAATAATAATCGTAAACGCAGTATCGTTTTATACCAAGATGATTGGCATCAAGGCGTCATCGGCATCGTCGCTGGACGGTTAAAAGAAAGTCATTATTTGCCAAGTATCGTCTTTGCGCCCGCGGATACAGAGCGTACCGCTGAAGATGACCCTATCAAAGGCTCGGCGCGTTCTATCGCTGGCGTGCACATTCGTGATGCGATTGAGCAGGTTGCCGAGCGCCATCCTGATTTAATCAGTCATTTTGGTGGTCATGCGATGGCAGCAGGCTTAACGATCAAACGCCGTAACTTTGATGGGTTTGTTATGGCTTTTAATGACGTCATGGCACAGATGGATAATGAGGTGTTTGCAGAGCAAAAATTCACTGATGGCGCGTTGCAGGCGAGTGATTTTAGCTTGTGGTTTGCTGAACACTTAGCTGACGCTAATATTTGGGGTCATGGCTTTGCAACGCCAATATTTGATGGGGTCTTTGAAGTGTTAAGTTTTAAGATATTAAAAGACAAGCACCTTAAACTGTCGCTGCGTTACCCTGATGTGCAATATTCGATTGAAGCAATTTATTTTAACTTTGATAGCGAGATATGGGATTATCGTGCGGAAAAAGTGCATGTATTATTTCAGCTAGACATCAACGAGTGGAACGGCAAACAAAGTCTACAGTTGATGGTAAGGGATTTAGCAGTCATACAGGAATGATGGCATTATCCTATTGTAGGATACTCAATCAGTAGCAAATATAGCGTCGACTTTGTTTAAGGTTGACGCTTTTTTAGTATTTCCATTCGATGGTTGGAAACTGCCAGTCATAACGAATGGCGAGCATGCGTAAGGTAAAAATCGTACTCATAGTAGCGATGTCAGCAATCCAAGCTGTCACACCCAGATTGTGTAGTGCAAAATAGAGGATGCCGCCAGCCAAAGCTGCCGAAATATAAATCTCTTGCTGCAACACCAGCGGAATCTCATTGCAGATCATATCGCGGATAATACCGCCGACAATAATGGTGATCACCCCAAGTAATAATGCCACGGGCACATTTGCACCCATACTATCGGCAACCTTGATACCGATTAAGGTAAAAACTGATAGTCCAATAGTATCTGAGAGTTTGAGGAACTTATTAACGCGTTTAGAGTTGGGGTGAAAGAATATTTGCATCACTAATGAAGAGATGGTAATAACAGTCAGGTAGCTCATATCCACCATCCAAAATAGTGGATGGCGATCTAAAATGACATCACGCACAGTGCCACCACCGATAGCGGTGACAATAGATACCAGTAAACAACCAAAAACATCGAAATTTTTATGTTTTGCCAATATCGTGCCTGAAATACTACAAGCGATAATACCAATCATATCAAAAAGATAAATGAGAGAGCGTGGGTCAAACGTAGTGATTAGTGCTGAAGGGTTCAATGCGATAGCCAGCATGAGCAAGTCTCACTAAGTGTGTATGATGATTGTCTGATTATTTTTAGCCAATACAGTAGAGCTTAGGGCGTGTTCTCATTTCAAAAATGGTGATAAAGATGAGATAAATTGCCGTCAAACAAGGAAAGTAGTGCAAATAATATCGAGATATTAAGAAGCTATTTGACGATGTTTGGCAAAATTTAGCTATTTTTAGGCCATTTAGAAAGTAAACGATTGAATTGAGGACACGCCCTAGTGTTTAAACCATATATATCGGTCTTATTTCACCAAACGTATAGAAGGCAGGTGCCAATCAAAACGCAATGCTAGCATCCGTACAGCAAAGATAACGCCCAGCATAACAAATTCATTCAATCCAGCATCTACACCCAAACGGTCAAGCAGCAGATAAGTGATCGAACCTACAATACTAGCAGAGATATAAATCTCGCGTTGAAGTAACAGTGGTATCTCATTACAGATGATATCGCGTAGCAGACCACCAATAATAGCCGTCCAAACCCCCATCATAATAGCGATAATAGCTGACATATCTTGTGTCAATGCTATCTTAAAACCAATCACGCTAAAAGCCGCCAACCCAATGGCATCAAACAGCTTCAATGCCTTATCAATCTTATGATACAGATGAAAGAATATTTGTAAAATAAGCGATGTCACTGTGATGACGATCACATAATTGAGGTCAGTCATCCAAAAGAGCGGATGACGGTCTAGCGCCATATCACGTAGTGTACCGCCGCCGATAGCATTGACCATCGCAACCAAGATACAGCCAGCAATATCAAAACCTTTGTGCTGTGCCAGCAGTGTACCTGCGATCGCACAAGCAATCACACCAACCATATCTAATAAATATAATAAAATATCAGGAAAAATTAAATCATTAACCATGATTATATTACCAATATAATGGCCATCAAAATAGATTGGCTGTGCTGGACTAGGTTAGTTTTGAAGTTGTTTATATCAATAATTTAAATAGAGTGAACCTAATTTTAGGTAGTAGTTTAGCCATCTTTTGCAAATAGAATAAGCCCAACGATAATCAGAGCAATACCTATTAAGCCCATCGCTGATGGCAGGGTATTATTGAGCAATAGCATACCGCCAATTAAGGCAAATATCACTTCACTTGCCTGAGTAGCATCAACCCCAGCCACTTCGCTTGAAGTTTCCGCTTTTTCACGGGCATATAAAAAGATACTGGTTGCCGCCACGCCTGCCAATAGAGCCACAAGTAAGGTATTGAATACCTGCTTAGTATCAGGCAAATCCGGATGAACGACAAGACCCAAAACCAACCAAAATGGCAGACTGCCCAAGGTCATTAACCATACTTTGTTAAAGGCATTTTGTAGGAGGGTAGTTTTGATAGCAGGTATACGTGCGATTAAAGTTTGCAGCAAAGAGCTCGGTAAGGTTTGAGCAGAGTGGTTAAGGTTTAAGGAATCGACCGCGTCCGCCGTATAAGTCATATCAGCTGACAACGCAGGTGCTTCTGTAATAAGTGAGGTGGTTTTTTTACTAATCTCGTTGGCTTGGATATCAATTTTTTGAGTGCTGGTAGGCTCGGCACTACGCTTGCGCGCATTGTAAGATACCTGCCAAACCAACTGGTTACCAATGGGATAGCTAAAGGCGGCTATTAGGGCAGGCACGGCACCATAAAGCAGCATATCTTTCATGGGCACTGCATCAGCATCTAGCAAAGAAGCGGCATGCAGTCCTTCACTGATATTGACCAGTACCACGCCAGCAAATACTAATAACGCATATGCAATGAATTTTTTATCAAAACGTTGTCCGAATGCTAGCAAAACGAGTAGGCTTGCAACCACTGTAAACATAAAGGTCGCGGCGACTACCCAGCCTGCGACATGATCAGCCGCGTAACAGATTCCTGTATAAAAAATTCCAAAACCAATACTGCCCGTAATACACCAAAAGCCCCAATGTTGACGGAATATAGTCATCAGCTCCGTAATACGCCCAAAACCATGCTGCATAATTATAATAGCCGTGAGTATTAGCCACATAAATGCATAGCGAAGGCTAGCTGACCAAAACCAATGCCCACCAGCCGCACTCATAACTTCGTTTAACACAAACGTCGAGCTAAAAAATGCCCCCGATAATAAGCCCAATAAAATGAGTTTGACCATACCTATATTCCTATCCTTGGGTCGCTATTTATGTTGAATATCCATTCAGATAATTAGACTATTATTTTCCTTTAGCATCTGCCCAGATGATTTTATGCAGTTGCAATTGGAAGCGTACGGGCAGCGCGTCAGCCAACATCCATTCTGCAAGTTCGCGCGCCAACACAGGTACATCGGGGCTGACTTCCTCGTCGATATCCTCTGCGACATTAAACATCGGAGAGAACCAAACCGTATCGACCAATTCATTTAATTTATGCTCAGACAGCTTGGTTTTCGCCCAGTCGTAATCTTCACGATTCATAATGACAAATTTAATTTGGTCATGCTGAGTGAGGTGGTCGAGATTTGACCATAGATTCTTATCGACTTCGCCTGAGCTTGGCGTTTTGAGATCCATGACTTTACTGACCGCTTTTGGCACGTTTGCTACCGTGAGCGCGCCTGCGGTTTCAAGCGAGATTTCATAACCGTCGCTCAGTAAGCGCTTCATTAGCTCAATGGCGTTCGGCTGAGCTAAAGGCTCGCCGCCAGTCAGACAAATACGCTTGCAAGGATAGCTTTTGATGGTCTCTATAATGGTTTCTAGCGACTGCCGCTCGCCGCCAGTAAAGGCGTATTCAGTATCGCAATAGACACAGCGAAGTGGACAGCCAGTCAAGCGTACAAATATCGTTGGCAAGCCTGAGGTCAGCGCTTCACCTTGCAAAGAATAAAAAATTTCTGTCAAACGTAGACCCGCTTCAGGATCAGTGACAGGAATGGCGGCGGTGCGTAATAGTGATTCACTCATAATATGTCAAATACAGTTAAAGATTGCTAATGGGATGAGGCATTTATCAATGATAATAAAAAGGCAAGTTCTGGTATGGGCGTTTTGCGTTTGGATAAAGCCAAACCAAAAAAAGGGATTATAACGCACCACCCTCTATTAAGCTGCAAAAAAGACGCTGAAGTTTTCTTCAGCGTCTTTAATAAGGAGGATCTGTCGCTGTCCGTACGGTTTGGGTACGAGACTCTAAGTATTAAAAATACTAAGCTAAACGTAATAACTCATTGACTGATGTTTTAGCGCGGGTTTGTGCATCGACTTTTTTGACGATGATAGCAGCATATAAGCTATGCGTACCATCTTCTGACGGCAAGCTACCCGGTACGACAACAGAGCCTGCTGGTACACGGCCACGATGAATCTCACCCGTTTCGCGATCATAAATGCGCGTTGATTGACCAATAAATACACCCATCGAGATAACAGCACCTTCTTCGACGATTACGCCTTCAACGATTTCAGAACGTGCACCGATGAAGCAGTTGTCCTCAATGATAGTTGGATTCGCTTGTAATGGCTCTAATACGCCGCCGATACCAACGCCACCTGATAAATGCACATTTTTACCAATTTGGGCACATGAACCCACGGTCGCCCACGTATCTACCATCGCGCCTTGATCGACATACGCGCCGATGTTGACATACGACGGCATCAATACCGCGCCTGCTGCGATGAACGAGCCTTTACGAGCAACAGCGGGTGGTACTACACGCACGCCTGATTCTTTGAACTGTGCTTCGGTCCAGTTGGCAAATTTAGTCGGCACTTTGTCATAGAATTGCACATGTTCGCCCGCTGCCTGAACATAGTTGTCGTTTAAGCGAAAAGAGAGCAAGACGGCTTTTTTTGCCCACTGATTGACGACCCATTCGCCATCCTTTTTTTCTGCAACGCGCAATGTGCCGTTATCTAGTTGCTCAAGCACTTGATTAATAGCATCACGCACGTCCTGTGGCATCGTGCTTGGGCTGTATTCGTTGCGTTTTTCAAAGGCTTGTTCGATGGTTTGTTGTAATGACATAAAGGTTCCTAAAGTTAGTGGAAGGTAAAGCATATATTATCGTGAAATAACTCGCATGACTTGGCGTAAAAACTTGCTTGCCGTATTGTCGCTAATTTGGCGACTTTTAGCAAACGAGTTAACTGCCAAGATGAGCGCTGCGGTTAATTGTCTGAGCTATGGCTTTCTATCCATTCTAAGATATCTTCATAAACGGTTTGGTGGTCTTTTTCATGCAAAGGCTCATGACGCATGTTTGGATAGAGTTGGATATCTACTTGACTGAAATTTTGCTTGTTTAAGCGCGTGACAATTTTGCGGATGCCGTTGCCCATATCTCCAATAGGATCATCTTCGCCACTGATAAATAGCATCGGGAAGTTTTTTGGAATAGTCATTGCCCAGCCTTTGTTTAAGCCAGTTTCCATCAGAAAAAATAATGTCATAAAGCCATTATTGGTGAAATCAAAGCCCGTTAAGGGATCTGCTTCATAGGCTTCAATGGCGGCAGGGTTTTCAGTTAACCATGCAAATTCTGATGAAGAGATGCGATCTTCAAGCTTACTATTCAAGACTTTATTCATCACCTTGGCAAACATTGCATTTGGTTTTTTAGGGGCTACTTTTGCCAGTACTTTATTGACTGGCAGTAGCACTTTAGTCAAGGGGTTGGCATCTGCTGTACCCATCAAAATAGCACCTGTGAAATTGTGTGCATGGTGCTTTAGGACATTACGCACAATAAACGAGCCCATAGAATGACCCATTACAAAGTGTGGCACGTCAGGATGGCGATTTTTTAAGCTATCTGCCATGACAATGACGTCTTTTAGCAGGGACTGTACCGGATGCTCTTCACCAAAAAAACCTAAATCTGCTGATGTTTTGACGGTCTTTCCATGTCCCAAATGGTCATAAGTTGCCACTGCGATACCATTATCCGCTAAAAACTGAGCGAAGTCTGCGTAACGTCCGCTATGCTCTGCCATACCGTGGACAATCAGTAACGTGGCTTTTACGGCTGTGTTTTCATGGCTTGGTTCAAAAAAATCATGATGCAAGTAATGAATATTATCTGAGGAGAGAATGTGGTCGTTACCTGTATCGGTGTTGGTACTCATATAGGGTTCCTTAAACAGTTTTAATGAATGTTTTTAATAAATAGCTTTAATGGTTCATCATCTTAATGAATAGCAGGCATGATGATTTGAAATCACCTGCTAAAATTTGGCTTATTATACGGCGCTTACCATGAGCTATTGTACTGGACGTTGGTAAATCGTTTGACCTTCTTTAATGGTTGTGATGACTTTGATGTCTTTGAGCTTGCTTGCCTCTATGGTTAATGGGTTGGCGTCCAAGATAACCAAATCAGCCAGTTTCCCTGGCGTCAAAGTGCCTTTGCTGTCTTCTTCAAAATACTCATAAGCGGCATTGCTGGTAATGGCTTTTAACGCTTGATACGGCGTCGCTCGCTCATTTTTACCAATGATTTTACCTGAGCGCGAAGTGCGATTGACTGCTGACCAGACTGTAAATAGCGGATCGACAGGTGTCACTGTGTCATCAGAGTGATTGGTGTATTTAAGTCCCATTCTATCAGCAGTGGCAAGCGGGCTTGAAAAGTCGGCACGTTTTTTACCTAAGTTTTTAACGTGTACATCTCCCCAAAAGTAAGTATGGTTGGTAAAGAAGGACGGCACCATATTGTATTTTTTGAATGCGGCTAGCTGATCAGGTCGGGCAAATTGAGCATGAATGGGCACAGTACGGCGATCTTTATCAGCTGCTTGACCAGTCTTTTTGACCGCATACTCGTGTGCCTTGATGAGCATATCGGTTGCGCCATCACCATTATTATGAATAAAGAGCTGATTGTCGCGAGCATAGGCTTTGACAAACATCTCGTTCAGCTCATTTTGGCTGACACTTGGTAAACCGCGGCAGTCCTTTTCGCAATCTGGAACTGGTGTGAGATAAGGTTGGCTAAAATAGGCGGTCTTGCCTTGTGGCGAGCCATCTGCAACGATTTTGGTACCCTGTACTTTAAAACCATTTTGATAGGTTTTCCATACGAAGTTTTTATCAGCCAAATTCTCATCTAAGTCACTCACTCCTGCCAGTGCGACCAAGTCAATTTTAAGTTTGCCTGCATCGGCTTGTTTTTGAAAAAACTGAATAGTGTTTCGAGCCGTTGAGCCATTGTGTGCCGTCGTTATGCCATTCTTTGCATAATACTCTTGCGTCTGCTCAAAGAATTTGCCCTGATTCGGCGCTAACACTTTTAGCATATTACGCACGAACGGATACATCGCCGTTTCTTGTACGAGACCGTTTGGTTCATTAGAGCCTTTAATTCGAGCAATATTACCGCCTGCTGGATTTTTACTGTCAGCAGTGATGTTCATCATGGCCAGCGCCTTGCTATTTGCGACGCCCATGTGACCACTTGTGTGTTGTAAATACACTGGGTTGTTTGGCAATACTTTATCAATTTCGCTTTTGGTCGGATGACGTCCCTCAGCCAGCTGAGTTTCATCATAACCCCAACCAAATATCCAGTCGCCATCAGCAATGTTATTGTCCACTTTATACTCTTCTAGCGTTTGCATCATTTTAGGAATACTATCGACTTGACCGATGGGCGGCGGGTTGAGATTGACCTGACCCATGGTGTTTGACACCATATCAAAATGACTGTGCGGATCGATAAAGCTGGGTAATAAGGTTTTATCTTGTAGATTAATCTGCGCGGCATTTTTATATTTCGATTGCGCCTCTTGTAAATTGCCCACATAGGCAATCTTGCCCGCTTGGGTGACTAAGGCTTCAGCCATTTGTGGCTGATCGCCCTCCATCGTGATGATGTTGCCATTGTAATAGACAGTTGCTGAGTTGCTCATATCCTTGGGCGCAGTCTGCATGGTAGTGCAACCTATGACACTCATTAATCCAATGCTCAGTACAGTTGGTTTTAGTAATGTGCTCATATTCATTACGTTATCCTTAAAGGTGATTTGATGCTTACATCCGTGTGTCATAAGCATTGGTACGTGGTGGGCTTTCTATATTCTAAAAGTATTCATATTTTATCAGTGAATGTTGTTTTAAAAGATAGGAATGTTGCAACCAATTTAGCGATAAAGCCTTGTGCGGTCAATGCTATTTAAGAGTTTTGCACTGACAACTGTGGCATTGCCAATTGGATGAGAAGGTCGATCTATAAATCTGCTGAATATAATATCTTAAAAGCCAAATTGACAAGTGCTGTATGACATCCTACGAGACGTCATGCTCATTTGGCATAAAAGATGAAAATCACGATATTAGTTGTCAATACCGTTTCACAATCAGGTATGATTAATTAGATAAAACGTAAAGTGACAAGACTGGAAATGAGATGATAATTTTATGAAATAGTCATAAAAAGCAATTGCTTGCGTGTGAATTTGTCTTTTTTAACCTTTTATTTTTGCGTCATCCTTTTTGCTTTAGAGGTGCTACCAACGGGGTTTTATACCATTATGAAATCAACTATCGAATTACTCGAGCACACGGATTTCCCAGCGCTCAAACGTCGTGAGTTAACCACGCTACAGGTCAATATGGGTTACTTATGCAATATGTCTTGTGTGCATTGTCATGTGGCTGCCAGTCCTTACCGCACAGAGATGATGTCGCGTGAGCTTGTTGAGTTGATTCTAGAAGTCTTACAAGCACAAAATATCGAGACGCTTGATTTAACGGGCGGTGCGCCTGAGATGCATGAAGACTTTAAGTATTTGGTTACAGCCGCACGTGCCTTGGGTGTAACAGTAATTGATCGCTGTAATCTGACTATCCTGATGGAAGAAGGCTTTGAGGACATGGCACAGTTTTTGGCAGACAATGCGGTCGAAGTAGTGGCTTCTCTGCCATGTTATTCATTAGAAAATGTCGATAAGCAGCGCGGTAAAGGCGCATTTGATGACAGTATATTGGGATTGCATAAACTCAATGCGCTTGGCTACGGCAAGAAAGGGTCAGAGCTCACGCTGAACCTTGTCTATAATCCGCAAGGTGCGACGCTGCCACCCAATCAACAGCAGCTTGAAGCAGATTATAAGCGCGAGTTAAAAGCGCATTTTGATATCGAGTTTCATCAGTTATTTGCCTTGACCAATATGCCCATTCAGCGTTTTGGTGCGGTGCTATTGGCTAAAAACCAATTCCATCCCTATATGGATTTGCTCAAAGCCAATTATGTGGCCGCCAATTTAACCGAAGTCATGTGCCGATCGACCATCAGCGTTAATTGGTTAGGAGAGTTGTTTGATTGTGATTTTAACCAGCAATTAGAGATTCCAGTGTCCAACAAGTCCCGTCTGCATCTAAGCGATTTGTTAACGCAAAATCCTGCTGGCGATAACATTGCCATTGCAGATCATTGCTATGGCTGTACGGCAGGGCAAGGAAGTAGCTGCGGTGGTGCGTTAGAAGAAGAGACAACAGATCAGACGATAGAAGAAATATCCTCGATTTAACCGGAGTCAATCATGTCAGTATTTAATAGTACAAGACTTAATAGTAAAAGCCTTTTTTTAAGCAGTGGTTTATTAATCAAAACGGCAGTGACCACTTCTATCCTGTTAGCCAGTATGGCAAGTTATGCGGATTTTAATCACAGCACTTGGGATAGCTTACTTAATAAAAACGTCACCATGACCAATGGTGGCAAAGCCTCAGTCGTTAATTACAACGGTATGAAAGCGGATCAAAGCAAGCTTGATAGCTACATGGCAGCAACTAGCAAAGTCAGTCAATCAGAGTTTAATGGTTGGCGCAAAGATGAGCAATTAGCATTTTTGATCAATGTCTATAATGCTGGTACCGTAGAACTGGTTTTGACCAAGTACCCTAACATCAAGTCGATTAAAGATATTGGCGGAATATTTGGTTCGCCATGGAAACAGGATTTCGTCACGCTATTGGGCAAAAAGCGTTCACTTGATGACATCGAGCACAATCTAATTCGTGGCTCCAAACGCTATAACGAACCGCGTATTCACTTTGCGGTGAACTGTGCGAGCATCGGCTGTCCAGCATTGTTGAATGATGCTTTTACAAGTAGTAAATTAGATAAACAATTAGAGCAAGTGACGAGTAAATTCCTCGCGGATAGCAGTCGTAACCGTCTCAAAGGTAATACGTTAGAGATATCACCAATTTTTAAATGGTATAAAGAAGACTTTGAAACCAACTGGCGTAGTACTAATGATTTAGAAGGGTTTTTGGCTCGTTACAGCTCGTCTTTAGGGCTTAGTAAGTCGCAAACGGCTGAGCTAAAAGCAGGAAAAGTGAAGATTGGTTATACCGATTATAATTGGAGCCTTAATAATAAATAATGGTAACAACAAGTAAGAGTACTGCTAACTATGACGGCTATGGCGACGGTTTCTATCATTATTCCAGTGCTCAATGAGGCAGATAATTTGCCTTTATTGTTTGATAATATCAATAGGCTAAATCCGAAACCGCAACAAGTGATATTGGTCGATGGTGGTTCAACAGATAATTCTATTGCCATAATCCAAAGTTTTATTAATAAGGTAATGCCTGATAATGATCGTAAAATTGATTGGCAAATGACTGAGTCTAAAGCAGGGCGCGCGCTGCAAATGAATACAGGCGCAGCGTTAGCAACTAGCGATGTATTACTGTTTTTGCATGCCGATACGCAATTGCCAATGGATGCTATAGAGAGTGTTTCTGAAGCGATGAAACGGGCAGAGTGGGGACGTTTTGATGTGCAAATAGCCAGTCATCAACCGACACTGCGATTGGTCAGTCAAATGATTAATTGGCGCTCACGGTTGAGCGGAATCGCGACAGGTGACCAAGCCATTTTTATTAGCCAGTCTTTATTTGAGCGAATCGGTAATTATCCTAACCAAGCGTTGATGGAAGATGTTGAATTATGCAAGCAAATAAAAGGTATTACTAAGCCTGCTTGTTTAAAAGGTAAAGTCATCACATCAGCAAGACGCTGGCAACAGCATGGCACTTGGCAGACGATTATTTTGATGTGGCATCTACGTTTTGATTATTGGCGCGGCGTATCAGCTGATAATATCAAAGCGCGTTATTATAAATAAATGAACAAACTCTTACCATGAATCAAAACCAACAAACTTGCATTATTCTCTTCGCCAAGTTCCCCGCACAGGGCATGGCAAAAACGCGCTTGCAACCGGCGCTTGGTATTGAAGGTGCCGCGCAAATGGCGCATAAACTACTATTGCATAGTATAGAACAAGCCGTCGCTACTGGCTTCACGGTTGAGCTATGTGTCAGTCTTGCGCCAACTGATCCATGCTGGCAACTGCTTAATTTGCCTGACTCGCTGTATTGGTCAGCACAAGCAGATGGTGATTTGGGTTTGCGTATGTTAACCGCCAGTCAGCAAGCATTAGCACGTTTCGAGCACGTTATCTTGATAGGTACGGACTGTCCTAGTCTTACAACCATTCGTATTCGACAAGCTGCCCAGCAGTTAGAAACACAAGATAGCGTCATGATTCCCGCTTTTGATGGTGGTTATGTGTTGTTTGGTTTTAAGCAAGTTGCTGATCGTTTATTTAGCAATATCGAATGGAGTACGGCGAGCGTCGCAAAGGTTACTCAACAGCGCTTGGCAGAATTGAGCTGGTCTGTAGCGTTGTTAGAACCTTTGCCTGATATCGATGAGCCTGAAGATTTGCGGTACTTGCCAAATGGCTGGCTTGATGGTTATAAAGTTATTGAGAATTGAGAATGCCTTAACATTCTGGCTTTTTGATAATCATAAACTGGTATGGCTAAGGCAATAATGCTGAAAGTCTGGTTTTAGTCTCTTTACTCATCGCCTCAACAGGCGTGACTAATGCTTGTGCTAAAGCATTATGAGCAATTGATTTAGGTTGTTCAGCAGCTAACAAAGCAACCGCTTCTTTGATGACCTGCTGCGCATTACCCGCATTTTTCATTAAATTTTGAATCGCATAATCGGCGCTGACATCCTCTTCGGTAGGATGCCAACTATCAAAGTCCGTGACCAATGCTAGCGTTGCGTAAGCCATACTCGCTTCACGAGCAAGCTTAGCCTCTGGCATATTGGTCATACCGATGATGTCAGCGTTCATTTGGCGATACCAGTGTGACTCTGCACGAGTGGAAAACTGCGGCCCTTCGATACAGATATAAGTGGCTTTTGCATGACATTGACCTTCAGCTATCTGCGCCTGAGTATAAGCACGCGTTAGAATATCCGCGACTTTAGGACATAAAGGATCAGCCATCGCAACGTGTGCCACTGCACCTTCCCCAAAAAAACTGCTGTTTCGATGCTTAGTCATATCGATCATTTGATCGGGAATGACCATGTCTAAAGGCTTAAGCGCTTCTCTTAATGAGCCCACTGCCGATACCGAAATGACGTAACGTACGCCCAAAGTTTTGAGTGCATAAATATTGGCACGATAAGGCACTTCGGAAGGTGTGAGCTTGTGACCTTGACCATGACGAGTTAGAAAGGCGACCGTCACGCCATTTAATTCACCTAAGACAATATCATCAGAGGGTTTGCCGTAAGGCGTCGATATGCTGACACTACGTTTATTGGTTAAATCTTGCATCTGATAAAGACCACTACCGCCAATGATGGCGATATCGGCAGATACCGATACTGCCGCTGACTTTTCTACACTAGATATTGTCATAAAGGTTTTCCCTATTTTTAGAGTAACAGATAACGGTGCCAAGATATGTGGTGACGAATTTGCAAATCTAGACGGGATCTACTTTAAGTCAGCTGACTTACAAGACAACCGCTTAGGGTTTATATATAAAATATAATCAAGCCTACAGTATGGTAAAAATGCATTAAGAGCTACCATCTAGTCATTTTATATCAGTATTTTTTGGTCAAATAACCTCGTTTGTATTTAGATGATTATAAAGGTTTACAATAGACACAGACTTTGGTTAAATGAATTGTCTAATGAAACATTGTTTCGCATAGCAAAACTGTGTTTAGCATAGCAAAACTGTGTTTAGCATAGCAAAACTGTGTTTAGCTATTGATTCATTATAAGAACGGCTGCTCCTTTACTTAAATACCTTCGCACATAGAGTATGAGTGTAGAGGGAATCTGGATGGCAGTTTATTTACAGCAAGAATTGCTATATTATTACAGGTCTGTAACGCATCACTATTGATATACTGATGTCGTTAAGTGTATTAACTCGATTATTTCAAGGATGAATTCAATGCTCAACTCTCTAAAATCCCCGTTACTTTTATCAGCAATGTTAAGCGCCACTTTAGGTCTGACGGCATGCTCATCACCAAGTTCAGAAAGTACAGACAGTACGGCAACAGATAGCGCTGCTACTGACACTGCCGCCGACAAGCTTGATACCAAGTTTCTTACCATCGCCACTGGCGGAGCATCTGGCCCTTATAACATCATCGGCACTTCATTATCAGAGGTCTATGTCAAAACCTTTGGGGTCAACTCAAAAACACAAACTACTGGGGCTTCAGTCGAAAACGTCAACCTATTAACCCAAGGTAAAGTCGACATGGTATTGGCGCTCAGTGATGTAGTCACCGACGCGATCGAAGGCAAAAACAACTTTGATAAGCCGATAACCAACATCCAACAGATTGCAGTCTTGTACCCTAATGTGGTGCAAATTGTCACCACCAAAAAATCTGGCATCAAAAATATTGAAGACTTACGTGGTAAGCGCATCGCTGTGGGCGATCAAGGCTCTGGCACAGAAGTAAATGCTCGGACGCTATTAGAAGGGTTTGGTATCACATATGATGATGTGACCGTTGACTATTTAGGCTTTGCGGAAGCAGCGGACGGTATGAAAGCGGGTAAAGTTGAAGCGGCTTTCTTTAGTAGTGGTCTGCCAAACTCTTCATTGATGGAGCTAGAGCAGGGCTTAGACTTACAGTTGATCACCATCAGTCAAGACAAGCTAAAAGAAATCATTGCGACTAAGCCTTACTTTAAGACCTTTGAGATTCCTGCTGGCACTTATGGCAATGATGCCGCGATTCCAACCGCAGCAATCATGAATGCTCTATTGGTGAGCTCAGAGTTGTCTGAAGCAGATGGTTACAAGCTGACCAAAGCGTTATTTGACAATTTAGACGGTCTAAAAACAGCGCACCAAGCGGCCAATGATATTAGTTTAGCAACCGCACGTGAAGGTATGGTCGCACCTATCCATCCTGGCGCTAAAAAGTACTATGATGAGCAAGCAGCTAAATAAGCGATTAGGGTTATTAATTGGCGTGGCAGGCATTGCCGCGCTGGTTTTTTTTACGCTATGGCATCTCTTTGTCCGTCAGCCTGTGGTGGAAGTGCGTGTTGCAGGCGTTGATGGTGCTAATGATAAAGTGTGCTACTTTGTCGAGCCAAATTTTCAACTGCGCTGGATACACTCTGTAGAAAAACAATGGTGGGAAGAGCAATACCAACGTATAGACGGCAGCAGTACAGAAGACGCTGAATTGCTGCTGACAACCACTTATTTTGAAGCTTTTGGGGCGGGTACACCCTCAACCGAAGCGCTTGCTCCCATACAAAAACCTGGCTATCTGGGTTATCAAATCAATGAGAAATTGCCTAAGCTTAATTGGGTGGTCTCACGGCTTACCAAAGGTGAGATTGACTATGGTAACTACCAGATGCTCATTCATCGCTGGGTGCCAGACTATTCTGAAGTAACGATCATGCCGACAACGTATGGTTTCATTGATAGATTTAACAAGGATTTGTGTCATGAACTCCCAAGTGATGGATCACAATAATGTGACAACGATGTCAGATAACCATATCAATAACGACTTGCCTATACATTCCAACACGGATGCTGATACTCAGGTCGACGCTGAACTTGAGGCGCAAGCCCACAATAAAGCCATATTAGAAAAGTATGATAGAGAATCCATCACAAGGCATATCACTCAAGGACCAGTGAAGTATTTTATCGCTGGACTTTGCATTTTATATTCACTGTTTCATTTATATATCACCTTTAATCCCATGCCAGCGCTGCTACAGCGTTCTGTACACGTGGGCATTGGTTTTGCCTTAATTTTCTTAATTTTTCCAGCAAGTAAAAAAAGCAGCCGTCAGCGCGTCGCATGGTATGACTGGTTATGGTTTGCCCTGTCATTGTCTGGGATGGCTTATCTGATATATGAATATCAAGATATCGTGACCTCACGTGGCGGTATGGCCAATCAGATGGATGTAATATTTTCGCTGATTACGGTGGTCTGCGTATTAGAAGGCAGTCGCCGTATCACAGGTTGGATTTTACCGATCTTGGCAGGGATATTTTTGGCGTATCCGTTTGTCAGTCATTTGGATTTTATGCCAGACCGGTTACTGACTCGTCCTTATGATATGGGTGACATTTTTGGTCAATTATTCTTAAAAACGGAAGGTTTATATTCTGTTGCGATTGGTGCATCGGTTACCTTTATCTTCCTATTTATTCTATTCGGTGCGTTTTTAGCGCGCTCAGGGATGGGACAGCTGTTTAATGATTTAGCATTGGCAATAGCCGGTCATAAAAAGGGAGGTCCGGCAAAAGTTGCGGTCATCTCCAGTGGCTTTATGGGCAGTATCAATGGCTCTGCTTTGTCAAACGTAGTCAGTACTGGTGCCTTTACCATTCCGCTCATGAAAAAGGTTGGTTACCACAAAGATTTTGCGGGTGCCGTTGAGGCAAGTGCCTCTGTTGGCGGGCAAATATTACCGCCGATTATGGGCGCGAGTGCCTTTATCATGGCGGAGACAACAGGCTTGCCGTATAGCACAATTGCGTTGGCGGCCTTATTGCCAGCGATATTGTATTATCTGGGCGTCATTGCGCAGGTGCATTTTCGCGCTGGTCGTCGTGATCTAAAAGGTATCGCTAAAGAAAGCTTGCCAGCCGTGAAAGAAGTGTTAAAAGCCCGCGGTCATATGCTGCTACCGATTGTATTTTTGATTTTCTTATTAATCAGAAACGTGCCCGTTGGTTATGCAGCGGCTTATACCATTGGTTTTACTGTCTTGGTCAGTATGCTGCGAAAAGAGACCAGGATGGGTTTCTCTGACATTTTGGGTGCATTAGAAGATGGCGCACGCCAGTCGCTCGCGGTAATGGCTGCCTGTGCAGTCGTCGGTATTATCATCGGAGTCGTGAGTCTAACCAGCTTTGGAACGGTGATGACCTCATCAATTGTCACACTTGGTGCAGGGTCATTATTTTTCACGCTCATTTTGACCATGCTTGCCTCGATGGTATTGGGCATGGGACTACCGTCTATTCCTGCCTATATTATTACGGCAACGATGGCAGCACCCGCCTTAGCTGGCTTTGATATCCCAATTTTATCAGCGCACATGTTTGTTTTCTACTTTGGTATTTTTGCCAATATTACACCGCCTGTGTGTCTAGCCGCCTTTGCTGGTGCGGGCATATCTGGTGGCGATCCGATGAAGACAGGATTTTTATCGATGAAACTAGCTTTGGCTGGATTCATCGTGCCGTTTATGTTTATCTATAGTCCAGCGATGTTAATGATTGATCCTACTGGGCTTGCAGTAACTGCTAAGGACTTCCCGCTACCACCTATTATCGATATTATCACGGTAGTATTGACGTCAATTACGGGTGTTCTCGCACTTAGTGCGGCATTAGAGGGGTATTTTAAAAGCGATATGAGCCCAGTAACACGCGTTGTTTTGGCAATCGGAGCTTTGCTATTAATCTATCCTGGAATAACGACTGGTCTAGTGGGTGGCGTGATCGTTATTGCTATCGCCATCTTTAATACTAGAAACAGTAGCGAGCCAACGCCAACTTTAACCATTTAAGGCGTTGCGGTTGAAGGTTTTAAAAATCTATTAAAGCTAAAAAAAGGGTGAATAACATAAACTGTTATTCACCCTTTTTACATGCTCAGCTTAAGTTTGAAGCATTAGCTCATTAAACCCCGACACTTAGCAGCCAAGTTTGCCTTCTGCTGCCAATGCTTTTTTGCTACGAATCGGTGCAGGGCAGTCTTCACCGTAATATTGACGATCGGCAAAATAGCTTGAGCGTACCATTGGGCCTGCCCAAATGTTAAAGAAGCCGATTTTTTTACCATAATCCATATAACGCTGGAACTCGTCTGGATGGACATAACGATCGACAGGCGCGTGGTTTTTACTAGGTTGCAGATACTGACCAACCGTAATCATATCCACATTGTGCGCTTTTAAATCATCAAGCAATGCATAAATCTCTTCTTCAGTCTCACCAAGACCGACCATAAAGCCGCACTTGGTCGCGATATCAGGGCGACGCTCTTTATAGAGTTTGAGTAAATCTAACGAATGCTGATAGTCAGAACCTGGACGGAAGGCTTTATATAAACGAGGCACGGTTTCGATGTTATGGTTAAAGACATCTGGCGGTGTTTCAGTCAACAAGTCTAGCGCGATATCCATACGACCACGGAAATCAGGCACCAATATTTCAATGAGGCAATTCGGGCTAAGTGCGCGAGATTCATTGAGCACTTCAACGAAATGCATCGCGCCGCCATCTTTTAGATCGTCACGATCCACAGAGGTGATTACCGCATACTTAAGCTGCAAACCTAAAATAGTCTCGGCAGTGTGACGCGGCTCATCTGCATCTAGCTCATTAGGACGACCATGACCGACGTCACAGAACGGACAGCGACGGGTACAGATATCACCCATAATCATAAAGGTCGCGGTGCCATCAGCGAAGCACTGCGGCAGGTTAGGGCAGGCCGCTTCCTCACAAACGGTATAGAGCTTTTGCTCGCGCAAAGTGGCTTTGATACGCGCCACTTCAGCAGGAGAGGACATTTTAACCCGAATCCAATCTGGCTTTTTCTTTGCCTCGATGGTCGGAATCACTTTAATTGGGATACGGGCAACTTTATCGTAGCCACGTAGCTTTTCTCCTTGAATGGCTTTTTTAGGTTTGACCTTAGCAGCAGGCACATGTGTTTGTACGGCAGTTGTCATAATAAAGTATCTCTTAACCCTTTATAGTATAAGGGTTTATGGAATTATTAGAATGTGTTGTGAGTGAGGACATTATAGCAGAAACTTAGGGGCTAATTTTCAATGAATATTGTTTAACTGATCATTTTGAGGTGGATCATTAAGGCTACTATGGTTTGTCTCGCAACCGTAGTTTTAAATATCTATATCAATATCCAACTCATTCAGGGTTTCTATGGCAGCACGAAACGCTTCTTGAGTGGCAGGTGCCCCGCAATAAGGCAAGCTGTGCATTAATACTTCTCGAATTTCAGCGACACTTGCGCCATTATTGATGGCACCTCGAATGTGCCCTTTTAGCTCAGTTGGGCTTTTTTGCGCAATTAAAAAAGCAATGGTGATTAATGAGCGGTATTTGCGCGGCAATACTGAGTCATCTTGCCATGTGCTGCCCCAAGCGTGTTCGATGATCCAGTCTTGTAATGGTTGGGTAAATCCAGTCGTGCTGTCAAGCGAGCGTTTGACATGTGCCTCACCCATCACGTCAGTGCGAACTTTGAGACCGTTTTGATAATTAGCGTTGCTCTTTATATGGCTGTTCTCCATATCGCTGTTATCCCTATTTTTGTTTTGCATTGCACTACTATCCATATCATCATCCTTAATGTTTATTCATTTAGTATATGGTTAATAAAAGCTGTTTTTTCAAGCGCTATTTTTCTAAGTGATATTTTCTCTAAGCTATCGTATCAAGATGATATTTTATCAAATAATATCCTACAAAGCGTCTAGCAGGCACAGCGTATTTATTTAATCATAAATCGAGCAGTGCTTGACTAAAATGACAAGCTGTATATCGATTGTGTAAGGCTGCTCAATCATATTGTTGATGGTACTATTTATATAATAAATGTTCAATATGAGCCCTTTATAACCGCTTTATGAGCCTTTTAAAGGCTGAGCCATTAACATTTAGAGCGTTTTAAGCTATGATTGCACCAATAATTATTCCATCTAGTATATAGACGCAGGCGGTCATGCTGACTACCCACGTAATGTACTAATACTCCCAACTGACGAGGACGACTATTGTGTTAGAAGCTTATCGTAAACATGTCGAAGAACGTGCTGAGCTAGGAACGGTTCCGCTACCACTGAATGAAAAACAAGTAGCAGAGTTGGTTGAACTACTAAAGAATCCACCAGCAGGCGAAGATGCGTTCTTGATGAACCTGCTAGAAAACCGTATTCCTGCTGGCGTTGACCAAGCGGCATACGTTAAAGCAGCGTTTTTAGCAGCGATCCTTAAGGGTGAAACCTCTTCACCACTTATTAGCAAGCAAAAAGCCGTTCAAATCCTAGGCACGATGCAAGGTGGCTACAACGTTCAACCATTGGTTGCTGCACTGGATGACGCGGAAGTGGCACAAGATGCTGCTGAAGCGTTGAAAAAGACATTACTGGTGTTTGACGCGTTCAATGACGTGACTGAAAAAGCAGAAGCGGGCAATGCTATCGCTAAAGAAGTGGTTCAATCTTGGGCTGACGCTGAATGGTTCCTAAACCGTGATGCCGTACCAGAAAAGACCACTTACACGACGTTTAAAGTGACTGGCGAAACCAACACCGATGACTTGTCACCTGCGCAAGATGCGTGGAGCCGTCCTGATATCCCGTTGCATTCATTGGCTATGCACAAAAACTCTCGCGACGGCATCACTGCTGACGAAGAGGGCGTTGTCGGTCCAATGAAGCAAATCGAAGCGTTAAAGGAAAAAGGTCATCCACTCGCTTATGTTGGTGACGTGGTAGGTACAGGCTCTAGCCGTAAATCTGCGACCAACTCAGTATTGTGGCTCATGGGCGATGATATCCCTAACGTGCCAAACAAACGTGGCGGCGGTCTCGTATTAGGTAACAATATCGCTCCTATCTTCTTTAACACCATGGAAGATTCTGGCGCATTGCCAATCGAAAAAGTAGCGGTTGATAACCTAAACATGGGTGATGTGTTTGACATCTATCCTTATGAAGGCAAAATCACTAAGCATGATTCTGACGAAGTACTGTCTACGTTCAAATTGAACTCACCAACATTGCTTGATGAAGTTCGTGCTGGCGGTCGTATTCCTTTGATCGTTGGTCGTGGTTTGACCAATCGTGCTCGTGCGTACATGGGTCTTGGACATTCAGATATCTTTGCTAAGCCAGAAGAGCCAGTTGATACGGGTAAAGGTTTTACCCTAGCGCAAAAAATGGTCGGTAAAGCTTGTGGTCTAGAGGGCGTACGTCCTGGTATGTACTGTGAGCCTAAAATGACGACTGTAGGATCGCAGGATACGACTGGTCCGATGACTCGTGATGAGCTAAAAGATCTAGCATGTTTGGGCTTCCAAGCAGACCTAGTGATGCAGTCATTCTGTCACACTGCTGCTTATCCAAAGCCAGTTGACGTTGAGACTCAGCACACGCTACCTGACTTTATTATGAACCGTGGCGGCGTAAGCTTACGTCCGGGCGATGGTATTATCCATAGCTGGTTGAACCGTATGCTTCTTCCAGATACCGTTGGTACTGGCGGTGACTCGCATACTCGTTTCCCAATGGGTATCTCGTTCCCAGCAGGTTCTGGTCTAGTAGCATTCGCAGCAGCAACTGGTGTTATGCCACTTGATATGCCTGAATCTGTCCGTGTACGCTTCGTTGGCGAACGTCAGGCTGGTATCACGTTGCGTGACTTGGTTCATGCGATCCCTTATCAAGCGATCAAAGAAGGTCTATTGACCGTTGATAAGAAAGGCAAAATCAACGAGTTTAATGGTCGTATTCTTGAGATCGAAGGTCTAGAAGACTTGACCGCTGAGCAAGCGTTTGAATTGTCTGATGCCTCAGCTGAGCGTAGTGCTGCTGGTTGTACCATCACTTTGTCTGAAGCGTCGGTGACTGAGTACTTAAACTCAAACATCACGCTACTTAAGTGGATGATCTCAGAAGGCTATGGCGATGCGCGTACGATTAGCCGTCGTATTGAGCAGATGCAAGAATGGCTAGCGAACCCAAGCCTATTGCGTGCTGATGCTGATGCTGAATACGCCATCGATATGACTATCGATATGAGCACTATCAAAGAGCCTATCCTTTGCTGCCCGAACGATCCAGACGATGCAAAAACATTGGCTGATGTCGCTGGCGATACCATTGATGAAGTGTTCATTGGCTCATGTATGACCAACATCGGTCATTTCCGCGCTGCGGGTAAACTGCTACAAGACGTACCAGCAGGTAGTTTGAAAACTCGTCTATGGATTGCGCCGCCGACTAAGATGGATGCGCGTCAGTTGATGGAAGAAGGTTACTACAACATCTACGCTCAAGCCGGCGCTCGTACTGAGATGCCAGGTTGTTCACTATGTATGGGTAACCAAGCACGTATCGCACCGAAGTCTACGGCGGTATCGACGTCAACTCGTAACTTCCCGAACCGTCTCGGTCAAGGCGCTAACGTATACCTAGCTTCTGCAGAGCTTGCAGCCGTAGCAGCGGTACTTGGTAAGTTGCCAACCAACGAAGAATATCAGCAGTACGCTGGTATGCTTGATAGCATGGGCGAGGAAGTGTATCAGTACATGAACTTCGATCGTATGGATTCTTATACTGAAGAAGCCGACAAAATTAACGTTGCTCAATTGACCTAATCTTGAGTATACAAGCTTTTAAAATTAGAAGCTTTATACTAAAAACTTTATACGTAAGACAAAAAACCCCCGTATCGTGATGATGCGGGGGTTTTTGTTATGAGAAAAGAGAGATAGATGATTTTATATAGTTTTTTGCGTAGACTATTCAAACAGTTTGGTTTGATATATATTTTAAATATAAAAATATTTAGAGGGTGTATTTGTGAAGTTTGAAGATTATTATTGCATGAGACAAATAGAAGAGAGAGGCCTTAAAAGTGAAAATGTTGCTACTAATAAAGAATATACTGATTCCTTAGATGAGTACCGCCAAATTGATGATATTATTCTTGATTTTCATAATAATTTTTATGTTTTTGAGGATTTTTCAAATAAAATTTATACATTCATGCTTTTAATAGTTATGGTTTTTTTAGTATTGAGCTTTAGCTCTTTCAGCTTTTTATCACTATCCATGGCAAGTTTAGAATTTTTAAAATATTTTTTTGATATACCTGTTGAAAAAGTTTTTATAATAAAAGCATGGTATACCTCTATAGGATCAATCGTAATTTCAGCAATTTTATTTGCTTTTTTTCTGTTTTTAAGAGATAAAGGGTATCAAAGTAGCTATTACAAAAGGTTGTTAAAAACTGATAAGACTAGTAATGAGTATACTAGTAAGGGTTTTAATAAGTTTAAAGATTTTACAGTAAGAGATTATAGAATACATTGGATTAATTGCCTATTCGCTCCGAAAGATATTGAATATGTATTCGAAACTTATAATAGCTACGTTAATCACAAAGATGATTTAGATCAAGTTGCTAGTGTAAAAGGTATTTTTACTATATTTGCAACAGGTGGTATAGGATTTTTGGCATCTTATCATGCAAATGTACAAAGTAAAAGTCCAGATTTTTTTTCAAAAGACCCACAATTTTTCTTTAATTTATCATTTATGATTTTTTATACTTTATTATTTGTATCTTTGATATATTTCATATTTTACCTTATGAAGGATTTATTCTTTGATTTTATAGACCTCTTTAGAAAGAATAATGAGGTTACGGAGGTTAGAAAAAAAAGACTTGCCTATTATATACATCAGTCTAGAGTATTAAGGGTTAAAGGAAAATATAGGAAGTTAATAAATAATGCTGCTTTAACCAGTCTTGGGAAGTAGCTAAAAGCTAGGTTTTCCAAATGGCTTTATAATAAATTTATCTCATGTATAATATAAGTGCAGGCGGAAACCGTGGCTCTGCACTATATTTATCTTTTCTAACTCGGGACGGACCGATACTTTGACATGCACCTTGCTGTTTAAATACAGGTGCTTTGGAGTCTTGGTTGATGACCTTATCACCGCTCAAACGTCGTCTGACATATGTGATTATCTTTGAGATTATCGCTATCATTTCTTCTACTTTTGTATTGATGAAACTCAGTGGTAGCGACGCGGCAGAATCATTACCAGTTGCTGTGATGGTGTCATTGGCAGCAGTGATTTGGAACTTCTTATACAATACAGCTTTTGAAGCGTGGGAACGTCGTAAGCATGTGGCAAAGCGCACCTTACTCATTCGCAGTGCGCATGCATTAGGGTTTGAAGGCGGATTGGTATTGATTTGCTTACCACTTTATATGATTTGGTATGACGTTGGCTTAATCAAAGCTTTTATGATGGAAGCGGCGTTACTGCTATTTTTCTTGGTTTATACCTTTATCTTTACCTTGGGTTTTGACAAGATATTTACCTTACCGCATCACTATAAGACAGCCTCTGATTCTTAAGAGTTAAAAGTGTTACTTAAAGATATGCTTAATACAGAATTTTCTTGATACTGTATGACCCAAAAATAAAAGGCTGCCATTAGGCAGCCTTTTTGATGATAGCGCAAAAAAGAGTGTGATCAGGTTATTATTTACCTTGATAAACTGGCTTACGTTTTTCCATAAAGGCGGTAATACCTTCTCTAAAATCATCCGTTTTAGCAAGCATGGTCTGTTGATCCACTTCCATATCGAGCGCTTCATTGAGACCCATATAAGCGTGCGTATTAATCATATGCTTCATTGATGCCAATGCCTTTCCGGGCAGATTGCTCAGGCGCGTTGCCAATGCCAATACGCTAGCATCCAGCTCGTCGCTACTGACCACATCATTAACCAAGTTTAAGCGTGCCATATCTTCCGCTTTGAGTTTATCGCCAAGCATGACCATCTCAGTGGTTTTTGCCACACCGATCAATTGATTCAGTAAATAAATGCCGCCAGCATCTGGTATTAGACCGATATTGACAAAGGCTTGCACGAATTTGGCATTATCAGCGGCTATGCGAAAATCACAAGTCAGTGCCAAGTTCATGCCAGCACCAGCGACGGCGCCTTCTAATTTGGCGATAATAGGCTTATGAATATTACGCAACTTTAAGCTAATCTCAGCGACTTCGCCAACCATGAAATTTAGCTTATTCGACAGTGCCTCGCTTTCCATGCCGTTTTCTAACATCTCACCGATATGACCGCCACTTGAAAAGTTATTGCCTGCGCCTTGCAGGATGATGACTCTGACGTCTTTGTCTTCATCTGCGTTCGTCAGTGCATTCATCATGGCATCTTTGAGCACTGTGCTAAAGGCATTCAGTGTTTTGGGATCGTTCATCGTGATGGTTGCGATATGGTTTTCTACTTGATATTCGACGAGAGGGTTTGACATAGTTGATATCCTTAATTGAGTTTTCTGTAAAACATTTTTGGTAACACTAGCTATTGGCAGTAAATGTGACAAATAATGCAATGCCAAATACTATAGCAGTTTGAGCTTATTATAAAAGCAGGATGTGTGCGCGCTTAAGACATGATTCAGGCATGGTGTTTTTTGCTGCTATCATATTGCTAAAGCTATTAAACCTACCATTCAAAAATAAGGCTACTATCTGTAGAAAGGTTGAATTATGCTAAGGCATGTCCTCAATTCAATCGAGCATTCTCTAAATGGGTTAAAAATGGCTAAATTCTGCCAAACTGCGTCAACTAGCTGATGAATATCTCGATATTATTTGTGCTATTTTCCTTGTTTGGCGGCAATTTATCTCATTTTTTTCACCATTTTTAAAATGAAGACACGCTCTAGAAGGCAGGTTTTAAAGACTGATTTTTTATTTATTAAACCAACAAGGAAGTGGTTATGCCAATTATTCATGTCAATAATGTTGAACTTTATTATGAAGACAGCGCGCCAAACGATAAGCAAAAACCCATCATGGTATTTGCCCACGGTCTGCTGTGGAATACGCACCTATTTGACAAGCAAGTCGACTATTTCAAAGCCGGTTATCGCTGTATTACGTTTGATTTTCGAGGACAAGGTCAGTCTGAAATAACCAAGTCTGGCTATGATATGGAAACCTTAACCGAGGATACATTGGCATTATTAGAGGCGCTAGATATTCATAAATGCCATTTTTTAGGGTTATCGATGGGTGGGTTTGTCGCCCAGCGTGTCGCACTCAAACGCCCTGAGCTATTGCTGTCGCTTACCCTGTTAGAGACTTCTGCTGATCCTGAAGATCCCAAAAACGTGCCGCAGTATCGTAAGCTGGTCAAAGCCATTCGTTGGCTGGGTCTCAAACGCGTGAGTAACAAGGTCATGCCTATTATGTTTGGCAATACTTTTTTGACAAACAGGTTGCGTAAGTCTGATCGTAAGCAGTGGTTAACGATGCTACAAGGCAATCGCAAAGGCGGAGTCATTAAGGCCACAATGGGCGTCATTGAGCGGGCAGGCACCTACGATCAGCTAGGGAGTATTACGGTGCCGACATTAATTGTGGTTGGTGATGAGGACACAGCAACCCCTTATTCAAAGGCTGAACGTATGCATTTTGCGATTGCAGGGTCTAAATTGGCAGTGATCAAGGGCGCTGGTCATACCGCCACCGTAGAAGAGCCTGAACAGGTCAATCGAGTGATTAACACCTTTTTAGCGGACTGTGTCTAGTTTTGAGTTGGTCTTGAAATAGCCTTAAATAAGGCATCGTTTTAATAGTAATAGAGTGATGACATCTTTGTGCTAAAAAAGCCGTTATCTTGAATGTGATAACGGCTTTTTTATTGAGCGCATGTAAAAGAGTGCATTTAAAATATTGATTTGAAATATTAATTTGAAATTAGGGCACGTAATCATTTTTAGCCCATTTAGGCGCTTTCGTTCAGATTGAGGACATGCCCTATTAACCTTAAGACTTTTATTTATAACCGTGCCGTATAGTCATTATTACCGTCATCAAGGGTGCCACATGCCTCGGCACGATTGACGATTTCTGTTGCCCACGCGCGATGGGTAGCAGGCTCTAGCATAGTATTATTATATTTAAACACCGCTTTCGCCTCGCTATGCAAGATTGCTTGTGCTTCATCTAAAATGCTCAATGGTACGCAATAGGCTTGTTGCACCAGCGCAATTTGGCTTGGATGAATGACCGTTTTGCCGACCAATCCTAAGCTAACATCGCGGGTTAGCTCTTGCATAAATAGCGTTGGCTGATCCAAATATTCAAAGACAGGCGCTGTTAAGTAAAAGCCATGCGGCACAAAGCAGCCGAGCAGCTGATAGGCAAGGGTGCCGATAGGGGTATCATAAACGATGCTGTTTTTGGGACGTCGCAAACGCAATGCTGCAAATAAATCATTGCCACCGATACGCAAGGCAAATACAGGCTGGCTAAAAGCTTCTTTAAAACCAATGGCCAATTCCTGATTATGATGCGGATTAAATAGGGCTGCGGTTTCAAGCGTCGGCATCAATAGTTGCTCAGTACTCAGATTTTGGCAGGCCATACGCCAATTGGATAGGCTATACATGTCGACTTTCGGCATGACAAAGCCATCAATCAAATCGATATGGGCAAAACCTGATAACTGCTCTAACATCGCTGGATGACGCGGGCGTATAAATACCAGCGGGCGTGTTGGTTGCTCAATCTGAATATCGGCATGTTTTGATGGGTCATTGATGCTATCGACATGCGTCGCCCATGTATGCAGCAACGTTTGCAAGCGCTCAAGTGCCAGCTCAACATCATTATGGCTAACCGCATCTTCTAGGCAGATGATAATACTATTAATCGTTGGTAATTTATCACGCTTAATGACTTGCCAAATATCTTGGCGAGTTGCTGGCATGTATAGGCTAGCCCCCAACTGATACGGGTGATGCGCATGTGGTTTGAGCATCGCATGACGCTCAGTAATGAGGTGAGCGTAAGACTGGGTGTTTTGATAAAGAGTAGACTCGTTGTTTTGCATATCTGACATAATTGGCATCATCAATAGTGATAAGTGAATGGTTATAAAATCTAAGAAGTATCATCAAGCGGTATGGCTTAGCAGCAATGACCGCAAACCCAAAAATACGTTTGGTAATGTCAAATTCGTTTAGCCGACAAGAAGGAGTAGTTTTACCTTTTTCTTTCGCTGCTTTGATTTTGAGATGGGTCTGGTTTATAAAAACCGTGAGTGTAGCAATGATTAATGGTCTTCGCTACGTTGCTTGATAAGCGTGATGGCTTGATAGGGATGTATTTTATCACCTAATACACTAACAATGATATTTCGCTGGGCACATAAATGTCTTAGCAGTATGGTATCAGGATGATCAGCGCTGGCTAATAGTATGCGTTCAGGGTCACGGCGCAATATCGCCCGTGTTGCCTCTGCAATCGTTGGCTTAATGCGGTTACGATTGCTGATATCGTAGTCTGCTGCTAGCTTGTCGATTAAAGCAGCTGTCTGATAGCGCGGCTGCTGAAACGTCGGCAAGCATTCCAAAGGTGGGGCTAATGCACGGCGCGCTGCATCGATATGAGTGATGAAAGCTAAGCTATGGTCGACCTCAATTAAGTTATCATAAAACACGCTGCGGTGTAGCCCCAATGCTGGATCGGTATATAAACTTCGCGAAATCAGTCCTGATACCGTGCTATTTAATAGCCCTGAAGGAATCAGCCAGTCATCGATGCTAGCTGCAAGCCAAGCAACACCAGCTGGATCAGCCAGCGTTAATAAGGGAATAACACCTACGCCTTGATGAAAAATATTGGCAAAGTTTGCATGGCTAGGATCACTAAATTTTTCTAAACTATGAGCAAGCTCTTGATAAATCGCGCCTTTGCCTGTCCAACCGTCAACAAATACGATAGGACTGTCTGGATGAGCATTCAATATCATTTGTAACGCAACTGGATCAAGTCCGCGGTCGCGAATGATGCTGATACCATAATGCACGCTCGGCAAAGCATAGCTGCTATTAACGTCTGCTAACGCACGCTGCAACAAAACGCCAACTGGCAAACCTGCGCGCACCAAACTGACTAAGACTAGCGGGCGCTCATTACTAACGTTATGTTCATTTCGAGATTTTTGAAAAATGTGATGTAGCGTATAAGCCAAATTAGCAATATCAGTGGCAGTCCTCTCAGCTCCTTGCTCTAATGCTTGCGTGTATAGCTGCTCATGCATAGCAGTAGGCGCTTGCTCCAAGGTCAACATATCAGAATAATGACGTTGCCCACTTTGAATAAGTGCTTCTTTTTGACTGACTGGCACATCGGCGACCGCGTTTTTAGCGACTATATCGAGCAGTACGGTCACATCACTGGCAAGATAGCTGCCTGAGCCATATGCTTCTAATTTTTGAACATTAGGGTTCGTTATATGATGGGTCATAAAATAATTTCTACTTCTATAAACGGCGGCGATTATTGTTTTTATTTAGGAGGGATTAAGTGTTTAGAATGATTGAGAGCTAAGTCGTTCATGTAACTGACCATGATTGGGCATACCATACCAGTCAAGCAGCTGTAAAAATGGTAAATCTGCCAAACTGTCACCAAAGCCAAAGCTTGGTCGTTGACTGCCTAAATGATTAGCTAACAAGAACTGTACCGCATGGCGCTTATGAACTGCGTGCGGCAATATCGCTAGATTATTCGCATTCACGTGCACATAAAAATCCTGCTCAAAGTCTCGTATTAACGTTGGCAGTTTTGCAGAGAGATCTACTAATGCTTGATGGTCTTTTTGCGCATGTTTGATAGCCAGATAAATGGTTAATTCTCTATCATTAGCGCCATTGTTAAAGCTATCGATATGCGGTGTAAAGACCAGCTGGCTACTGTCATTTTTGCTGTGATTTGCGAATAGCTGGCTCAGCTGCTGCAATTTTTCTTGCAATGGCGCAAGCTTACTATACATATGCTGTTGCCACTGGGCTTGTAATGCACCGTCTTTGTCAAGAATAAGCGCGCCATGAGTCAAAACTTGCCAGCTATCAAAAGGCAGTTTTACGCGCTGGATTTCACTACGGTCACGTGCCGTCACTACGATTAGATCAGTGCTAGCAAGTAGCCAGTTAAAAAACGTGGCTTGGCGCTGACTCATAAAACTTAATGGCTCGCCTTGTTTGTTAACGGTTGCGCAAACTAAGTTTTCAGCTTCAGTGGTGGGTAAGTCCCATGCGTCAATTTTACGCTGAGTTTGAAATAGCGTGTCGTCCAAATCCATTAGCGCGTAAGGCTTAACGATATCAGGATTGGCTTGAAAAAATGGGCTGGTCATAAAGGTGTCCGTAAGGGTTGAATGTGAAAAGCAGAGCGGGATTTAGATGGTGGTTGTAAGAGGACAGTTCTTATAAAATAATTTACAGCGTCGGACTCACCACCAATACATTCTCCAAACTTTTCCACATACCATCAACGCTATCAGTGGACGTTTCCACACACAAGACAATCAAATCCCAATCGCTAGGTGTAACGTTATACGCAAAGTTGGTCATACCAAGTCCATAATTATCATTAAAACTTAGCATCGAGGTAATTGCGCCACCAAGCGCAATCGGTGAGCGGGTTAACGCACTAAAATTAACCGTATTCTTACTATTCTCTATATGCGTATGTTGCGCAAGCCATTCCGCCAATAAGAACGGCAACCAAACAAACTCATTACTGCCCAATACTAGAATTCGCTGTGGCAACTGCTCTTTATCAAACGGCTCTTTCTCAGGTTGAGCTTGCTTGTTAAAAACATTAAAGGCAGTTTGAAACCTCAAAAGATAATGATCAAACCCATCGGTGCTATCTAGGGTTGGGAAACGTCCCCAATTACCAGTATTACCTAGAGACTGACTGCCTGCTTCAGTTGTATCAACCGATGGCATCGTTATCGGTTCGGGATTGGGCGCATCCGTCCAAGTCCATGCACCAGACAGTAGATGATGACGTTGAAAGTGGATATTGGGCAGGCGTTTTGCGATTTGGTCAGACACAGCTTCATTTACATCGGCTGCATTCTGATTCTGGTTTAAAGACCAATCAACCAAAGTGGTAAGATGTACTTGCTCTAGTTGGTCAAGTCCTGCGTTACGAAGGGCAGTGACGACATTGACGCAAGTATTACCCGTCGATGCTTCATCATCCACCATAATCAAGGTTTTGCTCGTTAGTAATTGCGCTTGGGTCACTGTATCTGCACTTTGATAAATGAGATGCTGGCTGGCATGACTGTGGTCTTCGCTGAAAGTGGTTAATAAGGTATTAGTATTATTAATATCTTGCTGCGCATGACGCGTAGAGTTCAATAGTAAGGCATTGGGATAACGCGTTTGCAGCGCTTGGTGCACACCGGCAGATAAGCCAACGGCTGTCTCTGCCATACCGATGACTAAAATCGGCTCAGGCAAATCGCTAGGAACCAAATTCGCCAAGTCAGTAAAAGCATGACGCATGATGCTAGGAGCTACTGGAATATGACGACCTAATACTTTTGAGACAAACAAAAAGGCACGTTTTGGGTTAATGCGTTGTGCAAATCCAAGTAAGTCTTCTAATTGATAATCGTTACTTGGTTCTGCCCCATTTTTCGTAGTGGCTGAATTGGTTTGATAGGTCAAATCCAGCGTACCGCGAGGTAGGGTAATGGTCGTGCTGTGTTGCTTATTTAACATTCATATTCCTTTGGACTTTCTTTTATATATAGTTACGTGTATTTCCTAACCTTGACAACCTACTAACCACAAAGCACCGCGACTTTGTTTGCTTAATTGAGGCGTGGTCAGCGGCGCAGCTGTCGTGCGTGACATGCCATATGAGCTAGATGAGTTATCTAGACTGATTCCGGCGCTCGCGAGTAGGGCGGATAATAACTGAAATTTCACCGCATAGTTCATATTTTGTGCATGTTCATGGACGAGGCTGGACGTTACCATGCCGATAACTTCGCCAGTCGGCAGTAATAAAGGGCTGCCACTAGAGCCTGGCTGAATAGGCGCAGTAAATTGCAGATAGCGAATATCATCGCCAAACCCTGTCAGTCCTGAGATGCAGCCTTGCGTTACTTGTAATTGGCTACTCAATCCTGATAACGGAAATCCCAAGGTGGTGATGGTTTCACCTAAATTATCAGTACAACGCTGTGCTAAGGGTAAATAACTTGGCAGCGGCTCGCTTACTCTAATAATGGCTGAATCACTACCGATATCGCTGAGTACCACTTGCGCTTCACGATCAGGCTGCCCTTGCTGACGCACACCAATCATCGCCGCCGATTCAATGACATGATAACAAGTCAGTAAATGATAGGGATCGATAGCAAACGCTGTCCCTGTCCAAGTTTCACCAGATTGAACTTGTCTGGGCGGACGTGCGTCACTGTTAGGATAACCTTGCTGCTGTGCGCGCTGGGCATCTTGGATAAGGGCATGCGTATCTGGCGGACGCATATCAAGGCTCACTTGTACATGATGCTCAAGACTTGCCAGTCCTTGGGTGGAGCTTTCACCAAGGGCACGGCATTTAAATTGTCCATTGCGTCGGTATATCTCTAATATGATCGCCGCCTTGACATGGCGCTCGCTTGCGGTAAATTCATAACAAATGTCGCCCTCATTGAGGGTTAAGTTTACCTTGCTCAATTCAACGGCAGGTAAGTTTAGGCTTGGCTCATGATAAACATAAGCAATCAGTTGTAAAAAGCTTGCACCTTGTTTATCAAACAATGCAGGCAAATCCAATTGCCATGCATTTGGATCATCTTTGCTATTGAGCTGCGCCCATTCCTTCGGTTCATGAATATAAGCAGGACTACAAGCGGCTTTGCGATGCTCATCCAAAGGTAGCCATAATAGCCCAAGCTGCTCGCCAAACTTTGACTGATTTGTCGTCGAAAAGGCGACCGAACAATTCGCTGTCGCGATGACCGTATTTGCCCCTAACACTAACGTGGTTTGTGCTGTCATCGTTTGCCTCTTATTGAATATATTCGGTTGTCATGGATGTATTATTGTCGATTCATTGCCGTCAGCTTTTTATATTATTATTTTGACTTATTCAGTGATGTCTTCTTCAACTTTTACACCGACCATAATTGAGCGTACTTGGCAGGGGGTAATTTGTTGCGCGATATCAGCCAGTATCGGTTTATCGGTTAAGCCTAGCCAATAAGCAAATCCAACTTGGGTCAAATCCACACCGCTATGGGTGGTGTAATCAATGCCACCAGAAGGGCGACTATTAATCTCAAGCACACGGTGCTGACCGTCATCATCAGCTTTGGTTTGGACACTGACGATGCCATCGCAGCCAAAGGCTTTAATCAGTGGGATGACGACATCCATGACCGCTTGCTCGTAGCCGATATGCTGGATTTTCCCCGTTTTATAACGGGTGACGGCAGCCAGCACTTCGCCATATTCACAGACGACATCGATAGAGTACTCTTGCCCTGACAAATAAGGCATTAGCAGCATAGGAATAGGGCGCTCATGCACCATTAGGCTGTTTGCATAGGCATTGATAAATTGCGTGGTATTGATTTTTTTCTCTTCGGTAAAGTATAAATGCTCAAAGCTATCGTACAGTTCCCCATCATTTTTGGCTAAATCTAGTCGCCAAAATCCTTGTGCAAAGATACCCGTGACCGGTTTGACACATAACGGCTGATCACCATGCATGTCAAGTAACGCTTCAAGCTCTGCGACATTATCAAAGCGCCACGCCTCGGCAACGGGAATATCATGCTGATGACACTGCTGCATAAAGGCAAACTTATCATCTATTACTTCTAACGCTGCCCCACTCGTTGCACCCGTCAATAAACGAATACCAGCCGCGTCAAACGCCTCACGGTGGGCTTCGTAATCAATACCATTGCGCCCAGTGAGCAATACTTTTACGTTGTTTTTCTGCGCTTGTTCTAACACAAACTGCCACCGCGGCATCAATGGCTCAACAGATTCGAGCACGACTTGCTCATCGTTCTCTGCGGTGCTAGTAGAAGGCTCGCGGTAAACGCTGTCAGCAAATTCAAAAATCTCAGGTCTATTGTGGCGATGTGAAGCGATAATGTTGAACGGAGTATCAGCGTGATTTTTTAGGGTTTGCAGGCTGGCTAACATATCACGCTGGCTTGACTGACCTTCAGCTAACCAAACGGCAGGTGACGCGGCAGTTGATGTTATATGATCGTTATCGTTAGCAGGGGTTTTCATAATTCTCTCAGCATTATCGTAGGTTTTAGATATAATTGAATAATTCACTATCGTCATCGCAACACCATCAGGAATATAAGCAAGCCGTAATATTGCTAATAGTAGGGGCTATTATATACAAATGCTAAGCGTTATAAATGCTGCTGACAAAATAGCTTGAAGGATTTGTAAAAATATTTTTCAGGGTCATTGGCATGTTATTGAAGGGTCGTACGCTTTAAAAATCAGCGGCCATCCATGCTACTATATGACAATTATTAGCATAACAAACACACGCACATAATAAATAATTCAAAGGATGTATGATGAGCCAAATCCAACCTCAAAAACTGATTGCTGGTGCCAATGCGCCACTGCCGACGGATCATATTAGCATTCGTATTTTAAGCCAAAGTGCAGTCGATTGCGCGGCATATCGCCTGACAACTGACGGTAAAGTACGCGGCGATGGCGACATGATATTTTATGGGCAGACACGTAGCGATGATGGCAGTGTGAGTTTCCGTGGTCATGATAGCGATGGGTTTTTTGATATTAATTTACCTGCGCAGCCTGCAAATATCGAGAAGATAGCATTAGCGTTTTCTAGTGCGCAGACGCTTGCTCAAGTTGGCGATGTCGATATCCAGGTATTGCAAGGCAGCCAAGTGCTGATGACTTGCCAATTAAGTGCAGCTGGACGTAATGAAAAAGCGATTATTTTAGCGGAATGTTATCGCCGCCAAGGTAGCTGGAAGTTTCGTTTTATTGCTCAAGGTTTTGAAGGAGGGCTGAAGCCTTTGTCTGAGCATTTTGGTGTAGAGATTGCTGATGAAGCGCCCGCTCAAAGCCCTGTACAAGACCAGTCACAAGGTCAAGCTCAGCCCATCAATACGCAGCGCCCAATTAATACGCAGAAAGCAGATAGTGCACCTCAAACAAGCACGCCGCCGCCAATTCCTACAGCTTCTCCAAATCCGTCAATTGACTTAAGCAAAATCACTTTAACCAAAAATCAGTCTAGCATCAACCTAAAGAAACGTGATGACTTTGGTAAAATCTCTGTCAACTTAAACTGGAACCAAAATCCAACTGCCAATCAGCAAGCACCCAAAAAAGGCTTGTTAGGCGATCTTTTCAAACAACATAAAGCGGGCGGTATTGACCTTGATGTTGGGGCGATGATTCATCTAAAAAATGGTGAAAAAACCTTGATTCAGGCCTTGGGCAATCGCTTTGGTAGCTTAACATCAGCGCCTTACGTGTGTTTGCGTGCCGATGATAGAACTGGACAAGTCAGCGGCGGTGAGTGGCTCGATATTAATGGGCAACAGTGGTCGCAGATTGAAGAAGTCTTTATCTTTGCTTTCATCTATGAAGGTGCACCCAATTGGGCGCAAACAGATGGTGTCGTGACCATTCATGTGCCCGACCAACCCCCGATTGAGACACGTTTGACAGAAGGGACAGGTAATCTACCAATGTGTGCGATTGCGCGCTTGGTCAATCAAAATGGCAGTATCAACGTTGAGCGTATTAATGAGTACTTCAAAGGACATCAAGAGATGGATAAAGCCTTTAACTGGGGCTTTAGCTGGAAGCGAGGGAGTAAGTAACAGTTTTAATTATATTCTTTAGCACACGTAAAAAAACAGCCGACCTAATTATAGATGGGCTGTTTTTTCTCAATAACGTTGCTTCAAGAGCTCATTTTAACGGATGAACGCTAATCCAACTCAAGCTTTGAATTCTTTACGCATGCGGCGTGATGGCAGGCATCAAGTCATGAAAAGTACGACCAGAAGCCGTTTCACCAATCGCATGCATTTTCCACTCGTTATTATGACGATATACTTTTGCCATAATCATCGCGGTATGTCCACCTTGCGCTGATAAATTGTAGCGCGCGACTTCCTGATTGTTATTGGCATTGACGATACGACAAAATGCATTTTCTACCGTTTCAAAGGTTTGACCAGTGAAACTATTGACCGTAAATACTAGAGAGACGACATTGGCAGGGATTTTTGAAAGATCGACATTGATAACTTCGTCGTCACCATCGCCGTCGCCAGTGCGGTTATCACCAGTATGGACAATACTGCCATCTTTTGATTTCAGCTGACTGAACCAAATCGCATCGATGGCTTGTTTATTGGTATCAAACATGATGCACGAGGCATCTAAGTCAATCGAGTCGCCGCCGCTACCACCACCGAATAACTTGCCCAGGAACCCACCTTTTTTATCTTGAGGGTTTTGAGCAACGTCCCAACCCAGACCCAGTTTTACTTGGGTAAGCTCGCCGCCCGCTTCTTTGCTTAGGGAGATTTTTTGACCTTTTTGTAAACTAACTGCCATGTGATATTCCTTATACTACAGTGTTATAGTAATTGTGAGTAGAGGGTTAAATAAAGTCTATAATGACGAGGAGTCGTTGTAACATACAGCTTTAAAAACATAATAATAGCTATAAGATATTGCCAAGTAAGCCACTATTGCCGCCGCGACCGCCGGAGCTAGTCCCTAAGATGCTTTGTAGCCAGCCTTGGTAACTATCACGATTACGAGAGCAGATAATGACTTTGCCTGAGCCTGAGAAGTTTAAAACCATACCTTCGCCACTGGTGACCGAATTGATAATATTGCCCATGAAGCCTTTTTTCTTACTGGTGGCGACTGACAGTTTGTATTCCAAACGCGAGTCCCAACAGACCACATGACCGTTATCAATGATGACGTCTTTACCAGGTTCAACATCAATCTCAAACAATGAGCCAAAACCCGATACCACTACCTGACCTTGACCTTGCGTCTGCATCACCATAAAGCCGCCAGTATCACCAAAGACGGCGCCACCTAGATTACGTTGAATCTTAGCCTTCACATCGACGCCCGTTTGCGCCGCGACAAATGCGCCGTCACTGAGCGTATATTGCTGCGCACCGCAATCAATGATTTGCATATCACCGTCGAGCGTTGGCGCAAGTAAACAATCGCCTTCACCGTTCACGGCTTCAATCTGCTGTTGAAATAGTGACTCGTCATTGGCAAAACGACGCATGAGTGATTGCATCAGACCGCCTTGTAGCTTGCCTTTTAGCTCAAGGTTTGATTCCATCATCACCATTGCATTGGCTTCACAATAGATAGAGTCGCCTTTTTTGAGGTTACAATGAAGAAATGGTTCAATGGTACCGATTAAGCTAAACGTGGCGGTCATAGGGTGCGAATCCTTATATCAGTATTCTATATGTTTATAAGTCATATCTGTAAGTCGGCTTAACCATAGATTTTCGCTAGCCTATTACTTTTAAAGCCATCAAATGCGATAGTAGGGCACACTTGATGGCTTTTCGGCTTATATTATTAGCGCTAAATGTTAGTCAGCTCTTAAACATTAACGCCATAAGAAGCCGCTAATGGTCCAAGACCACCGCTGAAGCCTTGACCAACGGCACGGAATTTCCAGTCACCACTATGGCGATATAATTCACCAAAAATCATCGCAGTTTCGGTGCTACCGTCTTCTGATAAGTCATAACGTGCGATTTCAGCATCGCCATTGTCGTTAACGACACGGATGTAAGCGTCACCCACTTGACCAAAGTTTTGATTGCGGCTTTGACCTTCATAAATAATCGCACAGATAGCGACTTTGCTCACGTCAGCTGGAATGCTAGCAAGATTGATTTTGATTTTTTCATCATCGCCGTCGCCTTCACCAGTACGGTTATCGCCAGTGTGCTCAACCGCGCCATTGTCTGACTTTAAGTTGTTAAAAAAGATGAAATCTTGGTCATTACGTACTTTGCCTGCTTCATTGACCAAAAAGCCAATCGCATCTAAGTCAAACTCTTGACCGTCAGTAGCACGTGGATCCCAGCCAAGACCGACTGTAATATTGGTTAAACCCGGCGCTTCTTTTGATAAGTTTACGTTGCCGCCTTTTGTTAAGCTAATAGCCATATAAATATCCTTTTGATTAATAATTGAGTGGATTGAATGATAAAAAAAATGAACTAAAATAGTGCAGTGGTCGATATATAAATGCAAACAATGAATAAATTTACTCGTATGCCACGCCCTGCATATCATTACGATTTACTATACTAAGCGATTGCTTACTAAGCAAGGCGTATTTTGTGTGATTACGATATGATTACTAAGCGACATATCAATGCTGCAAGTCTGATACTTTTTAACCGTCCGAGCAACAGTCGTTAAGGTGTTGTTATCAAAAAGTAAATTAAATCGTCAGGCAGTGCAACATAAAAAAGCACTTATTCAACGGGTGTCAAATAAGTGCTTTAAAGCAAAAACGGGTCATACCAACTGCTTTGGTACAACCCGTCTATTTTTAAACTAACTTTATCTATCCACTTTATACTGTTTGATATTAAAAATTTTTGCTTGGGTTTTTAACATCGAACGAGCATCAAGTAATTGATTTGGCTTCTCGCTTACGATAATTGAGTGAAGCGACAAACGCCCAACCAATAAAGGTAATACCAATCAGACCAGTGATAAGCTCTGGTACATGGAATTTCACTGATAGCAGCATGATGATAGCTAAAGCACCGATAGCATAATGCGCGCCATGCTCAAGATAGACATATTCATCAAGGGTGCCTTTGTCGACCAAGAAGATAGTCATCGAACGTACGAACATCGCACCAATAGCCAGACCTAGCATAATAACGATTACGTCATTAGTAATCGCAAATGCGCCAATCACGCCATCGAAACTGAATGAAGCATCAAGGACTTCTAGATATAAGAAACCGATAATACCACCTTTCATAATCGCGCTAGTTGCAGCACCAGTACTATTACCTTGAGCGTCTAGTTCTTCTTCAAGATCACCCTCTAACATACCAGAAACCACTTGTACGCCAAGGTAAACTAAGATGCCCCATACGCCAGCGATTAGGACCGCAGCTGATTGCTCAGGCTTGGCAAATGATACGGCAATCATCAAGACGATAAGCGCGACAAACACGCTCATGGCATCGACTTTGCCTAATTTTGCCAGACGGCTCTCAAGCCAATCGAACCAGTGTACTTCTTTTTCATCAAAGATGAAGTTTAAGAAGACGAGCAATAAGAAAATACCGCCAAATGCTGAGATTTCGGCATGATGCGCCAATAGTCTGGCTGAGTATTCTTTAGGATCGTTCAATGCCAAATCTATAACTTGCATCATACCAAGGTCGGCAGTAACAGCGACGATAACAATAGGGAATACCAAGCGCATACCAAAGACGGCGATTAAAATACCTACCGTTAAAAATATCTTTTTCCAAAACTCGTCCCAGCCCTTAAGGACTGAGGCGTTGACCACCGCATTATCAAACGATAATGAAATCTCCATGACGGCCAAAATAGCGGTAATAGATAAGGTGGTTATCATACCGCCCATACCGCCATGTGAATATCCCCACCATGCCGCGACCGCTAGGGCGATGGCGGTGAAAATAAAGTCTAAATAAAAATGTCTCATGACACATCCTGTCTGGTTGCATAAAGCTAAGGTCGGCCTACTATAGGCACAAACCACAAAAAAAGCGGTTATCGCTAACCACTTTTTTTGCATAATTCTAAACGAAACATAAAGCATTACTAGTCATTTAGCTATGAATAATTGTGACTATTTTGCAACCATATTTTACAGCCATTATCATTGCTAATGGTAAGTACAAATAGAGGGCTAATACTTGCTTTATATTTTGAGTTTAATGGTCATATAGTAGTCTAAGCATGAATAAGTTATCACATTAGATAACAACGCCATACTGTTGACACATGGCTTGCAAGCCGCCTGAATAGCCTTGACCAACGGCGCGGAATTTCCATTCACCGTTGTGACGATAGACTTCGCCGAATACCATTGCTGTTTCAACAGAGTAATCTTCTGCCAAATCAAAACGTACCACTTCAGTACCTGTCTCTTCATTCACGACACGAATAAAGGCATTGGCAACTTGACCAAAGTTTTGACTACGAGCCGCCGCATCATGAATAGTAACAGTGACGACAATTTTATCCACATCAGCTGGGACTTGGGTGAGGTTTACTTTGACGACTTCATCATCTCCATCACCTTCGCCAGTGCGGTTATCACCAGTATGCTCAACCGCGCCATTATCAGACTTAAGCTGGTTATAGAAAATGAAGTCATGGTCGCCGCGTACTTTACCTGCCGTATTCAGTAAAAACACACTGGCATCAAGATCAAACTCAGCACCAGAAGTTGCGCGTTCATCCCAACCAAGACCGATAAGCAGTTTGGTCAAATTTGGGTCAGTTTTGGTAAGCGATAAGTTACCGCCTTTATTAAGTGATAAAGCCATGGGGTTATCCTTGTTATTAGAGTGATTAAGGGTTTGATAGTTAAGTTATATAAATAAAAACAATCGCAATAGTGGGATTAAAGCGCTCGTAAATCTACGCTTCACGGTTGCTTAGCTATTACTTAGCTAGTATTTAATGACGCTCTATCATAACAACAAAAAATGACCCAATCAAAGCCGATTGGGTCATTGTTATGTGTACGACAAGACTGACTATAAAAGATGGCGTCTAAATGCGGTGGTCAACCTTTATATCCATCCATAAACCTAAATTATCATCCCTGACGATGACGAATCTCAAAACTTTGATGAATGGGCTTTTTAATATCAAAATCAAAACCAATGGTTTTTTGCGTGATATCAATAATTTCATAACGCTCAGTTAGTTGCTCATCGAGCTCAAAGCGGGTAAAGTTATTTGAAAAATACAAAATCCCGTCAGAGGTCAAGCGATTCATCGCGCGGTTGATAAGAGCAGAGTGGTCGCGCTGCACATCAAAGGTACCTTGGAACTTTTTCGAATTCGAAAAGGTCGGTGGATCGATAAAGATGATATCAAATTGTTCAGTATTGTCTTTAATCCATTCAAAGATATCAGCTGCGACGAATTGATATTTATTGCGGCTAACGTCCAGACCATTTAATACAAAGTTTTGCTTGCCCCAGTCTAGATAGTTCTGTGATAAGTCAACACTGGTGACTTTTTTCGCGCCAGCAAGCGCCGCATGCACACTTGCGGTACACGTATAAGCAAATAAGTTCAGTACGGATTTATTACGACTGTTGTCTTTGATACGGGCACGCATATTACGGTGATCAATGAACAAACCTGTGTCTAAATAATCCGTAAAGTTGACGTAAAAATAAGCACCATCTTCACGTGCAACATGAAATTTACCACGCTTTTCTGTGGTGTTCTGTTTGCTATATTGGTCATTACCAGACTGGCGTGCACGGGTCTTGATAAATATTTGTTCACGGTTAATACCAAAAACTTCACGAATACCCATTAATGCCAAGTTGAAGCGTTTTTTAGCCGTCTCAGGTGGAATGGTTTTTGGTGGTGCATATTCTTGCACGTGTACATAGTCGCCATATAAGTCGACGGCGACTTTGAAGTCGGGCAAGTCAGCATTGTAAACGCGCAAATTACTAACCTTGTCTTTTTTAGACAACTTCTTCAGCTTGGACAGGTTTTTTTGCAAGCGGTTGATAAAGTCTTGTCCTTCTTCCACTTCAATCTCACGTTTTTCGAAGCGACTAACGAGATTGCCCGTTTGTCCCGCAATCAACGTGCCATAGCGGAAATAAACGGTGATAGCACCATTATGACAGCGTAAGGTTTTTGGTTCTTTGATAGGTAAGATGTCAACTTGCTCAACATTAGATGCCAATATGCCAAGCATTGGATCGATGCCGCTACCAGCAAAGCTGTCTTGCAAAATAAGCCCAATCGCTTGATATAACGGCTTAATCATCTCTTCGTCACCCAAACGCTCACCATAAGGTGGGTTGGTGATGATTAGAGGATTGCTTAAGCGACCGTCATCGACTAGTGGCTTCAAAATAGTGCTCAGCTGGTCAAGCGCCCGCGTCTCAAGATCGAGTAGTGGTAGTAAATCTTGCAAACCTGCGGCAATCAGGTTTTTCTCTGTTGCTAAAATCGCGCCGCTATCGGCATCAAAGCCCAAAATCAGTGGTAATGTATCTGGTTGCTCATTAGCAATTGCTAAGGCTTCGCGGAAACGTGTCTGGGCATCATCGATCATCTGTTGCCATAAGGCATCGTCATGATGCTGCCATTGGTAAAAACCAAATTGATTGGCGGCTTTATCGATACCCACGGCATAATCGCAATGCATGAGTAGTGCTTCAATAATAAAGGTGCCAGACCCACACATTGGGTCAATTAGCGCATTATAAAAAGGTGCATTACCAGCTTCATTTTTCTTGTGCCAGCCTGCACTATAAAGTAGAGCCGCTGCCAAGTTTTCTTTGAGTGGCGCTTCAGTCATTGCCACACGATACCCACGGCGATGCAAACTGGTACCTGATAAATCCAAATACAGCTCAGCTTGCTTATCATTCACGGTTGCAAATATAGAAAAGTCTGGATTTTTACTATCGACGTTAGGACGGCTGTCATAAACTTCATTGAACGTATCTGCAATCGCATCTTTGATACGTAGCATCGCAAACTGTTGACTGACGGCGACACGCTTGTCGACCGACAGACGAATGGCAAAGGTTTGTTCTAAACTAAACTGCTCAATCCAATTGACCGATTTTGCCAAGCCATAAAGTTGCTCAGCCACATCGTATTCGGCATTGATGTTTTTGCGTTTAATGAGCATTAATACCCGCGAGGCGACACGTGACCACAAACAAATGCTATATAAGTCACGCAAAGTACCAGTAACTGCCAGACGACCTGTACTTTTAATTTCACTTGCAATACCAAAACTTGTCAGCTCAGTTTGGAGTGGTGCCTCAAGCCCATCGGCACAGGTGATAATAAGGTCAAGCGACAATTCTGGTGAAGCTGCTGTTAGAGGTGCGGGCGCGGTTGTTTCGGTCATACGGATACCTGTGGGCTAAATTGATAAGTAATGCACATCATAAAATAAGATGTTTAACCACCAATTTTACCATAATTCAGGGCAGGATGGTTTAAAGTGGTGGTGTTTATCAAAGAGAGATTCAGCAACGCTACCTTTCACAAAATTATGCTTATCATACTGAGGATGAAAACCTTACGCCTAAAAATTGTGGGATAAATTGTCCAAGGAATAAATAATATAATGAGCTTATTTATCCGCTTTGCTCAGTGGTGGTGTTTCTGATACGACCTGCGTTGTAGTCGCAAAGGGTTTAGTGGCAATAGGATAATCCACATCCTTTGGCATAAGCAGACGCATATGAGGATAAGGAGTAGAAATATTAGCGGCATCAAAGGCACGCTTGATATCTTCTTTTAGACCTTCTTTAATTTTGGGCATGCGCGCGACAGCGGCAGGCTTGACCCAAAAACGCACGATAAAGAACACTCCGTATTCACCAATTTCATCCACGGTGGCCGAGGTTTCAGGACGGCTGAGTACTACATCGGTATCAGTAAGCACCTGCAAAATTTCCTTGCGAGCAGTATCGACATCATCTTCAAAGGCGATACGCACACGAATATCGAAACGTATGAAGTTCTTGGAGGTTAAATTGGTCACCTCAGAGGAGGCCACGTTAGAGTTGGGAATAATGACGGTGATGTTGTCTCGCGTCAAAATATGGGTGGTACGTAACGCAATGAGTACGACGCGACCCTCGTTGTCATTGATATGAATCCAGTCGCCAACCTGAAAAGATTGTTCGAGTAAAATGGTAATACCTGCAATGAAATTAGCAAGCGTTGATTGGGCAGCAAAACCGACTGCCAAACCTACAATCCCTAAACCTGCGACCAATGAGACGATATCGAAACCAAATTGCGCCATGACGCTGGCAAGTCCGAGTACCAATAGCAGCACTGACAAGATGTTTTGAAGCAGCTGCTCTATAGAAGCATTGAGACCATAATGCTGTAACACCTTATGGATAATCTGTCCAGATGACGCCCAAAGTACATAATAAATCCCCGCCCATGTACTGGCTTTTGCAGTAGCTTTGATAGTCTCTGGTTCAAAGTAAATCTGGCTCATAATGGCAATCAAGCTGGCAACTATCCAGATATAACGCAAGACTGAACGGACAATCTTAGTACGGCGCTCATTCAGGCGGATTTTTGTCCTACTTTGCTTAAGGATATAAATGGCAAGCCAATAAAAAAATCCCAACACTGCCAGCAGTATTAGGATTTTGATGGCAGTACTAGCGAGCTCTACCGCTTGAGACGACCAATCAAGTGACTCTTCATCGACAGAGCCGCCAAGCGCAAGGTAGAGGCTAGTATGTAGGTCACGAACAATCTCTTTAAAAAAATCAGTAATACTAGCGATTGCCATTTTTTGGTCCATGCAGAGTTTTTAAAGTACCTCAAGTCGTCAGTGCTACCAAACACAACATGAGTGATGATTAATACGACACATCCTTGTTTTGAAAGTGTAGCTGAGCTGATGCTTAAAAGCTATCTTCCTGTGTGTCTTGGTACTGATAAGGTATTGCCATTTTGTGTTGAACATCGCGTAACGCGGTACGTAAGCCCTCTAATATCGTAGGATGATAAAAAGGCGTATCGAGCATGGCCTTAACACTCAAATCATTGGTAATCGCTGCCGCTAAAATGTGTCCGATATACTCGGCATCAGGACCCACCATACTAGCGCCTAAGATTCTATCAGTTTTTTTACAGCCATAGATATGTAGTAGACCACAGTTGACGCCCATCACGCGACTACGTCCTTGATTGTCGAAGCTGACGCTACCGATGACATATTCTAAGCTTGTATCCTGCTGAATGTCTGGTAGAGACATGCCGACGTTAACGATTTGCGGTGAGCAAAACACAATCGAGAAGGGCGTGGCGGGCGGGCGAATATGAGCGGCGTCTTCATTCTCGCAGACCATACTTCCAGCGCTATAGCCTTCATCGCTGGCCACATGCAATAGTGGGAGATTGGCGTTGGCATCACCAACGATATAGACATCTAAATCACCAATCTGACCTGTTTTTTTATTCAAGTGCTTTGGACGATCTTTGTCGTCAAGCTCAACGCCTAAATGCTCAACTCCCAGCGGTTTGATATTATTGCGGCGACCAGTCGCAACCAGTACATACTCACCTTGCCATTGTTGCAACTCTCCAGCACTGTCTTCATAATCAATGAACGCGGCTGAATGGTCATTATCCGTGGCTGTTTGCACGCCGACATCGCTGATTTTGCTACCCAAATGCATAGTCAATTCGCGGCTTAAGCAATCGATAGCTTTGTTATTGATATCATCGTCTTTGAGACCTGCAACACGTTTGACACGATTAAACAAAGTTACTTCTACGCCTAAGCGTTTAAAGGCTTGCGCTAGCTCTAATCCGATAGCACCTGTACCGACGACGGCCATTTTTTTTGGTAAATTTGTGAGCTCAAAGATCGTATCAGAGGTGAGCATGGCGTCACCAAGCTTATCTGCCCAGCCATCTGGGATAAATGGAGAGCTGCCCGTGGCGATGATGATTTTGTCAGCAGCAATCAGCGCATCATTGACTTCAATGAATCCTCGGTTATTGATATGAGCGCGTCCTGAGATTTTTGTGTGATCAGCCCAGCTATCTACTTGAGCTTTGATGTAGCTAGCAAAATGAGCACGCTCGTCCCGAACGCGCTGCATGACTTGCTTGCCATCTATCTTGACAGTGGCATGGACGCCAAATTCAGCAGAGTGATTGGCTTCATACGCGCGATCAGCGGCGGCAATCAATAGTTTGCTTGGCATACAGCCGACCGCAATACAAGTGGTCGTCCAGAATCCGTCATTAATAATAACAACATCGTCATGGGTTTTACTGGCTTGACGAAAAGCATTTTGCCCAGCAGTACCTGCACCGATAACGGCAACAGATACTTGGCGAGTAGCTTTGGATGCTGTGTTATCCGCTGCAGTATCGGATTGTTTATTCATATGATTCTCAAGTTATAAGATGTTTAGTATTCAGGGCTGTTTTTTAGATGGTTTTTTTAAGAGATTCCTCTAAAAAATTATTAAAAAACTACTTTTAGCCTCTGATACCCAGCGTTTATTGTAATGATTATTAGCGTCTATTTTAAAATGCTTTTTTATGACTCTTGGTTTTATTGGTTAAGGTGCTAAGGTTTCAAGCAAACGTTCAGTGTAGCCTTTGGCACGTAAATTTCGCTGAGCATGAGTGAGCGTGCCATCTTTGTTAAAAACGAACGCTGAGCGGACCAGCCCTAATGTTATTTTGCCGTACATATTTTTTTCTTTAATAACATCAAAGTATTGGCATAATTTTTCGTCAGTATCGCTGATAAGGGCAATGTTTAAATCATATTTGGTGATGAATTTCTCGTGAGATTCAACACTATCACGTGAGACGCCGATAATGTCATAGCCTAAATCATCAAACTCATGGAGGTGAGCAGTAAATTCGGTTGCTTGAGTGGTACAGCCTGGCGTACTGTCTTTTGGATAAAAGTACAGAATAAGCCCTTTATCAGTATTGGCAATCATCTCTTTGAGATTGATTTCATCATGGATAAAGTTGCCAGCAAGCTTTCGTACTATCGTCACTGGAAAGTCAGGTAAGGTTAGGTTTTCTGTGGTTGGTTTTGCCATTATAAAATCCTTATTCATTTTTGTTTATATCAGTACTTATGTCAGTGCTTATGTCGATTGGTAATCTATGCTGTGTTCTTATTATAAGCAGATTAGTAGCAATTCATAATCAGTTTTACACTTTGCGCCTGTATTGACAACAAAAAAGACTGGCAATAGCCAGTCTTTTGTATATCAAACGAGATGTGTATTACGCTGGTTTTTGTGGCTGTTTTAAATCTAAGCCAACAGTGCATTGCTGCAAATCTTTTTGCATTTTTTTGACGTAAGGCAGTCCAGACGGATCTTTTTTGTCTTGGGCATAGCTCTCAATTTCCCACATCTGACCGATAGTCATGTTGCTACGCACACCAATAGTGCAATTGCATAGTTTGGTCGCATCGCCTTTGTCAGCGACTTTATATTTGACCGCACCATTAACGCAGGTATTGATGTTATTTTGCTTAATATCGGCAGCGTTTGCTTGTGGCATCACAAAAATGGCAGCTAAAGCTAGGGGTAATAATGGCAACAACTTCATAAATATCCTCTTACGGGTAACATCAATTTTCTAAATTTTGTACTCAAAGTAAAGCAAAAGTACTCATAGTTCGTTGATTAATGTGGTTACTTATATCTTGTGATAAATGCAATCGCTCATACCATAACAAGTATGTGAGTTAAAATACAACGGCGGCGTGCTGTGTTAATGCAAGCGAATGTTTCGCTAATGTTGATTGCTATCACGCTTTCATGCAAGTGCAATCTCATAATTCATTAAGATTGATAATGGGTTGGGTCAGTGATGCCAGCCTGAGAAAATCCTTGACGGCGTAAGGCACAGCTATCACATACACCGCAAGCAAGACCTTGTGCATCGGCTTGGTAGCAAGATATGGTTTGCCCATAATCGACGCCCAATGACAATCCAAGCTCAATGGTTTTTGCTTTTGACAGTTGCTGTAATGGCGTTTGAATGGATAAGTGATGACCGGTAACGCCCGCTTTGGTGGCAAGATTGGCCATATGCTCGAAGGCGGCAATATACTCTGGACGACAGTCAGGGTAGCCTGAGTAATCGACTGAGCTGACGCCAATGACAATATGATTGGCATCGGTCACTTCAGCAACGGCTAGCGCATAAGACAAAAATATCGTATTACGTGCAGGCACGTAGGTGTTAGGAATAGCGTCGTTATCGATCTCATCACGCTTTTTATTAGGGAATTTATCCGTATCGCCATCAGGAACAATCATACTGTGATCTGTCAGCGAAGAGCCACCAAGCTGAGCGATATCAATATCAATGATTCTGTGATTGACCCCTGCAGTCTCAGAGATGGCTTTTGCCGCGACCAGTTCACTATTGTGGCGTTGACCATAATTAAAACTGACCGCAGTCACCGACGCATAACGTGCCTTGGCCCAATACAAACAAGTCACCGAATCAAGCCCGCCTGACAGTAGCACAACGGCATTTTGGCTTTTATGCAGAGCATTTAAGTCAGTATCGAAGGCTTGATTATTGGAGGCGCTTTGCGAAGTAACATTAGTCATAGTGGTATCTATTATTGGTTTGCGAAATGGGTTTGCGAAAAACGCCTATTTTAGCAAAAATACGCGCATTACAGAACCACGAAGCCATTATAAATACGATATGAAACCTTAATCAGCTCAAATGAGAAGTTTGTTTATAAAAGTGTGGAGCTATCAGCAGTGATGGTCGAATGTTCAGCATGCCCTGAGCTAAGCCATAAAAAAGACTGAATATTTAATCTGATAGTTTAATCTCATCTTTTCAATCTGTTAGCAAATTTTGTTATAATCGCTGCTTTTAGAGCCACTGTACTATTACCTCCTTGCTAAAGGCTTTATTCTTCCATTTTTTAGCAAAATTCCCTTGTAAAGATATTGAGTAACTTATGACCGCAGCAACCTTGTTTACGCCACAAATTACGCCTGAAATCGATGATATGTCAGCTGATACAGGTTTGGATAATCATGCTTGGGACACTGATGGTGATAGCATGGAATATGAGGATGTTGCTGACGATCATACAAATGAAGACAGTATCGCCGCTGCACCGTCAACGTCTACTGAATCAGCAGAGTTCCGTAAGCTGCAAAAGAAGCTACGTAGACAAGTCTCTTGGGCGATTCGTGATTTTAATATGATCGAAGACGGCGATGTGGTCATGGTCTGTGTTTCAGGTGGTAAAGACAGCTATACCTTGCTGGATATTTTACTATTACTCAAGCGTATCGCCCCGATTAACTTTGATATCGTCGCGGTCAATCTCGATCAAAAGCAACCTGGGTATCCTGAGGATATTTTGCCAGCGTATTTGAACGAGCAGGGCATTGCTCACTATATTTTAGAAAAAGACACTTATAGTATCGTTAAGAGCGTGGTGCCAGAAGGCAAAACTTATTGCTCGGCGTGTTCACGTCTGCGCCGCGGCTCGTTATACGGTTTTGCTAAGCAGATTGGCGCAACCAAAATTGCGCTGGGTCATCATCGCGATGATATGTTGGCGACTTTCTTTTTGAATTTATTTCATGGCGGCACTCTTAAATCGATGCCACCGAAATTGCTCAGTGACGACAAGCAAAACCTACTTATTCGTCCACTGGCTTATGTCGAAGAAAAAGACATCATCGAATATGCTCGCTTAAAAGCATTTCCAATTATTCCATGCAACTTATGTGGCAGCCAAACCAACTTACAAAGAGCCATTATCAACGATATGTTGCGGGAATGGGATAATGCTCATCCGCAGCGTTTGGCCTCTATTTTTAAAGCCATGCAAAACGTCGCACCGTCGCAACTAGCCGACCGTGAGCTATTCGATTTTGAGCAGTTAAGTCTTGATCGTGATGATAATGAGCGTTTGTTTGAAGGGGATAACATCCAAGCTGGGCAGACCGAGAGCTTGGCTGAAATTGGCTTACCTGTATCGCCAAAAACTCAAGCGTTCAATCCGAAGTTTGATCGTAAGCTGCTTTCGACAGAGTCTGATAATTCAGCAGAAAACAAGCATATGAATCAGAAGATTCCAACAATAAATCCTGTTATTTAACGATTCGCTTATTCGATAATATTAAGTGACATTTATAAAAAATAGCATAAACCGTTAGTGTAAAAAACCAGCTCATTATTGATTAATAGCTGGTTTTTTTATGTGTTAATAAATCAATTATTAATCATGCTTATAATAGCAAGATTGGTGAAATCAACTTTCTGCAAAAACAGGTAATGGGTCAAAGCTAACTTTTGAACGTGGTAATTTCGCCACATCTTGCATACGCCAGTCATCTTTACCATCACTACTTACTTGTAGATAATATTTTGCTTTTAGAGGATCTATATCTACCTGCGCACTGTATTTATTGCCCTCGACATGTTGAAGTACGACATCGTGATCTTTTTTGATATCGGTTGCATGCGAGATAGACAGATCTAGTTTTTCAGGATAAGCCAGAGGATTGCCATTCAGCAGTTTACCTGATTGCAGACTCTGTTCAGGATAATTTAGATAGAATACAACATCACCATTATCTGCAAACTGCATTTCGCCGTGCAAATCTAAGTCATAAGTCAATTTGTCACGTGACACATCATGATAAAGCGTCTTACCATCCATATACCAGTCGTCACGTACCACGCTATCCCGAATTTGATAAGAGTAATAAACAAAAAAGATACAGGCCACTACGACAAATGCTGGCATGCCAATAACAAAAATAACCACCATGTAATTCTTGTACCATGGCTGAGTATCTTGATGCTTAAAATTTGATGCTGGAGTAGACATAAAATACCTATTAATCAGATATCTGTTTATCAGATATCTATAAACTGTATCAATGGATAAGCTGACAACGAAACAGCTGCCAGTTTAATGATAAATCGTCCACCTGCTAGCCACTGACTCACAGGTGAAATATAGAATTATATACTAGGGCGTGTCTTCAATCTGAAAGAAAGCACCTAAATGGATTAAAAATGGTTAAATTTTGCCAAACAGCTGGTTAATATGCCGATACTATCTATACTATTTTCCCAGTTTGGCTGCCATTTATCGCATTTTTATTACCACTTTTAAAATGAGGACGCGCCCTCGCTAAGCTATTAATTGCTTATAAAAATCTACTGCCCTTGAGTAGTAAATACGTTTTGTTTACTGACTTTATACTGACCATCTTCACTGGTCACATTTAGGGTCACTGATGTTTGTTCAAAATCGATAACCTTAGGATCGCCATAAATACTCACAGGCATATCAAAGCTTTCACCTGCTTCTAATGGTACATCATTGAATCGCAGCTCCAAGCTCAAACCTTCTTGTGGAGCAAGGGTTATCGTATAGGTATGCGGCTCTTGTGTCTTATTGGTCAGCTTGACGATATAGCTGTTTTCAATCATGCCTTGATTATTCACTGAAGACAACTGATTACGGTCACGGCGAATATCAATCTCTAACGGTACACGGTCCGTCAATGCATAAATAACGCCACCACATAAAATAGTAATAACGGCTAAATAAGCAAATAGACGTGGACTGATGACGCGGGTATTTTCTTTTTCTGACAACTGTCGTTCTGTTGTATAGCGGATAAGCCCACGCGGATAGCCGACTTTATCCATAATTTCATTACAAGCGTCAATACAAGCCGCGCACTGTATGCAAGCAACTTGCAAGCCATCTCGAATATCAATGCCAGTCGGACATACCTGCACGCACATGGTGCATTCAATACAGTCGCCTAAATGTTCAGGATGGGTGCCTTTTTTGCGTGCCCCGCGAGGCTCACCGCGCTCATAATCGTAAGATACGACCAAGGTATCTTTATCAAACATGACACTTTGAAAACGACCGTATGGGCAGATTTGGATACACATCTGCTCACGCATATAACCTGCATTGACGTAGGTAGCAAAGGTGAAAATAAACATCGACACCCATACCCATGTTGGCCAATCAGGAATAGGAACAAAACCAATGGTTTGCCAGCTTTGATATAAATAATCTGTGCCAGCGACGTAACTGACAAAGGTTGCCGCGGTAATCACTGAAAATATCAACCAAATAAAATATACCAAAGAACGTTTAAAGGCTTTTTTTGCGCTCATCGGTTCTTTGTCAAACTTGATACGCTTGTTGCGATCGCCAATCACCCATTTTTCAACATATTGATAAAGATGTGTCCAGATCGTCTGAGGGCAGGCATAGCCACACCAAACACGCCCCGCATACACAGTCACCATGAATAAAGTGAATGCGGCAATAATCGCAAAGGCGGCAATGAAGTAAAAATCTTGGGTCAAAAAAGTCATGCCAAAAATATAGTAATGCTGCGAGGGAACATCAAGCCATATTGCTTGCCTACCATTATAACGTAACCATGGCAACAGCAGAAAAGCGGCTAAAAGCGCATACATCGTGACGACACGAATGTTTTGATAAAAACCGGTGACAAACCTAGGGTGAACTCGATGCTTGGTCGCATCAAGGTCAATTTGCTGTACAGGGATTTTATTGGGTTGTGGTGCTGACATAAACGTGCCTCTTTTAAAAAAGAATCAGTTTGCTGGCATGATGAACAAACATCTTTAATCATCAGATGTATGAGTGTGTGATGTTATCAATGTCAGTAAGTAGCGGATAAAATATTGAACAGAAAAATATTTTAACCAATCTACCAAATGATCGATTGCAAATAGCTTAATGAGAATGGGTGACTATCTTCTAAATTCGCCACTAATAAGTGGTTTTTAGGTATTATCATTTTAGCATTCTCCCTATTATAAATGGGGTAATAATCTTAAAAACCAATCAATATATCAGCATAATGATCGATATATTGGTCGTGCTCTATGCAGTATTAAACTGCATTTCATTTACCACTCAAATTTTGACAATGCGGTAGCAACCAATAAACTCTCATCAAAGAATTTATAAAAAAAGGAGAACTGCAATAACAGTTCTCCCTTTATCAAATCTTATCCACTGATGCTATAACAACCATCTTTAAATATTAGTTAGCCGTCGTTTCTACTTGAGTAGCGGTTGGTGCTTTAGCAGCAGATTGAGGGGTTTTGTCTGATAATGAGTAAACATAAGCTGCAAGCAGCATAATACGCTCATTACCCAGTTTGGTTTCCCACTCAGGCATCACACCAGCACGACCATAACGTAAGGTTTCGCGGATGGTCTCACGATCACCACCATATAACCAAATGTTATCTGTCAAGTTTGGCGCGCCAGTAGAAGTCATACCTTTGGCATCTGCACCATGACAAAGTACACAGTTAGTCGGCTCATTGAAGATTGCCTCACCTTGAGCGACTTGAGCTTTATCAAGCTCGTAACCAGGTTGGTTGCCAGATATTGATAGCACGTATTCAGATACCGCACGTACCCCATCTTCACCGATTTGATCACGCCATGCAGCCATACCACCAACTCGACCTTTATGTAGCGTGGTCAAAATGTTTGACGCTTCTCCGCCATATAACCAGTCATTGTCAGTTAGATTTGGATAGCCTACCGCACCTTTGGCGTTAGAGCCATGACAGACCGCACAGTTCTGTAAGAACAAACGACTACCAACTTTTAAAGCATTCGGGTTTTCTGAAAGCTTTTCTACATAAGGTGATAGTTCTGCAGTTTTCTCATCAATTTGAGCTTGCAGATCTGATGGTGGTGTTTCACTGCGGCGCATCGTTGCTTGTAACTCAGCAAGTGCCGCTAAGGTCTCTGTCGCACCACTAGCATCCGCTTTTGCTAAAATATTTTTCTCAAAGTTATCCGTAAATACTTTGTTATTACTCTCAAGCTCGCTATATAGCTCGTTCTTAGAGGTCCACGGTACCGTTTCGCCATCGACTTCTACAGTGGCAATACCTTCCCATTTTGATGGGAAAATACCTGGGAAAAATACCCAATAGGCAACACCCCAAGCGATAGAGCCAAAAAATATTACGAGCCACCATTTAGGTAATGGCTTGTCGTACTCTTTGATACCATCATAAGCGTGGCCTGTTGTACCGTCATCTTCTAGTTCTGGCTTGTACTTCAATACCATTAGTAAGACACCGAGGATAGCAGCCCAACACATGATACTTAGTATGGTAATCCAAGAACTCCAAAAAAATGTCATCGTTTATCCTTATTGCGCTGCTCTTCAGACAGAGATTTTATATCCTCGTCATCAAGCGCAAGTTGTGCATCTTCTTCGAAGCGTTTTTTGTTTTTTGGCGAATACGCCCACCATGCAACACCTACGAAGGCAACAAAGGCAGAAACGGTCGCAATTGTTTGTAATTCACCAATACCCATTAGCGCTGTCCTTCCATCGCGGTGCCCAGTTGCTGTAGATAAGCAACCAAAGCATCAAGTTCAGTGGCACCAAGTACAGCATCTGGTGCTCCTTCGATATCCTCTTCAGTGTAAGGTACACCAAAGCGATCACGGAATAGACGCATTTTAGTTTGAACGTTTTCACCATTCACTTCGTTGGTAGCAAGCCACGGGAAACCAGGCATTACTGATTCAGGTACTAGTGAACGTGGCGCAATTAAATGCTGCTTTTGCCAGTCTTCAGAATAACGACCGCCAACACGTGCCAGATCAGGTCCAGTACGTTTTGAACCCCATAAGAATGGGTGATCCCACGTAGATTCAGCAGCACGTGAGTAAGGTCCATAACGTTCAACTTCAGCACGTAGTGGACGAATCATCTGAGTATGACAAACGTGACAACCTTCACGAATATAGATGTCACGACCCTCAAATTCTAGTGCAGTCCATGGCTCCATAGAGGGCAGGGGAGCATTCACCCCACCTTCTTCAGGACCCTTGTTGTCATATATCAATGGTACGATTTCAACTAGCGTTGCAAAGCTAATAGCAATAACGATACCGATAACCAACAAGCCTGTATTTTTTTCAATAATTTCATGCGGTGTACCAGACATGATCGCTCCTTATACGTTAGCTGCTGAAGGTTTATCAACACTAGGTTCATGATCAGTAGGATCTGCGATATCGACAGGCTTACCTTCTGGCATTTTAAGTGTTTTATAAACGTTATATGCCATCACAAACATACCCGATACATACAATAGGCCACCAAAAGCACGACCAATATATGGGAAATGTGAGAACTCAACTGTATCAACGAAGCTATATACCAATGTACCGTCTGGATTAGTAGCCAGCCACATCATGCCTTGGCCAATACCTGAAATCCACATAGATACGATATAGAAAATAGTACCCGCTGTCGCCAACCAAAAATGCGTGGTGATTAAGCTGATAGAATACATTTTTGGTTTGTTATAGATACGTGGTAACAGTACATATAGCGAACCAATGGTTATCATACCTACCCAACCAAGTGCACCTGAGTGTACGTGACCGACTGTCCAATCCGTGTTATGCGATAACGCATTCACTGTCTTAATCGACATCATTGGGCCTTCAAAGGTCGACATCGCATAGAACGACAATGCCACAATCATAAAGCGAATGATCGGATCGGTACGTAATTTATCCCAGCTGCCCGATAGTGTTAGCACGCCGTTAATCATACCACCCCAAGATGGCGCAAATAGGATGATTGAGAATACCATTGCTAGAGACTGCGTCCAATCTGGAAGCGCTGAATAATGCAAATGGTGACCACCAGCCCACATATATGACGCAATAAGTGCCCAAAAGTGAACGATAGACAAACGGTAAGAATAAATAGGACGACCAATCTGTACTGGAACGAAGTAATACATCATTCCTAAGAAAGCTGCCGTTAGATAAAAACCTACCGCGTTATGTCCGTACCACCACTGCACCATCGCATCAGTCGCACCACCAAATAACGAGTAAGACTTAAATGCGCTAACAGGAATCGCCATGCTGTTTACGATATGCAGTAATGCAATCGTAATAATAAAGGCTGCAAAGAACCAGTTAGCCACATAAATATGTGAGGTTTTACGTTTGATGAGCGTACCGAAGAAAACAATGGCATAAGAGATCCATACCAAGGCAATCAAAATATCGATTGGCCACTCAAGCTCAGCGTATTCCTTGGTCGATGTTAAACCTAAAGGTAGGGTAATAACCGCTGATACGATAACGGCTTGCCAACCCCAAAAGGTAAACCAAGCTAAATAAGGAGCAAATAACCTTGTTTTACAGGTACGCTGAACAATATAGTAAGACGTTGCGAACAGGGCAGAGCCACCGAACGCAAAAATGACCGCATTGGTATGTAGCGGTCTTAAACGACTAAATGTCAGCCATGGAATGTCAAAGTTAAGTGATGGCCATGCTAACTGTGAAGCAATGAACACACCAATACTCATGCCGACGATGCCCCATACCACGGCCATTATCGTAAAGAATCTTACGATAGTAATTTCGTACTCACGGTCAACTGGGGCGACTGCTGTGTTTTGTAAACTCATTGGATGATTCCTTTACAGCCCGAATTATCAACAGAATTAACTAACTCTCCGCGCTATCTGCATCATAAAAGTAATAGTCAGATAAAAATAGAATCGCGGCACATGCTGTTTTTTTTCTCGCTTATCACCATAATATTATTAACTATCAATCTAAGCTTTCGCTTTATATCAGCTGGTATTGAGGCATAAAAGCGTTTTAAACGCACGACACTCACAGCTGGTCGATAGTAGGATTGTTAATAAATCATTAAGGTGAATAAGAAGATGCGCCGTTTTTGAGCATCAAACATCTAAAGAGGTGAAGTATTTATCTTAATTATTACCAAAAATTCTGTACTAATGAAGATAGATACCAATATCCATAGGGCCATAAAAATGTACTGACCATAGACGTATGCTAGCGGCGGCTGACAAAAAAACATGTTTGCGTAATGTTTAGTTAAAACTCCCGACTCTGTTTAAGGGTATTGTAACGCAATCCTAATCAAATATCATCAGAACTATGCGGCAAAATACAAACTCTTTGGTAAAAATCTTAGCAAGCAACTTATTATAGCTGTGCAATTTGTCTATTTTATACCCAATTTTATCACGATTCTAGAAATACATTTTGGTGATAGAGGGACAGTAATTACTACGCTTAGATATCATGACCAGCAGCATTTTTGTAACAATGGCCGCATGAGCACTCTAAATAAGTTTTACTTATCATCAAGTCGACCTCTATAATGAGACTAAATATAAGTGATGATAGCAGTTTTTGTACTGCTATTATGAGCAACTATTTTATCACTTGATATCCAGTCAGGCGAGTGAGCCAAACAACGGTAGCCTGAAATAACACCAATTAAGGACAATAATATGGCAGTTTTTTTGACAGATGAGTGGTTTGAGCAAGTTGAGAAAATGGGTAATGAGGCAGGCGAGCTAAATTTGCCGCCAGCACTGGCGAATATGATCGTCAATCTAAAAGTATCTGACACTGAGCAAGACATCGAAGCGAACTTTGCAAACGGTTTATTGCATCGCGGCTTGAACGACGCCGCGACAACTACCTTGTTGCTTGACCGCAGTATCTTGCAATCAATCATCACTGATTTCGATACCAATGAAATTATGGGTGCCTTTATGGGTGGTAAAATTCGCGTTGAAGGCGATATGTCACAACTGATGGCAGTACAAACGGCACGCCCAAGTGCTGAACAAAAAGAGCTATATACTCGTATTAAATCAATGACGACCATGGCTTAATTTTATATTTTCAGGGTTTTATCCTGACGATTGTAAGAAGACAAAAAGCCCCTAATGCTTATTAGGGGCTTTTTATTTGATGATACATTTAATGGTCATTCTTAAAAGTAGTGGATGACTCGTAAAGTAGTTAACTGGCTTTTGATTGCTGCGCTGCACTTTGCTGGTTTTCTTTATAGATGGCAGCTTGTAGCCAGACGTTCGCTTGTACGTAGTCATGCACTTTAATAGAAGCCGTCTCTGGCGTGTTGAGCGCGCCGATACGAATCACGAAAGGATCGGCATCTTGTTCGCGTAGTATCACGACATCAAACAGAATAATAGATTTATCATTAAATGTTGTTTCTTGCTTGCCGAGCACCTGACCTTGGCACCATGCTTCATCTTCTTGTCCCAAAGTATCACCGAATAGATAGGCACACATGTGACCTAAGTTGATCTCAACTGGCGCCATTTGCGCTTTGGTCTCTGGTTTCCATTCTTTGATTTGCTCTTGCAGATCATCGGGTATTTTTCCATCATTAGCGGCAACGATGTCGTTAAATGCACGGTGGTAGCGGATCGCTTCTTGATCTTCAACCATGATGACTTCGTTTTGCTCACTTAGCTTAATCTCATGTGCCCAAGCGCTAAAGTTCACAAAGTAAGATGTGTCTCGCTGATATAAATGGCGATTGGTGGTGTAGAGCTGGTCAAAGGCGTAAATAATACTGCCATCAGCGGTACGCAAGCGTAATACAGCATCGTGTGAATTGTCATTGGCAATGATGCGCTCAATCTTACAATTGAGTCCATACGGGCTATCGACACAAGGATAAGCATTGATAAAGCATTCAGGCTTACCATTTTTCATGGCCAATACTTGATTGATATGACAAGGCTGGTTTTCAGACAGCAATAGGCAGCTGTCTTGAGCGCTGACATTGCTATTAAGACCTTTAGGCATGGCTGCCTTTTCGATCATTTTTTGTAGCCATTCTGGCACGTCATGACTCATGTCATCGGTCAGAATACTCCAATGATCGGCGTGACCTGCAGATTGTTCATCAGTCATGGTGATCTTGGTGGGAGATTGGACGTTTTTATATTGATAATTAATGGTCATGAAGATACTCAAAATTAGTCAGCGTGAGGTTTGGACCTGAAACGGCTATTGCTGGCTATCATAAGGCTCTATTTAACACGATAGATTTATGATAGTTGGCAACGTTGTCATCAGTAAAGGGTCAACAAACCACAATGAATGGTTAATGACAATTGTCCTTAGCATACAATATATAGGTATTGACGCAAGTAATAGCAAGCCCCTCATAAAAAATAGTAACAAAAGCCAGTTTTTTATTAAAAAATACGCCCAGTTTTTGCTAATGACTGGCACATATCAGCCAAATTGTGTCAAACTAGCTCCCTTTTGACGGCTGTCTTTGGCTCGTCTGAAACCCTGTTTTTGTGTTCGATTTATATGTGACTATGGCAAGTACAGGTGTGAGATGCATTTGCTGTTGCTCGTTTTATAGTATATATAAAGTCGCACGTAGATAAGATAAAGAGTTTGAATATGTTTCGTCCTTTAGCGTTGTTTATCGGCTTACGATACACCCGAGCAGAGCGTAGTAATGGTTTTATCTCCTTTATCTCGCTTATCTCGATGATTGGTTTGACTCTTGGGGTTGCCGTATTGATCACGGTGCTATCAGTCATGAATGGTTTTGATCGGGAGTTAAAAACCCGTATTTTGGGTATGGTCCCGCAAGCAACGGTCGTTTCCACCGAGATTATTAGTGATTGGAAGCAATTGGCTGATAAAATTAAAGAAGATCCTGAAGTGGCAGCTGTAGCGCCTTTTATTCAACTGCAAGGGATGTTGACGTCAAACGGTCAGGTTGCAGGGATTATGGTCACTGGTGTCGATCCTGAATACGAAAAAGATGTCTCTATTATCAATGAACATATGGTTCAAGGCAGTATTGATACTTTACAAAGTGGTGAGTTCAATATTGTGCTGGGTGAAGAGATGGTACAGTCTCTAGGGCTGCAACTGGGTGATAAAGTGACGCTAGTGCTGCCAGAGGCATCGCCTTCACCAGCTGGCGTGATACCACGATTCAAGCGCTTTACCTTGACAGGTATTTTTACCATCAGTCCAGAAGTGGATAGCCTCATGGCATTTATCCCGATGGGTGATGCGGCAAAACTGTTGCGTCTGCCAGATGGCGCGCAGGGTGTGCGTATGAAGCTCAATGACATCTTTACCGCTCCGATGGCAGCAGAAAAAGCCGCCGCTATTGCCCCTCAGCAGTTGTATCCTAATGATTGGACACAAACGCATGGCAACCTATTTGGTGCGATTCAAATGGAAAAAGCCATGGTCGGCTTACTGCTCTTTTTGATTATCCTAGTGGCTGCTTTTAATATTGTCTCCAGTCTAGTGATGCTCGTTACCGACAAAAAAGCGGATATTGCGATTCTAAAAACTTTTGGTGCATCTCCTCGTTTGATTACCCAAGTGTTTATGGTGCAAGGTGTGGTCATCGGTGTGATTGGTACGATTGCTGGTACGATACTGGGCGTGATATTTGCGCTTACAGTGAGTGATATTTTAGGCTTTATTAACCAAGTCTTTAATTTGAACTTGTTTGATGCGTATTTTGTTAATTATTTGCCATCAGAGTTGCGTGTACTAGATGTGGTATTGATTACAGGTGCGTCTTTCGTACTGAGCTTTTTGGCAACCATTTATCCAGCACGCCGAGCGGCTAAGATTCAGCCAGCACAGACGTTGCGTTATGAATAAATGATTTTATATGCCGCTTACGTTTTTATATACAGTTTGAGTTATTACCAATGCTTGTTAGGTAAAATTAATTTTGGGGCTGTCCTAGATAAGTAAAATAATCTAGGATAGTCATATGAGAAAGAGCAGATTAAGTTGGTACAAACAAACCAGACTCATTGAACTATTTA